>CBDFMC010000019.1:0-287417 GCA_965249435.1 Lacipirellulaceae bacterium | reverse complement strand
GGTGGCCAGTCCGTGGAACACGCCTTCTGCACTACCTAGGTCGATTTATCGACACTTCACTACTTCGAATGTTTGACTTTATTGTCCTAACGATGAGTCTAAAACCCTCGCCTTCAGGCGAATCCTTTAGGTTTTTCCTCTTGGTAGGGAGGGGTAGGTAGGTAGGTAGGTAGTTCTGCTGGCAAGTGAGATGTTGACTATCGATTAAGATCTTTGCGCCAGCAGGTTTACCCACCTTTTGGGCCAGACCGGAAGGTGGGTGAACCTGTCGGAGGCAGAACCAATGGGAGTGGTTTGCTCAATCCGCCGACAGAACCTCCCACCCTACAAATAGTGACTGTTTTTCTTCCTCTTCTTCGACGCACCGCGATACCGCCCCTGGGGAAAAGGGGGAGCTGTGCACGCACCGAAGCCATTACGACCAACGTGCCTTATCTCCGCTGAGCTACGCCGTCAGAAACCGGCCTCGTGAATTAAGGGTGTGTAAACACTAACCTTGCCCGTACCAACCATGCTGGTTGCTGAATACAGAATCACGGCTCGGCGATGACTTGGCCATCATGACAATTGGCCCGAAACTGATGGATGTTAATGTCGACGTCGAAACTAACCGATTCCACATGTCCATCGCAAAACGCGATATGGGCCCCGCCCGGGTGAGGGCTGCCGAACCGGTAGAGATAGAACTCTTGCTCTTGGTTAGCGGCACTTCCGCCGAAGTCGAAGGGCGAATCGCGTCTTGCATCGGAGGAAACGATGCACAGCGGTGCATGTCGTCCGAGACGCCGGTTGTCCACCCCTTATCATCACCGTAGGAAAGATAGCCAGATTCTTCGTAACTTTCAGGGTTCAGATATTTTTCACCAACCGCGTACGTATTCGAGCTGCCATCGGTGATGTGCTTGAAGCTAATTCTGCTTCGCTGAAAAGAAACACCATTGACCGTGTCGGTATCGGGCGTGTTGGTCCAATAGGTACCCCTGGTACCATCCGGCCCTGTAATCCGGTCAGGAACTTGACCTGCTAGACTAGGGTTGCAACTCCCTATTACACCTCCATTTTCGGAATTACACCAACCACGATAAACGTCTACTTCAGCTAAGTTTGCCGGACCCCTACTGTTCCACTGTGCGGCAAAGTGCAAATCTCCGGCGTTTGCCGCGTAGTCGCTTTTGCCTATTAACGAACCCTCTGTCGGGTTGCCCACCTCTAGGTAGTTCCTGTTTCCCAAATCAGAATATTGTGAAATTCGTCTGGCGGGCCGGTTTTGGTGTAGCAAGAAAAAGACGCATCGTTATCCTATTGAAAACAGAACGAATCAAAGAGCCATTTTACCCAAGGAGAAGCGGGCGATGCGTTTGAAAGCTGAAGCGATTCTCGATTTTGGATGGGCCAACGAGAAGGCCGACAACCAAACGGTACGGGATTATCGTGACGAGTACAAAACGCTCGGCCAGTTGCTGGACAGCCGGCCCGCGATTCTCGATGTGGTCCATCGCGACCTCGAACAGCTCAGCCAGACGACGTCGGCACGCGGCCGAAAGCCGATCTTCACCAGCGAAAACCTGTTTCGCGCGATCCTCGTCTTGCAACGGGAAGGACTCGACTATCGGGAAGCGTCGATCCGGATTGCCGAAAGCGAAACCTTGCAGCGGTTTTGCCGCCTGCTGAAAAAGCCGACCATCGACTTCACGCTGCTGAACAAGGCATTTCGCGCGATTCAGCCCGAGACTTGGGAACGGATCAATCACCTATTGGCCCTCGGCGTCGTCGCCGAAGAAACGGTCTCCCTGGAACATGTGCGAACCGACACGACCGTCACCGAATGCAATATTCACTGGCCGACCGACTCCAGCCTGCTGTGGGACGTCTATCGCGTGGCTGCCCGAGAAATGTCGACTGGTCGAGAACTCGACCCACTCCGTTGTCCTTGGCGATTTCACGCGAAGAAGATCAAAAATCTGCATCTTTTCGTCACGCGTTACTCGAATAGCACGAACAAAAAGCGTCTCCGCCAGGTCCGCCAGAATATGAAGACGCTGATCGTCCGGGTCGAGGAAGCTCTGGAAAAAGCGGAACAATTCGTCGCTTGGGCCGAACGTTCGACGTGTGTCGAGTTGGCGACGATTGCCCAGTCGCTGGCGAACCGTTTGCCGGTGATGCGGCAGGTCGCCGAAGTGGCTCGGCGCCGCGCGTTCGATCGAGAGCAGGTTCCAAATGCCGACAAAGTGTTCAGCATTTTTGAATCTCATGCGGAGTTGATCATGCGTGGACGGCGTGGCAAGCCAGTCGAATTCGGTCACAAGGTGCTGCTCACACAGTCGAAGGAGAAGTTCATTACCGATTACGTTGTGTTGGAGAAGAATGTAAGCGACAGCGAACTCCTGGAGACGGTACTCGAACGACACGAAGAGAAGTACGGTAGCCGGCCCAAAACGGTCGCCGCGGACATGGGCTTCTGTCCGGACGAGGACACCTACGAGGAATTGGAAGAACAGGTCGACTACCTGGGCGTGCCTCGGCGGACGCGAGATTTCGGCGACACGATGATGGGCATTTGGCAGCAGTGGCGCGCCGGAATCGAAGGCACGATCTCGTGCTTAAAGCGAGCATTTCGCCTGGCTCGCTGTTGTTTTCGCGGCTTTAAGAATTTCACGTCCGCCGTTGGCAGCGCCGTGTTCTGTCACAACTTAACGATCCTGGCAAAAACCTCAGGAGGCTGACGCGGAACGGACGCAAAAACCGAAAACAACTCGTAAACGTAAGGCGAGGTACGCGCGCTGCGGCGCAACAACGCCGACCCACCACAGAAAACCGAACAAGCCAACTCCCTCGCCCGCTCGTCGCCCCGCGCCGTTCCCAAAGTCGGTCGGAAAGGGAGTATTATCAACGGGAACTAACTACTGGCTACAAGCAAGAAAATGCACAATCAGGCAAAAATAAATGTACTATTACGCAATAGTACATTGAGGCCAACGAGACCAGCCCGAGGGGGGCGAGAGAGTCGCAGAGCGATTTCCCCTAGAATTCCAGCTTTTTTTGGCTAGATTGTTCTCCGCAAGCTCGCGGGTGGCACCGACACTTGTCCGTAAATCGCTGCGCCATTTGATTCGACATTGTCGGACATGTGTCGGTGTGCGCAGCACAAGAGGCCCTCGCTCATCAGACCAGCCGTATTTGCCTTCTGTGCTGCGCACACCGACAATCGTTCGAACATGCTCACTAGCTGGCAACGCAACTCCGAACGACTGTCGGTGCCACCCGCTAGATTGTTCTCCGCAAGCTTGCTTCTTTTAGTCAGCCGCGTGCCTGCTTTCGGATGTACCTCACGGCTTGGGATATTTCTTGGTCGTCAACAGCAAACACGTCGGTCGATATTCGGGTCGCCACGCCCAGGGGCTTAATTGGGTGGGCGGCTTTCGACCCGATCGACGCGCCTCGCATAAGTTGGTCCAGCAAATCTGCCGCCTTACAGCCTATCCGTCTATAATCGGGAATGACACTCGAAAGGGGAAGTTCTGAAAGCTCGCAAAACAGCTCGTCGTTGTCGACGCCCACGATGGCCAATTCGTCCGGCACCTTGATTTCCTGTTCCCGACAGAGTTTGAGAACCTGCCAGGCACGATAGTCATTGCAGGCCATCAGACCGACCGGTTTAGGAAGTTCTTTGAGCCATTTCGCGAGCCGAACCAAGTCGGATTCCGACTCGTAACGTGAGGCGCAGCTGACGGAAGAGGCAAAGGTGATGCAATCGCCCCCAGCCTCGGTTACACATCGCATGAACTCATCGCTGCGCTGACGCGACCAGTAGAGTGGGCCAAATCCGCAGAATGCAAATTGCTTAAAGCCACGATCAAGCAGGTGAGAAGCCGCCTGACGGCCGACCGCTTCGTTATCAGATTCAACCCACGGAATCTTTTCGGTCAGCTGTGCAGAGCTGATATCAACCACCGGCAAACCGGTGTTGATCACGGCTTCCGCAATGTGCTTGTTGACGATGCGGGCGATAATTCCGTGACCGTGCCACGTCTTCAACCAGGCGACCGACGCGTTTTCTTTCACTAGCCTAGGTAGAAATACGGTCCATGGGTAATTATTCACGCGAAGATAATAGTTGATGCCGATCAGCAGACTTCGAGAATAGGTAGAGTCCGTATCGATCAGCATGGCAACAGAGTGTAGCTTTTTCATGATCACTGGGGCCACTAAGGGGTCGTACGGAAATAAGTTACCGAATTTCACGACATCGGAAATCCGGCAACTTATTTACGGTTCTTCCGGGAATTTAGTGGCTACCGTTCGAGGAAAGCATCTCAGCCCCCGGCTTTGCCGGGGGCTGAGATTGCGGCTTGGTAGTTCTCCTTTCCACACCAAAATCTAGCCATTAAAATTCCTGAGGAACCTTATTTACGAACGGCTCCTAAGAGGTTCGAAAGGGGACTCGTGTACCATTTGAGAAGTTACTCTCCCTCTGAACTTGGTGCGCCGACTCTTACCTGCAAGTGTCCGACTGCTCGAATGCCATTCTTGTTGGTTCGCTCGACACGCACGACGTAATGACCGGGCTCCTCGAAGCGATGCGTGGTGACCGCGTAGCCATCTTTGGCGTGCTGATCGGCGTTACCGTCGGACTGAACCTTAACCGGCTCGCTGCCGTCGCCGAAGTCCCATGTCTCGTGGCCCTCGGTGATATAAAAAGTGCGGACTTTGAACGTCACCGGGGCGCCGGTCTTGATACCGAACGTCGGAAAATAGGCGGCGTGGATGAAAGGGGGGAAACGGTCTGGCTCGCGGTTGTCGATGACCAGCACGCTGGTAAAGTCGTAGTCCACCATGCCATCGGGATCGGTGATCTTAAGGACCTCGCTGTAGGTGCCTGCGCGGGGGTAGGTCCGCTCGACCCGGACACCCGATTGGGTGGCACCGTCGTCTGATATCCACTCGTATTGAGCGATTTTGCCGCCGGCGCTCCACGAACGGCTGCCGTCCAGCACAACCTTCTCGCCGACGCGGGCCAAATGACTCGGCCGCGCGACCGCGATCAATTTTGGTTTGTGTTGCTGCTGGTAGGCTTCCCAGAGGAAGGCGTAGCCTTCTTGCGTGCCCCACTTGCCCGATGGCTGGCGGCTCTTGATCTCAAAGTGCAGGTGAGACCAGCCACCGCTGCCGCCCTCCTTGCCAAGAACGCCAATGCGATCGCCCAACCGGATGATTCGCCCAGGCTTGATCGCTTCGTCAATCTCTTTCAGATGGCTGTACCGGTAGTACCAGCCCCGTCGGTCCATGACATAGACCACGTCGTAGCGCGGCTGCACCGGCGTCTCCTGCTTGTGTTGGTCTAACACATTCAGGCCCGAAGAGACCACCAGCCCGTCGGTCGCGGCAATCACTTCAACCAACCCCTCCGCCCCGCCGATGTCCAGACCGCTGTGATAGTAAATGTCTCGGGTAATGCGAGGGCCCCCATCGACCGGCTGGTTGCTCATCCAGGTTCGTGATGCGAACCAGCGCTGCTCGACGGGACGGATGAACGTGCCCGGCTTGATGAGCGGCGAGCCAGCCGGCCAGAGACGCAGACGCGCGGCCCTGTCCTTGTCCAGCCCCCAGGCGTCCGATTTGGTATTCGCGTAGTAGCCGCGCGTGATCGGGCAGTCGATCTGCACGCGGCCGGCGGTTACCGGAAGATGGTAGTTCCCCGAATTCAGCGTGATCGGCTTGCCGTTGATCTCGACTTCGACCTGTGCGACGCGGATGGCGCCGCGAATATCATCGTGCATCTCTTTCAGATCGAGCAGTTTGACCATCGCGCGACTACCGTCACATAGCTCGACCTCTTGCGACTCGCCAACTTTCAGGTCAACCACGCGAACCAGCGGCTTGATCTGTGGCTTGGCCTCGGCACTCGCGGCAAAGAGAAGCGATACGCACGCTACGAGAACGATGTCGCAGCTACGATTTTTCATGGGATTTTTCATAGACTGGATGCTCCTAGTACTACAGCGCTAAGTCATTGGAACCACAACGACACAACGAACATTACATCATACTACAATAGCAGGACGAACGATGCGAAATGGATATTTTGTTAAGTATGTATCTTGGTTCCGTTTCGTTGTGCCCGTTGTGCCGTCGTGGTTCAACCTAGCGCAGCAGTACTAGGCATTTCTCATTGCTTCGACGTTGTGCGAACGAGGTACAGCACCGCATCGCTACCGAACGGAGCAGTGAAATTTCGTCGAGTGCCACCGCGCACCGCTTTGGCTTTTTTTGTCTCGCCCGAACTGGGATCGAACCACTCGGCAGAGAGAACTGACTTCGCAGCCGACAGATCCACGGTCACTTTTCCCCCTTCGGGCAGATAGACCAGATATTCTTCTCCAGGATTGGCCAGACAATACTTTGACGAGGCCAGATCGTCTTGCGGGGTCATCGCCACCAGATTCATTCTCTCTGCGAATCGTAGTGTGTAGCCCATGCTGCGGCGGATGGGCTCCCATTGCTCGTCCAAATCGGAAGCTTGATGACGTGGTGAGTCACGATAGGGGTCCATAAAAATCGGGTGCATGCCGCGCAGAAAGCTTTTCCAGACCCAGGCCTGATTGCCGCCGATCCCCCATAGATGATCGGTGTCGGTGATGACGACCTTTGAGCCATCCGCGGCAGGCGGATCATTTTGATATAGTCGGTCATATTTTTTTACCGCATCACGGCTTGGACTAATGATTTCCGCACGGCTCTCTAGCAGATTTTGGAGAGTGCCTGGTCCGACCATGCCGTCCACGAGAAAGCTTATCCATATGAGGTGCTGTTTCGGCTTCGTTTTTTCGTAGCGTTGAATCAGGTCGACCATGTGATAATGCCATTGAAGCGACTCGCCGTGGCATTCGTTGGAAATCTCGTAAATAACATTGTCCAGATCGCCGACCGTGTCGACCACTTTGCGAACGTACGCCTCCTGCATCTTGGTGATTGCCGGATCTCCCAGAGTGTGGACTTCATAGCCTTCTCCATCGCCATTGGTGTCACCATCGATGCCCAGGATGTTGTTGTCCTTGTGAAAGGGGTGGTCGTCCCACGGCGTTGATTCTCTTCTCACATTCTTTCTGGAAATGCTGAACCCCTGAAACAGCATTACCGCGACGTAGATGCCACGGTCTCCGGCTACGACCACGCGCTGGCGCATCCGATCGAAGTATTCCTGATTGAGTTTCGTGGGATCGAACTTGAGCCCGCCGTCGTGCGCTGTGCCAGGGCCCGTGCGGGCAAACGGCAGCAAGTCAAACCGCGCAGCGCACGAATCGGGCATCACCCACGGCGTAGCCTCCCACGCCCAGAGCCGAAAAAAGTTGTGGTTGTACTGCTCAAGAAAACTCAGAAACGCTTCGTTGTCGAAAGCCGGCAGAGAAATAATCTCTGCTTTACATTTGATATCAACAACGTTCTGCAAATTCATCCACGTATGCGACCCGGTCAGGTAGACCGCTTTACCACTGCCGTCGGTAAAGTACCGCGGGTTGTCGGGGTGGACTCGCAACAGGCCTAGGGCGGCAGATTCTTCGGCCATTGCGGACCCCGAAAGGCTACCCAGTAAAAGCCCTGCTGCAACCGCGCCCAACAAAAAGCCGCATCGTTTTATTGCCGTGATTTTCATAGCGTAATTTCCATGCTTCAACATATTTCCACCTTCACTTTCATATTTTCCATGGCTTGCGATAAGGCCGCCGCAACATTTGGTTAGCCTCATCGTCGTTGACGAACATTTCCTGTTGAGGGTCCCATTGCAACTTTCGTTTCAGCCGCATGGCAATGTTGCCGACATGGCAGATGCTGGCCGTGCGATGCCCAGTTTCGACCGGCTCGATGGGGTCCTTGCGCGACTTGACCGAGTCGAGAAAGTTCCGATAGTGATCGTCGCTCACCGGTAGATGGATCTCGTCGGGCCCGATAACCGAATCGATGATGGCGTCGGACGACGCCTCAATTTTATAATGTGCGTACTGAATCCATCCCTCGGTTCCTTCGAATCGGACCCCGAAACCAGGAGCTTGCGTCCGACAGATCAGTTCGACGCCGCTGGCGTATCGCGCGCGAAAGTTTGTTTTCATCGCCGTCGTGTAGAGATGGCCTTCCGACGGCCACTCGGAACCCAAGTCCTCGAACTCGACAGGACCCGTGTCTTCCGTACCCAGGGCCCATTGGGCGATATCGTTTGAGTGTGCACCGAGGTTGGTCACTTGGCCGCCCGAGTAATCGAGATGGAAACGGAATCGGTATAAGCAACGGTCAATGTGGTACGGCGCGTCGGGCGCGGGACCAAGCCACATGTCATAGTCGAACCCTTCGGGCACAGGCATTTCCTTCCAGCCGGGGCCTGGCCCGGCGCTGCTGCCGGTGACCATGGCAATAACTCGCTTGACCTCGCCGATCCGCCCATTGCGGACCAACTCACACACTCGACGAACCTTCGCTCTAGAACGATGTTGGCTGCCGGTTTGAAGGATCCGCCCATGCTTGCGAACCGCTTGGACCATCTGCTGCCCATCGTGAATCGTTAACGACAACGGCTTTTGGCAATAGATATCTTTGCCCGCTTCGCACGCCATGACCGTGGCCAGCGCGTGCCAATGGTCGGGCGTCGCGATCATGACCGCATCGACATCATCACGGGCCAGCACATCGCGGAAATCGCGGTAAGCATCGCAACCTTTGTACGTCCCCGAACGGGTTTTGCCGGCATAGTACTGGTCGACTTTCTTTTGCGCCGGTTCGCGTCCCAGGAAATGCTCCGGGAGCGAGTAACCATGGCTACCCCGGTTCACGTCGCAGACGGCCACAACCTGGGCGTCTTTCAAACGCAACATCCCCGGCAAATCGACGCGGCTCTGATTGCCGCACCCGATAAAAGCAACATGGATTCGGTTGCTGGGTGCATTGGCACCCAAAACAGAACTCGGCACAATCGCAGGTGCGACTATGGTTGCGCCCGCAGCCTTCACAAAATCTCGCCGCGTAAACCCTCTGCTCGTGTTCGTGTTTCTTTCTTTGTTCAAATTACTCTGCATGTTGAAAACCTCTATTTTTGAATGCTGACGTCCCCAATGCGTACCAGTTCCTCTGGTGCGTCTTCGAGTTTAGCCCAAGTTACGGAGTTCGGCACCACTATATTGTCCATTATATTGTCCATCAGATAAGGCCTTACGTCAATTTTCGGCCAAAGTTTTCACTTCATTTCGGGTAGCCGTTCACGGAATGAAAAAGATTGAAGCCTTCGTGTTACTAACGGTCAAATCCTTTGCGTCTTACAACAATTTAACAAAGTCGACTAAAGCAAAATAATTGATGGCAAAATGATTCGGACAGTAAGGTGTTTGTCCGATAAAATTCAGCTTGAAAACACCCCGCCATCATATATCCGCGTGATCATCAACTAATTATTTTGCCATCAATCATTTTGCCATGGTTGTTTTGATATTTTGGTTGCGGCTTTGCCTCGCTGGGCTCTTCGTGGTTCAAACTATTCATTCTGTAAACGGGTGCGGACTTTTACGCCCGCCAAGCTCAGCCCTTATCGCTCGCGTTCCGCCCGTTACCATGGGACTGAACTGTTACCAACATCAGAAGTCGCGAAACGGACCTCGTGGTTCGGCAGCTTTCATCTCAGCGAGCCAATTGGCGTAGCGTCCCTTGACCATCTTCAAAACATCGGGCCGCTCTCTTGAGAGATCGTTTTTCTCGCCGACGTCGGCGTCGAGATCAAACAGGCCACCGCTTTTGCCCCCCATATCGACCCACTTCCATTTTCCTACTCGGGCCCCGGTGAGATTCCTACGTTTCCAAAACATCTCGCTACGCGGGGACTTTGTTTCTCCTCTGACCGTGGGCCACCAATCATATCCGTCCAGAATCACATTCTTGGGCAGCTCAACGCCAGCTGCCGAGGCGCAACTCGGGAACAGTTCCAAGCTTGTCAAAAACTCGTCGTTCACGGAGCCTGCAGGCACGTTCCCCCCTGGCCATCGAATTAGGCAAGGAACCCGAACGCCGCCCTCCCAGGTTTGAGACTTGTGACCTCTTAGCGGTGAGTTGTCGGCACCAATGCTGCCACCGTTATCGGAAAAGAAAATGACGATCGTGTTGTCGAGGATATTTTTCTCTTCGAGCAACGCTAACATCTTGCCAATCGAAGCGTCCATGCACGTGACCGCGGCACGATAATCGCGGTGATGCGCCTCGGGTGTAGTGACCTTCGCGGGCGAAGCATAACGAAACCTTGAAACATTGCTATACTCGTTCTCGACATCCGGGTACATCTTCTTGAATTCGTCTGGTGCTTGAACCGTGGTGCGAATTTCTGGCTCGAGCGCCGAAGAACCGTGCGGCGCGTTAAAGGGAACATAAAGAAAGAATGGGGCGTTTGTCGCGTGTTGCTCCAGGAAACGAATCGCTTCACGCTCGAAAAGATACGTGCAGTAGGTTCCCTTATCCTCCTCAGTTTTCGTCAGGTTGCGATACATGCTCGGAACGCCATACCGCTCGTGCGTGTAATAATCGATTCCGGTATTGACAAACCCATAGAAGTCATCAAAACCGCGCGAGGTTGGTAGGAACCGCTTCAACGTACCCAGATCCCATTTCCCATAGATGCCGCTCTTGTAGCCCGCCGAGCTTAGCATTCGTGGAATGATTGCCTCGCGCAGATCCATTCCACCGATTCGCTCGAAGCTGACTTCATACTCATCCGGCGAGTACTTGTGACCGTAGTCAGGCGCCTCGTTTCGAATCATGTCATAGATCCCATTACGCTGTGGATAGCGGCCCGTCAATAGCCCCGCGCGCGATGGTGTGCAGGCAGGCCAAGCGACATAGAAGTTCGACAGCCGGGTTCCATCATTGGCCAATCGATCAAGCGTCGGCGTGATGATGCCATTTCCGAGAACGCCAAGATCGTTGTAACCCTGATCGTCGGAAACGATCAGCAAGATGTTCGGACGATCCGCTGCCTGGATCATCGGGGAGACAGTGAGCGGCACCAAGAGAAGTATGAGCGATCGAATTCGATTCATAATGTTGTCCTTGTTTAGTTCGACTGTTTTCGAGTTGTCTTTTTCTTCACGAATGTCTTATCATCAATGGCTCAAATTTGGAACTACTGATCGATGCAATTAACTCAGAGTGAAAAGTGAAACCACGAAATATACTAAATACACGAAAAATCCGTAGCGTAAATTTGAGCTGAGTGCTTGAACGGAAAACTGCAGAGGTTGCTAAAATATTGCTTTTTTTCACAACTTTCGTCTATTTCGTGGTTCCTATTGCTTTCACTCTGAGTAATTAACTCAACTGGTAAGCGGTCAGCCATCACCCAGCCGCTGGCCGACTTGGACAGGATAGCCACGCAAAAATTCGCGAACCGGCATCTCCCTTTTGCCGGCGGGTTGGACTTCGACCAGCTCGATTGGTCCCCTGCCGGTGGCGACGATCATCCGCGGTTCTGCTTCAATGACGGTACCTGGCGCAGCGGCTGACTTGATTTCATCGGGCAGATCGGTTTCGCCTGCCATCGCTACGCGGTGTACAATGATGCGCATCGGCTTCGCCTCTTTGCGGAGCCAAAAAGTGAACGCTCGGGGCCAGGGTTGCATGGCTCGCACGCGGTTTTTTATCTGCTGGGCGGTCTGAGACCAATCGATGTTGCCGTCGGCCTTGGAAAGCCTGGGGGCTTTGGTTGCTTGGCCTGCGATTTGTGGTGTTGGGGTTGCGAAACCGCGAGCGAGCCCGTCGACGATTTGTAGGACCAGGTCCGCTCCCAGTCCGGCGAGGCGAGCTTCTAGCTCGCCGGCGGTTTCATCGGGATCGATCGGCTCGCGCTGCACCCCCAAGCACGGGCCCGCGTCGAGGCCGGGAGTCATTTGGATGACCGTGTTGCCGGTCTCCGTGTCGCCGCGAAGCACGGCCCACTGCACGGGTGCGGCACCGCGGTATTTTGGCAGCAACGAACCGTGCAGATTGATGCCGCCCAAGCGTGAAACGGCAAGCGTTGCGGGCTTGAGGATTTCGCCGTAGTCGCAGACGACTAAGAGATCGGGGTTCTGTTGGCTAAGCCGCAAGCGGGAGGTGTCGGAATTGACTGTGTTGGGCGTCCATAAGGGGATATCCAGTTCTTCCGCGGCCAGACCCATCGGAGCGGGCGGTGGATGTCGACCCTTGGGTGGTCGGGAAACGACCAGCAGCACGTCATGCGCCGAGTGATGAAGTTTTCGCAATGTCGGCACGGCAAACGGGCCGGTGCCCAGCATGATCAGGCGCATAGGTTGCTTAGGTCCGTAAAGTTTCCAACTCGGCCAGTCGCTCGGCGATTTGCTTATCCTCGGGCATCTCGCCTCGATCTCGGCGGCTCTGGAAGTCGATTTCAAACTCTTCAAGCAGATCGCGGACGTCTGCTTTGTGGGCCGGGGTTAGCCGGTCGATAAAAAGTGTGCCGTCTAGGTGATCAAGCTCGTGCTGCACGATGCGAGCAAACAGCCCATCCAGCTCGGCCATGATTTCTTCGCCTGCCAGATTGTACGCTTGGATGGTGATTTTTTCTTTGCGCACGACCGGCGCATTCACACCAGGAATACTAAGACACCCCTCCTCGTCCTCGGCCTGGCCCTTGCCGCCGCTGAGCACAGGATTGATAAAGACAAACTCGGCGTCGGATGCCTCGGGATCGCCCTGCGGATTGGCAATGAACAGCCTGTATGGAAGATCGACCTGGTTCGCAGCCAGCCCTACGCCTTCATGCTCGTACATCAGCACGAACATTTGTGCGATCATGCCGCGCAGCTCGGCATCGACCCGCTTCAGAGGTTTCGACAGATGCCGCAAGGTGGGATGCGGGTAATGGACGATTTTCAGTTCCAAGAGTTTGCCTACAATAACCGAGTGTGATTTCGTCCAATGGAATAGAGAATCAAGCTGTAAAATATGCAACTGGTACACATGTCCGTACTCGTACACGTGCTCGTGCTCGTGAACGAAAGGGGTATCATACCGGAATACGTGCCGACTGACTATAATATCGTGTACGAGCACAGGCACATCCCTTCGACAAAATCTGACGCAATGGCCAACTCGTCCTTGAAACCACCGGCCCGACGTCTGCCCGATTGGCCTGCCTGGCTGACTTCTGCAATTCTCCACGCAGGCTTGCTCTTGCTGGCATGGACGCTGCTCCGAGCCCATGCGCTACCGGGCGACCATGACCAGTTGCCAAGCGACTTTAGCATCGTGCTCGCACAGATGGCCACGGAGCAGCCTCGACTCGAAGAAGAAACTCTCGCGGCCGAGTTGCCCGAGTTGCTCCTTGCCACCGAGTCGCTGCTCGATTCCTTGCCAAGTGAGGAGAAGCCACCCAACACGCAATCGACGTTGCCGCTGCCAGAGCCGGTATCGCTTCCGGCGCCGCGATACTCCTCAGCAGCCATCCTGGGGCTGAAAGCGGAAATTGCTAGAATCGAAGCGCGAGAAAAGGGCGACACGGCCAGTTTGAAACCCGAGGGAAAACCGGCCAGGCGGTTTGACGGGCGAGCGCGGGTTCGAGTGTTTGGCGTCGAGGGCGTTGGCAACAAATTCGTTTATCTGTTCGATCGCTCGGTCAGCATGGATGGCCCATTGCTCGCGGCAGCAAAAGAGCAACTCATTGCCAGTTTAGAATCGTTGGAGAGTGTGCATCAGTTTCAAATTGTTTTTTTTAATTACGAAGTTCAGCTTTGGGACATCACACGAGGACAAAATCGGATTGCCTTTGCAACCGATCGCAATAAGCAGCTCGCCCGACAGTATGTCCGCGGCATCACGGCTATGGGGGGAACCTTGCGCCGCGAAGCGCTTCGCCGGGCGATTGCCATGCGATCCGACGCGATCTTTTTTTTGACCGACACCGACACTCCCATGGCCGCCGGCGACGTGGCCAGCGCCATCCGACGAGCGCGCCGCAACTCCACGGCCATCCACACGATCGAATTCGGTTTCAATGCCTCCCAGAGCAAAGAAAACTTCCTGACCCAGTTGGCCCAAGCAACGGGCGGCCAGTACGACTATGTCGACACGTCGAAACTAACAACCCGTTGATAAAGTCAATCGAGCTGTGTGGGTATGTGCGACAAGTGCTCGATCGCCGTGTTGCCATGCAAGACTTGCAGGAAGAAGATTTGGATCGTGACGATCGGATTGAGTGTCGATTCGTTCCACGTCATGCCGGCATCACGGCAGGCCTGGGTGATCGCGGTTGTCGAAAGCTCTTTTGTCCAGTTCTGCTTGAAGTGACCAAGGATATCCGTAATACTGCGCATGGTGGTGCCTCCTGTGCGAATAAAATTGTTGAACAATTCCAATACGCAGGAGGTGCCGCCTTGTTTCGCGCAGCACTGCTGTGATAGCAATGCTTAAGTGTTGATAGATCACGTGTTACGGAAATGTTAATGCCATTCTAGAATGCCCCCTTTTTCACCCCCGATAACGGGACCACTAACTGAGCATCTGGGAAAATGACCATGCCGACGCCTGAATCACCCGCCCTAAGGTTAGCTCACTACCTGAAGGAGTTTGTCGGACTTCGAACAACGACGGTGCGTGATGTCACTAGGTAGTTCCTGTTTCCCAAATCAGAATATTGTGAAATTCGTCTGGCGGGCCGGTTTTGGTGTAGCAAGAAAAAGACGCATCGTTATCCTATTGAAAACAGAACGAATTAAAGAGCCATTTTACCCAAGGAGAAGCGGGCGATGCGTTTGAAAGCTGAAGCGATTCTCGATTTTGGATGGGCCAACGAGAAGGCCGACAACCAAACGGTACGGGATTATCGTGACGAGTACAAAACGCTCGGCCAGTTGCTGGACAGCCGGCCCGCGATTCTCGATGTGGTCCATCGCGACCTCGAACAGCTCAGCCAGACGACGTCGGCACGCGGCCGAAAGCCGATCTTCACCAGCGAAAACCTGTTTCGCGCGATCCTCGTCTTGCAACGGGAAGGACTCGACTATCGGGAAGCGTCGATCCGGATTGCCGAAAGCGAAACCTTGCAGCGGTTTTGCCGCCTGCTGAAAAAGCCGACCATCGACTTCACGCTGCTGAACAAGGCATTTCGCGCGATTCAGCCCGAGACTTGGGAACGGATCAATCACCTATTGGCCCTCGGCGTCGTCGCCGAAGAAACGGTCTCCCTGGAACATGTGCGAACCGACACGACCGTCACCGAATGCAATATTCACTGGCCGACCGACTCCAGCCTGCTGTGGGACGTCTATCGCGTGGCTGCCCGAGAAATGTCGACTGGTCGAGAACTCGACCCACTCCGTTGTCCTTGGCGATTTCACGCGAAGAAGATCAAAAATCTGCATCTTTTCGTCACGCGTTACTCGAATAGCACGAACAAAAAGCGTCTCCGCCAGGTCCGCCAGAATATGAAGACGCTGATCGTCCGGGTCGAGGAAGCTCTGGAAAAAGCGGAACAATTCGTCGCTTGGGCCGAACGTTCGACGTGTGTCGAGTTGGCGACGATTGCCCAGTCGCTGGCGAACCGTTTGCCGGTGATGCGGCAGGTCGCCGAAGTGGCTCGGCGCCGCGCGTTCGATCGAGAGCAGGTTCCAAATGCCGACAAAGTGTTCAGCATTTTTGAATCTCATGCGGAGTTGATCATGCGTGGACGGCGTGGCAAGCCAGTCGAATTCGGTCACAAGGTGCTGCTCACACAGTCGAAGGAGAAGTTCATTACCGATTACGTTGTGTTGGAGAAGAATGTAAGCGACAGCGAACTCCTGGAGACGGTACTCGAACGACACGAAGAGAAGTACGGTAGCCGGCCCAAAACGGTCGCCGCGGACATGGGCTTCTGTCCGGACGAGGACACCTACGAGGAATTGGAAGAACAGGTCGACTACCTGGGCGTGCCTCGGCGGACGCGAGATTTCGGCGACACGATGATGGGCATTTGGCAGCAGTGGCGCGCCGGAATCGAAGGCACGATCTCGTGCTTAAAGCGAGCATTTCGCCTGGCTCGCTGTTGTTTTCGCGGCTTTAAGAATTTCACGTCCGCCGTTGGCAGCGCCGTGTTCTGTCACAACTTAACGATCCTGGCAAAAACCTCAGGAGGCTGACGCGGAACGGACGCAAAAACCGAAAACAACTCGTAAACGTAAGGCGAGGTACGCGCGCTGCGGCGCAACAACGCCGACCCACCACAGAAAACCGAACAAGCCAACTCCCTCGCCCGCTCGTCGCCCCGCGCCGTTCCCAAAGTCGGTCGGAAAGGGAGTATTATCAACGGGAACTATCTAGGGAGTCGCCAGACATCCCCGAAGGTTGGCGTGGACTGATCGACGACCTTGGGGACAACGAACACGACACAAAGACGGAAACTGGAGAGCCAAGCGTTGGAATCACAGCGACGAACGGTCCGCCTCAACAGATCTACTTTCCACTCCCAGCAAATCGCGAACAACGGAGAATCGTCGAGGCGATCGACCGAAAGCGTGGCGTACTTGTTCAAGGGCCACCGGGTACCGGCAAGAGCCACACCATCGCCAATTTAATGTGCCACCTCTTGGCCACAGGTAAGCGTGTACTGATAACAGCCGAAACCGCTCGCGCTTTGCAAGTTCTCAAGAGTAAATTGCCTGAGGAAATCCAGCCGCTGTGTGTCAGTTTGCTGGGCCAGGGTGGGAATGCGTTTGCGGAGCTGAATTCTTCTATTCAAGGTATAACGACGGAACAAGCCTCTTACTCAAAAGAAGTTTACGAGGAAAAGATTCACGAAATCGATCGGAGCCTCGACGACGCTCGACGACGTCTGGCCAAAACTGATTCTGAGATACTGAGCCTGCGTCAGGATGAGACTAGTCACTTTTCAGTTGCGGACGGTGGTTACCATGGTACGGCATCAAAAATTGCAGAGCGAGTTGCCGGTGAAAAACAGAAGTTTGCATGGCTGCAGTTGCCACCCGACGCCGAAGAACAACCGTCGATTACTAGCCAAGAGGTGACGGCTTGGCTGGCTATTTGTCGCAAATACACGGAAGAGCAGATCCGTGAAGGCGACCTCAGAATCCCCCTATGCAGCGAGTTGCCCCCCTCCGAGGGATTTGCCGGTGCTGTTTATGCGGAGCTGCAAGCGATGGAGGCTGTTGGTCGGAGTGAAGAACTCCAATCTCAGTTGGCGTACGGTCCTCTTCATGCACTTGAGGCGGAGAAGAGAAACAAATTGGCTGCCAATCTCCGCTTTGTTGAGAAACGAAGACGTGTAATTCCATCGCTAGACCTGGCGTGGATTCAGATCGCTGTGCAAGATCTACTGGCAGGTCAGCGTGCACAATGGGACACTCTCATTAAGTTGACTGACGATCGCCTGGACAGAATTGACTCACTCATCGAACGTTTGGGGGATCGAGTAATCACAGTGCCCAATGGGCATGACTTGCATAAGGTTCGCGCAGATGCGGCTGCCGCGATAGCGCACTTCGAGGCTGGCGGAAAATGGAAGTGGTGCGGTTTGCTAACGCCGAAGGAGCTAAAGGGGCGAGAGTATCTAAAGAAAGAGGTCGTGGTCGACGGCCTTGCTGCGTCTGACAGTGAAAAACTACAAGCTGTGTGCGATCACCTCGACATCGACTTCGCCCTGGGAGATCTGAAGTCAGCTTGGGAAGGTGTCAGTGATGCTCCAATCCATAGCGATCGGCGCCTAAGAGTAGCCGCACTAAAGCAGCGACTGGGGAACTTCGACCAGGCTAATGAATATGCGAAGGTGTGCAATCACATCGCGCAATTCATGGCCGCAGTGTCTCCGCCGATCCCTGAACCCGACTGGTTAAATGGCGATGTACAGATCTGGCTCGACTTGATCGAAGCTGCGAGCTTAGAAGATTGTTGGCAAGAGGCAAAGTCTACGGTGTGTGCATCGAGTGAGCTTCTCGCTAGCTTGTGCGACCTGCACGACGTCCATCCTGTGGTTGAGCAGCTTGTGGACGCTGTCGAAGCACGGGACGTGAATGCGTATAGCGAAGGCTATGATCAGTTAGTCTTGCTTGAAACCCTACGTGCTGATCAAGAAGATCGATCGCTTTACGAAGGGGTGCTGAAGACGACGGTTCCGGGATTAATTGAACTTGTTTCATCAAGCATGGATGACCGGGCATGGGACGACCGTTTCGATCAATGGGAGGACGCTTGGCGTTGGGCAATGGCAGATTTGTGGCTGGAGAAGCGGTCGAACTTTTCTTACCAGCAAAAACTGTGGAAGCGTCGGCACGAGCTTGAGAATGAAGTTGGCGAGTTGATAGCCAGTGCGGCGGCATATCGTTCCTGGGTCCACTTTTTCGAACGTCTTTCACCGAGCCAAGCCGCGGCCCTCAGAAGTTGGCGTGAGGCCGTTAAGGCGATGGGCAAGGGAACTGGACGATCGGCGAGAATGGCTCGGTTGCGGCAGGAAGCTCGCCGATATATGGATGAATGCCGCGACGCGATTCCTGTTTGGATTATGCCGCGTTACCTCGTCGCGGAAATGGTTGATCCCGCGCCAGGACGCTACGATCTAATCATCGTGGACGAGGCAAGCCAACTTGGTATTGAAAGCCTGTTTCTCTTTTACATCGGCAAGAAGATGGTGGTTGTGGGCGACGATCAGCAGATCAGTCCATACGGTGTCGGAGTCAGCAATGATGCCATCGCTGGACTTCAGCATCACTACTTGGATGGCTTTCGACACTTGCATGCGCTTTCACCACAGAGCAGCCTCTATGGAAATGCCAAGATCCGCTTCGACTCAAACATTGTCTTGAGCGAACACTTTCGGTGTATGCCTGAGATTATCCAATTCTCCAACGACCTCTGTTACGCAAGTAACGGAACTCCCCTTGATCCACTGCGAGCGTATCCCGCGAATCGTCTTCAGCCACTGGTTTTACGTCATATCGCTGAAGGGTATAAAATGGGGCGTTCTCAATACGTACAAAACCTACCTGAAGCCGACGCGATCGTCGCCCAGATCGCCGCATGCGTCAAAGATCCTCGGTATGACGGGGCGACTATGGGCGTCATTAGTCTACAAGGGGAGGCACAGGCCAAACTAATTGAACAGAAACTATTGGAGCGCATCGACCCTGAAGTGATCGAAGCACGGCGATTAATCTGCGGCGACGCCTACGCTTTCCAAGGCGATGAACGCAAGATCATTTTCCTTAGTATGGTGGCTGCCGTTGGAGAAACACGGATCGGAGTATTGTCGAATGATTCAGCCCGCCAGCGATTTAACGTCGCGGTGAGCCGGGCACAGGATCAATTGTGGTTTTTCCACTCCGCAACGCTTGATGTCCTGAGCGACAAGTGCATGCGTTACCGTCTGTTGAGCTATATGCTTGAACCTACAAGAGATACAACCCAGGAAAGCGAACAACGATTCGAGTCCAAGTTCGAACGCGACGTTTACCGACAGATTACCGATCGAGCGTACCACGTTCGTACTCAGGTATGCGTCGGAGATCCGGCCAACCACAAGTATCGAATTGACCTAGTTGTCGAAGGAATGCAGGGCCGACTTGCCGTGGAATGTGATGGTGACGAGTGGCACGGCCCCGATCGTTATGAAGCAGACATGGCTCGGCAGCGTGATCTTGAGCGGGCTGGATGGCAGATTGTTCGCATACGAGGTGGCGACTTTTACCGCAATCCATCTAAAGCGATGGAGGTAATTTGGGCCGAACTAAACCGTCTGGGTATTAAATCAGGCGGCATTGACGAGGCGGCGGCCGCACCGCCACCACCAAGGGACTTTGATAAAGTCGAGGGGGAGGAGGATTTGCTGCCACCGCGTCACGCCCCTGAACCTCTTCTAGCGGTCGCCGAACAAGAACCTCCGTCGCCCTCTTCTGGCGACCAGACTCATCCGAACTTGCCACCTGTCACCGGCGAGGAAACGACCAGCGGCGCCAGTCAGGCGACGGTGTCAAAACCAATTCTGCATAGCCCGTCTGAGAACTCTCAGGCGGTGTTATTTCCGCAGGCTAAGAAGGTAGCTGTACGAAGCGGCTTTCCTGCCCCTTATGTCGCTTTCGAGGGAACCGCTGGGCCCGATCCACGCCGATCCAGACCAGTACAGATTGCCGACGGGCTATGTAAGATCATTCAGGTCGAAGGCCCAATGATTGCTAAGCGAGCGTACGAGGTATATTTGCGAGGTTGCGAATTACGTCGTATGGGAGGTGAGTTGAAACGAGCGATGAACAAGGGGTTGCAGCAATCAATTCGAGGTGGACACATCGAAAAATGTGATGAGACTGGAGTCGCTGGTTTAGTGCATGCGACGGTAAGAATTTCAGGCACGTCGCTAGTGGTGGCACGCCAGCGAGGACCCCGTGACTTCGAGGCGATCCCCCCCAGCGAATTGCAGCTCGTCGCACGTAGGTTGCTAGAGGATGAGGAATTTGAACAGGGTTCTGACGAGCACCTTCGAGCGGTGTTGGAATTTTTTGACTTGAAACGACTGACGACTGGCGTGGGGACCAGGCTTCTGGAGATATTGGAAAAGAATATTCCCCACGTAGATGAGATGCTGAGGGAGGACGTTCGATGAATGAGATCAAAGGCATCGCGAAAACTGTCTGAGAAATCCTGAAGGACCAGCTTGCCGACGGCACTTTGCCAGATGGGCTACGACGCACAGGACCGACGCCGAATGCACGACTTGGCTTTCGCCGGAATCAAAGGAGACACGGAATCAAAGGACGGAATCAAAGGGGACATTCTGCTTTTTCAAGAAAAGCTAGAATGTTCCCCTTCTCCCCTTTGCCCTTCTCGGGGCAAGGTTACCCGTTCAACCGACGGCAGTAAAGATAGGATGGGTGCTCGCCCCCATCTTTTTCGAGCGGGAACGTTGATGCCATTCGGACCTGACCATTTCCACCCTCTACTCGTGTGCAGTCCCACTTTCTTGAGAATGGGTCGCGGGTTTTACTCGCTAGACAAGTTGTCGAAACGCTTCACTGCGTGATAAAGACCCCATGCCAACACGATCACAAGCAGCGTGATGGCGCCGAAAAGCAATCTCCGGTTGTTGAGCAGGTCTCGCCATCGCAGCGCGGTCGGTTCGCTCGTGCCAGGGCCCAAAGCCCCCAGTTCTGCCTGCGTAGGTCGAAAACCTTCGCTGAGCACGCGCTCGATGGCAGCGGTGTCATACCGGGGAGGTTCCGCGTCGGCAGAACCGTACACAAGCCGGTATGCCGTGCCAGGGGAAGCGAGAAAGAGAAGCTCGTACACATTTCCACGGGCCACAATTCCCGACACTTCGAGCGGCGGGCTGTCGCGGTTGTCAATCACCAGACGATAGTTTTCTCGCCGCGATTCCGGAAAAACGACCCCAAGTTCCTCCTGCTTCAGCCCTTTGAAATCAATCCGCGATAAGGTGCGCTCGCCGATCGTTGGCCACGAAGTCTGCACTCCCCGCTTTTCTTCCACTTCAACCATAGCACGTCGGCTAAAGTTCTTCGCGGGCGTTTGCAGTTCCAGCGACGTTAGCGGCACACGGCCTACATCGATCAGGATCAGCGTTTGTTGCTTCTCAGGGTCTTGCTCAACACGAAATTTGCCGACTGGGTACCCGGTCTTTTTGTCCCCGGTGGAGCGTTCCCGCTCGACTTCGCGACAGAAGTCGATGCGCTCGATACGGAAGGAACGTCGCTTGATGGAGACCTGCTCTTCGCGTTCTGTTTCTTCGGCTCCCCGGAGTCGGCGAGTTAGCGCGAGCAACTCCGACTCCTGCTCCGTAGTAACGTCGTCAATCACAATACGGAAATGGCGATCCGGAGTTTCCCTAAAGCGAACATGGTCTCTACGGACATCCATGTAGCGAGAGTAGTCGAAAATGGCGGTTTCCTCGCCCAACGGTTCCCATTTGTCGCCAACAGCCGAGGAAAAAACGCGCACTCGTTGCTCAAAATTCTTCAGGTGGGAAACAAGGCTCAGGCCGTTGGGTCTGGGATCGTCTTCTTTCAACTCCACGATAATCTCCAAGCCGCCATCTTCCAGAGGACGAGCCGCGGGCCGCCTCGCGGCCCAGGTGTTTCGCACCGTTCCTACGCGGGTCGTCTGCACTTTGCGCAGCAGGTAGGGGACAGCTCCACCCTGCCCGTCCAACAGTCGCATATCGGGCAAGCCGGTTTCCGTTGCCGCGAAGATGGCCGAATCGAGCGTGACTGCAAGCAGCTCTTCCTGGGAGAGCGAAGGGGTGGCGACTGTCCGCGAGAATTGAAATGTCGTCTCGCTTGCCGGGCTTGAATAGCCCCAGAACGTCAGGACAAAACAGAACGAAAATCTGATTAGGTTCACGGGACTTCCTCCTCTTTGGGCGGTTTCTTTACGACGAACGAGTCTTGGTATTTCAGATAGATGAAGGATCCACACAACAGGAGAATCCCCAGAAGAACGAAGGCGATGATGCGATAGAATTGGTCCAGCCGTGACAAGTCGACGAAGAACACCTTCCAGGCGACGATCGCAAACAGTGCTAATCCTAGATACCGCAAGATGCGCAGCTCTTTGGCGATTCCTCGCAGAATCAGCGCCAGCGCGAACAGCGACCAAAGAATGGAAATCCCGCCAGGTCGCAGCCCTTCGACGTACGTGTGCAAAAAGGAATTGAGTTCCAGCGTAAGGTAGATGAACAGCATACTCAGGCCGCAGAACCCCAGGAGAATCCCCGCGGAATTGGCATGGGAACGACCTGTGAGCAAGGCGTAGCCGCCGGCAAGAAAGCCGACCACCGCCCCAAAGTCAACCAGACGGAGGCTCGCGTCACGGAAGGAGTAGGGGCCGCCGTAGAGCATCTGTCCGCTCACGTTCCATGCAGGCAAGTCGAACATAAACAGTTTCAGCACTACCCCGCCTACAAAAACCAACAACAGCAATGTCAACGCACGACTCTCGCGGTGCAACACTTCGTACAACAAGAGTCCGCACATCGCCAACCAGAGGAGCGTCAAGAGCGGTAGCTTCACCGGTTCGTACAGGTAACCAACCGTCCGATGGAACTCGAGGTGCAGGTAGACGAACAGCATGGCGATGGCCACTCCCACGACCAACCGCATCGCCTGCGCGCCGCGAACCCATCCCACGACGTCATTCGCGGGGTCGACGACTTCCGTCACTTTCTTTTGCCGCTGTAGCAGCCAATAGGCACCCCCGAGCGAAGCAATCGGCACGCCGAACATAACCAGCCGTTCGGCCAGTTGTCGCAAGTAGTCGCCCAGCGGCAAGTCGGCGGCTGAGGGAGCGCGAAGAAACTGGCCGCGCAGGTCCACAAAGAAGAAACGCATCAGGACGATCGCATAGAGCACGTAACAGACTTGCTGAAGAAACTGGCTGCCGATCCTTCCGGCAATCCAGAGCAGGACCAACGCTTGAATCGCCCAACTGACGGTCACCCATTCGCGCGAGAGGACCAGCGGCATCGTGACGGCTAGGAAAAATGCCGCCAAGCCAATGAAGACCACCAGCAGTTCTCGGTCGACCAACCGCCGCCGCAGGAAGTAGAACACATGTGCCGTGTAAAAAGCGGCCAATGACAGCGTGATTGTCGCCACCCACTCACGGCTAAAGGCCTCCTCGACCAGATGATACGCAACCGCATAGAACACGCCGGCATTGATCAACAGCGCTACGAGATCGAGCAGGTTCGACTTCGACGCGTTGACGATTTTGTAGAGGAAAGTCATCGTCGAAAACAGCACAAAGAAGCTGGCCAGCAGCGGCATCACTTCCCAGAAGTGGCTGACGTCGTACGAACGCATCGAGGCGAAAAAGAGCAGGTAAGTTGCGGCAAAACTGAGGTAGTTGACAAGCGGCCAGTTCTTCCAGTAGCAGATGCACAGCACGCCAATCCCCAGCACGAGCATATAGCCGTAGAGTCCGGGAAAATTCACCACGCCCGTGGAGAGCATGATCGGCGTACCGTATCCACCAATGATTCCCAGCACGACCACCAAGATCGAGTTGAAACGCACGGCGACTGCGCCCGCCAGCGCCGTAATCGCGGTCATCAGAACAAACGCAGGTGCCTGCTCGATCAGGTGATAGAAATTCGCGGCGGCAAACACGGCGAAGTATAATGTCGCCAGTCCGCCTCCCAGCAGCCCTTGGCCAAGCAGGTGATACTTGCGCCCCAGCAACCGCGTGCCGGCAATCATCATCCCCAGCCCTACCACCGTGGAGAGCGCCACGCGGCCAACCTCGTTGATCAGTCCATGCTCGACGGAGTACTTGAGGAAAAACCCTACGCCGACGATCAGGATCAAAATGCCGATCCGCAGGAGCCATTGACTGGCCACGGCGTATTCCATGGAGACGCCGGTTGGAACATGTTCTTCGCCGACGATGATCCAGTTCCAGATGCGCCGGAGCGTTTCTTTTGCGGCCGTTTCAAATGCCGACGGCTGGCGAGGCGGGTCGGGGTGGAGCTTAAACTCTGCCGCCGGTTTTGTCTGAAAACCTGTCAGCTTCGGCTCGGCAGGCAACGCAGGCTCGGTAGGAGCTTGGAAGCTTGGCTCCTGAAAAAACTCGACGGGTTCCAGTTTCTTTTCTTGCACCGGCTCTGCGGCTGCAGGTGGTTCCGCCGCTTTTTCTGTCTCTTTCATGCCCCTGCGGATCGCGGACAGCTCGCGCCGCAATTCGTCGAGTCGCGATTCTTGCTCTCGCCGCAACCGGATCAAAATAGTGAGAGTTGCCAAGGGAATAAACAGAATCAACGAGGCGGCGAAGATGACCACCAACAATTCGCTCATCGGGTTAACTCCTCTCAAAGAAGTGCCGAGATCAGGTCTTTCTGAAGGAACTCTTCCTTGGCAACCAGCATGGCATTATCTTAACACACCGCGCTGATCGTTTGAACTCCGGAAAAAGAGACGGTAAGGGGTCAGTTCGAGTAGGAGGGACTCTCCGAGACGTGTAAACCCGGTCTCGAAGAGAACCAGCAGTAGGCTTGCAGGGGGAGTCGCATGAGGTAGTTCTTCATTACGGACCATGCAAGGGGCCACCAGTAACGGCGATCTCTGCCGCGAACAAGGCGATCTCCAATCACACGGCGCCGAAACTGCTAAGCCGCAAGCGGCACTACCGCTTCTCGACCGGTACAAACTGCCGCTCGGTGGGACCGGTGTAAATTTGCCTTGAGGTGCTTATTCCTTATTCTTGGCCGGAGCAGTCATCTTCTCCAACAGCTGGTAGTAGTATTGCCGAGCTTTAGCCAACCGAAGTTGGACTCCTCGTCCACGTGGCGAGAAATCGTTCTTGAATTCCTTCTCAATTTCTTGGATCGACTCGATCTGTTTCTTGATAATGGCGGGCCCCCGTTCAGGGCACCAATGCGGCCGGCCGTTGACGATCACATAGACGGGCGTCGTCATTGCCATCGCGCCGTTCGTGCATTGGGTGCTCAGCAGAAACCATCGGCTTTGAGAAACGTCCGTTTCGAATTGGAACCCCAGCTCGGCTTCGCCGTCGGGGTTCTCGATCGTTATCAATACGCCTTCGTTGCCGATGAGCATTAAGGACTCGGGGATGCCGATCTTGGGGTGACCGAACACCTTGCCCGTGATCGTTACCTTCTCGCCTGCCTCCTTCTCGATGTGGCTGCCGGGCAACTGACCCTCGACGAGCAACTCCAGCATGGGGCCGTTCGTCACAAACGTCTGCCCACGCCCGAGGGACTGGAACCAGGCGTCGACATCAAATTCCGGACCTGTGTGAACGTAGGTCCGCACTTCCCCCATCATCGACCCCCACGGGATGTCGCTTCCCGCGGCGGCGGTGAGCGAGAAACCGAGATTCAGATAGTCGTAGTAATCCGGCCCATTGATTACGAGGATCTGCATCAACTCGACGAAATCGATCTGTTCGGTCGTCACATACCATGGAAACCCACGCGGCAGGTTGCAGCCGTTCCAGGCAAAGTGGGCGAATCCGACCAGCGCGTCTTTCTGCTGATGAATTCCGTGGAACACCAGGTCGTAGAAGTCGTAAGTCTCCAAATCGCGGACCATCTCCTGAAGATTTAATCCGATGATGTGGCCAAACGTGCTGCGGGGATCTTCTTGACCGGAGACGAGTGCATACGTGTCTCGTACGGTGCGGAATTTGTTTCCGAATCCCTCCTGCGGAAAATCGACACCCTTGTGATGTCCCATCGCCAAAGTATTGACGACGTGCAAATCAACGGCCTTCGCATAGTGCCACAGATATTCGCGATGTGCCTGTTCGTCGGTCGGATGATGCACATGCACATCGCCCGACCACCAGCCGCGCTTCGGCATATCAATCCAGCGCTCGAACTGCATGGCGACTTGCACCGACTGCCCTTCTTGGCCGGTTACCTCGATTTCCTTAACCACGGGAACATATTCGACGCCATGATCCGCGGCGATGCGCCAATGCCCCGCAGGCAGGCGAATCGTGAAATCACCAGTGGTCTGAACCATGATCGGCTCGAGCCAGTACGGGATCGCAGGGACCACGCGTCCCTTTGCGGGCGGGGGTTGGTAATTGCGCCGCATATTTCGCACAGGACCAATCCAGTTGCGATCTGCACAGTAACGGATGCCTCGATAAAAGTTCTCGGTGTCCGAAGCTTTTTTGAATACCTTGCCGTCGGGTGGCAAACGAATCTCTCCCTTTTGATTCGAGATGCAGACCATGGCCGGCGTGACCGAACTACTGGTCGCGTCGATAAGGCGAATATGTATTTCCGTCCCCAGTTTCGCCGGCTTTTCTATCTGATCTTCTGTTCGGGCCTGGTAGGGGGGAATTGCCAGTAGCGTAGCCAAGAGAAACAGGATTGGCTTCCATCGCATGGTATTGGGCCTTCTTTCAGAGTGGCTCTTCATGGGCGCAAGTTGAACAGGGGAATGGTTGTCGTTCGTGCTTGCTAAGCCGCAAGCGGCACTACCGCTTCTCGACCGGTACAAACTGCCGCCTGGTAGGGCCGGTGTAAATTTGCCTTGGGCGGCTGATTCGCTTGCTTGGGTCAGCATGCATCTCGCGCCAGTGGGCAATCCAACCGGGAAGCCTGCCAATGGCGAACATGGCGGTGAACATCGGCATTGTGATGCCGATCGCCCGATAGATGACGCCCGAGTAGAAGTCGACATTCGGATAAAGCTTTCGCTCGATGAAGTATTCGTCTTTGAGGGCAACCTCTTCTAGCTTCTGGGCGATATCGAAAATCGGGTCGGTGTTGCTCTGTTTTTTCAAGATTTTCCGGCAGGCGCTCTCGATAATTTTGGCGCGCGGATCGAAGTTTTTGTAGACGCGATGGCCGAAACCCATCAGGCGGAACTTGTTCTTCTTGTCCTTGGCCATGTCGACATATTTTTTTACATTCCCGCCATCCGCGACGATCTTCTCCAGCATCAAGACACACGCTTCGTTGGCACCCCCATGCAAGGGACCCCACAGGGCGCTAATACCCGCCGAGATCGACGCGAACAGATTGGCGTCCGACGAACCCACCATACGCACTGTCGACGTACTGCAATTCTGCTCATGATCCGCATGGATGATGAACAGCAGATTCAACGCCTCGACAAAATCGGGGTCGATCTCGTACGGCTCGGTCGGCAACGAAAACATCATCCGCAAAAAGTTTTCGCAATAAGAGAGCTCATTGCTAGGGTAGACATAGGGATGACCGATCGATTTCTTATGGGCATACGCGGCGATCGTCGGCAGCTTGGCTAGCAAACGTAATATGGTCAGGTCGACATGCTCTTCATTCCCCGGGTCGAGGGCATCCTGGTAGAATGTCGACAGGGCACCCACCACCGAGCTGAGCGTCGCCATAGGATGGGCATCGAAAGGAAAGCCGTCGTAGAAGAGCCGCATGTCTTCATGCAGCAACGTGTGACGCCGCAAAGCAAGGCGGAAATTTTCCAACGTCTTCGCATCGGGCAATTCGCCGTAGATCAGCAGGTAAGCCACCTCGACAAAATCACACTTCGCGGCCAGATCCTCGATGGGATAGCCGCGATAGAAAAGTTCGCCCTTTTCACCATTGAGAAAGGTGATGGCGCTGGTTGTTGAGCCTGTGTTGACATAACCAGGATCTAGGGTAATCAGACCGGTCGTCGCTCGCAGCTTGGAGATGTCGATTCCCCGTTCGCCCTCGGAACCGACAACGACTGGCACTTCAATTTCTTGCTCTCCAACGATTATTTTACATACCTCGGCCATTGAGGTTGTCCTTTCCAGCGTGGTGCTCATGTCTTTCTCCTGCCCGAATTGGATGTGTCCCAACACTCCCAAGCTACCGGCAAGAGTGTAGAATAGATATCCTTGCAGTGTACCGGTGGCCCGTCATTATTTCAATCGGCCTCGATGCACGCGCAGCGCAAACCTTTGTGAGGGTTTGCCTTTTGCGACGTGACTGCGGGTTTTGACGAGCGTGGGGGTTGGGGCAGAATGCCCGGCCCCTTGCGGCTTAGCCGCAAGCGGCCTGTTAGCGCCGTTGGCTGCCGCCGGGGGGGCGGGCTATTTGGTCGGCACCTAGATGGCCGTCGAAGACGGTCCAGACTCGGCTATTCTTGCGGATTTTTTGCAATTCTTTGGAGACAAGGCCTTGACGCTCTTCGGCGACCAATTTCTTGCGAATGGCTGCCTGGGCTTCGGTGAACGGCGTCCGACCAGCCTCTTTGCGCTCGAGCACGCGAACGATGTGAAAACCCTGCTCGCTTTCGATGATGTTGCTCAGTTGTCCTACTTGGAGCGAAAGCAGTGCGTCGTTCAGCTTCTGACAACGCAATGAATCGCAGATGGTCAATTCGTGCAGACCACCCTCTTTCGCAGTGAAGCCATGCGATTTTTCCTTGGCGATCTTAGCAAACACCGCACCACGGACCCCGGGCTGCTTGGCTACTTGTTGCCACAGTTGGTTACCCGTTTCGGCAATCGCCCGCCAAGCTGCGGCCCGATCGCCTCCGTAGCGATCAAACCGCACCATCAACTCTTCCCAGCGTGCTTGCGCCGGGTAGTCGTACTCTTTGAGATGCGCTTGGTAGTAGTCGAGCATTTGCTCATGGGTTATCGGTTTGGGCTTAGGCAAGCGCTGCCGAAGCCATTCGCCGGCAACGGTCCGTTCGTTGAATAGCCTTTTGACATCCTCGAGCGACGAATCATTTTGCTCAAGCAACTCGACCAACTCGCGGCGATTTGTCACGTCGAGCATTTTTTGCAACCGAGGAATCTCATGCTCTTCGAAGGGCTTTTCCAGATTCTCTTCGACTTTGGGGATATTCTCGGCCGGTACGGTGCGACGGAAATCGGCATAGAGCAGTTTCGTGTCGAGCAGCCCCAGCACTTGCTGCCGCAGCAACGTCTGCCGGGCGACTTCAATTTCTGCGGGAGGAATCCGATCACGATTTTTCTCGATCATCAGATTCACTTGCCAAAGCACATCGCTAGCAAGCACCACCTGCCCGTCCACGCGGGCAACGATTTGCCCCCCGGCAAGTGGTGTGGCGTCAGTAGTTGATGGTTGGAGATTGGTGGTTTTACTTTTGCGAGCCGGGGCGTCCCCGACCCCGGAATCGCCGACCCCGGAATCGCTCGCATTTCCAACACCGCGAGCCGGATCGTAAATCCCGCGCACTTGCGACGCACTTTGCGATGTTGGCGTGGGAGGCGGCGCAAAGGGCGCTTGCGCGCTGGCCATGCTGGCAAGCAGCAAGCATCCCAATGCACAGCCCGTAGGAAGACTAAATACAGCTTTCAACAGAATCCTCGCTTGACGAGTCAGGCCCTGAGTTTCAGTAGATCACGATAGAGAAAAGCGGCGGGATTCTAGCGATCATCCCCTTCGGGCCGCAAGAGCGATTTCAGCTCACCCAGGAGTACTCCATCCTCACTAAACCCTTTGCCTAACGGAAGATACGCCGACTGGGCGTCGACAATCCGCAGCCGTTCTCCGCTGCGCTGCCGCAGATTGTCGATTTGTGCCCGGTCGCCGTAGCCCAAAACAAGATAGCGGTCCTCGACATGCGCCGAGTGGACCCGATGGTGGTGTGCCCAAATCCGCACCCGGGCAAGCTCTACTAGTCGCTGGACCGTATCGGGCAACGGACCAAACCGATCGGCCAACTCGCCGGCAAAATCGTCTAACTCCGCTTCGATCGTCAGCCGAGCCAAACGGCGATAGAGATCGATCTTTGTTCGCATGTCGGGTACATACTGTCGCGGGAAAAAAGCTTGGACCGGCAGGTCGATCGACACGTCGACCAAATCCTTGGGGGGTAATTGCTTCAGTTGGCGGACCGCCCGATCGAGCAGCGTGCAGTAAAGCTCGTACCCCACCGCGGCAATATGCCCACTTTGCTGGGTGCCGAGCAAATTGCCCGCCCCGCGAAGCTCCAGATCGCGCATCGCAATCGCAAAACCGGCACCCATTTGGCTGAACTCCTCAATCGCACGCAGTCGTCTTGCCGCCTCGGGCGACAGGTGCCTGTTCTCGTCGACCAACAGATAGCAATACGCCCGATGTTTGTACCGACCTACGCGACCGCGCAATTGGTGTAAATCGGCCAACCCGTAGCGGTCGGCGTCGTCGATGAAAATCGTGTTGGAGTTGGGGATGTCGAGCCCGCTTTCGATGATCGTCGTGGCGAGCAGGATGTCGAACTGGCGATTCACAAAGCCGAGCATCACTTCTTCCAACTGCGACTCGGGCATTTGTCCATGGCCAATGCCAAGAGTTGCCTCGGGCACAATTCGCTGCAACCGGGCGGCGACTGCCTCGATGTCGTGAACCCGATTGTGAACGAAGAAAATCTGTCCGTTGCGATTCAGTTCGCGCAGCACCGCGTGGCGGATTAGTCCATCGTCGAATCGGGCGACGCGGGTTTCGACGGCGAGTCGGTCCTTGGGAGCGGTCTCCAGATTGGAAATGCTTCGCACCCCCAGCAGCGACATGTGCAACGTTCGCGGGATGGGTGTGGCGGTCATGGTGAGCACATCCACGCTCCCGCGCAACGCCTTCAGCCGTTCCTTGACCGCCACGCCGAACCGCTGCTCTTCGTCGATGATGATCAAGCCGAGGTTCTGAAACTCGACGTCGGGCGATACAAGCCGGTGCGTACCGATGAGGATGTCGATTTTTCCCTCGGCCGCGCGCCCGATGATTTCGCGTTGCTGTTTTTTGGTACAAAACCGCGACAAGGCGGCAATCTCGAACGGAAACTCGGCCATCCGCTGCGAGAAAGTTCGCTGATGTTGCTCGGCTAGCACCGTGGTTGGCACGAGCACGGCGACTTGGTAGCCGGTATCGACCGCTTTGAACGCGGCGCGAATGGCCATCTCGGTTTTGCCGAAGCCGACGTCGCCGCAGAGCAACCGGTCCATCGGCTTGGTTTGCTCCATGTCGAACTTGATCGACTGGATGGCGTCGAGCTGGTCGGGCGTTTCTTGGTAGGGAAAAGCGGCGTCGAATTCGCGTTGCCAGGTGCTATCGGCAGGAAAGGCGAACCCTGGTCGGGAGGCACGAGCGGCTTGCAGATCGAGCATTTCAACCGCCAGATCGGTGACCGCCTGTTGAGCCGCCTGTTTTTGCCGCACCCATGTTTTTCCCCCAATGCGCGCCAACCGGGGCTTTGCTTTGCGACCGCCGACGAACTTTTGCACCAACTCGATCTTGCTCGAGGGGACATAAATCCGCGTTCCGCCGTGGAATTCCAGCTCCAGGTGCTCCTCGGCTCGGCCTTCCTTTTCGAGCAGCTTCAGCCCGCGATATCGGCCAACGCCATGGGCGACGTGGACGATCAGGTCACCTTCGCGGAGTTGCAGGAAGCTGTCGATTGCTCGGCCCTGTTTTCGCAGCGAAGGTCGGGCCAATTCGTGGCGTTGGAAAAGTTCGGACGCGCTGACCAGCACGACGCCCTGGCCTGTGATTTCACAGCCGATGCGAAACCCGCCAGTCAGCCGGCCTTCGACAAAGTGCAGACGCCCGCCCGCCACCAATTGGGTCGAACGAAACACCTCGGCGAGTCGTTCGGCTTCTGCTTCGGTTTCGCAAACCAAGTAAACTTGTTGCCCCTCGGTGGCTGTTTCCAGTTCGTCCCGAACCCGCCCGACTTCGCCACTGAACTGCTCGATCGACTCGAACTGCAAGTGAGCCGTCGTTTCGTACGAGCCGGTTGGGATACCCGCGGCGGTGACCGAAGGGAATTTGTAGATCTCGGAGAGTGCGGTCGTCGTCGCAAAAAAGTTTTCCGGCTGTTCCAAACGCTGGTGGTAATATCGGCCCTCTTCCTCCAACTGGTTCGGCTCGACCAACAGAAACCAACTACTCGCCGGCAAGTACGATGCGATGTGCGTGCGGTCGGCTGAGGTTGGCTTGAGCAGCGTGAGGTCGACCGATTTTCGCGTGGCGGAACTCCGCTGCGAGGCGACATCAAACGGGCGAATCGATTCCACCTGGTCGCCAAACAGTTCGATCCGCACCGGATCGAGTGCATCGGGCGGAAAGATGTCGAGTATCCCACCGCGCAAGGAAAATTCGCCAGGCAGTTCGACAGCCGTCGTGCTGTGGCAACCGCGCTCGGCCAGCCACTTGGTCAGTTCATCCAGATCGACCGAATCGCCCACGGCAATTTGCCGCGTCGCTTCGTCGAGTGCGTCGCGGCTCGGCACCGGCTGCATCAAACTTTGAATGGCCGTGACTAAAATACTGGGGGCGGTGACCGGGGGGTTGGTGGTTGGATCGTAGCCGCGTGCGGGAGCCGCGGTGAGCTGTTTGAATTGTTTCAGCACGCGGAGTCGTTGGCCGTAGATTTCGTCGTGCAGCACGCGCTCGCCCGCGTCGCTTTCCCAGGCGGGTAGCTGCAAGGCGGTCAGATCGGTGAAGAGATTCAGGTCGTCGCAGAAGTCGTCGATGTCGCCCGCATGGGGAAGCACGATGACCAGCGTGCCCGGCTGCTCTTGGCATGAACATGCACGGGCAACGGCCGCAGCGACCAGCGCGCAGGACGAACCCCAGACACCTCCCAACGTACCGCCATGTCCTGCCTGCAAACTGGCCAGCACCTCGGCGAAGCCTTCATGCCGCTCAAGATGGAGGGCCAACTCTCGCAGTGGCGCGGCTGAAAAACCTTCCACCGCGGAGCTGGCCGCAATCACTGCATCCATGGGTATATGGGTGATTCTACTGGCCAAAGCGGATAGCGGAAAGCCGAAAGCGGGCAATTCCCAAGCCGAGCAACTTGTCGTCGAAAAGCCGAGCAACTTAGAGCCCATCCCACGCCTATTGCCATGGACTGACGGAAGTGCAACAATTTTCGGCAGTGAGAATAAACATCCTGAAAACTCGCGCCTCGCGCCTCACAACTCGCGCCTCTTTGTGAAAATTCTCTACATTTCCACCGAACGGGGTTGGCATGGTGGTGAAGAGCAGTTGAGGCTGTTGGCCGAGGGTGCCCGACGGAAGGGGCACGAATGTCGCATCGCCGCTAGGGCGTCGGGTCGCTTTGCCGCGCGGATGCAAGGGGCCGGTTTTCCGATGATTCTGCTGCCCGGTTCGGCACGCAACCTGCGTACCTTGTGGCGTCTGCGGCAGGCAATGCGCGACTTTGCGCCCGACATTATCCATGCCAACGATCCGCATGGTTTGGCCATCGCCCGAGTTGCATCGGTGCCTTGGTTAGGTCCATTTCTAGGGGAGTTGCCCCCCTCGGGCCACATCGCATCGAGGCGCGTTCTGTTTGGAATCCGTTCGGTGGGCAAGTATCTGGCATGGTGCGATCGAGTTATTTGCGTGTCACATGCGATCGCTCGTGTGTGCCAAGAAGCAGGTATACCACCGGAAATGCTCCGCGTGGTCCATTCGGGCATCGACCCCGAGCGGATGGCCGGGGGCGATGCGGCGCGAGGCCGCCAGTCCTTGGGCGTCTCGGCAGACTTGCCCTTGGTTCTGTGCGTAGGCCAATTGGCCCATTACAAAGGGCACCACCATTTGATTGAAGCGATGGCGACGGTGAAAAAAACGTTCCCCAAAGCGGTGCTTGTGCTCGCGGGCGACGGGCCGTTGCGAAAAAAACTCCAACAGCTTGCCGAGAATTTAGGCATCCGGGCCTCAGTAAAATTTCTTGGTTACTGCACGGATATCCCCGATTTGATCTCTGCTTGCGATTTGTTTGTGCTGGCATCGCCGGCCGAAGGATTGGGCACCTCGGTGCTCGACGCGATGTTCGCAGAGAAGCCGGTCGTCGGGGCAGATGCGGGTGGAATTCCCGAGATGCTGGGGCCTGTGGACGACCGGCCGACCGTGGGTTGGTTGGTTCCGCCCAATGATTCGGCCGCACTCGCCTGTGCGATTACCGAGGCGCTTGGCAGCGAGCAACTCAGACAGGAGTATGGAATTGCGGGGCGAGCGCGGGCGGAGCGCGGTTTTTCAGCCGAGCAGATGGTTCGCAACATGCTGGCGGTTTATCACGACGTGGCCGCTTGCGGCTTAGCAAAACGGCTAAGCCGCAAGCGGCTGGATCGCTAAGCCGCGAGCGACTGGATCGCTAAGCCGCGAGCGACTGGGAATCTGCCTCGACCGTCTCAAGGTTTTTCCCGTGATGCAATTCCCATAGCCGGGCTTGTTTCATGAAACAATAGAAAGCCGACGACCAGGAGATTTGCAGTCCCACCATCCCGTCAAGGAAACCGCGATAGAGGACAAAATCGCGTAAGAATCGCAGCGGCGGCTGCACGAGCATCCGCAGCCAACTCGGCCTGCGGCCTTTTTTGAATTGCTGCTGGGCATCGAGTTGGGCGTATTGGCCGATTTTTGCTAGCCATTGGTCCCACGTCCAAAATGTATAGTGCAGCAGAGGTTGGCGCAACGCGCCCGCATTCCGAGCGGGGACATCGACTTCTTCATGAACCAGCCGCGCCTTGTACCGGCAGCGGTCGCGACGCAGCAGACGAAACACACGGTCCCTGGCCCAACCGCCATGCGTTGCCTCATGGCCTAATAAATGATTTTGGCGCGGCACCCAATAGCCATCGATGTGGTCTGGTGTTTCCGCCAGTGCCAATTTAATTTCTTCAGCCAACTGGGGCGTGACGCGCTCGTCGGCGTCGACAATCAGCACCCAAGGATGGGTTGCCTGGGGGATCGCCCAGTTTTTGAATGCCGCGTAGCCGATCCAGTCGCGCTCGACGAGCCGGCAATCGCCCATCGCGCGAACCAATTCCTGGGTGCCGTCGTCTGATCCACTGTCGGCTACCAGTATTTCGTCGGCCACCAGCCGAGTCGATGCGATGCAGGCGGCAATGTTAGCCCGTTCGTTTTTGCACGGGATGATGACAGTCAGCGGCTCGGCCATGGAGTAAATTCCTTACGCAACGCGTGTGTCTTCAGGTCTTGATTTTTTGGGTGAGCCGCACGGCGCTAGCCCCGGTTCATGCAGCAATAACCGTGGCTAGCGCCAAAACGGCTAATCTGCTCAATCCTAATTCTTAGCTGTGACAAAGCACTAGGGCGGCGGATGGTACCGCATCGTCCATTGCGGTTCAAGGTGGAGTGCCGGCAATCGCGGAATAACCGAACCGACCGGTTTGACCGTCGGCAGACGGCATCGGGCGAGCCTTGTGTCCCTTGTGAATGGTGGAGAATGCCAGCAACGCAAGCCGATGCTACCGATAGACGAATATTCCTCTCCCAATACCCCCCCGTATCCTCCCAAGCAAGGAGCCAAGCCATGTTTCGATCGCTATTTCTGGCGGTGGGTGCCTACTGCTTGCTACTGGGCGTCGAAGCCCTGGCCATCGAGAAGGCCGTTCTGAAACGCCCCGAGAGATCAGAAGCCACCGTTGCCCAGCAGGAAATCGTTCCACCCCAATGGGCCCCCTGGAGCCTGATGGCCGGCGGTGCGGTTGTGGTCATCTATTCGTTCTCGATCCCACGTCGAGTCGGCAAAGAATAGGTAGGGGGGGAAAGCGGAAAGCGGAACGTGGAAAGCCGAGGGAAGTGATCCATACTTGTCGATTTTCCCCTTCCCCTTTCCGCTTTCCGCTTTTGACTTGCTCACCCAACCCGTTTACCATGAACGGGTTTGGAGCATACAGACACGCAGTGACCCATCTGAGGTGAAAAGTGGCGACGAAAACGGAATCCGGAATGACGAAATCTCAAACCAAAGGGGAGCTGGCTTCTGGGGCTGATATTCTGGTCCAGTCGCTTGTGCATCTGGGCGTCGAGACCATCTTTGCCTATCCCGGTGGGGCGAGCATGCCGCTGCACCAGGCACTCACCCGATTTCGAGACCAGTTGCGAACCATTCTGCCCCGGCACGAGCAGGGCGGTGGCTTTGCTGCCCAAGGCATGGCACGTAGCACCGGCCAGGTAGGAGTCTGCATGGCTACCAGCGGGCCAGGAGCCACCAATCTGGTGACCGCCATTGCCGACGCCAAGCTCGATAGCGTCCCGATGATCGCCATCACCGGCCAAGTCCATTCCGCGAGCATCGGCAGCGACGCCTTTCAGGAAACGCCCATCGTCGAAGTTTGCCGTGGCATTACCAAGCATCACTATCTGGTCACCGAGGTGAACGATCTGGCCCGGGTGGTGAAGGAAGCCCATCTGATCGCCACGACCGGTCGGCCTGGTCCGGTGCTGATCGACGTGCCAAAAAACGTGCAGCTCGAATCCTGCATTCCTGACTACGACGTCGAGCTCAATCTGCCAGGTTACCAATTTGAATCGCCGCGGGCCAAGCCGGAGCAGATCAACCAGATCGCTGCGGCAATCCGGCGAGCCAAGCGGCCGATCATCTACGCAGGCGGCGGCATCGTCACCGCCGAGGCAAGCGAGGTCTTGCGGACCTTGGTCGATAAGACGGGCATTCCCATTACCACCACGCTCATGGGACTGGGAATCTTTCCCAGCACGGATCGGCTGTCGCTTGACATGCTTGGCATGCATGGCTCGGTCTATGCCAACTACGCCGTGGAACAGGCCGATTTACTCATCGCCCTGGGTGTGCGGTTCGATGATCGGGTGACTGGCAAGGTCGAGGAATTTTGCAAGCATGGGAAAATTGTCCATGTCGATATCGATGCCTCAGAGTTGAACAAGAACAAGCCAGCCCACATTCCGATTTGCAGCGATGTGAAGCATGTGCTCGATGAATTGAACAAAATCGTCGAGCCACCCGAGGATATCTCCGAGTGGGTCGAGCAATGTATGCGGTGGAAGGCGGACGATCCGTTTGCCTACGACCTCAAGTTTCCTGGCATCACTCAGCAGCACGCGATTGACGAGCTGTGGAAACTGACCCATGCACTCGACCCGGTGATCGCCGTGGGCGTTGGCCAGCATCAAATGTGGGCGGCCCAGTTTTACAAGTTCGATAAGCCCCGCCGGCTGCTAAGCAGCAGCGGGCTGGGCACGATGGGGTTCGGCCTGCCCGCTGCGATGGGGGCCCAGGTGGCCTTTCCCGACCGTCTGGTGATCGACATCGATGGCGACGGCAGCATCCAAATGAACATCCAGGAACTGGGGACTTGCTTCTGTGAAAAACTGCCCGTCAAAGTGCTGCTCCTAAACAACCAGCACTTGGGCATGGTCATGCAGTGGGAAGACCGGTTCATGCAAGGCAATCGGGCACACACTTATCTCGGTCCGATTGACAATCCGGAAACCTTTGGCAAAGGCGACGGCCTCGGCCCGAAACAGCGTTATCCCGACTTTGTCACCATCGCCAAAGGCTACGGCTGCGGTGCCAGCACCATCAAAGAAAAAGCCGATCTTGTGCCCGCGATCCAGGAGATGATCGCCTACGATGGGCCGTATGTACTCGACGTCGAGGTGCCGTACCAGGAGCATGTGCTCCCAATGATCCCCGGCGGGCACACGGTGCGCGACATTATCAAGAAATGATAATGACCCATGACCAAACCCCAATGACCAATATTGAAAAGAAGCGACTCATGCCGACACCCGGACATTGGTCATTGGTCATTTGAGAGATCAGCTTTCCGAGGATGCTGCTGCCGCCTCATCGCCGTCTGCCGCATCGCCCTCTTCTTCCTTCTTCTTTTTCTTCTTCATCTGCAATTTATGCACCCGCACCTTGGGCAGACCCAACGGCGGATCGCCTTCCTTCCAACGGTCGGCCTCCTTGAGCTTTTCAAGTCGCTCGATACGCGTCAGCACGCTTCGATTTCCTGTGCCGCCTCGGCGAACTTTCAAACTTTTATCGATGGTCATGGCTTTCGATGGACCTGGCCCATCTCTCCAGTTGGCAATTCGGTTCAGCTAGAACTCGCGATTTCAGAGGAACAAAAAAATCACCACGAGGCCGATTTTTTATCAAGCCCTGCAGTGTAGCCCTTCGGCTCACGGAATGCAATATGCCAGATTAGCTACCCCAGGAGAAAATATACCCAAATTCAGCAGTTCCAAATTCAGTAACCGTTCACGGGATGGAAGAAAAATGAACCACGAAGAGCACGAAGGACACAAAGAAAAGACACAAAGAATACAATTCTATTTTTCGTGAGGCTATCCAATCAAGTCGATGAGGATGCAAATTTAGCCTATTTAAGGTGAATAGAAGAGAACCACGAAATAGACGAAACACACGAAAGGGACTAGCCCCTAAACCCTAGCCCCTCAAAATCCCCGCGGCTTCGTGGTTTTCCTCCGAATGGGTTTTCAGTTTGAGTTCGCTGAGAAGCGGGAGCAAGCGATTTGTCCTCTGACTTCTTCGTGCTCTTCGTGTCCTTTGTGGTTCAATGTTTTTCATTCCGTGAACGGCTACCAAATTCAGCCCCCGGCGCAAGCCGTGGGGTTCTATAAGTCGGCGATACCCCTATAACCTCACGGCTTGCGCCGGGGGCTGTGAGGGGTGGAGTGCGACACTGTTTACTCCACATCCTCATGCCGAACCGAACGGATCGCGGACAAAAATTGTTTCATCGACTGGATCCGATCGTCGGGTTCCGGACGCATGCACTGGGCAATGGCGTCTTTCAGAACCGGGTGGATCTTGGGGTAATACTTTTCCAGCGGCGGAGGCTCCGACTGTCCATGGCTCATCGCGGCCATGCCGTCAGAGCCTCGTTGCCAAGGTAAATCGAAAGCGAACATCTCGTACATCGACACGCCAAAGGCAAAAATATCAAGCCGTTGGTCTGTCTGTTTGCGACGCACCACCTCGGGCGCCATATAGTTGGGTGTGCCTGTGCGGATGCCTGGCTGCATGAATTCCTTGCGGGCGGGTACGGTGAGACCAAAGTCGATCAGCTTCAACGACGTAGCATCGGATGCACAAACATAATTTCGCGGGCAGACGTCGCGGTGGATGTAGCCCGCCTCGTGGACTACCTGCAGCGCCTCGGCCGCTTGGCGCATTAGGGTAAGCCGATTGCCGCTCAGCAATTCGCTACGGCCAATGATTAGCGAGTTGAGTCCCGGGCCGTCGAGAAACTCCATGACGATGAACTGTTCATCCTTGGTGGTGATGCCAAAGCCGTGGGTGACGACAATGCGCGGATGATCAAACGACATGGCAATTTCGCCTTCGCACGGTTTATCCAAACCGCGGAATCGCATGTCGAGTTGATCGGTTTTCTGTTTGTCGAGAATTTTCAGGCCGATGATTTGCTCGGTTTCCCGATCACGTGCTTGATGGAAATCGGACATCGTGCCGGAAACTGCCTCACGAAGGATTTCGTAGCGTCGGGCAATGTCGACTTTGCCCCCTTCGAGAATCGATTTGAAAAAAGAGCTAATGCCCATGTTGGTTGGTGGGTGGTTGGTGGTTGGGGGTTGGGGGGGACGACAAGTCGTCGGCTTGGGGGTTTGCGAATTTCGTCTTCATTCCGCAATCCGAATTGGCCTTCACCTACCACAATAATCGATGACGCGTGCGATTTCGCTTTTTAGATCGGCCCGATGCACGATGCGGTCGATGTAGCCATGTTCCATCAGAAATTCGCTCCGTTGGAAACCCTCAGGCAGTTCGATGCGAATGGTCGCCTTGATCGTCCGTGGGCCGGCGAAGCCGATCAGTGCCTTGGGTTCGGCAAAGATAATATCGCCCAGCGAAGCAAAGCTTGCGGCCACACCGCCCATGGTAGGATTGGTGAGCACCGAGATGAACAACCCCCCCGACTTGTCGTAGCGAGCCAGCGCTGCGCTGACTTTGGCCATCTGCATCAGCGAGTAAATCCCTTCGTGCATCCGCGCACCGCCGCCCGAACCACTCACAATGATCAGCGGCAGCTTCTGCTGGGAGGCGCGCTCGATAAGTCGGGTGAGCCGTTCGCCGACCACTGAACCCATGCTGCCCATGATAAAACGGGAGTCGGTCACTGCGAATGCGACTCGACGAGCGCGAATCATGCCGCTGCCGGTGATCGCCGCGTCTCGCAAACCGGTTTTCTTTTGCTCGGCTTCAAGCCGATCTTTGTAAGGTTTTTTGTCCTTAAACTCGAGCGGGTCGAGCGGGGCAAGATTCCCGTCCCACTCGTCAAACGTACCTTCGTCCAAGACGCCGTTGATGCGATCGTGAGCACTGAGATACATGTGATACCCACACTCGGGGCAGACATTCATCAACCGCTCGGCTTCCTTACGAAAAATCATTCCCGAACAGTCTTCGCAACGAAACCACAAACCGCTAGGCACGCCCCGCTTTTCACGGGCCGGCTTCATTTCTGACGACAAGTCGTCGGCTTGGTGGGTTTCGCTTGTGGCCATGGGGGGCACTATTGGGAGAGGGACATGCGTAAATTTCTGGCTCAGTGGCAAGCGGCAGACAAGGACTTACCAGCACGCAGCGCAAGCAAGTGGGTCTTATGCACACACTCGCTTGCGCGTCGTGCTTGTATTCTGGTAAATTATCAACTACCGCTCGCCTACGCACATGGATCTGCCATCAATCCGTTCCTGTTTTGTCCGTTCCTGTTATGGTTGTCTGCAAGTATACCCGCGACCAAAAGGGCCAGCCATGCCCATTTGCCACCTGCCCACTTGAATGGTGCCGCATCGCTCAACCACGAACCGGTTCCGTGCCAACCATAATCGAGTCCCATATCCGCTCTTGGTGGCCACCTGCATGCCACAAGTCGCCCAGCCCGTCTTCCCGTAGCAGGTTGCAGCATAATCGGGCCAATGGATCGATCAGCACCAATGCCACCGTGCCGGACTTGTGCTTCTTCTTTAGCTTAGCGATCACTGCCTGCAACCGTTCTCGGGCACTTTGCAACGTTTCACCATCAGGCGGGCAAACCGTCTCGGGACGTTCTTGCCATTGACGATAGACTTTCGGTTGCTTTTCTTTGACTTCCTCGATCAACATGCCCTGCCACAGGCCGTGGTCCAGATTGCGTAGTTTAACGTTTGTCTTGGGCTTCAAATCGAGCCCTTTACCAATGATTTCAGCCGTTTGCTGGGAAGCGCGACACGGGCCGCAGTAGAGCGTTTCGATCGTTTGATCGCTGAGCTGCTCGACTGCCTGCTCCACTTGCTTTCGGCCATCTTCACTCAGAGGCACATCGAGCGTCCCCTGCACACGACCTTGGTTTGCGTATTCGGTCATACCCGCACGAATTAGTAGGATGTTTAACATCGGGTTAAATCTCGAGTCCAAAAAATATCAACCGCCACATGCCGCCAACTGCGTCAACGTGGCCACACTCTCTTGGTAGTCGGGTTGGCAAAGAATAGCTGAGCCGGCAACCAGCAACTGAGCCCCGGCTTGGCTGCACTCGGCAATCGTCTCGGCATTGACTCCGCCATCGACTTCCAACAACACTTGCTCGCTCACGAGCGACTTCAACTCTCGCAGCTTTTCGAGCGCCACCCGATCAAACGCCTGCCCACCGAAGCCCGGCATAACACCCATGACCAGAACCAAGTCACAAAGATCGAGCGCTGGCCGGATGGTTTCAACGGGTGTCGGCGGATTGATCGCCAACCCCGCTCCGGCGCCCATCTCTCGAATTTTTCTGAGCAGCGACTGGGGATCGTCCACCGCCTCGGCATGGATCGTCAGCAGGTCGGCACCCGCCTCGTAAAATCGCTTCAAGTAATTCCCAGGCTCGGATATCATCAGGTGTACATCCAGCGGCAGGTCGGTCGCGCGGCGCACCGCCTCGACAATTGGCAACCCATACGACAGATTGGGCACAAAATGTCCATCCATCACATCCAGATGCAGGCAGCCAGCACCCGCTTCTTCCAGTCGGCGCACCTCTTGCTCCAGGTTGCCGAAATCGCACAACAAGAGCGACGGCAATACCATGGGCGACATGGCGCGCAAGCTCGCAAGATGATGACAACGTGACATGGCTTCTGGATTCTGGTGAGCCGTAGTAGCTCAGGCGCCCGGGCGCCGTGGCTGGGAAGGGAAAGCGATCGCGCGCTGGAGAAGTCCCTGTTAGATTCGCATGGCCTTGAATGGTTCGCGGGATGGGCCCTTGATGGATGCCTCTTCTTAAGTATTGTTAAGCGGATCGAGAATTCTAGCAGTCTTGGGTCTTGCTGATAGCGCAATTTTATGGAAATATGACGTAAGTCCATTTAGCATAAATACTTGGGGGATATTTTAATTATTCAAAAATTGGCTTTCGGCGATCAGTTAGAAAAAATAATCACTCCGTGCTTCTCCTGCCGACAGCCGATGGCCCATTCAGTTACGAATCGTCCAAATCCTCGCTCCGCGGCAGGTCGTCAAGGGACTGCAAGTGAAACAGGCGGTTGAATCGCTCGGTCGTCCGGTACCATGGTTTTTGCGGTGAGTCGGCTGGGCGTTCGATCCTGAGCAGTTCGCGGCGGACCAGTTGGCTGAGGATGGCATGTGGGCGCGAACCACGTAGCTTCCGGACCTGCTCGGCCGTGACAGGTTGCTGATAGGCGACGACCGCCAGCACTTCCACTGCCGCCTGGGTGAGTTTCGCTTCGCGAATCCGTCCATGAAATCGCTCCCGGACTCGGTCGTACTCTTCCCGCAATCGCATGCAATAGCCGCCCGCTTCGAAAACAATCTTGAAGGCACTCCCTTCGTCGCGGTACGCTGTATTCAGTTCTTCGACAAGTCGGTCCACTTCTTCCGGCGTAACATCGCGAATGGGGGAAGCCATCTCTCGGCTCGTGAGCGATTGGGCGCTCAGCCGAGAATCATCCGGCTTTGGATGCTCAACACCGATGAACAGCATTCCTTCGATGATCATTCGCGGCGTTACAGCATCGCTACTGGGCAGGCCGCTCGGCGTGGGTTCCGTCTGCTTGGCTGCATGTTGCTTGTCAACCGAATCGACAGCCGACGGCGAGGTGCCGGTCATTTTGGCAAACGCAGCGGAAAGCCGCGACAGCGAATACTTGCCACGTTCGGGCGGTAGCGCAGTAGGTGCTTTTTCTGGAGAATCCATGGCGGGCTGATCATACGATTCACAAGATATCACGCATAGACAGATTGGTAGCGGTTAGCAGTTAGGTATTAGCTATTAGCCAGAGAAATTTGCGAGGAACTTAGACATTCTCCCCTGGCTAACAGCTAATAGCCAATACCTAACTGCTCTCCATGCTAGCAGTCACCCAGGCTGGTCTCGACATATTTCTTCAGACACCTTATTTGATCGGTAGAACTGTTAGCCGTGGGACTTGTTCCCGTGCGATGGCCTTGCGTGACGGCCCCTTCGCGCCGGGACAAGCCCGGCGGCTAATATGCCTATTGATCGCATCCGTGAGGTTTTTCAACTATGTTTTCCCTGTTTCTATCGCTACTCGCTCAAGCTGCTCCGCTCATTCCAGGTAGCGATCCGTGGTGTCAGGATGCTCTCAAAAAAGTGCGGAATTTCAATCTCAGCGCGCTTGATGGCGATCAATGGCTCTACGTCGCCAAACACTATGGCCTGCGTGTGCTGTTTGTGTTGGTGCTGATGTTTCTGGCATGGACCGTCTCGGGCTGGGCTGCGATGGGCACGCGTTCCGCGCTACGGCGCGTGAAATTCGACGAAACGCTCTCCAAGTTCCTCGCCAAATTGGTGCGGTGGCTGATCTTGTTGCTGGCCGCCTTGTCGTGCCTCAGCAAGTTTGGCATCGAAACGACCAGTTTTGCGGCCGTCCTCGGTGCAGCCGGTTTGGCGGTCGGTCTGGCATTCCAAGGGACGTTGTCGAACTTCGTGGCCGGGGCGATGCTCTTGATCTTCCGACCATACAAAGTGGGCGATGTGGTTAACCTTGCGGGCCACTCGGGCAAAGTCTACGAGATTGGGCTCTTCACCACGCTCGTCGACACGTTCGACAATCGCCGCATCATCATCCCGAACAATTCGGTCTTCGGCGAAGTGATCGAAAACATTACTTACCACCCCGTTCGACGTGTGGAAGTCGAGGTGGGTACCGCCTACGCTGCGGATATCGACGCCACGCGCACGGCACTGGAGCGGGCCATCGAGACGGTGCCGGAGTTTGTCCGCAATCCGGAGCCTGCCGTCGTGCTTACCGGCCTCGGCGCATCGAGCGTCGACTGGTCGGTCCGCGCCTGGGCCCGTAATGACGACTTCTTTAGCGCCAAACAGGCATTGCTCCGCACGATAAAACTAGAACTCGACCGCACCGGCATCGACATCCCCTTCCCGCAGATGGATGTCACGGTCACCAAGCGGCCGCTTGCGGCTTAGCGATTTATGACTGCGCCGCCGGATCGCTATCACGGACTGCGACTTGGGCGGTTCGGCTGTATGATTTTCCAGTGCGGTTGTATTCGGTGGCAAACACCTCGGCATCCTCGGCGGTGAATTCGCGTTGGATCGTCCGCTTGAACTGGCCACATTCGTAGACATGCACCACATGATCCGCAGGCGGGCCTACCGGCTCGGGCTCTTTTTTCGCTTCTTCCTGGTCGCTTTCGCCGTCATTTTTATCCGCGGCGTCTGCCTTGTCGCTGTCCGAATCGTCGCTGTCCGAATCGGAAGCGGCTGCTTTGCTGCGACGCGGTCGTCGTTTTTCTTTATCAGCAGATTCCGACGTGGATTCATCCTTTTCGTCCACGGTATCTTCCGCATCATCTTCGTCGACGAAATCAAACTCTTCGCCCAAAAAATCTTCGTCATCGTACGCCATCAGAAACCACCTAGAGAGAAACGGGGGGAACCTAAGCCAATTGAATCGGTAGGCGGTCCGTTAGCCGTCGGGCTTGTCCCGTCGCTGTAGGTTTAAGCGCATCGACGGGACAAGCCCGACGGCTAATTCTTTGACCCACAAACTCATGCGGCTATAACCACCAGATGCGTACAGTATCTTGCTGTTGGGCAAGCTCGTCAACCGGCTCCGGCTATCGCTCCAACCTGCCAGGTTGCCGGGCCGTTTCATGCGGACGGGCGGCTTCGATCGCCGCTTGCAGGACCATGTCCTGGCCCGTGGTCTCGATAATCAGGCCGGTGTCGGTTGGCCGGGCGACTTGCTGGACCGTGGTGTTGGGCGAAACGCCTCGCTTGCTGATTGCCTGACCGTTGGGCGAGTAGAACTTGGCCGTAGTAAGCCGAATGCCAGCCCCGGCATAGCCGAGCGGAAAAATGCCCTGAACCGAGCCTTTGCCGTACGATTGGCTGCCGACCAACTCGCCTCGTCCATTGTCTTTGATCGCCCCGGCAAAAATCTCGCTTGCGCTGGCGCTGTCGCCGTCGATCATCACCACCAGCGGCACCTGCCAGGTGCCACCGTAATGGGCCTGGTAGTCAAAATCTTCCTGGGGGCTACGACCTCGTGTGGAGACGATCCCCCCGCGGGTGATAAATTTGTCGGCCACTTCGACCGCCGCGGTGAGCAGCCCGCCCGGGTTGCCGCGCAGATCGAGAACAAGCGACTTCATTCCTTGACGGTGCAAATCCCACAAGGCGGATTCTAAATCGCGGCTGGTTGTTTTTTGGAAAGCTGGCAGGCGAACGTAGGCGACGCCATATTCTGCGTCGACAATCTTGATGTCTTCCAAGCTGGGCACGTCGACATGCTCGCGCCGGACGCTCACCACCCGTTGCTCCTGCCCAGGCGAAAAGATGGTCACCTCGGCCCAAGTCCCTTCCTCCCCGGTGAGCATGGCGGCAGCTTCATCGGTCGACAGATCGGAGGTGCTCTTGCCTTCGACCGCGACAATGCGATCCCCCTTGTGGATGCCGGCTCTTTCTGCCGGGCTACCAGGAATGACATGCACGATCAGCAGCGCCCCATGATCGGCTTTCAGTTCGACGCCCAGGCCAACGAAGTTGCCTTCGATTTGCGAGTAGACATCGCGCAGTTGGTCGGCGGTGAGATAGGCGGAATAGTCGTCCAAGCCGCCCGCCGCGGCCGTGACAAACTCCAGCGTCACCGCGCTGCGGTGCAATCCCACGCGACGCTCAGCCAGCCGAGCCATGTCGCCGGCGAGGGCGACCAAATCGTTGGGACCGCGAATCGTCCGCCGACCGAGCGTTTGGTAGAGCTCTCGTCGCAACTGGGCAAGCGCCTCGGGCGAAGCTTGCAGACCGTTGGCAGCAAGAAAATTCTGGTCGGCCAGTGCCATGTCCAGGCTGTTCGTGCCACGCGTACCCATCCGATGCCAGGGCGGCGTGGAGACATAATGCGTATTGATTTTCCGCAGCAATTCGGAGTAGAGCGACAGCGCTTGCCGCGGGTTGAGATCGGTTACCGATTGTCGGAAACTGTGGTCGTGGTAGCGGTGATCCAGGCTATAATGCAGTTTGGCCAGATCCTGCCGGCGGAGCAATGTTTGATCGCCCGGATGTTGGCGAAGCGAATGTTCGTAGTGGGTGAGTGCTTCGCCCCAGAGCTTTTTTGATTCCAGCCGTTGGCCCTTTTCCAGCACCACACGCATTCCCGATTCGGGCAGCGATTCGGGCGAGATGGTCACTGGCTCTTGCGACCACGCCTGCGTCGGGACGGTCGCCAAGCCGATCGCCGTGGCGATCAGAGCCAGAGAGAAAAAAGCACGTCGTAATAATTGCATAGAGTTGTCTATTCTGTGGATGGGGAGATCACGTGGCCACATGCGGCTTCAACGGATATGGCTAGCCCGCCATCAAAATATAGGCCATGAAAAGGTGCGGGTCAAAAATTCAATCCGCCTTATTTTTGCCTAGTTTTCAGGTGGCTGCCGCACGACCGTCAAAGGTGCTTCCGCACGAATGACTGGCCGATGTTTGTAGGCCATGCACGGAAGCGCCGGACTTTTCGGGTCGTAGCGATCAACGCGATTGAGGTGCTCGCATCGCGCGGTTGGTCTACGCCAATCGAAATTGTGGTCCGTTTGTTAGCCGCCAGGCTTCTCCCGGCGTTTGGAGCCGGCGTTCAGTTAGGCAACTCGCCGATTCTGACAATACCAGATAGTAACCCGACGCGTGAGCGAGGGATCGCATCGACAATCCCTCGCTCACGCTTCGGGTTACTGTCAAATTGGGGAAAATTTGGGACATCAGAATTCGGCAGTTGCCTTACCGCGCCGGGGCAAGCCCGACGGCTAACCAGGCCGCGTGACAAGGGAGCAGCATCCTGCCAAAAGAATCCGGCGCTTTATTTCGCCGGGTCAACGAGCACGTTTTCAACCGTTGGCCGCTGCCCCCCATACCGGGCTTGCGGCCGCGGGTCGATTTTCGCTCGCTGGTTTGTCCTACGCGAGCGATGGAAACAAGGTTCACGAAAACATGAAAACCGGTGCGTTGAAAGGCTTGCCTGAAAGTGCTATCGTGGGGCGTCGTGTGTTGTAGCCGTGTTGCAACGCAACACACGGTGCCCCACAACAATTCCGCATTCCGAAATCCGCATTTCCCCCCATGTCTTCCCCCCCCATCAAGCGAGCGCTGGTAAGCGTTAGCGACAAGACAGGTTTAACCGATTTTTCCAAGGCACTGGTAGCAGCCGGTGTCGAAATCTATAGCACCGGAGGCACCCGGCGGCACTTGGAAGAAGCGGGCATCGCCGTGCGCGACATCGCCCAGCACACCGGCTTCCCCGAGATGATGGATGGCCGACTAAAAACGCTGCACCCCAAAGTGCATGGCGGCATCCTCTGCCGACACGACAACACGAATGACATGGCGGCGATGGCCGAGCATGGCATGGTGCCGTTTGAATTGGTGGTGGTGAATCTCTACCCGTTTCAAGAGACCATTGCCCGACCCGATGTGACGGCAGACGAAGCAATCGAGCAGATCGACATCGGCGGCCCGACGATGGTCCGTGCCGCGGCGAAGAACCACGCGTTTGTGACCTTGGCCACCGATTCGGGCCAGTATCGAATGATTGCCGAACAGATCGATGCCAACGGCTGCACCACGTTGCCGTTGCGTCGCAAGTTGGCGGGAACCGCGTTTGCCCACACGGCTGCGTACGACGCGGCCATCGCTGGTTACTTTGCCAAGCTGGAGGGGGCCGCGGATGATTTGTTCCCGCCGCGGGTGACCATCTCGCTAAGCCGGCAAGCGGCACTCCGTTACGGCGAGAATCCGCACCAGTCGGCCGCATTGTATGCGTTGGATGAATCCAAATCGCCCAATTTGGTCAATGCCGAGCAGCTCAATGGCAAAGAGCTATCTTACAACAATCTGCTCGATTTGGATGCCGCCCTGGCGGTGGCCCGGTCGCTACCGCAGCCGGGCGTTGTGGTGCTGAAGCACAATAATCCCTGCGGTGCCGCCACGGCCGCGACGCTCGGCGAAGCGATGAAAAAGGCATGGGATGGCGACCCGGTGAGTGCCTTCGGCTCGATTCTCGGGTTCAACGTGCCGGTCGACGCAGCCGCGGCCGAACTGCTGGCCGAGCCGGGCAAATTTGTCGAAGCGATTGTCGCGCCCGGTTTCGACGCCGATGCGCTTGAAATTCTCACGACCAAACCGAAGTGGAAGAAAAACGTCCGGCTGCTCCGCGTCGGCCAGGTGATGCCGGGCCGAGGGGCACCCCAGTTTCGGCAGATCGACGGCGGCATGCTTTGCCAATTGGCTGACGATTTGCCCGACGATACCGCAGATTGGAAGGTGGTGACCGAGGCCGAGCCATCGGATGCGCTCCGCAACGATTTGGCCCTGGCCTGGGCAGCTTGCCGGCATGTGAAGTCCAACGCCATCGTGCTGGCCCGCGATGAAGCACTGGTCGGCGTTGGCGCTGGCCAGATGAGCCGGGTCGACTCGGTGGAGATTGCCATCCGCAAAGCGGGCGATCAGGCCACGGGCAGCGTACTGGCGTCGGACGCCTTTTTCCCGTTCGACGATTCCGTCCACGCCGCAGCCGAGGCGGGCATCCGAGCGATCATCCAACCGGGCGGATCGCGCCGCGACGACGAAGTGATCGCCGCGTGCAACGAGCACCGATTGCCCATGATTTTCACCGCCCGCCGCCATTTCCGGCATTGACGGGACGCGCCGTGTGCTCTGCGTAACGCGCCGTGTGCTGCGTTGCAACACGGCTAGCCGTGTCGCAACGCGACACACGGCATGTTTCCGTTAGCGCCGGCGGCCACGCCGGACTCCCACCAGCATCGTGGCAACGCCCAACATCATTAGCGTCCCAGGCTCCGGCACGGCAGAAGCCGCAGCCGACGTGGCAGCGGCCCCAAAGGCACCTTGCCACAAAGCCAAATCGGCTGCACTGACACTGCCGTCATGGTTGCCATCGCCATGTTCCAACGCAGCGAGCGAAGTGACACCGAACCCACGCTGCCACGCCAAGAAATCAGCCCCGTCGACATCGCCATCTTCGTCGAAATCAGCCGTCGGATCGTCCAGCGGAATGGGCGTGGTGGGAGAAAGCTCGAGCGATACAATGGTGTTGCTGCTGAAGGGATCCCCGTTATCGACGGTCCCCAACATGATCCAATTTCCATTTGATAATCTGGGGCCTAATAAGGCAAGGCCTTCAAAGTTTTGGCCATTGACTCCACCCGCCGGTCCCGACCACAGCAGTTCTTTACCGACCGGAGTGAACGTTTCTCCATCCAAGCCATCAGCCAGGGTGCCAACGCTAACGTCCGTTGCACCTGCGAAATCGATCTCATAGATTGCGTTGAAAAGAGTCGGGCTTGCCAAAGCTGCGAATGAGCGCTCCAGCGCAATTAACGTTCCATCTGGCAACGCGAGAAGTTCTGATAGTCCTCTGAAAGGCGATATGCCTGTAGAATGAACTGGTTCCACTTCATACGCGTATTGGGAGCCTGCGCTGATTGCGTTGCCGTTGATATCGAGCTGTAGCAAGCGGACTGTTGTGGCCGCAGTCGTTGTCGACGCAGGCCCATCGACAGTGAGCGCCTCTTCGTTGGCGGTCCAAAAACTTGTGCCATCGGCGGAGCGCGTGAGTGACTCGAACCCGCGATTGCCGCGTAGATTGCCCTCGGTGGTAAATACATCGGGAATCGTTATCGATTGCAAAGTATTACCGGTGGCCAGATCAATCTCATGCACGCCCGGGCCATTTTCCTCGCTCAGGAATACTGAGCCGCCGTTGGTGACGATTCCCTCGTAATCGAGCGTTGTATTGATCGTCACCGCTGATACGGCCTCCGCGGAAAGGAGAGTGCCCGTCGTGGAGAATGCCACATCAAAAATCGCCAACTCCCCGGCCGTTTCTTCCACCGCCATGAAACGATGCTTGCCCGGCACGGGCGATGCGCCCAAGTAGGCGACGCCACTCATCTCGGTGACGGTCACGCCGGTACCGGCCGTCGTGAGTGGGAGGTCATTCAGGTAGCTCACCGACCAATTGGCGGCAAGACTTGCCTGGCTTTGTAAAAATAGAGCCATCAACATGAAAAAAATAGTAAAACACCGCATTGGTCTCTTGTTCCTCTCTGTTTACCGTATGCACCCCAGAATGCTTCGCCAAGCTCGTGAGCCGCAACGCGCTAGCGTCGGGCTGCGGAGGCAAGACATTGTAGGCCGGAACAAGCTCCGCGCAGTTCCGGCAATCACGTTCTCACATCCCTCATTCCATGCCGGAACAGCGCTACCGCTCGTTCCGGCCTACAAAAGGGCAAAACCATCAATGTCCAACTGATTCCTTCAGTATAGGCAAAATACGTGGGGAAATCTTCTGTTTTGTTCTTCCCTTTTTCAGCCCACGGCTTTGCCGGGGGCTAATTGCGGAAGAAGCAAGAAGTAAGCTGTGCGTAAGGCAACCCCCCGGCAAAGCCGGGGGCTGAGATCGCAGGATTTTGGCGAAAACACGTATCGCTGGTATTTTTGGCCGATTTCGGTGATAATCGAGTGGCTTGGGTCAGAGTCCCTCTGAGGCAAATTTGAGGAGAACCAGAGATGAGAAAATTCAATTCGCTGCGCCGTGGGTTCACGTTGGTTGAACTCTTAATCGTCATCGCCATCATCGGCATCCTGATGGCCCTCTTGCTGCCCGCGGTGCAGGCGGGCCGTGAAGCGGCCCGGCAGATGACCTGCTCGCACAACCTCAAACAACTCGCAACGGCCATGACCAGCCACGCCAACAGTGGCAAAGGCACGTACCCGGGATGGATGCAGTGGCAGAAGCTAGCACCGGGTGTGACTGTCAATAATGAAGATAGACTCCGAGTTAGCCCTAGTAATCCCAGTAATGTTGAGCTTGCCATCAGTTGGGCTGCGAAGTTACTGCCGAAGATGGACCAACAAGGTTTGTGGGATCAACTTTTAACGAACAACAACGATAACGGATTTGATGGAGGCAAAGGTGGAAATTCTCCGTACGATGCCCCTCCGGTTCTCGCAGTGTTCTTGTGCCCTAGCGATGTAAAACCGTCCGCTCAGCTTGGCATGTTGAGTTACATCGTCAACACGGGATCACCCGATTATCAACTAGTCTACAGCTCTAGTAATCCTCAAAATTTAGAACCCAAGGCAAACGGTATCTGCCATAACTTGATCGCAACATCGACGGTCGTCCGCAAAGGCGCTGATATCAAAGACGGAGAATCGACTACCCTCTTGCTCTCGGAAAATATTCACAAGGATGACAGCACGACAGGAGGGCCCATCAACAGTTGGTTGTATAGCACCTTTTGGGATGGTGACTCAAGCAACTTGCAAGAGCTAGCTCAAACTGAACAAGCCTTTGGTATGGTCTGGACTTATGATCGTAATAGTCGCAATGCACCAAATGATCAACAGTTTCAGTCGTTCAACAGGGACTCGCGGGCTAGTCAGACGCCTTACATTACTTCTCCAATGCAAGGTATTCCCTTTCGACGCCCTGCGAGTAGTCATCCGGAGATGTTTCAGGTGGTGTTTGCGGGTGGTAATACAAGGTCAATCAATGAGAACATTGCTTATCGGGTCTACCAGCAACTCATGACACCCAACGGTGCCAAGGCTGTCGATCCGTTTACGGGCGACAAAGAGACTGTCATGAATTTCATGGCCAAGCCCCTTTCGGATTCGGATTATTGATATGGCGGCACGGCCGCCGTGTTACGGTTCCTTTTTTGATTTGTCGTTAGCCGCCGGGCTTGCCCCGGCGCGCAAATGCAATGCCGAGACAAGCTCACGCGCCGGGGCAAGCCCGGCGGCTAACGGCTAGGTTGCGTTCGGATTCGTTTATGAGCCTATTGCCCACGCCCACCGACGCGCTCCCAACCAACGCGCTGATTGCCCCGCGGTTTTTGTTTCGCTTTTCGGCGGATGTCAAGCGCAGCGGACCGTTGTGGCCGGTGGGCGCGACCGCAAACCGGCTGCCGGCGCTCGACGAAAGCTATCGGCTGCCGGCGTTCGGCCAGCTTGATGGCGAGCGACAGTTTGCCGATGTGCGGATGGCTTGGGGGCCGGTGGGACTGCTCTGGACCGTCGAGGTCGAGGGCAAGTCGCAGCGGCCTTGGTGTCGCGAGTCGCGGCTTGACGAGAGCGACGGGTTTCAGGTTTGGATCGATACGCGCGCTGGTGCCAATGTCCACCGGGCGAGCCGGTTTTGTCATCGGTTTGTCTTCTTGCCCGCAGGCGGGGGGCGGAATGCCGAGCAGCCGGTGGCCGATCAACTGCTCATCAATCGGGCACGGGAAAATGCCCGACCGGTCAGGCCGCGCGAGTTGCAAGTCCGCAGCAAGGTGACCAGGAAAGGTTACCAACTAGCAGCCTTCGTCCCGGCGGAAGCACTCGGCGGCTACGATCCTGCAGGGGATCCGGAAAGAGAACCGCGGCTGGGATTTACCTTCGCACTGGCCGACCGAGAGCTGGGCCTACAGACCTTCGCCACCGGTCCCGGATTTCCGTACGAAGAAGATCCCAACTGCTGGGCAGAGGTGGCGTTGAAGTAGCCGTGCTAAGGGCGCAGCACACGGCGCCAATAAAAAAAACCCGCCAGCGGTTAGGCTTGGCGGGTTTCGTTGTCCTCTGATAGCGACTACTTTTCTTCTTCGCCGTCGTCTGCCGCTGCTTCTTCGGTCTTCTCTTCGCTACCGGCTTCTTCCGAATCTGTCGCAGCGGGTGCTGACTCGCCGCCATCGGTTGCGGGTGCTGTCGAATCGGCGCAGCCGATGGTCGCGATGCTGAGGACTGCGAGTAACAACAGCGGGAAACTAAAAGATTTCATAGTCAAAACTCCAATTTGGGACAAATTTAGTACTACTGTGCAGGGAATACAAACCACAAAGGCACAAAGAACACGAAGAAAGACAGGAGAATGCTGTGAAAATCAAAAAAGCTACCACCTCATCAACCTCTTAGCAGGTCCAAATGCTTATTCCAGGCATTGGAACAGTTTTTCCTTTACTCGTGTTTTCTTACCTTTGTGTCCTTCGTGCCTTTGTGGTTAAACCCTGCGCTGTAGTATTAGGTCGTCCTATCCAATGGGGAAGAAAACCGAGCAGTTCTGTAATTACCGGCAACGTACCGATTGAGGCCCAGCGCCTTGTCCCCGATTTTCGCGTAGCGCCATTATAGCCTTTGCAGCGAGAAGCAAAGGTGTAATCTGGTATAAAATTTTGTTTGATCCGCTGCTGTCCGTTATGGCGGTGCATCCGTAACGATTAGCGAAACTGCGTAGTAATTGCCGCCGAAATACTCGTGGGATCCACTGCCTGTTGCGGAGAAAAGACGAGCTTTTTTCGGGCTAATTCGACATATTGCCGAGCTGCGGCAGGCGAATTGGCTAGTGCGGTCAGATGGCCCATTTTGCGGCCCGGCAATGCCTCGGTCTTGCCGTACAGGTGCAGCCGTACGTTGGGCACGCCCAGTGCCGCAGGCCAATCGGGCTCTCCTTCCGCCCACAGTTGGCCCAGCAGATTTGCCATGGCAGCGGGCGACCTGGCGCCCGTCGACCCGAGCGGCAAGCCGCAGATGGCTCGCACTTGCTGCTCGAACTGCGAAGTCTCGCACGCCTCGATCGTCAGGTGGCCCGAGTTATGCGGTCGAGGTGCGATTTCGTTGACCAGCAGCCGGTCATCCTCGGTCAGAAAAAACTCGATGCAAACCAGTCCCACCACTTCGAGCTGCCGAACAATCGTGCAGGCAATTTCAGTTGCTTCCGCTTCTCTTGACCCCAGTTTGTCGGAAGTCCATTTGTCGTAAGGTAGCGTCGACACGTCCAGAATATGATCGAGATGGTCGTTGGCAATGGGCGGGTAGCAGGCGACTTCGCCTTGGGCCGATCGGGCAACCAGCACGGAAAGCTCTTGCTGGTAATCGACAAACGCTTCCAGCACGGCCGGTTGTTGGCCCAGGCTTTTCCACGCTTCGTTCGCTTCTTCGGGCGTGCGGATGATCGCCTGCCCTTTGCCGTCGTAGCCGCTGCTGCAAGTTTTGAGCACTGCCGGCAACCCGACTTCGGCAATCGCTGCGGTCAAATCATCTGCCGAACGGACCGGCGCAAACGGAGCACATGGGATGCCCGACCGACGGAGAAATTCTTTTTCTCGCAGGCGATGCTGCGTGACATGCAGCACGCCGCTCGAAGGGCGGACCGGGGCGTAGCGGGCGGCCACTTCCACGGCGTCAGACGGCACGTTTTCGAACTCGAGGGTCACCACGTCGACCGAACGGGCAAACTGGGCGACCGCGGCGGCGTCTTCATAGTCGGCCACGGTTTCTCGACTTGCCACCTGCCCGGTGGGGCTTTGCTTGCGCGGCGAAAAGACATGCACTTGGTAGCCAAACCGGGCTGCCGCTTGGGCAAACATTCGGCCCAGTTGGCCGCTGCCGAGGATGCCGAGTGTGGCACCGGGGAGGATGGGATTGGGGTGGGGCATGAAGGGGATGAGGTTTCGTTTTGAATGTCGAATGTCGAATGTCGAATGTCGAATGTCGAATGATGAATCGCCACTTCAGACTTCACCACTCATCACTCATCACTCATTCATCCAATCTATCACCACGTACTTTTTCTGTTTGCTGCTGCTGAAACGTCCCGAGCTTTTCGCGCAGCTCGGGCCGGCTGCCGGCGAGAATTCTGGCGGCTAACAGGCCCGCATTCCGGGCACCGGCATTGCCGATCGCCAGTGTTCCCACCGGTACTCCACCTGGCATTTGGACGATCGAGAGGAGCGAATCCAAGCCGCTGAGTGTGCGGCTTTGCACCGGCACACCGAGCACCGGCAACAGAGTCATGGCCGCGACCATGCCGGGCAGATGGGCCGACCCGCCCGCCCCGGCGATGATCACCTCAAGCCCCCGCTCGACCGCCGACTCGGCATACTCAACCATCCACTGCGGCGTGCGGTGGGCGGAGACGATCTCGCATTCATGCGGCACCTCGAACTGGTCCAATACGTCGGCGGCTGCACGCATGGTTTCCCAGTCGCTTTTGCTGCCCATGATCACACCGACCAGCGGGTTATTATTGTTTGGCATGATGTTTGTGGGGTGGGGATAACCGTTCACGGGATGGAAGAAAAATGAACCACGAAGAGCACGAAGGACACAAAGAATACAATTCTATTTTTCGTGAGGCTATCCAATCAAGTCGATGAGGGGGCAAATTTAGCCTATTTAAGGTGAATAGAAGGGAATCACGAAATAGACGAAACAGACGAAAGAGAGGGTTTTGCGAAACCTGTTGGGCAAGTCTTTCCGCTTCAAATCCTGTGATCCTACTCCCCCACTTTTTTCGTAGTTTTCGTCTCTTTCGTGGTTTTCCTCCGAATGGGTTTTCCGTTTGAGTTCGCTGAGAAGCGGGAACAAGCGATTTGTCCTCTGACTTCTTCGTGCTCTTCGTGTCCTTTGTGGTTCAATATTTTTCATTCCGTGAACGGCTACGGGTGGGAATAATGTTCCGTGTGCTGCGTTGCAGCACGGCTGTCATCATCGGTTACGTTGTACGGGTTGTCAACGAAGCGCTAAGCCGCAAGCGGCCGCTTGCGGCTTAGCGCGGTTTGACGGCCGTGCCGCCGTCGACATTGTCTCCGGGGTGGACGACCACCCGATCCCCTTCGGCCAATCCTTCAAGCACCTCGGCGGCCAAACCGTTTTGAAGGCCAAGCTGGACGACTTGCTGACGAGCGATGCCCGATTGCACTCGGAACACGGCCCAATCGTCACCTACGCGAAACAGGGCGCTGGTCGGTATTTTCAAAACATCTTCCGCTTCGGCAATGACAATGCGTGCTTCGACGCGAAATCCATCGCCGAGCGACTGCCGTGTTTCTGGCGGATCGACCAAGTCAACGATCACGTTCACACGCTGCTCCTCGACGCCAAGGGTGGAAATCTTGGTGAAGGCCGATGGCTCAACCAGTCGCACCTGGGCATGGAGCGGTTGGTCGCCGCCCCAATGCTCCAGCATAACAGGCGCCCCGACCGATATTTTTACCGCATCGCGCGAGAGTACGTCGATTTCCACTTCCAGATCACTCGGATCGCCCAACTCCAACAGGGGTGTACCGGCCACGACCACGGCACTACTTTCCTGAAACACGCGTAGCACTCGCCCATTGATTGGGGCACGGATCGTAAAGTTCCGGTCATTGCCATTGGTGTTTTTGCCCCTCTCAGTATTCTGTTCGGGGTTGTCTTCTTCCGGGAGCGAGCGAATCAGCGCTGCCTTGGCTTGGTCAAGCTCGAATCGAGCAATCTCTTCGGCATGTCGGGCCGATCGCATCAGGGCGCTGCGCGTTCGGTAGGCGAGCAGTTTGCTGTCGAGTTCGGTGTTCGAGATTGCTTGGGGGTTTTTACGCCGCACGTCGCGTGCCCGTTTTAGCTCGGATTCGGTGAACTCCTGGGCCACACGCGCTTCTTCCAGCATCGGCTCCATTTTCTGAACGGCTGCCTCGGCTGCCTTAACGCGCGCTTCGGCCTGGGCGATGGCCCGATCATCGAGCAAGTCGGGATCACGCGGCTCGATCGTCGCGAGCAAGGTGTTCCCGGCTTGTACCTGATCGCCCGGGTTCATTTCGATTCGTAACAGTCGGCCGGCAAGCGGCGCCGAGACCACATAACGCTCGCGGATGCGGGTTTTTCCGTCTTGGTCGACCGTCACGCGAATCGCCCCGCGCTCGGCCTGGGCCAGGTCGACATCCACCGGCTGCGGCATCAGGCCATAACCGATCGCCCCGATGACGGCAACGGCCAAGAGTAGTAGCAACAGCTTGCGCACGATGTTTTTCATTGGTTGAAGGTTTTCGATGATGCCCCGTGTGTTGCGTTGCAACACGGCTGTTTATTCCACCCAGCCGTGTTGCAACGCAGCACACGACAAAGCACACGACAAAGCACACGACAAAGCAATCATATTTTCACTCCCGCGACTTGAGCACCGCCACCAAATCGAGACGATCGAGCTTTCGTCGTACGACCAATCCCGAGGCGATCGACGCCAGCAGCACCACCATGGATGCAAATCCGTAGGTATAGTTGCTGATTATCAGCGGAAAACGAAACATCTCCAGGTCGAAGGTTTTGCACATCCACCAAGCCAATCCCGATCCGATCACCAGCCCCAGCGGGATCGCCACCAGGGTGACGATGGCCAGCTCTCCTAACAGAATGGCCGATATTTCGCCCCTTGTGAAGCCGATCACCCGCAGCGTCGCCAGCTCGCGGCTTCGCTCGGAAAGCGAGATCCGAGCACTGTTGTACACCACACCCACGGCAATGACGCAGGAAAACAGGAAGTTGATCGACTTCATCACCATCATGTTCTCGCCGACGGTGTTGTTGAAGCTGTCGATGGCATATTGTTTGACCGTCACCGCGGCGATCTGCGGCGTGGTTTTTAGCTCCTGGTAAAGCTGGGTCTGATAGCGAGGGTCGATCATCAGATGGGCACCGGTTACCACAGGCCCCTCGCGCATCAACCGGCCCAGCGCATCGATATTCATGAAGACGCTCAAGCCGACAAAGTCCTCGAGCGTGTCGACGACGACCGCCTGCCGCACGGGACGTTTGCCCTCAAGCACCTCGATCTGCACCGAGTCGCCCGGTCGGATCGCCAATACGTCGGCCAACTTTCTCGATATCAGCAGCCCATCATCCGGCAAGGCGACCCTGTTGCCATCGACATTCACCAAACCAAACAGGCGGCTGTCGGAGCGAATCCCCAGGATGCCCACTCGCCGATGTCGCGGCCCGACACGCAGCCTGACCGACACGCTGCGATTCGGTTCGCAATAAATCACGCCCGGCATACTATCGAGCTCGTAGATGGCCCGATCAGAAACCAGCTCGGTGGTTGCCACCGACATGTCGTACCGCTGCACAAGCTGAAACTGCGTATCCACCAAATAGTTGATCGAGTCCTCAAAAAAATTACCTACTACCATCACGGCCGCAGCCAAGGCGATGGCAATGGTCGAGAGGGCCGTTTTAATGGGGTGGCGTTCCAGTTGTCGCAAGATCATCCGCGCGATTGGCGGTACGAACTGCCCCAATCCGAGCCGTTCGAGCACCGTGGGACCGTAGCCGGTGGGTGGCTCGGGCCGCATCGCTTCGGCCGGGGGCAGCCGCACCGCCCGCAAGACGGCTCCCAAAGTGCCAAGCATCGCAGCCCCTGCGCTCACCACCGCCGCGATGGACAACACAGCAAAACTAATCCGAAAAGTAAACTCCGGGAAATGAAACAGCTTGGCGTACATGGCCGTCACTTGGTGGCCAAACCACAGGCCGCAGGGAAGCCCTATCGCCAGCGCTCCCGCGACGATCAGCAACACCAGTTTGAGATAGTGCCATCCCACTTCGATGTTCGAGTAGCCAAACGACTTGAGCGCGGCGATCTGCTCGCGCTGCGTGCTGATCATTCGCGACATGACCACATTGAGCAAAAACGCGGAGATGCCCAGGAACAGCGTCGGGGCAAACATTCCCATACTGCGATTCTGCTCGATTTCGTTGTCGACAAACTGGTGCGATAGCTGATCTTTGCGCTCGTAGCTGCCCAACCCACCGTACGGTTCGATCAGGTCGTCGACTCGTTCCAGCACATCCGCGACCGATGCGCCTCGCATGAGCGACAACGTCATGTTGTTGAACGCTCCTTCCAAGTCGTAGGCAATCGAAAGCGTTTCGTGATTCATCCAGAACACGCCAAAATGCCGGTTGTCGGGCACGATGTCGCCCGGGCTGATCTCGTAGATGTACTCCGGCGACAGAGCGATTCCAACAATCCGCAACCGTTTGCTACGGCCATTGATCACCGCGGTGACATGGTCGCCCACATGCAGCCGATTAGCCAAGGAAAACGCCTCGCTGGCGAGCACTTCGTCATCTCGCCTCGGCGACAACCACCGGCCACGGCGTAGATAAAGCTGGTTGAGCACCGGTTTGCGTGTATCGGGTATCGAAACGAGCGTGCCGGAAGCGGGTTCGTCCAAACCGGGCACCGAGAGATTCACCCCCACAACGATCCGCGTTTGCACCCGGCCTACGCCCGGTATCTCGGCAATGCGATCTTTCAACGAGTCGGGGGCCCGCTTGAGCGTCGCAAAGACTTTGGCGAAGTGGAATCGTTGGTAGTAGGTCTGCTGCGTCACCTCCAACGAAAGCAACAAACTCCGCGACAGCACAAACAGCGCCACCCCGCACGCCATCACTAGCGCAATCGCCAGCGCCTGGCCCTTCATGTTCCAAAGATCGCGGAGTGTTTTTTTATTCAATGCGGTCATGGGAAAGCTGTTAGCGATTAGCTATTAGCGGTTAGCCAGAGGAAATTATTGCAACTTCTACTTCAATCTTTCTGGCTAAAAGCTAACCGCTAAAAGCTAATAGCTACCAAACCAATTCCTTCGCCGGTCGCTTCTGCTGGTTTCGCTCGGTACCAGCGATCTCGCCGCCCGAGAGGTGGATTACGCGGTCGGCCATCTCGGCGATGACGGCGTTGTGCGTGATGACCGCGGTGGTGGTTCCCAGGCGGTTGTTGATTTGCTGGATCGCATCGAGAACCAGGATGCCCGTCTGCACATCGAGCGCACCGGTCGGCTCGTCACAGAGCAGCACGTCAGGCCGTTTCGCCACCGCTCGAGCGATTGCCACACGCTGCTGCTCGCCCCCCGACATTTGAGCCGGGAAGTGGTCTTGCCGATCGGCCAAACCAACCATCGCCAATGCTTCGCTGGGGTCCATCGGATTCTTGGCAATCTCGGTGATCAACCCTATATTCTCCTGGGCTGTGAGGCTGGGAATCAGATTGTAAAACTGAAAAACAAACCCGACATGGTCGCGCCGGTAACGCGTCAGGGCCGTGTCGTCGAACGCGGTAATCTGCTTGTCCCGATAATGGACGGTGCCCGAGGTTGGCACATCGAGCCCGCCGAGGATATTCAGCAGCGTACTTTTGCCACTGCCCGACGGACCTAGCAGCACGACGAACTCGCCCGCATACAGATCGAGGTCCACCCCCCGGAGCGCATGCACGTCGACCTCGCCCATGGGGTAAACCTTGGTAATCTGGCGGGCGGAGAAAACCGTTTCGATGGATGTGGTGGTCATGTTCGTGTTCAATGATTACTGGCTAAGCCGCAAGCGGCCGTTTGCGGCTTAGCGTCCCCCCCGCTCCGCTTCGCCCAAATCGTGGTCCACCATCATTTCGGCAAGCTGCCCGATGCCGACCTTCGGCGACCAGCCCAGCTCTTTTCGGGCTTTGCTGGCGTCGCCCAGGAGCAGATCGACTTCCGCGGGACGATAATAGCGGGGATCGACTTCGACCAGTAACTGACCCTCCGGACCGTAGCCTTTTTCATGGTCGTCTTGCCCCCGCCACTCGAGCGGCATGTTGACACGATGAAAACAAATCTCGCAAAACTTGCGAACCGAATGCGTTTCGCCCGTTGCGATCACATAATCATCGGGCACCTCTTGTTGTAACATGAGCCACATCGCCTCGACATAGTCACCGGTAAAACCCCAGTCGCGCTTCGCATCGAGATTGCCAAGAAACAGCCGTTCTTGTAGACCCGTTTTGATGCGAGCGACCGCTCGGCTGATCTTCCGGGTGACAAACGTCTCGCCACGACGCGGCGATTCGTGGTTAAACAGAATACCGTTGACAGCAAACATACCGTACGACTCGCGATAGTTCCGTGTGACGTAAAACGCATAGGCTTTGGCTGCGGCATACGGGCTGCGAGGGTAGAACGGCGTCGTTTCCTTTTGCGGCGTTTCGATCGCTTTGCCGTAAAGTTCCGAGGAGGACGCCTGATAAAACTTGGCCTCGATGCCTTCTTCTCGCATCGCCTCGAGAAGACGTATCGCCCCTAAGCCGGTGACTTCGCCCGTGTATTCGGGTACCTCAAACGACACTTTGACATGCGATTGGGCTCCCAGGTTGTAGATTTCATGCGGCCGGACCGTGCGGAGAATATGGTTGATACTCGAAGCATCGTTTAAGTCGCCGTAGCATAGTCGCAGCCGTACATCTTTCTCATGGGGATCTTGGTAAATGTGGTCGATGCGAGCGGTGTTGAAGGACGAACTTCGACGGATCATGCCCCAGACATCGTAGCCTTTGCCGATCAATAGCTCGGCCAGATACGATCCGTCCTGCCCCGTAATGCCAGTGATCAGGGCACGTCGGTCGTTGCGAGCGGGGTAAGTGGTCATGGCGATGATGTTGCTTTCGTCGGTGATAGTTAGGCGAGCGGCAGTTAAGAACTTACCTTGATAACCCGATGCGTAAGCGAGGGACTGAGGATAACGGGGTAATTCCCTTGCTTACGCGTCGGGTTGAGAATGGTAAATTCTCATCTGCCTCGCGCCTCATAACTCGCGCCTCAAATACCATTGGTAAGTGCTCTCGATGCCATCGCGGAGCTCGATGTTGTGCTTCCATCCCAAGGCATGAATCCGGCTCACGTCGAGCAGTTTTCTTGGCGTCCCGCCGGGTTGATCCGTATCGAAGACCAATTCCGCTGCGGGATAAACGATCTGTCGAACCATGTTCGCCAAATCTTTGATCGCCACATCCTCGCCCGTGCCGACATTAATGGCTTGCGGCTCGTCGTATTTTTCTAACAAAAACAAGCAAGCATCGGCCAGATCGTCGACGTGCAAAAATTCGCGTTTCGGAGTGCCGGTGCCCCAGATGGTCACCTCGGTTTGTCCGGCTAGCTTCGCCTCGTGAAACTTGCGAATCAGCGCAGGCAGCACGTGCGAATCTTGTGGATCAAAATTGTCGCGCGGCCCGTACAAGTTCGTCGGCATCGCCGAAATAAAATGGCAACCATACTGCTGGCGGTAGTATTGACACGACTTGAGCCCCGTGATCTTTGCCAAGGCATAGGCTTCGTTGGTTTGTTCCAGCGGAGCGGTCAACAGATAATCTTCTCGCATCGGCTGCGGACAGTCGCGCGGATAGATGCACGAACTGCCCAGATAAAGAAGTTTCTCGACCCGATGCTGCCAAGCCGCCCGCAACACGGTCGCATGGATCATCAAATTGTCGTACATAAATTCAGCCGGTCTGGTCGCATTGGCCCGGATACCACCTACGGTGCCAGCGACATGGATCACATATTCCGGCTGCGCATCGGCAAACCACCGGTCGACTGCCGACTGGCTGCGCAGGTCAACCTCTTGCCGAGTCGCGGTCAGCAAATTGCCAAAACCGGCATCTTGCAATCGGCGCATCACGGCCGAACCCACCAAGCCTCGGTGTCCAGATAAATAGATTCGTGATTTTCTGTCAATTGGCAAGGACATGTTTCAAGGGGGGCATGTTAGCCGCCTGTTGAAAAAGTAACATCTGACGCAATTCGTAACCCGACGCGTTAGCGAGGGATGCCCAAACAAGCGTTTTTTGTCCCTCGCTAACGCGTCGGGTTACGATGACGACTTTTTCAACAGGCTGTTAGAGGGGTAGTCAGTCAGTATAATTTACCCCTCATAGGAATCAACATAGCGGGTGTGTTGAAAAACAGAAATCGTAGGCCGAAACGAGCTACGTGAGTTCCGGCAGGTGCCAGCGTTTTCCGGCATTATTTGCCGGAACTGCGCTACCGCTTGTTCCAGCCCGCAAAAAATCACAGCCTTTGAGGGTGGGTTCGGATAGATCGTAGAGATTGTGTGGAATAGGGACTTGACATCCTCGTTGACACGCGCGTTCACCCGGATACGATGAAGGTTGTGCATGGTGTACCCAGGTTGCACCCTTCGGTGGCTCATGAGCCGAACGCGCTAGCGTCGGGCACCATGTGAAAGCCAACCGCCTAACATCGCCCGAGGCTAGCGCCTGCGGCTCAAATAATTGCAAACAAATACCGGACTCTTGAAATGCAACGTTATCGCATCGATTACAAATATTTTATCAAAGTACTTGTCATTGGCATTGTGATTGCTGTTGCATGGGTTTTCGCTTGGCGTTTTCAGGTCAGTAACAATGCCAAAGATTACCAAGAGCGTGCAGACCTTGAGATCAAAGCGGGCGAGTTGCGCAAGGCTTTCAAAAACGTGCATTACTACACCCGACTCCGTAAAGATGATCTTGATGCGCGTGTGCAACTAGCAAATTTGGCGGCTGACATTTCAAAGCTCGATGATGCAGAGCCCGAAGAACATGACTTGGCCTTTGGCATTGTTGAAGAAACGGTACGCAAGGTTCCCGACAATTTAGAACTTCGACGAACGCTCGTCGATATGCTCATTCGGTATCGACGGCCGCACGACGCAGTCTCAAACATCGACACGATTCTTGCTAAGAAGCCAAATGACAAGGAACTGTTGGCCTTGCGATTGCAAACGCTGTTTGCAACAAGAGACTTCAATAAAGGAATTGCCTATGGCTGCAAACTCATTGGCTTGGACAAAACAACGGAAGAATTTGATCCCTCGAAAGCAAAAACTGCTGATCAGCCGGAGGTCTATGCACTCTTGGCGGAAGTGCTTCGTCGGCAAAAAAAAGAGGGGGATCTGGCCAAAAAAGTTGTCGAGCAAATGGTGGAAATGAATCCCGATTCTGCCGATGCCCACGTGAAGTACGCCAAGTTTCTATCTCAGATCCATGAAAAAGAGAAGTCTCGCGAGGAACTGGAAATCGCCTTTTCGATCGATCCGACAGACGCCGAGGTCCTTTTCCTAGGGAGCATCTTTGCGATTGCGGATGATGACTACGACAAAGCCCACGAGCTACTTTCCGATGGCCTCGAACAACATCCGGACAAATTGGGCTTCTACGACCGTCTTGCCCGGCTTGAGGCAACTCGCAAGGACCTCGATGCGGCTCTGAAAATAACGGATCGCGGGATCAAGCAGTTTCCTGATGTGAAAAGCATCGAATTGCGTCAACTCAAAATCAATATCCTCTTTACACGCCACGACCTGGAAGGAATTGAGCGTGAACTGAAAGCGATTGCCGATCTGAAACTGCCAGCACTTGATGTGGTCGTTGATTATGAGCGTGCCCGAATCAAATTCGATCAAAAGCAATGGATGGAAGCTTCTCAGGACCTGAAAGAGATTGTTCCACGTCTCTATCAGTTCCCGAGCATCCAGTGGCTTGCAGGTGTAACACTAGGTCAATGTTATGAGCAGCTTGGCAGATTCGACCTTGCTCGAGAAACATTTGGTCAAGTGCTGGAAAAAAACCCTGATTTCGGACCGGCAATCGCAGGCAGAAATCGTATTGATAGGAAATTGCACTCTGATCCAAGCAGCCCGACAACGGGCAAATTGAATGAACTCATCGCTCGAGAGCTTGATAAACCGAAGGGCCAGCAACACTGGGACATGATCGACAAAGAGGTTGATCATGTTGTCGAGTCTCTCAAAGTCCCCGAAGCACGTGCGAATTTGCTTCGCGCACAAATACTCATGAAGCGAGAGATGTTTGACGAGGCACGCCAGCTAGTTAAAGAGGCTTATCGTCTTGACCCGGAAGATGTGAATGTCCGACTAACCGCGATTAGAATTTTGCAGGCGGAACCGGGAAAAGGCCCTGCGAAAGCTCTCGGTTTGTTGGATCAGGTTGTTGAGAAATATGGCGATACTCTAGTTTTTCGATCAATGCGAGCAGAATTGCTCATGAGCATTGGCGATGAAAATCTGCCGGAACAATTGAAATCATTAACTCTTGATATGGAAGATTGGCCGCCTAGCCAACAAGCAAACCTATGGTCGACCATTGGTTTTCATTTTCAGCAACTGGGCCTTTTCGACGAATCTCGCCAATGTTGGAACGAGGCGATTGAACTTGTTCCTACGAATCTCCCTACGCGAATGCATGTCTTTGAACTCGCGCTGCAACAGCAAGATGATGAGGCGATGCGTGAAGCTCAGAAACGCATCTTGGAGATTGTTAAAGATAAGAACGACAGCAACTATCTGATAACAGAAGTAAAACGGTTAATCATAGCCTACAGCAAAAAAAAGATTACCCTCGAAGAGCTTCAAGAAGCACGCGACCTGATTTCCGAGGCATTGAAACAGAGACCCGACTGGCATGAGCTTCATATTCTCAACGGCCAGCTTGCACTCATTTTGGACAGCAACAAAGATTTTGCGTTAAAAGAGTTTGACGCGGCCCTCAAACTGGGGCCACCTAGTCAAAACGCTGTGGTTCTGCAGGTACGCTTGCTTGCTGAGAGAGGGCTATTCGATGAAGCGCAAGAAAAGATGGAGCTAATACCTCTGGCAAGACGCAATGCACTTTTGGGGCAACTTGCGGCGAACATCTTGTTCAAAACGGGCGAGAATGAAGCTGCGATCAAGGAGGCGAAAAAGGAACTTGCTCGAAACGAAGACAAGCCTACGACGCACATCTGGTTTGCTAACATCGCCAAGCAGCTTGACGAAAACGAACTGGCGGAGAAATCGTTGCTAAGAGCCGTTGAGCTTGCCCCGAAGGAGCCGCAGTATTGGACGCAACTTGTGAGCCTCTATTTAGAGACGAAGCAACAAGAAAAGATCGAAAAGACGCTGCGCGAAGCACAGTTGCAGCTCGATTCAGAGTACTTGCCGCTCTTAACGGCAAAGTATTATGAACTGCGAAGTGCATGGCGCGAGGCGGAGGATATCTATCTTTCTGCCTTTGCCAATCGATTCGATGAGATACCAATTGCCCGACGCATGGGAGAGTTCTATCTCCTATGGTCAGGGCGCGATCCGACCAACCGCCAGAAGGCGGCGCCGTTTCTCAATCGAATCCTGCGTGCCGCCTACGATGAAAAAATCCCGGGGGACAGCAACAATGCTATCTGGGCACGCGAGCAAGTTGCTCGACTCTTGGCTGCCTCGGGTGACTACCAACAAACGCAAAAGGCGATCCAACTACTCTCCGTAGCACGTAAAGATGGTAGACCTATCCGAAGCGAAGAATTGCTAACCGCTAAGATCCTGGCGGCACGCAACGAACCGGAATCTACGCTGAAGGCAATCGAACTGCTCACCAAGATAAAACAAGAGCAGCCGCTCGGACTGGAGAACGCCTTGGAGTTGGCAAGTTTGTTTAACAAAGCAGGAAAGTGGACTCCGTGTGAATCGCAAATGATCGACATGCTTCAACAACACGGCTCCAGTCCTCAAGTCTGGGCCACCTATGTTTCCTTGCTTATTGACCATGGTGAATTCGACAAAGCAGAACAACGTCTGAATCGTCTTGAGGAAATTGCTCCTGAGAGTTCGACCACGACAAAACTCCAAGCACGTTTAGCTGCTGGGCAGGGCGACTTGTCGGAAGTGCGCAAGCTGCTGCAGACCATGATACCTCCCAGGCTGCAATTGGCTGACGAAGAGCAATTGAAGGATATCCGATCGGTAGCGCAGTTCGCAGCAGAAATTGGCGATCAGCAGATGGCTGAGCAGCTCTACAGTTTTTATGTCAAACGACATCCAGAGCAGGTCCTGGTGTATGTCCGCTATATGGCAGACCATGGTGATCCTGGAAAAGCGATTGAATTGATGCAACGGTTGTTCGACCAGAAAAAAACCGAAATTCTAAATGTGGCGGTACAAATGCTGCAGAGGCGACGGACTGAAATCGGTGATCAATACGACGACGATATTGCCCGATTTGCCTCGGCAGCACTACGCGATGATCCCGAGTCGGTACGACTCCAATTGCTTCGTGCCCAGTTTTTGGAAACAACGGGGCAATACGAGCAGAGCATCAAGGCCTACGAGGAAGTACTTGCGCATGATGATGCTTCCAAGATATTACGTGCGATGGCAATGAACAATGTCAGTTTCATTTGGGCCCTTCATGGAACGCGGCTCGATGAAGCCATTAGCCACATCAATCAGGCAGCAGAAATTTTGGGGCCCATCGACGACATCCTCGATACAAGGGCGGTTGTTGAAATCGCTCGTAAAGAATACCAGGCAGCCATCAAGCACATGCTCCTTTCGCTGAGTGTCAATCCGACTCCTATCAAGTATTTCCACCTGGCCCAAGCACAGTTGCTCGCAGGAAATAGCTCGGAAGCAATCAAGGCGTGGGATAAGGCAACGGAAATGGGGCTATCACCTGAGAGTGTGATCAAGCTTGAGCAAAAGGGTTACCAAACGCTTGTCAGGCAGATTGATCAGTTGCGGTCCCCGAGTGCCAAACTTTAACTACTCAAACTGAAAAAACGAACCACGAATCAGCCCAGCGCAGCAGAACCGAAATCAAAGAAAAACAGCCACAAAAATCATGGTCCGCGAATTGGCGCGAATGAATCGGGAGGATGACAATCATTTACATCCACGTGATTCGTTAGCAATGCTATTCCTTTTCGTGTTTTTTGTGGCTATTGAAAATCTTTGCACCAAACAAAGAATTTGAACCATTTGTAACACAGCGCGGAGAAACTGCTATGCGTCTTTTTATCAAAACCTGTTTATCTTCACCGTGTCGCTTACTAGGCATCATGCTATTCTTCATGGCATGGCAAGCGTCTTCCCAGTTGGCCATGGCGCAGCAGCCTGCAGAACTCTCAGCCATGTATGGACGGGGTGTCCATGCCTACTTCGCCAATCAGGCGTCACAGGCTGAGGCGTACTTTACCCGCGTCATTCAGGCCGGCTCGACAGATCCTCGCGTGTTTTACTTCCGTGGCATGACGCGAGTACGGATGGGACGTCAGATCGAAGCGGAAAGTGATATGCGAATCGGGGCTGCCTACGAAGCTCACAACCCGGGCAATAAGATGTCTGTCAGCAAGTCGCTCGAGCGTGTGCAAGGCGATGGGCGACGAATGCTGGAAAAATTCCGCCGCGAAGCGCGTCTGAACCGAGTGCAACAACGTCGCAACCGATCTCGGGTTCGTTACGAGCAGCTTGAAAGACGTGAGACGGAAGTACTTCGCCAAAGAGTCAGGCTACCCTTGGAACAATTAATTGGGTCGGGAACTCAAGCCACCCCATCGGCTGCTACTCCGGCAACGGTCGTAACGCCGGAATCGGAACCTGTTGCGGAATCTCCACCGGCTGCTGCTCCGACCACCGAAGATCCATTCGGCGAACCTGGGATGGAGATGCCTGTAGAAGAAACAACACCAAGCGAGGAACCGCCGTCCCTGCCGGTGCCAGCTGCGGAGGATCTGTTTGCGGAGGATCCGTTCGGTGAGCCGATCACTCGCGATACGGCGCCGAAAACGGTTTCTCCGCCGGCGAATGACGATCCGTTCGGTAACGCTGAAGAGGCGGTGCCAGAGGAGAAGGCCCCGCTTTTGTCCCAACCAGAACCTACTCCTTCCGCCGAAGAGGATCCGTTTGGCGAACCGGAGGATGCTCCCGACGATGCTCCCGACGATGCTCCCGATGATGCTCCCGATGATGCTCCCGATGATGCTCCCGATGATGCTCCCGATGATGCTCCCGATGATGCTCCCGATGATGCTCCCGATGATGCTCCCGATGATGCTCCCGATGATGCTGGAACCGAAGCGGATGATCTCGACCTCTTTGGCGAATCGGCACCATCTCCGGAGTCTCCTGAGACTGCCGACATAGTGACCTCGACCCGCGGTGAGGATACTCCCGGCGACAAAAAAATTGTTTCCGTTGCCGATTCCAGTAAAATGGAATCTAGAAAACTGTTCGGCATTTTAGGACGTGTTATGGGAAGCACGATGCCTTGGCGAGGAGTCCGTTTGCCTACCGTACACTCGCCTTCTATCGGCTTTGGCAATAGGGGCCCCAGGCCAGAAACACCGGTCGAGTTCGGACCGCCCTCAGACGCACAGGCTCAAGAATCGCAAGATGACCCGTTCGGCCTCCCGTCAGACGTTGCTATGGAAGAAGGACAGCCCACAGAAGAAGAAAAAGAAGATCCCACAAGCGAAGAGGAGCCTTCTGATACAGGAGACGACGATCCGTTTGGGGGTTTTTAGTGGTGAAACCACCGGTGGACTTAGTGTGGCAGAGCCGCAACAAAGACGGGTAGGATTCTCTCGCAAAGGCGCAAAGAAAAACAAAAGGACAAATGACAAATATCAAATAAATCCAAAATCTCAAGTCCCAATTGTGATTTAGAGGTTGAGATTTGGTAACCGTTCACGGGATGGAAGAAAAATGAACCACGAAGAGCACGAAGGACACAAAGAATACAATTCTATTTTTCGTGAGGCTATCCAATCAAGTCGATGAGGGGGCAAATTTAGCCTATTTAAGGTGAATAGAAGAGAACCACGAAATAGACGAAAGAGAGGGTTTTGCGAATACTGTTGGGCAAGGCCTTCCGCTTCAAATCCTGGTAAGCGTTCTGTGAACAGCGTCCCAAAATTGCGCGCTATCCTAATAGAGGTGAACCATTCCCTTTATTCCAGGAACGAGCACAATGACCAATCGAAACAAATCCCAAGAGTCCCACTGGCGTGGCCTACTGAAACAGCAGTCCTCAAGCGGCTTGAGCATCGCGGCGTTTTGCCACCAGAACTCGATTACACAAACCAGCTATTATGCCTGGCAGCGTAAGTTCCGTGAGCAGCAAGCCTCCCCAGAGCAGGGGAGCCGTTCGACCAAGTCTCTTAAAACCAGTCGTAACGCCGTCCAGGGCACCCAACTGGTGCCTGTGCGGATCGAGGGGACGACACCTGCGTCCACGCTGCGTATTCACTTGCCGCAGCAGGGAGTCTTTGTGGATGTGCCTCACGGCACCGATTGTGAGACAGTGAAGGACGTATTGCAGGCGTTGCGTGAGGTGGCGTCATGTTGATTGTGCCATCCCAAATAAAAGTCTTCGCCGCGTTGGCTCCCACGGACATGCGTAAAAGTTTTTGTGGATTAATCGGTATCGTCGAAAAGGAGCTTGGCAAACAGATTGAAGACGGAGATCTTTTCTTGTTTTTCAACCGACGCCGCAACCGGTTGAAGGTACTCTATTTCACGGGTGACGGCACGATCATCCTCTACAAGCATCTTGAACGAGGAACGTTCGAGACACTACGTGGCGCCGACCATGGAGGGGCGATTGCATCCCCCGGTGATTACTTGACACTGCATGTGGACGACCTGCGATTGTTGCTGGAAGGCATCGAGCTATCGAGTGTCAAACGTCGCAAGTGGTGGCGTCGTGAGCAGGCAAAACAAATTACTCAATCGCCTTGGAAACCACCTTGACGCGCAACGTGAATTGTCGATAAATAAACATGTGTGTTCTACACCAACGGTGTGTGATCATTTGCCATTTCGTGACGCACCTTCAAGGACCGAAACGTTGTCGATGGAATCCGACAAACTCCGAAAAGAGATCGAAGTGCAGCGCGCCGAGATCGCACATCTCAAAAGGGTTAATAGCGAGCAACAGGCAACTCTTGAATCGTTGCAGAATCACATCGAGGTGATGCAAGAGCAAATCACCTTACTCCGTAAGGCACTCTTTTCTCCACGGCGTGAACGGTTTATCCCTTCTCCCGATCAAAAGCTTCTTTTTGATCCCGAGTCGATCGAGGGCAACGAGATTAGCGAGGATGACGAGGCGACCGACGAAGAAGAGCCAGACGATGAATCGTCTTCGAAACGCAAGAAACGCCGTAAGAAGCGCAAACGTTTTGAATTCCCCGAGTGCTTGCCGGTCCAGCGTTTTGAACACCCACTGCCGCCGGAAGAACTCGATTGTCCTTGTGGATGTGGCGGCAAGCGGACGGTGATCTCCGAGCAGATCTCACGGCAACTAGAATATGTTGAGTCTAGCGCCTACATCGCCGAGCACGTTCGGTTTACCTACGGTTGCCCTGTTAGCCGGGATGGCCAGCAGATCGTCACCAGCGAAAAGCCACCCAATATCAACGAAAAAGGGATATTTGGGGCCAGCATGTTAGCCTGGCTGGCACACGCCAAGTTCGAGCGTCACCTGCCCCTGTATCGTCTCCAGGAAGAGCTTCGTTCCACCACCACGATGTGGTTCAACCGCAGCGTGTTGAGCAACGCCGTGGTGCGAACGGGCGAGCGTCTGCTGCCGGTGTGGGATCTGATTCGCACCCAAGTACTGGATAGTTTTTATGTACGGGCCGACGAGACCACGGCCCGTGTCCTGCGTCCCGGGGCTGGGGCGACCAAGCTGGTTTATCTCTGGGTCTACGTTGGCGATGACCAGCATCCGTACCAACTATTTGACTATCGACTTGATCGATCCCGCGCAGGTCCGCGGGAAATACTTGATGATTTTCAAGGCGGATTATTAACCGACGGTTACAGTGTCTACACGTCCCTAGTCAAGGAATCGGATGGCCGACTTCTGGATCTGGGTTGTTGGGCCCATGCGCGGCGGAAGTTCGACGAAGCGTGCGCCGTCTCAACGCAGCCACTTGCGCACGAGGCGCTCGCTTGGATCTGGCAACTGTACGACATCGAGGATCGCCTGGCCGATGCCGATGTGGAAACGCGACGACAAGTGCGCATGCGCGAGTCGGTTCCCATTCTTGCCCTTCTGCACGATCGTCTCACCGAAGTGCAGCCGACGGTACGGCCTTCGACCAAGTTGGCCGAAGCGATCGGCTACCTGCTCAATCGTTGGAACGCGATGACGCGATTTGCAACCGACGGGCGCTATGCGATCGATAACAACATGGCAGAAAGAGTCATTCGCCCCTCGGTTATTGGAAGAAAAAATTACCAATTTTTTGGGAGCGATGCGGGTGGTCGCGCGGCATGCGTCTGGTACACGCTTATCCAGAGTGCTCGTTCTAATCATGTCCACGTCACCCCGTATCTCAACGATGTTCTCGTCCGGCTTCCTCAGATCGTTCCCGAGTACTTGCGGGTGGGCGACGCCCAAACCCCGTTCGAATCGCTTTCAAGGGACCAGCGTGAACAGCTCTCCGAGCTGCTACCTGACCGATGGCTCAAGGCACACCCTGAGCATCGCAGCGAAGATCGCCAGCGCGAACTTGATCAGGCCAACCAGCGCCGCCGCCAGAGGCGTGCTTCACGACGTCGGCTTGTCAAGATCTGAATTACGCTCCTGGCATGACGGAGTTCACAGAGCGCTAACAAATCCTGAGATCCTACTCCCCCACTTTTTTCGTAGTTTTCGTCTCTTTCGTAGTTTTCGTCTCTTTCGTAGTTTTCGTCTCTTTCGTAGTTTTCGTCTCTTTCGTAGTTTTCGTCTCTTTCGTGGTTTTCTCCGAATGGGTTTTCCGTTTTAGTTCGCTGAGAAGCGGGAGCAAGCGATTTGTCCTCTGACTTCTTCGTGCTCTTCGTGTCCTTTGTGGTTCAATATTTTTCATTCCGTGAACGGCTACGAGATTTGTTTGTTCTTTGATATTTGCAATTTGACCTTTCCTTTGCGAGAGCATATTCCTATGTTCGATCATCCAAAATCTTTGCTCGGTGCGCAATTTTGATCGTTAGTGACACAAATCAGGTCCGTGTTGTGCAGCGCATGTTATGGCTGGCTTGCAGTCTGCTCGTTGGCATTGGCTTGCAATCGTCGTCGGGATGCCAAAAGCGAACGGAGTTGCCAAAAGTTTCGTCCGCAACGAAGAGCGTGCCCGAGACAAAATTCGATTCAGTTATTCTGCGGCTCAAACGAGCACTGGACATGGGACAGCTTTCCGAATCGGCAGGCATCACTGTCGAACATGACCTGGACTATCAGTTGCAACCGCCAAGCGATCAAAAAGATTTCTACTCAGCAAAAATCGTTGTCAAGACGAAAACGCAAAATAGAATATCGCCATCCAGACTTCGCCCGGATGAGAAATCGCGATCAGAAAATTTCAAGTCGAGTTCAGGACTGGAATCGATTGGAATTGGCAATTCTCCATCGATCCTTGAATCCAAGGGAGGGCCAAAATCTATCTCGAAAGGGGCGGTACTCGGGGGCAAGGATTCTGCGAACCGCGGGCTGAATTCCCCAGCGAAGCGTCAAAGCCTCATGGAGGAAAGAATCTTTGAGCTTGCCTACCTGGAAGAACAATGGCGACTCGTAACCGAAGTTGATTCCGATCCAGAACGGTTATGGTTCCAGTACGCACTGGAGCACTGAGAAACAACGAGTAAACTCTAAACAGCAGACCACACATGGGATAAGGACCGACTCATCAATAACTGTCGTCGCACAGGTTGAAAGCTCCGGGCTTTGTGCCTGTCCTACTCGGGGGGATGCTCCGATTGGCCCTTGTAAAGATCGCGGTAGGCCGCAATCAGCTGGACATGCCCGTCGGGGCGAAGAATACCGGTCGATTTATCGTCAGGATTTTTCGGAGTTGGCATCGGCAGTGGTTCCAAAGGATGGTCGTTCTCTGGCAGTTGGATGATCTCCGCCGCCCGTGAGGCCTCGAACTTCTCGGCGGCCTGGCCCAAGTCGCAGGAGTTATACGGCAGGTTTTCCAAATACATCTCCAGCGGGATATTGTTCTCCATCCTCAGTCCATTAGGAGTTAGCTCCATGATGCCCAAGTCGACTTCGAGATTCAGTCGCTGTACTTCGTAGTTGACCCAAACGCTCAAGAAATCATTTTGCACATTGAGCAGATCCGACAGCGACTGCACCAAGTCGCGTGCCGTCGAGTTATTGAACTGCTCGGTTTCCCCCGGCTTGGGCGGTTCCGATAGTCGCAGTTGCGTGAGGTCGACCTGAGAGATGGCCACCTGCACGGCAGCGCGCCGCAATTCGAAATTAACTTCATTGAGTCGAGTCTGTCGCAGAGTGTTCTTCAGGCTCTGGTATAACCGATCGCGGAATTGGTAGTAGTTTCGTCGTGCTTGTTGATATTCGATGAGCGACTGGCGATAGACGTTGCGCTCTGCTAGCCGCGTGAGAGGAGCATCGAATTCCAGGCCAACTCGCAGGCGGCCGCGCGAGCCGCGTAGGTCGAATGGATTATCGCCCACGTTGCCGAGGTCGCCGCTGAACACAAGGTCGAGATCGCTCTTCAGGTTGTTGGCGTTAAAGCTGATCAGCCGCCACGAATCGACCAAACTCGCTCGGGCATTCATCCAGTCGCGACGATGAACTGCTGCAATCGCCAGAGCTTGCTCATCGGTCAGCTTGACCGGCGAGAAGTTGACTGCCTCGAGCCTTGCGCTCGCCTGCACCAATGAAAGCTCCAGCAGTTGGCCCGATAAGTGGGTCAGCGAAGTGATGAGCGAATGGAGCGATTCGGTGTTGACGGGCGGATTTTCCGTATGCTCGGCAAGTTTCGAAATCGTGGCATTGAGCTGCTCTTCAATCAGGCCGAATTCCCCGCGGCGTTTCAAGACTCTGGCATCGAGGCGCTCGCTGCTGAACAGTTCCGGATTGATGTTCGCCTTCCGCACTTCGTCGCGGCCAGCCAATTGTTTCAGGTTTGCGCGTCGACTCGGTAAGGCTTCTTCGAGAAAGCGAAAGTCTTCGTGGACCGCCTCGATGCGCTGGTGAGTGGCGGACAGGATGTCGGCAAGCTCCTCGCCCACAAGTGTTGGACTCAGCAGAACCAGTCCATCGGGTGGCTGCTGCACGCCGTCAGCTACGGTGTGGTTTTCTCTCAATTCGCGCAATGCATCGAGCCGATCAGCCACTTGTTGCTGCAATGCTTCCAAGGAGGGGTCGAGCAAGTTCAGCCGGCTAAGTAGTGAGTCTTCGACTTTCATATTGAGTTCAGGCGGCAAACCGATCGACGTTTTGAAATTGTCGAGGCTGGTCTGATAAAACGCTTCGGAGGTGAGCAATTGGCTTTGAGCGTTGTAGAGCGCCTGCCGAGCCAGATCGACTTGAAACCGGTCAATACGTCCCGCCTCGTAGGAGGCTTGCAACTGCTCCACGCTATCGCGGAGCGCCGTCACGTTGTTGCGTTGGTTTCGAAGCACTTGCACCGTCTGTAGCAAGCCAAGGTAGCCGCCTGCGCCCTGAGCTCCTGCGCCACCAGTAAACCCACCACCGCCCCCGGTCGGGGCCCCGCCACGACCGTCGGTAGCAACCCGACCGAAGCCACCGCCGCCGACACCGCTAAATCCTTCCAGACCGCTTCCGCCGAAAATTCCTCCGCGCCGCGAAGGTCCCTGGCCCGGATCACGACCGGTGACGACACTAACATAAAAATTTCTGCGAAAGCGCTCCATCTGCCGTACGTTGGCCAACAGCGATCGTTCGGTTATCGTCAACCGTTCCAACACGCGACCCCGGCCCGCGGTGCGTAGTAAAGGCTGGATGATCGAGAAGTCGAGCAACGTGTTGCTGGAGTAATCGTCTGGTCCGGCGAATTGCCACATAAGGGAGTTGGCCAGACCGACCACAAGTTCGCCGCCGGTTGCGGTCAGCTTGGAAGCCCTAAGACGATTTCCGGTTCTTGCCGGGCTTGCCAAACGAGAAGTGGCGACCTCGAATTCCGTCGATGATTCTCCTGTGCCTGAGCGGTCCTTGCCATCGGCGGTAACAAAAAGACTCGATCCACCGAAAAACTGTGTGTCGAATCGGAATCGCTCGAACGTGACATCAAGTGCCGACAGATACAGCTCTTCCAACTGCGACTGGAAACGGGTTGATTCCAAGAGGGCCAGCTCAACGGAACCCTGTAAGTCGAGTACCACCTGCCCTTCTTTATCGTAGGGCAAGTGTTCGAGCCAGTCGGGATTTTCGACAAAGGGAGTCTGATGCAGGCAATTCCAACACTTCGAGCCTTGCTTGCAGTCGACGCAGTGCATCAGCCTATGCGAGGCCGGATCATCGGGCGGCATCGGTTCGCTATCGGGATCATGGGGGTCGAACATACGCGAACGCGGATCGATATCGATGCGGTAGCTCCCCGGCTCGGCACCAACGCATGCCGCCTTGTGATCGATGAGAGAATATGTCTCATCGTCGGCCTGCTGCCTGTAGAAGGGAATGCTACAGCCAACCGCCGACAGTAGCAGTGCGGTCAGCACCGCGACCGTGTGAGTTCCAGGACGGTTCGTCATGCCGAGTTCCTCCGAGGGAGGTGAACTCGCAATGGCGACCGCTGGCTCTTCGAGGAAATCTGGGCAACGATTTTTTCCAATAGGTCCCGACCCAGAGTTGTGATTTGCCAAAGATTCCTGCGGCGATCGCCGCGAGCTGGCTGTCCGACAATGTGTCCTTGATGGGACAAATGCTCAACGATCGTGCTCACTTGGGCGGGAGAGCAACTGAGCAACTCGGCTAGCTGGGTTTGATCGAATTGGGTTTGATCGAATTGGGCATTCTCGGTGCGCAAGCTCCAGAGCAATCGAAACTCCACTTCTTTCAGGCCATACACGCTCACCAGTTCGGCCAATTCGCGCGCCGTTTCTCTCCCGACTGCAACGCGTCGACAGGCGTCGTCCAATTGCTCCGTGACAGATAGTAAATCGATGCTGTGAGACAACATGACAAGAGGCTCAAGAAAAGTAGCTAAACGCAGAATAGCGAGAAACTTTCGTTCCTAGCTGAATAATTCGGAACGGAACGGTTCAGACTTGAACGATTAACGAAGGCTAGCAATGCTAGCTCCAATTCACATACCAGCAGGCATCGGCAGGCCCTCAACAGGGCATGCAATCTGTCGGGCAAGCTTGAGCGCAGTCTGGCGACGAGGGTCCGGTTGCCAGAAACGGCGAACCTTCTGCAACGGCATCCCCACGCTGCCCGAGGCTAGCGCCAACGGCTCAACCGTGGTCGATGGTCACTGTTTTCTGATAAAGGCTAATTCTCTTGCACTTCTTTTGTCGTGTTAAGGAAAAAAATGATGGGGCCCCATCGGGGCGTGCCTTGGTGAATACCTCACGGCCCAGCCAGTCTGTCATTCCGGTCCCCGGGAAACCGGTGCTCTGTCAGTACGACACACATGCAGCGCCGCCTGACGACCAACCGTAAGTCGCTTCTCCCACTCTGGCACAAACAACAGACCCCATTGTACGAATCTCCCGATCATTTGCACGCACTATTTTTGGCCACCCGTGAAAAGACGAGTCGGGATATGAAAAGGGGCCCGAGGAGAATGGCATCAACGCGGGTGGCACCGACAGTCGGCCGGAGTTGATTTGGCCATTGAGTAAACCGTATTCGGCCGATTGTCGGTGTGCGTAGCACAGGAGGTATCACCCGATTACGTCCCGGTCAAGCCTCTTGTTGCAAGCAACACCGACACATGTCCGAGCAATGTCCAAATCAGTAGCAGAGCGCTTTGAGGACAAGTGTCGGTGCCACCCTGCGTTTCCCGCTCACGGTGCTCGGGCAGCGTTTCCTCGTCCGGCACGTCGTCGCGGTGGTGCAAGAGTTGATCGACCAGCCCCAACACTTCGCCCGTGTCGGCCGCGACAGCCAGCACATTCTGGCAGATATAGCCGCGGTGAGCCCCTTTGCCGATTTGTCCCAAGTCGCTTATGACAGACAATCCGTTCTTGTTCATCAGGCGGTTTATCGTCCGTTGACCACTCTCCTCGTAGCGGTCGATTCTCACGACGAAGTTTGTCATTCGCTTCGGCCAAAGGATCTTTCCGCTTCGCTTTCCGCCCGCGCCGCTTCGGCGTGAGCCCCGCCAACGAACCTCGTCTCGTTGGCAACGCCAGGTCGTCAAATGGGACGAATAGAGCCCTTCTCGACGAAGCAATTCGCCCACTTCACCAGGACCGGTCAAGCGGTCCGCTTCCTCCAGAATCCGTAACTTGTAGGCCGCATCGAACCGACGTCGCTGAGATTTTTCGGGGATTTCCGGGTTCCTACTGGAACTTTCTGGGCATGGGACGGAAAAAGGGACGGAAAAAGGTGTCAGTGACACCTTTTCTCGTCCCCTTTTCTCGTCCGTCCCTTTTCTCGTCCGTGAGAATCCGACTTGGGGGGGTACGATCGTATTCAAGAGGCACTGGCTAACTTGGGCCAAGCCATCTTGGATTCCCATTAACTCTGCTTGCTCCTCCCCGCCTCCACCTGATACTGCTGAGGTGTACAGCCGAAACGCTGTGGCGAAAAATATTGGGCGGAACCGAAGCCACATTGTTCGGCAAGATGCGAGTTGGTAATTACTCGCTGCTCGGCGAGTAGTCGCGCGGCGGATTCCAAACGTAGCCGATTGAGGTACTGTATGGGGGTGGTGTTAGTCAAGCGGCGGCAATAGTCGGTAAATCGTGTCACGCCGAGGCCACAGGCCTGGGCCATGCGGCGAACGTTCCATTCCTCGGCCAGATGCCGACGGTCGGATCGGAGGTCTTCGAGAAAAAGTTCCACAGTGCGCTGGGTGGTAGAGAGGCTTTCGTCGAGAGCAACATCGTGACTGCGAAAGAGTTCGAGTAGGTGGAGGAGAAGTTCGTTCAGCAGTACGTTGAGCCAGGAAACACTCAAGTCATTGTTATTGTTTTCTACAATTCGAGCGATCCGGGTAAAGCATTCACAGACCTGTACAGCGTCGTGCCAGACGGGCTGCTCATTGTGACGCAGGATACGGGTTAGTTCTTCCAGATCGCTTTTTGTGAGCATGGTCCACGACGGCCAGTGCCAAGTTTGATGAGGCCGGCGAACACTGAGATCGAGAATCAGCCAATGTAGTCGGCCAGGCTCAATGTTTGGCGCGCCAAGCCGATGCCTCTGCCAAGGTCGAGTGACTGTCAGATCGTTTGGCGTCAGCCGATGTTCTTCTCCCTCGATGGCAAAATCGAGCGTCCCCCGCTCGAGCAAGGTCAGTTCAATACCTTCGTTCTGGTGCCAATCTAGCCCCCAGGTTTGTGGGGCTTCGGCATCCCAAAATCCTACAGTTTTAAGTCCGGGCAAGACGCTTTTGGGCAAGACACGCCCAGGATAGTGACCATGAACGAGCGTCTGTAGCCGGATCTCACCAGCTTCGACTGCCCAGGTTAAGGGTTGGCAAGTATCAGCTTGGTAAATCTCGTCTTGGTTCGTAAAGATCGGAATGCGTGGGCTCATTTCAGTACCTCCAGGGGAGTACGAAATCTTTCAATGAAATATTTTGTCGTTTCGCGTCACAAGTTTCAAGGTTAGAAATAGAAAGAAGTAGTCTTGATGCCAAAGAAAGTGAGTACTGAAAAATACGATTTGTCATGCCCCTGTATTCGATGAGGCAGTAGAACTTTCAGGAGAACCCATGGTGAACGAGCAGCATCTCTCACGTCGCAAATTACTCAAAACGGGATGTGCGGTCGCTACCGCCTTCGCCGCGCCAATGATTGTTCCGTCGTCGGCTCTCGGCAATACGGACACTCCCCCGCCGAGCGAACGAGTGACCTTGGGCCATATCGGTGCCGGAAATCGTGGTTCTCATTTGCTCAGGATATCACAGCAACTCAGCGGGGTCCAAAGCCTAGCCGTGTCCGACTGCTACCAAGATCGCCGAGATTCGTATGCCACCACAATCCATGGGAAGGCGTACGCAGATTTTCGGGAAATCCTTGATCGAAAAGACATAGACGGTGTCGTCATCGCTACGCCCGACCACTGGCATGTGCCGATCGCGCTGATGGCGGCCCGGGCTGGCAAAGACACCTACGTCGAAAAACCTTTGGGGCTAACAATCGAGCAAGATTTGGTTTGTCAGAAAGTTTTTCAAGCAGAGAAACGCATCTTTCAGTACGGCACTCAGCAGCGCGAAGCAAAGCATCAACAGTTTGGCCGCGAACTGGTCCGGAGTGGAAAACTCGGCGAACTGAAGGCCATCGAGGTTAAGGTGCCCAACGGCGGGAATGGCGGTTCGATTGCCGAAGCGCCTGTGCCCGCCGGGTTGGACTATAACATGTGGTTAGGGCCAGCCCCGAAAGTTCCTTACACCGTCGACCGCTGCAAGCCCCGGGGAACCTACTGGATTTACGACTATTCGATCGGCTTCCTGGGCGGGTGGGGCGCGCATCCGTTGGATATCCTGGTTTGGTGTTACGACGGCGACCAATCCGGTCCGTATACCGTCGAAGGCACCGGCGAAATTCCCAAGACAGACCTTTACGACACGGTCTACAACTGGGACATGACTTTGCGCATGGCCGATAATGTAAAGGTTACAGTTAAGACCGGTTCCGACAGCACGAAGTTCGTCGGCACGGAAGCTCGGTTAGAATTGACGCGCAGCTCAATTCGCGCTTTCCCCAATGATCTATTGCAGGGCGATTTGCCTTCTAATAACCACGGGGGTAACATAGCCCGGCACATCCAGAACTTTGCCGAATCCATTCGTTCGCGGCAACAGGCCAGCAGTCCAGTCAACGCCGCTGTGCGATCAGACGTAATGAGTCACCTGTGCGACATCGCCGTGCGTACTGGCGAGAAAATTACTTGGGATCCGGCGCAGCAGCAGATCACCGACGGCAGCGAGAAGGCACGAGCCATGGCTAAACGTCCCCTGCGTGAACCGTGGACACTGTAGCGCTAGCCGAAATCACAACGTTTGCGTCTATCAACCCGATTCGGCTGAAGTTTTCGGCGACTTCGATATCGGAATTCAGAAACATCATCAAGCAAGGAGTCCTTAGTTGAACATCGGTGTATTCTTACTAATCGAGCCGTTTGCTGGCGTCGAAACACAACTGCAACGCGCCAAAGAAATGGGATTTGACTATGCCGACATTACCGATACGAATGCGGGCGGCAGCATGTTGGGGACCGCTGGTTTCTCACCGACAGTCAGTCTGGACGACAATCCTTTTGAAGTAAAACGTCTGTTCGAGAAATACGAAATCTCGCCATCAAGCGTCTGTGCACACGCCGCTTTGCTGGAGCCGAGTAACTCGGCGACTTACAGTACCTCTGAGATCATGAAGGCCGTCCGATTTGCGGCCGCGACCGGTATCAAGGATGTGGTCACCACCGAGTTGGACTCGCGGTCGGAGTGGGCGCGTAGCCTTTCCTACGAAGAGCAGATTTTTATCATCGCTGAAAAGCTTTACGTGCCCGTGAAGATGGCTGCGGACTTTGGAGTCCGCATTCTCCTCGAACCGCATGGTCCAATAACGGACAGCATCCAGGGACTGCAGGACGTGTTCGATCGGCTCGGAAATCCTGAATCGCTGGGCGTGAATCTTGACACCGGAAATGCGTGGCTGGGCGGAGCGGATCCCGTCGAAATGGCCAAGGTCTTCCGAGACAAGATCCATCACATCCATTGGAAAGATCTCGGAGCAGAATGGGAGGCGAAACGTGGATCTAACTATGGTTGTGGTTTCTCGACCATTGCGTTAGGTGACGGAGTGATCGACATCAGGGGCGTCTGCGAGGTCTTAAAAGATGGCGAGATTGCCAATTCTACACTTGAGATCATCGGAGACGAGGATATCCTGCAACGTAGCGTCAGCTATCTGCACGAATGTGGCATCTGAGAGGCGAAATCGTAACACGAAGAGAGGCTATTCAGGCGCATGATCGGGAAGATACCCCTTTCGTCCCAGGCTGCCTGTAGTGATGTAGGTAGAGCCGAGATGGGCATGATAGAGTCTTATCTTTGTAACATGCGCGCACCGTGCGCGCATCATTGTAAGCTCTTGTGAGTTACGGCTTTGTGTCGGGCTCAGGGTTCAGGATTCAGGATTTCGGTGTAAGTGTTGATCCAAGGTCCTGAACCCTGAACCCCGAATCCTGAACCCATTCCTCTTTGGTTGCGGCTTCGCCGCGTTAGGTTCACCAGGAGAGATTTCATGAGAAGTCTACCGCTGTGGTGTTTGTTTTTTGCTTTGATTGCATGCGTTGCCATCGCGCAGGGGTCGCCTGACCACGAACCGGGCAAGTCCTTGTCATTCCATCAGGATGACACAACGATCTGGTCTTACCAGTATGCCAAAGAGGTCGGTGTCCCCTACTTTCACTCCGTTGCGACGCCCGGTGGTGGAGTGCTGACAGACTTCGCCCCCGCCGATCATCGGTGGCATCGCGGAATCTGGTTCTCTTGGAAATATCTCAACGGTATCAACTATTGGGAGTGGAAAGAACGCCAGACGCCACCCCCTGATGGGCAAACACAGGTAGTGGGCGACGAAGTGGTCAAAAGGGAGGGCGCGCGCGTGTTGATCGCGACGCAGCTCCACTACTCACACCACGGCAAGCTCATACTCGAAGAGAAACGCGAGATCACGATCGAGTCACCGCGCCCCGACGGCAGTTACACAATCGACTGGCACATGGCGTTCACCGCCTCAAAACAAGAAGTTGTTTTCCAACGGACGCCACCGAACGAGAAACCCTGGGGTGGCTACGCCGGGCTCTCTTACCGTGCCAGCGGAGGGCTAGCGAACCATCAGGTCATCAACAGCGAGGGGCAACAGGGCAAGGAGGGTCACGGCAAGTCCGCACGGTGGATGGATTTTAGTGGAACGTTACCCAATGGCAAACTCGCCGGAGTCGCTGTTTTCGACCATCCCGACAACCCACGCCACCCGACGCCGTGGTATGTTTCGACAGGAAAGATGGGCTACTTCAACCCAGCGATGCTCTTCAATGAATCATATTCGCTTCCCGCCGGAGAGTCGCTGACACTTCGCTACAGGATGTTGATTCATCCTGGACAACTCGGCTCACCCAATTTGGAAAAGGAGTATCAAACGTTCTCGCGTTGAAAGCTTCCCAGCACCGATACGTCGCACCAATATAACCACCAAGTGTTCCCAGCCCGCTTTTTTTACCCCCACCGAGTGCACGAATGATAAGCCGTTTCGCTGCTTCGGTGCGAATCGCAGACGCTTACTCTTCCTAGGGAAGATATTAGGTCCAGTTTCTATCTAGTGCGTCATCCACACTAGATATTCGGGTTGGTGAATAGTCGGCGTTCGGGGAAATTCTCCTTAAACAAGGAGGTTTCCCATGAACAAGAAGTATATCGTCCGACTCTCGGATGCAGAACGGGGTGAGTGCGAGCAAATTGTCAAAAAGCTCAAGGGCGGTTCTCAAAAGGTTCGTCGAGCCCAAATTCTTTTGAAGTCGGATGCCGATGGTCCGGCGTGGACCGATCTCGCGATATCTGCGGCCTTCAACTGTCGTACTCGAACGATTGAGAATCTTCGCCAACGAGTGCTTGTCGAAGGTTTTGCCTTGGCGCTCCACGGCAAGCAACGCGAGAATTCACCCACGCCACCCAAGCTTGACGGACAAGGCGAAGCGAAACTGATTGCGATGCGACTGGGGACGCCACCGGTTGGCTATGGTCGATGGACGCTGCAATTGCTTGCCGAGCAAATGGTAACGTTGGACATTGTTGATAGAATCTGCGCGGAGACGGTTCGCAAAACGCTAAAAAAAACAAGATGACGAAGCGCATGATCGAGTACTGGGTGATTCCTCCAGAGCAGAATGCCGAGTTCGTCGCCTGCATGGAAGAAGTGCTGGAAACGTACGAAAAAACATATGATCCGCAGCACCCGGTCGTTTGCATGGATGAGCAGCCAGTTCAGTTGTTGCTCGAAACGCGTTAGCGCTCTGTGAACCCCGTCATGCCAGGAGCGTAATTCAGATCTTGACAAGCCGACGTCGTGAAGCACGCCTCTGGCGGCGGCGCTGGTTGGCCTGATCAAGTTCGCGCTGGCGATCTTCGCTGCGATGCTCAGGGTGTACCTTGAGCCATCGGTCAGGTAGCAGCTCGGAGAGCTGTTCACGCTGGTCCCTTGAAAGCGATTCGAACGGGGTTTGGGCGTCGCCCACCCGCAAGTACTCGGGAACGATCTGAGGAAGCCGGACGAGAACATCGTTGAGATACGGGGTGACGTGGACATGATTAGAACGAGCACTCTGGATAAGCGTGTACCAGACGCATGCCGCGCGACCACCCGCATCGCTCCCAAAAAATTGGTAATTTTTTCTTCCAATAACCGAGGGGCGAATGACTCTTTCTGCCATGTTGTTATCGATCGCATAGCGCCCGTCGGTTGCAAATCGCGTCATCGCGTTCCAACGATTGAGCAGGTAGCCGATCGCTTCGGCCAACTTGGTCGAAGGCCGTACCGTCGGCTGCACTTCGGTGAGACGATCGTGCAGAAGGGCAAGAATGGGAACCGACTCGCGCATGCGCACTTGTCGTCGCGTTTCCACATCGGCATCGGCCAGGCGATCCTCGATGTCGTACAGTTGCCAGATCCAAGCGAGCGCCTCGTGCGCAAGTGGCTGCGTTGAGACGGCGCACGCTTCGTCGAACTTCCGCCGCGCATGGGCCCAACAACCCAGATCCAGAAGTCGGCCATCCGATTCCTTGACTAGGGACGTGTAGACACTGTAACCGTCGGTTAATAATCCGCCTTGAAAATCATCAAGTATTTCCCGCGGACCTGCGCGGGATCGATCAAGTCGATAGTCAAATAGTTGGTACGGATGCTGGTCATCGCCAACGTAGGCCCAGAGATAAACCAGCTTGGTCGCCCCAGCCCAGGGACGCAGGACACGGGCCGTGGTCTCGTCGGCCCGTACATAAAAACTATCCAGTACTTGGGTGCGAATCAGATCCCACACCGGCAGCAGACGCTCGCCCGTTCGCACCACGGCGTTGCTCAACACGCTGCGGTTGAACCACATCGTGGTGGTGGAACGAAGCTCTTCCTGGAGACGATACAGGGGCAGGTGACGCTCGAACTTGGCGTGTGCCAGCCAGGCTAACGTGCTGGCCCCAAATATCCCTTTTTCGTTGATATTGGGTGGCTTTTCGCTGGTGACGATCTGCTGGCCATCCCGGCTAACAGGGCAACCGTAGGTAAACCGAACGTGCTCGGCGATGTAGGCGCTAGACTCAACATATTCTAGTTGCCGTGAGATCTGCTCGGAGATCACCGTCCGCTTGCCGCCACATCCACAAGGACAATCGAGTTCTTCCGGCGGCAGTGGGTGTTCAAAACGCTGGACCGGCAAGCACTCGGGGAATTCAAAACGTTTGCGCTTCTTACGGCGTTTCTTGCGTTTCGAAGACGATTCATCGTCTGGCTCTTCTTCGTCGGTCGCCTCGTCATCCTCGCTAATCTCGTTGCCCTCGATCGACTCGGGATCAAAAAGAAGCTTTTGATCGGGAGAAGGGATAAACCGTTCACGCCGTGGAGAAAAGAGTGCCTTACGGAGTAAGGTGATTTGCTCTTGCATCACCTCGATGTGATTCTGCAACGATTCAAGAGTTGCCTGTTGCTCGCTATTAACCCTTTTGAGATGTGCGATCTCGGCGCGCTGCACTTCGATCTCTTTTCGGAGTTTGTCGGATTCCATCGACAACGTTTCGGTCCTTGAAGGTGCGTCACGAAATGGCAAATGATCACACACCGTTGGTGTAGAACACACATGTTTATTTATCGACAATTCACGTTGCGCGTCAAGGTGGTTTCCAAGGCGATTGAGTAATTTGTTTTGCCTGCTCACGACGCCACCACTTGCGACGTTTGACACTCGATAGCTCGATGCCTTCCAGCAACAATCGCAGGTCGTCCACATGCAGTGTCAAGTAATCACCGGGGGATGCAATCGCCCCTCCATGGTCGGCGCCACGTAGTGTCTCGGACGTTCCTCGTTCAAGATGCTTGTAGAGGATGATCGTGCCGTCACCCGTGAAATAGAGTACCTTCAACCGGTTGCGGCGTCGGTTGAAAAACAAGAAAAGATCTCCGTCTTCAATCTGTTTGCCAAGCTCCTTTTCGACGATACCGATTAATCCACAAAAACTTTTACGCATGTCCGTGGGAGCCAACGCGGCGAAGACTTTTATTTGGGATGGCACAATCAACATGACGCCACCTCACGCAACGCCTGCAATACGTCCTTCACTGTCTCACAATCGGTGCCGTGAGGCACATCCACAAAGACTCCCTGCTGCGGCAAGTGAATACGCAGCGTGGACGCAGGTGTCGTCCCCTCGATCCGCACAGGCACCAGTTGGGTGCCCTGGACGGCGTTACGACTGGTTTTAAGAGACTTGGTCGAACGGCTCCCCTGCTCTGGGGAGGCTTGCTGCTCACGGAACTTACGCTGCCAGGCATAATAGCTGGTTTGTGTAATCGAGTTCTGGTGGCAAAACGCCGCGATGCTCAAGCCGCTTGAGGACTGCTGTTTCAGTAGGCCACGCCAGTGGGACTCTTGGGATTTGTTTCGATTGGTCATTGTGCTCGTTCCTGGAATAAAGGGAATGGTTCACCTCTATTAGGATAGCGCGCAATTTTGGGACGCTGTTCACAGAACGCTTACCTTACGCTGACAAACGGTTTTCCATGGCGTTTGGGCAAATTGCTCAGATCGCCGATAATTTTGACGAACAGATCGCACCGCTGTGGCAAGACAATTTGCACGTCCTCTTGACCTGCTTGCAAATCAGACACAATACCTCGGGCACCATCCACAGCTTCGACGACAAACAGGTAGTGCGAACCGTCTGCTAATTGATCCAACGAAAACCGGCCCATCGATTCGATTTCCGAGTCATCACACGTGGCGAACAGTTTTCCATAGCCACCACCGTAATGGAAATTCTCGCCGTCCTTGCGTATCTCGCTTGTGCAGTAGAGCTTCGTCCCGGGAGCTGGCGTGCCGTCGGCGAATCGCACCACGCCAGTGTTCGGTTTGCTGCGAATCATCGTCGGCCGCAGCACCTCGCCTGGTTCGAGTCTGAGCGGCGCGGTCCGAAGAGGCTGGTACCCTTGCGCCGTGATGGTGAGCGTGTATCGTGTGTCGGCTAAATGCGTAAGCAGATACTCCCCTTTCTCGTCCGTTGTTTTTTCGTGTACGGGGCCGTTAGCCTGGCCGTTGATCTCGGGATGGGCAACGATTGTCGCTCCAGCCACCGGTTCGCCCCGTTCGTTCGTCACTCGCACCAGTTCAGAGAAACCGGGCTTCAGAACAATCGTAATACCTTCGAGCCTTTCTCCCGGTCTCATCTCAAAGGGACCAACCCAGGCAGGGGCAAAGCCTTTGGGGAAGTAGCTCAACCAGATGGTTCCAGCCGGTGCTTTACATGAATAGCTGTCAGTATATTGACCATCTAAGCCGATAGAACTGTTGCCTTTTCTCTTAGCGTTGTAGTACATCCACCCCTTCACCGTCGCTGGCGATCCATCTTCCAGCACGATACGGCCAGAAATCGTGGCGGGGACTTTGACTTTCGTTGCCGCAACAATCGGGGCTTCGTTGTTCTTGTTAGGAGTCACCGGCAACCCCTCAATCTCTACCCACTCATAATCACGGGCTTGAAACTCGAACCGCTTGATTTTCTCCAGTGCCAGATCGCCAAAGTTCCAGGTGGAAAGACTCGCTACGGGACCCGCGGAATGTACGCTGCTTCCTGTTGATTTGTGTATGTTGCCTTGGGTATCGATCGCCATGATGCGGCAATTAGAATTGCGGAAGGTATGGGATACGACAATCGATGTCCCATGCTTGCCGACAAAGGTCTCTGCTACTAAGCTATAGCCGCCGGTTAGCCCTAGTGCGATGTTTCCCGAGGGATCCCAATCGGTTACCGTTCGCCATGCTCCGGTGGCGACTCCCACACGGAGGTCGAGCGCCCGGTTGTCGCTGCGAACGGCGAATATCTTTGAATAGTAGCCTGGTGGGCTCTCTTGGCCATTGAGCACCACTTCGCCATTGGCCGAAGCTCCCGTGGGGGAAAGTTTCCAAATTACGTCGGCATCCTTCGGCAAATCTTGCACCCGAAAGACCAACTCTCGTCGCAAGTAATTCTCCTGTGCAGTTACCTTCCCTCCCTGCAGATGGAACGGTACGGTTTGTCGTGGCGTTCCGCTTGCGTTCTACCAACGCTGGGGCTTCTCGCCGTGAGTCCCAATGGCCAGGACCTCAACCTTACCGCCGAATGAAAACCGATTGGTGGCGTTTGAGGTTTCGTTTGGTCCTTCGGCGGTTTGTGCTTTGGATGGCCAAATCGTCGGACTACATGCAATGAGCAGCGCTACGGCAGCCAATGTTAACATCCCCGTGCGTGAAATCCGCACCGGCTCGCGGACCGGCTCGCCAAACAGCCGTGCCACGCGGCGACGTAGCTCTGACGGCGACCGGCCGCTGGCGGCTAGCGCGGCCAGGTCGCTCTGTTTGGCTGCGCTGTGCTTGGCACCTTTCGGCTGTGCCCCTTCCGATTTAGCCCCTTCCGATTTAACAAGTTCCACCACTCGTAGCAGGGCTGTGGCATAGCGTACTTTGGGTTCAGCGCTAGAGCCAGACATCGCTTGGCATGTCATTTCGTCGCAGCAGTATTCGCGCAGCGTGCTGATCCGCCGGCTGAGATACCACAGCGCCGGGTTGAAGAATAGCACCACCTCGGCCAAGCGCTGGAGCAGATTGACCCACATGTCGTAGCGACGCACGTGGGCTAACTCGTGGGTGAGAATCATTTCTAACTCGCTGGTCGACAAACCTGTCAGCGCAGCGGCGGGCAATAAGATCGTCGGCCTCAGTAGGCCAACCACTTTGGGTACAACAATTTTCTCGGCTCGGGCCAATGCGGGCACAACGCGCAGCGACCACTGTTGGGACAAGCTTCGCAATGTTTCTGCAAGTGGCCCTTCGGTAATCGGTTTAGCCAAGCTGCCAAGCCGCTCTGCCTGGAAGATTCCCACAAACAGCCGAGTCAACATGAAGAGGACGCCGATTGCATACATGCCGATTGCCCATGGTGCGACTGATAGCCAGCGTGTCGACCATTGGTCTTGGTTTTTTTGGGCCGGCATGTCAACGGTCGTTGCGGGTGGTGATTGGGTGACGTTTTGACGAGGTTGGGTTGGTTGCTGGTTTTTGTTGGTGTTTGGGATCCGCTGTGGTGTTTCAAGTGGGAATAGTTTTGAGGGGGATTCTGCTGTCGCCGCCGCCGTTGCCGTCCGCTGAAGCGGACTCGCCGGCATTTGTATCATGGTAAAAGTGATTGGCAGGGCGATGAGGCTCAAGGCGAGCGCTGCGACGTGCAGGGCGTAGCTTCGCCCCGCCGATTGTTTTCGTCGCAAATGGTCGATCAGCCAAACAACGATTGCCAGCAATGCCACTTGCCAAAGCGAGTGGAGCAGCGCGAGACAGAGCCGGCCACTCAGGAGAGGATCGAAAAGAGTCTGCCCGTTCATAGCTTTTGCTCCTTCGCCTTGCGGCTGATGAGTCGGCGCAATTCGGCCAGTTCGTCGGTGTCGAGATCGGTCGTTTCGAGCAGGTTGAGAACCATTGCCGAGGGTGAACCATCGAAGACCCTCGAAAGCAAGTCGCCCATCATGCGGCCGGTGACGCGATTTTTTTCCATTTTGGGTGAGAAGAAAAACGCCTTGCCCGACTTTCGCCGTCGCAAAAAGCCTTTGCGGTGCATGATGTTGAGCATCGTGATGACCGAGCTGTGCGCCAGCGGTCGATCGGCCTCCGTTTCGAGCCGCGCCCGCACTTCGCGGACCGGCAGCGGCGACTCATTCCATAAAATCTTGAGGATTTCGAGTTCCAACTCGGTTGGATGCTCTGATTCTGATCGAGCCATGGTGCGGCGTCCTTTCTGGAAAAATGTGACGAGGATCGGTTGCAACCACCAGGCAGGCCGACCCATAGCAAAAGTCCCCGTTGCCGGCCACGATCATCGAATTCCTTAGATGATCCTACGCGGGCTCGACCGACCTGTCAACAGGATCGTCTAAAGATTTAGAAGAAATATCTGTTGTCGCTGCTTGGGAGAGTGGGTAGCCTCTCAATACTGTCATTGCTGTTCACGGCCTCAGTCCGTGAACGACTACCTTTTTTGTCCCGTAGGGACTTTTGATAATAGCCCAGCAGTTGACTGCTGGATTGACGATATCGAGTATTTCCTAGTCCCGTAGGGACGACTGAATCACAACAAAAAATGCAAGCCGAAGCCAGCCAATCAACCTTCAGCGGGACAGAGGTCGCTGGGAAGTAGGATTCCTGTTTGTTCCATGGGTGTGGTTCCGTCCACTTTCGGCTGGCTCGATCAGAAGTTCGTAGCCATAGGGGAGTAAAGTGTTTTGTTGCCAAATCTGTCAGGTTTTCTGTCAGGATCTTTGCCACTCCTGTTGCCAAAAATTTGGCATTGGGTGTCTTTTGCTGACTTTGGCCGTCAGTGGCATGTGGTTTGCGGTGAAATCGCGGGCGAGACACAACTCATTGCTATGCAATGAATTAGCATGACATGACGCGACATGTCAAAGCGGAGGGCACGGGACTCGAACCCGCAACTCTTTGCAGAGCACCTGAATTCCAATCAGGCCGCTAGCCAATTCGCTTACCCTCCCAATGATTATGGAATGAGGAATTCGGAATGCGAAACTCCCCGTGTGCTGCGTTGCAGCACGGCTATTCCGAAATCTATCAGTCGAGCGCTTTCGCACCTTGGATCAGCATGACGAACTCAGCATTGGATTTGAACTTGCCTAGCTTGCTGGTAAGCTGCTCCATCGCATCAATATGGTGCATCGAAGAGAGCGTGCGTCGCAGGGCGGTTGCGGCGTGTAGAACCTCTTCTGGTAGCAGCTTTTCTTCGCGCCGCGTGCCTGATTGTTCGATGTCGATCGAAGGCCAAACGCGGCGATCTGCCAACTTGCGATCCAGCACCAGCTCCATATTTCCGGTGCCTTTGAACTCTTGGAAGATCAGGTCATCCATACGACTGCCCGTGTCGATCAATGCCGTGCCGACGATTGTCAGCGAGCCGCCTTCCTCGAATGCCCGGGCGGCGGCAAACAGCTTTTTGGGGATATCCATCGCCTTGATATCCACACCGCCGCTCATCGTGCGACCCGTGTTGCCAACCCATTTGTTGAATGCGCGCGCCAGCCGTGTGATCGAATCCATGAGCATGAAGACGTCTTTACCCATTTCAGCCAGCCGCTTGCATCGGGCAACAACCAACTGCGAAAGCCGAACATGGTTTTCCACATCACAATCCAAGCTGCTGGCAAACACCTCGCCATCGACACTCCGTTTCATATCCGTGACTTCTTCCGGCCGTTCGTCAACCAGCAGAACGATCAACGCCACATCGGGATGGTTGGTCGAGATCGCATGACTAATATGCTGCAAGAGCACCGTTTTGCCCGTACGAGGGGGTGCGACGATCAACGCCCGTTGTCCCTTGCCAAGCGGCGTGAGTAAATCCATCACTCGAGTGGTCAGCGGCTCGGGACCTGTTTCCAGTGGAAACCATACCTCGGGTGTGATGGGCGTCAGGTCTTCAAAACTTTTGACGTCAAGATATTCCTCAGGAGCCAATCCATCGACGTCGAGAATTTCTCGTAGCCTGGGGCCTTGTTGCTTCCGATGGCGCTGCACCATGCCACTGATGAGCACTCCTTCGCGGAGGCCAAACTTTTCGATCATTGTTCCGGGCACAAAGGGATCGGTCCGCTCTCGCGTTAAATTGGTCGCCGGGTCGCGCAGAAAGCCGTAGCCATTGGGATGCATCTCCAAAACGCCCGAACCGGCAATCAGCGGTAGCGGTTCGCCATTGGAACTAACATCATTTTCATAGGGTCGATCGTTTCGCGGACTCCGTCGGCGAGGCCCACCACGTCCACCCGATCGACCTCCGCCCTGATTGTTTCCAGTTGATCGTCCGCGATATCTACCGCCCGATCGCTGCTTTTTCTTACCCATTAGATAACAATTCCTAATTCTTCTTCAGGTCCAGAACTTCAACAGAGAGTTGTAACAACTGCAGAGGACCCCAAATACTGCAGAGAACTTATGTAAACATTTAAGGAGCCGTTCGTAAATAAGTTGCCGGATTTCGCCGTTTAAGTCCAAAGCACGAAATCCGAAACAAATCCCAAGCACGGATGTCAAAAAAAACTACAAAGCATCCGGGATTATGACATTTAAGAATCAGATTTCTAATTTGTTTCGTGCTGTCCTAAATGAAAAATGGGCGAATTTCGGGTTTTCGATGTCGTGAAATTCGGCAACTTATTTCCGTACGAGCCCTAAGCATGTCAGCCAACGCGCGTATCGTCTCAGCGACACAGGTGTGCTGGAGTTTCCAAAAAGCAACCCCATCCGGCCCATTCTTGCCGGCGACTTTTGCCGAAACCACCCTCGGAAAGTATGCGAAAACATGCCGTCATGGCTTTGTAGTTAGTTCCCGTTGATAATACTCCCTTTCCGACCGACTTTGGGAACGGCGCGGGGCGACGAGCGGGCGAGGGAGTTGGCTTGTTCGGTTTTCTGTGGTGGGTCGGCGTTGTTGCGCCGCAGCGCGCGTACATCGCCTTACGTTTACGAGTTGTTTTCGGTTTTTGCGTCCGTTCCGCGTCAGCCTCCTGAGGTTTTTGCCAGGATCGTTAAGTTGTGACAGAACACGGCGCTGCCAACGGCGGACGTGAAATTCTTAAAGCCGCGAAAACAACAGCGAGCCAGGCGAAATGCTCGCTTTAAGCACGAGATCGTGCCTTCGATTCCGGCGCGCCACTGCTGCCAAATGCCCATCATCGTGTCGCCGAAATCTCGCGTCCGCCGAGGCACGCCCAGGTAGTCGACCTGTTCTTCCAATTCCTCGTAGGTGTCCTCGTCCGGACAGAAGCCCATGTCCGCGGCGACCGTTTTGGGCCGGCTACCGTACTTCTCTTCGTGTCGTTCGAGTACCGTCTCCAGGAGTTCGCTGTCGCTTACATTCTTCTCCAACACAACGTAATCGGTAATGAACTTCTCCTTCGACTGTGTGAGCAGCACCTTGTGACCGAATTCGACTGGCTTGCCACGCCGTCCACGCATGATCAACTCCGCATGAGATTCAAAAATGCTGAACACTTTGTCGGCATTTGGAACCTGCTCTCGATCGAACGCGCGGCGCCGAGCCACTTCGGCGACCTGCCGCATCACCGGCAAACGGTTCGCCAGCGACTGGGCAATCGTCGCCAACTCGACACACGTCGAACGTTCGGCCCAAGCGACGAATTGTTCCGCTTTTTCCAGAGCTTCCTCGACCCGGACGATCAGCGTCTTCATATTCTGGCGGACCTGGCGGAGACGCTTTTTGTTCGTGCTATTCGAGTAACGCGTGACGAAAAGATGCAGATTTTTGATCTTCTTCGCGTGAAATCGCCAAGGACAACGGAGTGGGTCGAGTTCTCGACCAGTCGACATTTCTCGGGCAGCCACGCGATAGACGTCCCACAGCAGGCTGGAGTCGGTCGGCCAGTGAATATTGCATTCGGTGACGGTCGTGTCGGTTCGCACATGTTCCAGGGAGACCGTTTCTTCGGCGACGACGCCGAGGGCCAATAGGTGATTGATCCGTTCCCAAGTCTCGGGCTGAATCGCGCGAAATGCCTTGTTCAGCAGCGTGAAGTCGATGGTCGGCTTTTTCAGCAGGCGGCAAAACCGCTGCAAGGTTTCGCTTTCGGCAATCCGGATCGACGCTTCCCGATAGTCGAGTCCTTCCCGTTGCAAGACGAGGATCGCGCGAAACAGGTTTTCGCTGGTGAAGATCGGCTTTCGGCCGCGTGCCGACGTCGTCTGGCTGAGCTGTTCGAGGTCGCGATGGACCACATCGAGAATCGCGGGCCGGCTGTCCAGCAACTGGCCGAGCGTTTTGTACTCGTCACGATAATCCCGTACCGTTTGGTTGTCGGCCTTCTCGTTGGCCCATCCAAAATCGAGAATCGCTTCAGCTTTCAAACGCATCGCCCGCTTCTCCTTGGGTAAAATGGCTCTTTGATTCGTTCTGTTTTCAATAGGATAACGATGCGTCTTTTTCTTGCTACACCAAAACCGGCCCGCCAGACGAATTTCACAATATTCTGATTTGGGAAACAGGAACTAGTTATGACCGAATGCACAAGCCCTAGTGCTCTCAACGTGGGCCTATCCGCATATCCCAACGGACTGTGAGCGATAACCGTTTATGCACAAAAGCCTATGCAAAAATGCTCGCATAATTCGCTTTGTCGATGACGTAGCTAGCCTTCACTCTTTCGTGAGCCAGCGATAACTTTCGTAAACCGCTCCATGCGCGGGTCACGAACAAGACACCTGAGACACCTGGACCTTATTGCCCTCGTGCTGCCGAATCGTTTGCTTGCCAGTGCTACTGATTAGCTACGAGCCACTGATTCCCCAGCAACGGGTGGCCCAGTGCCTTTACCATGCGATAGACCGGAACGCCGTCGCACGGCAAAAGAACTGAATAATCGGCCTCTAGAACCTGCACGTCATTCGGCAGGATTGTGAACTCCACGATAATATTAGTCATCACAGCGGTGCTGTCAAGTTCGACTTGGAAATCGCTCCATCTTTAATCCAGCGATCTATGCAACCCAGAGCCGCTCTAGCCGGGCGAAAAGCACCCAAATAGCCAGCTTCTCTCTGAAAACGCCAGCTTCATCCTGGAATCGCCAGCCGTTTGAGAAGCAATCTAGCTGCTGTAGCCTGCCCAACTGGCAGCGCTACTGCCCGCTCCGTTTGACGGTAATGCCCGCTCCGTTTAACGGTAATGGAAGTGTACCACATTTGCGAGAACGAATCAACTTATATTTTAGCGATTTTTCAAGTCGTATCACCTTGGAATAAAAGGACTTGTGGAAACGTCCGAATGTCTTGGACTTTTTGCCAACGCGAAGGAGCTAGCTACATGCCTGCTCATTCTCTTGCTATGCTCCATCCGTCATGATCTACCTCCTTGCCCTCTACTGTAATAAAAGAGGAGGTAGTTGTCTCACTTATATTGGCACAGAGGGCTGGGCCATTCCAACAACTCCATTGTGAGAGGAAAATGATGTACTTCCCACAATGTGACAGTTGGAATGGTTTTTTGGGTTCTTCAGACATTGAGAACCACATACCAGGGGTCAGAAGCCAAATTGGCAGTCTAGGTAGGCCTGCGTATGTGTCTTTGCCTAGTTTTCTACAGAGCCCTCCTGACTCCTTTTCCGGCTTCATAGGTGTTTTAGGGCCTTCCCTCCGGCAGAACTGCGGAACGGTCGAGACCGTTCCCTACTGCAGACCTCTGACCTTAGCGTACCCCATCCTGCGCTTTAGCCGCATCAATAAACGCGAGCATGTTTTCCAGTGAGACATCCCCCTCGACAGCATGCGCAGGCGACAATATATATCCGCCTTCCCGTCCCATTTCGATCAACCTGAGTGTTTCTTCCCTTACATCTTCCACCGATCCGTAGGGAAGCGTCTTCTGTGTGGATAGCCCGCCCCAGAAGGAAAGCTTGCCGTTATACTGCTTGTGAAGACTGTGGATATCCATCACCTCGGGCTGGAAGGGATTAAAGCAGTTCAACCCCATTGCGACCAGATCATCGAAAAGTTCATCGACGTCGCCGCAGGAGTGAATTATGACCTTCCTGCCCGCGTCCCTGGCAACTCCACACATTCGCTTGAGTGCCGGGCTGATGAATTCATCCCATATCCCTTTCCCCATGATAAGGCCCCGCTGCTGGCCCCAGTCGTCGCCAAAACAGACCGCATCGATATCGTACGTAAGCGCCTTCTCTACCTGTGCCAGGTTGTACTCAACAATGGCGTTGAACAGCTCATGCACGAAGCCGGGATTGTCATAGAAATCCATCAGCAGGTTTTCCATCCCGCGCAGTGTCCATGCTCGCTCGTAAAGCGAGAAGCCTAGACAGAAGACACGATACCGGTCGCCATATCTTTCCAACTTCTCGGGGATATCCTTGAAGAATCGTTCGTCCAAAGGATCGGGGAACTGGAAATCGTCGAGCGTCGGTTGAGGCAGCGCACAGCCCTCAACGTTGCCAATGTCCTTGTCAATGCTTCGGTCCCACACCACACCAAAGAAGTCTTTGACGTGGTCGTCGCCCGCGTCCTCGAAAAACCCCACATCACTGCCCAGTTCGATGAAGTGGTTGCCGACAATTGATGATATGTCGGCTTCACCATAATGTTCCTCAAGCCTTGCCCTCGCTTCCTCGGTGAAACGTTAGCGCTCTGTGAACTCCGTCATGCCAGGAGCGTAATTCAGATCTTGACAAGCCGACGTCGTGAAGCACGCCTCTGGCGGCGGCGCTGGTTGGCCTGATCAAGTTCGCGCTGGCGATCTTCGCTGCGATGCTCAGGGTGTGCCTTGAGCCATCGGTCAGGTAGCAGCTCGGAGAGCTGTTCACGCTGGTCCCTTGAAAGCGATTCGAACGGGGTTTGGGCGTCGCCCACCCGCAAGTACTCGGGAACGATCTGAGGAAGCCGGACGAGAACATCGTTGAGATACGGGGTGACGTGGACATGATTAGAACGAGCACTCTGGATAAGCGTGTACCAGACGCATGCCGCGCGACCACCCGCATCGCTCCCAAAAAATTGGTAATTTTTTCTTCCAATAACCGAGGGGCGAATGACTCTTTCTGCCATGTTGTTATCGATCGCATAGCGCCCGTCGGTTGCAAATCGCGTCATCGCGTTCCAACGATTGAGCAGGTAGCCGATCGCTTCGGCCAACTTGGTCGAAGGCCGTACCGTCGGCTGCACTTCGGTGAGACGATCGTGCAGAAGGGCAAGAATGGGAACCGACTCGCGCATGCGCACTTGTCGTCGCGTTTCCACATCGGCATCGGCCAGGCGATCCTCGATGTCGTACAGTTGCCAGATCCAAGCGAGCGCCTCGTGCGCAAGTGGCTGCGTTGAGACGGCGCACGCTTCGTCGAACTTCCGCCGCGCATGGGCCCAACAACCCAGATCCAGAAGTCGGCCATCCGATTCCTTGACTAGGGACGTGTAGACACTGTAACCGTCGGTTAATAATCCGCCTTGAAAATCATCAAGTATTTCCCGCGGACCTGCGCGGGATCGATCAAGTCGATAGTCAAATAGTTGGTACGGATGCTGGTCATCGCCAACGTAGACCCAGAGATAAACCAGCTTGGTCGCCCCAGCCCCGGGACGCAGGACACGGGCCGTGGTCTCGTCGGCCCGTACATAAAAACTATCCAGTACTTGGGTGCGAATCAGATCCCACACCGGCAGCAGACGCTCGCCCGTTCGCACCACGGCGTTGCTCAACACGCTGCGGTTGAACCACATCGTGGTGGTGGAACGAAGCTCTTCCTGGAGACGATACAGGGGCAGGTGACGCTCGAACTTGGCGTGTGCCAGCCAGGCTAACGTGCTGGCCCCAAATATCCCTTTTTCGTTGATATTGGGTGGCTTTTCGCTGGTGACGATCTGCTGGCCATCCCGGCTAACAGGGCAACCGTAGGTAAACCGAACGTGCTCGGCGATGTAGGCGCTAGACTCAACATATTCTAGTTGCCGTGAGATCTGCTCGGAGATCACCGTCCGCTTGCCGCCACATCCACAAGGACAATCGAGTTCTTCCGGCGGCAGTGGGTGTTCAAAACGCTGGACCGGCAAGCACTCGGGGAATTCAAAACGTTTGCGCTTCTTACGGCGTTTCTTGCGTTTCGAAGACGATTCATCGTCTGGCTCTTCTTCGTCGGTCGCCTCGTCATCCTCGCTAATCTCGTTGCCCTCGATCGACTCGGGATCAAAAAGAAGCTTTTGATCGGGAGAAGGGATAAACCGTTCACGCCGTGGAGAAAAGAGTGCCTTACGGAGTAAGGTGATTTGCTCTTGCATCACCTCGATGTGATTCTGCAACGATTCAAGAGTTGCCTGTTGCTCGCTATTAACCCTTTTGAGATGTGCGATCTCGGCGCGCTGCACTTCGATCTCTTTTCGGAGTTTGTCGGATTCCATCGACAACGTTTCGGTCCTTGAAGGTGCGTCACGAAATGGCAAATGATCACACACCGTTGGTGTAGAACACACATGTTTATTTATCGACAATTCACGTTGCGCGTCAAGGTGGTTTCCAAGGCGATTGAGTAATTTGTTTTGCCTGCTCACGACGCCACCACTTGCGACGTTTGACACTCGATAGCTCGATGCCTTCCAGCAACAATCGCAGGTCGTCCACATGCAGTGTCAAGTAATCACCGGGGGATGCAATCGCCCCTCCATGGTCGGCGCCACGTAGTGTCTCGGACGTTCCTCGTTCAAGATGCTTGTAGAGGATGATCGTGCCGTCACCCGTGAAATAGAGTACCTTCAACCGGTTGCGGCGTCGGTTGAAAAACAAGAAAAGATCTCCGTCTTCAATCTGTTTGCCAAGCTCCTTTTCGACGATACCGATTAATCCACAAAAACTTTTACGCATGTCCGTGGGAGCCAACGCGGCGAAGACTTTTATTTGGGATGGCACAATCAACATGACGCCACCTCACGCAACGCCTGCAATACGTCCTTCACTGTCTCACAATCGGTGCCGTGAGGCACATCCACAAAGACTCCCTGCTGCGGCAAGTGAATACGCAGCGTGGACGCAGGTGTCGTCCCCTCGATCCGCACAGGCACCAGTTGGGTACCCTGGACGGCGTTACGACTGGTTTTAAGAGACTTGGTCGAACGGCTCCCCTGCTCTGGGGAGGCTTGCTGCTCACGGAACTTACGCTGCCAGGCATAATAGCTGGTTTGTGTAATCGAGTTCTGGTGGCAAAACGCCGCGATGCTCAAGCCGCTTGAGGACTGCTGTTTCAGTAGGCCACGCCAGTGGGACTCTTGGGATTTGTTTCGATTGGTCATTGTGCTCGTTCCTGGAATAAAGGGAATGGTTCACCTCTATTAGGATAGCGCGCAATTTTGGGACGCTGTTCACAGAACGCTTACGGTGAAACGAAAGGACCATGGCGTATAAGGCGGTTTCTCGCCGTTCAGAACCGCTTGCACAATTTCGCGCTTTGCCAATTTTGTCATTTACGTTTCAGTTTTCTTATTGAGCGACTATATCGCCTCTGGGAACCAAGAGGTCAGCCCTCAAAATACAAAATAAGGTACTTAGGGTCCGCGCAGAAATAACATGAACAAGTTTTTGCGACTAAAATCCGAATATCGGTAACACTTTAGCCAAATGCAGCGAATCAGAAAATCACCACAGAGAACACAGAGGTCACGGAGGTTCTATCACTTCTTTCAATGGATGGGCATCTAGGATTCATTTTCCTCTGTGTTCCTCCGTGTTCTCTGTGGTTAATCATCCTAAGCAACTGCAGATGGCTAAAGTGTTACGAATATCGAAACCCGAAACAAATACAAAATCCGAAAATGAAATGACCAAAACGAATCATTTTGGGCCTTTTCCCAAGGCACGGGCGACTAGCTGCGTTTTTGTCCTTTGAAATTTGGTCATTCGAATTTGTTTAGGATTTCGTGTTACGAGTTTAGGATCTGCATCCGAGTTGTACAAGTTATTTGTGCACGAACGCTTAGTTGGACAGCGCCACTTCGGACGATGCTAGCGTGACTAAGGAGCCGTTCGTAAATAAGTTGCCGGATTTCGCCGTTTAGTCCGAAGCACGAAATCCGAAACAAATCCCGAGCACGAATGTCAAAAAAACTATAAATCATCAGGGTTTTTGACATTTAAGATTCGGATTTCTGATTTGTTTCGCCCCGTCCTAAATGAAAAATGGGCGATTTTCGGGTTTCCGATGTCGTGAAATTCGGTAACTTATTTCCGTACGAGCCCTTAGTTCTAGTTTTGCCCTTTTGAGATGTAATTTGAGGCCTGGTAATCGCTATGCCGCGAGGGTTGCAAGGTAGGTTAATAGGTCTACGGATTTTTTCCGCACCCTTGATTTTGGCCGCACGGGTAATATTTTATCTTCCCACGTAACACGGCGTAGTGTCGTTAACATATCGGCAAAGCTCGGTTCACTTTTCCAGGCATACCATGGGCGTTCCGGGAACCGGACTTGTTGGTGACCGTGTTGAGCGTACCAAAGGATTGTCAGGCTGTAGAGGAACATGGCCATCGGCGCTGTGCGCTCGACGGCCAACGGAACACGGTTGGCCGGATTTTTCAAACCCAACTGTTGTTTTTACTGTTTTTCGGTCGACTTGCCATTTTTCATTTCTTGCGCCCGGCACGCTTGTCTTGTTTCTCTTGACGTTTCGTTGTGGGAGCAGCTTTGTGTTTCTTGCTGCCACCTTTCCGCTTGGTTTCCCCCTTCGTCACGCCTTGCTTGTTGCGATACAGTCGCATGCAGATCGGGAGCGCGAACACTTTGCCGGGGGGTCGCCGAGGATTGGCAACCATCAGACAGAGGTTCACCCAATCGTGTCCCCAACTAACCAGCTTCATGGCCCGACTGGAAATCAATGGATCATGCATCCCTGCGCCATCTCAGTTGTCGCAGATAGCTGACCACGGATGTTTCGATGTAGACTGTATCCATCGTAGCGAGTCTCTGGAGTGCAGAACATTTGAGATTACCGGGCGGCTGGTGCAGACCTTCCACTGGCAAACCGAGTCGTCGGCCGCTCCGGTTCAGCGCATCGTTCTGCCTCCGTCCCTGGGTCAATGATTCGTGCGGCAGATTGCGGTCGCCGTTCGTTGATCTTTGCGATCAACGCGCGAACGTCGTGACCAGCCGCTTTGGACATCGCTGACCGAACCCGTCGCACTTCGCTGTAGCTATCCATCGTTTACGTCCTCGGGAAGAAACTCTAAGGGCGTCACTAATGCGGGATTGCCCAACCCTAGTATACCATTTACACGGCGAATATGTCCAAACTTGTTGGCGTTGGCAATCTTGGGCTATCGCAGTAGCCGGGCGGCGAGGAGTGAGTTTCAATTGCCAAAACGCCCGACTTCGCCGTTCCGGTTCAACGCTTGGTTAGGTCGCGCACGTTGCTTCAAGGCTTTCGCAACGAGTTCATCAGAATCCAGCCGATTGAATCCTTGAGTTCCCCTTCGAGCACTTTTACCTTTGCCCACGGTGGGCTGAGCTCATTCGGATCGGCGGTTTTTAATTCAATTTTCGCAACTTCCGTTCCATTGACCAATCGACCAATGACCTTTTTACCCTCACTGCCTATTGACGAAGAAACGAACGCACGGAAATCAGGTTCCGTCATCAAGAGTGCACCTGCGCCATCGTGGTCTGTCACGTAATCTGCTTTTGGCGTTGTTATGTTGACTATTGCATCTCGGCCCGCCTTGACCACAGGGCTACTGTCGCCCGTCGATGACATGGTTGTGTTCGACTCATAAGTTTGCGCAGCTGGCTGCTCCTTAGGGAAAAAAAGTTTCCACGCGTCTTGATAAATGCCAGCAGGGAGCCCGAACAACCCAGCTACGCCGAGCAAGGCGAACAATGGCTGATAACGGTGGTGGTGGCATAACAGAAAACGAGCAGAGTTACCGCACCGACGCACCGATCGAGTTCTGCCAATACACCGCATCTCAGCCCAACTTTCAATGTTTTAGCAACCTAACTTCTTATTAGACACAAAAATATAGATAAGCCCTGCTTATCTACAAAAAGTGTGGATAAGCACCCTGGAAATTGTAGCAGATTAATGCAATTGGCCAATGCGGCGATGAAAAAGCCCGACCGCAAGAAATGCAGCATCTGAAAATGCACAGTGCAACGACCGTTTCTACGATAATCATCCTTCGATGGAAGACATTGCTATTCAAGCAAGATTTCTTGTCATGATACCGATTCGAGATGGTTTTCATCGAATCTGGTCGGCGTCAGGTGCGAAATTCTATGGCGGATTATGTACCTTTGTCTGGTTTCCTCCTAAAGGATCCTATCTTCGCATAGCCCGATCGATATCACGTTGCATGTCGCATTTTTTTAGCGACTCGCGTTTGTCGTACTGCCGTTTTCCTTTGCACAGCCCCAGCAGCACCTTGGCTCGGCCCCGTTTGAAATACATTTTCAGCGGCACGAGCGTCAGCTTGTTCTCGTAAGCTTGGCCCGCGAATTTCAGAATCTCACGGCGGTGCATCAGCAGCTTGCGACGGCGTCGCGGCTCATGGTTGAGCGCGTTGGCATGGCCATATTCTTGAATGTCGCAATTGACGAGCCAGACCTCGCCCCGCATCACGCGGGCGTAGGCTTCTTCGAGCGAAAGCTGGCCATTGCGCAGGCTTTTTACTTCGCTCCCCACGAGCACAATGCCGCATTCGACCGTATCGAGCACGGTGTAGTTGTGCCGCGCTTTGCGATTCTGCGCGATAGGTCGCTCGCTCTTGCTGTCGTCCTTGGGCGACGCCGACGCATTTTGCTTGTTCTTTTTGGCCGTGGCTAAGGTCTCCTGCAAAATAGAGTCGCGGTATCAAAAAAAGAGGTTCTTCTGGGAATTTAGAAGCTTCCGCTCGAAGAAAGCATTTCAGCCCCCGGCTTTGCCGGGGGGTTGCGGAACGGTCCCTCTCTCTACCAAGCAGGGCATTTTCCTGAGAGTATTTTCTCGGAGGCAATGTTTCTCCAAAGGCAACCCCCCGGCAAAGCCGGGGGCTGAAATTGGGACTTGCTCATTTCTTCTTTCCACTGCAAAAGCTAGCCACTAAAATTCTGGGCAAACCGTCAAGCAGAAGTCGCATGCTCAATTAACGACTCCTTGGCCAATTCTAAAACCGCGATGCAGTGGTCACGACTCACGGTTGGAAAATCGATTAAGAAGTCATCCAAACTGTCGCCTTCTTCGAGATAGTCCAGCAAAGTTTGCACTGGCACGCGGGTTTCCGTGAATACAACCGCGCCACTCATGATGTCTTGGCAACTGCTAATAAGCGGGGATGGAATGGGCATGATGTTCCTCAACTTCGGAGTCCACCTTACCATCAACGAACAGGATTGTCAAAACGGCAAAGCCGCTTGCGGTTAGCTAACCGGCGGCTGGCTACCCAACCCTGGCATCTCGCCCGGTATCGCCCCGCCCAACAATCCCAGTACGGGCGACTGTGGCGCAACCACCGGCGAGCCTGTTTTCTCCGCTAGCAGTTCGTGCAGTCCGACATGCAACTGGACGCACTCCAAGTACCGCTGCCGGACCTCTTCATGATCCGAAATCATTTGCTCCAGCCGACGGCAATCATCTTCGTCCAGTTGCTCGTCCAGCAATTTCCAGATCATTGCCTCGGCTTGGTCCACCAGCGCTAGGATCTTCTCAGGCAGGGGGCCCGGCTCGACCGTTGGGTCGGCACAGGGCTTTTTATTTTCGTTTATCATCTTGAGAATCCTTTCGATAGGCTGTGCTTGGCAGAGGGCCCTCTTCACTTATTTTCGACAAAATCAAGGCAGTGATCGCATACCCATTTACAAAAACTCGCCATTTGCCGCAAGTTCGGTATGCTCCAAAGCCCAACGTGGCGGAAAAAGCCGAGATGCTTGTTCTTCCCAAGGGCGTCGGCTACGTTGTAATTGCCAGCGGTTTTTCCGCTTTCCGCTTTCCCCCTTCCGCTTTTCTTGCAATGCCCAATCGACTTGCCAACGAAACAAGCCCCTATCTGCTTCAGCACCAGAACAACCCGGTCGATTGGTATCCCTGGGGTGCCGAGGCGTTTGAGCGGGCGAAGCGGGAGCAGAAGCCGATCTTTCTGTCGATTGGCTACTCGGCCTGCCATTGGTGTCATGTGATGGAGCATGAAAGCTTCGAGAACGAAGCGATTGCCAAGTCGATGAATGAGAAGTTTGTCTGCATCAAAGTCGACCGCGAAGAACGGCCCGATCTGGACCAAATCTACATGAACGCGGTTCAGATGATGACCGGCCGGGGTGGCTGGCCGATGAGCGTCTTTTTGACGCCGGATAAAAAGCCTTTCTACGCTGGCACCTATTGGCCACCACATGCCGGACGAGGGATGCCCGGATTCGATCAGGTGCTAGCAAGCGTCGACAATGCCTGGCGAAACCAGCGAGATCAGGCAGTGGGCATGGCCGACCAGGTGACGCAGCAGTTGGGGCAACTAAACCCCTCGGACGCCGGGGGGAAATTAGATTCGGGGCTGCTCGATGAGGCGGCCCGCCAGTTGCAACGCCAGTTCGACCGTACGCATGGCGGATTCGGTTCGCCGCCCAAGTTTCCGCACACCATGGAGCTGCAACTGCTGCTGCGCTACTGGCATCGCAAACGGGATAAATCGGCGCTGGCAATGGTGCAAACGACGCTCGATCGCATGGCGGCTGGCGGCATCTACGATCACCTGGGCGGCGGGTTTGCCCGCTACTCGGTCGACGCCCGCTGGCTTGTGCCACACTTCGAGAAAATGCTGTACGACAACGCCTTGCTGGCCAGCACCTATCTGGAGGCCTATCAGGCAACCGGCAACAAGGACTACGCCCGCGTGGTCCGCGAAACGCTCGACTATCTGCTCCGCGACATGACTGACCCGGCAGGCGGGTTCTTCAGCACCGAAGATGCCGACAGCGAAGGCGAAGAAGGGAAATTTTACACCTGGACGCCCAACGAATTACGGGCCGTGCTCGGCGGGTCGGCTGCGGAAACATTTGCCCAGGTTTACGATGTGACCGAACGAGGCAATTTCGAAGGTCACAACATCCTCAACCTGCCCAAAACAATTACTGAGCAAGCGAAGAAGCTGGGCCTCGATAAGGAAGGGGGCCGCGTTGGGAACGAGTTGCAGACGGAGTTAGCCGAAAGTCGCGCCAAGCTGTTTGCCGCTCGTGAGAAGCGTATTCATCCGGCCAAGGATGACAAAGTGCTGGTCTCTTGGAACGGTCTGATGATCGACACCTTGGCTCGGGCGGGGGCCGTGCTGGGCGAGCCACGGTATATCGCAGCCGCGGCCAAAGCGGCGGACTTTTTGTTGACGAGCTTGCGCAATCCGGACAATGGCCGACTGCTGCACACCTGGCGACGTGATCCATCGCAAGCAGGCTCTCAAACAGGTTCAAAAACAGGACAAGCCAAACTCGATGCCTACTTGGACGATTACACTTGTTTGGCCAATGGTTTGGTTTCGCTGTACGAGTCAACGTTCGATTCTCGCCATCTCGAAGAGGCGATGCGGCTAGTCGATGTGGTGCTGGAACACTTTGCCGACAAGCAAGGAGGTGGATTCTACTTCACGGCCGACGATCACGAAGCGCTGATTAGCCGCAACAAGGATTTTACCGATAACAGCCTGCCCAGCGGCAACGCGATGGCGGCGACCGTATTGCTACGGCTCGGCAAATTGACTGGCAAGCAGGCTTACCTCGACGCAGCGGAGCAAACCATGATCCAAGCTGCCGGGCTTATGCGCCGCGCACCGATGGCGACCGGACAGATGCTGATGGCGGTCGATTTTTATCTCGGGCCGACGTATGAAATGGTGTTGGCGGGCGACGTGGCGAGCGACGAAACCCGCACGGCGTTGGCCGATCTGCAGAAGCGGTTTTTGCCGAATAAGGTGTTTGCGATGCCAGCGGCGGCTGAAGCCGCCTCGCCGCAGGAGAAGCATCCGCTTGCCGATTTGTTGGTGGGCAAGTCGGCCCACGGCGGTCAGCCGACCCTCTATGTGTGCGAAGGATTCACTTGTCAGCAACCAGCCCGGGGTGCCGAAGAAATCGACCATGCGCTGGACGACCTGATGCCGCACGGGCTATTCGATTAGCCGCCGGGCTTGTCCCGGCGCGTTCGTGCAACGCCGGGACGAACGCCAACGCGCCGGGACAAGCCCGGGCGGCTAATACTTTATTTTCTCTTTTGATTCGGCTAGAAGCGTTTCCATCCGCTCGATTTGCCGCTGGCTCGTGGCGATCAGTTGCTCCAACACAATGATCTTCGAGTTGAGTTGTCCCGAAATGTCGCGGGCCATCTCGTGCAGTTCGACCTGCTGGCGATCGACTTGGGCAAGCGAATCGCGCTGGGCCCCCGACCACTTGCCCTCAGGGCGCGGCTGCTTTTCCAGGGGCGATTGGTTCTGCCGGCGTCGTCCTCGACCAAAGTAGCGATACGACCTCCGCAAGAGGATCGATGTGAGCAGCGCACAGCCGAGCAGAAACAACAAAATCGGTAACTGAGCGAGTGCTAGCAACATGGCATGGGTCTCCTACAGCCAGCTATTAGCGGTTAGCTAATTAGCCAGAAGAACATTGCAGAAACTCCGACTCTATCTCTTCTGGCTAATCGCTAAAAGCTAACTGCTATTTTTTCACTCCCCGTTACTTTCCATTAGCCAGGGCTGCCTGAGCGGCGGCTAACCGTGCGATGGGCACGCGGAATGGGCTACACGAAATATAGTCCAGGCCTACTTGATGGCAGAACTGGATGGAATCGGGATCGCCGCCATGCTCGCCGCAAATACCGCACTTCAGCTTTTTCTTTGTCGAGCGGCCTTTTTCAACACCCATTGCGACCAATTGGCCCACGCCGGTGATGTCGAGCGATTGGAACGGGTCACGAGGCAAAATTTCCTCTGCCAAGTAGTCGGGCAGGAACGTATTGATGTCATCGCGGCTGTAGCCGAATGTCATTTGCGTTAGGTCATTCGTGCCGAAGCTGAAGAAGTCGGCATGCTTGCTTACCTCGTCGGCGGTTAATGCAGCACGCGGGATTTCAATCATCGTGCCGACCAAGATGCCTAGCTTGCCACCATACTTTTTCTCTGTTTTCACCTCCGCGATCACGTCGCGAACTTGGCCGGCCAACATCTCCAACTCCTTGGCGGTGCCGACCAGCGGAATCATGATCTCGGCCTGCGCGTCGATCTTCTTTTTCTTGCACTCGATCACTGCTTCAGTAATCGCTCGGGCCTGCATGACGAGAATCTCGGGATAGGTAACCGCCAACCGGCATCCCCGATGGCCCAACATGGGATTCATCTCATGCAAGGAATCGACGCGGCTTTTCACGTCGGCCCTTTTCACACCCATCCGGCTGGCCATTTCGGCCTGGCTCCGGTCGTCGTGCGGAAGAAACTCGTGCAGCGGCGGGTCGAGCAGCCGAATCGTCACGGGCAAGCCCTTCATCGCGGTGAAGATACCCACAAAATCTTTCCGTTGAACCGGCAGCAGCTTCTCCAACGCCTTTTTTCTATCCTCCTCATTTTGGGCAAGGATCATCTCGCGCATCGCCATGATCCGATCGCCTTCGAAAAACATGTGCTCGGTTCGGCAAAGGCCGATGCCTTGGGCACCAAAGCCGCGGGCCCGTTTGGCGTCGGCTGGCGTGTCGGCGTTGGTCCGCACGTCGAGCTTGCGATATTTATCGGCCCATTTCATGAGCTTGTTAAAATCGCTCGATAGCTTGGGCTGCTGCGTCTCGATTTCGCCCGACATAACCTCGCCCGTCGAGCCATCGATCGACAGCACATCTTTGTGCGTAAATGTTTTGAAGCCGACTTTGATTTTTCGGGCCTTTTCGTGGATTTCGATCTCGCCCGCCCCCGCCACACAGCAGCGCCCCCAGCCTCGAGCGACCACAGCCGCGTGGCTGGTCATACCGCCCGTGCTGGTCAATATCCCCACGGCCGAGTGCATGCCGTCGATATCTTCGGGATTGGTTTCCTTGCGGACGAGCAAAACTTTCTCGCCCTTTTCAGTCCGTTCCACTGCTTCGGCAGCGGTGAACGCCAGCGTGCCGACCGCCGCACCGGGCGAAGCGGGCAGGCCGACGGTTAGCAGCTTCGCCGACGCTTTGGCTTTCAGCTTGGCTTGCGGGCTGAAGCTTGGCAGCAACAGTTGGGTCAGATCTCCCGCCGGGATGCGCTCGACAGCCTCTTTCTCGGTGATCAGCTTTTCCTTGACCATGTCGCAAGCAATCTTGATCGCCGCGGCACCAGTACGCTTGCCGCTTCGGGTTTGCAGCATGAACAGCTTGCCATGCTCAATCGTGAATTCGATGTCTTGCACATCGCGGTAGTGCTGCTCCAGCTTATCCTTGATCAAGAGCAACTGCTTGTGAATCTCGCTGTTCCACTTAACCATTTTTTCGACGGGTTGCGGCGTGCGAATGCCGGAGACGACATCTTCGCCTTGGGCGTTGATAAGGAATTCGCCGTAGAACTTGTTTTTCCCTGTCGACGGGTCACGCGTGAACGCTACGCCGGTACCCGACTCGTCGCCCATGTTGCCAAAGACCATCGACTGCACGTTCACCGCCGTTCCCAGCAAACCGGTGATATTCTCGACCTGACGATACTTCACCGCCCGATTCTGCATCCAGCTACGGAAAACCGCCTCGATAGCCAGTTCGAGTTGCACCAGCGGGTTTTGTGGAAATGGTTTGCCGAAGTGCTTGTGAAATACCTTTTTGTAACCGTTGCAGAGTTGAATCATCCCTTCCAGTGGCACGTCGGTATCGTTTTTCACGCTGTACCGTTTTTTGATCTTGTCAAACTCGGCCTCGAAATGCTCGTGGTCGACGCCGCAGACGACGTCGCCATACATGTTGATCAACCGTCGGTAAGCATCGTAAGCGAATCGCTTTTTACCCGTTGCATTGGCCAAGCCGACGACCGATTCGTCGTTCAACCCGAGGTTGAGAATCGTGTTCATCATGCCGGGCATCGACACGGCAGCCCCCGAGCGGACCGAGATCAGCAGCGGATTTTTCGTGTCGCCGAATTTTTTCCCCAGCTCTTTCTCCAGCAATTTCACATTATTCCGTACGCTATCCATAAGGTCCGTGGGAAGCTTGCGATTGTTTGTGTAGTAGAGATCGCACACCTCGGTCGTAATCGTGAAACCGGGAGGCACCGGCAGGCCGATGCTGGTCATCTCCGCCAGATTGGCTCCTTTGCCGCCGAGCAATTGCTTTTGTTTTCCATCGCCCTCGGTCTTGGTTTTGCCGAAGTAATAGATCATCTTGGGTGGGCGAGATTTTTTCGCAGCTTTTTTTGCCATGGTATTTTTATTTTCCTTGTGGGAAGGTTGAGATTGTATGCTTTCGTCAAGCACTGAAGCATGACGATGGTTGGTCGACTGGCCGGCTATCCGCTCAGCCGGCCAAGTGGCATGGCCATGAATGTCTGCCGACGGGACGATCGACGGGGCCATGGTCGTAAGATCGGAACATGCCCACGCGGACGTGTGGCTGCCACTCCCCCAGGTGCCTCGAATACACACTCAAGACAAAAAGCAGGCAAAATGGAACCCGTCAGCCTATCGGGGCAGCACCTGATCGTCAAGGCTCGGCTACACAAAATCCAGCATGAATAGCGATTCAAAACGAAACATGCGATTGGCCTTGGCGTTTGAAATAAGCCTGGGGATACTTGGCATCGCAGTGGCTTGGCTCGTGGATATTCCGCTTTGGGAGAAGCTGCAACCTGGCCAAAAGTCGTTGCTCCAAGGATTGGCTGCCACGTTGCCCATGCTGGGATTGCTGGTCGTGGTAACCTGCACCCAATGGCATCCGCTCATCGAATTGCGACGTCAAGTGGGTGCCTTGATCGGCACCCTGTTTAGCCAAAGCACGCTGTGGGATTTGGCCGCGGTGTCGCTTGCCGCAGGAGCGGGCGAGGAGATCCTCTTTCGGGGGGTATTGCAGTCACTCGCCCAGGGGTGGATGCATCCGGTAGCAGCTCTTGCAGCGGTCAGTCTGCTGTTTGGCTTGGCCCATGCGATGTCGACCACTTATTTCGTGCTGGCCACACTCGTGGGCTTCTACCTGGGTTGGCTTGCCCTGGCCTGTCACAGCCTAGTTCCCCCGATCGTCGCTCACAGCTTGTACGATTTTTTCGCGCTCTGGTATATTCGCAGGCGGACTGCAAAGCCACGATAAACTCATTTCAGCCCCCGGCTTTACCGGGGGCTGAAATTGCGACAAAGCAGCACCGCCCAAGCCTATCGCCAGCAACAGACACGTGGCCGACTCGGGCTCTACGACACTAGGGACGCGAAACGGGAGTCAATAATCGCCGACGTGGAATCTCTTCGGCTGCAGAAAATGCACTCCTACGTAGGGATCGTAAAGCTAGTGCGCCGGCCGTAGCCACCCAGACCCAGCAAACCCAAGGCGGTCAGCACAAACGTCGACGGCTCCGGAATCCATTTGCCCACGGCAGCGCGATTGAAAGTAACGGGACCGCTCACCACCGTGCCAAAGTCGCCGGCCCCACCCGCCACAAATAAGTCGAACAATCCTCCGACTCCCTCCGTCTCGACCCGAACGTGAAAGTCATGAAAAATTACAGCAGGTAACGGGGAAAGATTCTGGGAGGCGACGTGGATGAAGCCCGCCGGGGCAATGCCCTCGACGACCAGCGCATCCTGGGTGATCAAGTTGCCGTGCTGGTCACTGAGGTCGAAGACAATACGGTAGGGCAGGTCCACATTGTTCCCAGCATTCCCGATGCCAAACTCAATGTCGGTGGTAGCGCCATCGATAAGAAGCTCAATGTGCTTCATGTCGTTGAACACAAAATCGATTTCCAGCGGCGTGCCGACCGGCGCGCCAAGGATGAGCGGTCCCGGCCCCAAATCGACATCAACAATTCCCGCGCCTTGAACCGGATTAACCGGAATCGTTATCCCCTGGGCTTGCGGCGATTCGCCTAGAAACACCAAGGTGGCGCTGGCCGCGAGGACAAAACGAACAAATGTAGTGTGATTGAAAGTACGCATGGTAAGGTTCTCCTTAAAAAATGGGGGGTTCAAAAATGTTCATCATCTGTTTGAATCGGTCCGGTGCGAAGGCTTGATTAAGGCCACAGATCTCCAATTACGTCGATGCCTTGAAACCTGCGGTCCGCTTCGCGTCGGCAAGGTCAGCCGACCCGCGCCGAACTGCGTCGCCTCCGAACGGCAATGCCCTGGCCCACGAGGCCGAACAGCATCAGCAAGGCGCCGCTTGGTTCGGGGACAATCCGCGTCAGTTGCAGTGGCATGGAGGAAGCCGCAGGAATGAAAGGTCCACCGCCGATGCTCAACTCCGTATAGATATCGAAGAAACTGTTGACGTGGAACGCGTGGTCGTTTAGCACGCCGATACGGTGCTGTCCCATCGATTTCATTCGGGGGGATTCACGAATTTCGACGGGAATTCCACCCACTTCTCCCTTCAGCGACATCGCAACAATTTCAGTATCCCAACTGCCGGCGGCGGATCGGCCTGAAATTTCGAACGTAACGTCGAAAAAGGAATCCACCATGAATATATTGGGGCCGACCCTCAGTTCGGTAAACACATCGAAGAAACTATCGACCTGGAACGTTTCTCCGGGCAGTGGCAATGCGACGGAGTCACCGGGGGAGGCCAGTCCGACGAGGTCCATGCTGAGGATCTCCACGGGAACGGTGGAATTTGGAAAGCTGGTCCCTCCCAGAGACTCGTAGACGCTCCCCGGAATGGGAAACTCGTGAAAGCGGTTAGGCGTGACGATTGCGTGTGAGGTCGAAGCCCAGACAAGCACGATCATCAAGCCGGCAATCAATGTAGTGTGATTGAAAGTACGCATGGTAAATTTCTCCCGTTAGAAGATTGTCAAATGTAGATTTACTGACAGTTTGAAACAATTCGATACACTGCTAGAAAGAAGCCACAGGCCTCCGAGCCATCTCGGAAGACCTGCGGCAGTTCAAAACAGCGTTAGCACATCGCAGCCGATCTTCGTCTCGTAACTGCAACAGCTCCCAGGCCAAGTAGCATCATCATGCAAGCGGCAGGCTCTGGGACCGTATAGAGCTCGAACGCCAGATCCTTGGAGAACCGGCTAATGCCTTGGGCACCGGCAAGCCCAGGACCGTCGATGCCATCCAGATAATGGGTCGGTTCAAATGAATCTTGAAACACTTCGGGCATAATCTGGCCGTCAGGACTGAGCGTCGTGTCGACAATTACAATCCCCGTGACCGCATCGTCTTGAAAATGCCAGACGGGAATGTTTGTCCCTGGAACGACGCCTACGACGCGCTCTCCAGGAACAACGGCCGGAGGCGTAGAAGCCAAAAGATCCGGCACTGAGTAGTCGCGGTTATGCCAACCCCATTGCGTGATGTCGGTCGGGGGATTGAAGGGGTCGATGTTGAAGCCCGGCGGAAGATCTACCAGCGCGACAATCTTCAACCAATAGACCTCGTCCCTCATCTCAGGAAACTCTTTTCCCAGGTGCAACTCGGCATTGTACTGATACAATGTTTCATTCAACGGATTTCCGCCGAGGCTGATCGGCTTCTCCGTAAATGTGCCCGAGCCTGGCGTAATGCCTCCAACGGGCACCCTTTTTACAATCTGGTTCAACAAGGGTTTCTCAGGTTGGCTGAAGCCGGGGCCCGTTTCGCCGTCGGGGTCAGGTCTGTCACTCTCAAAGGTGATAAGAAACTTGTTGACAGGAAAATTGGGGTTGATGATGTTGTGCAGATACGAACCCCACCATTTCACATGCACGACGGGTGAATTGAACTGGTCGGCAAAATCGTCCGCCATGAATCGACCTTCGTAGATCGGCACCTCTCCTACCGCAGTTCCTTGGCCATAGGCAGTGCTGAGCTCGTCGTGGCCAAAATAACTTTGGGCGGTCCCATTCAAATCGGTAATCGTCAGCCCGTCCAGAGGCAATTGCTGGAACTTCAGCACCTGTCCCGGCAACGGGTCGGCGCTTACGTCGGCGGCAAAAAAAGTTGCCAATGCAGCGACGGCTAAAAGAATGTGAAACTGACTCAATTTGCGATAGTAAGCATGGTAAGCCATGAGACTTCTCCTTGGTTTTGTAAGTTAGGTTGTTTAAGTTTTTTTTGCGCGAGCCGTGTTCTTCGCATGTCGCTTCGCGCTCAACGGTGACATGCGTTGGGATACAATGTTTCTCAGTCACTGGCATAGGCTCCCTTGGTTGGTTGTGAAGCTAGAAATCAGGCAACACTTTAACCATCTCCAGTTGCTTGGATGATTAACCACAGAGAACACGGAGGAACACAGAGTCAAATAAATTCTAGCTGTCCATCCTTTGAAAGACGCGATAGAACCTCCGTGTTCTCTGCGCCCTCTGTGGTGATTTCCTTGTTCACTGCTTATGGCTAAAAGTATTACGTAATAAGAAGCATAGGAATTACGGTCGACTCCGGCGGCGATGGTGCATTCCGCCGCTGCGACTCGAAGTGAAACGGCTTGCCCTGCGGGAAGTGGGTGTACGATGCGAACCACGGATCGCCGAGTGAGATCGGTGTACCGGCATGATGACCCTCGCTCGACGCTTGATCTTTTCACATCGTTCCATGTCCTCGATATCGAGGCTGTCATAGTTGTTCAAAGTGATGGTGCTCATGAGTCTCTCCTTTTGGGGTTCTTCAGCGATTTCAGTAGCTATCACTGACCATGGTGACGAAAAATCCTCATTTCAGCCCCCGGCTTTGCCGGGGGGTTGCCTTCCGGGAAATGTTGCTTTCGGGGAAAATGTTGCTTTCGGGGAAAATGCCCTGCTTGGTAGAGACGTGGACTGTTACGCGACCCCCCGGCAAAGCCGGGGGCTGAAATTGTGACTTGATTGTTCAGGGGATTTGTTGGATCGAATATTCCGGCTCGCCGGGTTGTTCGCAGAGCAAGCTGGGCCCTTGCACCGCCACAGGCTCGCCTTGCCAAGCTCTGAGCCACGACCAATGCACTGGCTTGCAAACGTATTGGATCGCTCGCAGTTCGAGGGCCCGCTGTTCGCGTCGGGGATCGTATTGGTTGTCAACCACCACCGCCTTCAACTTTCTCTGCAATGAGTGAAGCATTTCCAATAGGTCCAGACCGTTCATGTCAGGTAGCTGGGGACTCAACAACCATGCCGCGTCGGCAAAGCTTGGCAGAAGTCGCAAGGCACTGCTGCCGCTGGTAGTGAGTGTGAGTCGAAGCAGGCGTTTCTGGGCTGGCTCGACAAGACTGCGATAGTCGTCCAGTCGAGGATCGACGACTACCAAGCGCCTCTGCGAGATCGCTCTACGAATTTGAGTTGCCATCCAATACTCCTCTCCGAAATGTCGAGACCCACTCGCATCCGGGCCGCTTCCTCTGCGGACACATCACTGCGAGCGAGTGTCGGTTTCCGTGCAATCGCACATGTCGTACCGAAGAGAACAGACGGTTTAGCGAGAAGACGCTAACGTGTTGCTAGGCAAAGAGAAAAGAAAATTGGCCACGCACAAGAGATGGCCGTCGCGACAAAAGAAAACAGGTCTCAGGCGACCAGGAAGGGGCGATTTGCACTGGTTTTGCCGCCGAGAAGCGGTGCGAATCGCAACTACTCCCGTTCTTATGTGTTGGGAGGTCGGCCGGGTGTCGATTGCGAGATGTCGAGGCCGAGCTTCTTGATGCGACGGCGCAGCACGCTACGGTCCATATCCAATAAGCGGGCGGCGGCGGCTTGGTTGTAACCGGTGTGCTGCAACGTCGCCCCGATGAACTGCCGCTCGCATTCGTCCAGAGTAGGCCAGTGGCCATCCTCTTGGTTGTGAAAATGCCAGGCACTATCATCACGGATCTCGTGGTCAGTTGCAGCCATGGCCAACGACTCCTCGGTCGCAGCCCCATCGAACACGATGTCCGCCTGTTCGATCAATACTCCGCGGGAGAGCAAAGCGGCCCGTTCTAGCACGTTTTGCATCTCACGGACATTGCCGGGCCAATGGTGACGTTGCAGCTTTTCCAACGCCGCTCCGGAAAGTGGCTTAAACGGCAAACCATGTTTCACACTCTGACTGGAAAGTAGAAAGTCGGTCAGCAACTCAATGTCATCGGGCCTTTCACGCAACGACAGAGTCTTTAGCGAAACAACGGCAAGCCGATAATAAAGGTCCTCGCGAAACAGGCCATGGGCGACGTCGGCGACCAGATCGCGATTGGTGGCTGCCACCACGCGCACATCAACCAGTTGTTCTTCGTGACTGCCAACAGGCACCACCGTGCCTTCCTGCAACACTCGCAAGAGCTTGGCTTGCATGGCCGGCTCCAATTCGCCGATCTCATCGAGGAAGATCGTGCCCCCGTCGGCAGCGCAAAAACAACCGAGCGCAGCATAGTTGGAACCGGTGAAGGCCCCTTTCAGATGGCCAAACATGTGGCTTTCGAACAAGGTTCCCGAAATCGCTGCGCAGTTGACCGGAATGAAAGGAGAATCGACGCGGGGACTCTTGGCATGAATGGCCCGGGCGATAAGTTCTTTGCCGGTGCCGCTGGGGCCCGCGATGAGAACGCTCGAAGAGAAAGGAGCAATGGCACACACTTCCGCTTGGATTTTACGAACCCAAGTAGAAACACCCACCAAAGGCTGGCTCGAAGCCGCCACTTCTACGAGACGATGCTGGTCCACCGGATCATTAGCCCCCAAAACTAAAGATTCCGAGCAAGGCCGGCAGTTTGAGGGATGCACCCTGCAAATACCACCAACCGGAGAGATTGTAAACGCTTCTGCAGAAAGATGCAAACATTTTCCAGCACCCCCTCAGGAGAACTGCAAAGTCTCGAAGATCCTATTTCAGCCCCGGATTTGCCGGCGGGTAAGAATGCCTCGGAGCCAAATATCCGGAGAAAAATGCGACAACACTTCTGTGGCAGGCAACCCCCCGGCAAAGCCGGGGGCTGAAATAGCGTAAGCGTTCTGTGAACAGCGTCCCAAAATTGCGCGCTATCCTAATAGAGGTGAACCATTCCCTTTATTCCAGGAACGAGCACAATGACCAATCGAAACAAATCCCAAGAGTCCCACTGGCGTGGCCTACTGAAACAGCAGTCCTCAAGCGGCTTGAGCATCGCGGCGTTTTGCCACCAGAACTCGATTACACAAACCAGCTATTATGCCTGGCAGCGTAAGTTCCGTGAGCAGCAAGCCTCCCCAGAGCAGGGGAGCCGTTCGACCAAGTCTCTTAAAACCAGTCGTAACGCCGTCCAGGGTACCCAACTGGTGCCTGTGCGGATCGAGGGGACGACACCTGCGTCCACGCTGCGTATTCACTTGCCGCAGCAGGGAGTCTTTGTGGATGTGCCTCACGGCACCGATTGTGAGACAGTGAAGGACGTATTGCAGGCGTTGCGTGAGGTGGCGTCATGTTGATTGTGCCATCCCAAATAAAAGTCTTCGCCGCGTTGGCTCCCACGGACATGCGTAAAAGTTTTTGTGGATTAATCGGTATCGTCGAAAAGGAGCTTGGCAAACAGATTGAAGACGGAGATCTTTTCTTGTTTTTCAACCGACGCCGCAACCGGTTGAAGGTACTCTATTTCACGGGTGACGGCACGATCATCCTCTACAAGCATCTTGAACGAGGAACGTCCGAGACACTACGTGGCGCCGACCATGGAGGGGCGATTGCATCCCCCGGTGATTACTTGACACTGCATGTGGACGACCTGCGATTGTTGCTGGAAGGCATCGAGCTATCGAGTGTCAAACGTCGCAAGTGGTGGCGTCGTGAGCAGGCAAAACAAATTACTCAATCGCCTTGGAAACCACCTTGACGCGCAACGTGAATTGTCGATAAATAAACATGTGTGTTCTACACCAACGGTGTGTGATCATTTGCCATTTCGTGACGCACCTTCAAGGACCGAAACGTTGTCGATGGAATCCGACAAACTCCGAAAAGAGATCGAAGTGCAGCGCGCCGAGATCGCACATCTCAAAAGGGTTAATAGCGAGCAACAGGCAACTCTTGAATCGTTGCAGAATCACATCGAGGTGATGCAAGAGCAAATCACCTTACTCCGTAAGGCACTCTTTTCTCCACGGCGTGAACGGTTTATCCCTTCTCCCGATCAAAAGCTTCTTTTTGATCCCGAGTCGATCGAGGGCAACGAGATTAGCGAGGATGACGAGGCGACCGACGAAGAAGAGCCAGACGATGAATCGTCTTCGAAACGCAAGAAACGCCGTAAGAAGCGCAAACGTTTTGAATTCCCCGAGTGCTTGCCGGTCCAGCGTTTTGAACACCCACTGCCGCCGGAAGAACTCGATTGTCCTTGTGGATGTGGCGGCAAGCGGACGGTGATCTCCGAGCAGATCTCACGGCAACTAGAATATGTTGAGTCTAGCGCCTACATCGCCGAGCACGTTCGGTTTACCTACGGTTGCCCTGTTAGCCGGGATGGCCAGCAGATCGTCACCAGCGAAAAGCCACCCAATATCAACGAAAAAGGGATATTTGGGGCCAGCACGTTAGCCTGGCTGGCACACGCCAAGTTCGAGCGTCACCTGCCCCTGTATCGTCTCCAGGAAGAGCTTCGTTCCACCACCACGATGTGGTTCAACCGCAGCGTGTTGAGCAACGCCGTGGTGCGAACGGGCGAGCGTCTGCTGCCGGTGTGGGATCTGATTCGCACCCAAGTACTGGATAGTTTTTATGTACGGGCCGACGAGACCACGGCCCGTGTCCTGCGTCCCGGGGCTGGGGCGACCAAGCTGGTTTATCTCTGGGTCTACGTTGGCGATGACCAGCATCCGTACCAACTATTTGACTATCGACTTGATCGATCCCGCGCAGGTCCGCGGGAAATACTTGATGATTTTCAAGGCGGATTATTAACCGACGGTTACAGTGTCTACACGTCCCTAGTCAAGGAATCGGATGGCCGACTTCTGGATCTGGGTTGTTGGGCCCATGCGCGGCGGAAGTTCGACGAAGCGTGCGCCGTCTCAACGCAGCCACTTGCGCACGAGGCGCTCGCTTGGATCTGGCAACTGTACGACATCGAGGATCGCCTGGCCGATGCCGATGTGGAAACGCGACGACAAGTGCGCATGCGCGAGTCGGTTCCCATTCTTGCCCTTCTGCACGATCGTCTCACCGAAGTGCAGCCGACGGTACGGCCTTCGACCAAGTTGGCCGAAGCGATCGGCTACCTGCTCAATCGTTGGAACGCGATGACGCGATTTGCAACCGACGGGCGCTATGCGATCGATAACAACATGGCAGAAAGAGTCATTCGCCCCTCGGTTATTGGAAGAAAAAATTACCAATTTTTTGGGAGCGATGCGGGTGGTCGCGCGGCATGCGTCTGGTACACGCTTATCCAGAGTGCTCGTTCTAATCATGTCCACGTCACCCCGTATCTCAACGATGTTCTCGTCCGGCTTCCTCAGATCGTTCCCGAGTACTTGCGGGTGGGCGACGCCCAAACCCCGTTCGAATCGCTTTCAAGGGACCAGCGTGAACAGCTCTCCGAGCTGCTACCTGACCGATGGCTCAAGGCACACCCTGAGCATCGCAGCGAAGATCGCCAGCGCGAACTTGATCAGGCCAACCAGCGCCGCCGCCAGAGGCGTGCTTCACGACGTCGGCTTGTCAAGATCTGAATTACGCTCCTGGCATGACGGGGTTCACAGAGCGCTAACAGCGTAAGGCAGCGAATCGATTTTAAGCCTGCACCTGGAAAGGGGTATGGCGCTTTGATCGGTGAGGACGTTCCCATTGAGCTAACCGACACTGGCGGCACGGCCATCTTTCGCAGTCTGGCGGTCGACCTGAGCGAGAATGCGGAAAAACAACAAGTAGAAGTCTCGCTAAACTACCCGAACGGATCCAAGGAGATCGTCGATCTCAATCTCAAGGGTTGGACGAATGTGGTGTTTTTCTTGCCGGCTGCTGGAGGTAAAGACAACACAACTCGTCGACAAACAGTTAAGCCAAAGTTTAGAAAGGCAAGAACAACTCGGTCTTCGATCACAAATCGCGATCACACCGTCACTTGGTTTCACTCTGGCGAGCATGTCCACTTTGTTCTTTACCATCGGGGATTCATGCAATCGGGTCTTAGCCTCTCGGAGTACGGTGACACACAACATACACCATACCTTTGGATATTTGATGGTTTTGTCAACGTGTTTGATGGGCGACGAATAACTACAGGCGGTACGACGGATAAGGGACAATCCAGTCGCATTGAAGACAGGTCGCATAAACGGCGATTTCCACTTAGGTTCGATTATCGTCCCCCCGCCGATTTCTTGTTGTTCCTTAATGGGAAGACTTACGACTTGGCTAAAGGCCGAGTGTTTGTTCTCGGTGTCCAAGGCGAACCCGAACAATTGGCAATCGATTCTCCGCCGTTTGATCCAAAGAATATCGACTCTCTTGTCAAATCAATCGAAGACGCCAAAGCACATCCTGAGACAACTTCCCGCCTCCCGGTCCGTGATTATGAATGGGTAGAGATTGAGGGGTTGGCGGTGTCTCATAATGGGACCAAGAAACTGACGTCAGCCGATCCGCTTCAGCAAGCCACGAACAAGCAAGAGATGCAAACGTTCTCCGCTCGTATTACCGGGCCAGGTGGCGAACCGGTTGTTGGAGCCGTGGTGATTCCTTGGGCGCTTCGCTCTTCGCAAGGGCATGGCCCCTGGCAAATTGGTGGATCTGGCGATAGTGAACCTCCAACTCTCAAGACCGACAGCAAGGGATTTGTTGAAGTCACTTACCCAGTCTATGCCAAATGGGAAGAACGTGTTTCGACGACACAGGTCACGCTTTCGATAGACCATCCAAAGTACGCATACATCATGTATGAGGACGTGGATGTCCCCTACGAGGATGCTAAGCCGTATGAGGCGACTCTTCAACGAGGGGTTGCGCTCGAGGTGTCACCAATGATCGGAGGCAAATCCGTACCACTGGAAGACATCTATGCGATGTGGTCTGGCGGTCGATCTTGGAAAAAAGGTTACCGTCCCGCAGTGACAGCAACAGGCGCACTGCGCATTCCACCTTTGGCTCAAGGGAATGCTCAGTTATTGCTGGTTCGATTACAGGATGAGGTAGCGACTCATTTTAGCTCGATAGTCGATTTCGACTTGGCGGAACAAGATGCAGAACAAGGCCCTGAACAAGAGACTGTCACGCAGTTGATAGAATTGCGCCCCGCCTTGGAAGTTCGTGGACGGTTAAGCGACGATGTTCCTCGCCCCGTGAAGAATGGGCGAGTCAAAGTTGAAACGATTCCGACCAGCGAGCCGGACATTGGTGGGGAGGCTGTGAATTGGATCACATGGGCGCCCATTGCCGAGGATGGCACATTCGCGATCAGGTCGTGGCCAGCGGACCGGCCCATGCAGCTAATCGCCTTGTGCGACGGATACATTGCCCTCTCTGGAGAGCGCCCCTCGATGGTCACTCCTGAGCGAGCAAGAGGAGCGTATTATCGTCCGCAAGTATTCTTGACCCCCGGTGATACCGATTCGGTTGTGGTGGGAATGACGCCGACCGTTCAGTGCGAAATCGAAACTGTTGATGACGCAGGAAATCCACTAAAAGGGATCGTAGTAACTTCTTATCCAAACGTCGGATGGTGGAATGATGGATCGCAGGTTTATTGTTCTCGCTTAGTACGTGGCGAGCGCCTTCTTCTCACACAAGACTACTATGCCGCGATTGATAAAGATTTCTCTCAGCCATTCCACGATGTGACCGATAAACGTGGCCATGCGAGCCTTGAATTGCCTGTCGATGAGGATCAGATTAGGGCTAAGAGTGACGATTATGAATTGCCTATCTTCCTCGGGCGTCGCGATCACCCAATCACGCTTATCGCAGGGCAGACAACCAAAGTTCGCTTGGTAATGCAACCCAGAGGGACCGAGCAACTCGGCGAATGGGACAGTTTGGCGGGGCTTGTTTTCGGATGTACCACGGAGCGTTGTCAACTGCTTCTCAAACAGCAGCCCCAATTTCGAAAGAAATTAGAAGAGTTCCGCAAGCAGCTTGAGAATGCCGCCGATCCGAGAGATCCCGCTTTGCTGCGAGATGCCTATAACGCAATTGCCGATGCGTTCAAAGAGTTTGGAGACTTTGAAGAAGTCATCCGCTGGCGACGCAAGGCGGCGAAGGAAGCAGAGCGGGTGAAGCAGCGTTCTTCGGAACAGGAGAATGAGGCGACAGCGGGTAGCAAGAAACAATCTAACGCCCCCGCCACGATCGTGACTGAAGTAGTCGAGAATGCTGCCGACGCCGATGTCCGCACGATGGAGATTCGCATTACGGATGAAGAGGGAGTGCCCCTCGTGGGAGCCAGACTGCATGTTGGTATTTCGTATATGAGGGGCTATGACGGCGAACGAGTTCCTAAAGACTACGTCACCGACTCCGCTGGAATCGTGAACGTCCGGCTCCCTCGCCGGGTCCAAATCTTAAGACTATGGCCAAGCAAGTCGGGGTACGTTCCAGAATTCGTCAACTTTGCGGAGGGCACTCACGATGAAGGAAAACGGATTCCCGATCGTTACGAATTCGAGTTGGCACGAGGAACAGAACTGAGCGGCACGGTTGTCGACGAGAGCGGAGAGCCCGTTTCCGGCGTGGTCGTGGATGTAAAGGTAGAAGTGCGTGAACCGGCATGGGCGGTAAACCCCAAACCGATGATCAGCACGTGGCTGACCGACGAAGATTACAACAAGGGTTCTGCTGTCACGGACAAAGATGGCAAGTGGAAGATCAACAACGCACCGGCGCAGGCTGACCGCAAAGACTTCGAGTTCCGTCTTAAGTTCACGCACAAAGACTACGTCAGCGATTCCAAATGGAGTGAACAGCAAGGTCAGCAAAAACTGATGACGGAGATGCTACGCAACGGAAGTGCAAAACTCGCACTCAGGAGGGGAACTCGACTGAGAGGCATGGTCGTCGACTCCAACGGAACACCCGTGACGCAAGGTTCGGTGATCTGGCGCGACGACCCCTACGGCGACGCCAAGCAGTTCGAAACAAAGCTTGACAAGGCGGGAAGATTTGAGACAGATGCACTCCCGCCGGGCGAGCATACCGTAACGATTATAGCACCAAGCTATCAGCCAGAACGTCAGACGGTAACTGTAACCAGAGCAATGCCTGACCTTCAATATAAGCTGCAACCGGGAAAACGCCTCACGGTCAAGGTTGTCGATGTCGATGGCAAACCAATTCCAAAGGCAAGATTTCAGGTGGTAAGCTGGCGATCGACTAGATCAGAAATTATCGGCGGACCGTCGGGTGTTTTCGAAGGCCGCATTCCACATCGCGCAGACGATCAAGGGATCTATGTTTGGGATGGGGTTCCAGCCGACGGAGTCACTTATCGAATCATGGCAAAGGGCTTCTCTTCAGATAAGGTCACATTAGTCGCCAACGGCTCTGAGCACATCGTCAAACTCTTTCCGATGCTTGTCGCATCTGGTCAGGTTACCGATGCAAAGACCGGGAAACCAATCAAGGAGTTTCGTGTCGTTCCTGTGAAGGTATTCCGCCCCAAGTTTCTCAGCACAGATTTTCAAAACGAAGTAGTAGGGCGGGATGGCAAGTATGAACTCACTTTGGGGGGCATGGATGAACACGACTATCGGTATCACGTCCGTATTGATGCCGATGGCTTCCGAACCGCAATCGGTGAGGGCTCGTTCAAACTTAGCGATGGCCGGGTAACTCAAGACTTTGCACTGGAGCCCGCAGCGGCTCGCACAGGAAAGGTGGTCGATAGAGAGGGACAACCAGTGGCATCTGCCGCCGTAGTAGAGGGTACACCCAGCAGCGTGCCAGGCATGCGAAATGCCGAGTTGGATTGGGGTGGACGACACGTTGCAACTTCGTCGGACGGCCAATTCCAATTGGCGGCTACGTTCGAACCGATCCGGATTCGTGTCACTCACGAATCGGGCTTTGCCGAGGTACTACGCCAGCCGGATGAGGCAATCGGAACGATTCAACTGCAGCCGTGGGCCAGAGTCTCCGGCCAATTGTTGCAGGATGGAAAGCCGGTGCCCGATGAAACGATCTACTTCTTCCCCGTGTTGGGCGGAAACCTGGGAGAGCCCCGTTTCCAGGATTCGTTTCACACTCGGACCGATTTAGACGGTCGCTTCGAATTTGAACGCCTGCCGCCAATTGCGGGATCCTTGCGAGCGTATCTCGGCCCATGGCGTGAATCCGCGCTGACATCTAGCCAAGCAGTCCCGCTCGACTTGAATCCGGGCGAACACAAAACGCTCGCGCTAGGCGGCAACGGGAGCACCGTCACCGGGAAAGTGATCGCGACAGGGCGAGGCGGTGCTCCGCTCAACAAGAACTGGTCGCTGAACTATCTGATCCGAAAAGATAGCGGGATCGAGTTTCCCGAAGGATTCCCGAAATTGAGTTTCGATCCCGCCGGTCAGGTCCAGACGTCCTGGTGCCTTGATCCGAGCTATAAAAATTGGCTTGCGACTCGCGAGCGCTACTTCGTCAAGTTGGCTCCGGATGGCCAGTTGCGCATCAGCGGAGTGCCGCCGGGACGGTACGACTTGGTCCTGCGTTTGTACGAACAGCCAGCCGGATGCCTTGTGCAAACCATCGGCGAAAGGGTTGTCACGATCGAAGTCACGGAGTCTGACGCCACGTTGGGAACCAAGGACATCGGGACCATCGAAGTAGAATGCCGAGTCGGACCACGCGTAGATGAGAATATGCAGCTCTACAAGTTCACCGATACAAGTGGTCGTGAACGATCCATCCAAGAGATGAATGGCCGATATGTTTTGATGCATGTGTGGGCCAGTTGGTGTGCTCCGTGCCTTGAGAGCATGCCCGACATTCAAGCGACCATCAAGCGGCTGTCGGACCAGCCGATCACTTTCGTTGGACTAAACATCGACCAAGACGCATCCAAAGCGAAATCCCTCGCACGGCAACGCGGTTGGAACTGGTCGCAAAACTACCTGGGTGACGATTCTGACATGGCCCGGCAACTGGCGATCAGTTCGGTCCCGACGTATTTCCTCATCGGGCCTGATGGGCTTTTGGTTGCCTCCGCCACGGATTGGTCGGAAATGAAAGAAAAATTTGAAGCCGAAGAGCTTGCCGGCAAGATCAAACCAAAGAATAAATCGGGTAAAGATAATACTGTTGGAAAGACTAACAAACGCGGCCCCATCCTCCGTGGCCGAGTAACAGACGAATCAGACAATCCCATCTCCGATGTTCGAGTCGTCCTCTACAGCGGCATCGCAACTCGCTGGCGGGGGCAAGATACCATGACCAATGCTCAGGGTGAATACCGGTTCGATCCGTTGAAAACGGGGGCCAGGATGATGCCCGACGATGGTCCGAGCCAGTGGTACACCGGCGTCAAATTCAACCATGCCACGCATGTGCCGGCCGATGGCAATTCATGGCGTGATATTCGCGTGCCCATGGTCGAGGGGCATGAAGAAATTCTCGACCTGCGAATGACCCGCGGCGGCAAAGTGAGTGGGATTGTTATGGATGCCGAGTCGGGCGAGCCGAGCCCCGAACTGGATCTGCGAATTCACCATGGCCTGACGGGCGGCGACAAGAACGGCAGCTTTCTCAACTACGTAACAACCGACAAACGAGGGCGGTTTCTGTCCGATGCGATCTATCCCGGACAATACGTGATCGACATCAACGATAACGACTATCAGGGTAAGTATAAATATCCCAAGATCGGCAAGGTGGTTGTCCAAGCAGGTGAAACGACAGAAGTGAGGCTCTCGACGCGTGAGCGACCCGATCTGCAAGACCCGTAGCGCACTTCCGGCACGGCCATCGGCCAGGAGAAGAAGTTCTCGAGCAGCGACTGGCCAGTCAGCCGACGCAGTCTCGGTTAATCGACTGGTTGGCTTCTCCTGAAAACCGCGAGGCGCTTCGCTTCGGTCTCTTTGATTCGCGCGCACCGCCACTTGCGCAGTATGGGTCGGGGTGGAGACCACGCCGTGATGCGAGCCACCATCGACATCGACAGCTTTCCCATCGAAGTTCACGGCCAGCAACAAGGCAGCAGTTACAACGGCTACTATCGTGATACGGTTTTTGGAAGGTCGTGACCAGGCAGATTGGCCAACTTCGGCTTGCATCGCGGTGGAGTGCCCCGCACGGAACTCGTTGTCGCAATTGGGTTCCTCCGCCCTCTCATGCGCACCGATCGTTGGTTCTGCGAGGCTGATACCTCGGCGATCTGTTTTTCTTCCTCTTTTTCAATCACCACACCGCGACACAGACCCCTGGGGGAAAGGGGGGATGCACGCGCATCGAAGCCACTACGGTCAACGTGCCCTATCTCCTAGGAGCTACGCTTTCAAAAAACGATCTCGTGAATAATTCGGGTTAAAAACAAGTGGGCGACGCGTGACTCGAACACGCGACCTCTGCGGTGTGAACACAGCGCTCTAACCAACTGAGCTAGCCGCCCCGAGTGAAGGGCTATTGTAATATCAGCAATGGTCCGAGGCCAGAGGTCAGAGGTCTGTGGGTTGATCAGAGTCCTCTTTATCTTCCATTGCTTGGCTGACGCCTAGCGACTCGCCCTCTTCGATGCTCGGTGCAGGCTCTTCATCCCAGTTTTCTTCCGCACGGTATTCCAGCCGTTCCGGTTCGCTGTAGATGACGTCGTTAAAGTCGTTTTGCAAACCTGATAAGCCACGTCGAAAATCGGTTAGGCTTTTTCCCCACGAGCGGGCTACTTTGGGCAGATCGCCACCGTAGAACAAGAGTGCCAATACGGCCAGCAGCAACATTTCGAGCGGACCGGGGCTCCAGAAAGCAAAGAGAGCAGCGTTGGCGGGAAATGGTGGGGGCATCTTTGATCGCGGTTCGCCGGGGAGCCGATGGGTCGATGTCGTTGGAAGTTGACGGTCGGGAAATTTTAGCCGCTGGGCTTGTCCCGGCGCTGCTTGAGCATGCCGGGACAAGCCCGGCGGCTAACAATCGAACCATGTCCGAGGGTTAATTGCCCACCGTGAACCGCTGTTACTCGTTTTGCTTTTCAATCTTTTCGTTGCCGTCTTTGTCGTCGTTGGATTCTGGCAACTCGCCTTGAATTCCCTTTTTAAATTCTGTGATCCCGATGCCCAGCGACCGCATCACTGATGGCAAACGATTCCCAAACAACAGCAATACAACCAGCAACACAAATACCATTTGCATTGGCCCAGGAGTAAAAAATGCAAACAACCCGTGCATGGTTACCTCGAAAAAAAAGCACATGTCAGCTTCCGTCAAGACGTGTCGAAACCGGACTGCAAAGCACATTATCCAACTGCCGACACCGTAACAGTTTTCGTCACCAGACGACCGCACCTAATTCTACTGGCCCAGGGGGACAAGTCAAATGGTTGCCGGAACGGTTTGGGGCTAAGCCGGCAAGCGGCGATGGGGAATTCGGCGTAGTTGCGGGCGCTAACGGCGTTATTGCCGGCGGGGGACTGGTTGCCAATCGGCCCGTTTGGCGATGTTGGCCGGTGGTGGGTTGGGGCTGTAGCGGTAGTAAACCTCCAGGCAAAGGGTGGCCAGGGCGGTGGAATAGACGCGACCACCATACCCCCCCCAAACGGTCGATTCGCTCCAACTTCCGTCGGACTGTTGCGTGGAAAGGAGCGTTTGCACCAGGGCTTCGTTCCACTGCTGCCAAGCATTGCGGGCAGCGGGCGAGTGGTTTTGCGATTGGTGCAGGGCCAGCGTGGCGTAGTACCAGTAGTACAGATTCATGCGATCGGCCGCATGTTGGTTTCTGGGAACCAAGGGACGACGGCTGGAAATCGATCGAACAGCCTCATCAATCGCTGCCGTTTGAGCAGAGCTGCTCGATTGCCGGCCGACTGCGTCGTAATCAAGCAGATTTCTGCAAAACAGGGCTTCGGCCGTCATGGTGCGCGACGCGGGTCCTGCGATTCGGTAGGCAGCCAATCCGCCGCTGGTGCCACGTTGGACATGCCGCAGAAACCGTTCGATGCGAGTCCAGGTGACCGCAGGGATTTCGATCTGTGCGGCTTGTGCGCTTTTCAGTGCCATCAGTTGCCAACCCAACTGGCTGGTGTCGCCTGCGTCGCCCGGCCGGTAGCGCCAGCCTCCCGTGCTGGGATTTTGGATGTTGAGTGAATAGGTGGTTGCAGCCCTCGCAACCGGTGCGACGTGGTGGTCTTGGGTCAGTGCATACACTTCGCAAACGGCAAAGGTAGCCATCGAGTGGCAATACGTTCGGGCAAAGAGTTGGGCATTGCCATGCAGCGCGCCATTGCTCGTTTGGGTGCGACGCAAGTAGTCGAGCCCACGGGCAATCTGCGCGGCATAGGGCCCGCGCGTATGGGTGTGCCCCGAGCCGAGAAACGCGAGCAATGCAAGCCCGCTGATCCCGGTATCCGCATTTGCGCCCGCCCGATGGCGATCGTGCCCCAGGACGACGCGTTCTTGCCCCGCGCCGTGGCGCAACGCATCCCAACGGCCATCGTCCGACTGGGCTGCGGCAAGCCAAGCCAACGCCGAGCGGACGGCACGCTCGGTGTGGGCGTTGCCGCCGCGTTGAGCAACGAGTTGTTCACGGTTCTCGGCAAACCGATCGGCATAGAGAGTTGGGGGTTGGGGGTTGGGGGTTGGGGGTTGGGACTTTTCGTCACGTGGCTCCAGCCGCGACTCGACGAGTCGCCGGTCTGCCTCGCTCGGCGAATCGTTCTCTTTTGGGTTCGTGATCTCCGGAGCCTCAGCCTGCGGGACAGGGGCGGGTGACTCGGCAGGGCGGCTTGATTCTGCTTGCTCAACCTCGTTTTCATCCTCAACCGGCTCCGGTTCTGGCGAATCGGCAAGCGTTTCTTGCGGCGGCAGCGGCTCCAACTCCGGCGCGATGAGCGGTGGGTCTTGGGGACGCTGCCAGTCGGGCGTCGTTGTTTCTTCCGCAGTTTCCTCTACGGTCGTCTTCGCTTCTGGATACTCAACCGACAACAGAGTCACGCGGATCGGTTCGCCCGGCCCGATGCCCGGGCTGCCGGAAAAGATTTGCACCATCGTTGCCACGCAGGCCAGCAAGCCATGCACCCAGAGCGAAAGGATGGCACACTTTTTCAGCGGGCGCATCTCTTTCCAGCGTGTGCGTAGCATCACCACCAGGGCGACCGTGGCAGCGCCAAGCACCAGCCACAATGCCCACCAGCCCATGATGGGAAGACGGTTCCAAAATGCAAATAGTGCGGGCATTGGATTTGCTCTTGCGTTAGGTCCAGCGACCCGGACGCTCTAAGCGTCGACGTTTAGAGCGTCCGGGTCGCTAACGGGTGACCTTGCCCGAAGGCTTTTCAGCGATTCTTACGGTGATTCCAAGTTCCGAAACGTGGGCATCCTTGCACGCGGCAAGTGCGGCGGCAACGTGTTGGAACGGACAGGCTGCGTCGCCTCGGATCACGACGCTTAGCTGAGGATAATCGCGTCGGGCGGCCGTTAATTGGGCCGTGAGTTCTTCCAGTGAAACCGGCTGATCATCTAAGGTAGTTTGGCCATCGTCGCGTATGCCGACGGTGTGTTGTTTGGGTGCCGAGGTGAGAGGTGCGGCCGAGGCGACTTCAGGGACTTGCAGGTTGATATCGCTTTCCATCTCGGTGAACTTGGTCGCCACCATAAAGAAAATGATCAGAAGGAACACAACGTCGATCATCGGCGTCAGGTCGAGGCTCGCTTGTTCGAGTTGTACTTTGAGAGGCATGGGAGCGATGTGTGATGTTTGATTGATGATGTAAAAATAATGAGCTTCGTGGTTGAATTACAAGCAAATCATCAATCAACCATCTCACATCTCACATTCCTTCACGCTGCCCGATTTTTGCCGAGTGAGGTGCTTCGGTTGGATTTGCGTTGCTCCAGGGCTTCGGCCGAGATATGGTTGACCAGGTCTTGCCCGCAACGGTCGATTTCCATCACCAGCGTATCGACCCGTCCCACAAAGAACAGATAGAGAATCAGTGCCGGGATGGCAACGAACAACCCGGCAGCGGTCGAGAGCAGCGCCCCGCTGATGCCGCCGGCAAGCAGTTCTGGGCGACCCATCGCCGAGCTACCCGCGATGGCGTTGAATGCTTCCATCATGCCCCAGACGGTGCCCAACAGGCCCATCAATGGGCATACGGTCGCGACGCCGTTGATGACTCGCAAGTAGCGACGCATCTGGTTCGATGCGCGTTCGCCTTCGTCGAGTACGGCCTGCTCGACTTCGACGGCCGGTTTGCCCCATTTGCGTACTGCCGCGGCGAAGACGCAAGCGATGTGGCTGGTGTTTTCTTGGCATAGGGCGAGTGCTTCGTTGCGATCGATGGCTCCTTCGCTTGCCTGAAGCAAGAAGCGTTCGACAAATAGCCGTGGTACCACGCGACCGCGTCGCAAGCTCACCGTCCGTTCGAACACGACCAGCATCAGTACGAACGAGCAGGCAACAATCGGCAAGAGCAGGGGGCCCCCGGCCCAAAGCATATCCCACAAACTGCGAGTTGGTATTGCCTCGACACCGGCTGCGGCAATCGCGTCGCCTGAGGGCATGGTTGCGTTCTGCTGTGCCGAGGCTTGGGTTGCCAACAGCGCACAGATCATCCAAGCCGCTCCAAGCAGTTTTGTCGAAAGGCACGTTTTGTTGTTGAGGTGCTGCATCTTTGTGTTAATTTTGTTTGACAGATTTACGGGCGATTTGCGATCGCAAGCGGTCGGCTTGGGGTATGCCGCTGTGCCCACTGCATACGGGCTTTCAATTCTTCTTCCGGCTGCAGATCGGGCCAGCGTTTTAGCGCGCCGGCGTACTGATCGATTGCTTGCTGCCACTCACCTTCCAATTCCCAACATTTGCCTGCTTGCAGCGCCGCCCGAGCTTGCCAAGCGGTAAAATTGTGCTCGTCGATAACACGCATGTATGCTTGTCTGGCGCGTGGGTAATCGCGTTGATGGAAAAATGTTTCACCAATCATCCACTCTGCCATGGCGGCTGTTTCTGTTTCCCGGGTTGCCTGGTTATCGAGAACGCGCGTGTAAGCCCGGCGTGCTGCGGTCATTTCTCCCTTTCCTGCCAAGGCTCGACCTTGCAGGTAATCTACTTCGTATCGCAAGGGGAAATCGGGATAGTCTCGCCCGAGGGCCCCAACGATCTCCAATACTTCGGTCCACTGCTGGCGTCGGGCTGCCAACTGGGCGGTACGCAACGGCACCATCGGCACCCATGCCTCGGCCAAGCCGATCACCCGAGTCGCAAGTCTTGCAAAACGCTTTCGAGCCAAGTCGTCATCACCTAGCCGAAACGCCGCTTCCGCCAACCAAAATTCAGCGGCCGTGCGTAACGCGCCCTCGGGGGCCGTTGCCTGCAACTGCAAGCTGGCGCTGCTCACCTCTTCCCACTCTCGCTCAGCCACGGCGATCTGAATCAGCAGATAACGCGCGTGGTTAAGCAGTTGTTGTTCACGTCGCCGGAGCGAGTCGGGTTGCGTTGGTGGCTTCCTGGGATGCGATAGCTCCGCGATCAACCAGCCTGCGTAACGACGGGCCGTCTGGCTATCTTTTTCATCGGCTGCTGCAAGTGCCAACCAATAGGCGGCTTCCTTAGCCTGGGTAGACTGGGGGAACCTTGACTGCACTTCTTTGTAGTGCGCACCCGCTAGGGTGGGGTTTTGCGTTCGGCGAGCAATCTCACCAAGTCCCAACAAGGCTCCCGCCGTGTGTCGACTGCCCGGATATTCCGCCAGCAGTTGCTCGAACGATGAGCCTGCCTCGGTCAGTTGCCCAAGCCGTTGGTGAAGTTGGGCCACGCAGATCAAGGCGTTGGCTCGCGATTTCTCGCTTGGTTGGCTGCCTTGTTCTGCCGGATCGAGAAATGCGTGGTATGCAGCCAAGGCGGCATCGAAGTGGCCGTCGCGTTGCAGCCGATACGCCTCTCCAAGTTGCCTAGAAACAGGCTCCTCTGGCCACGGATCCGCGAATGCCGGACGCAGCAGAGCGAGAACCAGGCACGTCGCCAATACGCCCCCCAGCAGGCGGCGGATTATTGGGGACATCAGTAGGGGCTACCTTCGCCCGTATCCACATTACCCACCATGTGAAGATGGTTGTGGTCGATGTAGATCACTTCCCGAGAATCCTCATCACGCAACGTATGCGGCACGGGCCAACCAATGCGACGGACATCCTCGTAGTAGACCGTGCATTTGTAATGGGCATGGTGCTGCTGTGCCGGGCCGATCATCGGATAGACACGTGGCGGATCGATGTAGTCGGAAATTTTTTCCTTGACGATTCGCACGTCGTTGCGGCTATGTTCGTACAGGAAGGGATAGTTGCCTTGCACCGGGCCTGCCTTTTCAAACGCTCGCATCACTTCGTCGTCGCTGGGCGGATCGAGAGCAACGATATCACCCGAGGTCACCGGACCAAGAATCGGGACGCGCCCGTAGCGCTCCTTTTCCCAATGTTGATCTTCTTTCCGTTTTTGGAAATAGGGGCTTACCGGAATCGGAAACGCGGCAATGCCCAAGCTAACACCAAGGGTCGTGCAACCCGTGCTGGCCAGCGACGCGGCGATCATCATTAACAATAACAGAGTGGGAGCAGTTCTAAGACACATCTTGTCAGGCCCTTCGATAAGCTGCTTAGCGGTTCATATCCCCAACGCCCGCGAGCCGAGCGCTGGTCCTCTGCAGGTAGTTATCGTGTGAAGATGGGCGGAACTTGCGGGTATTTCCGATTGTGAGGGGAAAAAATTAGCCGCCGGACTTGTTCCGGTGCGTATTGTAGGGGAATGAGAGCGTTCCCCTCCGCGCCGGGACGAGCCCGGCGGCTAACCACCAAAAAATCCCCCGCCAGCCGAATTGGCCGACGGGGGATGATGCATTGCTGGCAAGTGCTATCGCTAGTCGATACGACTACCGACCATCTTTGAAATCGAGGAACCACCAACCGTCGTCCCATTCCAGCGTCACTTTCCGCCAACCCAAGGGAACTTGCGGATAGGGATAGAATGGGCCGATGTAGGGCCATGCCGAGGGAGAATACTGCTTGGGATAGCTCAGTGCCGCGTAGTTTGGACTAGCAGCATAGCTGGGCCATGCGTAACCGGGCATCTGTGGGTTGTCATAGCTGACTGCTCGGCCACCACCAGCAGGCATCGGCTGGGCGCCCCTGGCAGGTCCACCGTAGCTCGCTGGCTGAACCCCTTGGCCCATGCGGGCGTAGGGTCGAGGCGTATTATTCTGGGGTAGCCTGTTCTGGGGTAGCCTGTTCTGGGCTATGCGTTGCCGGCGCGCGGTGCGCGGTGGCTGCGGGCTAGTCCGCTGGGGAGCATTGATCTTCAGTTGGTTCACAATGCGCTCTACGCCAGCGGTACGATGCGCAATTCGCTCCGCGGCAGCTTTTTGCTCGGCACTGACGACGGTGCCTGTTAGCCACGCCACGCCATCGGTGTATTTCACGGCAACTCGATAGTCCTTGAGCAAGCCGCTTTGCTTCAAGTTGTTGGCGACCTGCTGGGCCGCTTGTCGATCTTGGTCCGACTCGGCCGCAGCCGTGGTCCATGGTGACAGCCCAATGGCTACCAGGGCAAAACCGTAAATTAGAGTCCGCATGATCCCCCTCCTAAAAGAAGACTATGTCCCCGCGTCCCCGCATTGCTGACACCGACGCTATCGTCGGGCCAACTGGGTGTTGCAAGGACTAAATTGTTACTTGCCTACCGACGAATCAGGAAGAGTTGCTGTTGGCGCAACTTTCTCGGGGTCGGTCTGAAGAGATATTTCGGCAATCAGCCGTGCCGAAAGGGAGCTTTTTTCCGATTTTACCAATGATTCGGAATTTGCCTGGAAGCCTAGGTGGTTTACGGGCACTTTGCAGCCGTTCGTGAGCCGAACTCGCTAGCGTCGGGCGGCGGAGGAATGCCTTCACCCTTCTGCAGCCCGCGGCTAGCGCCGGCGGCTCACCCAGAAATCGCCGCGTAGCCTCGCAAAAGGGCTATCAGCGCATCGATCTGCTCGTCGGTACCGACGCTGATCCGCAGTCCGGGCTGCCAGTTGGGATAACTCAGCAGCCGAACCAGCACGCCATCGCGTTTTAGCTGCTCGTAGATTTCCTTGGCCGGCCTTACGGGGTGTTGGCACCAGACGAAATTGGCCTGCGACTCGGTGCAGTAAAAGCCCAACTCGCGGAGCTGGTCAGTAAGCCGCCGACGAGTGGCAAGAATGGCTGAGCGGTTCTGGGTGAGCCACTGCTGATCGTCGATGGCCGCGGTGGCGCCGGCAATCGAGAGGGCGTCGCAATTGTACGAGTCTTTTACTTTTACCAATTGCTCGATCACCTGGGGCTGGGCCACCACGTAGCCAAAGCGTAGCCCGGCCAAGGCGTATGATTTGCTCAGGGTGCGAGCCACCATTATTTTTTCATTTTGCGCAACAAGCCCCAGGCAGTTGGTTTCGGCAAAGTCGGCATAAGCTTCGTCGACCAGCAAAGGGCAAGGGAGCGCATCCGCGATTTCCAGCACCCGCTCGGGAGGCAACACCGTGCCCGAGGGACTGTTGGGATTGGCCAGAAATGCGAGCCGCAGCTTGTCGCAATGCTGGGTGAACTGCTCGCCGAGCGACCAATCGGGCTGGAAGTCGATCACATGACACTTCGCACCCTGAATCTCAGCCAGCGTTTGGTAGAGCACGTAGCTGGGATTGGGATAGCGAATATGGTCGCCCGAGTCGACCATCGCCCGGGTAACGATGGTAAGAATATCATCACTGCCGTTGCCGCAAAGAATCCATTCCGGCCCAATGCCGGGGCCATTGTCGTCGAGAAACTCAGTGCCGGCGAGTAACTCGGCTGCCCGCAATCGAAACGCCATCGCCGACGGATCGGGATAGCGCTGGAGTCCTGCCTGCAGGGCATGGTCGATTGCCGCCTTCACTTTCGGCGAACAAGTGTGCGGATTTTCATTCGTGTTGAGCTTAATCAGCTTACGCCCCTGCGGCTGCTCGCCGGGCGCGTAGCCAGCCAAGGCTTCGATGTTGGGTCGGAAAAAAGACATAACTGAATGCGGAATTCGGAATGCGGAATAGCCGTGTTGCAACGCAACACACGGGTTTACTTTTTTTCTTTACGCCGTAGCGACACACTCGCCCCATGCGCCGTTAGGCCTTCTTTGCCCGACATCATCATCACATCGTCGGCCACGGCTTCGAGGCCATCTTGCGTAAAGTGGATCACGCTACCGGCCCGCAGGAAATCGTTTGACGACAGTCCGCTGGCAAAGCGTGCGGTCGAGCCGGTTGGCAGCACGTGCGATGGTCCCGCCACATAGTCGCCCAGGGGCACGGGGCTGTAAGGTCCAAGAAAAATCGCCCCGGCATGGCGAATCTTTCCCAGCATTTCCTCGGCGTCGTCGCAGGCAATGTGCAAATGTTCGGTTGCCAGCAGATTGGCCAGGTCGGCCGCTTCGTCACGATTTTTTACCCGGATGAGTGCTCCGAACGCCTCGAGCGATTGCCGAGCCAAATCGCCCCGGGCGAGGGTTGCCAATTGACTTTCCAGTTCGACAGCCACCCCGTCGAGCAGCGACTCGCTCCAACTGATAACGACACTCGAACCGGGCGCATGTTCGGCCTGGGCGATCAGATCGGCCGCGACAAAATCGGCCCGCGTCGCCGCGTCGGCCAGCACAAGCACCTCGCTCGGCCCGGCAATCGAATCGATGTCGACCGTGCAGAAAACATGTTTTTTTGCCAGGGCGACAAACAAATTTCCCGGTCCGACAATTTTGTCAACCCGCGGCAAGCCCTCCACCCCATAGGCCAAAGCCGCCACCCCTTGTGCTCCTCCGACACGATAAACTTCGTCGATGCCCAGTTCATGGCAGACCGCGAGCAGATCGGCATTGTACGAGCCAAACGGCGTCGGCGGCGCGACGACCGCCAGTTGCTCGACCCCCGCCGCCTGGGCCGGCACGGCCGTCATCAACAGGGTCGACGGATACGCCGCCGCCCCACCCGGCACGCAGATACCCACACGCTCCAGCGGCAAATAGCGCTGCCGCAAAGAGCCACCGTGGGACGTTTGCAGCGTGACATCCGCGTGCAAAATCGCTTGCTGGAATCGGAGCACCTGATCGCGGATGCGACGGACGGTTGCCAAGAAATCCGGCTCGGCCGCTTGGTGTGCGGACTTGAGCTCGGCGGTTGGCACTCGCAATTGGTCGGCTGACAAATCGGCGCCATCAAGCTTGGCCGTGTACTGCAACACGGCATCAAGGCCCTGCTCATGAACGTCGCTGCAAATCCGCTCGACGACCTCTGTCGGCGAGAGTGGCTGGCCAAACAGGTCGATCGTTTTTTGGCGGCCCGCTTCGCTGACCACATTGCCGTCAGGCGTGAGCGTTCGCTGCAGTGCCGCGATTTCAGCGGCAGCGTCCGGCTGCTGCGTGTCGATTCGGCGAATGGCGAGTGGCATTGTGGAGGTTGTGGCTAGAGGGCAGTTTCAGCGATCAGCTTTCTATTGCTTTAGGCGAGCGGCAGTTAAGAACTTACCTTGATAACCCGATGCGTAAGCGAGGGAACTGAGGATAACGGGGGAATTCCCTCGCTTACGCGTCGGGTTAAGATTGGTAAATTCTCATCTGTCGCTCGCCTTACTTGCTGATTGCTCGGGTCTACTTTTCACCAAAGATAAGCTCGCGGAACGAGGACCATTCCGACGCGGTGGGCTGATTGTCCTCGCCTCCGCAGATCAGGTCGGTTATCCATTGGTCCATCTTCCGCAGTCGCTCGGCCATTTGTTCGATGCTGTTTTGCGTGAGCTTCAGCACGACCGTGCTATTCCTAAATGCCAGCCGATCAAAATCAGCTCGGGCAATTCGCAGAAGCTCGATATCCGTGAGAGCGATGACATCGGCCGAGTTTGGTGCTGTGTGGAAGAACGACATCTCGCCAAATTGGCAGTGAGATCCCAGTTCGGCCAGATTCACTTGGCAACCTGAATCGGTCCGCCGCGTCACTTGGCATAGGCCTTCCAGCACGATCCACAGATATTGCTGCAGTCCGCCTTGCGTAACAATTTTTTCACCCTTTTTGAATTGTATGTGTTCCGCTATTTCCAGCAGTTGGCGTTGCTCATCTTCAGCCATGCCGCGGCAGAATGGCAGTTGGGATAATGCGTCTTCGGTCACGATCGTGTTCCTTGTTTTCGTTGGCTAAGCCGCGCGTCGGCCATTACGTAATTCCCGCCAGGACGGTTGCTCGACCCACGCGTCCGATGCCGACCATAAATGCGGCAGTACGCAAGCTTACCTTTCTTTCCTGGGAAAGTTCCCAAACACTTTCAAACGCCTGGGAAAGGACCCGATCCAGCTCTTGCCGTACGCGGTCGAGGTTCCATTGGTAGTATTGGCGATTTTGGGCCCATTCGAAATAGCTGACCGTCACCCCTCCGGCATTGGCCAAAATGTCGGGTAAGATGACCACGCCAGCCTCTTCGAGCAGCCTGTCGGCATCGGGTCGCACCGGGGCGTTGGCGGCTTCGATGATGACCGGCGCTTTGATCCGAGGCGCATTGTCGGCGGTAATCACGCCACCCAATGCGGCGGGAATGAGCATGTCGACTTCCAGTTCCAGCAGTTGCTCGTTGGAGATTTTTTCTGCTTCGGTGAAACCGGCAAGCGAACGGCCATGTTCTTGCGAGTAGCGAATCGCATCCGATATTTTAATGCCATCGGCCCGAAAATACGCACCGCTGACGCCGCTAATCGCCACCACGCGGCATTGGGCATCGCTCAGGAACCGGGCTGCATACGAACCGACGTTGCCGAAGCCCTGGATCGCTACCCGGGCACCCTCGCTTTTGCGACCCAGCCGTTGCAATGTTTTAAGTGCCAAGATGCCCACGCCGCGTCCGGTCGCTTCCGCGCGGCCATCGATGCCATAATGATCGGCCGGCTTGCCGGTCACGATGCCCGGGCTGAAGCCGTGGTACTTGTTGTGTTGGTTCATAATCCACGCCATGACCTCGGGACCGGTGCCCATGTCGGGAGCGGGGATGTCGGTGTCGGGACCGATGATGTCGTGAATTTCATCGATAAACTTGCGAGTGATCCGTTCCATCTCGCGCTGGCTGAGCTTCGAGGCATCTACGGCAATGCCACCTTTTGCTCCTCCGTAGGGGATGTTCGCGACGGCCGTTTTCCAGGTCATCAGCGAGGCGAGGCCACGGACTTCGTCGAGATCAACCTCATGATGATATCGCAACCCACCTTTCATGGGTCCCCGGGCGTTGTCGTGTTGCACGCGATAGCCGATCAGCGTTTGCAGATCGCCGTTGTCCATTTCGACGGCTATTTGCACTTGCACCTCCCGTTTGGGGGTTAGCAAGAGCATACGCATATTGTCGGTCAGATCGAGCTGATCCGCCGCCCGATTGAAGTATTGCTTGACCGCTTCGAAAGCTTTCATGGCAAGGTTCGCTCACATGTGTTAATTTGCGTTGATGGTACGCTTGGTGATGAGGCACGACAAGATTAAATCGCCACGGAAAATCAACGATGACCGAACCAAGACAACAAAATCGCAATCGAATTGAGGTTCCGTGGCAGTTTCTTGTCGTTGCATCGGCCGCCGTTATTGCTATCGGATTCACGTTTTATTTCCTCGGAGCACCGCATGATCCGATGGTGGAGGAAGGATTGCTCTTAGCCAATTCGTCGCAATCCAATTCGGCTCCTTTGTCTCAAGACAACGCAGAAGTGGCCCCGGTTGTTGATGACGACGGGAAGATGCTTTGGGCATCCCCGACGCAAGGCGAACCGATTTCGCTCCACTATCTGCCGGCCGGAGTGCAGCTAATCGTCCACGCTCGCCCGGCAGCGATGGCCTCGCATGTTGAGGGTGAAAAAGTGCTCGCTGCGTTGGGCCCCTGGGGCGGGCGCGTTGCCCGCCATTTCCAACACTGGTTTCCAGGTCAGTGGAATGAGGCGTCGACCCTAACGCTTGCGTCTTCGCCACAAAAGGAAAACCAACTAACCCATCTGCTACGAATCGAGCTAGAAACCGATTGGACCAGCAGCACGTTGAAAGAGCGACTAGGCGATTGCCAGAAGTTAACGCATCGGCAGCAAGACTATTTTGTCGCCGAGGAAAGGGCATACTGGCTTCCGACGGAGAGAGCCGGAGAAGTGCTCGTGGTCTGCAAGCCTGACGAAATGCACGCGATGATCGAAGCAGCCGACGGGCCAGCCTTGCTGCCGCGCGATCTTCAGCGACTACTCCCGAAGACCGACCGCGAGCGGATTTTTACCGCTCTGTTTACCGTCAAGTTTCTGCAAGGCTCGGGCGGAGAACTGATTGCCGATGGCGACCAATTGCTCCAAAAAACATTCGAATGGCTGCTGGGCGACGATGCGACCGCGGCGGTACTCAGTCTGCATTGGCAACAAGACTTTTTTATCGAACTCGTCGCAATATCGACGTTGGATGTGCGGCCACACCATTATGCCGCACGGCTTGGCAAGCGCATGAGCGAAGTAGCCACTCGTATCGAAGACTATCTTCAAGCACAGCCTGCGGAGACGTATGGCAGCAAGGTGCTGGCGCGGTTGCCTGATATGCTGCGAATGTTGAAGAATTACACTCGCATCGGTTCCGAGCAGGGCCAGGCGGTGCTGCGTGCTTATCTGCCAGCGACGGCGGGGCACAATCTGCTGATGGCTGCCGAGCTGGCGATTGCCCGGCCGGCCGCAACTTCCGTTGGCGACTTAGCAGGCACGCCCGCGCCCAACTCGGCACCAGCCCAAACCATCGAGCAGAAGCTGGCCACGGTCACCTCGCTCTCCTTTCCCAAGGAGACGCTCCAACAGGCGCTTATCTTGCTGGCGGAAGATATCGGCGTGGAAATCGAGCTCCGTGGCCGCGACTTGCAACTGGAGGGGATTACAAAAAACCAGTCCTTCCAGCTTGATCTGCGTGATAAGACGGCAGGCGACATTCTTGTAAAAATTCTCCGGCAGGCAAATCCGGATCGCACCGCCACCAGCCCCGCCGATCTGCTCCAGAAGCTGGTGTACGTCGTCGAGCAGCCGCCGGGCGGTCTGGAGCGAATCGTCGTGACGACACGTGCCGCCACCACCAGCCGGGGCGACAAGCTGCCTCCCGTTTTTCGCACAAAGCCGCAGTAATCCGCTATAATGGAGAGGAGCGACCCGGACGCCCGAAGCGTCGACGCTTCGGGTGTCCGGGTCGCTGACTACTGGACAGAAATCGGAACAGAAAACTGCAAATTACCGTGGAACTCTTTCGCCTCACTTGCGTTACGTGCCAAGCCCAGCTATCGGTACGCAACCCCAGCGCCATCGGGCAGATACTCGCCTGCCCGCGCTGCGGCAGCATGGTGCAGGTGACGCCGCCCTCGGACTCTACCGCATCCACTGAGCTATTTACGGACGCTCCGACAGAAGCATTCGCCGCATCCGGCACGCTGCGATTGAAAGCGATCGCCTGGAGTCTGGCAGCAGCGGCCATGTGTGGCACACTGATCACGGCAGCCGTTTTTTCTCGCAGCAACTCAGCTTCTCACGGTAACTCGGCCTCCCAAGCGGAGGCGGGTAGCGCCGTGAGCGAAACGGTCGCACCAGCCACAGCGGTTGACGCACCGGAAGAAGCGCCGATCTCTCCGACCGATACCGAAGCAAAAAGCCCAGGGGTTGCAACCCCTGGGCTTGAAAACGCACAATCTGAAACCGCGGCTGGTGTCGAGGCAACATCAGAGACAGCAGTCCAGCAGCCCCAGGAGCAAATCACTGAACCGTCTCTCAAGAACTCAGCCCGTGTTGAAACCGTCACGGACAATGGCTCTGCGGATGCAAAGCAGCCAACCACCCCCCGATTCGATCCGCTGGACCTCGATCCGGAAGGTTTCGATTTGAGCAGCTTACGTCGCAAGGGTCGTATGCCGCCCGTCGAACAAAAATCCCCTCCGCCAACGGAGCAGCCGCAGATCCCTTCAGCAGATCGAGAGCCACCGCATGCAGCCCTGCCAAAAAGCACGATTAAAATCAACACGCAAGTGGTGCGTCGCAGTCCCGAGAGAACCCATGGGACAAGCTTGCCCGCCGCGAGTGAGCAGCTTGCTCTCGAGTTGCCAGCCGTTGAAATCGACCGCATGCCGCTCTATGCGTTTCTCGACTTGGTAAGCCAATTAGGCAATGTGCCGATCAGCCTCAGCCCCGAGCATTTGCAAATGGCCGCCGTCTCGGCGCATGCGCCCGTCTCGGTCGACCGCAAGCAGGCAACGATTGGCGAGATCCTGCACGACGCTTTACAGCCTTTGCACTTGGACTATCGAGCCGAAGGCCCTCACGTCGTTATTCTGCGGCCCGATGCGGAAAAACGCCGTGAGATCGAGTACCCCATTGACGATCTCATTTCGTCGGATGCTGTGATACCAAAAGCCACGATACCAAAAGCCGCGACATCAAAAACTGCGACATCCAAAGAAGGGGCCGAACAACTTGCCGATTGGATCAAGCACTTGATCGCCCCCTCCCGATGGCAATCTGCCGGTGGCGACGGTTTGCTGCGGGTCGATGCTGGCACTACGCTTCGCATCGAGCAGACGCAGCGCGTGCAATATGAAGTGCTCTGTTTCTTGGAACGACTGAGGATCGCTCGAAAGCTTGCGCCCCGTAGCCGATACCCGGCCGAGCGATTGTCGATCCTCTCGGCAGGTGGTGCGTTTGCCGGCAAGCTGAATAAGCCGGTGACATTCACCTTCTCACGTTACACACCGCTGCAGGAGATATTCGTCTATTGGGGACAGCAGCTCGACGTGGCAATTCTTGTCGATTGGCCAGCACTGATGGCTGGACAGTCTGGCCCGCAAACGCGAATCGCTTGCTCGGTCACCGACCAACCTTGGCACGCAGCGCTCGATGCGGTACTCAGCCCGATTGGTTTGGCATGGCGAAGGATCGATGACGAAACACTCCAAATCACGACCTCCCAGGTGGCCAGCAGTGAACCGCAGTTAGAGTTTTACGCACTCGAAAGCTTTGGAATCAAGGGCGGAGTCGATCTGATTGCGGAACTGCAAGGCCAGATTGACCAGCAACGCGCAGCCGCAATTTCCCCATCGGATGCCATCTTGATGATCGACCTCAAAAGCAATATCCTCTTGGCCCGTCAGCCAGCAGTCATCCAGCGGCTTATCATGTTGAGGCTGCAGCGCCACGGCGAAAACTAAACGTGGGGCGGGTGAAAAAATCGGGCTAGGTCTCACGGCCGGCATAAGCCGAACAACCAATCTCAGGCATTGTCTCAGAACAAAAATTCCTCTCTCAATCGGGCTACCGCTTCTCCCTAAGGTTTGACTGCGAACGACTATAACCTATCGTTTCACAAACCTTGGTAGTTCCACGCATAGAACGCTCCTCCGGCTTGTTCGCCGATGGTGCGCTATGTCCCTAAACAACAAACACCGATTTTGCCCATCTGGAGTTTTGTTCACCATGATTATGCCTCTAGGATTTACACTTTCCGTAGTGCTCATCGATGTTTCACTAGCGATCATCGCACTCGTTGTGGGATTTTATTCCGCGATTTGGTACACCAACCATGCCAACCCCCATGACAAAAATGCCGACAATGACCAGGATAAGGCAGAAAAGTCCAACGACGCTGAACGAACAAACATGGCTGCCTTGCAGTTGCGCGACTTAGCCCAAACCATGGCTGCTGATGTCGGTGACCATTGCGTATTAGTCGAAAATATCACCGACAAGCTGGGAGCACTCCCCAGCGATGGAACGCAAGACAATCGCACTGCCGTCGCGAGTGCTGTTGCACAAATTGTGAGCGCAAACGAAAAACTACAAACGCGTCTTGAAGATGCCGAAGCAAAAATTCAATCGCAAGCAGAAGAGATCCGTACCCAGCAATTCGAAGCGCGAACCGACGTTCTAACACAACTGGCCAATCGTCGTGCATTCGATGATGCGATTGCTAGGGAGATTAAGGATTTTCGCACCTCGAAATATCCCTGCTCGTTGCTGATATTTGACGTGGATCATTTCAAGAAATTCAACGACATGCACGGCCATCAGGCGGGTGATGAAGTTTTACGCAGTCTGGGACAGGAAATGACACAGGCTGTCAAGGCAACCGACTTGCCTTGCCGATACGGCGGCGAAGAGTTTGCCGTTGTGCTCAGAAACACCAGCACAACGGATGGACGAATAGCAGCCGAGCGGATTCGCAAAGCGATCGAAGAGATGACCGTCCAATTCGAGGGCAAGGAACTCAGGATCACCGCCAGCATCGGATTGGCCGAACTAGCAGTCGATGAAAATTCAACCAACATTATTCGACGTGCCGACGAGGCGCTCTATGCTTCGAAAGAAGCGGGTCGGAATTGCGGGCACTGGCACGATGGATCGCACTGTTTGCCATTGGATGTCGAGGGTGAGAAAGCTTCGGACAATGAAGCTTCGGAAAATGAAGCGAAATCGGAAGCAACTAACGTACCATCTGATTCCGAGTCGACATTGGCCGTTGAGAGCCCCGAAATCGTGAGTTTCGATTCACTGCCAGATCAATCGGTCTTTGCCGATGAACTGCGGCGACGCATTTCGGAAAGCCACCGTTTTGGTGTCGCGCTTTCTGTGATGCACTTGCAGGTCAAAGACTATCCAAAACTAGCAAGCGAATATGGCGACGCAGTGGGACATCTGCTCCTCGATTCGGTGACGCAGTCTACCATGGCATCGCTCCGCGACATGGACTTGCTTGGCAAGTTCGAATCGGGCAGCTTTATTGTGATGCTGCCTGGCAGCTCAGGAAGCGAAGCCAATCTTGTCGCCATGCGAGTTCAGTCGGCGATTGCCAATTGTGTTATCCCTTTGGGTGGTAAGAAGCTATCCTTGGAATTGCATCTTGGCCTGACTACGGTTCAGCCCGATGATGACGTCAAGCGAATGATGGCTAGAGCGAAGCAGGAGATGGAAGAAACAATCAAAGCCGAAGCGGTCGCCGCCGGTGGGTGATCGTTGTTGGTTGCGAGGCTGCTTGCTGCTAAGATAGGGGGCAAGTCAAACCCCGCATCAGCGAAAAAATCGATGACCGCCGGTCCCCCTGAACAGAAGCCACTACGACTGCCCGTGCTGCGATTCAGCATGCGCTCGCTCATGCGGCTCGTCACAGGATTTGCCGTAGTTTGCGGCCTCGCTGTGATTCTGCCCATCTATATCAGCCAGATTGTTCTTGGCGCCATCTGGATTGCTGCGATTGGCTGGCTGGTCACAGGAGTCGTTTTTGCCCGTGGCGACCAGCGCGCTTTTTGCCTTGGGGCGGGAATTGTGTTCACGTCGATGTGGACGGGTGTAGAAGCCCGATTCTTAGAAGGCATAACAAGACTATTTGGAGCTTTGCTGGGCGGAGTAAGCATAGGTAGCCATGTGGCTCTGTGGTTCGATTTCCTCGTTCTTTTTATCGCGGCTGGGGCAAATGGCTGGCTTTGCGTCCGTGCCAGACGCTACTTCGAACGAAACTCCTGCAAATAGGGAGTGAGATGATCTGAATCTCACCCCTATCCGGCATGCCCCAAAAGCTCTAATATGGTTAAGAGAGGCTTAGCCGAGACGGCTGAGCCTGCGGTGTCTGTGTGTTTTCCAGAAATTTTTAAGTTCTGGCAAAATGCCCCTTTGACACATAGACTGCAAACGGATACGATTCCTAGCTTCCAACGAATTGCGGCCAGTGGCCTCGACTCGTGAAATAGAAGCGGCCCCTGGCGGTCGTGGCCGAGTAGAATCGGCCAAGCGATCTTTGACAATTTGGCAAGATTAACTAGCAAGAGTGGCATCTGATTTTCGTGTCAGGCTCTTTCGCTCGGTTGCTTTCGGTAGGTCGACCTTTTTGTTTGTGTCGATTGCATCGGAGGCCGATTGTGCGAGAGGCGTTTATGGTCTGACACGAGACTCCTTTGTCCTTAGACAAACAAGGATCAAGCGTTACTCAAGAGATCCATAAGCAGTCGATATTCACATTGCGGGTCGAGAGTCGATTGTGAGCCGGCTCGTCCTCGAGCCCGGTATAGTGGAATCTCTTTGTAGCTCACGAGTATCCAAGGCGAGAGCGTTGGATAAATGTGGTCAAGCTACGAAGGGCGTATGGGGGATGTCTTGGCATCAGGAGGCGATGAAGGGCGTGGAAGTCTGCGAAAAGCTCGGGGGAGCTGACAAACAAGTGATAATCCCGAGATGCCCGAATTGGCGCATGGTGAATACATAGCCATGCGTAGCAAACGTGGGGAACTGAAACATCTAAGTACCCACAGGAGTAGAAAGAAAAATCGATTTCCTCAGTAGCGGCGAGCGAACGGGAAATAGCCCAAACCGCGGAGGTTTCCTCTGCGGGGTTGTAGGGCCTTTCACATGGGAGTCAAAAAATTACCGGCTAGCAAAACGTTCTGGAAAGTTCGACCACAGAGGGTGACAGTCCCGTAAGCGAAAGTTGGTAATCTCCCGAAAGGTACCTGAGTAGGTCCGGCCACGTGGAATCCGGACTGAATCTACGGGGACCATCCCGTAAGGCTAAATACTCCCTGATGACCGATAGTGAACTCAGTATGGCGACTGAAAGATGAGAAGAACCCCTGCTAGGGGAGGAATGTGAACCTGAAACCATACGCTTACAAGCGGTCGGAGCACTATGGCCTCTTTGGCAATGTGTGACGGCGTGCCTTTTGCATAATGATCCGGCGAGTTACCGTGTGCGGCTCGGTTAAGACCTTACGGGTCGAAGCCTTAGGGAAACCGAGTCTGAATAGGGCGAATATTGGTCGCACGTGGTAGACGCGAAACCTGGTGATCTACCCATGAGCAGGTTGAAGCGCGGGTTATACTGCGTGGAGGACCGAACCCACTTAGGTTGAAAACTGAGGGGATGACTTGTGGGGAGGAGTGAAAGTCTAATCAAACCAGGAGATAGCTCGTTCTCTCCGAAATAGCTTTAGGGCTAGCCTTGAGCAACTACGCATTGGGGGTAGAGACACTGATTTGGTTTGGGGCCCTTCCCGGGGTACCCTGCTAAGCCAAACTCCGAATACCAATGCGACTATCTCAGGAGTCAGTCCGCGTGGGATAAGCTACGCGGTCGAGAGGGAAACAACCCAGACTATCTGCTAAGGTCCCGAAGATGTACTTAGTCACTAAGGAAGTTGAATTGCTGTGACAACCAGGATGTTGGCTTAGAAGCAGCCATCATTTAAAAAGTGCGTAACAGCTTACTGGTCGAGCAATTCTGCGCCGATAATGAACGGGAGTAAGTACAGCACCGAAGCAGTAGATGCAGTGAGCCTTCGGGTGATCTGCGTGGTAGGAGAGCGCTGATGGTCAGATACAAGCGGTACCGTAAGGAGCCGTGTCGGGGCCATCAGGTGATTATGCCGGAATGAGTAACGATAAGGCAGGTGAGAATCCTGCCCGCCGAAAGCCTAAGGTTTCCTGGGGAAGGTAATTCCGCCCAGGGTTAGCCGGTACCTAAGTCGAGGCCGAAAGGCGTAGACGATGGATAGCAGGTCAACATTCCTGCGCTACCGAAGTGGACCGATGGAGGGACGGCATCCGAAAGGTGAGCGGTACGACTAGAAACGTCCGTGGATCCTCGCAAGGTGGTGGGATTGGTAAATCCGCCCACATAATCCAAGCGGGGGGACCGAGCGCGCTTATGTTCGCGAAGTCATCGGAAGGATGTCCAAGAAAAGCTTCTAAGGGTTGAAGCTTCGGTAACCGTACTAAAACTGACACAGGTAGGCGAGACGAGTAGTCTAAGGCGCTCGGGAGAACACTGGTTAAGGAACTCTGCAAAATGACCCCGTAAGTTCGCGATAAGGGGTGCCCTTGGCGGTTCACGCTGCCGGGGGCCACAGTAAATCGACTTCTCCGACTGTTTATCAAAAACACAGGTCTCTGCTAACACGTAAGTGGATGTATAGAGACTGACGCCTGCCCGGTGCCGGTAGGTTAAGGTAGAGGGTTAGCATGTATTCGTATCTGCGAAGCTCACGACCGAAGCCCCGGTAAACGGCGGCCGTAACTATGACGGTCCTAAGGTAGCGAAGTTCCTTGTCGGGTAAGAAATTGCCCAGCACACGAGCGATCGTGTTGCATGTACCGGCTCAAATCGGTGAAACCCTACCGGCAAATTCCTATTTGCCGCGGGCAATACCGAGGGTAAGATCAATGTTCGTGAGGACATTGAATCCCTGTAACGACTTAGGGTGTGAGAACCCTAGAGGCAATCGAAAGATTGCCTAATACGCCGGCCCTGATCTTTGTCATGGACTTGCTCTCTTACATTTCTGGATTTATCGACGGTGAAGGATGCTTTTGCATCTCCTTCACACCCAGCGAGCGTCATCGCTACGGCTGGGAAGTGCGACCGAGTTTTTCAGTCAGTCAGAATTCTGATCGAGCTGAAATACTTACTCAAATCCAAGATTTGTGGGATTGCGGATCCATACGTCCTGATCGATCTGATAACACTCTCAAGTTTGAAGTCCGGAAAATTGATGGCTTGGTGAAGAAAGTTCTTCCCCATTTTCAGCAATGTCCGCTTCTTTCGTCCAAACAGGACGATGTAAAGAAGTTTGATCTTGTATGCCGCTTGGTTTTCGCCAAGCAGCATCTTGAGCTTGAGGGTTTTAGAAGAATCGTTGAGGTGGCGGTGAGTATGAACTCATCGGGCAAACGTAGATATACGAAAGACGAGATTCTCAACTCGCTTTGAATAGGTGAAGGTATAGTCTGCGCCACGGGTAACCGTGGATTAACGCGAAGTTCCGACCTGCATGAAAGGCGTAACGAGAGGAGTACTGTCTCAACCAGTGACCCGGTGAAATTGTAGTCGTGGTGAAGATGCCACGTTCCCGCAGCTAGACGGAAAGACCCCGTGAACCTTTACTATAGGCTGATATTGGGCTGTGGTATGTACTGTGTAGGATAGGTGGGAGGCTTTGAACTTCGGACGCCAGTTCGGAGGGAGCCATTGGTGAAATACCACCCTTTGCATGCTTTAGTTCTAACGCTGATTCCCGTGAATCCGGGCAGCGAACAGTGTCAGTTGGGTAGTTTGACTGGGGCGGTCTCCTCCTAAAGAGTAACGGAGGAGCCCAATAGGTACCCTCAGCCTGGTTGGCAATCAGGCTTCGAGCGCAAAGGTAGAAGGGTGCTAAACTGCGAGACTTATCAGTCGAGCAGGTACGAAAGTAGGGCTTAGTGATCCGGTGGTTCCGTATGGAAGGGCCATCGCTCAACAGATAAAAGGTACTCCGGGGATAACAGGCTTATCGCTCCCGAGCGTCCATAGCGGCGGAGCGGTTTGGCACCTCGATGTCGGCTCATCACATCCTGGGGGTGAAGAAGCTCCCAAGGGTTTGGCTGTTCGCCAATGAAAGTGGTACGTGAGCTGGGTTCAGACCGTCGAGAGACAGGTCGGTCCCTATCTACTGTGGGCGGACGAAACTTGAGGAGGTTCTTCTTTAGTACGAGAGGATTTAGAAGGACGACCCTCTGGTGTTCCTGTTGTCGCGCTAGCGGCACGGCAGGGTAGCTAAGGTCGGAAAGGATAAACGCTGAAAGCATATAAGCGTGAAGCCCTCTCCAAGATTAGGTTTCGTAGGCTAATAGCCGAGAGTCCCCTGGAAGACGACCAGGTTGATAGGCCGGATGTGTAAGCGCAGTAATGCGTTCAGCTAACCGGTACTAATGGACGAACGCTTGACCACATTTATCAAACGCTCTTGAATGTCTACGTTCACTCGAACAACACAGTTCATTTGAACGGCACAAGGGCAAAGGATTGTTTGATGCTAGATGGATGATTGATGATGTTTTTTACATTAACAATCTCACATCAAACATCTCACTTCATATTCCCTCTTGCTAGTTTTGCCAAATCAGCGAGCCGGATCGTCCTCGATCCCGGCAAACTCCAAGTACGGTCGGGCCTACCGGTCTGCCGTACTTTTTCTGGCGACCATACCGTGGTGGAAACACCTGTTCCCATTCCGAACACAGTAGTTAAGCACCCCGGGCCGATGATAGTGCATACCAGTGCGAAAGTAGGTATCGCCAGTTTTTTTGTTTATTAAAGCCGCTTGCGGCTTAGCAACATACAAAACCCCGCAGGGATTCGTCCCTGCGGGGTTTTGTCGTTCGTGGCCAGGGGGCTTGGGCTTTCGTGGTGATTATATCCCTGGGAGCCTGGGGAAATCTGGTAATAAATTGCCGCAATCGATCGACTATTACTGTGAGCCGCGGTTCACTGTAGGTATCTGCTGATGACAGACTGGAATTCGATTGTCCGCCAACACGGGCGAGTTGCTTGGCTGACGGCCTACCGGCTGTTGGGCAACGATGCCGATGCTTCGGATTGTTACCAAAATACTTTTCTCGAAGCCTTAAAGGTTGCCCGACGCGAAGCCGTACGCGATTGGCCACCCCTGTTGAGACGCCTAGCCACCGCCCGGGCCTTGGATATGCTGCGAATTCGGTACCGAGGCAAGAGCCGTATCGAGCCGACGCAAAATGTGCTCAATGCCGCAACTGCCAATCCCGGCCCAGGCCAGCAGGCCGAGGCGGCTGAGTTGGCCGAGCGTTTGCGGGTTGCGTTGGCACAACTTCCTTCGCAGCAGGCCGAGGTGTTTTGCCTGCGTTGGTTCGACGAGATGAGTTACCGGCAGATTGCCGGGCGGTTGGAACTCGATACCAACACCGTGGGCGTCCTGCTGCACCGGGCACGGAAGCATTTGCAAGGGCTGCTCGCTTCGGCGCAGCCTGAACCGAGAAAACTTGACCGGGACGTTTAGCGATGAGCGATCATCAAGACATGAACCAAGACGACTTGCTCCAGCAGGCCGTCAATGCGCTGCGGCAAACGACCGTTCCCAACGGCCCGTCGCCGGAAGATGTGACCAGATTGGTGGCCACTTTGGAAGAGGCTGCCCCACAACCAAGCACGTTGACTCTCAAAAAAAGGACGTTTGCGATGAAACCTGTTACCAAGATAGCTGTGGCTGCAACCATTCTCATGGCCCTCGGAAGTTTCTTCGCTTGGACATTTTCTGGCGGCGCCTTTACCGGTATCGCCTTGGCAAATGTTGCCGACGCCTTGGACAGTCTCCGAAGTGCGACTTACGAAGTGACCTCGGAAGCGAAGGGAGAAAAGGGTCAGCCGTCTGCGACAGCGACCGGAAAAGGATTCTTCCTTGCACCGTCGCACCAGCGCATGGAGATTTCGGTCGATATTGCCAATCGCACGATAAACTTGGGCGAACAGCCCGGAGAGCATGTCACGATTCCCAAGACCACAATGAACCAGGTCATAATTTTCGACGGCCAAGCAGCAAAGCTGATCATGCTCATGCCCGACCAAAAGGTTGCCATGGCGATGGACATGAAGAGCATGGAGGATATTATGAAGAAGTCGGGCAAGGGCGTTCCGCCTGATCTGTTCGAGATGGTGCGCCGACTTGTCCGCGAGGGGAGCAGCGGCACGGGCGAGAAAGCCGAGAAGCTCGGCACGAAAGAGATCGACGGACATGCGGCGGTCGGCTTCCGGACCCATAATAGCCCGATACGCGGCACGATGGGCGGCATGACAGGCGACATGACCCTCTGGGCCGATCCCGAAACGGCCCGGCCCATTCGCATCGAGTCTGCCATCCAGACGTTCGCTGACGTTCGACTGGTGATGAACAATTTCCGCTACGACGTCGAATTGGACCCGTCGTTGTTCAGTCTCGAACCGCCCGAAGGCTATTCGACCCAAGCCATGGAGATGACGATGCCCGTGGAGGAAGACCTCCTCAGGACATTGCGCAAGATTGCCGAGCACAGCGAGGGCATGTTTCCGGCAAAGCTCGGGATGAACAAGGATGTTATGGAGTCTCTGATGACGGGGGTAAATCTTGAGATGAAGATGGATACGATTACACATGACGAGCTTGAAGCTGCGATGGATAAGATTGCAGCGAAGTACGGTGGTAAGGAAAAACTTCGAGAGAAGTATGGCAAGAACATTCCGCCTGAAATAATGGCCGAAATCATGAAGGCCGGCATGCCGAACATGCAAGAACAGATACAAAAACTGATGCAAAAACAGGTGCCGTTCATAAAAAAACGAGTGCAGCTCACGCGAGGGATAACATTCTACATGATGCTCAAGCCCGAGAACGATCCGCACTATGCCGGCAAGGATGTGAAGTTGGGTACGCCGGACCGCCCCATCCTCTGGTACAAACCCACGGGCACCGAGAAATACCGCGTCATCTACGCCGATCTGAGTGTCAAAGAGGTCGCTCCCGAGGAGTTGAAGGGCTTTCCCGAAGCCAGCGATCCGTAGAGCGAGACGCCTGCCAGCAGCCTTTCCCTACGGCGGCCAGATCGGATTCTCCGGAAACACCCATCCCCATTCCGAACACAGTAGTTAAGCACCCCGGGCCGATGATAGTGCATACCAGTGCGAAAGTAGGTATCGCCAGTTTTTTTTGCTTACTAAAGCCGCTTGCGGCTTAGCTCGACTTTTTCCGTTTTTTGAGTACTTCAGATCCCCAAATTGGTATAGGTAAAAAGGGCCTCCTTGGTTCAAGCTTTTGACTTGTAACAACCAAAGTCTTGAGCAAGGAAGCCCTCATGGTTCGCGTGCCGCACGATTTCAAGCCGTTACTACAATGTCTCGTTGACACCTTTCACCGGCGAACGACGGCTCGACGATTCGTTCTGTTCTTCCTTGCCGCTATTCTAACAACAGGCGACCGAACTGTCTCTAACGTACTCCGGTTGTTGAGCTTGATTGAGACGGTCAATCCGTCGACCTACCATCGTCTGTTTTCTCACCGTCGCTGGCAATCCCGGCCCTTGGCCTACGCGATTGCCCGTTTCGTCCTTGATCGGTTCATTCCCACCGGGACGGTAAAAATCTGCGGTGACGAAACGGTGGATGGTCATCGCGGCAAAAAAGTTTACGGCAAAGCCCGACATCGCGACGCAGTTCGCAGCGCCAACTCGCACACCGTCTTTCGATACGGACACAAATGGTCCGTCTTGTCGATCCTGGTTCAATTACCTTACACCAATCGTCCCTTTGCCTTGCCGGTGCTGGTCGCTCTTTATCGCAGCAAGCAGTGCAACGCTGATGAGGGGCGTCGCCACAAAACTCCCGTGGACCTGATGTGCGGCTTGCTAGCAACGCTAATGCACTGGTTTCCCGACAGAAAGTTCGTTCTTGCAGGTGATGGAGCTTATGGAACTCATCAGATGACACGTTTTGCCTATAAACATCGAAAACGATTGTCGCTGGTAAGCAAGTTCTCGGGTGACGCAAGTCTGTTCGCGCCGCCACCCAAACGCAAGAACCCCAAAGTCGGTCGACCACGAGTCAAGGGCAAGGCCTTACCCTCACCGGCCGAGGTGGTTGCTAGGAAGAAAAAGGGGAAACGCTTACGTGTGCGGTGGTACGGCGGCGGCTGGCGAAATGTCGAAGTGATCACGGGCAAGGGCCATTGGTATCAGAGTGGCAAAGGCGCGATCGAAGTATTGTGGGTGTTTGTCCGTGATCTCAGCGGCACCCATCGAGATGAATACTTTTTCACGACCGATCATTCCATGTCTGCCAAAGCAGTCATTGAAATGTACGGCGGACGCTGGAATATCGAGACCACGTTCCAGGAAATGCGTGAACACCTTGGACTGGAAACAACACGCGGCTGGAGTCGCCAGACGGTGTTGCGAATGGCGCCCTGTCTGTTTTGTGTGTACACGCTGGTAGTGATCGTTTTTGATACGATGCCGTGGTCCAATCCACACGTCCGACTGAAGCACTGGGTTGGCAAGGAGCAAACGACATTTTCTGATATGATCATCAGTGTTCGACGCTATTTTTGGATGGAATGGATTTTTGCATGGGTGCCTGGAGGCGAGGTCGTGCAAAAATTATCCAAACCCTTGCGAGTTGTGCTAGACTTCGGGCTAGCCCAAGCCGCCTGACGGAAAAAGTCGAGCTTAGGAGTGGCCGATAAATAACTTCCCGGTTTTCAGTAGGCGGTAGGAATTACGGTGTAATTCCAATCGGGCAATACGTCTTCGAACTGTATGGGATCCAAGTCAAGGAAACGTTCGCTCGCTTTCCGTTTGAGTTGATAATCCTTGTTGAGTACCGCGTAGGTGACTTTCAGCCCGGTGCGAGTCCACACTCGTCGAAGGCATGTTGTGACGATGTCAAGCGTGCGAAACACCACACCGGACCAGGCGCGAGTGACATGAGAAAAAAGACGGTGTTCAATCGGGTTATACTTCGAGCAATGCGGTGGATAATGGGCGACGCGAATTGGAATGTCAATCCGGTTGACCAATCGTTGCAGGTCTTCCTTGAAAATGTGGTGACGACAGTTATTGCTTCCTCCGCCATCGCACAGCAACAGAATCGACTTGGCGTCGGCGTACGTCCGCTCGCCGTGGCGTTGCCACCACACACGGAAGCTGTCGCAAGCGAATTGACTCGTGTCGTGACTGACTCCGAGAGTGAGGTGCCCTGTGTTACGCTTCAGGTCGTACAGCCCGTGCGGAATGACCTTGCCGTCCGCGTAACTGGGAAAGTCGTGATCAAATACGGCATTCGCACCATCGGACCACGACTGCCCAGTACGGAAAAACTCGCCCAAAAGCTCCTTTTTCTTGGTGTCCATGCTAATGATTGGGTTGGGAGAGTCGAGGTATTGTTGCCTCAGTTGGGCAATGTTCTCGAACTGCTCGTTGCGGAAAGGGGTATTTCCCATCGCTTTGGTTTTCTCGGCCTGCCGCTTGTGGAAGCCGAACTCATCGAGCAAGCTTCGCACAGTGTCTGGACAAACGGGCGTTCCCAGCCGATCGAGCTCGTGGGCAATCTCCGTACTCGACAAATAGGTCCACACCACGTCTTCACGCATTGGATCGCCTGCCGTATGGTCAGCAACGACCTGGCGAAGGTTGTTCTCCAGGTCAGGTGCAGCAAAGCTAGCTTTTTTTCGACCCCCCTTTTTTTCGAACCCGTCCTTCGGCGTCATCCACCGGCAATTGGCTCACCTCATGGCGGCCATTCCGAATCGTTTTCTCGTCACAGCCCAGCACAGACGCAACGTACTCGACGCCCCCATGCCCCAGCTTTTCCGATTCTACCGCAGCGTAACGGCGGCGGTCTTTCTCGGACAATGAATCATAAAACGCCTTCATGTGTCCACAAACTACCGACAGATAGGGAACCATGGCTTTCTCCTTCGCCAAGAGAATGGGGGACCGCTCACCCTGGAAGTCTAGCCAATTCGAGAAAAAAAAGGGATGTTATTTATCGGGCGGCCCTTAGCTCGACTTTTTCCGTTTTTTGAGTACTTCAGATCCCCAAATTGGTATAGGTAAAAAGGGCCTCCTTGGTTCAAGCTTTTGACTTGTAACAACCAAAGTCTTGAGCAAGGAAGCCCTCATGGTTCGCGTGCCGCACGATTTCAAGCCGTTACTACAATGTCTCGTTGACACCTTTCACCGGCGAACGACGGCTCGACGATTCGTTCTGTTCTTCCTTGCCGCTATTCTAACAACAGGCGACCGAACTGTCTCTAACGTACTCCGGTTGTTGAGCTTGATTGAGACGGTCAATCCGTCGACCTACCATCGTCTGTTTTCTCACCGTCGCTGGCAATCCCGGCCCTTGGCCTACGCGATTGCCCGTTTCGTCCTTGATCGGTTCATTCCCACCGGGACGGTAAAAATCTGCGGTGACGAAACGGTGGATGGTCATCGCGGCAAAAAAGTTTACGGCAAAGCCCGACATCGCGACGCAGTTCGCAGCGCCAACTCGCACACCGTCTTTCGATACGGACACAAATGGTCCGTCTTGTCGATCCTGGTTCAATTACCTTACACCAATCGTCCCTTTGCCTTGCCGGTGCTGGTCGCTCTTTATCGCAGCAAGCAGTGCAACGCTGATGAGGGGCGTCGCCACAAAACTCCCGTGGACCTGATGTGCGGCTTGCTAGCAACGCTAATGCACTGGTTTCCCGACAGAAAGTTCGTTCTTGCAGGTGATGGAGCTTATGGAACTCATCAGATGACACGTTTTGCCTATAAACATCGAAAACGATTGTCGCTGGTAAGCAAGTTCTCGGGTGACGCAAGTCTGTTCGCGCCGCCACCCAAACGCAAGAACCCCAAAGTCGGTCGACCACGAGTCAAGGGCAAGGCCTTACCCTCACCGGCCGAGGTGGTTGCTAGGAAGAAAAAGGGGAAACGCTTACGTGTGCGGTGGTACGGCGGCGGCTGGCGAAATGTCGAAGTGATCACGGGCAAGGGCCATTGGTATCAGAGTGGCAAAGGCGCGATCGAAGTATTGTGGGTGTTTGTCCGTGATCTCAGCGGCACCCATCGAGATGAATACTTTTTCACGACCGATCATTCCATGTCTGCCAAAGCAGTCATTGAAATGTACGGCGGACGCTGGAATATCGAGACCACGTTCCAGGAAATGCGTGAACACCTTGGACTGGAAACAACACGCGGCTGGAGTCGCCAGACGGTGTTGCGAATGGCGCCCTGTCTGTTTTGTGTGTACACGCTGGTAGTGATCGTTTTTGATACGATGCCGTGGTCCAATCCACACGTCCGACTGAAGCACTGGGTTGGCAAGGAGCAAACGACATTTTCTGATATGATCATCAGTGTTCGACGCTATTTTTGGATGGAATGGATTTTTGCATGGGTGCCTGGAGGCGAGGTCGTGCAAAAATTATCCAAACCCTTGCGAGTTGTGCTAGACTTCGGGCTAGCCCAAGCCGCCTGACGGAAAAAGTCGAGCTTAGCAACATACAAAACCCCGCAGGGATTCGTCCCCGCGGGGTTTTTTGCGGCCTAATACTTCATCGGTTGCCGGCAATTCGATCATGGCCCATAATCTGATTAGATCCAAAGAACATCCGACCTCTTAAGGAACACACTATGGGACTCACTTTCGTCGAAGCCACAGTTACTGGACCGAAAGGAATCTCGCAGGCTGTCGAACTTCTTGTCGACAGCGGCGCGAGTTACTCCCTCTTGCCAGAGGAAGTATGGCGGCAACTCGGGCTGGAGCCGCAGGAAACTCTCGAGTTCATCCTGGCCGATGGGACGAAAATTCAGCGTGAGGCCTCCGAATGCAAGATTCGTCTCAATGGCAAAGAACGCCACTCGCCCGTCATTCTTGGTCAACCCGGTGACGAGCCCCTCTTGGGCGTCATCACCCTAGAAAACCTCGGCCTCGTGCTCGACCCATTCCAACGCACACTCCAGGCGATGAAACTGCGGCTTGGGTAAGTATCGAAGCGTGTGATGATCGAACAGCGATTGCGAGAGCAGGAATCACCCGGCTCTTTCTGCCCCGCTTGGCCCCATGCCCCGCGGGGTTTTTTGCGTTTATGGCATAAACATCTGCCATGTCGTTTTTGCCTCATGGACGGTTGCTTGATCATTCTGTAGTAACGCGGAGTGAAAACTACTGCTGACCCTGAACGGTATTAACACTATTTTCACCGGATGGGCTATCGGCCGTCGGCTGTCAGCAAGAAAACCGCTGGACGAGGTGCATTTTCTGGCTGATAGCCGATAGCTGGCAGCCGACAGCTTTCACTCTGAGTAGTAACGAGTTGATATTTTGCTGAATAACGAGTAAATCAGCGGGAAAATGACAAGTGGGAAACGTCTATAATTCGACAAAGCAAGATGATAGCCCCAAGCACTAGCGGACGGATGTCCATGCATGATATTGGATCCTCACTCCTGTCGCGATTGCTTGATGAGCATGGCGATGCGTTAGTGCTCTATGCCCAGCAGTGGTGTTATATTCCGGAAGATGTGGTGCAAGAGGCGTTTATTCGGCTGATGCGACAACGGCCTCCTCCTGAAAACATCGTTGGGTGGCTTTATCGTGTGGTCCGTAACGAGGCGATTAGTTCGTCCCGGGCGGAGGCGCGTCGAGTTCATCATGAATCGTTGGTAAATAGTGAGCCCTGGTTTGTTGCAGCCTATGGGAACCGTCTTGACGCAGACGCCGCTGCTGCAGCACTCGCATCCTTGTCAATCGAACAGCGCGAGACGATTGTCCTTCGACTCTGGAGCGGTCTGACGTTTGATCAGATTGCCGAACTAACCGGCAAATCGACCAGCACTGCGCACCGTCGCTATGAATCCGGGATAGCTGCCTTACGAAAAAAATGGAGCATTCCATGTCTGAATCGAGAAAACGAGTCACCATGAATCACGCCGATCATCAAAACGAGGAATCTTCTGGCGGCCCTATCGATTGGGATCTGCCCGAGGAATTCAAGCTGCTTGAAACCCAATTAAAATCACTCAGCCCGCGTCCTGATCGCTTGGACCGCGAAAGGTTGATATTCCTGGCAGGTCAGGCGTCTGTCGAGGATGATCGTGCCTTACCAAGCGAATTGCAACCATCACGTTGGGCCTGGCCTGCTTCTTTTGCCACCATGACGGCCGTGGCGGCAGCGCTTTTGTTGATGCTGCTCACTCGACCTTCAAACGTTCCAATGACTCTGGCGCCCGCCGACGAATTAGCACCAATTGAATCGTTTCGCCCAACACTTGCTACCGATCAAACTTCCCGAATCCTGGGACAGAACATATTGTCTTCGGCACCCAACCAACTCAAGCAGATCGAGCAACTGCTTGCTTCCGATTCGTTGCCGGCCGAATCGTCGGTAGATGCCGGTTCCGCGCGCGAATGGATGGACCACAGAATGTTGACACCTACCTCGTTCCAGATGTTGTTGGATGAACCCACTAGGCCCGGTCCCTCACCGCTGGACTCCAGTTTTCTCTCTCCCGAAGCAGGAGCATACTCATGAAGCGTTTTTTCTCGATAGTGATATCTTGTTTGTTACTGCTGGCAATGGCTGGCGGTCCAGCGAGGGTTCACGCCGAAGAAGCCGATGCACCGATCAAGATCAAGCTTTATCCGAGCGCTGAGCCGCAGCCGGCGCTCAAATACAAGCTGCTGCCAAGTCGAGCCGAGCAGATTGCAGGCAACGCTGCGGTCTACTACGGGAAGGTGAAGGCAGAGCAAAACGTTTTCTTCGGTAACAGAGAGCTCCGAGAAAACATTGATCGTTGGCAAGAAATACCGTTGGAAGAACTGATTGCAGAAGAAGTACGACTTCCGATTGAGGACATTTATTTCCAACTCGACCGCGGTGCGAGGTGCCGGTTCTGCGATTGGCAGATGCCAATCGGCGACGTGCAGTTCTACTCCACACTGCTTCCAGAAATCCAAGAAAGCCGTCAGTTCAGCCGGATTTTAGCTGCCAGCGCCCGAATTGATATCGCCCACCGGCGATATGAAAAGGCCCTGCGCAGATTCCAAACCAATTATGCCCTTGGCCGGCACATCGCTGAAAGCGAGTTCATTGTTGGCGGACTAGTGGGCGCGGCCATCTGCGGAAACATGACGGCACAGGTCACGGAGTTTGTTCAGCAGCCCGATACGCCCAACCTCTACTGGGCGCTGGCGACGCTGCCGAGTCCGCTGATCGACATGAGAGAGGCCATCGAATTGGAATCGCATGGCCTGGACCTGTCTTATCCGGAACTTGCAAACTACGAGGGCGTAGGTTTACGTGCGTTTAGTCAAAGAGAACAAATCCATCCTGAGTTGTGGAAGGTTCCACCATCCCGTCGAACGCCCCAACAGTGGAAGAGATTGTACCATGCCATTATCACGGACGTGCATACCGCGATTGCAGGCGCTGACTCCGAGGCACTGAAGTCAGCAGAAGTTCTTGAGCAAAGTTGTCAAGACGCATATCCTTTCGTGAAACGGTTCCTCAACAACAGTAGCATCGATGCCAAAAAAGTTGAAGCCATGTCGGTTCACCAAGCCGCATTGGTCTACATGCTTCGGTCGTTTCGTGATCAAGTCGATGACATGTCAAAATATTATGGTTTGCCGTACCCGGTGGCGATTACTGGACTCAACGCCGTTGCCAAGCACTATCAGGATGTAACGAAAAACGTTCCCGTCGAATTCAAGGTCGCTGATCACCTGGTCCCTGCCATCAAAGTCGCCAAAGAGGCCGAAACGCGAATGGACCGCGAGATAGCCGTGCTGAGAATATTTGAAGCACTGCGTATCCACGGAGCCAGCCGCAGCGGAAAGCTACCGGAGCACTTGAGCGACATTACCGAGGTGCCCATCCCTTTGGATCCCGTCACCGGCAAGCCGTTTGTTTATCGGCTCGAAGTCAACACCGCTACGTTACGAGGACCCAAGCTACGAAACCGAGCGCTGAACTATGAAATCGAGATGATGAAGCCTTGAGAAATCACTTTTTCTGGCGACCATACCGTGGTGTAAACACCTGTCCCCACTGAAGGTTTCGCCGGAAGGCGAGGGTTTTTGACCCATCGGGGAGACAAAAAAAGCAGGGCCCCATTGCCTCGAAAGGTTGGGGGCCCTGCTGACAGAAAGGCTCGGATTAAAACGGCTTAGCGAGTGCGTCGCCGCAACGTGGCAAGCTCCATCGCGCCAATGCACAGTAGCAGCAGCGCCGATGGCTCTGGTATGGCCGAGGTGGCCGGGAGAGCGGCAACCTGGCAAAATTGGCTTCCCAATCAGCCAAGTCTCCGGCGGTCGCACTGCCAGTCTGCCACAGCAGGAAGTCGGCTCCATCGACGTCGCCATCGGAATCAAAGTCGCCCGTTAATCCCGGTGGCGGACCGCCAACATTCATAATCGCCACAATGTCTGCCGCCGACTTCCAGTTGTCGTAGATGCGTAGATCATCAATAAATCCGTCAAACTCACGATCCGGGACGCCATCTTTGTGCCGTCCAATTTTAAGAGTCCCGGTGACGCTCGATGGCTCCACTGTTTGAGTGCGCGTAGCAGTCAGAACACCATCAAAGTAGAAATCCTGAATGCCATTAACCTGATCGTTCACCACAGCAATGTGATGCCACTCATTGAAGTTGAAAGGGCCGCCCGTTAAGACGAATGGGTCGAAACCTCCAGCACCCAGAGCACTGAATCCCACCACAGGCCCTGCCGTCGGGTTATCCGGGTCCTGTGCAGGGTCTTCAATCCCCAACCAAGTGCGCGAGGCAGCAGCTCCATCATGCTGTAGTATTGCGCTCTGAAAGACTGTCGTACCCGCAAAGCTTCTTATCTTGGCCCAAGTGGCCACCGTGAAGTCCCGAGTGCTCGGGTTCACACCGATATCATCTCCCGCGAATGGCACTTCCGCATATCCTCCATCAGCAATGCCCGACAACTCGAACGAGCCGGTGCCTACTCTGGAGTCCGACGTAGTAAGGGCAGCGCCCCCATTCCCCGTCACTAGCGTTGCGTCATCAAACACAGTCCCACTCGGGGCGTGATCAAGGAAATCGCCGTCAAACGGCCAATACGCGATCAGATTGTCTGTGACCGAGTCGGCCTGCACTGGCGCAGCCACCAAGCAGAACGCCACTGCAAGACACGAAACCGCAATCTTTACTCTCATGATACCCTCGCTATAAGTGTTACCAAGACTCCCGCGTCCCCCTCCGACTCGCCTTACGAGTCGTAGAAATAAGGGGCATCTGCCATCCGTACAAGTTGCGCATTCAATATAGTTGCCCCAGCCAGCATTGTAATTGGTTCAGCCAATAAGTCAAGTAAGTAGCCATTTTTTTCCATTTTTGCAGGCTCGTTCAGATTAAGCATCTGTGGCATGGGAAGCGGAGGCTTATGGCGTAGATTGTGTTCCACTATTAGGTTGCGTCGATCCCCTTCCACCGATGCCTTCGCACCAACCCGTCGCTCTGGCATCCACGCCCCCCTACAGCCCCGGCTGTTGCGGAATGGCGCCGATCGAGGTCCGCGTTGAGCGCCGACAGATGGGCAAGCCGATCATCGTCGGTCCGTCTGTTCCGTAGTAGCCAGCGGGAAAACATCTTGATGGCACGCAGGTAACGATTGCTACTGGCAATGCTGATTCCCTTGGCACGCATTTGGGCTTGTCGCGATCTCGGCGATGTTTTTCCGACGAGTGATCGGAGTTCTGCTTGGGGGCGTCGCCTTGGTTGGTCGGTTGGTCGTCTTGCCCTTTTTCTTCTGCTCAAGCTGGTTCCTTGAGCCGCTGAACCCCCTCTGTGCCAAGGCTTGCTGGCCAGAGACTAACCGCTCGACCAGGCTGAGCAATTCGTTGAGTATGGTGTGGAAGACCCACGGATCACCGAGATCGAAGGAAAATACATACTGGATCACCTACGTGGCAGTATCGTGGCACGGGGCGGCGATGGCTTTGGCCTCTACCAATGACTTCGAGACTTTCGAGCGTCACGGTTTGATTTTCTGTCCTGAAAACAAGGACGTCGTGCTCTTTCCGCGCAAAGTGAGTGGGCAGTATGTGTCACTCCATCGTCCGAACCCGAATTCGCATTTTGGTCGCCCACAGATCTGGATCGCACGCTCGCCAAATCTGCTATATTGGGGACAGCATGAATGTCTGTATTCAGGCTGCGCTGATTGGGAAAGCGACCGTGTAGGCGCAGGTGTTTCTCCCATTGCGTTAGAGGAAGGCTGGCTAGAAATCTATCACGGCAGTCGTCGCTCGACATGCGCGAATGAAGTCGGGGCGTATTCGGCAGGTGCGATGCTCATGGATCGAAACGATTCGACTCACATATTAAAGCGATCTCGCGGGCCGATCATGCAACCCTCCACAAACTTTGAGCAGCAAGGCTTCGTGCCTAATGTCGTGTTTCCCACGGCTCTGATCGAATGTAAAGATTCGCTGACCATGTACTATGGAGCGGCTGACACCTGTATCGGAGTAGTCGAATTCTCGCGACACGAATTATTGGAGGCACTCCACTGACCATTTTACCGCGCAGATATAAAAGAAAGCTGCAAGCTAATTGTGAGGCCGCCTTTCGACGACGATTGGCCGTTCCTCACGTTTCCTCACAAGGAGTCCTCAGGTGGCCTATTCCGAACTACGCAAGATCGCATTCATTGGTGATTACCCGCCGCGTAAATGCGGCATCGCAACGTTTACCCACGATCTTCGCAGTGCAGTGGCTCAATACGCCCCGTCCGAATGTATCGTCGTTCCAGTAGATGACATTGCAAACGGCTACGAATACGCTTCAGAGGTGCGCTTCCAGATAGTTGAACAAGACCTGGATTCGTACCGCCGTGCAGCCGACTTCCTTAACTTCAGCGATGTCGACGTGGTTTCATTGCAGCATGAGTTTGGCATTTACGGCGGTCCTGCAGGAGGTCATATCCTGGCTTTCTTGCGCGACTTACGCCAACCTGTCGTGACCACGCTTCATACAGTATTACCTGAACCAAGCGATGCTCAGCGGCGCGTCATGGATCAGTTGACAGAGCTTTCCACACGGCTGGTCGTGATGACCGAGCGCAGCCGCTCCATGCTTCGTGAAGTCTACAACGTTCCCGAGCATAAGATCGATCACATTGTGCATGGCATTCCAGACCGTCCCTTCGCCGATCCTAATTTCTACAAAGACCAATTTGGTGTCGAGGGCAAGTACGTAGGCCTCACATTCGGATTGCTTTCGCCAAATAAGGGCATCGAATGCGTCCTGAAAGCGCTTCCCGAGGTGATTCGGGAGGTACCGAATTTTGTATATCTCATCCTGGGAGCGACCCATCCGTGCCTGGTTCGATCTGAGGGCGAAACCTATCGTATCAGTTTGGAGCGGTTGGCCAAGGAGTTGGGCATTCAGAAGCACGTCAGCTTTTACAACCGCTTCGTAGAATTGCGCGAGTTGACCGACTTCATAGGCGCCGCCGACTTGTATATCACGCCCTACTTGAATCCCGCACAGGCTGTTTCAGGTACACTAGCCTACTCGTTTGGCTGCGGGCAGGCAGTGATCTCAACACCCTATTGGCATGCCGAAGAGCTACTGGACGACGACCGCGGTGTCCTGGTTCCGTTCGCTGATTCGCCGGCACTTGCTCGGGAGATGATTGCCCTGTTGGGTGACGATCAGCGTCGACATGCGATGCGAAAGCGTGCCTATCTACTCGGACGAGAGATGGTCTGGAGTCACGTCTCCGGTTTGTACCTTAATTCGTTCCAGAAAGCACGCCGCAGTCGCAGCCGCGTTCCAAAACCGTTGGCAGTTCGAACATTGGAAGAGCAGCCGCTTGTCATGCCGCGTTTGAATCTTGACCACCTGATGCGAATGACCGATTCGACAGGCATTTTTCAGCACGCAACTTATTCGCTTCCCAATTTCCAGGAAGGCTATTGTACCGACGACAATGCGAGGGCGTTGATTCTAACGGTGCTTCTCGAAGAACTGGGCAAGGATTCGCGTGAAGTGCATCAGGCAGCGTCGACCTACGCAGCCTTCCTCAACTATGCGTATGATCCAGAGACAGGACGATTTCGCAATTTCATGAGTTACGACCGACAATGGTTGGAGCGGGATGGCTCGGACGACTCGCAAGGTCGGGCGATCTGGGCGCTGGGGACCTGCATCGGTCGTTCGCATCGGCGGAGCCTGCAATCATGGGCTGTCCAACTGTTCGAACAGGCGTTGCCTGCCTGCGCAGAAACAACGTCACCCCGCACTTGGGCGCTCGCGTTGATCGGAATTCACGAGTACTTCCGGCGGCTCAGCGGCGACCGGCTCGTTAATCAAGTGCGAGAAACGTTGACCAATAAACTGATTGAATTGTACGAGAATTCAGCAACTGATGATTGGCTCTGGTTTGAGGACGTGGCCTCTTACAATAATGCTAGACTTTCGCAGGCACTGATTCTAAGCGGACGTTGGGCCGGCAATGAGCGTTCCCTCGATATCGGTCTTCGCTCGCTGCGGTGGCTGGCAGAGAAACAGTTATCGCCGTTGGGACGATTTCGCCCGATCGGATGCAATGGTTTCTGCCGTCGAGGTCAGCCAGTCGCAGAGTACGACCAACAACCCATCGAAGCACACGCAATGATTTCTGCTTCCATTGAAGCCTGCAACGCAGATGATGATCCATTTTGGCGCGATCAAGCCCACTTCGCCTTCGATTGGTTCCTTGGACGCAATGATCTCGGACAACCCTTATACGATACTGGCACAGGCGGCTGCCACGACGGTCTCCAAGAAAATCGAGTTAACGAAAACCAGGGAGCCGAATCAACATTGGCGTTTTTGCTTTCTCTGGCCGAGATGGAATTGCTAGAGAGTTCCTATGTAGCTTTTCAGCCCTCAGCAGATTCTCCACTGAAACCGCTGGAAGAACCTTCTGGCAGATTGAGCATAGTACATGCAACTTGAACGCACAGGGATCATACTGTCACCCAACAACAGGCGAATTGTCTTCCGCCCCTTCGACCCTCCTGGCGATGAACGGAAGTTGAAAATTATCTCCCGTGTTTCCACACTCTCGGAAGATGAAGTCGATACGCTTTTACAGGATGTGGTGGATGAATTTGATGGACGACATCAAAGGTCGCGAGAGTTCTTTCTCAATCGATTCGAAGCGGTGCGAGGGTACTTGCTGACCGACAATCCGCTGAGCGAGAACAGACGGCTATTAATCGGAGCGTACTTCACCCAGGAATACGCTCTCGAATCGGCGGCATTGTTCAACCCGTCGATCGTTTGGCACCCTGATCAATCCGGGCTGGCGGTCGGTTCGCGACGGTTTGTGCTAAGTCTCCGGGCTACCGGCGAAGGCCACGTTTCTTCCATCACGTTTCGATCTGGCATTGTAGATGCTAAAAACAGCATCGCGATTGATGACGCAAGTCGTTTTGTGACCACCCCCAACGTGGTTCCTGACGCCCAGTACGAGAAAGTCCTGTTCCGACGCAAACTGGTCGAGCTAGGGTTAGCCAACGAATTCACCGAGCAGGTGTTGCCTTCGCTAGAAAGCCTTTTCACGTTAGGACAACTGGAGACTTCGTTGCAGCTTGCGTTACGTGAGAATCGCGATCAGCATCATGAATTGGCACCGATTGCCCATGCTATCGTCGCACTTGCCAAGTCGAATTATGAGATAATCTACCTGCCTGAGAATGAACTGTCGGAACGCTTAATATTTCCATTTGGACCCACTGAGAGCAACGGCATTGAAGATGCCCGCTTCGTTGAGTTTCACGAAGAAGACGGTTCAACTATCTACTACGCCACGTACAGCGCTTACGACGGCACGATGGTCCTGCCGCAGTTGCTGGAAACCAAGGATTTCTTGCACTTCAAGATGCACACGTTCAATGGACCGGCGGTCGAGAATAAAGGCATCGCGTTGTTCCCCAGGAAAGTTAATGGGCACTATGCCATGCTGTCGCGTCAAGATGGCGAAAACATATTCCTCATGTATTCTGACATGCTCCACTTCTGGCATACCAAAGAAATCATCGCCAAGCCCACGTTCCCTTGGGAATTTGTGCACATGGGCAACTGTGGTTCGCCGATCGAAACTGATGCCGGATGGTTGGTACTCAGTCACGGCGTCGGGCCGATGCGAAAATACTCGATCGGTGCCTTTCTGCTCGACCTCGACGACCCGTCTCGTTTGATCGGTCGACTAAAGCAACCACTGTTGACTCCAAATGAGAACGAGCGCGAGGGGTATGTCCCGAATGTCGTCTACAGTTGCGGGGCCGTGGTTCACAACGGCCACTTGATCCTCCCCTATGCGATGTCCGACTATGCCACGTCGTTTGGAAACATCCCTATTGACCAATTGTTATCCGCTATGGTACCAGAGTAGTGTTTTACGTTTTCAATCAAGGAGAAATAGACATGGGTGATAAAGGAAGTAAAGACAAAGGCAAGAAGGAACAACAGAAAAAGGCCCAGCTTAGTCCCAAGGAAAAACGCAAACTAAAAAAAGAAAAAAAGAATAAGTAAAACACACACGGTTAGCCCATAGGTCGGTAGTACGTAGCGGGCTTGAACCACGACATCATGGCCTATAAATCTCGGCCTCTGGGGAACTTGTATCTTCAGCGGAACGAATTCATTTGTGCCACTCTATCGGTGGGGGTGAGAGCCAGAACGCCTATCGTCAGGGCCAGCTAACGTGTGTCTTAACGGTCAACACTCGCCACGAACTTTAACGTAAGCCCATTCATCGCTCGACGTTGAACTCTGCCCGCGTTCGACCGACACAAGTTGTGCAGACTGGGTGCCTTCCCAACGCCAATCTGGGCAGGGTTCCTGCGAGCCCCCAATTCCAATCAAGCCTCAACCCGCGAGTGGTAAGCCCGATCCGGTCGAACTATTTTTGGATTCCGAGGCCGCCATTAAAAATCGACATAAAAATATCCAAACGGGATCTCCAATGGACACCGACGCGAACGCACGTTCCAGAGTTGCAGAATCAGAAACAGTCACCGGCTTCCAGATAGGACTGGTGTGCATCGGCATCGCGATCACTTTGTCCGTGCTGTACAGCGCGGGTGAACTTGCAAGAAGCGTCGGCTTGTCGAGGGGCATTATTGCTGTCGTCCTCGGTTCTCTGATCCTGAGCGTCATGTCCATACCAGCCGCGATTGTTGGGGCGAAAACTCGTCTATCAAGTTACATGATTATTGAGCATACTTTCGGCTATGCCGGTGCCAAGATCGTCAATTCCTGGTTCGGTCTCGTCCTGCTTGGATGGTACGCAGTGACTGCCGAGCTGTTTGGCCGGACCCTTTACCTAGCCTCTCTCGAGCTGACATCGTTACTGATTCCGGAACCGGTATTCACGATACTCAGCAGCATGCTGGTGATTGCCACCGCAGTGTACGGCTTCAAAGCGATCGATCGCCTGGCGCTGTGCGCTGTGCCTTTTCTCGTATTCATGTTGCTGGTTGCCGTTACCATGTCCTTGAGAAAGACCCCGATTGCAGAACTGCTTCTGATCGAGAACGAAGGACTCGACATGCCGACGGCAATATCAGTAGTCATTGGGACGATGATCGTTAACGTTGTGCTGATGCCGGACCTCACGCGCTATGCGCGAACGATGAAGCACTGCGTTACGGCATCTTTTCTTGGCAACGGCGGCGGCATAATCATCTCCTATGTGGCCGCAATGATTCCGGTGCTGGTATGGAATGAACTCGATCCAATGAAGTACATGTTCCTGATGGGTTTTGGTGGCATTGCGTTGTTTGTCATTGTATTCGCCACGTGGACAACGAATGTCGTCAACCTCTATTCGACTTCCCTGGCAGCCAGCGCATCCATTCCGGTCGGGCGCTACAAGGTTATTGTCCTGATCAGCGGCATTTTGGGGACAGCCATTGCCCTGATCGGTGTTTCTGAGCATTTAATCGATTTTCTCGTTGTGCTGAGCCTGCTGGTGCCGCCGATCGCCGGTGTTTATCTCTCGGACTTTTTCATATTGCATCGCACGGATTTTTCACCTGCCCGTTTGGAGGGTCGTCCACCATTCAAAATTACCGCCTTGATCGCGGGTATTGGCGGTGGCGTAATTGCGGCGTGGGCGTATTACACCGACCGATCACTCACCGGTATTGCGCCGCTTGAATCACTGCTCGTTTCTGTTGTACTGTACTTGTCGATGGAGCTGGCGCTGGGAAAACATAAGAAAGACGAGTATGCGAATCGGAATTGACGTTGGCGGAACGCACACTGACGCCGTGGTGCTTGATGCGGAAGACATCATTGCCGCGACTAAAGTTCTGACTACCGAGAACATCAGGGATGGCGTCGTCAACGCTCTGGATGAAGTGCTGGCCGACAGTAGGATCGAACGCTCGACCATTGACGCCGTCATGCTCGGCACCACGCAATTTACAAACGCCGTCGTGCAGCGTACCAATCTTGCCCCGACTGCGATCATACGGATCGCATTGCCCTCCGGTGAAATGGTGCCGCCGATGATCGACTGGCCCGATGACATCGCCACCGAGCTGGGCCGCCACGTGTACATGGTGCACGGTGGCAAGACTTACGACGGCTATCCGATTGCGGACCTGTCGGAGGACGAGATCGATAAGGCGATAGCTGATATTGCCGCGAAGGGTATTCGGCAAATCGCAGTGTCGGGCGTATTTTCGCCGTCGGACCCGGGACAGGAAAAGTTCGTGGCAGAGTATGTGCTGAAACACCTACCGGATGCAAAAGTGACGCAATCGCACAACATTGGCCGCTTAGGCTTGCTCGAACGAGAGAATGCAGCGATTCTGAACGCTAGTCTTCTGCCGCTGGCCGAGCGGGTCGTCAGTTCATTCGCCGGCGCGCTAAGTGACCGAAAAATCGGGTGTCCTTTTTACATAAGCCAGAACGATGGAACACTGATGTCGGCGGGTTTCGCAGCGGAGTTTCCGGCATTGACCTTCGCATCCGGGCCGACGAATTCGCTTCGCGGTGCGAGCTTGCTGACGCAGCTCGAGAATGCAGTCGTCGTTGATATCGGCGGTACGACATCCGACATTGGCGTGTTGCAGAATGGGTTTCCGAGACAGTCAAATGTTGCGATCGAGGTCGGCGGCGTACGTACCAATTTCCGCATGCCCGACATATTAGCGATCGGCCTCGGAGGTGGCAGCCTCGTGCTCGACGAAGGGCAGACGATTGGGCCATGCTCAGTCGGGTATCGGCTGGTGGAAGACGGGCTGGTATTCGGTGGCAAAACGCTCACGGCGACGGACATTGCCGTCGCGGCTGGCACGATTGAGATCGGTAACCCTGCCCGGGTCGCCCACCTGGATTCGGATCTGATCGAAACCGCCGTCGCGAAAATTCACTCCATCATCGACGACGGCATCGATCAGATGAAGAGCAGTCGCGAGCAGGTGCCGGTCGTGCTCGTCGGCGGCGGCGCTGTCTTGATTTCTGGAATTTCTGGGACATCCACAGTTTCGAGAACACTCACAAGTGCCTCCGAAATTCAAAGACCGGAGCATTCTGGCGTTGCCAATGCCATCGGCGCTGCCAACGCACTGGTCGGCAGCGAGTCCGAGCGCATCGTTTCCTACCGCCGCACACCTCGTGCCGAGGCGCTCGCGGAAATGATGGGTGCCCTTAAAATAAAGCTGATCAGGGCGGACGTTGATCCTGAGACGATTCGGTTGGCCGATGTCGAGGAGACATCGGTTTCCTACATGGCCGATGAGTCGACGCTCTTGCGCGTCAAGATGGTCGGCGATCTTCTATTTGAACAGCAGAGGAGCTAAGACCGTGGTGTCGTGGATCAATCATACCGATATCGCCGACCTCTGTGCCGGCTCCGTATTCCTCGCGACCGGAGGTGGTGGCGATCCCTATGTCAGCCAGATCCTGGTTGAGCGGGCGCTTAAAAATTACGGACCGGTCCAGATGGTATCCCTCGAGGACGTGCCCGACGACGCATTGGTTGTGCCGATCGGCGAAGTCGGCGCACCGACCGTAAGCCTCGAGCAACTGCCGATCGGTACCGAATCACTGGACGTGGTCGATAAATTCGAGGAATGGGTCGGGCGCAAGATCACGCACATCGTCTCCTGCGAAGTTGGTGGGGCAAATTCGGTCATTCCGCTGGTCGCCGCAGCCGCGAAAAAGATCCCGCTGATCGACGGCGACGGCATGGGTCGCGCCTTCCCCGAGTCGCAGATGCAAACCTTCGCTATCGAGGGCGTTCGCCCAACCCCGGCCGTCGCGATCGACTTTGCCGGCAGCGCCATCTACTTCGACACCGACGACGCGATGTTATATGAACGCCAGGTACGAAACCTGGCGATGGCCATGGGAGGCATGATCTTTACAGCCGAGTACCCGATGACCGGCAAACAGGCGAAGCAGGCAGTTGTGCCGGGCACCATCAGTTTCGCCCTTGAGATCGGCCGGGCTCTGGCGGCCAATTATTGCAATGCGAAACAGATCGAGGCGCCATTACGCGAGCTTTTCGAGCGATCCGACTACGGGGTTTTCAAATCCCTTTACACGGGCAAAGTGGTCGATATCAGCCGAAAAATTGTGGGTGGCTTTGATGTGGGCGAGGCGCGAATCGAATCCATCGGCAGCGGAAAGCCGCCGATGACCTTATCCATCAAGAACGAGTTTCTCGTGGCCTGGGTGGACGGCAGGGTGGTCGCCTCGGTGCCGGATCTGATTACGATGGTCGACCACGAGACCTCCTCGCCGATCAACTCCGAGCGGGTGCATTACGGCCAGCGCGTGACCCTGTTCGGCATCGGCTGCCCTCCCCATTACCGAACGGAAAAAGCCCTCGAAGTCGTTTCGCCGCGTGCTTTTGGCTTCGATATTGATTACTGTCCTATCGAAAAATTATAGGACCAGAACAGGACCCCCATTATGACTTTGCAGACCCACCCCGAATACGACGCGCTTGTGTGCAAGTCGGAACACAGCCACCAGCAGAACCGCAGCCCTGAGGGCATCACGCCCGAGGACATCGCGCGGTCACGGCTCTACAGCTACGCGTTCCGCCTGCACACCATCGGCGCCTTCCACGCCACTCGCCTTGCATTGCAAGACCACCCACCACAAGGTCCGGCTGGCGAAGCGCACCGAATCCGCGCGACCGAGGTGTTGGAAGACCTGGCTAACCAGACGATGGAGACCGTACCCGACAATTTCTGCGCGGTGATCGTGACGTTCTTCCGATATCACAGCGGAGTGACGCGCGTCATCAATGCGCTCGAGCGCGAGATCGCTTACGGAGCATCGCCCGCGATCAAACCCATCGCTGACCGCTTCCGCCAACTCATCGAAGCGATTACCACGACCAATGGCATCTACCTCACGCAGGACGCACACGCTCCCGACCAGGGCTCGTTCATCGTGCCCAACCTTGGCATCACTATCGTCCCGTTGGTCTATGGCGACCATCATTCCTGGAACCTTGCCTACCTGGCTGGCGAAGAGCGCAACGTGCCCATCCACCGACATCGCGACGGCGTCGAGATCCACCTCGGCTACAATCCAACACATGGAGAATCCATCCTTGGAAATTACCGAACCAAGGTCGACGAGGGTTACGCTATGCCCATCCCGCCGGGCACCGACCACGGCTGGGTCAACTCCTCGGAGACCGCCCACCATGTGCCGTTTATCTTCGGCTCGCTCAAGCATGGTGGCTGGGGCGTGTTTCTCGATGTCACTCCCTCGACCACGCCCGTCGCGCAGTGCGAGTTGGTCGATCGGTATGCCGGACCGTTCAGCCAGATGGTGGACCTGGAGCGGGCGATCGACCAAGCGGCTCGGATGGCCGGACAGTATCGCACGACGCTGATTCCGTTCACGGTCACACACCGCGGCGGTTCAGGCGGGCTGGAACTCAACCTAACGCGCATCGCCGCTCAGGCCTATGCCTACGACCGCGACACGTTCCGTATTGTCTCGATCAGCCGAGGCACGGGCGTGGTGTCGATTGACGGCGTCGAGGCGACGGTGAAGCAGCACGACCACTTCGGTATCCCAGCCGGGGCCAAGTGCAAGATTCAGCAGACCGGCGGCAACGCGCTGGTCGCGCTGGATGCGATGATCAAGGGGTACTAGTGGTCTGTCGCAGCTTAATTTTCGGATTAGCCGTTTTGGCGCTAGCCACGGTTGATGCGAAAAAAACCGTGGCTAGCGCGGGTGGCACCGACAGTCGACCGGAGTTGATTTGGCCATTGAGTAAACCGTATCCGGCCGATTGCCGGTGTGCGTAGCACAGGAGGCATCACCCGATTGCGTCCCGGTCAAGCCTCTTGTTGCAAGCAACACCGACACATGTCCGAGCAATGTCCAAATCAGTAACAGAGCGCTTTGCGGACAAGTGTCGGTGCCACCCTGCGCTGACAGTTCGGGTGCGTATGTCGTTCGCTTCCCCCACCACAACGGCCTTCCCCGCTTTGACTTCGGGTCGGCTTCCGCGACGCAGTTTCGAGGCGTGCTCGACGTTCACTCACGTTTCGGCCTGTACGCTCGCTGAGTCGCCCAAGGCGACCCTTTTACCTGGAAGTGCTTCAGTCCATGTCGTTACCTCCATGAACCGCTCCAGTGCTACCGGCCGGAACGACAGAAGCCGGGTGGGATTCGCACCCACGGAAACTCGCCGCCTTGCACGGCACACATCAAAGAACTTGTTGTGCGGCTGGGTATTTTGACCCTACGCGGTCGTCTTCAGTCAATAAACGGTTCCTGACACCTTTTCTCGTCCTTTTCTCGTCTGACACCTTTTCTCGTCCGGGCGGCAGCGGCGACTTGCGGCATTTTTATTACAACGGGAATTGGCAAGTCCTCGAAGAGCGAGCCGGGTCGTCCTCGACCCCGGCAAACCAATACGTCTACCACCCCTATTACGTCGATGCGATTGCCCTACGTTACAATTCAAGCGGCACCAAGCACTATTATTTGCAAGACGCCAATTTTAATGTGACGGCCGTTACCGATAATGCGGGTGCGGCTGTCGAAAGATATGCCTATACCCCGTATGGGGAGGTGACCGTCTTGGATGCCGATTTTTCAGCCGACGCCGACGGCATAAGTGACATCGCTAACGAGCATCTGTATACTGGCCGTAGACTCGACCCCGAGACCGGCTTTCAGTTAAATCGGAATCGATTTTACGATGCGCCGCTGGGACGCTGGTTGAACCGCGATCCGATTGGGTATAAGGGTGGGAAGAATCTGTATGAATATGTTACGAGTGCGCCCACAATTTATCTCGACCCTTCGGGCCTGTATTGTGGTATTTTTACCTTGTTACAGAAATCTGTTAGGGCATCCTTTGGAAAGCCCTTTGAAGGTGGTGCAGCTTTTGCACCTGGGTATTGGCTGACTTTCAATGCGACTACTTGCAAGTGCAACGGGAAAATAAAGCTGGTTCAGGCGATTGAATTGGAGAGGGCGTTTGGAGTTGCTGCGCATTTTGATATTCCTGGTCCGTCAGGCACGGTCGAAAGACTGGCCGAAAAAGGAGTGCTTTATCCCGGTTACGTGGATGGAGGTGGCCGTGGCCTTAATGCTAGAAGCACCAAAGGAGTACCCGCCCGGATAGAAGACAGCCCATGGGGCGCAAATCGCGGCTCAGAGTACAATATGGCTGTTTGCGCGGTTTGTGAGACATCTTGTAACGGAAAAATAACAAATGAAACTGTCCTTGGTTGCATTAATTTTGAATTCCACAATTACCCTAACCGCGAGAACAATCCGCTTGACAGCACCTTTAACACCATCAGGCCATCAGTTCCGTTTGCATATCCTGGAAAGCGAAAAGCGATCATAGACTTTGGACGTAAACCAGGGTTGGTATGGGAAAAGGCAGTTGACGCATGGGAAAAGACATTAGAAATGTATGAAAAATAAGTGATGTTTGAACACATAAAGCGACAAACTGGGTATTTTAGCACAGGTCACCTTTTGCTTTTCGTCTGTGCGCTGCTCATGATGTTTCACATCGCTGTACCTCGAGCTTTTTCGGGGTTGATGAGACCACCTGAACCTTACGTCAAGTCTTCATCTGATAACAGATATATGCTTGTTATGGTGCCCCCTAAGCAATGGGCAGCAGAACATGAGGAAAATACGCGGCTTCTCGACGGGAGTGACGTTAGTCTCCGTCAAGAGTTTTCTTCGAACGGTTACTACGAAGTTAAGTCAAGGCGTGCCATCTGGAAAACAAAAACGTATGCAAGGGAAGGTAGTATTTTTCTATCCGAAAACGGCCAGTACATGCTTGTGCTGAATGTCTCTGGCTATCAGTCGTATTCCAAAGGAAGCTTTACCTGGGGGATCAAGTTTTTCGATTCCGGAAAGCTATTTAAGACACACATGGTCGAAGAGTTCATCGACTATCCTTCAATGACGCCTCCTGGGTCATCGAATAACCTCGATTGGATTGACTGGGACGCAACAACCAAGGACGGTTTTACGCTTTCTGGAGATCGATTCGTGTTGTACACAACAACGCATGCGAGATATGAATTCGACATCACAACAGGAGGCATTGTCACCGAGTTTCGCTTGTGGCGGCAGGCTCGCCGTTTAGGGTTGGGCCTTCTCCTTGTGGCTGCGATCCTTCCTGTGGTTGTTTTCCTGCGAAGAGCAAAACGTCGACATGGCAAATTCATTGACAAGAACGGCGCTAGACCAGACTTTCAGATTTCTCCAGAAAACCTAGGGGGCATGATATTAGCGAACAGCAATGTCCTGACATTGAGGAATAGTAAGATTCTGTCCTTCAGTATTCGAGGCTTGTTATTGCTGACTGTCCTGATTGCGGTACTTTGCCTGTTACTTCATTCGTTGCCTGCCGTTGGAGTGTTTTTAAGTTCAGTTTGCATATCACTTGCATTAACGCTGATAATGGCCAGAATGGCACGGATGAGAAAGAATCGGACGGTGGCCTATGGCTTTATGGTTGCCTTCTTATTCCTACTTGTTACCGCGTGCTGTACGTGGTTCATTACCTATGGATTAAGCATAGGACCAACTTTTTCATTGTTGCAATGGATTGGATTGCCCTACGACGTCAGGATGGTAGTTTTATATGTCGCGTATGGGCCATGGTATTGGTTGTTGACAAATACAAGCATGGATGAGTGGGAACCTGTTCGACATTACTTTGATCAATGGGGGCCGTTGATCGGGTAATCTAACTGAAGGGCTTTAGTTATATGTCCGAAAAATTCTCCGAGCTCAAATGAGCCTGATGACGACGTTAAATCAGCGCTGAAGAATTGGGGATGGCCATAAACGTTTCACGATTACAGACAAATCTTGAAGGCACTTATTGTGGAGTCTGTTTATGAGGCAGCCACTCCCAAGAATCAGGCAGGAGAAAAGGTGTCAGGAACGAATGGCACTGTCGTGTTGTAAGCCTATTCAAGTGCATCGTTTACGAAGTTCGCGCCGCAGTTCATTCCGGGGTTTTTGCATCAGCTTGTATGGCTTCGGTCTTCGTTTGACCACGCGTGGTTCGAGCCGTCCGGGACGATTGGCAACTAGGCAGTGTGCTATCTGTTTAAGCAGTCTTTGGCAGAAGTCAATCAATTTTGCTTTGTCAATCAGTCTGCACGACGCTAGCATCCACGACGCAAGAATATATTGGCAAGTACTCGTAAAGCTGATCTGACGTGGTTGTTTCTCATGCAACAAAGCAGCGCCAGCGGCCGTTGTTCGGATCAAGTTATAACCAAGCAACGTCGTCCACAATTCACGGCGAACCATTGCTGGCGACTTCGAGCGAACGTGGCCCAGGTTCAACGATTCCTTGATGCTGCGGATATCGAGTTCTGAATTCCACCGAAAACCGTAAAGCTCGGCGATTTCTTCCTTGGTGGTTTCCTTAGGGTCGGTCAAAGTCGTGATTACGTCGATCTTCTTGGTGCGTCGACCGGGCACAACGATGTGGTAACGAATCTCGCGCAACTCCAGCTGCTCAGGAATTTGCGAGTAGGTTTCTTGGTCCATCCACTTCGGCCGTTGCGGGCGCGTCCACACGATAAGGTGATCGCACTTGCCAAGCCGCTTCCCTCGCCGAAAGTCGGAGTGACGTAAATGATGTTTGCGAGCACAAACATGCGTGCCTTGCAAGAGCAACAACCCGATCATCATAAACGAACAGTAGTAACGATCCATCACCGCGATGTCTCCCTCGCTCAGAGATGCGAGCATCGAACGCAGCAGGGCCGTTTCTCCGGTCTCTTTGCCAGCGTACGGACCAATCGCTACGTCCATGACGCAGGCCGTCGCCAACGAAAGAATCGCCACGGCACGCGCGATCGGTTGTCCCACACCGGGCTTTTGCGTTTTCGCTTGCGGATACACAGCCTGATTCTCCGGCGTGTCGGGCATCGTAAACGTAAAACCATCGATCAACTTGGCATAGTACTTGCCTTTCCACAGCCAACTTTCGTCGGCGGATTCTTCCAGTTCCTGGGCGACTTCGCAACTCAGCTCATGCAGTGCCGCCTCGGAAAGTTTGGCTCTGGCCCGGCAATAGTCGCCCGTGTCGCTAGTGGGAGCGTCGATCTCGGCCTGCTCGCAGTAGCTCACCACGCGAGCTACCGCCGCTTGGCAGGACGCTTCTTTGCCGTCACGCAACACCTGGGAAAGAAACGACCAGACCATGATTGCAGAAGTGTAGATTCCATGCCGACCAAACAGACAATCGTGTTTGGCAAAGACGCGGTCAATGCGCTCGGCTGAAAGAATCCCAGCGGAAGGAAGTCCCTTGCCCGCCAGGAAAGCATCGGCAACTTTTTGAAAGCTGCTGCTGCCCCGTGGGGAAGAATTTGGTATAGAAGACGCCATGAAAAAACCCTCCTTGGCTTTTCACTAGCGTGCGACCAAGGAGGGCTGGCAAATTATAGCCAAGCGAGGGCAAAAACTGGAACCTCACTTCGGCAAAGCGGAATTTATAAAAAATTTCGCTTCTGTCATAGGCCAGTTTGCGCACATCATGAATCACGACAGTGCCATTCGTGTCAGGAACCGTTTTCATGATTCCGCAAAAGGTTCCTGACACTTTTTTCCGTCCGTCCCCTTGCAGAAGTTCTTGTAAGTAGCCTACCACATACTCATCTCATAAATCAAAATTCCATTTACTCGTGAATTGAGGAAACGGATGAAGCATCCTCCAAGGCGGCTGGCATGTCTCATCTTCTATTCCGGTCTATATTCGCCGAATTTCCTCTCTTTTTAATTGTACCCTTTGCGCGGAGGCGAAACAACCTCCCTCTGGAAACGGTATTTCGCTATGCACCGGTGGAGTGACACACCGCCCGCAGTTAGCAAATTGATGTTTCACTCCGACGGGGTTACACTACGTGCAAATTGTGCCTCCTCGCCAGAATCTGTGGGTAGATTTCAATGGATCCGGGCGTTTCAGGCTGTTAATACTGTGTTTCCAGTGGTTTTTTGGGGCGAGAAAAGGTGTCACTTTTTCCGTCCCATCCTTTTTCCGTCGATTCCCAACCCTAGGAGTACTGTTGCATGACACGTTCAGAAATTTTGACCGGCTGCTGTATGTCACTGTTTTTTTTCTGTTGCTGCTCCGCTCAAGCAGAGCTCACTGAAAAACAGCGAGGCAGAAAAGTCAAAGAACTTGAGGCCTTAAGTGCTAGCGTGAAGGAACGCACGCCAGAAAGCAAAACCTTTATTTACGAGGTCGTCTTCGGTTACCGCCGCCACGACGACAACACACTCAAGTTATTGAGCGATTTGACGCATTTGCACGAACTACGAATTACCGGAACCTCGGTCAAAGGCTCAGGTTTGCGACATCTTGCCAAGTGTCAAGAACTAGACACGCTCCGTATTCGTGACTCCCCCATCAACGACGAAGCTCTCAAACACATTGGGGCACTACGTGCGCTCCGCGAACTGTCGCTTATTGATCTGAAAATCACCGACGCGGGGCTTATTCATCTGAAGGAGTTGCCTGACCTCCGTCACATTTGGCTTTCGAACACTGCGGTGACAGGTACAGGACTGATTCACCTGATCAAGCCCAAGGAGTTGTGCGGTATTCATCTGAATAGAAACGAGGTCGATGAATTGGGGCTGGTGGCAATTCCAAAATTCAAGCAGCTACTTCAACTCGATCTGGTAGGAGCCAAAGTATCTGACTCAGCTCTCTCTAAGATCAATGGAGCCCAACGCCTCAGTCTGCTGAATCTAGAAAAGACGCCCATCAACGGCTCTTGCTTTTCGCAGATTACCCAGTGCTCGAACATCAATTATTTGGTTCTTAGCGAAACTAAGGTTACCGACTCATCGCTCAAACACATCGGTAACTTCCCTGAACTTGAGAATTTGTTACTAGATGGGACCAGTATTACTGATTTGGGCGTCAAACATCTGACGGCACTTAAGAAACTTGAATCGCTAGACCTAGGAGGTACACAGATCACTGATGCGGCGCTCGACTCGATTGGCCTGATCAAGTCGATCGAGTCCTTGAAACTGCGAAAAACGAAGATCACTGGCGAGAACCTGGGTAAGCTCGCAGGCTTGCGGCTCAGCAATCTCGACCTGAGCCACACGGCCGTGTCTGACGCAGCGATTCCGGTACTGGCTAAGCTAAACCTGGTCTTCGCGCTTAATGTGGCAGAGACCAAAATCACGCCCGAGGGTGTTGCTAGGCTGAAGAAGTTGTTGCCTGATCTTCCCGACTTAGAAGATGAAGAGTACTGAACGAGAAATCCAAGTACGCACCCCGGCTGGTCAGAAAGTGGAAGAAGGATGATGATTGCGAACCGTTGCACGGGCGAAAATAACAATGCCAGATGGCGTCGGTTCAAAAAACGTCCATGTGCGAGATGTCTCACGTCGCACGAGTGTCTGTAACAATCGCTCAGCCAGCGGTAGAGGTTTGTTCCCTTCCCTGCCCTGCTCACCGGGGGTCAATGAGGGATCGCTTCGTTTTTTGGCGGCAGGCATACGCCAATCCGACCAGCGCGCCCGAGATTACCAACAAAAGCGTGCTCGGCTCTGGGATGATGGCGGTCATGGTCCGATTCACGGTGGTGTCACCACTGGTGAAAGTAAGCCCGGTAGGAAACGCAAGGGGGTCGGTCGGATCGAGCTCCGCTTCGGCGATCTCCAGGACGCGAAAGAGGGACGTACCTGCCGCACTGATCGTGGTGAAGGCAAAGGTGTCGCCGCCGCTGGCTGCCGCCCGCAGGCGGCGACGGTCTTAAAGGATCTCTTTTCGCGTCCTTGGAGCTAGGGCAGGCTCCGAGGGCATTTATTACGCACGGCCGTTTGTCGCTGTGCCATCGTCGGCGCGAAGTTCCGATTCTTCTTTACGGCGCCCACACAATGGAAAACACCTTCGATGAAAATCCGTTGCCTGTCCATGCCGGAGATTGGTTTTTTCCGCGAAAATAATAGCCCCCTACTTTTCTTCACATGCTCCTCGTCACGGCCAGATGGCTGAGTCAGGAGTTCTCCATCATCGCCGCAAGTTGCCGGTAGCTGAGCAATAGCCGATAAGCGTAGCCGGGAACTTCTTGGAAATCCCATTGCCCAGCCTCCCATTTGCCCAGTCGCTGTTTGCCCAGTCGCTGTTTGCGATGCAACTGTCATCCATCTGACTCGACTTGTGGTCGTGCCCCAGGGGCCTGAATGCCTATAATGGATGTCATCCCCATTGCTCGCATTCCCCGTCTCTCATTTTTTCCATGGCACACCTCCCACGACGCTTCGGACTGATCCTGCTCGCCTATATGGGCGTGTTGGGCTATTTGTTGGTGAGTTGGATGCCGACGGTCGTCGAGCGTTATCAGCGCACGGCCGAGCAGTTTCCCCGATTGGGTACTCTTTATCTCGGCGCGATAGCGGTTGGCGTGGCGGCGCTGCTTGGGTTATCTCTTTGGATTCTGGTCCGGCTGTGGCGCAACTCGGCTCGCAAACAGACCGATCGCGAGCGGCGAGGACGTGACCCGAGCGAGCTTTCACCGAAACAGCAGCGCGCGGAGCTTACGCACAATCTGGCAACGGGTCGGCAGTTTTCAGCGGATGAAAACGTCTCGGCCGAGCTGCGCGAGGAGATCGAGCGAGGCTTGGCTAGCTTGGAAGTGAAGCAAGATCGGCAACGGCTGGAGATCGTGGCGTTTGGAACCATCTCCAGCGGCAAGTCGACGTTGCTCAATGCGCTTCTCGGACGCGATCTGTTTGCAGTCGACGTCGTGGGCGGGACGACTACGGGGAGGTGCGAAGTCCCTTGGCCGGGGAAGGATGAAGTGGTATTGGTTGATACGCCGGGGTTGGCGGAGGTGCGTGGGGAGAGTCGGGCTGCTGAAGCAGCGTCGGCTGCGAAGAATGCGGATTTGGTACTGTTGGTTGTCGATGGGCCTTTGAAGGGGTATGAGGTTGATTTGGTCAGCGTGCTCAAGGCGACGGAAAAACGGGTTGTTGTCTGTTTGAATAAAGAAGATTGGTACGAGGAGGAAAATCTTCGGCAGTTGGTGGATCAGATTGCCCAGCAGTTGCCGGAGATTGGCAAGGCCGACATCGTGCCGGTGAGGGCCGCTTCAACGGCCCGACGGCAGATGCGGGTGCTTCCCGACGGGAGCGAAGAAGAGACGTATGTCGAGATGCCACCCGATATCGGGCCGCTTGCGGTTCGAATGTTGGAAATCGTCGAGCGCGATGGCCCCGATTTGTTGCTTGCGAATCTGCTACTACAGTCGCGTGGACTGGTCGATGAAGCGAAGGAGCGTGTACGTGCGGTGCTCGACACGCGGGCGGAAGAAATCATCCGCCGACATATGTGGGCGGCTGGCAGTGCGACTGGCGTCAACCCAATTCCGCTCTTGGACATCGCCGGTGGCAGTGCGATTACCGTAAAAATGGTGCTCGAGTTGGCACGCATCTACAAACAACCGCTCGATGCCGACTCGGCCGTCAAACTGCTGGAACAACTGGGTAAAAACCTAGTGGCCATGATCGGCGCGACCACGGCAGTTCCCGCTGTAGCCGGTGCGATCGGCACACTTTTGAAAACGATTCCCGGCATCGGCACGCTTGCAGGCGGATTGTTGCAAGGTATCGTGCAAGCCCTGGTCACACGCTGGATTGGCTATGTGTTCGTCGAATACTTCCGCCAGGAAATGAAACCGCCGCCGAGCGGCTTGGCCGAATTGGCTAGAGAAAAATGGGCCGAATTGACCACCGCCGATGCGATTCGGCAACTAGTGCTCGTGGGTAAGGAAAAGTTGAAAGAAAAGACAGCGAATCACTAAATGACCAATGCGTAGTAGTCCGTCCAGGCGGACGGCGCTAACAACAGCGGTTCACGTTAGCGCCGTCCGCCAGGACGGATAACCCACCAACCGACAAACCTTCCGTCCGCATTGTACCGACACCGCATCCATAACCCCAATGACCAACCCATCCAACTCCAACGATTCGTACGATGCCGCGCTAGACTCGGTGCGCCACGCCATTGCGCAGTTCGCCGGCTGCACAGATGACGAGCGACAGCATCTGCATCAAGATTTGGACGAACTCGAGCGCATGGCCGAGAAACTCACCTCGGGTCGTGTCGAAATTGTCGTCTTCGGCGAAATCAGTACGGGGAAATCGGCATTGATTAACGCGCTGGCGAAAGAGGACCTGGCCCACGTGAATGTTCGCGGTGGTTGGACCAAAGATGTGTGGCATGTGCCGTGGGAGGCAAGTGGCTACTGCATGCCGGGATTCGCCCAGTCGCAGGTGGTGCTGGTCGACACGCCCGGGCTGAACGAAGTCGATGGCCGGCAGCGTGCCGAGATGGCCCGATCTGCCGCGGCCCGCGCCGACCTGGTGCTGTTTGTCACCGATTCCGATCTGAACGAGGTGGAGTATGCCGCGCTGGCTGAATTGGCCTCGGCCCACAAACCGATGTTGCTGGTCGTGAACAAGGCCGACCTTTACCGGCCGGAGGAATTAGAGCAATTGTTAAGCCTGTTCCGCGGCCCGCGTCTCTCCGGCATTCTCTGCCCGCAAAACATTGTCGTAGCCCAAGCCGACCCTCGCGAAGTGGAATACCTCATCGAATCGACCGATGGCAATCCGCGAAGCGAGTGGCGCAATCCTCCGGCGCAAGTGGACGAGCTCCGCGAGCAAATTGTGCGGGTGCTTCATGCCGAAGGCAAATCGCTGATCGCCCTGAACGCCGCGATGTTTGCCGCCGACAAAAGCGACCGAATGGCAGCGCTGCGTGTGCAGATGCGTGAAGAGACCGCGGCTGCAACGATCTGGAAATACGCCGTGATAAAATCGCTCGCCGTCGCGCTGAATCCCGGTGCGGTGCTCGACGTACTGGGCGGTACGGCCGTCGATGCCACGATGGTGGTCACGCTAGGCCGAATCTATGGCATCAGCATCACCACATCGGGCGCCCGGTCACTCGTCACGTCGATCCTCAAAGCGGCCGGCTGGGTGATGCTTGGCGAGGCGGTTGTCAGCTACGCATCCTCCGTTTTCAAGGGGTTGACGCTCGGCTACGGCACGTTTCTCACCGCGCTGCCCCAAGGAGCCGCGGCTGGCTACGGCTCTTACATAGTCGGCCAAGCCACCCGCTACTATTTCCAGCACGGCGCCAGTTGGGGCGACCAATCGCCGAAACAAGTCGTCGAGCAGATTCTGGGCAACACCGACAAAGAATCGGTGCTCGAACAACTGAAGGTGGAAATCAAAAAAAAGATTGCGCTCAACCCGTATGCGGGAAAAGCGTGACATGAGCACGGCAGTTCCAAATTTAGCCCTCAGCGCGAGCCGGGGGTTGGTCACATCATTGCGTAATCCACTAAAGACCCCCGGCTTGCGCCGGAGGCTAAAACCGCGATTGTTCAGCGAATAGCACCGATCCCGGAGCGCCGGGGACCAGAACGCGCGTCGCCCAGTCGCGTGTGACCGGACGAGTGGCCGTGTCGCCCGGCCTGTGAGCGGCACGGCGCTAGCCGCCGGTGGCAGCGGGCAACGTTTACCCTGCAGGACCGGTGGCTAGCGCCACACCGCTCACAAAAAACAGCAGCTGGGTGATAAATTCTTACCGGCAGAGTTGGTAGTTTACAGGAATTGCACTAAGGTTGAAGTGGCTCGTCCGAGTCGGTGGGAGCAGACAAACGAAACACAAATTTCTTGTGCGCGTAGGGCGATGTGTTCTTAGGCACTTCGGCCATCCGCCGAAATGTCACATGACACGCCCTCATGTGCGTGCTTGGATCGTCTTCCAATTCCCATCGGAGTGTCGGTCTGACGCGTTCTCATGGTCCATAGCCTGGGGCAGGCTGGTAAGTGATTAGTAAGTCTCAGCAAGACGTCCCTGTTCTCGCTGTACGAAGAAACAATCGTTGACGCTATCCGGCATGCTATTAGTCGGAGGTCGTAACTTCGGAGGCCGCAAGTCATCGAGGTCGCTTGGAAAACCCATGTATTCACGGTAAAGCGATAGATTTTCGCGACTCAGGCAACGAAGCGTTTGAATCCACCGGTACCGGGCTTCAATCCGTTTTGACGCATTCAGCTGTAATGTGTCGCTGATCTTGGTTCCTTGATCATTGAGCGGCTCGATGCTCCCAGATTCTCGAATCACCAGGCATTTACCGAACGCTACATGACAGGGATCGGGTACGCCAAGAATGTCGGTTTTCGCCCGATTGCACCGCGAGCATGCGTACAGCAAATTCTCGTAGTCACATCTCAAATCGGGAGCGGATGAAACTGGGTGTAAGTGATCAATAGTGAATGCTATATCGTCAAGGTTCCATCGCTCTCGGCGAAGGCAATAGACGCATCGAAAATAGAACTCTTCGCGTAGCCACGGGCGATAGCTCTCGTAGTCGGTGTAGCCAGCAGGGCCATGTCGTCGCTTATGTGGCTCCATAGGATATTCAAAACCCTGCATCAATTTTCGCCACCCTTCTTCGCTGAACTGACTAACAATAAGTTCTCTAGCTTTTCCAGTTCGGCGGTCAGGATCGGCGTCTCTTTGTCCAAATAGTACTCCGCGTAGGCTTGCAGGCCTTCCAATTCGGCTCGCTCATCCTCAGTGAGCGATCCTTCGATTTTCTTGTCGATCAGTTTGCCGCGACGACGATTTGTTTTCCGCCAATCGTTCTCGTATTGAACGAAATCGCTGAAACGCACTATTTCCCCGAGTTCACTCGGCAGCAGGACGGATTGCTTGAAAGGGACACCCAGCCTTTCCCATCCGTCAAACAGCGAGAGAAGCTGACATTCAAGTTGAATCGGGAGATTGTATTCTTTCAGTACGGCTGCATCGACATTAGCGAGTAGTTGTTGCATGCCCTGTGGTTCAGCATCGTGATTTGCCGCTTCGAAGTAATGATTGACGGCTTCGTCGACTTTAGTGAAGTCCTTGCCAGACGGAATCGGAATTTTCCGCATGACACCAACAATGTTGTCCCGTTTCCCCAAATGTGAAAATGCAAATGCATTGGCAACCGGAGAATTCAGTATCGCCCAAATAGTTTGCAACGATAGTCGGTCTGATCGCAGGGTAATGAAGCGGCTCGTCACCGGATGACCTTCGCGGTCGACGAGCGCTTTCAGTCGCCACGGACCGCGGCTCACTGGCGCATAGTTTAATAGTATTTGTCTGGTTCCGGTCGTGGTTCCAGTCACAGACCTGTCCACTACATCGCTGGCCAAGCTCATCCAATAGGTACGCGGCAATTCGTGTAGGCAAATACTGCCCGGCTCAAATCGCGCAAATCCGTGAACGGTACCGTCAAATTTCGTTTCTGAAAAAGTCTGCGATCCTTTTGAAAGCTTGTTCGACCCAACATAAAACAGCCCTTGTCCAAGCTTGGAAACATCTCCAAGTTTTGGTTGCGGAGAAGTAAATTCCCATAATTTCCACAAGTCTGGAATTCTGAGATCATATTCATCGGCTTTGCGAAAATGAGACTGGTGAACGATTTCGCTTGAATCTTGATACGATGATTTGAATTCCTCCATCTGCCATTCACGGATGCGCTGGAATCGCACATTGCCATTCGTTCTCGATGGTTGTGAAATGCGGCGGCCGATGAGAACGGCGGATTCGACGTCGGCGAAGCTGAAGACGTTGTCAGCGAACAGTGAGATTTCACGCAGCTCAAAATCTTCGAGCAATAACTTCCTGACTTCTTTCGCAAACTTGCCGTGAAGCATCGACTGAGGCATCACAAATCCGAAAACGCTGCCCGGCTGCATGCTCGACAACGAGCGTCGCAGCATTTCGACAGCTTTGTTTTTTACGACAGGCGATGCTTTCTTGGCCGCGTAGTGCTGCAACTCCATGTCCGAAAAATTCTCAAACGGCGGATTGGCCAAGAGAATCGTGTTTGCTTTCGATTGGACTTCAATGTCGTTCGTCAGGAACATGTCCTCGGCTTGCAAATCCCAGCCATCGGGATTGGGCATGTCGGTAAGCGTCAATGCCAACCGAGCCAATTCCAACGCGAACGGGTCTTTGTCAATGCCATGAATGCGCTTGCGAAGATATTGCTTGCGCCTGCCCGCAGTGGCCTTCGATTCTGGCAGTAGCTCGGTTAGCAACCGCATAGCCGAAACGAGAAACGCCGAATGGCCACAAGCCGGCTCAAAAACGCTCCGCTTTTCTTCCGGAATCTCCTGAATCCAATCCGACAGATTGCCTACGATGTAGTCGACCAGGTAGGTAGGTGTGCTGTGCGTCCCTAACTCGGAACGAGTCGCTTTGGAGATCAATGTATTCTCGTAAACGTGAGCCAGCGACTCCGTTGTTGTGAGCGATAGGTTACTAAATCGGGCAATATCTTTGGCGACGCTCGAAAGTGCTTTGCGTTTTGTATCGGAACCTACCGGAATCGATGGAACGCCATAGTGTTTACCCAGAGCCGCGAACGCTTGATCGACGTTGAGCAAGTCCAAGTCGCCGAAGGTCGGAACATCCTTGTCGCGAAGAATTTTCGCTGAGACGAGCCAGAATACAGACTTTAGTAACCAGTGCCCCTGCTGAGCGGATATCGCGTCCCAGCCAAGCCGCGATTTGGTCATTGTGACGTTGCGTTCAATGAGCTGCTCGAGCGCCTTTCCAACCTCTTCTTCGACCAGCGGCATCAGGCCGACATCGACGAAACTCCGCTGGAACTCGCTGCGGAATCGCCCCCATGTTTTGGCCCGATAGATTGCGTCTGGTGAGAAATCGTCTTTCCGATTTTCGAAGAAACCGTCCAAGCTATCTTCGTTTACCGAATGTACATAGTGGGGTGCGTCTGCTCCCTGTTGCCACCACTGAAGTGAATCTCCCGCACAAACAAACACAAGCGGTGCTCCGGTCGGTCGGCACTGCTCGACCTCACTTCTTGGATCACCTTGAGACTCAAGCACCGCAACGCATGAACTTCGCGCGTCAAATGGCAACTGTGCGAAACCAACCATTGGCTTAACCGTTTGGTTGTCGCTGAATTGGTAGTTAGACCGCAACGAATCAGCGCGGTAACCACACCCCATCAGTTGCGTCTTGATCGAGCTGATTTTCATTACTGACTACCATAGTGTAAGTAAGCTTTTGGCCAATCCATGGCTAGGCACACTTGTTGATCTTACCATGTGACACAGTTTGTGACATCGAGTATTTCTTAAGTTGTACCTCCAACAAATGAGCCGCGATTTGCATGGGGCTGACCTTGCGGTCATCAGCACTAAGATGCTTGGCAAGATCACTGAGCAATTGAACTGTTTCTTCGCTCATGGGCAGCTTTCCATACAGGTTCCATGACGGATCAGATGGCCGACCGGGGCGTACACCTTCGCTTGGCCTGAGCCGATCTTTCAACGATTTGGAAAGTCGCATCAACAAATTGCTCTGCAATTTATTAATAATCGGCGATTTGACACCTTCGGTCACAAGTGAATTCCTTTTTGGGGTGGGCTGGAATTTTCCACTATATTTCTACCACGAAAGCAGGTTACTTTCTACCCCAAAAGCCTCCCCCCCTACGTGGGCCGTGGCAGCTTCCGAATCTGTAGGTGAAAAGATTTGCTTTGCTGGTCACGCCCAATAAAGAAACGGCATTTGGACTATGCGCTTCGGCTACATCGCTTGTCGCCATCTCCTAAACGCTTTGGTCGTAATCACCTGCCGCAAATGCGCTGGAGGGTTGCGCGCACAGGACGAACCGACATGTGTTTCGAATAGCAGAGAGCTTTCTAACACATGTGTGACACCCCGCCATCAATCGTGTCAGCAATCTAAGGCGCATAGGTGACGCCCACCGATGTGTGTTGAAACTCTTGCGTTTCTGACCCTTTTCCGGAAGGCATATCAAGGGAACGCATTGACGCACTGAGATACTCGCCAAACTCGTAAGCAGCGCCAAGCATCGCTTTCGCCATGCGCTCTACAGGATCAAGGCACTCAGCTTGCCGACGACCTCCTCGAGCACTTTGTCGTCGACGGTGGATTTCTTCTTCGCTTTGCGAGCTCTCCAGTCGAGACTTTTTACTTGATCGGCGAGCACAACGCTTGAGTCTTTGCCCGAGATCATCACCTCAAAAGGATAGCCTTTCACTCGACTGGTCATGGGGCACAGCACGCAGAGCGAAGTTTTTCGGTTGTAGGCCTTCGGTGAAAGCACCAAGGCGGGTCGGTGTCGCGCCTGTTCGCGACCGGCTTGCGGATCAAAATCAATCCAGATAATATCGCCTCGATCAGGAATGTATGCCATCAGTTCGAGCCCTCAGCCCCCACGGCATTGCCGGTCTGGACTTCCGAATGTAGGTTCTTCGAGGTAATACCCGCCAGCAGATCCTCGAGTTGATACGCATGACGACAAGGTGTGATGATGAGTTTATCGCGTTTCAAATCAAGATTTGCCACGCTGCCCGGCACGATGCCTAAGGACTCTGCTACTTTGCTCGGAACGCGCAAGGCCACGCTATTGCCCCATTTAGCAAATTGAATTTCCATGGTTGTTTCTCCCATTGGTCGATGATATACAATGAGTATACATCGGGTTTGGTGTTCCGTCAATATCCATCACCCACAGCGACAACTCCTAGGACAACCAAATTGGAAACCATCGAAGCCAACTTTTACGACTTCCCCAAATACTACGACTTGGTCTACGGCTCCGATTGGAAGGCGGAGTATCAGTTCCTGCGGGGATGTTTTGAAAAACATGTCGAAGGTCGCGTGCGGCGAGTGTTTGAGCCGGCGTGTGGGACGGGGCGATTGTTGGTGAAATTGGCAACGGCTGGGTATGAAGTTGCCGGAAACGATCTCAACGCCAAGGCGGTCGACTATTGCAATGTCAGGCTCGAGAGACATCGCTTTGCCCCCAGCGCGGTCGTGGGCGACATGGCCGACTTTCAGTGGGACCAACCGGTCGATGCAGCCTTCAACACCATCAACAGCTTTCGCCACTTGGCGACTGAAGCTGCGGCACACAGCCATTTGCAATGCGTCGCCAACACGTTGCGCCCCGGTGGCATTTACGTGTTGGGGTTGCATCTTACGCCGTCCGAGGGCGAGCCGAGCGAGGACGAAAGCTGGGCAGCGCGGCGTGGCAATTTGTCTGTCCTCTCGCGCATTTGGGTCATCGAGCAGAACCAACGCAAGCGACAGGAAACGGTCGGGATGAGCTACGACGTCTACACGCCAACTCGACAATTTCGCATCGTCGACCAATCCTGCTTCCGGACCTATACCGCCAGGCAGATGCAATCGCTGCTGAAAAGTATCCCAGAAATTGAGGTAACTGCTGTCTACGACTTCAGTTACGATCTGGATCAGCCAATAATTATCGATGCCCTCAGCGAGGACGTCGTATTCATTCTACAGAAACAGCCGTCTTGCCCTTCGCAAATGGGTGGGTCGCTGTAAAAATTGTAAAACAGGGCCGTACAAACATCTGCGCCATCGCCGGCGCTTTTATGTGGTAGTCTTTGCAGAACCGGCAAACATAGATACACCGCTATTTTTTTCAAACCATGTCCGTGATCACTCCATCGACATCCTCGACGACGCTGATTGTTCCAGAGTCGAATCACCAGCAAGATGAAAGCCAATTCATCCAATGGGCGATTGCGCAGCTTGGGCTCGACTTTTGCCCCGACAACGGAGCCAACAATCATCGCTTGGGCCGGCTCCGATTGGCCGAGCAGGATCGGCCCTTCTTCGATGGACAAACCGAGCTTCAACTCACCTTGGCCGGTACGGTAGGCAATCCCCAAACCGAATCCGCCTCGCTCGAGAGCCGATTCGGCAACTGGCTGATGGGAAAATTGCAGGCTCGCGGCGCGGCCGTACATGCTCGTCCAAGCCAACAGCCCAAAGCTGTCAACGACATTGCCGAGTCGCTGTTTGCCACCTATCAAGTCGAATCGGGGCAAGTCCATTTGGGTGGGTGCCAGCTGACCGATCTACCGTTTCTGCGGCTAAGCTTTGCGACAACAGAAAATAATTCAACCACCATTGGGCATGTTTTTGTCGCACCTGACGGTTCTTCCGTACCAGACAGCCTTGCCAGCGATCTTGGACTACTCGACGTAACTCCCATTCGTGATCTTCCTCCACGTATCGAAGCTACGGCACTCACGACTTTGATCGCAGCAGGCCATCGCATTGCTGCCAAAAGTGCTAGCTCGCGTGATCCTTCGGCAGCAATCGTCGCTCCTGTTGCGACAACGCTGATTTGGATCAAACACGCAGACGGGCACCTGCAATTCACGCTAGGCAATGCGTCGGCAACCCTCGCATTTTCTGGTTGGGCCAAGCTACTAAAGCCACAACCTTATCTGTGTGAGCATTCTGGCGCCAGTACATTCCACTTAGCCGCCACCGACGATGGGCAAATCGACGCTTGGGAACAGATGGCAACCTGCCAGCGTTCCGGGCGACGTGTTTTGAAGCAAGAACTTGTCCATTGCAGTGTGACCGGCCAGCGAGTAATCGGGGAATTTACCGAGAACTGTCCCGTGTCTGGTCTACCTGCCATGTGCGACGAATTTTGCACCTGCTCCATCTGCCAGCAACGCGTCAGCAAGGCGGTCGTCAGCGACTCCGGTTGTGCCGCTTGTACCAATCTCTCGAAGGTGAAAAAGGATGACCCTCGGCTGGTGTGGATATTCGGTGAGCATCCTGGCCTAGATCGTTGGAACCGTTGGCAACTTGCCGAAACCGAGCATGTCTATATTGCCCAGGCAGGTGCAATGCTCAAGCGTCTGCTGGTGGTGGTGGATAAGGAATCGCTCGCGGTGCGGTACCTTGCCTCGTCGGGCCCAATCGCCTCGGGCTGGACACCCGCGACCGAACAGGCTCAGGCTCAGTTACTAAACTGAGAATCCCATCTATCGACTCTCCCTGTGCTCGTTTGCCAAAAAATAATTTGGAAATAGCCCTAAGTACCTGCTGCTAAATGACTTGTGAATATCTTCAAAGCATCAGCCAGTTTGCAATGTGCTAGCCTGTTGCATCAAACATCTGAAATATGACGATTTTGGCGATTTTTTAGTAGACCGTCCCGCTGTGGTGGGTAGAATTAAGTTGCTTGTATTCTCCCCCATCAACCTTTAATCAGATCATGCATCCATTTGTGGTCGGCCTAGCGACCTGCTCCCCCCCTCTCTGCACGACGTCTATCGAAGTGCATCCATGGCACTGAGTCCTTAAGGCAGTGGGGCACACCGTCTAGCCACCAAACGTCTCCCCGACGATTACTTCTGACAAGGTTGATGGATAGGGCGTTGATGGATAGGGCGTTGATGGATGAGGCAATGTTGACCGATGGGGTAATTTGCCTCGGGGTGGTGGTCTTGCTCTGTGGAGAGTCCGCAGAAAGAGTCTGCCCAACGACCTTTAGCTAGGCGTGGATACTCATACCTAGCGCATCACATGGCGGTGGACAAGACTGCTTGAACTTAGACTGCTTCTGCTTGGCGTTGTTCCGACTGCGCCATGGTAGAGAAACGTCCGATGCTCTTGTTCGCTGGTCATGACTAGCCCACACAAGATTTGCGCGTTAGGCAAGAGAATCTGGCCGGAAGGTATTCTCTTCGCAGATGTTGTTTTCACTGTAAACGTAATTTTTTTCCAAATGTCAAATGCCGTAAGACATTTGGTTAGTTGATGTTAGAATTGGTAGTCAACCTTTGCAATCACTGGGGGAACTATCTTGTAGCACAGGTATGCCCGCCGACTGAATCGCTTTTGCCTCTACTTTCATTCTTAGCCGTTGATATTCAAGCCCTATTTGCATGAATGAAGATTCTGGTCAATGCCAGATCTAGTGCGGTCGAGTTGAGCTTGGACGAAATGGGTGCGAAAGAATTTTTGCGCAGGATGAATTCTTTAGTCAAAGTACGCTGGTGCCAAATCCGTTGTTGGCTTGTGCATGCCCCTGGCAATGCGAAGATAATGTTAAAATAGAGGAGTGTTGACCTTGTACGACACACTATTAGATCGTGAATTGGAAGAAGATTCCTCGACATCTGCAGCAGCCACCGAGCTGCAAGGGAAAATCGGGGATCATGACGAAGCCGGAGACGACTTACCGCTTGTCCTTGGAAATGAAAAGGAGGCTGAAACACCTGCTGAACTTGATGATTCGAATCGAGAACTTGAATCATGGTCGGACGATCCGGTGCGAATGTATCTCACGCAGATGGGAGAGATCCCGCTGCTAACGCGGCAGGAAGAGGTGAATCTGGCACGACGCATTGAAAAGACGCGCACCAATTTTCGCTGTCGACTGTTGGCTTGCGACTACGTTATCCGCATGGCTTACAAAGTGCTTGCGAGAGTTCATCGTGGTGAGTTGCCCTTCGACCGGACGGTACAGGTTTCGGTAACGGATCGATTGGAAAGGGAGCAAATCCTCGGACGCATGCCACACAACCTGCGAACGATCGAGATATTGCTGGAGCGCAATGCGGAAGATTATCGCATCGCCATGAGCAAAAAAACTCGCATGTCCCAACGACGCGAGGCCTGGGCTCGGCTTGCGAAGCAACGTCGTCGGGCGGTTATGTTGATCGAGGAGTTGGGCCTAAGGACCCAGCGGATCGAACCGATGATCGCTGACCTCGAACAGTTCAGCGAACGGGTCGACGAGCTGAAAAAGCAGCTAGCCCACATGAAACGCTATCGGCGATCGGAGGCCGACCGAAAACCGCTCCTGATCGAGTATCGCAACATCCTGCGGATCACGCAGGAGACGCCCACCAGTCTGCGCAATCGGGTGACTGAACTCAGACAGGTTTATTCTCAGTACCAGCGGGCCAAACGGGGGCTCTCCGAAGGCAACTTGCGGCTGGTCGTATCGATCGCCAAAAAATATCGCAATCGGGGTCTGAGCTTTCTGGACTTGATCCAGGAAGGCAACGCCGGTTTGATGCGGGCGGTTGACAAGTTCGAGTACCGTCGTGGGTTCAAGTTCTGCACCTACGCCACTTGGTGGATCCGTCAGGCGATCACCCGAGCCGTGGCGGACCAAAGCCGGACAATTCGCATCCCGGTCCACATGGTCGAGACGATGAGCCGCGTGCGCAACGTGTCGCGTATGCTGCTGCAACGCCTGGGCCGCGAACCGACGATCGAAGAAACAGCCCGGTCGGCGGAGTGCTCGGTCGACGAAGCCCGGCGCGTGCTGGCCATGAGCCGCTACCCGATTAGCCTTGATCGGCCGGTAGGTAATAGCGAGGATAGCCACTTCGGCGATCTGCTACCCGACTCGGGTGCCGAGAGCCCGGCAGTCGGTGCCGCCCAGGAGATGCTCCGCACGCGGGTCGTCTCGGTACTCAAAACGCTCAGCTACCGCGAGCGCGAGATCATCAAGCTCCGCTACGGCTTGGGGGACGGCTACAGCTACACGCTCGAAGAGGTTGGCCATATTTTTAAGGTAACCCGCGAGCGAATTCGCCAGATCGAAGCCAAAGCAGTCCGCAAGCTCCAGCAGCCCAGCCGCTGCCAGGAACTGCAGGGCTTTTTAGACTGAGTGGCGGGCTAAGTATTATTGGTTCTTCGGGGAATTTAGTGGCTATTGCTGACGGTGGCGATGAAGCAGCCTCATTTCAGCCCCCGGCTTTGCCGGGGGGTTGCCATCGGGAAAATATTGCTCTTGGGAAAATTCTCTCGGGGAAAAGCCCTGCTTGGTAGAGATGGTGATCGTTCCGCGACCCCCCGGCAAAGCCGGGGGCTGAGATTGCGGCTTGGTAGTTCTCCTTTTCACACCAAAATCTAGCCACTAAAATTCCCGATGAACCTATTTAAGTACACGACCGAAATGTTGCCGGTAGGTAATCGATCAGATCACTGGCAATCATCGAAACTTGCCCCAATGCTTCAGCCGCCGCGTCGCCAGCCAAGCCATGCACATGGGTGCCCAGCCGGGCCGCTGTCCAGGGGTCAAGTCCTTGCCCCACCAGTGTGGCAATGATGCCGGTGAGGCTATCGCCCGTGCCGCCGGTGGCCATGCCGGGGTTGCCGGTAGAATTGACGACATACTGCTCGCCGTCGCAAACGATCGACGCATGGCCTTTGAGAACGACGATGGTTTGGCAACTCGCATCACGGTGGCACAACTGGGCGGTTTGCTCGGCGCGTTGGGCGACATCGACTTGGTGCGGGGCGCCGGTGAGCCGCTGGAACTCACCCGGGTGGGGCGTCAACACGCGCGGCCCGGCCGGCGACTCGAGCAATTCCGTGTGGCTGGCTAGCGCGTTGAGGCCGTCGGCGTCGACGATCATCGGCTGTTTCACGCGATGGTAAAGCAGATGAACCAGCCTCGCCGTTTCGGCGGCGCTACCCAGGCCGGGACCAAGAGCGACAACCGTCGACTGATCGGCCAGTTCCAACAGCAGCTTGGAACACTGGGCGTCTAGGGTGTCTGCCTCTTCACAACCCAGCGCGTAGGTCATGTAGGAGGGTTCGAAACTTGCCACGGTTGGTTGGATGCTGCGCGGTACGGCGAGCGTGACCAAGCCCGCCCCGCTACGCAGCGCGGCTAAGCCGGCAAGCGAAATGGAACCCGCCATGCCACGCGATCCGCCAATCAATAGCACGCGACCATAGTCGCCTTTATGGCTATCGGCGGCCCGCGGGGGAAGTTGCGGCATCGGCGAGTTGGTGGTGTTTTTTAATTGCACCGGATTTTAATTGCTTTCTTTTTAGCCACGAATGAAACACGGATTGGATCGATCAATAATAGTCTCTTCCGTGTTTCATCCGTGTTCAATCCGTGGCTTCACTTTGTCTTCGCGCTGCAACCAGCCCAGCCAAATAACCTGCTTTGAAGCCGGCGTCGATGTTCACGACCGCTACATTCGCGGCACAGCTGTTGAGCATTGCCAGGAGTGCTGCGATGCCGCCGAAGCTCGCACCATAGCCAACGCTCGTCGGCACGGCAAACACCGGGCAGCGAACATATCCCCCCACGATGCTCGGCAGCGCCCCTTCCATTCCAGCCACCACAACAATCGCATCGGCCATGGAAAACTCGGCCAACCGCTCGGGCAACCGGTGTGGCCCCGCCACGCCGACGTCGTGAATCATGGTGACGCCAACACCCATCCAATCGAGCGTTTCGCAGGCTTCCTCCGCCACCGGTCGATCACTCGTCCCAGCCGAAATGACCGCAACATGGCCGACAAGCGGTGCGGTATTGCTACACGGGCTCTCGAAATCCTCGGGATTGATGCGAACCGTACGTGCCAGGCTGTTGTAACGCATCCCAGGAAAATGTTTGAGAATCGCATCGGCCTTCACCTGCTCAACACGCGTCGCGAACACGCGTTGTCTATGTTCGAGCAGCTTGGCGGCGATGTCTGCAATCATCGATGCCGATTTGCCTTCGCCATAAATAACTTCCGGGAAACCGCAGCGACTAGACCGATTGATGTCGATTGTCGTAGGGTCCGCGGTTTCGTCAAGAATAGGATTTTTCATGGCTGCCGATCCCGATCCCATTCGCTGCGGATATTTGCAGCGTCAGGAATATCATCGCGGCCATGCCACATTCCAGCCGCCTTCTCCAACACTGCCTCGCGATCTTCTTCAGTTAGATCGGTTTCTTTGAGAGTCATAAGTCACCATTTCGTTCCCATCAGATAGTATCAGTAGTTCCAAATTCGCGTTAAATAACGAGAAACCATCACTTAAATTCAAATTGTGGCAAATACTAGCACGAAGCGCAAGCGAGTCGGTTTGAGGCTAATAGCTTACCCACTCGCTTGCGCTTCGTGCTAGTATTTCGCCGAACGTGGAGACGACTGTTTAAGTTGGAAGGTTTTGACAACGCAAATTTGGAACTACTGAGTATACAATATCTTGATCGGATGTCGATGTAACCACGGGTAGCTTTGTAAACCAAATTACAGTCTCTTTAAGCAAGAGCAATTAGAATTGTGGCAATCATTCAAGAACTGGTTCAATCCAAGTGCCAAACACCCTACAACGTATCGCCTGTTTCGGCGGGATCTATAGCAACCATTTGGCTTTGGCGGCCGCGATCCGCGATGCTCGACAGCGGGGCGTCGATGCGATCTACTGCTTGGGCGATTTTGGCGGTTTTGGACCGCGACCCGACCGTGGCTTGGAATTGTTGCGAGATGAAGGCATCACCTGCATCCAAGGCAACTACGACAACTCGATCGGCAACGAGTTGGACGATTGCCAGTGCGGCTACACCGACCCTCGCGACAACCACTTCGCCCAGATCAGCTACGACTATACGTTGCAACATACGAGCGCCGATCATCGACGCTGGATGCGCAAACTGCCCGAGACGATGCACGTGGAGCTAGGCCCGCTACGGCTGCTGCTTGCGCACGGCAGTCCGCGGAAGATGAATGAGTTTTTGTGGGAGTCGACCACCTCGACCCATTTCCTGCAGCACCTGGCCGACGAGCACAACGCCGATGTGATGCTCGTCACACACACGGGCATCCGGTGGCAGCGCAAACTTTCCGGCGGTCGCCGACTGGTGAATGTGGGCGTATTAGGACGACCAGAAAACGACGGCGCTACGAATGTTTGGTACGCCATTCTGGAGCATGGTGCGGAGGGACTCCGTGTCGAGTTTGTCCCCTTGCATTACGATCATGATGCATTAGCCCGCGAGATGCGCGACGAAGGCTTGCCCGAGGAGTTCGTCGAAACGACGCTTACCGGCTGGTGGACTACCTGCCTGGAAATCCTTCCCAGCAAGGAACGACGGCGGGGAAGATATTGAGTGGGGTTCGTCAGGATAGAACGCGATTGCTTTGAAACCCTACGGCTTGCGCCGGGGGCTAAGTTTTAGTTGATAGAGTTGGAGCCTTCGACGCCCTCGATTTTATGCAGCCGTTCACGGAATGAAAAACATTGAACCACGAAGGACACGAAGAGCACGAAGAAGTCAGAGGACAAATCGCTTGCTCCCGCTTCTCAGCGAACTCAAACTGAAAACCCATTCGGAAGAAAACCACGAAGCCGTGGGGATTTTGAGGGGCTAGGGTTTAGGGGCTAGTCCCTAGTCCCTTTCGTATGTTTCGTCTATTTCGTGGTTCTCTTCTATTCACCTTAAATAGGCTAAATTTGCACCCTCATCGACTTGATTGGATAGCCTCACGAAAAATAGAATTCTATTCTTTGTGTCCTTCGTGCTCTTCATGGTTCATTTTTCTTCCATCTCGTGAACGGTTACGATTTTGTTTTCGAGCACTCCCAAACAAATGGTCTCCGGCGCAGTTGCGAGCGTGATCGCCTGTTGCATCGTCGCGGTGCTGTTGGGTGCGCTGGTTACTAGGAGCGTCGCATCAAGCCGGCAATGCTGGATGATCGTTTGGGCAGCCGCCGCTTGTCTCTCGTCGGCTGCACAGCCTAGATCAAACAGCACGAGATCGAAGTGGTAGCGCAAAACGCCCGCGGTGACCGAGGCCTGAATGCCGCGGAACGGTTCGCACGCTTCGCCGCGCCCAGCCAATGGCAAGATCGAGATGCCATCGCCAAGCGATCGAATCACCCCTTCGGCCAGTGGCACGCGGCCAGCCAATACATCTTCCCAACCGCAGGCAACGGCCACTCCCAAATGGCCAGCCAAATCGGGGGAACTGCTCTGTGCGGCCTTGTAAAATTCGCCATCCACGATTGCCACGGTTTTTCCCTTCGTGGCAAGCAATCGGGCAACCGAGAGCAGCATGGATGTGCATCCTGCATCAGGTTCGGCACCGAGAAAACCAACCAGCGATTGTCCTTCGTCGGCTGCAGTAAGCAATCGATCGACAACCGGAGCCAACAAAGTCTGGTGCTGGTGCGCGAGTCGGTCGCAAACCGCTGGCCAGCGAAAGCCATCGACTTCCATCGCCGGCTTGAAACCCTCCTGCTCCGCTTGCTCCGACGGAACAAAAGTTGAAAGAGGTCGCCGCTCGGTTTTGCTTGGCAACTTGTCCCGGTTCTTGCCGTCGCGGTTTCCCACAGGGCTCACGGCGAGCAGATTTTCGCGAGCGATGTCCTCGCGCGTTGTCAATTCCGCTAGTGGAAAAGCAACATGCGGCATCGGTACCGTAGCTGGCACGCCTTCGGAATCGAGGTATGTGCCACCAGGTGTGTCGTTCTTTTCGTCTGTTTCGTAGGCGCGAATAAATGCCCGATCCGTGGCAGTCATGTTGTTTTCGTCCGTGGTTTAACAGGGATACCTTGGTGCGACAGTAGGTTTGAACCACAAAGGCACGAGGGACACAAAGAAAGGGACACAAGAAGAACTGGAAACAAAGGTTCTAACTTCTCGAACGAGCTACTACACCTGTCTGGAGTTGCTGGGCAAACATTGGTTGATCGACCGCTTGTTTTTTACGGCACTCTCCCGCTTTCTTCGTGCTCTTTGTGCCTTTGTGGTTTAATTACTCTGCACTGTAGGATTAGCGAGGCACGCTGTGCGGTTGATTGATGTCTGTCCGTCCGGCGACTATGGGACGAGTGTCAGTCACATCGTCGCTCGACTGCTTTGCTGCGAAATCAAACGGGGCATACCGGGTCGTCGGATAAATCTCATTCTCGCTGGGAGAGATGTCTTGCTGTGGTTCGATGCGATTGCCTGCGGGAACGAGATCGGGTCCGGGAGAGGGCGCATTGGGCAATTTTGCTTCGCTCACTGCCGCGGTGTGCTCGCGTTGTTGCGAGGATTTTTTGGTTGCCTGCATCCACGCCTCGACCGCCGAATCGGTGACGATGCCATCGGTCACAGCACCGCCGGTCGGCTGTGATTCGATCGTCGGTGATTCAGCAGATGGCCATTCCAGGGAAAACTGGCCAAGGGCGTCCTGTCCAAACTCATCCTGTCCAAAGTTATTCGGCCAAAAATTATTCGGATAGTCGTGCGACTTGCTAGTCGGCCCCAAAACGAGCCAATAGAGCAACCCGACCGAGACGATCAGCGCCGAAGCAACAATCACCCCGGCATACGGTGCGATGCCAGCATGTAGCTGGCAAAGGCGTGAGGCCAATCGGGATTCGGGATTCGGATTGCGGATTGCGGAGTGCGGAGTGGGCCGCAATTCCGCATTCCGCATTCCGCATTCCGCATTTGAAAGACGGTCCACAGTGCGGGTGGATAACTCGTTGGAAAGCAGAGGAACCCTCGCCAGCACGGCAGGAGGTTGTCCCACCGTGGTGATATGCTTATGAGCAGGATGGTTCGGCAACATGCCCGTTGCTGTGAAGCGATCGTTTTTTGAATCTGAAACCACGTTCACCACCCTGATCAATCAGAGAAACATCGTGCAGATCATGCTAGCAATCGTTGCTCGGCGCATAGCACGGCTCATTTCCAGTATCGGTAACGATTCTGCGGAGCTTGAGGAATGCAGGGGTAAGAGCAGCACGAATCCGTCCTTGCGGACGGCGCTAACGCATTTGCGATAACCGAATGTTGCACGGTCGTTAGCGCCGTCCGCAAGGACGGATTCTTAACGCTAAACCATGCCATCAGGTTGAAGGATCGCCTATTCTTCCCGCTCGCCAGCAGTATTCCACTGGGCCGCGGGCCAAAGAATGGTTTTACCGTCGCGGCCGCTGCTCAGCACGCTGCGCCCATCGGGCGAGAAACTGACCGAGGTGACTCCCCCGCGGTGGCCAGCTAGCGTGAGTATCTCTTTGCCCGTTTCGGCATCCCAAAGTTTGACCGTGCTATCTTCGCATCCTGTGAGCACGCGTCGCCGGTCGGGCGAAAAGGCCACGGCCGTGATACTGCCGGTGTGACCTGCTAGCGTGACGAGCCGCTCGCCCGTCTCGGCGTTCCAAACCATGGCCGTGTTGTCTTCGCTGCCAGTGATCGCTCGCTCACCGTCCAGAGAGAACTCGCCACACAACACCGCCCAGAGATGACCGGTGAGCTGAAGCTCGACCTCGCCACTTGCGGCATCACAGATTCGCGCCGTTTTGTCGTTGCAAGCAAGCAACACACGCTTGCCGAGTGCATCGAACCGCGATTGTCGTACCCGCGAGTTGTGTCCTTCAAACACCGGTTGCAACGGCTTGCCACTGGCCACATCCCACAGCCGGGCGGTGCCGTCGTCGCTGGCGGTGAGAATCGTATTGCCATCGGGCGGAGAGAACTGAACGCTATTGATGTAACCATGGTGCAAGCCCGAAAGTTTGCGAATCGCCTGGCCTGATTCGATATCCCAGATTTTTGCCGACTGGTCCCAACTGCCGGTCACAAGCAACCGGCCGTCGGGCGAGATATCGGCCGAGGAAACGGCCCCGTGCGGGCTAAATCGGGCCACTGCGGCGCGCGACTCTCGGTCCCAAAGCCTCGCATCGTTGCCGCCGATGGTAAGCACGTGCCTGCCATCGGGCGTGAACTGAGCCGACCATACCTGCCCGCCTCGGCCTTGAAAATCGAGCCACGCTTTTTGTGGTTCTTCCTGATCCGAGACAACTTGATCCGATGCAACTTGATCCGGGGCAACAATCTCCTTGCCCGTGTCGAGATTCCACATTCGTACCGTCCGGTTAGCGGCGCTCGCGGCCAATGCAAACCGGCCATCGGCCGATAGGTCGACCGATGTAAACACCCCATCCCTCGGAGGCGCGATCTTCCGCAGCAACTGGGCATTCCCCAGAGGCGCATCTTCCAGCGACCATATCCGCAGTACGCCATCGTCCGAGCAGGTGAGCGCCATACGGCCATCGTCAGAAACATCCATATCAGTTACCCAGTCGGGATGTCGCAACACGCTGTTTGTCAATTCGCGGCCGGTCGCCACATCCCACTGCCCGCAAGTATTGTCGCCACTGGCAGTGACCAACCGGCGGCCCCCTTCAACAGACGCCCCGTCGACAAACGCCAGTGCCGTGATGGTTCGGCTATGCCCTCGAAGCCAGTACCCACCCATCCACTGGCCCGACGCTGGGTCGTGCTTCCACAACCGGCAGCGGCCTCGGTCGTCACCGGTAGCCAGCAAGTGGCTTCCCGGTGCGAACTTAGCGGCCGTCACGTCCGACTCATGTCCGCCAAGCAGTGCCGTTCGATCGCCCGTTTGGGCATCCCAAACGATGGCGCTACCATCGCTGCCGCCGGTAACAATCCATCGACCATTGTCGGCCACGTCGAGCGCTGCGGTTCGGCCAGTCGCCGCCAGTTGCATCACCTCGGTCGCGGTGGCAACATCCCAAATGCGTGTTGTGCCATCGCCGGCACCGGTGACCAATCGGCTACCACCCGGGAAAAACTTGGCCGATGAGGCCAAAAACTGATGCCCTTCCTCGAATCGCTGCATCATCTTTCCGGTGGCAACATCCCACAGGGCAGCGGTCCGGTCGCGGCTGGCGGTAACAATCTGTTTGCCGTCGCGCGAGAAACGCGCATCGAGCACCGCGTCGGAATGGCCAACAACCGTATCGTCTCCCAGTGCAGCATCCCCCAGCCCTACATTCCCCAGCCCTGCACTCCCCAGAGTAATCGATTCCGCGTATTGGTCCGGTTCCCAAAGTTTGATCTGTTGATCCCGCCCTGCCGAGAGCAGCCAGCGCCCATCGGGCGAAAAGTCGCAGCTTCGCACATGGCTGGCATGGCCACGGAGCGTTGTTTTGAGTTTCCCCGACGACAAATTCCACACATGCAAAACGTTGTCCTGTCCACCGGAGATCATCATGTTTTTTAGTGGAGAAAACGCAATCGCACGCACGGGAGCCGAGTGACCCAATAGTTCGCGGTAGGGCGCCGGTGGATCGGGCAATTCATCGACTCGCCGCGCAACATCCACCGATTCAACCCTGTCGGGATTCCACAGCAGCACACGACGGTCATATCCTCCCGTGGCAATCACCTTGCCATCGGGCGAAAATCGGGCAACATATACCGGGCCCCGATGCTGCGAGAATTCGGTTTGGATTTCAAATTGCTGCTCGGCCTTGCTTCGTTTCCAAACGATGGCCTTCCCATCCTGTCCTGCGGTGACAATCTGCTCGCCATCGGGCGAAAATTGGGCCGACCAAACCCACCAATTATGCCCGCGCAGCACCTGCTCGCATTTGCCCGATTCCTGGTCCCCTTCTGATTCTAAATCCCACAGCCGGGCCGTGTTGTCGTATCCACTGGAAACTAGCCACTGCCCGTCGGGCGAAAATTGCACGCTAAGCACCGCGTCGGTATGTCCGACGAGCGTTTGGAGCAGCTTGCCATCTTGGCACCCGTAAATCCTGACGGTGTGGTCGCTGCTTCCTGTCGCCAGCCGGATCCCCTCGCCATCGTAGGCGACCGCATGCACATATTCGCCATGCTCGAAAACGTGCTCAGGTTTGTCCGAGTCGATCTTCCACAGTCGCGCTTTGCCATCCCAATCGCCACTGGCAAAATGTTGCCCGTCGGGTGCGAATGCCACGGCGTCGACCGGCCCGTCCAATCGCCAGTTGCGATGGCTTAGCCGACACAAGTGGGCAAGCCGTCCCCATTCCCAATGTCTCAAATCGGGCTCACTCTCGTTTCGCGATTCGCCGTGCAATTCGTCGAGCAATTCCAACGCCCGATCGAACGAATTCTCATCGATTTTCGCCTTTGTCAACCCGATGCGTGCAACATACGCCTCGTACTGCTCGCTCTGCTTTGCCTCGATGGCAAGCTGCCGCTGCTGCTCGGCACGCTCTTTTTCTCGCTCCGCACGCTCCCTTTCACTCTCGGCGCGTTGCTTTTCCGTTTCGGCAACTTTGCGAGCCGCCTCGGCGGCGTTGTAATTTTGCGTCGCATCGGCCTCGGCCACCACAGCCCGATCGCGTTGCGAGCGTGCTTCATTACGCTGCGAGCGGACGGCATAATACGAAACCGTCACGATGCCAGCCACCGTACATAGGAGCGCTGCAACCACGCCTTTGAGCAGTCGCAAACGGCGCTGACGCGACTGGCGCTCGCGACGAGCGGCCAACAACTGGTCGAGTGCTTCGGCGTGTCTTTCATCCTCTGCATCGAGCAGCGAGATGCCCAGGTCGAGGTCGCCTTTGCCGAGCGCATTCTGGGCATAGACGACGCGTGCCGTCGACAGCATCTGCTCAGCTTGCCGGTTTCCTTCCCATAAGGAAATTGCTTCCTGAAATCCATAGACGGCCCGGGCGAAAAGATCGTAGTCGTCTTGTTCGGATGCTCTTTCCAGGCTTTGCGATGCGCTGCCGGTCAGCACAATGCTCTCAGAATGCGATTGATACTGGCGAACCGACTCCTGAAATGCTTGCACTCCCGCGTGGCGATCTTCGGGTCTTGTTGCCATCGCGCGACGGCTGATGTCGACCAGTTCGCCCGAATGGCCCGTGTCGATAATTTTGTTTTGCGACACGGCACGCAGACAATCCATGACCGACTTGCCTTTGTGCGGCGGTCGATCCGTGACGATCTCGAACAAGATCGCGCCCAGCAGATAGACATCGCTAGCGGTGGTGATGCTGTCGATCGGGCCCGCGGCCATCTCGGGGGCCATGTAGGCGGGGGTGCCGCCCATCACGTCGGACTGACTGACCGAATCGGCATTGGGAAAATCGGCGCTAATTCGCGCCAGCCCCCAGTCCATCACCAGCACTTCGCCAAAGTCGCCCAGCATCACATTTTCGGGCTTCAGATCGCGATGAATCACGCCATTGGCATGGGCAAACGCCACGGCGTCGGCCACGCGAAGCAAGATATTCAGGTTCTCGTCGAGCGATTTATCGCTTAGCACATCATTCCAAGGTGTGCCGCGCACTCGCTTCATCGAGTAGAAAAGGGCGCCTTCTTCGTTCGAGCCCAAATCGTACACCGGCACGATATTCGGATGCTCCAGCTCGCCGGTGACCACCGCTTCGGAAATAAATTTCTCGCGTTGATCGGCCGTGCTGGCATCCTGACCTTTGAGCATTTTCACCGCAACCGTCCGTGCAATGGACGATTGCTTCGCCGCATACACAACACCCATGCCCCCTTCGCCAATGACGTTCAAGAGCTCGTAATCTGGCGCATCGGCGGGCGACGGGCTTGGCTTTTCCGTTTGGTGGGGCGGCCGGACATGACGCGACTTGACAACCAGCGACGACCGCGAAACAAACGGTCCCGCCACGGTCTCCTTTTGCTTGATCGTCAAGTTCGGATCGGTCTGGCTGCCCTCGACATTGTCTTCCCATTGAGAAGTAACCATTTCCAACGATTGCTCTGCGTCAATGTCATTGGAATCGATATCGCTGGCGTTGATGTCTTGTGTGAAGTCGACCGTTTGATCGCTGACAAGGAAGACCGTCCTCAAATCGTCGCCGTCTCCTTCATTCGTATCGATGTCGTCGACGTTGCCGGTGGACAATTCCAAGGAGGCCAACGTCTCGGCATCCCGATCGATTTTGGGCGTTTCGCTGGGGTCCTTCGATTCTGATTCCGGTTGCCCTTTTTGGAAAGTGCGCTTTGGCATCGTGCGCTCGGATGTCGTGGCGAGCGATGCCCCACAATGGCTGCAGTGACGCGCGACATGCGACTCGTCGTCGATCGGTGCGTTGCATTCAGGACAATTGCTTGTGGTTGGCATGATGCAAAAGACACAAGGAAGAGGCGAGGTGTAAGACGTCTATCAAGCCGATGCGCTATCTTCGATTGTACTAGGCCGAGACAGAAGAAGCAGAGAATTTGCGAGAAGTTTTTGCCACAATCGCGCCAGGCCGCAGAATCGGTCCAATAGCCCGCCGCGTCCCCAGGCCCCTAGAAGTCGCAATGCAAGCCCCCGGCTTTGCCGGGGGGTCGCCTGGCGAGGAAGTATCGCAGGACTTGCGGCACAAAAAAGGATCGAGCCGGGAGGGGCTGTGCAGCCCTTCTAGGTTTGGCTGACCCCAATGCACCTGCCGAAATTATGCTTGAGTCATTTCTTACAAGGCGAGCGTATTCCGTAACGCCTTCTCCACCCCATGCATGATTGGGCATTTTCCTATCGACCGATCGATTTCACTTTCGAGGATCGTAGCCAGATTGTCGGTCATAATCACCGAATCAGTCCGAAGTCCCATCTTCTGGCCATTGGGAGAGGTCTTACTAATCGAAACTCGACTATCGTGGCCGGCACGCGACATATTGCTACTAATCATCGCAACGATCACCTGCTGCAAACCGGTTTGTAGATTGTCCGCTTGGACGACTAGCACCGGGCGTCGCTTGGCGGTTTTGAGATTTGAATCAGGATACAGAACGAGTACCACGTCTCCGCGATCAACCTGCATCGTACACATCCATTTCTGGCCGATCCCAATCTTCGTTGAAAGTTTGCAACCGACACCGCAGAGCCGCTGCATGTTGTTCGTCGATACCGCGTTCTGATAGGCTGATCGGCTTCGCATCGAGGAATGTGATAATGACACGCCCGGGTGTGCCATTGGGGGCAGCTTCCAGGAGTTCGACGACTCCGTCACGATAAAAGCCTTCGATAGATCGCAATATGAGTTGACCTCCGCTAACAATGGTTCTGACGATCAACATTGTACCTTGATCGGCTAGGATGCCGCAACGCTAGCCGGACCACGGCCTGGCGCCTGCGGCTGCTATTCATCAATGCAAAGGGGCCAGAATTTTACGGTGTCACCGGCAGTTCTTCTTGAGGTTGCTGCTGCAACTCAGGCTCCTGCACAGCCTGCGCGGTTTCCTCGGTCGGGGGCCGATCTCGGGCGCCCTCGGTGTCGTCGCCCGGGTCGATTACTTTGCCGTTGCGGATATCAAACTCCAGCACCAGTCGACGTATGTTGGTTTCCGTGCGGACCAGGTAAATCGCATAGCGATTGTCGGGCAGCTTGCGGAACAGGCTGGGCAGGTCGACGAGTACATCGGACTTCAGCTTGATGCCTGCGCTTTGCGCGCCCTCAGGCCCGAGGACACGCAGCTCAAAGTAGCGGTCGCCAATAATCTTCGTTTCGCCCACGGCTGCGCGAAGATCGCTCGCTTGGGTCCGTTCTATGCCGGTGCTGGTTGCCTGCACAAATTGGTCGGTCGTCACGTTGCGTAGAAACACGAGCCGGGGAACTTGCGGCGTGGTATCGATCCGTACCGGATGAACTCCTTCGCCCGGGTTCGAGACAAAGACTTGCCCCGTATCGAGTCCTGCATCATCATCGAGCAGCCGAACATTGATTTCGACGTCGGCCGCAGGACTTAGCGGATTGGGCGGGCCTGAGTAGCGATGGACAACCGAAAAATCTTGCGGCGTCGGCCCGCTGAGCGGTACGTGCTGAATCGTGCCGTCGCTCCAATCAATCTCTAAAACATACGTATCGGCACCCGGATCGAAGAAGCGACCGGTGAGGATCGTTTCGCCAAATCGGTCGATGTCGGTCCCGGCGAGCAGCGTGAGCGTCGGGGCGACGTTGCCCACCGTCACCTGCATCGTCTCGACCGTGGCGCCGCCGTCGTCGTCGTCGATAAGGGTCACGATAACCGTGTAGTCGATAATATTGTGCAACGCGTCGACATTGTTGTCGGCATAGGTGTGGCTTACCGTCCCAAGGCTGCCGGTGGAGAGCACGCCAGGACTGCCAGTGGTGACGGTCACAGGTAGCAGCCCCGTGTCCACGACGCCATCGCCCCAGTCGATTGTGTAGCTGAAGGTTTCCAGCGTGGGCGGCGGCGCCAGCGGGTTGTCGAACCCCGGATCGGTCAACGTGCCCAAGCTGGCGATCACAAGCAGCGATCCTTCGTCAACCACCTGCGGATCGCTGGTGAGCGCGAGCGACGGCGCAACGTTTTCTACGTCGATCGTCAATGTGCGAGAGACCAGCCCCCCATCGTCGTCGGCAATGAGCAGCGCGACAGTGTAGCTGCCGTTGTCGGCATAGATGTGCGGCGCGTGCAGCAGTTCGGCCGTGGTGGGGACGAATGGACCGCCGTTGGTGCGGGGGCCGATTGTCAGCACGTCGGGCGTCGTGCCATCGCCCCAGTCGACGGTGAGTGCGGAAAATGTCTCGACGCTGCCGCCAGCTTGCAACGGGTTGTCGGGGTTATCGAAACCGGGGTCTTCGATCCGGACGCCCAAGGAAGCGAGTGTGAATGCTTGGCCTTCCGAAACCGTGGGGATGGGTGCGAAGACGGCAAGCGTGGGGTCGACGTTTTTCACGATGGATTGGAACGACGATTGGGCTGCGCCGCCATCGTCGTCAAACAGGGTGACCCGCACCGTATAAATTCCGTTGTCGGCATACAAATGGCTGCCGCCGAAGGAGCCGGCTGTGTCGACGCCCGGGCTGCCCGGCAGATCGATCACGCCGGCACCCGCGTCGAGAGGCGAACCATCGCCCCAGTTGATGTTGAAAGTGAATGATTCCTCGGTCTCACCTCCATTGGACGGATCGAACAGATTGTACGGATTGTCGAATCCTGGATCGGTGAAGGTTCCAATCGTTGGCAGAAGGATTAGTTGGCCCTCGTCCAAAGTTTGATCGCCGATTACCGTCAGCGTGGGCGCTTCATTCTTGACAACAACCTTGGTGCTACTCGTGCCGACGCCAAGATCATCGTCTTCGACGCGCACGTTGACGGTGTACGCGCCATTGTCTGCATAAACATGATCGGCCGCAAAGGTATGTCCCGTCGCAGGCCCCGTCGTAAAGAAACCATCACCCCAATCGATCTCGACGGCAAGCGTATCGAGCGTACCACGGTCCTCGAAGGAAAGATGCAAATTTGCCTGGCTATTTTCACCGATCGGGCCGAGTGGGTCGATCTGCAAATTAAACGGCGCGACGTTGAAGACATTTTGCAATCCGCTGCCCGATGCTTCTGCGCCAAAATTGTCTTTCACCGTTGCTTGCACCGTGATAAAGTCGACCGGTGTGCCCGTGGGATCGTCGTCCAGATACTGATGGGTTGCGAAGGCAAATCGATGGCCCGGCGCTACGGCAAACGTTTCAACAGCACTGCCATCACCCCAATCGACATCGATGGAGTGTGTATCGAATCTGTCCGGGTCGCCGAAAATAAAAATGAAATGAGCGAAACCATTTTCAAGAACCGGATTGGTCGAGAGCACGAGCAAATGCGAGGGCGGCGTATTGGCCGCCAGCGTCAGGTTACTCGACGACAAGTCGTCGGCTTGGGCAGCAATCGGCGTCTCGTCGAGCAACTGTCCCACCTGCACGAAATCGCCCGCTCCATCCAACGCGGAGAATGCCATCCCCACAGCGGAAGCGTCAAGCATGCGTCGCGGCTCTAACCGTTGCGGGGTGAACGAGCGGACCTCATGCGTCGGCCACCGGGCGCGTCGCCGTGTAGCCTTCCTCCGATCCTGCACGGCCAGCCACTGGGCCATTATGGCAAAGAGTCCCATCATCAAACAATCCGTGAGAAACCGATAGTTCCAACGAGCGATGTGCAACGTAGCCGAGGTCACGAGACCTAGGGCAACTCCATTGTCCGAAGAAACTTGCCAGATTGTCAAATAATTGGTGGAGAAATACAGAAGTATTGGAGACGTAGGCCCAGAGAATTTGGGGAAACTGTGCGGAAAATAGCGATCATTCGACAGGAATCGGTTCTCCTTGAGATTCCGATTGTAGCGCGTCGAAGAAACCATCGGAACGGCCCTAATTTTGGGCAGTCCGTTACTTGTCCCAGGAAAGTGACCACGCGACCGAGTTGTCCGTTATGCCCACCTTACGAAACCCACCCTGCTCCCTCGGTTGCCTGGGCAGTCCCCGCCTGCTTGCAATGTCGATAACTTTCGCCTGCGTGCTAGCATGGACATCCCACGCCCCATGGTCACTTTCCGCCGCAGAGTCCGAGCTGGGCTTCGTCGATCCCCCCTCGCGCGTGGAGCTGCGCACCATCGACGAAGCAACAGCCTTGGACATTCTACTTGCATCCATGCCGGAAGTCGTAGAGCCGGAAACACAGGAAAATCAAAACACCACTTTGTCTGCGTCAGAATTGACGGTGAACATCATGCTTCCTGCGGGAAGTTTGCCAGAAAATGTTGCCGTCCGGCGTGTTGCCACTTCGCCCGCTCGTGGCGACAGCCGACTGGCTGGCCGTTGGGCGATGACCGAACACCATTGGTCGGCCACCTGCCTGCGACATCGGCCGTTGTATTTTGAAGAAGTCAACCTGGAACGTTATGGCTATACGCCCAGCTACACATTTCAGCCGCTTATCTCGGCAGCACGATTCTTTGCCACGATTCCTGCCTTGCCCTACAAGATGGTTCTTGAGCGGCCACGACAATGCATCTACACGCTGGGCCACTATCGTCCGGGAAGCTGCGCACCCAGGCACTGGCATCGTCTGCCGGTACGTGCCGGTGCTGGACTGGTCGAAGCAAGCATCGTCGTCGGGCTGGTGTTCTTGATACCATGACATCAGTCCAACTTCACCAAGGCAAACGCAGCCTACTCCGCAGCCAACGCACGGCGGCGGTTGCCATTGTGATCTCGCTCGTTTCAATCTTCGCCATACCACGCGCACCTGCCAGAAGCTGAGCATTCTGAGAATCGATCCGCACGCGCACCACATGGTAGTGTTGCGATGAGTCGCGTTGCCATTGGGAGAAAGCTGCCGCACCATTGCCGTGTTGGTTTTCATGGCGCGTTGAACGACGGGCTACCTGGACCACTTCACCCTCCAGCACTCGGTAGGGATATTGCTCGGTTGAAATCCGCACCGATTGTCCCGGCAATACGGTGGCGACGTCTGACTGGTCGACAGCCACCCAAGCTTCGAGCTTTGCAGGGTCAGCAACGACGCAGAGCATCGTGCCCGATTCGATCCAACAACCTTCGTTGCGCACGCTTAGCGGCGAGCCTGACCAGGTGGCCAATTGGACTGCGCCGGCATGGGTTTGGCCCGCCGAGTGCCGCGGGCGATCGGGGGGTGCGATAATTTGGCCTGCCTGCGTGGCAACCAGTACCAGCCGTTCGGCTTCCTGTTGCTGCTTTTCAAGCTGAGCTTTTGCGTTGGCAAGTGCGGCTTCGACCGTGGGCAACTGCCGGCTGGCACGCTCGTCGAACGACTGCGACGCAAGCAACTGCTCGCGCCGGAGTTGCAACTGCCCGTAGCGTGCCAATCGCTCCTCCAATGCCAGCTCGGCAGCCGGGTTGCTCAACCGGGCAATGACATCGCCAGATTGAACCTGGCTCCCTGATTTGATGGCATAGCGAAGTTGGCCAGTGGCGGTTGCGAATATCGGCTCGGCACCTGCGGGCACCAGCACCACGGGAGCGATCACTTGCCCGGTGATAGGCCAGAATAATATCGCGGCAAGCAGGCAAACCGCACCAGTTGTCAGGCCAACCAATCGCCGTGGCCGCATTTGCTTCATCACGACAGGACTGCCCAACCACTTTCCTAGGGAAATGATCGAAGGGGCGAAGTAGCCAACGAGCACTACCGCCGCCAGCGTGTAAACCAGATTTTCCAAATGATACGGCCGAGCCAGTGCCGACATGACCAGAAAGACGCCGATCAGCATCAGGGCTAAATAAATCTTCGCCGCGAAGGCATATGCCACCAGCCCCCGACGCTTGCCGGGGCTGAGCAAGGGATCGCAATCGGCCGGTTCGGCAAGCAGCCATCGCTTCAGCGATCGACCGAACAAGCCGTGGGCACGCGTCGCCAGATTGGGGACTTCCAGCAGGTCGGCAAGGATGTAGTAACCGTCGTAGCGCATCAACGGGTTGGCGTTGACCAGCAGTGTGCCCACGGAGCAAACAACCACGATGTTCAAACAACAAGTGTTGAAAAGCCCCGGTTCGGTATGCCACCAAAGAATCGCAGCCATCGCGGCCAGAACAAGCTCAACGACCATTCCTGCCGCTGAGACGCCGATGCGTTGCCACTTATTGGGCAGCCGCCAAACGTCCGACACATCGCAATAGAGCGAAGGCACCAAGGCCAGCAGCAACACGCCCATTTCATGGCATCGGCCCCCGAAATGTTTGCAGGCGAGCGCATGGCCCAGCTCATGGAGCAATTTTACTATGGCAATGGAGACGACCAGCAACAGCAGGTGCCGCGGCCCGACGAGCGTCGATAGGGCTGGCAGCCGAGCAGCCACCTCGCCCGCATGGCCCACAAGGATCGACAAGGCCCACAACATGATCGCCGCAACGGCAAGCAACATGCCCCGAGAAAACATCCAGCGGCACCTGGGATAGAGCCAATCGATCGCCCCAGTCGCATCCATCCCTGGTAGCCGAATCGCCAACAGTCGACCAGCCGCGTTGCAACGCAACGCACGGCGCCGCCGCAACCCGCTCTGCACAAGCTGCTCGCCTTGCCCCATCGCTTCACTCACCAACAAACCCATGCTGTGCAATTGATTGAGATACGCTTGCAATGTCTGCACGGAAACGCGCCGCGGGGCAAACCGGCTTTCAAACTCTTTTTTTAGACCTCCCAAACTGATCGACTCTTTAAGCCTGTCAAAGAGAAAATATTCCTCGGCCGTAAGGTGGAACAGTTCCAGCGTGATGGGGTCTTTGAGCACATGGGTCGATTGGCCGGAGAAGGCGACGCGAATCGATTGCACGTCGCTCCTTGCGCTAAGCCGCAAGCGGCGATTGACGACCGACTGGTGGTGCTCGGGGGTTGGCGTCATGGGTGCTCTTATTTTGGCGATTTGGATTTCAGAATACTTAGCCGACCGCGCTGGCCGGGGCGTAGTTGCCGGCCTTGGTTTTCGATCTCCGCCCAAACGCGAACCTGCCTCGTGACAGGATCCATCTCGGGGCTGACAAATTGCAGCGTCCCGGTGAACTCCGCCGTCGGGTTGTCAAACAGCGCCACCTTCAGTCGCACTTTCGCGCCGACAATCTGGTCGCTGGCCTGCTCGGCAGGTAAAAACCCCTCGGCCCGCAGGCGCTCGACCGCCACCAAACGCAACACCGGGCTGCCCATCTCGACCCATTCGCCCACTTGCCCGCGTATCAGGGCAATGGTTCCAGCAAACGGCGCACGGAGGTGATGCTGCTGGAGCCGTAATCGGGCCGCTTCTAGTGCATTCTGTTTCAATTTCAATCCGAAGCGCTCGATCTCCAGATCGTGCTTCGCCTGCTCGGTTTCCAGCACGAGCTTTTCCACGGTCAGCCGTTCCACATCCAATTGCGACTGGGAAATACTTTTGGCGAAACTCTCGACCGACTCGCGCGATCGATCGAGTTCCGCGCGTGCCACTTCCAGCGCCTTTTCCGCATAGCGAAGCTGCACGTCGTTGGTCACCTTCGTGCCGGCCAACTCATGCTCGAGCTCCGCCTGCCGGACGGCATATTCCGCCCCGCGCACATCGAGCGAAGCGAGCAATCGACCTTGCTCGACTTGCTGCCCCTCGGCAACGGCGATTTGCTTGAGCAGCCCCGTTTGTTGGGCAGGAACCTCGGCAACCTGAAGCGGCCGTAGCACAACCGATTCGATTTCCAATATCGCGTCAGGTTCCGCCGCATGTGCCATGGTCCACGAGAACATCGTAGCGAGCGTGCCAAGTATCCATTGAAATAGAAAATGTTTGTTTTGCATGGCAAATACCTTGAAAATGGTAACGCACAATCCGAATTGCCGATAGAAACGTAGGAGTCCGTCCTAGCGGACGGCGCTAACGTCGGCAAATATGTTAGCGCCGTTCGCTAGGACGGATTTCTGCTAATTGCGGTTGAACTTTTCTCCCTCAAAATTATTAAAACACAAACCACCGATAAACAGTTTCCCAAACATCGTGCAGCCATACGAAACCAATCGAACGCCTGCCGCAGGCGATGCGCACGTCTGCAGTCATCCCGGGTCGACCTTTGACAAGCTCCGGCTCGTCGACGCAAATTCGCACACGCATCGGCGGTACGTCGCCCGTCAAATCGTCCGTATCGAGAACCACCGTCGAGCTGATCTGTTCGACGTGGCCAACAAATGTCTCGCTCAAGTCGCCCGCCAAACGGAACCGCACTGGCAACTCGGCATTGGCGGCCTGTTGTGCTTGGACAACATGCCCCAGTCGATCTTGCGGCAAGTCGGCCTCGAGCCGCCAACCCGATTGCAGATCGGCGACGGTGAATAAGACCTCTCCCCGCTGAACCGGTCGGGCCTGCAAGAGATTCTGTACGTCGAGTGTGAGGACTTGCCCCGCGATCGGACTTCGCAGCACGAGCGCATCGCGGCGCTGGTCGAGAATCTTCAACTGCCGTCGCAGGCTGATGAGCCGTCCGGCTAGTTGCTGCTGCTTCGCCGAAAGAGGCAACCCCTGGTCGCCAGCCTCTTCGCGAACCGAACGATCGGTTCGGGCTGCAGCAACCGCATCCAATTGCTTGATCACCGTTTCGATTTCGCCATGGATTTGCTGCGATTCGAGTGCAAGGTCCGGATCGTGCAGCACGGCCAGCGCATCGCCCGGCTGCACTCTGTCGCCATGAGCAGCATGGATCTCGACAACCGTGCCATCGCATGGTGCGAACAGATTCCGCTCGACCAGCGGCACAAGCTTGGCGGAAGCCGAGACCTCAAATTCAATCGGCACATAAACCAATGCCCCTACGACAGCCAATAGGGCAGCCAGCGCAAAGGTGGTTCGTCGTTGTCCCAGCGACGTGCCGAGCCATGATGTCATTCGCGAAAGTCGAATCCCTACACGAACCGGCAAACGGTCGAGTCGCACCGCTTGGCGCAACGCCGGCTCGCATAGCTCTGCTAATTCGACAACGCATTGCCGTAAAAGCATCGTGCGAGCGACGTCGAATTGCTCGGCGACGATCATCGCATGGGGAAGCACGGCATCAGGCAAGTAGCTCGATTGAAGCCTTGGCTCTTCGCCTTCGACCAGCGGTTTGAACCGAAGGGGAACGGTGACGATTTGCCTGGCGTGCGACTCGTCGGTGTGCTGCTGGATGAGTTCGCACAATTCGGGCGGCAAATCGTCCGTTTGGTTTTCTGGGTTGTCGTCGGTGCATTCGGCATAGCAAATCGGCTCGCCCCATTGGGCTGTCCGTTGGGCCAACTCGCACAAGCGTTTGGTCGCATCGGCACGCGGTTCGGTGCGGTCGACCCCACTTACGGCCAGCAATTTCCAAGTGTTGCCTTTTCTCAGGAGCAGACTCACCCGATCGCAGTCCACGGCACGCCGGCATTCGTTTACCACCTCGTAGGCTGTCCGTTTCAGATCAACTGGGCCATGCACCCGTCGCAAGAGTTCGAGCGACTGCTGTCGCAGAAGTTGCTCGACGAGTTCGTCCTGCTGGTGCCTGTCGGCATTGTCGGACGCGGCAGCGGCGGATGGGTGGGACGCTTTCATAGCTATCTTCCAGTATATCCACTGACTGCATAGCCACCGCGCAACAGATTCCAGGCTCGGACAAACTCCGCAACCTTATGGGACCAATCAGGACAACTTGGCAAACTGCGCAGGATATGCTGTTTGTGCTGAAATTCGTGGTTCTGCGTAATATGCGATGCCGAATACGACTTACGGGTTAGCCGCTGGGCTTGTCCCAGCGCGTGAGTACTGCGCCATCGCATGAAGCCATCGCATGAAAACGTCGAGCGCCGGAAGACGAGCGCCGGGACAAGCCCGGCGGCTAAAGATATTTCTTTACCTATCGCTGACTGCCACATGAAATATCGCGCAACCCAACGGCTGATACTCTTTGTGCTGGCGGGCATGATGGCCGTTGGCGTTGGCTGCCGGATGCGGCGTGGGGAAAAGTTCAAGGCTTGCAGTGATAAAGATTGTGCCCCGAGAGATTGCTACGTAGCCCGGGCGACGGAAATCGATTACCCAGAGGTTCGCCAATGTTCGACAACCTGCGACGATTGGGCCGCGATCGAGCCGCTGACGCTCACCACCGGGTCGGAGCCGGAGTATTGGGATCTGCCGTTGGAGGAAGTGATCCAGATGGCCCTTACGCAAAGCAAAGTGCTCCGCGATTTGGGCGGGGCCGTGCTGCGAGCACCGTCGTCGGTCCACACCTATTGGGATCCTGCCTTGCAAGAAACCGACGCACGGTTTGGTGTCGACGCGGCGCTCAGCGCGTTCGACGCTCAATTTTCAACCAGCGTGTTTGGCGAGAAAAATGACAAGGCGCTGAACAACGAATTCTTCGGCGGCGGCACGCGCCTATTACAACAAGATGCGACCGTCGTGCAATCGGCAATCACCAAACGGGCTGCCACAGGCACGGAATTCACGTTGCGTCACAACTTGGAATACGATGCGAACAATGCCCCGAGCAATCGCTTTGCCAGCGCATGGAATGTCAACCTGGAAACCGAGATGCGTCACCCGCTCTTGCAAGGGGGCGGTTCGATGTTCAACCGCATTGCCGGCCCGAGCAGAGTACCCGGCATCTACGGCGGCGTGTTGATTGCGCGGATCAACACGGATGTCGAGTTGGTTCAGTTTGAAATGGCAGTCCGCGATCTGGTGAGCAATTTGGAAAATGCCTATTGGGACCTTTACTTTGCCTACCGTGATCTCGATGCCAAGGTGGCTGCCCGCGATGCGAGCCTCGACACCTGGCGACGCATTCATGCCCTGTACGCAGCGGGGCGTCGCGGCGGCGAAGCAGAGAAAGAGGCCCAAGCACGCGAGCAGTTTTTTCGCTTCCAGGAAGAAGTGCAAAACGGGCTGAGCGGCCGATTGATCGATGGCACACGAACCGGCAATGGCAGCGGCGGCGGCACGTTTCGCGCCGGCGGTGGCGTGCATGTGGCCGAACGTCGGATGCGGCTGCTGATGGGCCTGCCACCCAGCGACGGCCGATTGATTCGCACCGCTGACGAGCCGATCGCCGCCCAGGTCCATTTCGCTTGGAACGAAATCACCCAGCAATCAATCGTCCGCCGTGCCGAGTTGCGACGCAGTCGCTGGGAAACGCGGCGATACGAATTGGAGTGGATCGCCAGCAAAAATCATCTGCTGCCGCGGCTCGATGCCGTGGGCCGCTACCGATGGCGCGGGTTTGGTCACGATCTGCTCGATTCCGACACCAGCGGTAATCCTCAGTTCGACAATGCCTACGGTGACCTAACCAGCGGCAATTTCCAGGAATGGCAGCTTGGGCTCGAATTGACCGTCCCGATTGGCTATCGCCGTGCGTTTTCTGCGGTAAGAAATGCGGAGATGCAGCTTAGCCGATCGCGTACATTGCTTCGGGAGCAGGAGCATCAGGTGGTGCATCGGGTCGCTGCCGCGGTGGCGGAAATGGAGCGGGCGTACGTCGTTTCGCAGACCATCTACAACCGACTCGACGCCGCCCGAGAGCAACTGGCCGCCGTGACGGCTGCTTATGAGGCAGACAAGGCGCCGCTCGATCAGCTACTCGACGCCCAGCGCCGTCAAGCCAACGCCACCAGCCGATACTTTCGATCGCGGGCCGAATATGCCGTCGCGGTGAAAAATGTCCATTACGCCAAAGGCACCCTGCTCGACTACGATGGCGTCACCCTCAGCGAAGATGGTTGGCCCGCCCAAGCATACCACGACGCGACCGAAAAACAGCGCCTCCGCGGCCGGCGGGTGTCGCTGAATTACGCCTCGTCGCAAGCACCCATCGTCAGCCGCGGCACCTACTCTCAGGAAATCTTCGACTCGCAACGGACCGATATCGAGCCGAAGAAACTTCCGCAGGTGATTGAAATCGCTGTTGAGGAGGAAAGCGACAGTACGCGTCGTGACCCTGAAACAACAGAAACAGAAGTGATGCCTTGACATCACAACATCACGATACTATACTTGGAACATGAGAACGACTGTACGTATCGATGACGATCTGCTGAACGTGGCCAAATCCATGGCATTCCAGCAAGACCATACGCTAGGCCAGGTGATTTCGGACCTCATGCGTCGTGGCATTCGTGCGATGTCGGCCATTCAAAAAAGCAAAGATAGCTTTCCCGTATTCCAAGTGCCCGATAATGCCCGGCCGATTACTTTGGAAACGGTGAAATTGGCTGAAGAGGAGATGGATTGATCTATTTGTTGGATGTCAATGTGCTGGTCGCCCTGGCGTGGCCCAGCCATACGCATCATCGGATTGCCCAAGCATGGTTTCGCCGCCATGGCCGTCTGGGTTGGGCTTCATGTCCAATCACGCAGACTGGTTTTGTGCGTATCTCATCGAACCCAAAATTCATTGACGGTGTGGTAAGCCCAAGCGGAGCTATCGTGCTACTCGATGAGGTCATGCAAACGACTCGGCATACGTTCTGGCCAGACGATTTATCATTGGTCAGTAACCTATCACAAGAAGACGAGCCGAGTTGCTTCTGGCCCCATGTTGCAGGTCATCGCCAAGTGACCGATGCCTACCTCTTGGCCTTAGCTCAGAAGCACCAGGGGAAATTGGCAACGTTGGATAAGGGAATCAGGACGCTGATTCAAGATGCCACTCAGCGAGACAATCTATTGGAACATCTCGAATAGACAACCCCGTTCACAAATCCCGTAGGCCGGAACAGCGCGGAGCTTGTTCCAGCCTACTATCTATCTAGCCAAGTAGCTCTCAGCCAGGTATCGCGACAGCGCCCTGGGTGTGGGGTAGTCCCATGCGGCGACGGGCGGAATTTTAAGTTGCAACGCGTCTTCTAGCTCCTGACTCAACTCGATGGCTGAAAGCGAATCGACGCCGAGTTCGGCGAAGGGCGTGGAAGATTGCATGTCGCTAAGATCGAGGCCAGCCCGGTCGGCGAGCCAAGTGAGCATCCAATTTTCGATGGCCTTGCCCAATTGTTCGGGATCGTCCGCACGGGAAATCGCGCTGAAGTCGGGACGCGTCAGCGGCAGGGCAGAAAGTTTCGACGACAAGTCGTCAGCTTGGTTTATCCACTGGGCTTTGATCGGTAGCTTACTGCTCTCAAACAGCTCGCGGCAAAGTGATCGCTGCACTTTGCCGCTGGAGGTTCGTGGCAAGCTGACCGGGCGGATGAGCACGATTGCCTGCGGGTCGAGTTCGTGCTCTTCGACAATCGCTCGCCGGATCGCCCGCAGCACTTCGTCTAAGTCGGCTTTGCGGTGTTGACGGTGGATCTGGTGTATGACCACCAGTTGCTCCTGCTGCCGTCCACGGGAGTCGGTCCCTTCGGTCGTGAAAGCCGCGCCCAGGTCGACCGCTTCGTGGGCTTGCTGGGCGGTGCGCTCGATGTCTTGCGGATAATGGTTTCGACCGCGCAGAATGATCATGTCCTTGAGCCGACCGGTAACGTAAAGCTGCCCGTCATGCTGAAACCCAAGATCGCCCGTTCGCAAGAACGCCCCGGATTGCGGAGAAGCCCCAGATTGCAAAGGAGACAGGGCGTCTCCCCCGGCCGGCCGTGCGGCGAAGACTTCCTCGGTTAGCGCATCCTGCTGCCAATAACCACGGGCGACCGAATCGCCTCGGACCCAAATTTCGCCCACAGCTCCTTCGCGATGTTGCTCGAACGTATTGGGATCGACAATTCGCAATTCCTGACTATTGAGCGAATAGCCACAGCCGACGACCTGTTGGCGGTGCGAATGCGATGGGTCCACCAATTCGATGCGATGCTTGGCGAGCGACGCACGATCGATATCAAGCACGTGCGGTTTGCCGGGTCCATGGGTGCCGCTGACCAGCAGCGTCGACTCTGCAAGACCATAGCAGGGATAGAAGGCGTCGGAGCGAAACCCGGCCGGGGCAAACGCATCGGCAAACTCTTGCAAAGTTGCTGCGTTGATCGGCTCGGCCCCACAAAAAGCGAGCCGCCAATTTTGCAAGTCGAGCGATGCCCGATCGGCCGGCTTGATCTTGGCAACGCACATTTCGTAAGCAAAATTTGGAGCCCCACTGATCGTTGCACCGGTAGAGGCTATCGCCTCAAGCCAACAGATCGGCCGGCGCAGAAACGTGGTCGGCGAGAGCAAGTGGCTTGTGCCTCCCACATAAATCGGCGTGAGTATGCCGCCGATGAGGCCCATGTCATGATACGATGGCAGCCAGAATACGCCTTTGGTTATTTCGTCGGTTGTGCCTGCTTGGGGAATGTCAAACCCGCGGCGAATCATTTCCAGATTGTGTAGTAGATTGCGATGCGAAACCATGACGCCGCGCGGCTCGGTCGTCGAACCGGACGTGTATTGCAAAAATGCCAAGTCCTCGTGTGTTGTATTTACCGGTTGCCAGTCGGAAGGCGCGCTGCCAATCGCATCGGTCGTCTGCCACGGAATCTCGCTGATCACAGGCTCTTGTTCGTCCAAGCGAATTGTACTCAACGTGTTGCGAGAAGTGAGCACGAGCCGCGGTTTGCAATCGCGAGCCATGGTTGCCAAACGCGGCAGTGGACGGCGCGGTTTGGGATAAGTGGCCGGCACGGGAAGCACCCCGGCATAAATGCAACCAAAATAAGCCGCGATAAAATCGAGCCCCGGGGCGTACACCAGCAGCGCTCGATCACCCATCTCAGCGTTTTGGCTTAGCCATGCGCCAATCGACCTGGCACGCTGGTCCAACTCCGCATAGGTCCAGCATAAAGTCGCCTCAAGCTCAGACTGCCCAGCAATCGGTTCATCGTGAAAGATGAACGCCGTCCGATCGGCATGCTGGGCTGCCCGTTGTTGCAACAGCTCGGATAAGGTCGATAGCTGCTGAGCGGCGTGGATAGTTTTGCCTTGCATCATAAGAAATCCTGAAGAACGACCCACAGGGAACCCACCGCCGCGAACCCGGCCCAACCTGGCCGTTAGACAGAAAACAGCGGGTTCCCCCCCCAACGAGGGCGCTCCTGCCAAAATGAGTTCTTCGGCAGTCGCAGGCAAATCCGTTAGCATAGGGTAACGTCAAACTGGGTTGCAATGCAACTGCTGGCACCGTTCAGGGGAAAAACCACCTTAAAAGCAGCTTCCACCGACTCATTAGCCGCCGGGCTTGTCCCGATGCGAAGATCCCTTCCTCACGCGCCGGGGCAAGCCCGGCGGCTAACGGCTCGACCAAAAAATCTCGTACCGAAAAATGCCAATCTTGCCAACGAATCACCTAAAAGAACTCGATTGGTCGCTCACGCCCGACAACGTGATTTGCGGGTCGGACGAAGTGCATCTATGGCGAATCGGTACATCTCAGACAGAGCAGCTTACCGATCGGCATTGGCAGTCGCTCAGCGACAACGAGCAGTTGCGCGCGTCGAACTTTGTCCACGACCAGGACCGTCAAATGTTTGTGATGGCCCATGTCGCACTGCGCGAGCTACTTGGCTGCTACGTGAGAACTCCACCCGACTCGGTTCAACTGGTCAGTGACGACCACGGAAAACCCTATCTGCTGCACAAGGGTGAGAACAAAACGGTGCAATTCAGTTTGTCGCACTCGGGCGATTGGGTGCTCATCGCCATCGCAGCCGGTCAGGTGGGCATCGACGTGCAGCGACAACGCGAAGTCGAGAATCTTCCCCGAATGATTCGGCGAATCTGCACTTCAGCCGAGCATCAGCGCTGGCAGCAGTTGTTGCCGGAACAAAAACTGCCCGAATTTTTTTGCCTCTGGACGAGCAAGGAAGCCGTGTTGAAAGGGGCCGGGTGTGGGTTGCGAGTCAACCCGAATTCATTCGAGGTCCTTCGAAGCGATCCTTGCGAGTGGTCGGCTGCCTTGCTCACTTGGAAAAGCAAGACCACCACTTGGCATGTGCGGCAATTTGCCGTGGACGAAAACCATACGGCAGCACTGGCAGCTTTGCGCAACGATGTCCAAGTGCGAAGTGGTGAATGGAAGTTGAGTCGTGCGGGGGCGATTCACTTCGATGCAGGCCGAAACTGGATACGCCGATTGTCCAGAGTGAGCACTCCTTGATACGAAACGGGGGCGTCCATCCCACCAATCGACATGCCGGGCACCTGCTCGGTTCCCGCAATCACATGCGGCCTCTGATGGACCGGATCGATCACCAGCAGCCAATTGGTAAAGACCCGCGAGGTGCGCAAATCTCTGGTCAATTGGCAGACTTCCTTGCCATCGCTGTCATTGAGTGTCAACACACCGACCCTTCCTGGCGTCTGGGCCGGGTTGTAAGGGATTTCTCTGCCTGTGCCGAGCCGCGCTAACAGCCGAGTCGGGTCCTCTGCGTCAACAATGCTCAGGCTTTCGCAGAAAATTTCCTTCGATTCAACCCGTTGCAATAGCTTATCTCGCAGCGCTGCACCGAGTGCGAAAAAAAGTAACGGATAAACGATCCAGCGTTCACGTTCCGACATGGTAGATGTGGGGGTTAGGGGTTAGGGGTTAGGGGTTAGGGGTTAGGGGTTAGGGGTTGGCAGGGGACAAGGTCTTTACCCTCAACCCTAATCCCCAGCCCCTAATCCCTAGCCCCTATTCCTCCCGTGTAAAATAAATTGATCCTAGCCGCGGGTCAGCGCCCGATTCGTTCATTCGGAAGCCTATACAACGGTCATCTTCGTAGTCTAGCTGCAAATCGAAACGACGCCACTCGCTCTCTCCTGGCTTCCCGTTTTCACCACTCGCAGCCATCGTCTTGGTTTCTACTTCGATCAATAGACTCGTCATGGACGACTGGACAATGTGCCAGTTGCCTGAAAGCGGCTGGGCGCCGTCGGTTAGCGACATTTCTAACCGCTGGTCGTCGACGAAGTTCAGCAGAATGTGGACGTCGTATTGCTCCCAATCGGTGATGTCCGCCGTGGCGGTATTGGGGGTTTCTTTGCTATCCGTGTGCTGCGTTGCAGCACGGCTGGGGTCGTGGTATCGCTTGGCTTCTCGGGACGCCAATTCTGCTGCTGTATCGGGTTTGCCGATCCAACGACCTTGCAAATTGTCGGCCACGTTGCCACGACAACCCACGGTGAGGAATGCTACGAACACGACCACGGGTAACCAGGGATTGATCTTCTGTCCGGTCAAATTCCATTTCCTTTGGTGGGTTTTAGGCGAGCGGAAGAATAGAAATTACCAGCACGACGCGCAAGCGAGTGTGTGCATAAGCCCCACTTGCTTGCGCGTCGTGCTGGTATTTGGTGTATTCTCATCCTCCACTCGCCTCAATAGGCTGGCTGCTTGGTTCCATCTTTGTCGATCTTCCATGGTAGCCAAACGAGCGTTACGCTGTCGACGACCGTATCGCTTTTTCGCGGTCGCAGTTCGAGCTTCTCCAGCGTGAGATTCTTTGGCTCGAAACCAAATTCGATCTGCTCCAACGCTGCCTGCCGATCGCTTTCAAGTTCTTCTAAATCGGCTTGGCAATCGTCAAGGCGTTGCTGAGCCCGCGATTGCTCGCCTCGCTCGCGCATGGCCGTGCGTGCTCCGGACGACGTCATTCCGCGCCGGCTGCTCCCACCGAGAAGGAGACTGAGCACTCGCCAGACTAGTTCGAGAATCCGCGTCCAAAATTGCGATCGTTGCAAACTGAGATGCTCTTGGGCTTTGAGTATGCGCTGTTTGGCTCGGGCGAGTTTCTTCTCGAACTTCTTACGGATCCCCTCTTTGGCATCATCCCGTTTTTCACGGGCCAGTTGCGTGATGCGAATGCGGAAGTCGGCCTCCGATTCGCCCGACTGCGATTTTTCTTTTAGTTCTTCGCAGCGCCAAGCGGAGTAGCATTCGGTGCGGTAGAGATAGTTTTTTAGGTCCGTTTTCCAACCTTTGTAGTTTTTGTCGCGGGCCAATTCCGACGCCAATCCATCGTATTCCGCCCCGGGTTGTGGATCATCTTCCAGCGTCGAAATGCGGTCGAAGATGCATGCCGTTTCCCACACGGGATCGGGCATCTCGCCATGCACAGGCTGGAGCGCGAAGCATTCGCGCCAAAGGTCGATGTGATACGACGCTCGAACAAAATGCAGCTTGCCCTTGCCCAACAATGCCGGACGATAAACGAGCCGCTGACCGTCGGTAAGCCGCCCTTCGAGCGGCCAAAATTGTTGCGTAATGCTTGCGCTCATGACGGGCTGAGTTTTGGAGACGTCGACCGGCGTGGCGGCAGGGCTGGTTGCTTTTTGTCCAGGGACCGCCGATTCGGTCAATGGTTTTTTCTTCGCTGCGGCAGCTTCTTTTGCTGCTTTCATTGCCGCCTTGCGCGGGGCCATCAGCTTGTGAATTTGATCGCGTGTGAGCGGGCCACGGAGGTACGACATGGCCCAACGCGTGTGGAATGTCATCGGCTGGTTGTCATGCACGTTGTTCATCAAAAAGACGCGGCTGCCAAGTGCGGCAAGCGTTTGTTCCATCTTGCCGCGGTTGAACGCCGACCCCGCTTGGGCCGAAGCACCCTCCAGTCCTTCCAGCACTCGGGCCTTGTCACGTTCGGTCTGCAAACGCCCCAAAAACCAGGTGCCTGCGTTGGACAAGCCCTTGTAGTCGAGATCAACCGGGTTTTGCGTCGCCAAGATGCATCCCAGACCGTACGCTCGGGCCTGTTTTAGCAGAGTAAGCATCGGCTTTTTCGAGGGCGGGTTGGCCGTCGGGGGAAAGTAGCCAAACACCTCGTCCATGTAGAGCAGCGCCCGCAGGCTGCCGGTACCGGGTTGCGATCGCATCCAGCTAATGATTTCGTTCAGCAAGATCGTGACGAAAAACATCCGTTCTGATTCGTTCAGATGGGCAATCGAAAGAATCGACAGCCGGGGCTTTCCCTCCGAAGTGTAGAGCAGTCGCTGCACGTCGAGCGGCTCGCCTTCCATCCAACTGGCAAACGACGGCGAGGCGAGCAGATTGTTCAGTTGCATACCCAACTCTAGCCGATCCTTGGCCGGGTAGAATGTTTCCAGGTCGACCACGCCAACCCGCTCGAACGGCGGCTTTTGAATCTCATGGATCAGCGCGGGCAAATCCAAATCGCGGCCAGCCCGCCAGGCGCGATCGAGCACGTTGGAAAGCAAAATATGCTCGCGGCTGCGGACCGGGTCGGCATCGATGCCCAACAGCGCCAGCACACCCGAGGCCGAGGCTTGCACTCGATCGCGGAATGCATCGCTGTTGCCGATCACTGCCGGTGGTGGGGCATTGAACGACTTCAAGATCGTCAGCGGCAGGCCGGCGCTGCTGCCGGGCGTGTAAATCGCCATGTCGACCGCGTCGCGGTAACGGCGAATCCGGTCGCCATCCTGCCCCCAACTGGCTAGGCCATTTCGCCATAGATCGGCTGTCTGCTCGGCGAACTGTTCGTTGGTAAGCTCCTTGCGCCGTGCAACGCTCGGATCGATCCACGGCAGAAAATCGCTCGGCTCGAGATCGGGAAACGTCAGCAGCAGGTTGCCCAAATCGCCCTTGGGATCGATCGCAATGGCCGGGATGCCATCGAGTCCCGCTTCTTCCAACAGCGACAGGCAAAGGCCCGTCTTGCCACTGCCGGTCATGCCAACGCAGACGGCATGGGTTGTGAGGTCCTTGCTGTCGTAGAGAATCGCTTCAGGCAGCGTTTCCCCCGCCGCCAGATCATGCTTCCGGCCGAGATAGAATGAGCCAAGTTTTTCGTAATCTTGCATATAGAAATCACATAGGCTCGAATTAACAGTGATTTGAACCATCTGAGCCAAAGGACCACGCTACATTCACCCCACCCTATAGGGGCATATTATTAATAAGTATCAACCGCACGATTGACTGACTTTATGCTTTGTGCTAAATTTACACTAAAGACTTACTTTGTTCTCTCGGCTAATAGTGCCTTCCTATGGACCAACCTAAAAATCAATTCATTAATCCCTTCCGTCCAGGCGCGGGCCATATGCCACCTTATCTTGCCGGGAGAAAAAAGGAAACCGAGGAGTACCGCAAGCTTTTGACACAAACCACGATTCTTGAGAACTTGGTGCTCACAGGCCTTCGTGGTGTTGGCAAGACTGTTCTTCTCGATACCTTGCGACCAATTGCGATTCAGGAAGAGTGGCTTTGGGTAGGTGCAGATCTTTCAGAATCAACCAGCATCAGTGAGACAAGACTAGCGACACGATTAATAGCCGATATCGCCGTCGTTTCTTCATCGCTTTCTATTGGGGAAGTCCAAGCCCGAAAAATTGGGTTCGATGTCCCTGAGAATGTGCCGCAGTTTCTCAGTTATGATCTGCTGACTTCAGTCTTCAACCGTACACCAGGTTTGGTTTCGGATAAATTGAAAAGAGTCCTCAATATGGTCTGGCAAGGGCTCAAAGGAAGTAGCCACAAAGGCATTATCTTTGCCTATGACGAAGCACAAAATATGTCAGATCATGCAGAGAAAGAGGAATACCCACTTTCTCTCTTACTCGATCTATTTCAATCCGTTCAGAAAATGGATGTGCCATTTATGCTTGTTCTAACGGGGTTGCCGACACTATTTCCAAAACTTGTCGAGGCACGAACATTTGCGGAAAGAATGTTCCACGTTTTATTCCTGGATCAACTAAACGCCAAAGATAGCCGAGACGCGATTACCAAGCCAATTCAAGATACCGGGTGCCCCATTCAGTTAAATGATTCTTCGATCGATACCATCATCAACATCTCTGGAGGCTATCCTTACTTCATTCAGTTTATCTGTAAGGAAGTCTATGATATTTTCATCCAGCAGCGGGAGAGAGGCGATGAAGGTGTTGTGCCAGTTGATGACATCTTGAGGAAACTCGACTCTGATTTTTTTTCCGGACGCTGGGCACGAGTTACTGATCGGCAACGCGACCTTCTCAAAGTTATTGCTCACTTAAAAAATAGTGATAGCGAGTTTACAGTACAGGAGATCGTCGAATACTCTGGAAATTCTCCCTTAAATATCAAAGCTTTTGGTGCCAGCCACACAAGCCAAATGCTCTTGGCTCTCAATAAGACAGGGCTTGTTTACAAAAATCGACATGGCAAATATTCGTTTGCGATTCCGTTATTTTCAAGATTTATTCTGCGCCAAATAGAGGAGCAGCAAAGGTTATTTCCGTCCTTTGATGACGATTGAGCGACTACCGCAATGCCCGCTGCAACAGCAATTCCACGTCCTGGCCACCCTTTTCGCAAAAGAATGATATTACCAAACGGGTAAACTGGGGGATCATTTGCTTTGCCAACCCAAGCTTTTCAAACGGGCCTACAAGCGCTCGCAACCCGCCCAGGCCACCGAACAATCGACTGAGCCATATTAGAAATCCATTACCGCTCGGCGTTTTAGATAACGGGGACTTGCCAATCAGGTCGGAAATTGCGGGGATCGCGTCGGCTACTTTCAGAAAATCATCCGGTGGGATTTTTTCCTGGGCCAGTTGTAGCAATAACCCTACTCCGCCTTCGGCCTGTTCGCGCGTGACCCCAAGTTGCCGCTCGAGCCGGTTGATTAGTTCAGTGCTCATGGGGCTCGGCTAACCGCTCCGGATGATATTCGTCGTGGCCGACAACGCTAACCTTGAACGCCTGGCTATAAAAAACCACCCGGCGGGGCAGCGCTGTGCGTGCGCCGACCGACGGGTGATTTGAGGGGTGGCTGAGGGGGCTCGAACCCCCGACCTCCGGAACCACAATCCGGCGCTCTAACCAACTGAGCTACAGCCACCGTATCAAATGCGGAATAGCCGTGTTGCAACGCAACACACGGCGCACGGCGCACGGCGCACGGCGCACGACACACGGCGCGCGGCGCACTAGCGCGTCCTACGCAACCAAAAACCGTAGGTAAGCACGACACCGCTCACCAATCCGGCTAAAAATGCAAACCAAAAACCTGGAACAATCTGCGACGTAACGTGGGCAAAGATCGGCATCCTGAAAACTCCAATCGTGGCAAGTAGATTCACTCTTCACCCCCAACATACCGTTCGCTCTGCCCTACGGCAAGCTCTCCAGATACTTGCGATACTGCTGGTCGAGTTGCCCGAAACTTTGGCCCGTCAATTCGGCCAGCGAGGTTGGCTTATCGCGGCCGGCATAAACCGCTTGCAGATACTCGACAAGCGACCGGCGGTACTTGTCTTGCTCGTAGTGCATCAAAAAGGTTGCTACGCCCGCCGCTTGGCTATAGAGCTTGGCGATATCAGGGTGTCGTTGTAGATCGAGGGCGGTCATGGCCGAGAATTCCCGCAGTGGCATGGTGGAATCGTCGACTAATCGACGATGTCGAGCTGCGGGCAACCGGCCTGCTTGGGAGGTGCCGATGGAGAAGAACCTTCCGGGACTTCCGTACCCGGCTATTCGTTGTTCTGAAGATTCCGGTTCGACAAGGACGAGCGACTCGAAGTAACATGCCACGCCTTCGACAATCCAGCCGTTGGCAAGCGCTGCCACATTCCGCGTCGAGCGGGTCGATTCCTGAAACATCTGATGCACGGCTTCGTGGTACAGCGTGCCGGCGTCCTGGTCGGGCCCGGCGAAAAAATGTGACTGCCGCATAAAGTCGAAATAGATCCCCAGCGTTATTTCAATCCGCGGCTGATGCCGACGCAACCGGCTATTGTACTCGCTTCGTGATCGATAATAGCGAACTTGAAATGGCTTGCGACGGTAGCCGCTAACCTGTTTGCCATCAAACCGATCGAGCAGTTCTTTTTGCGTCAGAAAATAGTCGCCGAAAAGCTGCTGCCACAGTTGGTAGAGTGTTTCCAATCGCCCTGCAAATTCAACGGCCGCGGCACGGCTGTCGTTGGTCACGATCTCGAAGTGATCGGTGCGCAGATGCCAACCCTCTTTCATCGTGGCATGTTGCTTGGCATCTTGCTCGGCCGAGATCCAGCGCTTGCCCAATAGTCGCTCACCCGCTTCCCAACGGTCGATGTCTTTCTCGCGCACCCAGCCAAACTGCCGGTGCCAAACTCGGCCACTCCCCGCCATTCTCGCTGCATAGCCACCGCCCCAATGGTCACCCACAGGCTGGTAGCCGAGCAGACGGCGTGCCGCAATGTGGTTTGGGTCGGCTTGTAACAGATGCGATGCAAGTTGCAAGGCAAACCCAATACGACCTTCCTCCAACGCATCCCGGGTTCGCTTAAACAGCATCTCGACCCGATCAGCATCCATGGTTGGTTCAGTCGCTTGAACCGATTCATCCTGGGCACCGTCCGTGTAGATATCATTGGCAACGAAAAGAAGCCCGCCAGACCCAGTCTGCTGGACAATCGGTTTGCCACTCGCGACACGCACAGCGACTACCGGCAGCATGAGGATGCAAATCAGTGGGACGTAGCGGCGGCTGGCGAAGTGAAATAGGCGCACGAACCTTTTTCCAGGTGGTCCTGTTGGCAATCATGCTATTGTACCACGTGAAAATCGATTCTGCTAAGCCGCAAGCGGCCGCTTGCGGCTTAGCCCTTTCACTCACCGCCAAATGCGGCGTCGAAATCGATTTGGCTCGATGCAAAATCGATCTTTCGCACAAACTCACATGCCTCGCGGGCGCCATGCTCGCGTTGCATGCCGCTGTCTTCCCATTCGACGCTCAGCGGTCCGCTGTAATTGATCGTGTTCAAGGCACGAATGATTTCCTCGAAGTTCACGCCGCCGTGGCCCGGGGAACGGAAGTCCCAACCGCGACGTGCATCGCCAAAATTGAGATGGCTGCCCAGGATGCCGCTGCGGCCGTCGAGCGTGACGATCGCATCTTTGATATGCACATGATAGATGCGATCGGGAAACGCACGGATAAACTCCACCGGATCGACGCCCTGCCAGATGAGATGGCTGGGATCGAAGTTGAAACCAAACTCCTCGCGGTTGCCGACCGCTTCGAGTGCGCGCTGGGCTGTGTGCAAGTCGAAGGCAATCTCGGTGGGATGAACTTCCAGGGCAAACCGTACGCCGCACTGGCCGAAGACATCGAGAATCGGATTCCACCGCTCGGCAAATTCCGCAAGGCCCCGTTCGATCATCGCCTCGGACACCGGCGGAAAAGAATAGAGCATGTGCCAAATGCCGGAGCCGGTGAAACCGTTGACCACCTCGACGCCAAACTTTTGCGCCGCCCGCACGGTGTTTTTCATTTCCTCGGCGGCCCGCTGGTTGACGCCAGCCGGATCGCCATCGCCCCAAACATGCGCGGGCAAGATCGCCTTGTGCCGCTCGTCGATCGGATCGCAAACGGCCTGGCCTACCAGATGGGCGCTGATCGCATGGCACTGCAAGTCGTGCCGTTCGAGCTGATCGCGTTTGGCGGCTGCGTAGCCATCATCCGCCATCGCTTTATCGACTTCAAAATGGTCGCCCCAGCAAGCGAGTTCCAGCCCATCGTAACCAAACCCACGCATCATAGGGGCCAAGTCATCCAACTTCAAATCGGCCCACTGGCCCGTGAACAGCGTAACAGGTCGCGACATCAAACAATTTCCTTTTGGCCAAAGCTAACTTTTAGCAAAACGTTAATTCCTGCAAGGCAGTGAAGACTCTTATTGTTGCAAAAATTTGACCGCTTGCAACCAAGAGAGGTCAAAACCCAGAACATGCTATAATTCATTGGAAATGCGGACGGTTTGGCCACCGAATCATTGCTCAGATAGCCTCCGGCGCAAGCCGTGAGGTTTGAAATGAGAAAGGCTCTTGTTTTGTCAAACCCCTCGCTTGCGCCGGGGGCTAGGGAATCGTTGTCACGAATTATTATTCAATACTTCAGCAGAGATGCGTTGTGAATTACATTCATCGACCGATCGCTTTGCTATTGCAAACACTTGGCCTGTGCGCAGCCATTGTGCTAGCACCCACCGCTGCGCAGGCTGCCGGTCGCGTGGAAATCGAAGTCGTCACCGAACCTGGAATTGCACCAACGGCACCACAAGAGTGGGCTCGCACGCTAAGCAAACTCGATTTTGCCCGCGTGCGAATTCGTGGCATTCGTTCGGACGACAAACCAAACATTGTCTCGACCGAGGGAGCCACCGCAACGCATTTCAAGTTGCTCGCCGTGCTCGACCGCGGGGAACGACTCGTTCTGCCCGGGGCACGCTTCGGCCGCAATGAAATGCACCGCCTGCGCGACTATCTCGACCGATTGCAAAAAGAGGGCGCTGCGGACCTGGGCGCCGAGCGAGATCGATTTGGGTTGACGAAAGAGCAATTCACAACCGTCCATGGCGATCTTTCGCAGAGGATCAACTTTTCGACTGCAGGCATGTCAACTGCCGACATGGTTGCAAAGCTGGCCAAACAGCTTCGTTTGCCGTTGGAGATTGGCGATCGCGCTCGTTTCGTCTTGCAACGTGCGAAGGCTGCCCGTTTAGAACTTGAAGGGGTGACCGCAGGCACGGCGTTGGCCATGCTTTTACGGCGAGAAGCCCTTGCGCTGGTCCCCCAGAAGCCGCGCGGCCAGCCACTGCGGTTGGCGGTTCTCCCGCTGAAGCCGAACCAGCCATCTTGGCCCGTCGGCTGGAAACCCGACGCAGTCCCGAGGCTCATGGTTCCCAAGATGTACAAGTTTCTAACATTCGAAATCAGCGGCTACACGCTGGCCCAAGCGCTCGACGCACTGCGACCACGCTTAGGCGTACCGCTCAGGTTCGACGATCTAATCCTCCAGCGCCGCGACATTCACCCCGAAAAAATTCAAGTCAAACTGCCTCGCAGCAAAACCTACCTGAAACGGGCCGTCGACCGCATTCTGGGACAAGCACGCCTCGCGGGCGAGCTACGGATTGATGAGGCAGGCAAGCCGTTTTACTGGATCACCCAGTTCGGCAAAGAGAGCCCGCGGGCGGAGTAATCCAGATTACTGGAAAGCCAGATGACCAGAGAAAACAGCTGGCTACGAAGCCATCCTTTGGCCTCAACGGTGGTGAGAAATCCGGACTGGTGCTTTGTCAGAAAACCTCAATGATGCCGTCAAGTGAGCCGTAGGCGCTAGCCTCGGGCGTTTAGGTTTCGATGTTTTTCGCAGGTTCGCCCGACGCTAGCGCGTTCGGCTCACTGTTTTCCGACAAAGCACAAGTCGAAGCTATTCGCAATCGTTCATGGCCGCAAAACCGGCCTTTGTCAGGGAATATCCTCCTTTGAATTTTTCTTTGTCCAACAGATCTTTGTCGGTCAGCAGATCCAGTGCCGCCTTGTCTCGCTCAAGGTTGGGACCGGAGAAGCACAACATTTCGCCCGGAGTAATTAGAAATTGTCGAAAAGTGCGCAACACGCGCTGTTCTGATGCAGATAACAAGATCTTCTCCCAAATGTAGTTGCATGTTCGCCCTGCACGATCAGAGGCGACGCCATTCTCTAGGTCAACTGTCGCCTGCCGAGGGCGTATCGTGCGTAGGTTGTTCGTCCGCTTGTTCTTTCTTTTTGCGACGCCGCTCCTGCTTTTCTGCCGCTTTTCTCTTTTTTTCCATTTCCCGGCGACGTTTCTCGACCGTGTTTTGATTCTTTGCCATGGCGATCCTAATCTAAATCCTTGAAAAAGTGGCCTGCAGCGCGGTCCGAGAACATTGTGTCATCGGAATGCTCTGCTACGTGGGAATGCTCTGCTACGTGCGGTTCAGTCTATCACGAATTGGCAGCAGGCGATAGCAGGCGCTGGGAAGCGAATCTGGGGCCCAGGCGACGACGCAACGTGGAACGCAACTGCTCAAATGGTAAGCGGTTAGCTTTCAGCGATCAGCTTTCAGCCGGAAAAATTGTAGAAAACGGGAAACAAAGACTGAAAGCTGGTCGCTAATGACAAAGAGAACAATCCACAAACCATGGCAAGCGAACCATTTGTACCGACCGAGTGGGAGATTCCTCGGATGCTGCGATACCGCTTGGACTATGTGCCTGGGCGGTAGCGGGCTTCGGAGGAAGAAGGGCAACAGCAGCGGAGCGACATGTTCCAAAAAACGGTCGTTTGATAGAATGCCCAACTCGCCGCCGCAGACCGATTGCACGGTTACTTTTCTTCCTTTTTCGATAGTGACACGATCAGTTTGTCGATCTCACTGGAAGAGAGTTGTCGTGCGGTGGATTCAAGCATTTGCCGAAAATACCGAATGCCTTCTACGGAACCAGGCATGCCGATATTGCCTAAAGGGCTTTCGCTGGTTGTCATCACGGTACCGTCAGGTTCAATGATTACGTGCCAAGGGACACCCCCCCTTTTTCTTGTGCAGCAGATCAATCACCTCGGAAGTATGATCGTCGATGCCTGACATTAGCTTGATAATAACGTAATCCTTTTCCAGCGTCGTATGATGCTCGTCTATCCATCGGCCAAGCCGGAAGCAAGGTCCACAGCGCGGTCCGCCTTCCACCACCCAGAGACGCCGCCCACTGCTTAATGCCTCTTTCTTTGCGCCGGCAAATACGTCAAAGGCATCGCGGGTTGGCGGCATGTGCTGCATCAGAAACTGAACGCCGATCACCATGGAATCATCGACATCTTCCGTGTCGATACGTTCCGTGGCAATGGTTTCTTTGTCGTAACCAACCACGATCAGCACAATCTCGCCATCAGCAGGTAACGGCCACCCAAGTTCTTCAATAGCTTGGGACTCCGCTTCACGTTGTTCCGACGAAAGCACCAAAGGAAGATAGCTGCGTACTGATGCGACTTCACTAGAATCGAGCAAGCGGCTAGTCAAGTTTGAAACGCCTGCGGAACCACCACCTTTCAGGATTACCAAGGTGCGCATGCGGCTGACACTGGCGTTGCGACAGAGGTTTGCCACTCTTTCTGAGAGCGGAGCGACATGCGGTTTTGCTCCGTTTGGACTGTCTGCCAGCCGGATGGTCACAACGCCATTCAGGCGGTTTTCGCCGGCCCCGAACAACCGATCGTTGCTCCGCACATAATACTTCGGTAGATCGGTCTCGTTTCGCACATCCAGTCGGAGGGGAGTGTCAACAGGGACGCCGGAGAACTGAAACCTTCCCGCCTCGTCGGTCTGCTGAGGCTTAACGGCATCGATAAATGACGATTGCGTCCTGAGCAGCATGGTACGGTCGGCCAGAGGATCGCCCTGTTCGTCGAGAACAGTCCCGCTGTAGGTCGCGGTCGACTGCATTGCGATTTCAGCGGCAGAATCCTCTGGGCCAAGCTGCGTAAATCCGCTAAGTCGATTCTCGCGGTCGATGACAAGTAACGAGAGTGTTTCGGCGTCGAAGGCGACTTTTATCGTGCCATCGTCACCAATTTCTGTTTCGTGAATCGTATCGACGTAGCCTGTCCGTTCGGACCAGGCGTGGGCAACGAGTACCGTGGAGGGGTGGTAAGCAGCACTCTCGAGCGTCATGCGAGCAACGATCTGCCGGTCACCCTGCCAAGCCCGGTGAAAGGCGATCTCGATTGGCTCGTCAGACTGTACTTCGATCGATTGTTTTTCGTTCCAGTCGTCGGAACTTAGCCGAACTTCGACCGCGCCGTTCCCCACGGCGACGCGAGCCACGCCGTCGGAATCGGTCCTCGCCCATCCTCCGACGCCCGCGGAACCGGTGCGTTCCTCACCAAATTCGTCGGTGAATTTCACCCTGCCGCAACTCTTCACATAGACCCAAGCCTTCTCCACGGGCTCATGCTCTGGGCCACGAGTGACTCGGACAGTTAACGGCGTGGCGGGATATGCATCGATTTCAATATCAGCTGGCTTACCCGAGTCTGTTCCAAGGATCAAACCGGTCCAACGGTCGCTTGCCCATTCGCTGTCGGAGATGCCAAGGACATAACCATGACCGGAAGGCACCTGCATGGTGAACGTGCCATCCTGTCTGGCACGGGCGTAAGGGATGTCGCCATTGGAATAGGGCCCAAAGCCGAAGCCAGTAATCAAAATTCCTTCGGCACCGACGCCCCCGGGCATGGCGAGGCGTCCCGTGACGGGCAGCTCGCGACGGATGTGAACCGTGATGAGTCCGGCGGCGATCTTGTCGCGATCGATCTTATCGTCCTTCCAAGCAGAATCAATGATCGTCACATCGACATATTTCAGCTTCTCGCCAGGCGCCCACGGAAGGACCGCTTCGCCGTTCTCGTCGGTCTGCACATGGGAGGCCCCGATTGCCCCGGAAAGGATCCAACCACTCTCTTCCGTGCGGAAATGCGCCGCCAACTTGATGCCGACAACCGAATTGCCCTCGGTGTCGACCAAACGAATCGTAAACGGCGCTGGGGCGAGTAGCGACAGTTGTGTCGTGTCTTGCGGAGGACTTTCGTTCAGGTCTCGCATCCCGGCAACGCCTAGTTTCGGATGCCAAGCCACCAAATCTCGAAGGCTTTCGCCGACTGGCAAGTGAATCCGCACTTTCCCATCTGGGCCTGTGACACCTCGCACCCGAAAGCTGCTCCCTTGGGCAACGACCTCAGCACTATCGACAGGTTGGCCTTCGGAGAACACTTTCACAACGTGTGGGACAGCAGGTTTCAGATTAAGCTTGGTCGGAGCAGCAAATGCAGACCGGACGTCTGCTGCCATCACCATCAGCGTGGCTTGAAGGGCGCCGTCAGGAGAGCTGGCATGTATCTTGGCACCGTTGCCAAACACGCTACGAATCTGGACCAACCCCGCTTCGTCTGCGCGAACGACGTTACGAGGATATGTATCTTGAGCGATTGCTTCTACAACGGCACCGCCTGCGGGCGACCCATCCGGCATGAAGATCGTGCCTGTGAAAGCAACTAATTCGTCGTTGGATAGAGCAGTCGCCGGTTCAGCAAAAAGCTTTATTCGAGCCGACAGGAACAAGATTAGTAAGAATGCGATGCATATCCCTCGGATAAACATTTTTTTCGCTCCTGACTGAGTTTTGCGAACATCACATGCTAAGGCGAGCGGCAGAATAGAAATTATCAGCACGACGCGCAAGCGAGTGTGTACATACAGACCCACTTGCTTGCGCTGCGTGCTAGTATTTAGTATATTCTCACCTGCCGCTCGCCTAACAGCACGATAGCCGTTATTCAATCATTTCTCAAGCAGGAATCATTTGGATCCGGATAACTTAGTTTTCTTTTGTTTCTTAACGCGCAGAGACCTTGAACTCGCCAAATTCCTTTTTTGATGGCACAAAACGTTCAAAGCCATAACATAGCCACAACTTACCCAGCGCAGCTAAGCCGCGCCAAAATCTCTGCGCCTCGGCGTGAGTCCTTTTTTGCACAAGGATCATAGCAACTCGTCCAACTCTCCAACCAGCGTTTCAAACCGGTCGAGCGCCGTCTGTACCGGCTCGGGGCTGGCCATGTCGACGCCGGCGCCTCGCAACAGATCGAGCGGGTCTTGTGAACAGCCACCCTTTAAAAACGCCAAGTAATCGTTCAGCTCCCGCTGGCCACCTCCGAGAATCCGCTCGCCGAGCGCGATCGCGGCCGACAGGCCGGTGGCGTATTTGTAGACATAAAATGCCCGATAGAAATGTGGGATACGCAAGCATTCCAACTTCAACTGCTCGTCGACGACAAAGTCGGGGCCGAAATACGCCGCGAGCAGCTTGCCATATTCCTGCTTGAAACAATCGACCGTGAGCGGCTCGCCCGCTTCGACCATCGCATGGGTGATCTTCTCGAACTCGGCAAACATCGTCTGCCGGATGATCGTGCCACGGATCGCGTCGATGTCGCGGTTGACCAGATACGCTCGCTCGGCATTGGTCCTTGCGTTTTTCATCAGGTGCCGGCTCAGCAGTTGTTCGTTAAAGGTGCTGGCCACCTCGGCGACAAAGATAACGTAGTCGTAGTATTGATACGGCTGATGCTTGGCCGAGTAGTAGCTGTGCATCGAGTGGCCCGCCTCGTGGGTGAGGGTAAAGACATGATCGAGCACGTCGGGCTGATAGTTCATGAGGATGTAGGGATCGCCGTCGAATGTGCCGCAACTAAACGCTCCGCTCTGCTTGCCGCGGTTGGGATAGCGATCGCACCATCGGCCGGCAAGGCCTTTCTCCAGCACGCGGCAATACTCGTTACCCAGCGGCTCAAGTGATCGCATCACCGTGCGGGTCGCCTGCTTCCACGTGCGACGGACATCCAAATCGCTGAGGATTGGCACATAGGTATCGTAATGGTGAATTTCCTTGATCCGCATTTTTCGCCGGCGCAGTTCCAGATACTTGTAGACCACAGGCAAACGTTCTCGCACCGTGGCAATGAGACTGTCGTAGACGCCCGCCGGCATGTTGTCGGGAAACAGCGCGGAGGAGAGGGCGCTGTCGTGACCGCGTGCCTTGGCGTAGTAGACATCGCGCTGGATCGACCCGCCGAGCGTCGCAGCCAACGTGTTTTCGTGCGACTGGAAGCCTTCGTAGTATTGGTTGAATGCTTTCTGGCGGACCGACCGCTTCGGCGAATGGAGCAATGCAGAAAATGAGGAATGCGACAGCTCGATCGTTTCGCCTTGGGCGTTCTTGACCATGCCAAACTTCATGTCGGCATCGGTCAATTGGCGAAACGCTCGGTCCGAGACATCGGCCATCTCGCTCTGCATCGCCAGTAGCCGCTCCTCCGACTTGCCAAGCGTGTGCGGCTTGTAGCGAATGAGCCGCTCGAGCATCAACCGATACGGTTTTATTTTTTCCGACTTCAATAACTCGCGCAACTTTTTGGCCGGGACCGCGAGAATTTCCGGGCGGATAAAACTTGCTGCTTGGGCTGCCTCACTTGCAACATGCTGGTATCGGCCTACCATGCGCTGGTAATCGCTATTGGCGGTATCCTCGGTCGACTTCAGAAAGGCGTAGGTCCCCAGGCGTTCGCCTAGTCGGTCAAACTTAGAATCAAACTGCAGACAGGCCGCGAGACAGCCGGCATCCTTGGCCAAAGTACCGCGAAACTTCTCGTACTGCCTCTGTTGCTTTTCCCACTTCGCAAACGCGGTTTCCCAGGCGGCATCGTCGGCGTAGAGACTGGTCAAATCCCAGGTATCCGCCGGCTTCACTCGGCTGCGCGGTGGAAGGGTTTTCGCTCGTTTCTTGGTGTTGCTCATGTTGAAAGGTGTTTAGTGTTTAGTGACGGGCTCTTAAGGCGAGCGGCAATTGAAAATCTACCAGAATACTAGCACGACGCGCAAGCGAGTGTGTGCTAGACCCACTTGCTTGCGCTGCGTGCTAGTAATTTCTATTCTGCCTCCCGCCTAACCAGAGAAAAACTCGACTTATCTCGCAATCTTCTTCTGGCAAACGGCGAATAGCTTCTTTACCATCGAAACGCGATAGTACCCCAAGCCAGACCGGCGCCAAAGCCTGAGATCAGCAGAAGATTGCCACGCTTGATTTTTCCGGCTCGCAAAGTTTCATCCAACGCGATCGGGATACTTGCGGCCGAGGTGTTTCCGTAGCGATCCATGTGCTGGACCACTTTTGCGCGGTCGACTCCCAAGCTGTTGGTGGCTGCATCGATGATTCGCAAATTCGCCTGGTGTAGTATCCACCAATCGACTTGCCCGATTTCAAGTTCCGCCGCCTTCAACACATCGCGTGAATTCTCCTCGACCAATCGCACAGCCCACTTAAAAACGGCCCGGCCCTCCATTTGCATGAACCAAGAACCATCGTTCTCGGCTGTCGGATCAAAGACCTTACGCGACCCGCCGGTTGGCCGACAGAGCAGTTGGGCGCCCGAGCCGTCGGCTCCCAACGTGTAGCTTAGCGCGCCTTGCTCGCTGCTTCCGGAAGCCAACAGCACCGCGCCTGCTCCGTCGCCGAAGAGGGGGAAGGTTGCTCGATCGGTTGGGTCGAGCACACGCGAATTGGTGTCCGAGCCGATCACCAACGCCCGATGGCTACAACCGGTCGCGACAAACTGCATGGCGGTGACCAGCGCATAAGCAAAACCGGCGCAAGCTGCCGACACATCCATTGCCGCACAATTCAAACCGAGCTTGTCCTGCACGGTGGTGGCGGTCGCGGGCATCAGTTGATCGGGCGAAAGCGTGGCGAGCACAATCAGGTCGATCTCGCTCGGATCGACTCCGCTCGCCTTGATGCATCGCTGGGCGGCGAGGATTGCCATGTCGCTGGTTGCCATTTCGGGCGGGGCATGACGCCGCTCGCGGATTCCGGTCCGCTTGACGATCCACTCCGGATCGCTGCCCAGCGACTTAAGGTCTTCGTTGGTGACCACCAACTCGGGCAGATAGCTGCCCGTGCCGACAATCTGCACGCCCGTCAATTTGCGCAGAGGCGATCCGCCAGAAGGCGAAATCCGCTTACTCATATCCAGAGACCTTTCGTTGCAGAATATAGGGCACGTGTTAGGCTTTGTCTCAAAGCACGGACCATCGTCTATCCCTGAGCCGTAGGCGCTAGCCTCGGGCGTTTGTAGATTCGACGTTTTTTGCAGGTTCGCCCGACGCTAGCGCGTTCGGCTCAGGTCTCCTAGAAAACGGCTGGAACGGAACAGCGTAAGCCCTTCCCCTGTTTGCCGCAAGCCCGCCATTTGACAGGAAAAGCCTCTCAAGCCGCGGCACGCCGACTGGGCTGATAGAGAATCGCATTGCCCTGTTTGCCGATGGCCCGAATCGCGCCCGTTTCTCGTAAACAATAGGCCATGCGCTGAGCCGTCCACCTGCGCACGTTAAGTCCCTCGGCTAGGTGGCCTGTATGGAATGTTTTGGGCAGATTATCCGGCAACAGCTTTCGCAGGTCGGACGCTTTTTTGAACCGAAACGTCTCGACGACCCGCACCAGCTTTTGGTCTTCAATCTGAAAATCGCCACGCCGCCAGCGCCGCCGACGTCCATGCCCGGGATAGCGCCACTCCTCGATTTCCACCAGCGGCACTTCCAGCACCAACCGTTTGTGGGGAAAGACATTCACAAAATAAACCAGCTCGTCAAACAGATCGAACAGTTGTGCCCGTTTGGGACTGTATCGGCGAGATATCACCTTGCCCTGCCGGCCATTCTGCTTGATCAGCAATTTTCGCATGACCAACGGCTTGACCACTTTCACACGATGCTTCTCTAGCAGCACCGCAATCTTGTCGCGAATCGCAGCGAGCGAACCATGCTGAACTTCGATCAGTTGGCCCCGGTGGATCGCATCGATACGATATCCTTCGCAGGCAACCTCCTGCTGGTCGCCACCCGCGGCATAGATCGCTTTCAACTGGCGATGGAGCGATGTTTCCATGAATTGACTCGGATCAGCCGTGCTGCAACGCAGCACAGGGCAAAAGGGGCCGCATCGCAACGCGATGCACGGCATTAACCAATGCCCAAATCGCGGATGGTAAAAAGCGTTGTCAGCTCGGCCCCTTTCGCGGCAAACGCTTCCCGGCCCCCTTCCAGACGGTCGACGATTGCCAGCACGCGGTCGACCTTTAGCCCAACCGCTTCGCAATGCTCGATCGCCTTGAGCGACGAACCGCCGGTGGTAACCACATCTTCGACGATGACCACTTCCTCGCCCGGGTTGTACGGGCCTTCGACGAATTTGCCCATGCCGTGGCCTTTGGGCTCTTTGCGAACCATGATGCCGCGAAGCGCGATGCTTCGTTCCCCCGCCATAGCCAGCATGGCGCCGGTAATCGGGTCCGCCCCAATGACCATCCCGCCAATCAGTGGGGGTAATTTGTCGCCAAGCAATTCGAGCATGCCCTCGGCAATGAGTTTCGCACCACGCGAGTCGAGCGTGACCTGCCGGCAATCGAGATAAAAACTAGCCTTTTTCCCCGAGGCAAGCGTAAAGTCTCCGAATTGGAGCGCCTGCTGTTGAATCAGTTGAAGAAGCGATTGACGGTCGACCATCGTGAAATTTCCGTTGGCTAAATCTCTAGCACTACGTGTTGTCGGTCCAACTGTTAGCCGCCGGGCTTGCCCCGGCGCGAAAGAAACGCCATCGCGCCGGGGCAAGCCCGGCGGCTAAGAAAACATGCTCCAGTTTAGCCTTCTTGCTCTACCGCCGGATAATCACGCGTGAACCGACCGACAGGATATCGTACACATCCTGCACGTCGCTCGACCTCAGCCGGATATCTCGACCCGCTGGGCTACCCGTCGCAGAGGCTCCGGGACCACGCAGGACGACAACCTGCCCAGGCGTGCTGGTCGCATTGGTTAGCACCAAACTTTGTTCCTCGGCCGCGATGCCGAGCGGGGCGGTTGGCTGGCGGATGTTTCCTGGTGTGATCAGCTTTTGATTCACCTGCCAATGCCCTTCTTCGATCGTGGCCTGCGGATCGATGTCGATGGAAAACTTGCCCGCATAACGGCGATCAAGCATGAGCGTTAGTTGATGATCGCTCAGGTCGACCAAGGCGGTAAAGGGACCCTGCAACACCTTTAACTTCTGTCCAGGTTGTAGAGCGTCTTCCCGAGCGATGCCATTGATCTTGGCCAGCAATTGCCATGGCACTTCGTATTTCTTGGCAATGTCCTCGAGCAATTCGCCAGCCTGGATTACATACGGTGGTTCGAGACGGTGCTCCGTGGAATAGATCACCGAGCCTGCTAACTGGCTCAGCATGGTTTCAACTTCCCTGCTTTCGGCCGGCGTTAACGAGGGATCGCCATACCAGTCGGACAGCAGCAGCAGCGCTTGGGAAAGCTCTCCTCGGTCGAGTACCGCCTGAACGGCCAGTCGCGTGGCAGTAAAAAGCGATGTTTGTGAAACCGGAATTTTCGGTGCAACATCAGCCGTTTTAGTGGTGAAGGTAGAAGTATCGGCTGTCAACTGACCAGTCGCTGGCGGTACCTTGGGCAGCGGTGGCAGATCGGGCAGTGCTAGGGAGGCAGACTGCTCGGGCGGCAAATCCCGGGTTGCGGATCCATCGGGATGAACGTCGGTCGCGGCAGATTGACCCCAAGCCGGTGCGCTGGTGCTCACTGCCTGGTTTGAGTTGGCTTGAATCGGATCAAAGATGGGTGCCGTGGCCTGCGTCGAGAAAACACTATTCGACGGAGGCGCACTTTGAATGGACGGACTGCCAGCAACCGGCGCGCTAGACTGGCCACTGTAATCCATCTGCGCGGGCAACTCCCAATCGGCCACATCCGCGGGCATTTGCGGTTCGGTTTCGTTGATCTTGAAATACAAAAAAACACCGACTACGGCCAACAATGTGATTGTTGCCAGGGGTCGAATTGAATTCATGGCTCGTCCTCCTTGACGAATTACTGTCTTGACGAACTACTGCACGGGGCAGTAGAGATTGCAATAAGGTTTCTGGTAAGGTATGTGTTACAAAAGGTTCGCCGCGTAGGCTCTCCGACAAAGTTCTAAGCGAGTATCTAGCAATGGTTCATCACGAGTGGTCCGATTCGGATTTGGAAAGCTTTGAATATCCTGATGAGCCGGATGACTATGATGAATCGAATCACTTGGGTGATTCAGACGAATCTGAAATGCTCCCTTGCCCCGAGTGCGGGGTGAGCATCTACGAAGATACTCCGTCGTGTCCTCATTGTGGAAGTTACGTTACATTTTCATCAAACATCTGGACTGGTCGGTCGCCCGTTTGGATATGGCTTGGACTGGTCGGCGTGCTTACTGTTCTTGCCGCTCTTTTGCTCGGCGTGGGATAGCCCACGGCGATGCTTTTAGGCGAGCGGCAATTGAAAATTTACCAGAATACTAGCACGACGCGCAAGCGAGTGTGTGCTAGACCCACTTGCTTGCGCTGCGTGCTGGTAATTTTTATTCTGCCGCTCGCCTTACCCCCCGGCAAAGCCGGGCTGAAATGATTCTTCGAGACTTTGCAGTTCTCCTGGATAGCCCTCGGCAAAGCTTTTTGCCAAGTCCCAAAATAGGGAAAACTCGGATTGGGGGCTAGCTCAGTCTGCACACTCCGTTGCAACTGCAAGGGAATACTCAGACGGGTGCTAGCAAAGAGGGCGTGACGCTCAAAAATCAGGCTCTACGATACCGCTTTCCGGTAGCATGTCGCAAAGCGGGCAATTTTCGCACTCTGGATTACGCTTGCGACAATAATGATGTCCTATGTTGACCAGCAGTGCATGCAACTCGTTGTAGACCGATACTTCTTTCGGCAATTGCGAAGTGATTTCTTCCTGCAATTGGTGATAATCGGCGCGGTAGCCGCTCCATCCGTGCCTCGCGAAAATGCGATGCGTGTAGGCATCGACGACAAACATGGGCATTTCCAGTGAGTAGAGCAAGATCGAATCGGCCGTCTCCGGGCCGATGCCATTGACGGCCAGCAGTTGCTCGCGCAGATCGCACGGATCCGCGTTGCGCATTGCCTCGAGCGATCCGCCATATCGATCGTTAACCAGCGCTAGCAGATTGCGAAGTCGCTTTGATTTGATGCGGAAATATCCTGCTGGGCGGATCAGCTCTTGCAGCTCTTCTAAGCCCATCGCGGCAAGCCGCTGGGGTTCTAGCGCATCGGCATCGCGCAAGTGACTGATCGCTCTCTCCACGTTCTTCCAGGCCGTGTTTTGCACAAGCACCGCGCCGACCATCACCTCAAATGGCGACTCCCCCGGCCACCACTGCTGCGGGCCAAGCTGATCCAGCAGTCGCTCGAAAACTTCCTGCGAGTAATTCGTCATGTGCTACTCATCGCAATATGGAGATCCAGGGCGAGTGGCAGACAAGGACTTACCAGCACGCAGCGCAAGCAAGTGGGTTATATGCACACACTCGCTTGCGCGTCGTGCTTGTATTCTGGTAAATTATCAACTACCGCTCGCCTGAGCAGACAAAAGTGAACTGCTCGAATGTTAAAAGCAGCATTTCGAAGCTCTCTCTCCCTCTGCTGCTAGCAAACAGAGAACCTCAAGGACTTCCCCTTCACCGTTTGTCAAGGCTGAATTTACGCAAACCGAGTGGCTCAATAAATCCCCTTTGTGGCTCTTCGGGATAGCAAGTATAATTACGTTAGAGCAGTTGGCTTGTCACCGCCTTAATTTTGGGGTGAGCCGCACGGCGCTAGCCGCGGGTTGTGGGGTGCGATGGTTCGCCCTCGGCTATGTTGGCACAAAGGGCCCGACGCTAGCGCGTTGCGGCTCACGGTTTTCAGGCAAGGCCTAGAGCGTGAACTCCCACAATATTTACCACAAAGCAATCCTGCTGGTTTGCTAAAAAGATAAAAGATTGGAAATCCTAGTGTTATCAGTTCGACCAAAAGTTGCGGAGTTAGTGTTTCGACTCTTCGGAAGATCGTTGCATCCCGAGCTGTTTGAAATTCACCAATCTCGCATCATCCAGCGTGGTGACTACAAAGCAACCGTACAGATCACCAGTGCCGGGCATGTCGTGCAATGGCAACACCAAGGGCTTACGCTCACGGAAGTAGCCGCCGCGGCGCATCACCCGTTGCCCGAACGACGACGTCTGATGTCGTACCGACTCAAAGGCGAGCGATCGGACCAATTGCAATGTCGAGGCGGATCGAGCTATGAGATGAGCTTTTCTTTAGAGCCGGCCGACCGCGAAAAATTTGTCGCTTACCAAAAAGAGCTTTCACTTCAAGCCACGAAACAAGGCATGTTGCAACAGTTCGGCTCTAGCGGCCGATTGGGGCTAGGTGCGATGAGCTATGTTAATGTCGAATCGCGTGACAAAAGTTTCCGCGTTCAAGCATTTCACACCTTTCCCGACGACTGCGCGGTACTGAGAATTCAATCCTGTTTCCGTTTGCCGGAGTGAGAAGCTGTTAGCTAGTTCCCGTTGATAATACTCCCTTTCCGACCGACTTTGGGAACGGCGCGGGGCGACGAGCGGGCGAGGGAGTTGGCTTGTTCGGTTTTCTGTGGTGGGTCGGCGTTGTTGCGCCGCAGCGCGCGTACCTCGCCTTACGTTTACGAGTTGTTTTCGGTTTTTGCGTCCGTTCCGCGTCAGCCTCCTGAGGTTTTTGCCAGGATCGTTAAGTTGTGACAGAACACGGCGCTGCCAACGGCGGACGTGAAATTCTTAAAGCCGCGAAAACAACAGCGAGCCAGGCGAAATGCTCGCTTTAAGCACGAGATCGTGCCTTCGATTCCGGCGCGCCACTGCTGCCAAATGCCCATCATCGTGTCGCCGAAATCTCGCGTCCGCCGAGGCACGCCCAGGTAGTCGACCTGTTCTTCCAATTCCTCGTAGGTGTCCTCGTCCGGACAGAAGCCCATGTCCGCGGCGACCGTTTTGGGCCGGCTACCGTACTTCTCTTCGTGTCGTTCGAGTACCGTCTCCAGGAGTTCGCTGTCGCTTACATTCTTCTCCAACACAACGTAATCGGTAATGAACTTCTCCTTCGACTGTGTGAGCAGCACCTTGTGACCGAATTCGACTGGCTTGCCACGCCGTCCACGCATGATCAACTCCGCATGAGATTCAAAAATGCTGAACACTTTGTCGGCATTTGGAACCTGCTCTCGATCGAACGCGCGGCGCCGAGCCACTTCGGCGACCTGCCGCATCACCGGCAAACGGTTCGCCAGCGACTGGGCAATCGTCGCCAACTCGACACACGTCGAACGTTCGGCCCAAGCGACGAATTGTTCCGCTTTTTCCAGAGCTTCCTCGACCCGGACGATCAGCGTCTTCATATTCTGGCGGACCTGGCGGAGACGCTTTTTGTTCGTGCTATTCGAGTAACGCGTGACGAAAAGATGCAGATTTTTGATCTTCTTCGCGTGAAATCGCCAAGGACAACGGAGTGGGTCGAGTTCTCGACCAGTCGACATTTCTCGGGCAGCCACGCGATAGACGTCCCACAGCAGGCTGGAGTCGGTCGGCCAGTGAATATTGCATTCGGTGACGGTCGTGTCGGTTCGCACATGTTCCAGGGAGACCGTTTCTTCGGCGACGACGCCGAGGGCCAATAGGTGATTGATCCGTTCCCAAGTCTCGGGCTGAATCGCGCGAAATGCCTTGTTCAGCAGCGTGAAGTCGATGGTCGGCTTTTTCAGCAGGCGGCAAAACCGCTGCAAGGTTTCGCTTTCGGCAATCCGGATCGACGCTTCCCGATAGTCGAGTCCTTCCCGTTGCAAGACGAGGATCGCGCGAAACAGGTTTTCGCTGGTGAAGATCGGCTTTCGGCCGCGTGCCGACGTCGTCTGGCTGAGCTGTTCGAGGTCGCGATGGACCACATCGAGAATCGCGGGCCGGCTGTCCAGCAACTGGCCGAGCGTTTTGTACTCGTCACGATAATCCCGTACCGTTTGGTTGTCGGCCTTCTCGTTGGCCCATCCAAAATCGAGAATCGCTTCAGCTTTCAAACGCATCGCCCGCTTCTCCTTGGGTAAAATGGCTCTTTGATTCGTTCTGTTTTCAATAGGATAACGATGCGTCTTTTTCTTGCTACACCAAAACCGGCCCGCCAGACGAATTTCACAATATTCTGATTTGGGAAACAGGAACTAGCTATTAGCGGTTAGCCAGAAATATATTGCGATGAATATCGAGATTCTCCTCTGGCTAATAACTGACCGTTAAAAGCTAACTGCCTTTTTTCGCCAGTTTCTGCTCGAAGAACTTGAGTTGCCGATGCAAGGCTTGCAGGTGCGGATCGAGTTCCACGGCCATCCGCTGATGCTTTATCGCGTTTTCCAGATCATCGTTGGCGTAGTAGCAGCGTGAGAGTGTGTCGAGAAGGCTCGCCTCGTTGGGTTGCAACTCAAGAGAACGCTGTGAGTAGGCGAGTGCCTTTTGGTAGTCGCCTTCGGTATTGGCGATGAGCCATGCCCAATGGTTGTAGTGGTCTGGCCGGTCGGGGTTTTTGCGAATCTGCTGTAGTAAATGCTTACTGGCGCGGCTGATGCGTTCCACGGTTTTGCGATGATACTGCTCGTCGGCTCCCTGCATACGGTACATGGCAATGAGCACATCGGCATCAATTTCGGAATGCGCGACAGCCGCTTCCAAATGAGTGCGCTGGGCTTCGAAGTCGCCTTGGCTCTCCGCATGGCAGGCGAAATAGTATTCCATACGAGATCGGAACAAGCTGAGCACGGCATGCCATCCCTGGCTTTGCTTAACCCGATTTGTGTTCTTCGGATCATTCTGGATTGCATCGACCATTACTTTCAGCACCTTAGCGGCATCGAGATGCTGCTCTCGATCGTGCAACCACATGGAAAGGCTGTTTCTGGCGGATATCGATTCGCTACCAGCGATTGGCAACGAATCAATGACGTTGTGCCATTGTCGGACTGCCCAATCGAAATGCTCCGAAAGGTCTCCTTCTGTGTTGGCATGCAGGAGCGTGTCGCAAAGGTTGAGGTGGTGACGTATCAGTTCCAGCACCACATCCATGTCGGTATCGTGCGACCCCTCCGCAAAAAGCGATGCTTCTGCACGGATCAATTCCTTCCATCGTGGTGCAACACGATCTGGTTTGCGGAGCTGAGTCGCATAGGTTTTCATCCATGTCGACGCCGTTCGGTCGCTACGACCCAATTCGATTCGGATCGTCTCCTGGCGTGATGCGACCCGGGTTTCAGGCAAGTTCTCCACGCGAATGACCGCCAGCGCTGCATAACGCGACAACAAGGGCGAGGGGTCGAATCGCGCGATACGGCATAGCGCACCAAGTCCTTGCTCGTCTTTCAATGCGGCAACTTGTTCGATTCGATCCAAACGACTCGATAGGGAAAGTTCGCCATACCGGACCATGACTTTCCGCACGGCTGGCGAATCTTCTTGGCGAGCCCACTCGACTTTGATCCGTTGCAGAATATAGGTTACCCGGGAAGCGATCTCCAAGTCGGGATGATTTTCTACCGACTTCAATTGGTCGTAAGCATCGGCGCCGAGTCGGACAAGTTCTATTTCCGCCCGTTGTCGCTGGGCATATTGATCGCTTCCCAGCGCCTCGATCCATTGTTCGATCTGCTGCGAACCATTGTGCGACGTATCGATGGCAGAATCGGGCGACTCGGCCGGCACATCCTGTTGACGGTGGACGATCACCTCTTGATTGGCTCCATGGACAAGATCGATTTGCCAAGGCACGAGGATCGCGCAACTGAAAGCCGTGATGATATTGGCGCGGTGTGCCATGACGCTTTTTTTTGGCGGTGGTGCTAAGCCGCAAGCGGCACTAGCGAGATTCTTCCATCTTCTCAATATACTGGCGCAGACGTTCGATTTCGTCGGTTTTGTTGCGCAGCGAGAGCATAATCTCTACTCGTTTGACAAGTTCCAATTTGTTAATCGGCTTGGAGAGGAAGTCGTCGGTGCCCGCTTGGACCGCCCGTTCGATATCGCCCAACTCGTTGAGTGCCGTGACCATGAGAATCATGATGCCGCTGGTCTGAGGATTGCCCTTCAGCTTTTCACAGACCTCAAACCCACTCAGCTTGGGCATCATAATGTCCAGCAAAATCAGATCGGGCTGGAACGAGGCGACCTTGTCGAGCGTCTCCTGACCATCGGTGGCAATGGCCGTCGCGACATCCAGCCCACCAAGATAGGCTTCGAGCAGCTCGACATTTGCTTCGTTGTCGTCGGCGATTAGTATGCGTGATTTATCTGTCATAGATTGTCTGAGCCTCCTGGAAAACGTGCTTCAAGTAACGGCTCAACTCAGCTGGCGTATGCATATCCGTTTCACGCCGAAAAATATTTCCTAACTCATCCTGCATCCCAAAAAACGAGAATCCGGGGATGTGGTCGGGATGAAACTCAACAAGGACATCCACGTCGCTTTCCGGTCCGAAATCGTCACGCAACACCGAACCGAACAGGGCCATTTTCACAATATGGTTCCGCTGGCAAAAATCGGCAATCGCCTTGTTCGGGATGTCAATCGCGGCTTGAACCATCGTGAATTTCCTATTCATCTTGTGTAGTTCAGCGACCCGGACGCTAGAAGCGTCGACGCTTCTAGCGTCCGGGTCGCTACATGCATTCATTCTACCTCATATCAGTTGAACAGACCAAGTGTGCCTACCCGCTCGCCGTCGGCACGGGAAATTGGGTGCATAACTCTCGGATTTGGCTGCGGATGCCCCCCAACACGCCTGCATCCTCGGGGGCTCGCAAGGCCTCAAGCATCCAGCGGCCGATGGTCCGCATTGCGTCTTCGCCCATGCCGCGGGTTGTCAGCGCCGGCGTGCCGATGCGGATGCCGGAAGGGTCCATCGGTTTGCGCTGGTCGAATGGGATCATGTTTTTATTGACGGTGATACCGCAGGCTTCGAGCGACGTTTCCGCCAGTTTTCCGCCGATGCCGAGCGGCGTGACGTCGACGACCATCAAGTGGTTATCCGTCCCGCCGCTGACGAGGCGAAGCCCGCCACTGGCTAGCACCTCGGCCAATGCTTTGGCGTTGTCAAGGATTTGCTGACAATAGGTTTTGAATTCGGGTTTCAATGCTTCGCCAAAACAAACAGCCTTCCCAGCGATAACATGCATCAGCGGGCCGCCCTGCAGACCGGGGAACAGCCGGCTGTTGAGCGTCTTGGCATGTTCTTTCTTCGCCAGACAAAGCCCACCGCGCGGGCCGCGGAGTGTTTTGTGGGTGGTCGTTGTCACATAATCGGCGACCGGTATTGGGTCGTCGTGCAGCCCGGCAGCGACCAACCCCGCGTAATGGGCCATGTCGACCATCAGCTTCGCCCCAACGTCGGCAGCGATCTGTGCAAATCGGGCATGGGGAATTTCACGGGGATACGCACTCGCTCCGGCGACGATCAGCTTAGGCTGATGCTCTCGGGCAAGTTGGGCCAGCCGGTCGAAGTCGATCCGATGGTCCTCCTCGCGGACGCCATAGCTGACAAAGTTGTAGAGCATGCCGGAGATGTTCAGCTTCATGCCATGCGTGAGATGGCCGCCGTGGGCTAGGTCGAGCCCCAGCACGGTATCGCCCGGCTCGAGCGCTGCCAGATAGATGGTCATGTTGGCTTGCGAGCCGGAGTGCGGCTGCACGTTGGCATACTCGGCGCCGAAAAGCTGCTTCGCACGATCCCGGGCTAAATTTTCAACGACGTCGACATACTCGCAGCCGCCGTAGTAGCGCCGGCCGGGATAACCCTCGGCATACTTGTTGGTCAGCACACTGCCGGCCGCCTGCATCACAGCGGGGCTGGTGTAGTTTTCGCTGGCGATCATTTCCAGGCCATCTTGCTGACGCTCGATTTCGCCAGCCACCGCGGCCCAGACTTCGGGATCGGCCACTTCGAGAGAATTGTCTTGCAGAGCATTCATGCTTCCGATTGTCGAGACCCATGGCCGATTCGTCAATCGGGCTTGAATAATCTATGGTCGGGAAGATAGACGCTCGATAATCAGTTCCAATTGATCGGGTGGCACAACACCTTGAAAATCGACGATGTCGACAATGTCGATCTTACAGAGCCAGGAGCATTTGGCGACGCAAGGTTTGCGTAGTTTAGTCCGTGACAAACCATCGCGATGCCATGACAACGAAACTTCATTCTCCCTGAGTGGATCGCCAAATGACGAGGTTATGGCAACTGCGACAAGAGGGCTTCCTGCTGCCATCTCAGAATCGGCACTGACAACAACAAGAGGCCGAACCTTCGGATTACCGCCAGTCGGATCGCAGACTTTGGCACGAACGATTCTTCCCTGATGGAGCTTTGACACCGGATGAGCCTAGAAAAGGTCTTCTTCGTCACCGTCGTACCACTCCGGCGAAGGGGGATTACGCTTCGCTTTTTCAAGCAGATATTCATCCGAGGGGGTCATCTTGCGTATCCTCTCAAGCTGGTCCGCCTCAGACTGACTATAGAACTCTGATGTATAGATTAAAGGCTGACAACGATTTGGTCGACGTGGCGCAGGTGAGTTGCAAGGAAGGCTAGCAATCGCCTTGGGATCGAGTGTAAAAAAACCAGCCACTTTTTGAGCTGACTCTTCGTGCTGAATCGGCTTAGCAGCCTTGGTTGATGCAACAACGGTTGCTTGGATTGTATCATTCATGATTCATCACCAGATGTTAGAGCAAGGAACCGACGCGACATCAGCAGTTCTTTATTCGCCCAAAGTTCGCAGTGATACTGCCCTACGGCAGGAAGGACCGTAATAAAATTCACAATACCTTCCTTGACTTCAAGCGGACTATCGAAAACAACTTCGGCTCCTGCCTCAAAGACGACTCCACTGTCCCCAGGTTGATCGACAAGGTCCGTCTTAGCATCGACGAGCCGAATGCTAAGGTCCGTTTTCCCTAAACCATCGGTAATTGCATAATAAACGACGCATTTGACTTGAGCCGGATATTTGGGGCATACAAACGCGCTAAACGTCCCCAGTATCGTGATCTTACCGGTTGCAGAATCCCGATGGGCAGCTTCACACAGCACCATCGCAAGACAATAGGGACTAGCCATCCATCATCACCGCGCCCAAGGCGCAAAAAAGAAGAAAACCGCCATGCAATAACGCGGCCTAATGTCCATGACCAACAACGCGAACCACCTGATTTCCGATCGATGGCTCAACGTGATCCTCTCCTACTCAACTATATCATACAAGTCGGCACTTTTCATGTCAATCATAACCTATGTCTACATTTGATGTTACGTGACATGTCAATGGGGCATTTTTCCTTGCCTCCCAATTACCGCGGTTCGATCGAAACTTCAACTTGGCCTTGATTATCACCCAGCCAGGCTGGGCGGTCGTTCACGCGGAGATAGAGCACCGCGTCGCGGTCTGGCGTAATCTTTGTGCCAAGGCCGACGGCAATCGGGTTTAATAAGCTCGCTTGCGGTTTCGCTGTTTCTGTTGATTCGACGACAAGTCGTCGGCTTGGGGGCAACAGTGCGCCCAGCAGGATGCCCAACGGCCTGCCTGCATGATACTCGAGGGTAATGCCACCCGGCTCCGACATCCATGGAATTAGTTGGGAGTTGGGAGGCGCGAGGCGCGAGTTGTTTTTCTTTAATTCGCGCCTCGCGCCTTGCGCCTCGCGCCTCGAATGCCCCCTAACTCCCAACTCCCTCTCTTCGGCAATTTGAAATCGGCCTCGGGCGGTGAGTTGATAGGTCTTGCCCGCCTCGAGCCGCCAGCCGGTTGATTGCCACCCGCAGTCTACATCAATCGAGGTTGACTGTTGCTGGTTGACCACGGTTGTCGGCTGCACATGTCGAATTGCCATGCGAGAGAAGTCGTGACCATAGTCGAGCGTTGAAACTAGGCTCTGCCACTGGGCGGTTAGCTCGGGCCATTGGGGGGCGAACTTTCGTCGGAAGTGGTCGTTGAAGTTGGGATCGGCCACGTACCGCTGCAACTGGCGAAATGGTTTCTGAAACTGCGGATGCGAGTCCAACATGCTCACCAGCGCCCAACACCAAGCGTACTCGGCCGTGGCCAGTTTGCGACGATTATCGATTTGCATCACTTGGGCGATGTTGGGGGTTGTCTGTTTTTCATCTCGCGCCTTGCGCCTCGCGCCTTGCGCCTCCCAACCCCCAACTCCCCGGATGAGTTTGATGCGGCCCCACATGGGGACTTCGTCGCGGTCTGCGGGCATGTGGCGAAGGCGGAGGGATAGCTTTTGGTTGGGCGCCGTGTGCTGCGTTGCAGCACGGCTATGGTGGGTCGCTAACAACTCGGCGATGCCTTCCATGTACCAGCTGGGGCCGGCACCGCCGAGGTGGGCCAGCATGAAACTGTGCGTTCCCTCGTGCAACAACAGATGCCGACGGTAATAGTCGCTGGGCTGCTCTTCCAACCAAAGCTCGTGAGCCTGGGCGTAGCCGTTGGCGAAGTTCGCATTTGTTTCTGACAACAAGCCAAGCTCGGCAAACTTCGTTCGGTCGTGAATCAAGTAGCCTTGAATGCGCCAGTCTTGCAGCTTGTTTGCGTCGATTTCAAAATAATCTGCCCATTGCGGTACCGCCGCATCAAAAACCGCAGGCAACTCGTCGACTGCCGGGTTCGCAGCCAGATCGGTGTAAAGTGTCAAATGCCGGCCGGTGAGTTTGCGGATCCCGGCCAAGGCCGCACGATGCTCGTTAACCTTGCGCGGAGAAAGCGAATTAGAAAGTGATTCCGACTGTGCTGAAATCGTCGGCAGATGTCCAACAAGCAGAGCCAGCAGCAAGAAACGAGAAACGAGAGCTGTCGCTGTAGGCCGGAACAAGCTCTGCGCAGTTCCGGCATCTGCCTCCACGCACTGCCGGAACAGCGCTACCGCTCGTTCCGGCCTACATGCTTCTTGCACCTCGTTTCTCACTACTTGCGCCTCAACAGCTTATTAAACTGCTTGTTGATCTCATCGCCAATAGCCCGTTCGGCAACGCCTTGGAACATGCGACGCGACAGATCGGCCACGGCTCGCTGGTCGACCTGCGGATGCTGGAATGTGCCTTGGATCGGTATCTGCAGCACTTGTCCGGCCAGCGGTTGCAGCGCCCGTTCGTGCTCGACCCACTTCGCTTGGATCGGCACTTCCAGCGTGATGGCAAGCGATTGATCGAAGCCGACCGAGCCGCTGGAGCGGATTGGCGCCCCATCGACTAGAAACTCAAGCCCACGGTGATAGACTCGGCCTTCGACGACGCGAAAATCAACTGTGCGGTTGTCGATCGTCACCGCATTTCTACCTGCCCGTTTGCCTGCCTGCGGCGGCGGCCTCCGTTTGGCGAGTGCTTCGATTTGCTCGACCAACGTAACCATCTCCTGGACCATCGGCCCAGGCGAGAGGTTGAGTTGGTGGATGGCAAGTCGACCGGTGACGTCGGCTTGCTTCAGATTGGCCAGCGGAATGCGCGCCCCTTCCAACTGAACCGAAAAGAGTCCCTCGGCTCGCGTTGCTCCAGCCATCGCCGGGGCGATGTACTTGAGCATTTTTTCGCTCACCTCGGGCGAAATACGCACGTTGGTAACCAGCGGTCCCGGCGGGAGCAACAAGTACTGCGGTTCCGGAAAAAGTACCATGTGCGGATTGAGCGTCAACTGACCTTGGCCTATGGGCACACCGAGAGGAGCGGTCTGCAGCAACCCGTTGCCAAGTGCCAGTTGTACGGGCACGTCGTGCAACGGCAATCCGTAGACGCTTCCCGAAGCAATGCGCGCGTCGGCCGACGCTGTCCAACGCTGCGACCAATGCAGTCGGACAGCGTCTGCCTGATTATCAAACAATCGCCCCGCAAGTTGGAACTTCGTCTGATCTTTGCCTTGCAGTTGTACTCCAGGGCCCACATGGGTTGCCAAAACACCCGACAGTGTATCCCAGTCGTAATCGAGGATTCCCTTAGCTAGAACTGTGCCCTCGCCTGCCAGCTTGTCGACCGTGATCGACCCTTGCAGTTGCACGGCTTGGCTTGCGACTCGCACGTCGTCAAGCCGAAGTTGATCGGCGGCCTCGCTGTACGTCAGTTTGGCTGACGCATCGACATGAGGCTCGGTCCAAATGAGTTGGGAGTTGGGAGGCGCAAGGCGCGAGTTAAGAATCGAGGAACTCGCGCCTACCAACTCCCGACCCTCAACTCCATGCAGAGTCCTGTTTTGGGAGGCTGTTTGGATGATCTGCAATGAATCCGCCGCGATCGAGATATCAGCCCGGGCTGCAGAATCCCCGGTCGAAAGTTGCAGCGTCGAAAGCCGTATCCTCCCGGTGCACATGCCTCGCGGCCATGTGGCGGACGGTCCGCCCACCAAACCCAGCGCCGCGGCAAGCCGCTCCATGTCGGCACGGAAAGCCATTTCGCCGCCTACTTCAAACTGTTTGCCCACCTGCTTTCCTATCGCCACGTTTTGGGTCCGCAAGGCGATGGTGCTGGTCACTAACTGCAACTGGCCAGTGGAGAGGCTCCCCGTCCCGGCATCCCAGCGGCAGTCGCCTGTCAGTTGCAACTGCGGTTCGTCCACGACATAGCTGCCCGACTGGGCATGAAGCCGCGTGACTTGCAACTGCATCTCCGAAACGTCAACCAACTCGGGACCAACTCGCATTATGGCCGTGAGCACCGCATTGCCGCGTAGCTCATCGGGCAGAGCGCTGGTCCATGGCCGTATGCGACCCGCCCAAACATCCAATGGCCCGTTGGCTTCGACCCGAATCGGCCAGACAGTGGGGAAGTTGGGGGTTGGGAGTTGGGGGTTGGGAGTTAAAGGAAAATAACTCGCGCCTCGCGCCTCCCTACTCCCAACTAATTCCAACTCGCGCCCCCCAACTCCCAACCCCCAACTAACAATCTCCACCGGCTCGATTAGTTGCAGTTCCAACGAGTCGTTGGCACCGCGAAGTTGCACCGATGCAGTGGCAATCTGCTGCGGCTGAAAGTGATGGTGCAGCCCGCTCGCTTGCAAATTCACACGAAGTTGCGGCTCGGACCAAATGAGTTGAGGGTCGGGAGTCGTGAGGCGCGAGTTTCCCGATTCGGAACTCGCGCCTCGCGTCTTCCAACTCTCAACTCCTTGCAATTCAATCATCGCACTGGCCTTAAACCGATCATCGGCCAGCGATTGCAGCACCATAGTTCCGCTACCCTGGCCACGCAGTTGCCACGGCGACAAGTCGACCAGTTGCCCTACTTGGCTAGCCAATTTTTCCAGATCAAACGAAAAATTGCCATCAACGACCTCGGCAGCCGTTTTCAGGTTAGCTTCCAAAAAGGGAGAATGGAAGGCGAGGCGCGAGATGAAAGTCGTTGGGAGTTGGGAGGCGCGAGGCGCGAGTTCTTTGTTTTGCAACCCGCGCCTTGCGCCTGCTAACTCGCGCCTATTTTCCAATTCGAGCTGCAACTCGATAGGTTGGTCCCAACGGATGTGGCGCTGGCCTTCGCTGCCTTCCAGGTTTTGCAGCGCCAGGTGCGCGGTCCATTTGTGGCTGTTGCCGCTGGAGCCGGTGCTGTCTGGAAGACTTTTTGCCACGAGCTGCAAATCGCCCGAATCGATCTGCACCCCATGGCGAATCCGCAGGGTGCTCGGCAGCATGGCTGCCAGTCGAGCCATGTCAAGCCGCGCTTCGAGTTGGCCATCTTGATTCGGTAGCGATGCGGGAAAAAAAGGGGGCAGGAACCATGGATGCGAAGCACCCTCTGGGCCGTTCCGGTCAATGGTTCCTGACCCCTTTTTTTCCTCGACAAGCTGGGCCACGTCGAGCGAGCCTTTCGCGGCAATGTGCCCCCACTCGGTGTCGACGGTCAATTGCTCAATATCGAGCAGGTTGTCACTTGCCGCGAGCTGCCAGGGAACGGTCAGCCGGTCGCATTCGATAACGTCGCCTTGGAGCACATCGGCAGCAATACGGAGCCGACTCGATTCCAGCTTGCCACGAGAATGCCAGGTAATCGCCCCGCGGCTTCCGCTCGCGGCTACCAACGCTTGCCCTCCACGATCGGCTTTCCGCTTTCCACTTTCCGCTTTTCGCTTCCCCCCATCCCACTGCACCGTGCCATCAATCGAAACGGTCCCAGCGATTTGGCCGCCCGGCACCACGCGAGCAAACCAGGGCGACACAACATCCAGCGCAAGTCGATCGGCAACCAAGTCAAGTCGCTGCCCGTCGGCGTCGTCCTGGTGCAACCGAAATTTGAAATTGCCGGGACTCCCAACTCGCGCCTCGCGCCTCGCAACTCCCAACTCCTGAATCAGCGCGCCCTCGCCGGCAACCTCCGTCACGCTACCGCCTGCCAGTTGTAACCGAGCATTGAAGCCCGAGAGCATCCATCGGCTGCTGGTCAGCGAGTCAACGCCTTCAATCGTTCCGTCGACGATTTCGACATGGATGTTAAGGGTTAGGGGTTGGGGGGCGCGAGGCGCGAGTTGTTCGATTTTTAACTCGCGCCTCGCGCCTCCCAACTCCTGACGAATCAAATCTTCGACATTGCTCCCATTGGCCCGCGTCATCACATGCAGCCTGGGCTGAACGATTTGTATATTCCCCAGGTCATTGGTGTTAGCCAGCAGCTCTACGAGCGAACGATTGACCGAGACCGATTCGACCGCAAGGATTTGCCGCCCCTCCCCGTCGACAATCGACAGCCCTTCGAGCGATTGTCCGCCCAGCCAACGAAACGCAGCCTGCTTGCACGCGAGTTGCGAGGAGTGAGTTGTGAGGAGCGAGTTAAGAATCACATTACGAAGCGGCGTCCGAGAAACAATCGTCGGCGCAGCGGCCACAATCGCCACGGCGAGCAACAGTCCCACAACAACCATCCGCCGCAGCTTTTTTCGACGATGAGTCGTCGGCTTGGGATACGGCTTTCCGCTTTCGGCTTTCCGCTTTTCCTTGGTCCTCATGGCCGGAATTCTAGGCAGAAGCCCAGCATGTTCCTAGTGCTATCTCAGCCGTGAATGGAGAGACTGAATTTGCCAGCCGCAGGCGGAAGCCGCGGCGAGAACGGGAATCAACCGCGGCTTTCGCCTGCGGCGACAATCCATCCAAGCAAAGCTGACAGAACGCTAGTGCGAGTAGAAGTGGCAGCTTGCTAGCACTTCGGGCCGATTCCTTCACCTTTTGAGAAAGCGAGTAGTTCCAAATTCAGTTCTGAACACGTTGTCCCAGATTGAGCCGTAGGCGCTAGCCTCGGGTTTTACGCAACGTTACCCGACGCTAGCGCGCTCGGCTCAGGAGGATTTTGGAACGAATACCATGGAGGCTCCAAGTGAAAACGCCAGCGCTTTTCAGTTTGAGCAACATGCTCAGGTCGTTTATGGTAGAGTGATACGAGCAGTTCTCGAAAGATCACCCAAAACCGAGTTTGTACGAGGTGTGCTATGTCTCAACCTTTTTCCGCATACTTCGATGGACGTGTGATCGTCCCTGATGAGCCGCTCAACTTACCTTCAGGAGAAAGATTGCGTGTTGAAATCGAAAGGGTCGACGATAGCTCAGGAAGTTTCTCAGATCTCAAGCAATTCGCAGCCGACCTTCCCGATGCACCATCCGACCTAGCAAGCCAACACGACCATTATCTCTACGGAATACCAAAGCAATGAGTGATGCGGTGCAAGATGTCCTGGCCGATGCGGCTTTCTGGTTGGCGCTTATTGTTAGCCGTGATCAACACCACCAAGCCGCTCTAGCCTGGATAGATCGCATTGAAGGACGGATCATCACGACAGAAGCCATCTTATTGGAGCTAGCTGGTAGTTTAGCAAAACCAGATTGGCGATTTCACGCCATCGGACTCATCAACAATCTGCGACAACGAGTAGATGTCGAAATCGTTCCGCTTGATACTACGCTGTTCAATCGGAGTTGGAGCCTTTATTGCGAGAGAACTGACAAATCTTGGAGTCTTGTGGATTGCATCTCTTTCGTGGTTATGACCGATCACGGATTACAGCAAGCGTTAACCACAGACCACCATTTCGAACAGGCCGGTTTCCGGGCACTCTTGAAATGATATCATTCCTGCGTTGTGTCTTGGCTTGTTCCTCGCTTTGTACTATCGATCAGGTTTGCAGCGCACAAGCATTCGACCCAACCGAAATTGCCCAACAGGTCACCATCCACCGTGACCAGTGGGGCGTACCGCATCTGTTTGGCAAAACAGACGAAAGCACGATCTTCGGCTTCGGCTATGCGCAGGCGGAGGATTTTTTTTGGCAGGTGGAAGATTCGTACATCCTTGCGCTGGGCCGTTATGCCGAGGCGCATGGTCCGCGGGGGCTGAACTCCGATTTGCTGAATCGGGCGTTTGAAATCGTGCCGCGCAGCCGTCGCGATTTCGCGGCACTCGATGCCACGTCGCAACGGCTCTACACTGCGTTTGTCGAAGGGATCAATTTCTATCTTGAGACCCATCCGGAAGTCCGGCCTCGGCTCATTGGTCGCTTTGAGCCGTGGCATGTGCTCGCCTTCCATCGGCACATTGCCTTGGAACTCTGCTATCGGGCGACGGGGCTGGCGGGTAGCTATTTGCCACGCCGCAATCCACATATTTGGACCGATGCCAGCTCCAAGGCAATCGGCTCGAACGGTTGGGCGATTAGCGGCACGCGAACTGCATCGGGCCATCCGATGTTGCTCTGCAATCCGCACATGCCGTGGTATGGATTTGCCCAGCTGATGGAAGCCCATCTGCGCAGCGAAGAAAAAGACTCGCCATGGAATTTTAGCGGGGCCGGGTTCTACGGCAGCCCGTCGCTTGCGATGGGACACAACGAGCGGCTCGGTTGGACGCTGGTGACCAACCAACCCGATATTGCCGATGTCTGGCGTGTGCAGTTCACCCATCCTGAGCGACCCTTGGCCTACCGGTACAACGGCGATTGGCGCGAGGCCGAGTCGTGGGTTGAAAGCATTCGCGTTCGCAAGTCGCGGGGATACGAAACACGTCGGCATACCTTTCGCAAAACGCATCATGGTCCGATCGTCGCGAAAGAAGATGCAGCGCAAGGAGAGGACCCCACCTATCTGGCAACTCGCATCAGCGGACTGTTTGAGGTGGTGCCGATGCGGCAATCGATGCGGATGTTTAAGGCCCACAATCTGGCGGAATTTCGCGACGCGGTGAGCGAATTGCAGATACTCTACATGAACGTGCTCTATGCTGATTGCGATGGGAATATCTGGTATCTCTACAATGGGCGTGTGCCGCGGCGCAACCCGCAATTCGATTGGTCGGCGCCGGTCGACGGCAGCGACCCGGCCGCCGAGTGGCTTGGGTATCACACATTGGACGAGTTACCACAGGTGCTCAACCCGGCCGCCGGTTTTGTGCAGAACTGCAACTCGTCGCCATGGATCACCACCGATGGCGACAACCCGCGGGCCAAGGATTTTCCTGCTTACATGATTGGGGATGGGGGCATAATTGGAGATGGGGAGTTTGGCAAAACAAATCAGCATCGACGGCGAGCACTGCGGTCGCTGGAAATTTTGCGGGCAACCCGGGGAATTACTTTTCAACAGTGGCAGGCTGCGGCGTTTGATACGGAAGTTTATTGGGCGCGGAAGCAGTTGCCAAAATATGCAGCGCATCTTGAACAACTCGACCGCGACGACCCGGAGTTGGCCCAGCGCGTGCGGCCCTTTTTGGAGCATCTGTTGGCTTGGGATGCACGGATCACGGCCGACTCGACTGCCGCAACGCTTTGCCACGCTTGGTACGAGCAACTTTACGGTGCCGGTTACCCAGGCGAACAAATGCGTCCGCTCTACGTGGGGAAACCGGCGAAGCAGCTTGCCCGGCTCGTGCAGGCGACCGAAGGCTTGATCGCCACGCATGGCGATTGGCGAGTTCCCTACTCGCAAGTTTACCGAATCCAGCGGCAACCTCGCGTGGCCGACTTGGTTGACCTGCGATTCGACGACCGGGCCCCCAGTCTGCCGTCGCTCGGAGGACATGGACCAATGGGGGTGGTGTTCACCCAATACTATTCACCCAGTCTCGACATTCCTTGGGTCATCTCCCAACACCAGCGTTACGGGCTGGTCGGCACCTCGTACCTAGCCGCCTACGAATTCTCGCCCGAAGGCGTGCAGGGCGCAAGCTTGGTTCCCTTGGGCACCAGCGGCAATCCCGCCTCGCCCCATTATTTCGATCAGGCAATGCTGCTTTCAGATCGCAAGCTCAAGCCTGCCTACTTTACCAAACAAGACGTATTGAAGAATTCACAAAGAAGCTATCACCCGGGCGAGTAGCATCGATTATTGGGTATCCGTCCTAGCGGACGGCGCTAACGACACCGAATACAAAATCGACATGTTTCCGCCAGGACGGCCCCCCACGCTTTGTGATCGCCATTAGCAACTGTCCGAAATGTTCCGCCTACACGCCATGCCAAACATGCGTTATACTCATTCGTATGCCAAAGTATATTGTCCGTCATGGTGTGATGAGGCATCTCGGCGTTTTTACGACCCGAGGTGGCGACACCTACGCGCGTAGCCAGCGGGTGATTGCTCGCACCCAGCGAGGGCTCGAAGTGGGCGAAGTCCTCTGCGAAGCGACCGAACATGCGTTGTCCCGAATGCCCAGCGGCAATCATGATAGCAACCAAGGGGGAGAAGAGCCGAAGAATGGACAAATACTTCACTTGCAATCGGAAGAAGACGCGCACGAGGCGCTAAAACTTTTTGAGCAAGAGCGGAGTGAATATGATATTTGCTTGAAACGCATTGCCGAGTCGGAGCTCGACATGCAACTGGTCGACATCGAACACCTGTACGGCGGCGAGCGGATCGTGGTTTACTATCTGGCCGAAGGCCGAATCGATTTTCGCCAACTTGTCAAGCAATTGGCAAAAGAATTTCAAACCCGAATCGAGATGCGGCAAATCGGCGTTCGGGATGAAGCCAAACTGCTCGCCGACTATGGCGACTGTGGAAAACCGGTATGCTGTAATACGCATCTTTCGGAAATGCCGCCCGTTTCCATGCGAATGGCCAAGCTGCAGAAGGCAACGCTCGACCCCACCAAGATTTCCGGCCGATGCGGTCGGCTTAAATGCTGCTTGCGTTACGAGTATGAAACTTACCAAGAATTGCAAAAAGACTTGCCATCGGTTGGCTCGGAGATTATCACAGATAGTGGGAAGGCACGCGTCCTGGCCCAGGAAATCCTGGCAGGACAGTTGCTCGTCCAAACCGAAGACATGCGACGGATGGTTATCGATGCGGCCGACGTACTGACGGTGATCAAAAAAGGTAACGGACCGGCAGGAAAGAAACAACCCAATAATCAAAGCCAATAATCAAAGTTAGCCGCCGGGCTTGTCCCGGCGCGGGGGAAGTGGCACTCGCGCGGGAACAAGTCCCGCGGCTAACCGCCCATCGGCAAGATCCACGAACCGTTTTATATTTCATACCATTATCATTCCCCATGCTAGACCCAACCCATCCACTTGCCGAATTGTTGCGTCGCGACGCACGGTACCGTTTCGACGCCTATGTCTTTGTTTTCGAGGCATTGCGATTTGCCCACGAGAAACTCGGCCTGGGTATAGAGCAGCCCTCGGAGCAATTCGCCCCCGACGAACTCGACGACAAACTCGACGATGAACTAAGCTTCGATGACGATTCTGGCGACGATTTTAATATCGACGACGAGCCCCAGCACCATATCTCGGGGCAAGAGCTTTGCGAGGCGATGCGGCGCTATGCACACGAGCAGTACGGTTATCTGGCGAAAAGTGTGCTCAATCACTGGGGCATCCATCGTACGGGCGACTTTGGAGAAATCGTGTTCAATCTCATCGAGATCGGCCAAATGCGCAAAACGCCCAGCGACACGCGCGAAGACTTTGAAGATGTTTTTGATTTCGACGAAGGCTTCCAAGAAAGCTTCCAAATTTCGCTGCCCGATTCAAGTGAGGAGAGGCGGTCTTGAACAACCGGTGGCAAGTGCGGGTTTCCGGCCTGCTATTGGCATGTTGGATTACGTTTCTGGCTTGGATTGCCTGGGCGGGGTAACAAAAAGTGAATATCGAAATTGTTCAAGAAGATATTATTAGCCACAGATGAACACGGATGAAACACAGATCGATTATATCCGTGTTCATCTGCGTTCATCCGTGGCTAATATTTCATTTTCGGAACATGGAGAGCCACATGCTTGGTCAAAAGGTGATTTCTGCGATCTTGTTGCTACTCGCTTTCTCAGTCGATCATTCTGCAATCGCTGCGCCGCCAACGGAAATATCGGACACGGTTGGCCGTGCGATTCGCTTCTTGGAGGCGACGCAGGAGGATGACGGTTCGTGGAGCGCGCGGCTGGGGCCAGGTGTCACGGCCCTGATTACCACAGGCATCTTGCGACATGGCCGATCGCCGAGCGACCCGGTCGTTGCCACGGCACTGGAATATCTTCAGTCTCATGTCCGCGACGACGGTGGCATCTATCAACTCGGAACCCGCTACCGCAACTATGAAACCTGCTTGGCTATTCTTTGTTTCACTGAGGCCAATCGCAGCGCCAAACCGGCGGGGCGCTACCATCAAATTCTCACAAAGGCCGAGACCTTTGTAAAACGTCTCCAGTGGGACGCCGACGAAGGCCACGATGCGGCCAGCACCAGCTACGGGGGAGCCGGTTATGGCAAGCACAATCGGCCCGATATGTCTAATACCACCTTCCTGATCGACGCCCTGAAGTCGCTCGGCCGTGGGCCGGACGATCCGGCATTGCAGAAAGCGCTGGCGTTTGTCTCGCGGTGTCAGAATTTGGAAACCGAGCACAACGAAACGAAGTTTGCCGCGATGAATCCCGATGGAGGATTTTATTATACGGTTGCGGCGGGCGGTTCGAGCCAGGCGGGCGAAACCGCAGACGGGGGGCTGCGGAGTTATGGGTCGATGACCTATGCCGGACTCAAAAGCATGATTTACGCCGGCGTGGGACCTGACGATCCGCGTGTGCAGGCTGCCTATCGCTGGGCGACTCGCAATTACACGCTGAGCGAAAACCCCGGACTCGGTCGTGCCGGCCTGTTTTACTATCTGCACACCCTGGCCAAGGCACTCGATGCGATCGGTAGCGAAACGCTGGTCGACGACCAAGGGGCAAGCCATCGGTGGCGGCGCGAATTGGCCGTGGAATTGGCCAACCGACAACGGGCCGATGGCAGTTGGACCAACGACAACTCGCGCTGGCTGGAGGGCGATCCCCATCTTGCCACAGGATACGCACTGCTGACGCTATCTTACTGTCGAGAAAAACCGTAGCGGTGGCAGTCCGTCCTTGCGGACGGCGCTAACGGCAGCAAAGCATCCGGTCATCGCAAATACGTTAGCGCCGTCCGCAAGGACGGTCGCCTACGAAAACGGTCGCCATTCTACGCAGCCTGTTGCCGAGGTTTTTCTGTCGACCCAACCATGTCGCCGGAACTTCTGTTCGCAGAACGATTGACAGCCGGATTGCGGATCATCGATTGGTACAGGGCCAACGAACCTGCGCCGATCAGTGCCAGCACAAGCGTCGATGGCTCTGTTGGCTGTAGGGCTTCGGTTGGCGTTGCGACCACCGTCTCGGCCAATAGCAATTCAAACAACAACATCGACATCCTCCTTGCATGGGACAGGGGCTCCAGGCCAACCGATATACCGCGCATCGCCTTTTGGCTAAAGAGCAACTAAGCGATTAGCCAAAAAAATTATGAAAACATTCTCGATATTTCCATCCAGTTAAACGCCTATTGGTCGCTCGCTGATTTAATGGCTCACTCTCAACTCGGTTGACGAGATATCGGCACGAAAATCTTCCTCCGGCACGCCCACGCAAATCGCCAGCAATTGTTCAGGCAACAGCAAATCATCGAGTGTTTGGAATGGGTCTCCCAACGGACGGCTAAGATTCTGTCGACCAAAGACCAGGAATTTGCTACCTGAGTCTGCCAACGCGACGATGGCCCGATCACGTTGGGCCGGGTCGTCGTGGTAGTAGCGCGGATCGGCGATTCGGGCGATGGTGTCGATGCCGACGACGAAATGGCAGTTTGGAAAGAGCTCAGCTTTTTCGCGGAATGTGGGGGCGGTTGTTAGGGCAATCATCGAGTCGGCACTGAGTTGCTGAAGCAACTGCAACCGATGGGCGATTTCGATATAGTCGAGCGATCGCTTGTCGACATTGCTCACGGACAATTCCCAAGCCACCTCGTAGCCAAGTTGCTTCGCAGCGATGCGTGCCATTTGACAATGCCCCTCGTGGGGCGGATTGAACGCACCGGGAAATACTACCTTGGGCATCACCGGGGCTTGCACTCGATCGTCGGCGCCTGGTCCTTCGGGAGAAATAAACTGACACTGTCGCTGGCCCAACAGCAACTCGGTCCAGGCGGTGGGAGCGTGCTGCTCGCATCGCTCGAAGTGCTCGCCGTCGAGCAATTGTTCGTCCAACTCGGCCTGGGCTTCGGACGTGTCCTGCCCGATGGCTTCGGCTAAGCTGACAAGCAGCAGATAGGCGGCCAACGTTTCTTCTTGACTGCGGTCACGCTTTCCTTTTTGCAACTCCCATGAAATGACTCGCGTTGCTGCGGCCGTTTGCGTCGCCACATGGATGCGATGCGGGCCCCGTTTCGAGCGGTCGGTAGCCAGGCTGGCAGTCCCGCCCAATCCGATGAGACGATGGGGATCGCCATCGGGCGCCAGCTTCCGGGCACGTGTCCAGGCCGCCATCGCCATCGCCCGAGCTGCCTGCTGGTTGCATGACTGTTCCACCGGGCTGCCGAGCCACTCGTCCAGAGCAGCTTGGGCGTAGGGGACGACCGCTTCGAGCACCGTCCGCGATGCGCCGGGCATTGTGAGCAATTGGCTGATCGCACGGCTGCCACCCCCAGTGATCGCGGCCACCATTTGCCAATCGCTGGCATGAATGGCGCTAATGAGTTGGTTCCAGATGGAGTGGTTCAATTTCGATGACGCCCCCATTCATTGAGCCGTAGGTGCTAGCCTCGGACGTTTAGGGTTGATGTTTTTCGCAGGTTCGCCCGACGCTAGCGCGTTCGGCTCATTGTTTTCTGACAAAGCTTCATGTTGTCTTTGGTGAACTTGTCACGTTGCTCGTCCGCAACATGTTTCCTTGAAGCAACATGAATCGGCTCCCAGAAAACTTGGCGAAATTCGTAAAAAGGCTAAGCCGCAAGCGGCATCGTAACATCTTTTTGGCAACCGTCCATGCGGCGGCACATCTCTTGCAGTATGGGAGAAGCATCCTCGCCGGCGACTACTCCGCGGCCGGGGGGGCTTCTCCACACCTCGGGAGAAGAATCGAAACATGCGGAAAACCGATGACTTTACAATCCAGGTGCCTCCCGTGGCCGATATTGTCGAGATCAACACGCTGCTCGAATTAGAGCCGTATCGGATGGTTTGGAACTCGCTGCTGGCGCAAACTCCGCAGGCGTCGTTCTTCCACTCCTACGATTGGTTATGCACCTATTGGCGACACTTTGGCCATAACCAACATTTGCGGGTGCTGATCGTCCGAGCTGCCGGTACGCCGATTGGCATTGTACCGCTCTGTGTGCGGACCGAACGCTACCAGGTTGGCAATATTCGGGTCCTCACTTACCCGCTCAGCGACTGGGGCACCTGGTACGGGCCGATTGGACCAAACCAGTCGGCGACGATGTTCATGGCGATGCAATATCTGCATGAAACGGAGCGCGATTGGGATATGATGGAGCTGCGTTGGGCTGACGCGGGACGCGGCGATCGGAGTGCCACCGATCGGGCCATGCGTGCGGCCGGATTTCGTTCCCATAAAAAAGTTTATCAGCAAGTCTCGGTGATCCGATTCGAGGACGACTGGGACAACTATTTAGCATCGAAGAACGGCAAATGGCGGCATGAACTGCGAAGGCAGACGCGTGCGGTCGAAGAGTGTGGTCAAATCGGATTCATCCGTCACCGGCCTGCCGCGGCTGCGTGTGGCGATGGGGACCCGCGTTGGGATTTATTCGATGCCTGCATCGAGTTGTCTCAGCGAAGCTGGCAAGGGCACTCGACGACCGGTACCACGCTTTGCCATGAGCAGGTACGCGACTACCTACGAGGAACCCATGCCGCAGCCGCCCGGTTGGGAATGTTGGATCTCACGCTGCTAACCGTCAACGATCAGCCGGCCGCGTTTACCTACAACTATCATCACAAGGGCCGTCTGTTCGGCATGCGGATGGGCTACGATCAGACCGTCTCGAAACGGGGCCTGGGAAAGGTGTTAATCGCTCGCAACATTCAAGACAGCTTTGAGCGTGGCGACCTCAGCTTCGACTTGGGTGTCGGCGACTACAAATTCAAGCGCGGTTTCCGCACCGGTGTCGATACAAGCTACCAGTTTTCGCACTACCCTTGGCTCGCAATGCGGTCTCAGGGCGTGCGGCTGACGCGATGGGTTAAAGGGAGATTGAACAGACAACAGAGTGAGGAAAAGTTACAAAAAACAAAAAGTAGTTAGCTATTACTCAAACTGAAAACAAACAAGGAATTTCACCACAGAGACACGGAGAACACAGAGTTTTTTAGTCTGGAACACCACGAATTCTATCTACCGGAAGATTACTATTGATTGCTGTATTCTCCGTGCTCTCTGTGTCTCTGTGGTTATTCTTCTTTTCACATTGAGCTATTAGCAGCTAGCTTCAGCCAAAATGTTTTTGCGAGAAACGTCGAGATTCTCCTCTGGCTAACTGCTAAACGCTAATAGCTAACGGCTATTTTTCTCTCCTTTGGGCAAAGACGTCTGAGACATGCGACGCATTCGCGCGCCGTGTGCCTCAGACGCCTGCCACAAAGGGTGCCGTCCCCCCTCTCCTCGCCATGGACTCGTCGCGCTATTGTCCTCGGCGAGCGGCAACTAACTTGGTCACTTCCATCTATCGTTGAGGCTCGCTGATCTCAGAGGCCGATTGCTCTTTGAGTGCGGCCGCTTCGCGGGCAAGCTTGAATTCGGCATCGGGCGCGTAGTACTGCACGTCGTCGCTCAAGTAGTACCCGCTGGGCAATGTTTGCCCTGCGATGTCGACTTGGCAACCTGTCGAACCGAGCGTAGCTAGGACAAACAAACTCACGAGTAAACCACCAAGACGTGTGGTCTTACGACGGTGACACAGTGTGGATGAAATCATAGCTATCAGTTCCCTAAAATTTGGATGCGCGTACGTAACGCTACCTGTTTAACGGGCTTTAACCTGTCTCTACTACTGGCCCGCAGAAACGTTATCGTCGCCCTAACCGTCAAATCTTGACATCATTGCAAAGAATCTTGGCAATTGGCCCGTCGGCAGTGGTAGGCCGGAACGAGCGGTAGCGCCGTTCCGGCTCCTGCTGCTAGCACATGGCTAACATACGGTGGATCGAGTTGGTAGAATGGGCAATGTGTGCCTCGGGTAGCCAAGGTGCGTGAATTCGCCATCGGATCACCCGACACTAGGCTTTGTCAGAAAACCTCAATGATGCCAAACCTCAATGATGCCGTGTGTGAGCCGTAGGCGCTAGCCACGGGCGTTTAGATTCGACGTTTTACGCAGGTTCGCCCGACGCTAGCGCGTTCGGCTCACTGGTTTGGCGCCGCTTGTTACCGGAGCAACGAGATGCAAGTACCCACCAGCACCTATCGAAACCTCTTGGGGGTTGCTGCCTTGATGGGATCGATTGCTTGGGGGCCATCGCAGTTGGTAGCACAACAGCGCGATACCATCCCTTCACTGGCCTACTTCCAAGGCATCGAGCAACTCTACGAGGGCGACTATCGCGATGCCGAGCGCATTTTTCGACGTGAACTGCGCGGTGCGATCAAAACGGTTGCCGCACGTTGGATCGATTCGATCTGCTACCATGCGATGCTCGGCGAGGTCTATTACCACCAAGGCCGTAACCGTGAGGCGCTCGAAGAATTCAACAATGCCTGTGGCATGTTCCTGCAATATCCCAAGTGGATGTTGCGAGTAAAATTTACGGCAGAACCCCGGGCCAGTGCGAGCCTTACCCGGCGTGCATTGCCGTGGGGCAGGCGAGGGCGTCAATTTGCACTGGCCCAATTGCCTTCTTCGATGCTTATCGGCATGGGGCAGCTCGACAACCGCGAGGCTGTCAATCGCGGCGGCGTCATCAGGCAAGCCCAGTACTGGAAAGTGAATGTTGTCGAGGTGGTGCGTTCGACCGCGCTTGCCATCCGGCGGCGCAACGAACTGCTGGGGCCGTTGGGTGAATACGATGCAACCTCGCGTGCCTTGGTGACTGCCTTGTCACGTGGCGGGGCACCTCCCAATCATTGGTCGGGGGCTTGGATCGATTTGCAATTGGGCTTGGCACTGGTCGGCACGGGCGAAACAAAACAGGCCTTGCCCCGGCTGGAGCGAGCGACCCTGTTGGCGGGAAAGTTTGACCATGCGCTCACCTGCGTCGCGTTGGCGGAACAAGGTCGGCTCCATTTGGAAGCGGGCAACACGCGTGCCGCCGCCAATGCCTTGGCCGAGGCGAGCTACTTGGCGTTTTATTACGAAGACTTCGGCACGATTGACAAAGCATTTCGATGGGGCACTTTGAACCGGTTGGTCGGCACGCCAGAGGGCGTGAATCCGATGCTCGAACCGGCAGCAGCCTGGGCGCGTCGCAAGCGGCTGGACCACTTATTTGTGCGTGTCAGCTTAGCCTTGGCTGAGGAACGGATGACCTTGGGCAACTGGGAAGGGGCGCAGGTGGCGCTCAACGCGAGCCAAGCTCGGCTCCGCAACGCGCGGGCGGGCTTGCTGGGCATTGGGTCGCAATATCTCGAAGCGCGAATGCAATACCACGTGCGGCGTGATTCGGCCCCTGCAGTACTTGCCCAAGCAGTAGAAAATCAAATCGTCGTTTCGAAGCGGAATTTGCAGATCGGATTGACCAATGCGATGTTCGATTCGCAGCAATTGTCCGCCCGCAAAGCGGTCGGCATCTATCAGAAATTGCTGGCCGATCCGTCGCCAGAAGACGCGGTATTCCGACCACTGGAAACTTTGGCCGTGATGAAGACGCCCCACGATGGGGCCTTCAATCGTTGGCTCGATGCGATTCTGTCTCGCAAAGACACGGTTACGGCCATGGAGGTAACCGATCTTGCAAAGCGGCACCGTTATCAATCGACGTTGGCCTGGGGTGGGCGATTGGCGGCGCTGCGTGGGGTCTTGGAACCCGCCAGCGGGATCGAGTCGCCCGAAGTCAAACAGAATCGCACCAACTTGCTGCTCCGATATCCGGCATACGACCAAGCCCAAAAACAGGGCCGACAGCTAGCCAATCAGTTGCGACAACAATGGCAGCCCGACATGGAAGGTGACGCTCGCCAGCAGCTTGCGCGCGTTTGGAAGCAGTGGTCGACGAATCTATCCTGGCGCGAAGCGATGCTCCGTGACATCGGCTTGGAGCGTGTGGTAGCAGCCAGCACCTTCCCGCCACTTGTCGGCGTGAAAGAGTTGAAAACCCGCTTGCAGCCAGGCGAGGCGCTGCTCGTTTTTCACAATACTCCAAGCGGGATGCTCGGTTTTCTGTTTACCGCCAAGGCACACACCCACTGGAACCTCGGCCCGGCCAATCGGTTGGGCGGGCTGCTCGCGAAATTCTTGCGAGACCTTGGCAATCACGACGCCAATCGGCAACTCACCCCCGAGGAGTTGGCCTCCACCGATTATCTGAACACGGGCAAAAAATTATTCGCGGCGCTGCTGAAAGGTTCCTCGATTGATCTCGCGTCAACCCGCGAACTGATCGTCGTACCCGACCATTTGATCTGGTATGTGCCGCTGGGCGCGTTGCCCGTGGAAATAAAGGGGCCTGTGGAGACCGAAGGCAGCACAGGTCCGCTCGTTTCACTCACGCGAGTTCGCTATGCACCTACGATAGGATTGGGCGTCGGCCAGACGAGCCAACCACAGCGCAGACGTATTCAGCGCACGGGCTTTGTCGTAGGCGATATGGTGCCTGGCGACAACGACGACCAACGGAGCGCGTCGTTGGAATCGCTCCGCAACGCCACCCGCGGCCCGTTCGACCTCCAAGCTCCTCAACCGGTGCCAACGCCACTGGTCGGCTCGCTATTGGACACGCTGGTGGTACTGGCCGATATCGAAACCGGCTCGGGCGGGCCGCTGGCTTGGTCCCCTTTACCATTGGGCCGTGGAAATCAAAGTTCGCTGGGCCATTGGCTCGCGCTGCCGCAATTTGGCCCACGTGGTCATCATATTTACAAAACTGTGTGGACACCGAGTACTGGGGAAAATTATTCTGCTCACATGATGAACGAGAGGAAGCAAAGCAATTTGATATCTACGCGGTCGGTGTTTACAAAAAGCAAGGAGAGGAGAAAGAGGAGAAAGACGGTAACAAAATTTACGCTAAAGTACGGGGAGGTAGACACTTGGAAAATGGTTTAGTTGTCCCCGCTACATACATTGTATGTGGAAAGAATAAAAGACAGATTTTCCTAGACGAAGCCCAAAAATGAAAGAGCGCTAAAACTGCTCATATGGACGTAAAGTTGTCTGAAATTGACACTTATTTTTATGAAGAGTTATAAGTGCTCATATCATAGATTTTTTTCTCGCCCATCTAATAAGCTCCCTGGGCTGAAAAACGTTTCGTGTCTTTTATATATTCTATTGTTGACAACACGATGTTTCTATTATCAATGAGAGTAAGGGATCGGTGCCCGTATAGATACAATTCCAGTGGGTTACCTAAACGAATCAGGTTATTTCTTTGCAAAATTTCAAATATTAAATGGTAGGAAAACAGGTGACTTATTCGGTGGATATACATCAATTTCAGTGGATATACATCATTTCAGTGGATATACATCATTTCAGTGGAATGGTAATAGTGTCGTCGACTACGTGCTAATGACGCATGCGTTTTGTAACAGGGTTATGTATTTTAAAGTGTGGGATTACATACCCTGGTTATCCAATCGCCATACGATACAAATTTAACTTCACGAAGTGTAGCAAGGCAGACAATCACCCAAGTATGGTCATTGCTTGTGTAATATGTATGAGTCTTTTTATTGGGGGCAAGGACGGCGAAGACAAATTTAAAAAGGGGTTACTAAGAAGGGTGGGTGACATCAAAAGGATTTTAGACACTCCCGACAAGCAAAAATTGATTTACTGAAGGTGAAATTTTTAAGAAAAAAAGGGCTTCTGAAAATGGAAATCCAAATTGGTTTGTTAACGAGTGCAAAGTCAAAAAAAATGAGATCAGAAATATAGCCAAATCTGTCAAAAATGAGCCAAATAAGACCGAAGAAGAAAACCTTCAAGAAAATTGTAAAACGATGGCAAGTATGCGTTCGTGCACAAAAAGGGGGGTAAAAAGTTTGGTCGTATATAGACGACCTTGGTAAAGCACAAGGCATTTCAGTGAATACCTGGATAAAACATTTTCGAGATATTTGTCATCGTGAACAGGAACCACAATACCTCCTGATTGCAACAACGAAGGTCCTTTGGACTATGAAATTACTGTGTGTGATTTAAAAGATGTTTTATATGTAGTAAAAAATAACGGAGGCTTACATATCAATAAAGGCATAAAAATGCATAAAAAATATCAATAATGGTGTTAGGCAAGGTTGCATATTAAGTCCTCTACTTTTTAACATATTTTTGGCAGACTTAGCAGCTAAATTAGATTTCCCGGGTAACTACGCCCCCTCTTATTGCAGGGGGAGAAAAACTCGGTTGTATTTTAGGGGTCAGGTACAAAACTCGGGAATCTCGGAAAAAGTCGGAAAAACTCGGAAGTGTTCTAGGCTTCCGAGTTTTTCCGAGATTTCCGAGTTTTGTACTTTCGCCTATAACCAAAGTACAAAAGTCGGAAAAAAATTTCCGAGTTTTTTCCGAGTTTTTCCGAGATTTCCGAGTTTTGTACCTGGCCAAAGTAAAAGATTATAAAAGAAGACTTATAATAGAAGATTAAACAAAAAGACTCATCGAGGGATTAAGTCGTAAATTTTCACATGGAAAGAATAATTCATTTCATGGATTCAATTGTAAATAAACTCGTCCATTTCCATTTAAAGGAATTGAGCCAAAATGGGGATTTTTCGTAATAATGGACCATTAATGCTACAAGGAGATATTTTCCTTCACTATATATTGATATCTAAGGGCTCATGTGGGTCATAACCCCTGTTTTTGACCCCTGAAATGACCAAAAATGGGTATTTTCTGTAATTAATGCCCATAAATGTTGCAAAAGTTGGAAAAATAATATGGTAATATATGGGGTAATATACGGGGGATCATTCATACCATCTACATGCCACCATGACTAAATTGGTGGCACCCAGGACCTATCATTTTCTGTTAGGTTGGTGTATGTGGTATTGTATGACATTTTTATAGTTCGTTAATCTCATTTATAATTTTTTAGGATCTTATGCCGACTGGGACCCACGAAATTATTGTTATTACGAAAGCTATGGAAAAATAATTAAATAGCAATATAATGTTTTGGAGAGGGCATTTTTAGCGGGACATATTTACCATAGGCATCATTTCCGCAGATGATCAGAGAATTGTACCTATAAACGTGTTCGCCAACTAAAGTATAAACCCGGGGGCTTTTTTCCGGGTGGGGGGCTTTTTTCCCAGGCGCTTTTTTCCGGGGGGATTATTTCCAGGGGGCTTATTTTCCAGGGATTTTTTTTCCGGAGGGCTTTTTTCCGGGGGGATTATTTCCAGGGGGCTTATTTCCAGGGGGAGGGATTTCTTCCTGATCCCGAGGAGTCTTACAACATCCCATCGGCGTGGTAAGAATCTACGTCGGCAATTACGTCGGCAATTTATGCGTCGGCGTGGTAAGACTTTTCGTCGGCAATTACGTCGGCTAACAAAACCCCTCGGCGTGGTAAGAATGTACGTCGGCAATTGCGTCGGCAATTGACGCCTCGGCGTGGTAAGAATGTACGTCGGCAATTGACGCCTCGGCGTGGTAAGAATGTACGTCGGCAATCACGTCGGCAATTGCCGATTGCCGAGGCAAATTGCGAGGGCTGACTGCGGTATGTGGGGAAGGTGTGGAGGGTGTTTAGAAGACTAAATCCTGCCAAATAATTAAAATGTGCGAATTTAAAGCATATACATGGTAAATCATGGCGTTCTCTACTAGATACATACATGTAATAATCCAATTATAAATACTAGCGAGAATAGTCCTACATATAAACTGATCATATAATTCTGAATCTCCCCCCCCCTCCCCATTATCCCTGGTCCGTTGTCATGTAGTTATCAAATTTGTATTTTCAGCTTATTCGAAATTGACAGAAGCATGTAATAAATGTTATCATCAGCAAATATTTCCTGTAAGCTGTGGTAATTTGTGTAGCCAAGTGATCTAGTAATAGGGCATTGCGTAGTTATGTGCCAGATCGTTTGAACATCTACTCCGCAAGCACAAACACGGTCATTACGATTAATGTTGGACATACGTCCAATTTCAATAGCTAAACAGTGGGAACCAGTTCTATAGCGGGTTACAATTGTGCGTTCGAATTCTAAGATGGTTTGTGGACACGGCACGTATTTCTTTAGCTGTGGGTTGATGCGATAGTACGTACCTAATCTGCTGTCTATATCATTATTGTGATCACTTATTATTTTATCACTAAATTTATCGAAATACATTTTCTCGATACTATTTTGGCATGAAATTGGATCTGAAAACTCAGCTTGAAGGGAATTATAATAATTCAGGTAGTTAATGTTGTCATTGATACCAAGTGGCAAAATTTTCGATATGGCTGAATCAGGGTACTTCAAGGTGTATTCGTTGATATGTAACCAAAATTTGAGTTGAGCTCTTTTGATTCTGCCTAATAAGGGCCATTTCCCGGTTTCGAAATAAACTATCTCATTATTAAGATTTTGTCGAACATTTAGAGCAGTTTTTAAACCAGATCGATAACACAATTCGACATCACTTGTACATTTCCCCCAAGTTTCACATCCATAAATTATAGCAGATGTAACACATTTGTCTAACACTTCGAGTTTCGCATATAACGGTGCATTTTTATTTGTTTTACAAAAGTTGGTGTATTTTATCGAGACATTAGATCGCTTATGACCAATATACTTCTTAACATCTTGTTTTAACGAACCAGTATCAGATACAAATACTCCCAAGTATTCGAAGGACGCGTTATACTTAAGTACACCTGAATTTAATATAATGTTACTCTTTATGTCACATGTTTTTGGGTTAATAATGAGATATCCCGATTTACCAATGTTTAAGTTCAGATGGTTTTCATCAAGGAACGTTACAAGTTCGTTGCATTTGTGAATAAATTTATTTCTGTTTGTGCTTAGGATGATAGTGTCGTCGGCATGGATTAACGTATGAATAAATTTATTTCTGTTTGTGCTTAGGATGATAGTGTCGTCGGCATGGATTAACGTATGAATATCATTTAAGACATCTTCGCGTGAGCAGTTTTCCTCCAGATGCTGAAATAAACCGTCCATAAAACAATTGAATAGCAATACTGATGATGCGGCTCCCTGACGGACGCCACGTTCCATACGAATAATACTTGATAAATCACCTTGGAATTTAATAAAGCAAATCGAGAATTTATATATTTCCTTCAATGCGTACAACATGCACTTGCCAATTCCTAATTTGACTAGTTTTTTTAGAAGTAATGAACGAGGAACGTTGTCAAACGCCTTCTCGATATCAACTGAACCGATGTACAAAGTTAATTTTCTTTTTTTAACAATTTCAATGATTAATCTTAAGGTGAAAATATGAATAAGTGTAGACTTTCCCTTCTGGATAAGTGTAGACTTTCCCTTCTGGATAAGTGTAGACTTTCCCTTCTGTAAGTGTAGACTTTCCCTTCTGGATAAGTGTAGACTTTCCCTTCTGGATAAGTGTAGAATAAGTGTAGACTTTCCCTTCTGGAACGCAGTTTGGTCTGAATTAAATGGTAGCCATAATTTCAATCTGTTCGCTAAGATTCTATCATAGAGACAAGCAATACATTTCATCATCTGAATACCTCTGTAGTTTTTCGATAACTTAAGGTTCCCTTTTTTTGGAATTAATGACAAAAGTGAACATGCTAAAGATACAGGATAATACACATAAAAAATCATATTCAAAAGATTAACTAACATGAAACTAAAATTAGTAACGAGGATCGAAAGAATAGGTAAGTTGTAATCAAAACCAGGCTTCTTCATCTCTCTGAATGCCTTTTTCACCTCATTTTCTGTGATTGGGTCATCAATGATAGGTATATCAATATGAGATTCGATTTTTAAAATTTCATATTGCTCAGTTTGATTGTCGCATTTATATAGGTTTTCAAAAAACACTTCAAATTCTTTTAACGTTGGTGGTTGTAGTGGTTTCTTCCCTTTTAGATTACCCTTCCAATCCACAATTTGCCAAAATGCTTTCGGGTCTTTCAATCTTAGAATTTCACTCCATTTATCAGACTCTGCTTTTGTTATTTCCAGACTTACTTTCTTCCTCTCCGATATATACCGTTGAAGCAAGATTTGTGTATCTTCTTCCGATTTATTATTATCCGAAAAAGTTTTTATGTAATTATCAAATGCTTTGTTAACTAGGGACATATCAAATTCTTTTACACATTTAGTAATCTTTTTTGTGTGATGTTTATGGGCTGATTTAATGTGGTCGTCTAAAGTGTCTATTGCACCGAGTACGTCATTATCGAGTAGTTTATTCTCAATATCACTTTCGATTATTTCCTTATGGCTGATCAATTCATTTTTGATGGCGTTATAATTGTAACTCCCCTTAAGTTGTTTTATATTGGTACTTGATTCGCTGGTTATGTGATTCAAGTCAGCTGCACGTTTTAATAAACCTGATAGATCAGTGTTCGTTTCAACTTCTATGACAAGCGTGATTGGTCTATGGTCAGATAAATGCCAGTTGTTCAACATTATATCAAAACTCTTTAATTTTCTTTTACCACTCGCGTTCGTTAGACAGAAATCTATTTGAGATCTTCCATTAGCTCTGATAAAAGTAAAGTCATTATCAAAAATTTTACCCCCAAGTTTCAAACCATTTACAGGTCTTATATCACCAGCTAAACAAAGGTCACGAAAATACGTTTTCCCGTGTTTATTGGTTTCGGTATCTTTATTCATTTCATATATCCACGTTGATTTTATTCCCATGAGGTTAAGGTCACCTGGACGTGAATTAAAGTCTCCGCCCAAAAATGGCGTTAACCCCCTCTCTTCACAACCAATCAATAAAGCTCCAAGGTCGGAAAACATACCTACGTTAAAGTACCTAGCACCTTCGGGTTGTATATAAGCACCTATAAACACATACTTAGGAGCAATGTCTAATCTGAATGAAATGTAAGCATTATTATAACAAACAAGCGTTACGTGTTTAGCAAGAGCATTTTTAATATACCACGCTATACCACCAAAAGTGCATGTCCTTTTGTGGGGGTCAGCAAACAACGTAAAATCCTTAAAAGTAGGGAGCGCGTCGTACCCTAAATTAGTCTCAGATATGAATACCATATCATGATCACCATTAAATAGCGAGGTACTAAATATTTTTTGATTCTTTGAATAAGTGCTAAAACGTTTATTTATATTCCACCAGGAAATTTTTAAGCATAAGGAATTATCTGGAATCACGTCTAAAAAATTTGGTTAACCATGTTAAATTCGTTAAAATATCGTTCAAATAAAGCTTTCCTTTCTGTAACTTGATATTTACAGCATGATCATCTTTATGTGTTTCGCGGAGTAATTTAAATTTGTTATATAATCGAAAGTTTTCCTTCCTTGTCAGGGGAGATTGATCGCTCTTAATATATACTTTCCTGAGTTCATGATCTGGGGCTAAGTCTTTTAACTTTTTACTATTTCCAAGTATATTATTCTTAATGTTTGAGTTTTTGAATGCAATAAGACACGAGTGTCGCGTAAAGCCTTCCCTCGGTTCGAATGAATTTAATACATTATAATCGTCTGTAGAAATATCTGGGTGTACGTATTTCAAAATATATAGGATGATTTCATCGATTTCATCTGTGCGCTTTTCGTTGATTTCCATATTGATGGGAATTCCCGAAATAAATACGTTATTTTTATTCTTATCTCTTCTTACATTTTCGAGGTATTTCTGTTTTACTTTTTTTAACATGTTTCTCTCGTTATTCATCTCCTTTTTAATGTTTTTACTTCGGCAACATTTTTTCTTTTGAGATTTGAAATTGCCGCTGTGACAGAGTCCGTTATAATTTTTTTCAAATGTAAAAAATTGCTTCGAAGGACCAATTTCTCCTTTCTAACATTTTTTCTTTGAGTAGGCGTTAAATTAATGTATTCTTCGAGGTTTTACCAATTTCTCCTTTAATGTTTTTACTTCGGCGTTAAATTAATGTATTCTTCGATAGTTTTACATCCCTTTCTAACATTTTTTCTTTGAGTAGGCGTTAAATTAATGTATTCTTCGATAGTTTTACCAATTTCTCCTTTCTAATTTTTTTTTGAGTAGGCAAATTATCTTCAGCTAAAAAATTCCTTTGAATTAATTGAGTTTTACCAATTTCTCCTTTCTAACATTTTTTCTTTGTCGAAATTAATGTAGTTTTACCAATTTCTCCTTTCTAACATTTTTTCTTTGAGTTAATGTATTCTTCGATAGTTTTACCAATTTCTCCTTTCTAACATTTTTTCTTTGAGTAGGCGTTAAATTAATGTATTCCAATTTCTCCTTTCTAACATTTTTTCTTTGAGTAGGCGTTAAATTAATGTATTCTTCGATAGTTTTAACATCACCCATAATGATAATTCAGCTTAATCAGACAGCACGGTGTAACAAAATTCTTGAAATAATATCTGTTATATTCGACGCCTAAGGAATGTTAATGATATGTATAATTTTGACGGCTAACTCACATTTACAAAAAAAAATCTTTGCAACAACCGTGACGTCATAAGAGGAAATGCGGTACTTGAGATGTGTAAAGAAAATGTCGATAATATTTAATTTTGTATTCCAATTTATAAATCACCAAATATCCCAATAACCAAATACCATATGCGAAATTAATAATCTTGTGTTGACTTTTAATATCACACATCAATGTATATCTCCAAATTAAAACGACATGTTCATATCACGCGGTATTTGTTGTACTCTGAATAAATTGAAAGATTGTAAAAGATAACACCAAAATAATACATATATTCCAATTTCTTATACTGCTTCACTATTAGTTCGTTACATAGCAAGGTGTCGCTCACCTCGTTATAACTTCAAATCCATATCTATATCCATTAGCTCTTTATTTCGACCGGTCCCTCGAGAAACAGCATGTTTAAGGATGGGTTTAAGGTGGCTCCCTAGTAATTAGGCTAAAATCTTAAATATGCAGCCACAGATCTCCATATTACAGTAAAATAGTAAGTACTACAAAAAAAAGCTAATTTGGAAATCTTAGTAATTATGAACATTAATTATGCGCATAATTAATGAGCTCATTTATCCTTTTCTGCGGAAAATGACATGCCACAATTTTATCGGATGAGGTTACTTTTTGGACCAGATATCCCTGAAGGTATTCTTCATGTCCCCTATCAGAATTTGAAGCAAAACTTATTGATTTACAGAGTTTTTTTAACAGTAGGTGAGATTTTTCTAAAAATTTGCCTCGAACAAAAGAACAATAGAGTCGTAAAAATGGTCAAGTTCCAAAGTGACAACTATACCAAAGGAGAAATCCTGAAAATCTCATGGGAATTGAGGCAAGCATTCAGATTTTATCTTCCGCGGAAATTCAAAATTCAGTATTTTTCATAATATATGGTTATACACGAGAAAATCAGAAAAATATGTAACTTGTGTACAAACTTCGTAAAATATCAGGTCAAAACCTCCTGCTTCATATGCTTTTCATGCGATGAAATCTGCGATAAATTTTGGTCCAGAGAAGATTGGTTTCAAACAATTTTGAAAAATTTGATTTTTGGTTGATTTTGACTAGGGAGCCACCTTAAGACGCCTCACCTTATATAGTGGTAGATTCGAATAACTTTCGAACACCTTTCTATTAAAACAGCTTAATACGATTAGCCGTCCAAAACGACTGTTAAATTTCTGCTTAGAGGATATCGGGATTGTTATTAAGGACGTTCTGGATTGCAATATGTTTGTCAAATAATGTGCATATTATGAGTGGTGAAAAACGAGGTCGGTATCCCCACAACCAACCTTCCTTCAATACTGCGCCAATAGCCAATAATCTTCACAAACAATATTAATATTTGATATAGGTTCATCTTTGTTATTTGTTCTTATTATACTGTAGAAATTTAACACTTTGACAACATACCGCGTACAGGTGTACATACAAGTATATCTACAGGATTATCCCACGTACAGGTATGCATACAAGTATACATACAGGATTATACCGCGTACAGGTGTACATACAAGTATATCTACAGGATTATACCGCGTACAGGTGTACATACAAGTATATCTACAGGATTATCCCACGTACAGGTGTACATACAAGTATATCTACAGGATTATCCCACGTACAGGTGTACATACAAGTATATCTACAGGATTATCCCACGTACATGTGTACATACAAGTATATCTACAGGATTATCCCACGTACAGGTATACATACAAGTATATCTACAGGATTATACCGCGTTCAGGTATATATACAAGTATACATACAGGATTATACCGCGTACATACAAGTATATATACAGGATTATACCGCGTACAGGTATATATACAAGTATACATACATGGTTATACCGCGTACAGGTATGCATACAAGTATACATACAGGATTATACCGCGTGGAGGTGTACATGCAAGTATACATACAGGATTATACCGCATACAAGTACAGGTATGCATACAAGTATACATACAGGATTATACGTACAGCGTATACATACAAATTTTGTATACCGCGTGGAGGTGTACAAGTATACATACAGGCATGATTGCATACCGCGTGGAGGTGTACATGCAAGTACACATACAGGATTATACCGCGTGGAGGTGTACATACAAGTATACATACAGGATTATACCGCGTACAGGTATACATACAAGCATATATACCTTTGGCCTCCTTGGTATTTATATTCGGACTAGTAATCAATAATTTTACTTTATAGGCAGACACCAATGCTGTACAAAAGTCTTCATAAATTGTCATATTTCAATTTTTGTTAATTCAAGACAAAAAGGATTTCTCCTTCATCACTTTGGATCCCCAACTTTTAACAACGACTTCGAATATTTTTCTACATTTTCCTAGTTGTTCATGGAAAGTCGATCAATTAGTCATGGTTCCGGTTTTGTATTGTTGTCTATTCCGAAAGATTAGTCAAATCGTAATAACTGTCAAATTTTGTCATATCAAAATAGTCAAATTTTGTCATATAAAATAAAAACTGACATTCTTTGAGTGAGAGGCCTGGTACATATTTTACATACAGTAGCAAGAAATTCTGGTGAACATCGAAGAACTGCTGGCAGAATGGGCGGATCAGGTTGCTGATTGGGGATGGCCAATATGATTAGTGACGTTGCAGTTGATGGTAAATAATATTTTGGAGAGGAACGGAATAGTTAAACATTTGAAGAAACACTCCTGGTGAGAGCTGGATGCGCAATTTCATGAAGAGAAACAACATATCCCACCAAGCAGCATCGAACATCAAACGAGCAAGGGCTAAAGTTGATAAAGAATTACTCAACGGATTTTTCTATGATTTGGGAAAAACGTTAGACAAAAGTGGACCGGTGCTTCCTTCTAACTTGTATAATTATGATGAAACTAACCTTCAAGATGATCCTGGTCGCGAGTGGATGCTTGTGCGTCGAGGACGGAGACGAGTCGAAAACGTGAAAACATGAGCAAGACAGCGATACCTGCAATGTGGTTGTTTGGTGGTGAACCTCAACCATCTACAGACTGATTAAAACGTGTACTTGGATCTAAAACGTATGCCTCCGAGTATATATGATAATGATGAGATACTGGTGTACAAACCATTTGCTTATAAAATCACTGACAATGCTGATTTTACCTGGAAATGCAACGAATAACTTGAGCCAAGGCTATAAATGGGAGACGACTACTATATCAAACCTCACTCACTGAACAGAATGAGAGATTGGTCTAAGAAATGTTGTGCGTTGTAAATTGCCAAAAGGAAATGGATAAAAAGTTGACGAGGAGATATGTTAGTTGATGAGGAGATATGTTAGTTGATGAGGAGATATGTTAGTTGATGAGGAGATATGTTAGTTGATGAGGAGATATGTTAGTTGATGAGGAGATATATTAGTTGATGAGGAGATATATTAGTTGATGAGGAGATATATTAGTTGATGAGGAGATATGTTAGTTGATGAGGAGATATGTTAGTTGATGAGGAGATATTGATTAGTTGATGAGGAGATATATTAGTTGATGAGGAGATATATTAGTTGATGAGGAGATATGTTAGTTGATGAGGAGATATGTTAGTTGACGAGGAGATATGTTAGTTGACGAGGAGATATGTTAGTTGATGAGGAGATATGTTAGTTGACGAGGAGATATGTTAGTTGACGAGGAGATATATTAGTTGACGAGGAGATATATTAGTTGACGAGGAGATATATTAGTTGACGAGGAGATATATTAGTTGACGAGGAGATATGTTAGTTGATGAGGAGATATGTTAGTTGATGAGGAGATATGTTAGTTGATGAGGAGATATGTTAGTTGACGAGGAGATATGTTAGTTGACGAGGAGATATGTTAGTTGACGAGGAGATATGTTAGTTGACGAGGAGATATGTTAGTTGACGAGGAGATATGTTAGTTGACGAGGAGATATGTTAGTTGACGAGGAGATATGTTAGTTGACGAGGAGATATGTTAGTTGATGAGGAGATATGTTAGTTGATGAGGAGATATGTTAGTTGATGAGGAGATATGTTAGTTGATGAGGAGATATGTTAGTTGATGAGGAGATATGTTAGTTGATGAGGAGATATGTTAGTTGATGAGGAGATATGTTAGTTGATGAGGAGATATGTTAGTTGATGTGAGATATGTTAGTTGATGAGGAGATATATTAGTTGATGAGGAGATATGTTAGTTGACGAGGAGATATGTTAGTTGATGAGGAGATATGTTAGTTGATGAGGAGATATGTTAGTTGATGAGGAGATATATTAGTTGATGAGGAGATATATTAGTTGATGAGGAGATATATTAGTTGATGAGGAGATATATTAGTTGACGAGGAGATATATTAGTTGATGAGGAGATATGTTAGTTGACGAGGAGATATGTTAGTTGACGAGGAGATATGTTAGTTGACGAGGAGATATGTTAGTTGACGAGGAGATATGTTAGTTGATGAGGAGATATATTAGTTGACGAGGAGATATGTTAGTTGACGAGGAGATATGTTAGTTGACGAGGAGATATGTTAGTTGACGAGGAGATATGTTAGTTGACGAGGAGATATGTTAGTTGACGAGGAGATATGTTAGTTGACGAGGAGATATGTTAGTTGACGAGGAGATATGTTAGTTGACGAGGAGATATGTTAGTTGACGAGGAGATATATTAGTTGATGAGGAGATATATTAATGAAAATATTCTTTCTGAAGGTTTGAAAACCTCTATCCGTCGTAGTGATGGTAAAACGGGCCACGATGTGTGCCAGTTCAAACTTTTATGTACAAATACAAGTTTTTGTTACAGTCATCAGCAAATACAACACAATCTGAATCCTACACAAACCGCCCTGTTGTTTGCAACTGATGTCCCTCCCTGTGGAAATACAACATCATTATGCGTTGCATCAGAAACTTTAGACTTCATTGTAAGTGATGCGGAAAACTATTATAAAAGGAAAATTGTGTAATATAGGAAGAAGAACTGAATAAACACCATGACTTGGGGAAGAGGGGATCCCACTGAAATTAGAAGCCTAGTTTGGGTTCCTCCAAAACGGAGAAGTCATGTCATTTAGAGGTCTCTATTTGAATTTGAATGGCCCAGCTTATGCGATGCAAATTGAACGTCCCCAATGGCAATACAATTAAGTCTACGCCCTTCTCGTATGTAAACATTCGTAATGTCATGTCAAGATTTGAGGAATGCTTTACGGCCACGTTAAGTTTGCTGCACCTCCGGTGGTGTTTTCACCTTCGGTAGTGCTTTCACCTTCGCTGGTGTAAAGTGTAAAGTGTAAAGTGTAAAGTGTAAAGTGTAAGTCTTTTGTAAGTATTTAGATCTTTAGAAATTACCAAGCAATAAATATCGATAGAAAAACTTGTAAAGTAATCAAATCCATTCTTCTCTTGGTTAATTAGTTTCAAAGATTATCTCCACGTTTCTTAGCAAATAAATATTTGCCACTGCCACTGCCACTGCCACTGCCACTGCCACTGCCACTGCCACTGCCACTGCCACTGCCACTGCCACTGCCATTGCTATTCCATTGCCATTCCATTGCTATTCCATTGCTATTTCATTGTTATTAATAAAGGAAATTCTATTAATATTAAAGTTGAAATTATTTTTATTAGTAAAATTAAATTTATTCCCTCCTATAAGGAAATTCTGAACGGTGAGACAGATAAACGCGTTGACACTGCTATTAAAAGTATAATATATTACTTCTTTCGTTACAAATACCAATATATTTACATTTGCCCTAAGTGCCCCGAAACTCCGGACTCCGGATGACTCCGGACACTCCATATTATGTTTACTTACGCTGCGTCTGGACCGCTTAATGTTGGCAACTGATCTTGATAACGAAGAACAATGGGGGAGAGGGGAATTTTGTTCGATATTTTGTTTCCCTGACAAAGCTAAATTTTTCCAGGAAATTAATGTAAAAAGTGTCCGAAATCACCCCATGCCAATGGGGTGATTTCGAACATTAGAGACAAATTCTAATTAAGAGGAACTGTAGACCTAACTCCTCTTAGAGAAAACGAAATGGCGAAAAAGTGTGAACAGAGAAATATCGGCAATTTAATCCGATGTGTCGTAAACTATATTCGAAATCTGTCTGACCATTATTCCGGACACCAGTGGCCGGAAAGTGGACACAATTAAGAAAAATACTGAAAATGGCCTATTTTTGAGGTGTTTTAGTTACAAGGGTGTTAAGTGCGGAATTATGACTTGAGCTGTTGAACCGAGTTACAGGGTAGTAAGTACCATCTTCAATTCTAATATGGGGAAATATCAACCATGTTAAGGCAACCGTATCGGCCCGACCGCATCGGCTAATATTAAGAATATTGAGAAACAGTGTGTTGATTTCACTCCTATTATTTTGCTATGACTACTATTATGTTGCTATGACCACTGTTATGTTGATTTCACTCCTATTATTTTGCTATGACTACTATTATGTTGCTATGACCACTGTTATGTTGATTTCACTCCTATTATGTTGCTATGACTACTATTATGTTGCTATTATGAAATTCCTCCAATGGGAATTGTGTAATAAGGAAACTTACAATTGATCGGAATTCGAATACTTTTGAGTTGTATTGTTCTATTGTTTTGTGAGGGCTTGTTTTGAGTTGTATTGTTCTATTGTTTTGTGAGGGTTTGTTTTGAGTTGTATTGTTCTATTGTTTTGTGAGGGTTTGTTTTGAGTTGTATTGTTCTATTGTTTTGTAAGGGTTTGTTTTGATGGTTTGTATTTTGATATTAATAAACAAGAAATGTAAGCAATGGCTATAAAAGTAAAGAGGAAGAAAATGTACTAACCGGTAAAAATTGTTTTTATTTTCTCTCACTCTTTCCCTATCTTCAAAGGAGGGGCGGGGGGACCATTGATAGCCGGGAAAAAAAGGGTTTTCCCCAACAATGCCATATGTGCTGTTAAAGTATGTGCTGTTCCCGCCAATGTTGAACAAAACACTAAAAACAACTCATTACGAAACAAATCATGCGTCAATGTTTGAATAAAACTGTATGTCCTTTCAAATACCCATGGGAATTTTAATGAGCGTCATTAAAACAATTATTTACGGAATTGTTTTCATGAAACAATTACGTCATCATTTCTGTTGTCTTCCCTAAACGTGTCTGGTTTGTCATCATTTCTGTTGTCTTCCCTAAACGTGTCTGGTTCGTCATCATTTCTGTTGTCTTCCCTAAACGTGTCTGGTTCGTCATCATTTCTGTTGTCTTCCCTAAACGTGTCTGGTTGAAAGATTACTAAAGTAAAGATGAAAAAATAAAATGACGTATTAACCGGTAAAAAGTGTCTTTTTTCACCTCGACAAACTCTCGCATTATTATTGTTCTCGCTTTGCTCGAACAATAAAATACCTCGAGTTTGTCTCGGTGACTTGGTACTTTTTTACCGGTTAATAAATAAATATAAATCATGTTATAAATCTTTGTTTATATACCTGGGGGCCATTCGGACGATAGAACGACTTAACAGTTACCTGGGCATTTAAAGATCTACATGATCTACATGACTTAGCGGAAAGACGTCCACACATACCCAGGACCATTGGTCACATGATCTACATGACTTAGCGAAAAGACGTTCACACATACCCAGGACCATTGGTCACATGATCTACATGACTTAGCGAAAAGACGTCCACACATACCCAGGACCATTGGTCACATGATCTACATGAGTTAGCGAAAAGACGTTCACACATACCCAGGACCATTGGTCACATGATCTACATGACTTAGCGAAAAGACGTTCACACATACCCAGGACCATTGGTCACATGATCTACATGACTTAGCGAAAAGACGTCCACACATACCCAGGACCATTGGTCACATGATCTACATGAGTTAGCGAAAAGACGTTCACACATACCCAGGACCATTGGTCACATGATCTACATGACTTAGCGAAAAGACGTTCACACATACCCAGGACCATTGGTCACATGACCTACATGACTTAGCGAAAAGACGTTCACACATACCCTGGACCATTGGTCACATGATCTACATGACTTAGCGAAAAGACGTTCACACATACCCAGGACCATTGGTCACATGATCTACATGACTTAGCGAAAAGACGTTCACACATAACCAGGACCATTGGTCACATGACCTACATGACTTAGCGAAAAGACGTTCACACATACCCAGGACCATTGGTCACATGATCTACATGACTTAGCGAAAAGACGTTCACACATACCCAGGACCATTGGTCACATGACCTACATGACTTAGCGAAAAGACGTTCACACATACCCAGGACCATTGGTCACATGACCTACATGACTTAGCGAAAAGACGTTCACACATACCCAGGACCATTGGTCACATGATCTACATGACTTAGCGAAAAGACGTTCACACATACCCAGGACCATTGGTCACATGACCTACATGACTTAGCGAAAAGACGTTCACACATACCCAGGACCATTGGTCACATGACCTACATGACTTAGCGAAAAGACGTTCACACATACCCAGGACCATTGGTCACATGATCTACATGACTTAGCGAAAAGACGTTCACACATACCCAGAACCATTGGTCACATGATCTACATGACTTAGCGAAAAGACGTTCACACATACCCAGGACTATTGGTCGCATAATCTACATGACTTAGCGAAAAGACGTTCACACATACCCAGGACCATTGGTCACATGATCTACATGACTTAGCGAAAAGACGTTCACACATACCCAGGACCATTGGTCACATGATCTACATGACTTAGCGAAAAGACGTCCACACATACCCAGGACCATTGGTCACATGATCTACATGAGTTAGCGAAAAGACGTTCACACATACCCAGGACTATTGGTCGCATAATCTACATGACTTAGCGAAAAGACGTTCACACATACCCAGGACCATTGGTCACATGATCTACATGACTTAGCGAAAAGACGTTCACACATACCCAGGACCATTGGTCACATGATCTACATGACTTAGCGAAAAGACGTCCACACATACCCAGGACCATTGGTCACATGATCTACATGACTTAGCGAAAAGACGTTCACACATACCCAGGACCATTGGTCACATGACCTACATGACTTAGCGAAAAGACGTTCACACATACCCAGGACCATTGGTCACATGACCTACATGACTTAGCGAAAAGACGTTCACACATACCCAGGACCATTGGTCACATGATCTACATGACTTAGCGAAAAGACGTTCACACATACCCAGAACCATTGGTCACATGATCTACATGACTTAGCGAAAAGACGTTCACACATACCCAGGACTATTGGTCGCATAATCTACATGACTTAGCGAAAAGACGTTCACACATACCCAGGACCATTGGTCACATGATCTACATGACTTAGCGAAAAGACGTTCACACATACCCAGGACCATTGGTCACATGATCTACATGACTTAGCGAAAAGACGTTCACACATACCCAGGACCATTGGTCACATGATCTACATGAGTTAGCGAAAAGACGTCCACACATACCCAGGACCATTGGTCACATGATCTACATGACTTAGCGAAAAGACGTTCACACATAACCAGGACCATTGGTCACATGATCTACATGACTTAGCGAAAAGACGTCCACACATACCCAGGACCATTGGTCACATGATCTACATGAGTTAGCGAAAAGACGTCCACACATACCCAGGACCATTGGTCACATGATCTACATGACTTAGCGAAAAGACGTTCACACATAACCAGGACCATTGGTCACATGATCTACATGACTTAGCGAAAAGACGTTCACACATACCCAGGACCATTGGTCACATGATCTACATGACTTAGCGAAAAGACATTTAACTTGTTATAATGATTATAATTTTTTGCTATAATGATTATAATTTTTTGGAGTTATTTTAAAAACAACGGATGGAGTATTTTTGCATCCCCTCAAAAACTAAAATAGGATTAAAGGATATAAAGAGAAGTGTATTATTTGTAAATATGATGATATTTTTATTTTCACATCCCTTAGTTAGTGGTACGCACAAGAAGCACAAATATCCAACGAACAATCTTTTCCCTTTGGTTATGCAAGCAGCATTTGCATACCTCGACATTTCATCGCGTTGTTTGTTCTCTCCTAAGGGTTCACTTGTTAAAAAGATGATATTTATGTTACGAGACTCAAACACTGTGGAAATTAAGTTACCAGAAATATTGGATTGCTATTAAGGTGTACCAAATTATTTCCAGGTATACATCTGTTTACTTCACATGCGGGATAATTATTGATCAACACAGCGAATTTCTATATCCATTTTACAGAATTTTTTAAATTTACTTCAATTTTCGAAGTTAAGACCTATAAACAAAAACCAAGAAGAACCAACCAAATGGAAGATTTTTAAAACTTTTTTCGTCTCATTTAGAAAGGCGTAGACACGTTGGTTGGTTGCAAACAGAAGTGACCACTTCTTTACGGAAGCCAATAAATTTGATTTAAGAACCCAGGGAAGAATCATATAAAAAGTTCGTGACGTAATATTTCTGAAGTCTTTAATCGGCGGTAAGTTAAAATAACTATTTATTAATGTTGTTTTTAAACTTTGATTTTGTATTACTGATCGTACACCTCTTTATATATATGAAACACTTTTCCTAAGAAACTTGACTTCTAAGGTGAAATGCTGAAGTAACCCTAACAAGTGCTAATGAAAATTGTTAAACAAGTCAATTGTATTTTATGTTTTGTTGTCTTACTTGTCAAATTTATAAAGAGGATAATAGAGAGCACATCATGAAACACTCCGTCCGGAATCGTCATTAATTGTGATATGTACTGTCTGTTGTTGTTGTGTTGTGTTGTTTTGTTGTGTACTGTCTGTTGTTGTGTTGTGTTGTTGTGTTATGTACTGTCTGTTGTTGTGTTGTTGTGTTGTGTTGTGTACTGTCTGTTGTTGTGTTGTGTTGTTGTGTTGTGTACTGTCTGTTGTTGTTGTGTTGTGTTGTTTTGTTGTGTACTGCCTGTTGTTGTGTTGTGTTGTTGTGTTGTGTACTGTCTGTTGTTGTGTTGTTGTGTTGTTGTGTTATGTACTGTCTGTTGTGTTGTGTTGTGTTGTTTTTGTTTGTGTACTGTCTGTTGTTGTGTTGTGTTGTTGTGTTATGTACTGTCTGTTGTTGTGTTATGTTGTTGTGTTGTGTACTGTCTGTTGCTGTGCTGTTGTGTTGTTGTGTTATGTACTGTCTGTTGTTGTGTTGTGTTGTTGTGTTGTGTACTGTCTGTTGTTGTGTTGTTGTGTTGTTGTGTTATGTACTGTCTGTTGTTGTTGTGTTGTGTTGTTTTGTTGTGTACTGTCTGTTGTTGTGTTGTGTTGTTGTGTTATGTACTGTCTGTTGTTGTGTTGTGTTGTTGTGTTGTGTACTGCACAACAACACAACACAACATGTACTGTCTGTTGTTGTGTTGTGTTGTTGTGTTGTGTACTGTCTGTTGTTGTGTTGTTGTGTTGTTGTGTTATGTACTGTCTGTTGTTGTGTTGTGTTGTTGTGTTGTGTACTGTCTGTTGTTGTGTTGTTGTGTTGTGCTGTTGTGTTGTGTACTGTCTGTTGTTGTGTTGTGTTGTTGTGTTATGTACTGTCTGTTGTTGTGTTGTTGTGTTGTGCTGTTGTGTTATGTACTGTCTGTTGTTGTGTTGTGTTGTTGTGTTGTGCTGTTGTATACTGTCTGTTGTTGTGTTGTGTTGTTGTGTTGTTGTGTTATGTACTGTCTGTTGTTGTTGCTGTTGTGTGTGTTGTGCTGTATGTACTGTCTGTTGTTGTGTTATGTACTGTCTGTTGTTGTGTTGTGTTGTTGTGTTGTGTACTGTCTGTTGTTGTGCTGTTGTGTTGTTGTGTTATGTACTGTCTGTTGTTGTGTGTTGTGTTGTTGTGTTATGTACTGTCTGTTGTTGTGTTGTGTTGTTGTGTTGTGTACTGTCTGTTGTTGTGTTGTTGTGTTGTTGTGTTTGTGTTATGTACTGTCTGTTGTTGTTGTGTTGTGTTGTTTTGTTGTGTACTGTCTGTTGTTGTGTTGTGTTGTTGTGTTATGTACTGTCTGTTGTTGTGTTGTGTGTTGTTGTGTTGTGTTACTGTCTGTTGTTGTTGTGTTGTGTTGTTGTGTTGTGTACTGTCTGTCTGCTGTTGCTGTTGTGTTGTTGTGTTATGTACTGTCTGTTGTTGTGTTGTGTTGTTGTGTTGTGTACTGTCTGTTGTTGTGTTGTTGTGTTGTGCTGTTGTGTTATGTACTGTCTGTTGTTGTGTTGTGTTGTTGTGTTGTGTACTGTCTGTTGTTGTGTGTTGTGTTGTTGTGTTATGTACTGTCTGTTGTTGTGTTGTGTTGTTGTGTTGTGTACTGTCTGTTGTTGTGTTGTTGTGTTGTTGTGTTGTGTACTGTATACTCGTACTGTCTGTTGTTGTTGTGTTGTTGTGTTGTG
>CBDFMC010000018.1:0-169900 GCA_965249435.1 Lacipirellulaceae bacterium | reverse complement strand
CTAACCTGATCAGCAAAGATTAAAAAAGAAGGTTGAAGAATAATAGATAGAAAAGTAGTATATCGAAGTATTAATAAAAGCTGTCGGCAACACTGAGCTTGGTAATGCATTATTAGATTCCAGATGGATGAAAGTACCGCTAGACGCTTTAGTGCGAACATTTAATCTTATGCGTGCAAAAACAGAACATGCGTTAGACAGTGAGCAAAAGAAGCTAAACAATCTCTGAAGCGCCACTCCGATCTCAATAGGAGGTGTCCGTCAAGTTACGCACATTAGTTTTAGGTAGCTCCCTGCTTAGTAGGCAGGGGGCGGCCCGCGAGACCTCTCAAACGTCTCGCGCCGATGCCACCGCTGCATTACTATTTTGAGCTACCGAATTTGTTTCGCGCGATTATTGAAACAGTCCCTCTCGGGATGGGCTAATCGTGTCATGTCATAAATTTCCGTTTGCCCCACTTGGTGCCCGCGATGTGAGTAAGCCTAAGCAAGCAATTTGGTGATAAGAATTAAGAGAGTTACTGCGAAGGCTTTATTTGACATGCCCACTACTTGAACTTGAAGCTAAAAGACTTCCTGTGGCCAGATTCTCAGTGCCTTCCCTCACAGCCCATATGTGATTGCAACCGTGTGTGTCGAATGTATCAACATTGGTAAAGTCAAAATCGTCAATCGCACAGTATCCACAGGAATCGAGAGGCCCACCTAGAATACAAAAAAGTCCAACCTGGCAAGCCACTCCTTCAAAGTCTCTTTTGCTGCAAGAGGATTCTGCAATGCAAAGTTCTTCTTCATCCTCACCTTTTGCAACGAGATCCTCATCTGGCTCATCATCAATGAAAATAAAACTCTTTGCTGAAGCTCCAGTAAATAACAAACTAACATTATTGCATTGGCCATTATAAGATCCACACACTACAAAGCAGGAAGGTGTACTATTTCCTAGACAACCAGTATTATCTACTTCCTCTTCACCGCAGTGAGATGCTGAAGCATACTGCTCTTGAGGAATCACAGACGAGTAAGTAAGAACAATACAGACAAGGGCAGCGGATATCGGCAGTAACGAATCTCTCTTGCATTTAGGTAAAGCCCTCATTTTTTCTCTCCTTTGTGAAAAGTGAAACTTGTTAGAATCTAAAAAATTGAGCAAAAGGTCAGGTGCTACGCAACATGTCAGTTAGCAAACATTATTGCTTCTCAATGCAGAGCCATATTTTTGCCGTTTTTGGTCGGTGCAGCTACGGGGGGCTATTCAGGGCGATTGCGCTCATACAGCTCAATTTGCTAAGGGATCTTGCTTACTCGCTGGTAAAGTCATGATTTGAATTGGGACCTCTTCACGCCATTCTGCCCCCACACATTCAAGAAGCATCTCATCATCAAAGTATATTGGCTCAGTTTCCATGTCAAGGGTAATGGATATTACAGCGGAATTAACTCCTTTCTCGACCACAACCCCTACTCCTTTAGGGACTACAAGTGGAGTGATGCTGACTTCTTCACTTGAGTTCTCGAAATATAGCCTAGCAGTGGCAGTCCTAATGTCTTTATTGCCATTGCCTCTTAACAAAAGCTTTTGTGGCGCTACTGTGACATTTCCGGCGAGTCGATAGGTGACCGGGAGAGATAATTCCGGACGAAAACTGCTATTTGTATGAATCTTTAGCAAGTCTTCAGCTTCCCCAAGTTGGTCGTAGTCCCCAGGAAATCTTGCTTGAATTTTTAGCCTGTACACCTTGAGCAGAGAATTATGTGCCAAGCTATTTTGTTCAATTGAATATGTGATTGGCAGTGAATTGGTTTCTACCCCACTAACAGTAAAATGGTCAGTATCTGATTCTCTTAAAACAACTGTACGATTGGAGACTTGAGTGCCGGGAGACAGGGTGCCAAAGTTGATACTGCTAGGCGCAAAAGTAAGGCAGTCTCTCTTCGAGCCGAATATAGAAAAGATGACTTGCTTTTGAGTTTTTGAAGACGGGTCAGACATATCGACAATTACAGTCTCGTGAAATGGCCGTTTGTCACTTGTTTGAACTTTAATTTCGAATTTTTCAACACCACCGGGTGCGATTTCGACGCGTTTTCCGTGTTGCTCAACAGTAGTGCAGCCACAAGACGTCATAATATTAGTTATGACAATCGAAGCGTCGCCGCTATTCCCAATTTCGAAACTTGATTCAACTGTATCCGCCGGTGTTACGCTCGGAATGCAGTGCCACCTACGATTAAATGTCACAACAGAGTTGCTAAGTCGTATACTTGACCGATCTCCATCCTTTGGTGCGAGCCAGCATTTTTCTATGTCCGCACGTAGAAAGTTCGAACTCGATATGAAATCCAGGGTGCCACTGCTGCTTAGTAAAGAAACACCTTCTTGCCAATTCTTATCTTCTGAATCAAAGACAAGAGCTAGCGATCCATTCGCCGAAAAGGTCAGAAGAAATCCTGCATCATGGCCCCTTTTCAGTAAATCTAGTTCCCGTTGATAATACTCCCTTTCCGACCGACTTTGGGAACGGCGCGGGGCGACGAGCGGGCGAGGGAGTTGGCTTGTTCGGTTTTCTGTGGTGGGTCGGCGTTGTTGCGCCGCAGCGCGCGTACCTCGCCTTACGTTTACGAGTTGTTTTCGGTTTTTGCGTCCGTTCCGCGTCAGCCTCCTGAGGTTTTTGCCAGGATCGTTAAGTTGTGACAGAACACGGCGCTGCCAACGGCGGACGTGAAATTCTTAAAGCCGCGAAAACAACAGCGAGCCAGGCGAAATGCTCGCTTTAAGCACGAGATCGTGCCTTCGATTCCGGCGCGCCACTGCTGCCAAATGCCCATCATCGTGTCGCCGAAATCTCGCGTCCGCCGAGGCACGCCCAGGTAGTCGACCTGTTCTTCCAATTCCTCGTAGGTGTCCTCGTCCGGACAGAAGCCCATGTCCGCGGCGACCGTTTTGGGCCGGCTACCGTACTTCTCTTCGTGTCGTTCGAGTACCGTCTCCAGGAGTTCGCTGTCGCTTACATTCTTCTCCAACACAACGTAATCGGTAATGAACTTCTCCTTCGACTGTGTGAGCAGCACCTTGTGACCGAATTCGACTGGCTTGCCACGCCGTCCACGCATGATCAACTCCGCATGAGATTCAAAAATGCTGAACACTTTGTCGGCATTTGGAACCTGCTCTCGATCGAACGCGCGGCGCCGAGCCACTTCGGCGACCTGCCGCATCACCGGCAAACGGTTCGCCAGCGACTGGGCAATCGTCGCCAACTCGACACACGTCGAACGTTCGGCCCAAGCGACGAATTGTTCCGCTTTTTCCAGAGCTTCCTCGACCCGGACGATCAGCGTCTTCATATTCTGGCGGACCTGGCGGAGACGCTTTTTGTTCGTGCTATTCGAGTAACGCGTGACGAAAAGATGCAGATTTTTGATCTTCTTCGCGTGAAATCGCCAAGGACAACGGAGTGGGTCGAGTTCTCGACCAGTCGACATTTCTCGGGCAGCCACGCGATAGACGTCCCACAGCAGGCTGGAGTCGGTCGGCCAGTGAATATTGCATTCGGTGACGGTCGTGTCGGTTCGCACATGTTCCAGGGAGACCGTTTCTTCGGCGACGACGCCGAGGGCCAATAGGTGATTGATCCGTTCCCAAGTCTCGGGCTGAATCGCGCGAAATGCCTTGTTCAGCAGCGTGAAGTCGATGGTCGGCTTTTTCAGCAGGCGGCAAAACCGCTGCAAGGTTTCGCTTTCGGCAATCCGGATCGACGCTTCCCGATAGTCGAGTCCTTCCCGTTGCAAGACGAGGATCGCGCGAAACAGGTTTTCGCTGGTGAAGATCGGCTTTCGGCCGCGTGCCGACGTCGTCTGGCTGAGCTGTTCGAGGTCGCGATGGACCACATCGAGAATCGCGGGCCGGCTGTCCAGCAACTGGCCGAGCGTTTTGTACTCGTCACGATAATCCCGTACCGTTTGGTTGTCGGCCTTCTCGTTGGCCCATCCAAAATCGAGAATCGCTTCAGCTTTCAAACGCATCGCCCGCTTCTCCTTGGGTAAAATGGCTCTTTGATTCGTTCTGTTTTCAATAGGATAACGATGCGTCTTTTTCTTGCTACACCAAAACCGGCCCGCCAGACGAATTTCACAATATTCTGATTTGGGAAACAGGAACTAGCTAAGCCTTTCTTCAAGGTCACCTCTTGCAAAATGCCGCCATTCCGCTTTGAGTGTTGAGTAAGAGCATGCCGCACAGAAGTGGAAGTATAATCGACATTTGTAATATCTTCGTCGGGGTATCCCAAGTGATATAGCAAGAAAAGCAGCCCACGTTTTCCTGAGCTTAGACTAAGAGATGAGGGAGGGCGCTCCGGAATGTGTCAATAACTTTGAGACAGCTACCTTTCGAATTTAGTGTAGCGCTTTCATTGTCGTTTGCTCGCTTGGTGGTTCTTCGGGGGCCAGCCCCCGGACCCCCGGGATTTTTTCAGGCATGGCTCGGGTGTTCAAAGAGGGTTGTAGGTCGAGGGTAAAATCCGTAGGTTGGAATTCGCCTGGTGAAACGGAAGCGAGCTCTGCGGGGACGCAACTCGTCAAGGGATAGCCAGGTCGAGGGTGCGTCAAAGACGTCGCCGCCCTGTTTTCAGAAAGGGGCTTTCCGGGACAATGCGTTTCGGGATGCCCCTTTTTGTTTTCGTGTTGCGATTCGATCGGTGGGTTGATCCAAACAGCTTCCGGTGCCGACTGTCGCTTGGGACAGCCATGCACGAATCGCTCAGGGTGCGCGGAGTAAGCGTCTTGCAACACGCTCGCGCGCTGGTTGATCACTTGGTCCGCTGTCCCGTGGTGCAACATGGCGGGCGTCAACAGCCCGATGCCGGTGTGGTAGTGTTCGTCGTTGTACCACTTGAAAAACGAGCGACAAAAACCGAGCCCGTCTTCGTAGCCGCCAAACCGATCCGGAAATTCTGGTCGATACTTCATCGTCTTGAACTGGCTCTCGGAAAACGGATTGTCATTCGAGACGTGCGGGCGACTATGCGACTTGACGACGCCGAGTGTTGCCAACAATTGCGCCACGCTTTGCGATGCCATCGAAGGCCCGCGGTCGCTATGAAGGGTGAGCTGGTCCTCGGAGACTCCTTGGTTTTCAACCGTTTCCCGGATCAACCGAGACGCCAGATCCGAGCTTTCACGATGCGCGAGCATCCAACCCACGACGTACCGACTGTAGATGTCGAGAATCACGTAGAGGTAGTAATAGGTCCATTTTTTCGGGCCCAGCAGCTTGGTAATGTCCCAAGACCAGACCTGATTCGGGCCGGTCGCCAGCAACTCAGGCTTTTGGTAGTTCGGATGCCGAAGCTGATTGCGACGTTCCTTCGAGGCGTTGTCTTCCTCGAGCAACCGATACATGGTCCGCACGCTGCAGAGATATTCGCCTTCGTCCAACAGGGTCGCGTAGACCTCGCGTGGCGCTTTGTCGAGAAAGCGATTCGAGTACAACACGGTTTTCACCTCTTGCCGCTGTTCGCCGCTCAAAGCGCGTGGCGAGGCGGCGCGCAACGACTTGGCTGCCTTTTCAGGGCGGCGGCGCCGCCGATACAAGGTCGACCGACTCACGCCGAGCGCCTGGCAAGCCTTCTGCAAACCGACCTCTTTGCCCAAAGTTTCGGCGGATACGATCATTCGTTCTCTCCGTTCTCGGGGCTCTCTAACGGAGTGGCCAGCATCTCCGAGACTTTTTTTTGAACGTCGATAATCATCTCCGCCTGCCGAAGGCGCTCGGCCAGACGCTGATTCTCGCGACGCAGCTTGTCGAGTTCTTTCGCCAGAGGATCCTTCCGCTTCGCCTTGCGACCGCGCCGTTTGGGCGTGAGTCCTGAGAGCGAACCTTCGTCGCGCTGGCGGCGCCAGTGCGCCAAATGGGACGCGTAGAGCCCCTCGCGGCGGAGCAAGGCGCCCACCTCGCCAGCTTCCGTCAACCGGTCCGCCTCCTCCAGAACTCGCAGTTTATACGACGCCTCGAACCGACGGCGCTTCGCTTTTTCAGGAACTTCCGAGTCCCCAACACCCGCCACGGCGGGCGATTCCTGTGCGTGATCCATCCAAAATTACCTCCTGCCCTCTACTGTAATAAAAGAGGAGGAAGTTGTCTCACGTATATTGGCACAGAGGGCTCTTTCGCAAGCTGCGCAGCATCGCAACCAATGCATAATAGAGCGGCTAAGCAGAGTGAAAAGTTGTTACAAAAAGCCTTCTGAAGAATGCCCATGACGCTATCGGTGAATGGTGTGATGTTGGGAGCTATACTCACCACGGCCAAAATTTGCGGTTTTCGCACGGCTCGACCCTGCCGCCGTGCCAGCAACGACAGCTAGCACGTCCCCGAATTTAGTGGTCAGCTACGACCGCGTCAAGAAAATATATCCGAAATCCGTATCTTCTCAACCGCTAGCAGTAGCCGCGGCTGTTTATTGCGTATAATTGTGGCATGAGCAGTTTAGACATTCGGGAGATACTCAGCGAGATCGAAGACCTTCTGGCCTCGGCGGGAGATCTTCCGCCCGAAGCGGAGTTGTCGTCACTTCGTCGGAGCGTGCAGCGAGGTTGTCCGCTTGGCGAGTCGACTTGGTGCGACCGAATGGTGCGTCGACTGGGCCTAGAGAGTACACGTCGCCCTCAAGGCCGACCCAAAAAGAAGAAAAACGGTTCCTGACACCTTTTCTCCCCCTGACACCTTTTCTCCCCTCAACTTTTCTAGCTCCGCAAAACCCGTGAAAAACCGATGCTAGTATTCAGATAGACTCTTAGTGAGTGAAACCGGAAGGATTCGTCGCAACTCCATAAAGATTCAGTGTTTAACAGTGCTATCATTACTCAAAGTGGCGCTGTCCAACTAGTGCTTTGTCAGAAAACCCCGATGATGCCGTAATGTGAGCCGTAGGCGCTAGCCTCGGGCGCTTGGGTTCGATGTTTTTCGCAGGTTCGCCCGACGCTAGCGCGTTCGGCTCAGGTTTTCTGACAAAGCCTAGTTTTTCAACAGGCGGATGAGTTGCTCCATGTCGTCAGGCATCGGGGCGGTGAACGTCACTTCTTTGCCCGAGATGGGATGAGCCAGCGTGAGTCGCTCGGCGTGCAGGGCTTGGCGGTCGAGTAGGATGTGCTCCTCCGGAAACTCGACTGCGAATTGCTTGTTGCGGCAGAGCGTGCGAAGCTGGCCGACCGTAAGCTGCGACCGACCGCCGTAGAGTTTGTCGCAAAGAACTGGGCAGCGAATGTGGCAAAGATGCAATCGAATCTGGTGTGTTCGGCCCGTTTTGGGGAAAGCTCGCATCAACGCGATTCCGGGAAATCGCTCGACCACCTCGACAAAAGTTTGCGATTCGCGGCTCGACGCATGGCCGGCGCGCAGCGCCTTTTTCTCTCGCTGTGATGGATGGTCGCCAATGGGCTGGTCGATCTGGTCGCGGTCGCGGTCGGGATTGCCGGCGACCAGAACCACGTACTGTTTTTGTACCTTGCGGTCTTGGAACTGCTTGGCTAAATTTTCGTGGGCTGTGTCTGTTTTTGCCACGACAATCACACCGCTTGTGTCGCGGTCGAGCCGGTGGACAATCCCGGGCCGCGTTGGTCCACCGACATTGCTAAGCTGGCCGAAGTGATGCACCAGCGCGCTAGCCAACGTGCCCGACCAATGCCCTCTGGCCGGATGCACTACCATGCCGGGCGGCTTGTTTACCACGGCAATCGCATCATCTTCGTAGAGAAGATCGAGCGGAATCGCCTCGGGTTGCGGGCCAGGGGCTGGCGGTGGCGGGAGCGTGAACCGGACGGTTTGGCCTGCCGCCAACCGGTACGATGCCTTGCGAACCGTGCCGTCGATGGTGGCAAGTCCTGCATCAATTCCGCGGCGGATGCGTGCTCGGCTGACGCCACTCAATTGGTCCGTAAGAAAGACATCAAGCCGCCCCCCAATTGAGGGTTCGAGCACTTGAAATGACGTGGCTCCTTCCGTCGGTGATACGTCCATCGGTGATTCGTCAGACGACAATTCGCCAGGCACGCCGTCATCCCGTTTTCCACCGCCGGCATTCATTGCTCCGCCGGGGTTTCATCGGCAGGCTCGGCCTCCTGATTATCCGCTTCTGCTTCAGCTTTTGATTCCGCGTTTGATTCCGCTTTGCCCGAATCTTCTGAGTACCGATCCTTTTCCGTGTCGTCCGACGCATCGGTCGAATCGTCGCCACCGAACAATTCTTCGAGCGTTTTGGTCAAGTCAACCGAGGTGCCTCCACCGCTTGCCGCGGGCAGCGTTGCATCGAAATTAGGACGTTCGCCTGGAATGCCGGGACCGGCGGGTGGAGTCTGTTTGGGTAGCTCAACCGAAGCCAACCACTGGCAGGCCGCCTGGACTTCTGCCGATTCCAACTGCGTGGCTCGCTCGCCGGCCAGCGCAGCCATGTCACCTTGAACTTTGCGGTACTCGCTCCGCGCATCTTCCAGTTTGTTTTGCATTTCGTAAATTCGGGCCAGGCCCAGGTGGGACCGATCTCGAACTTGCTCGTCCCTCGCGTTGACCGCTAGCGTTTCGTAGACGCCCATCACCCGTAACATTCGTTCTTGGGAGGCATCGCGATCAATCAGATAGCGCTGCGCGGCAATCTGCAATTGACGATCAGCCCAAGTGGCGTAGGCCCATTCTTGCATGATCGTGTTGGGGTGTTCGTCAGCAGCACGCTGCAATTGCACTAGCTCCGGATCGGCCGTGTTGGTCGCCATGGCGTACGCATCCCAGGCCGCCCTTTCTTGCGAAGCGGTATGCGCCGACCAGAGCCGACTAATAACCATCAGCCCCAGAACAACGCCTGCCACGCCCATCAGCAAGTTCGAGTGCGGCTTGACCTTCTTGATCCAGACAGCCAAGTGTCGAGCCAACTCGTTGGTTTCCAAATCGTGACGATGTTCGCTTTTCATGGCAACCGTGTGGCAATGGAGGGATTTTGTTTAAGCGTAAAGTAAACTGATTTACCGAAGTGTAAAGCTCCCAACAGCTTAGCGTCAAGTCCATAGGAGGCGCGAGTTGGGAGGCGCGAGTTGAATTCCCCTTTCTTAATACCCTTCCGCATAGGGTTCACTCCGGCTAGGATGCACCCAGAGGGTTTCTAGCTAAACCGATCCCTCGCGCCTCCCAACTCGCGCCTCCCAACTCTTCATGTCCTCCGGTCTGAATCCTCCTCAACGCGAAGCGGTTTGTACGCTTACCGGGCCGATGCTGGTGCTGGCTGGCGCTGGGACGGGAAAAACGCGCGTTGTGACACATCGCATTGCCGAACTGATTCGCCGTGGCACGCCAGCCGAGCGGATTTTGGCCGTCACGTTCACTCGCAAAGCGGCCGGCGAAATGTATGAGCGGGCGACGGCCCTCTTGCAAAAAAAACCGTTGCAGGGGAAACGCAAACGGCCTGTCCAAGGAACTCGAACGAAAAGGCCCCGGCCGCAGATTTCCACATTCCATTCGCTCTGTGTGCGGATTCTCCGTCGGCACATCCGGCGGCTCGGCTATCCCGAGCGATTTACCATCTGTGATCGGGGCGATCAGGAATCGGAAGCCCGGTCTGCGCTGCGCGAAATCCGTGTCGGCAACGAGTCGCTCCGCCCGGGCGATCTGCTGGCGATTATCAGCGGCTGGAAAATGCGCTGCGCGTCGCCAAGCCATGCCGCGTCGATCGCTGAGACCGACCGCGAGCACCTGGCTGCCGCGGCCTTTCGCCGTTATCAAAACAATCTCAAAGCGAAAGGGATGGTCGACTTCGATGATTTGCTCAGCCTTGCCGAGCAGTTGTTCAGAAAGTTTCCTGTCGTGCGACGTGAAGAGGCAGGCCGATTCGATCATGTGATGATCGACGAATACCAAGATACCAACGCCAGCCAATACCACATCGTGAAGGGGCTTGCGATGGGGCACCGTAATCTGTGCGTTGTGGGCGACGACGACCAATCGATCTACGGCTGGCGCGGGGCCGAGGTGCAACACATTTTGCAGTTTCAAACAGATTGGCCCGAGGCAAAGGTTGTGCGGCTGGAAGACAACTACCGTTCGACGCAAGCGATCCTTAGCTACGCTAACACTCTCATTTCCTTCAACCGCAATCGGCATGAAAAGGTGCTTCGGGCTGCACGCGGTGGCGGGCAGCGGCCGCGAGTTTTGCAACTGCAAGACGAGACCCAAGAGGCCCAGCGGATTGTCGCCGATATCCAACAGCAGCTCAGCCAGCCCGGCGCTCGGGCACAAGACTTCGCCATCCTCTGCCGCACGAACGAGCAGCCACGGAGCTTTGAAACCGAGCTGCGTCGAGTTAAATTGCCTTATGTGCTCGTCGGCGGCATGTCGTTTTTCGACCGCAAGGAGGTCCGCGATTTGCTTTCCTATTTGAAAGTCATCGACAACCCGCTTGACGAGCCTGCCCTGCTGCGAATCATCAACACACCAGCTCGCGGGATTGGTAACACGACGGTAAAACAACTGGTCGAGGCTGCGACTCGCGCGGGGACATCCGTTTGGGAAGTGATCCCCAACGCAGCTACGGCGTGTGGCCTTTCGGCCTCGGCCACGAGCGCCGTAAAAAAATTCCGCACGTTGATGGAAGGTTTGCAGCAACAGGTTGGGCACTTACCCATGAATGGCTTGGTACAAAAAGTAATCGACCAAACAGGTTACACGCGGCAACTAGAGCGGCAGTATCCCGACACGTTGGAACTGGAAACCCGCACGGCATCGCTGGAGGAAATCGTCAACGCCGCCGCCAGCTACCAGCGCGAGGCCGCGCAGCCGGCGCTGCGCGAGTTTCTCGACGACATTTCACTCGGCACTCGCGACAGCACCGACGACAAAAAAAACCAACTCGACCGCAACGCGATCGCCCTATTGACACTCCATTCGGCCAAAGGTCTCGAGTTCCCGCAGGTCTACATGGTCGGCATGGAAGAAGGCATCTTGCCACACAAGCGTTCGCTCGAGACGGCCGACAACACGATCGACGAAGAACGTCGGCTTTGCTACGTCGGCGTCACCCGCGCCCAGGAGCAACTCACGCTCTCCTTCGCCCTGACTCGCCGCAAATGGGGCAAACCCCGCGAGACGCACCCCAGCCGGTTTTTATACGAAATGACCGGCCAAGCAGACGCTTGCGGCTTAGCGAAAAGCCGAAAGCGGAATACAAAACGCCAAGCATCCCGTTAGCGCCGGCGGCCACGCCGGTTCGTTACCAATCGACTCTACCCCTCGCAACTTTCAACCATCAACCGATGTGGTGGCAGGTTATCCGCCCGTGTGTTGCGTTGCAACACGGCTCACTTCATTCCGCATTCCGAATTTCCCTCAACTCCAAAACTGCCGATCAAGCATCCGATAGTTCACCGCTTCGTTAATATGCTCCGGCAAAATGTCCGCCGCTCCATCCACATCGGCGATCGTCCGGGCGACGCGTAGCACCTTGTCGTGGGCACGGGCCGAGAGGCCCATTTCGTTGACGCTTGTCTCGAGTAGGTTGGTGCAAGCCTGATCGAGCCGGCAGACTTGGCGTAATTGTCGGCTGGTCATTTGGCCGTTGGTACGGGTGGGCGAATCGGCAAAACGCTCGGCCTGGCGCTCCCGGGCACGCTCGACTTGCTCACGCATCGCGCGGCTGTCCGATCCGCTTGGCGTGGTAGCGGTCAGCTCCTTAAACGGCACGGCCGGCACCTCGATGTGCAGGTCGATGCGGTCGAGCAGCGGGCCGCTGATTTTCGACATGTAGCGTTCGACCTGCGGGATGCTGCAATGGCACTCGCGCCGCGGATCGTTGCGATAGCCGCAGGGACACGGGTTTAAGGAAGCAATCAACATAAAATTGGCGGGAAACGTCGAGGATTGCAATGCCCGACTGATGGTGACGTAGCCATCCTCAAGCGGTTGGCGAAGCACCTCCAGCGTCTGCCGATTGAACTCGGGCAATTCATCCAGAAATAGCACGCCATTGTGGGCCATGCTGATGTCGCCCGGCGTGGGGATCGATCCGCCGCCGACCAGACCGGCATTGCTGATCGTGTGGTGCGGCGCGCGAAACGGCCTGCAAACCATCAGCGGCTGATCGCCCGGCAATTTGCCCATCGCGCTGTAAATGCGCGTTGTTTCGATCGACTCTTCAGCGAGTAGCCGGGGTAAAATGGTGGGGACCCGTTTGGCGAGCATCGTCTTGCCCGAGCCGGGCGGGCCGACCATCAGCAGATTATGCTGGCCGGCAGCGGCTAGGGTGATTGCCCTCTTTGCCATTTCCTGGCCACGCACGTCGCCAAAGTCTTCTTCATAGCGATTAAGCTCCTCGAACAGTTCAGCCACCCGCGACGGCGTCGCTTCCAGCGGTAATTGATCGGCAAAGAATGCGGCCGCCTGGGTCAGGCTGTCGACGGCAATCACGTCGATCTCTTCCACCACAGCCGCCTCGGCCGCGTTTTGGCTCGGCACCACCAGGCCGCGCAAGTTTTGCTTGGCCGCTGCCATCGCCATCGACAAGGCCCCTTTGATCGGTCGCATCCGCCCATCGAGTGCCAGCTCGCCCACCGCGGCATACTCGCCAAACCGTTCGGAGTCCAATTGCCCACTGGCTGCGAACAAGCCAAGCGAAATGGGCAAGTCGAACGAAGCAGCCTGTTTCGGCAGGTCGGCCGGGGCCAGGTTAATCACCACCCGATTCTCCGGCCGAACAAAGCCGCTGTTGACCAGCGCTCGCTCGACACGGTGCATACTTTCCTTCACCGCCGCCTCAGGCAATCCAACCAGCAACACTTTCGGCAGCGCGGCGGGCGACACATCGACCTCTACCTCGACGGGCAAGGCATCGATCCCGAGCAGCGAAAACGTGTACAACTTGGCAAGCATGGGCACCAGCATAGCAAACGGAATCGGGGATGCGTAGCACCTTGATAATTCAAACCCACTTATTGCCGGTATATTCAACGGTCTCCGCACAGCGCAGTCATGCAGCCGCGAAGCGGCGATCGTCAATAGCCAGGGGCGTGAGCCCCTGGTACGGTTGAAATTTCACAGGGAAGCCCCAACGGGGTGAAAGTAGTTTACGCCCAAATCCAAGATGTATCGTTCGTTCCACTCCAGGTCATGGCGTCGAAGAATCGCTAGGAATTCCTCTTGGAAGGACATGGGTAGGCGTCAGATTTGTAGGCAGTTAGCAATAGTTCTGCCCCGTACCTGGGGTGGCACCGACAGTCGGCCGTAGATGACGTTGCCATTGTGTAGGTCTCTTTCGGCCGATTGTCGGTGTGCGCAGCACGAGAGGGTATCAGCGCTGAGTTCCTCTTGTGGCTGCGCCACCCAGACACTTTTCCGGTCTAGCAGTACCTGGGCATGATACGGACTGCGGAAAAGTGTCTGGGCCACCCGCGGGTTTGTACCGTGTTCAGCCATGATAACCGGTAAGTCTAATCAATTGACCTAGTGACCTTGAAACATGGGTAGTAAATGGCAGTTTATGCCGAAAATAATAGAAGGACAGAATTCCCCGCTGCAAAATACTTCAGCTAGACTTCGTAAGTCGTTACCTGCAAGTCACTTACATCGCAAGGCCAGTGATTTGGGGTTGCAAGGCGAAAAGAATCTCATTAGCCTCACAGCTTGCCTAATGAGACTAGAGGCTAATGAGATTCTTTTCGCCTTGCATGGGTAGAGTTTGCTTTTGATGTACAAACGAATAGACTTGAGTAGTGGGTGTCGATACCCAATTTCAATCTCTTACCAGCTTTTTCAAATGGAGGATTAGATATGGCCACTTGCTTTGATGTCGCAAAATATTTCCTCTCGCAGACAGACGAGGATGCTGGCGATACTCTCTCAAACCTGAAACTACAGAAACTCGTTTATTACGCTCAAGGTTTTCATTTAGCATTGAACGACAACCCACTTTTTGATGAGCAGATAGTCGCTTGGACGCACGGACCAGTAGTGGAAGTGATGTACCACACATTCAAAAGGCATGGGGCTTCAAACATCCCGTTCCCAGACGAAATCAATCCAGATTCTTTGACTTCTGAGCAGGAAGAATTGCTACAAGAAGTACAAGACATCTATGGCCAGTTTTCAGCATGGAAGTTGCGGGACATGACTCATCAGGAACCACCTTGGCGCGATACAGAAAAAGAGTCTGTAATCTCCCATGAATCAATGAAAAGCTACTTTCAGACTCAGTTAATCAATGAGTAAACGTATTCGCAGGCCGAAAGCTAAAGGCGGAGCGAATCTAGCTACCCCAAATTCTGACACGGGCTCAACAAACTCTTTGACGCCTGTATTTTGTCTACACAATCTCAGTGGAGATTACTGCCTCTCTAGGTGCGATGCCGAAAAGAAAGCTGCTTTTGCTGACACTCTTCATAAGTTGAGCAAGATAAGTTGGTCTGAAATTCAACGAAGCGGAAGGCACGCCTCTGGAAGCGAGAAAATAAAGCAAGATGATATCAAAACAAAACTACCCAATATCGTGACTCCTGACGTGAGCATGCTTGCATTTAGGTTTTGCGGGACCGCACCGATGGTTGGTTTCAGGGACGGCAGAGTATTTCATATTCTCTTTCTCGATAGAGATTTCTCTCTCTACGATCATAATTAGTAGCATTAGTTAGCCACCACAGATACCACACGCCTTACCTTCACTAGGAGAACAAGCCCTACCGCGTTTGGTATTCTTGTAGTTTCGGCAGCCAGCGTTGTGCCGTACTTTACTTGAAGTATTCAGCCAGTGGCGGAATTCAGCCGCTTTAGGTTTCTCAGGATCACTACCAAAAAGACGTGATGGCGGGCTGATCGCTTTAGGCTTCACACTGGCCTTGTTGTCGCTGTCAAATTCTACATGAGCTAGTACAGGACGATGGTCGCTTGTGGTTTCGTCATCGGGAAAATCCCCAGTCCGCACGATTACTTCACTGGTCACTTTCGGCGAACCTGTATAGAAAACGAAATCAAGGCAACTGTCGGGGTAGTTATCGACGCCATCACGGTCAGACGAGAAAAGGTGTCAGACCCTCCCCGGTCTCCTGAGTTCCTTGATCGCAAAGAATCAGTGATCGTCCTCACCGCATTTGTAGCCAGCAATGTCGAGTGCTTCTGGCTCTAGCCCAAGACCTTTGCTATGGGCACGAAGACTAAAACGCTTAAAGAGTTGCGCAAAACTTCCAGCAGTAATCTCTCCGCGAAAACCGACTACGGGCAACTTACCACCGTGTTTTTCCACGTAAGTCCGTATCTCATCAACTGTGCCGCCAACTGTTTTCTGATCGACTCCAAAGACGGTAATCGAAACTTTTCCGTCCGAGTTAGGATCAAGGCCGTCAAGTCCAAAACCAATCGGCCAATAGCCTGTCTTCAAACAAGTATGCTTGGCCAGATCGCGAAGCGGCCCGCCTGCCTCGTGACCGTCAATCGAGACGGTTCCCTTCAAGTCTCCGTATTGGACAGACGCAATAAATGGTTCGCCCATAGCCATTTCCTCCAGATGAAAGCCGGCATTTTATCGTTCGCCGCCATTGTCGGACACATGCGGGGCTGCGTCAAGGGGTGAACCCATGTCAGCCCAGGGTGGAGCGAATGTGAGCTTGGCGAACATTTGCGGAACCCTGGGATACCATGGAAGATACCAGTAAAAACCCCGAAGGGGTGGCCCTAACAAATGGGTTGGAACTTGCGAAATCTAGGGCCACCCCTTCGGGGTTATTGTGTTGATGGGATTCGTTACCCAGGGTTGCGCGAATGTTCGCTGTGGCTCACGTTCGCTCCACCCCGGGCTGGCATCGGGTCACCCCTTCGGGGTTGATTGATGCCGGGAGCCACTCAAATAGCGTTCAGCTTTCAGCACTCAACGTTTAGCCAGAAAAGCTAGATGAAATCTTCCCGTAGCCGAAGTCGCCAGACTTTGCCAATCACTCGCGAATGGGCCGATCCAAAGTCTGGCGACTTCGGCTACGGCTGGTGAATGTCCTATTGACGCTTGCCTCATACTAATCAACCAATTCGCGTGGCAAATCGAGCGCATCCCATGCCGCGGGTAGCGGGGCGATGAGGTCGACCGGTTGCTCTGTCATGGGATGCCGAAACGCCAATTGTCGGGCGTGTAACGCGATGGCCCGATCGCGGATGTCGGTATGTTGCTCGCCGAATGGTACCGTGCTGCCATATTGTGCATCGCCCAGAACGGCATGGCCGCGGGAGGCCGCCTGCACACGGATTTGATGCGTTCGGCCCGTTTCCAGATGGATTTCCAACCATGTACCCACGGACGATTGCCAGCGGACTCGGTAATGCAAGACGGCCTGTTTCGCGGCGACGTGATCGCGGTCGACCACCTCGACGTGGGCCATGCCGTGGCGCTTGTACAAATAGTCGGTCCAGGTCCCTTCGTCGGGCTGAACCGACCCTTCGACAAATGCCCAGTAAACTTTTTCCACGGTTCGGTTTTCAAACTGCGACGAGAGTTTGCGAGCGGCGCGCACATGCCGAGCAAAAACGATCGCCCCCGACACGGGCCGATCGAGCCGATGCGGCAGGCCGAGATAGATTTTTCCTTCTTTTTTTTCACGCTGGCGGTAAAACTCCTTCACGCGCACTTCCAAACTATCAATCCCCGCCGGCGCCTGCGTGAGCAGGCCCGAGGGCTTGTTGACGACCAGGCATGGGCCATTGTCGTAGAGGATTTCGAGCATGGCGGTTGTTCTCGTGCATCGCGTTGCGACGCGGCTATCCAAACCGATTCATCAATCGATCGACCAAACCGGGGCAACAGCGATTGAGCCACACGAGCAGTCGGCCATGCCAGTTGGGAATTATTTCGTGCTTGCGGCGCTCGATGGCTCGAATCGTTTGTCGGGCCACGGCATCGGGGGAAATACCCTGCATCTTATCCCATGGTGTGGTGGTTTTCTTTTCTAGGAGATGACTAAAGAAGTCGGTTTCGGTCCTCCCGGGACTCACCAGTAGCACGCCAACGCCCAGGCGGCGCAGCTCCGCCCGCAACGATTCGCTCCAGCCGCGCAGTGCGAACTTGCTTGCACAGTACTCGCTGTTAAGCGGAATTGCGCGGTGTCCCAAAATCGAACCGACGTTCACCACCAATGGATCGCGGCCCTCCTGGAGCAGCGGAATGGCAAGCCGCGTTAGTTCTGTCGCGGCGAAGAAATTCACTTCCATGATCTGCCGCAATGTTTTTTCGCTGGCGGTGACAAATCGGCCATGCGCGCCGGCGCCGGCACAGTTGACCAGTATGTCCAAACCGCCCCAGGTCTGTTGGGCACGTTGGATGGCAGCTCGCCGGACTTCTGGATCGGTGAGGTCGCCCGACTGGACCAGTGCTTCCGAATGGGTCGAAGTCGTAATTTCTTTGGCCAGCGCTTCCAGCGCATCGCGCCGGCGAGCGACCAATAACAACCGAACGCCATGCCGAGCGAGTTTTTGTGCCAGTGCCCGACCAATGCCACTCGAGGCACCGGTGAGCAAAATGCGAGATTGAGGTATTGAACGGTAAGCCATCGGGCAATCAGCAGACAGGAGAATGTTCGTTAGCCGCCGGGCTTGTCCCGGCGCGTGAGCGCAGCACCGGGGCAAGCCCACGCACCGGGGCAAGCCCGGCGGCTAACTTGACTCAATGAGTTGGCGCACCTGCACATCCTCGCCTTCAATGTGACCTAGGTATTTGCTGGCAATTCGGCAATGGAAGGTGACGCGGTTCTCGACGAATGTACTGCTAAGCACTTCGCCAAACCGGGCTAAATAGGCTTGCAGTCGGCCGTTGCTCACGTCGGCTTCGATCTCGAGGTCCAGGAAATCGTGGCTGATCGCATGGCTCACCGCCGAGGCCAGGCGGGAAAGGCCTTCGCCCGTGTGGGCGCTAAATGCTACCGCGTTGGGGTAGCGCCGACGAATTACCTCGATCTGCAAGGGATCTTCCAAACGATCGATTTTGTTCAATGCCAGCAGGGTATCTTTTTCCTCGATGCCCAGCTCTTGCAGCACTTCGTACACGGCCAAGATTTGATCCAAGGCAGCCGGGTTGCTGGCGTCGGCCACGTGAACGAGCAAATCCGCCTGGCGAGTTTCTTCCAGCGTCGCCTTGAAGCTGGCGATCAAACGGTGAGGCAAATTGCGGATGAACCCGACCGTATCGCTCAGCAGCACCGGTCCCCAACCGGGCAGTTGCCACCGACGTGTGCGCGTGTCGAGCGTGGCGAACAGCTTGTCCTCGACCAGCACGTCTGCATGGGTCAATGCGTTCATCAGCGTGCTTTTGCCGGCATTGGTATAGCCAATCAGCGAAACGGTCATGCGATCTTTTCTCGCGGCGACCTGGCGTTCTTTCCGTTTTTCTATCTTTACCAAATCTCGCCTGAGATCGCTGATCCGTTTTTCGACTAACCGGCGGTCGGTTTCCAATTGCTTTTCACCCGGGCCGCGCATGCCGACGCCCATCTTCATGCGCGAGAGGTGGGTCCACATCCGTTTCAGCCGCGGGAGCGAATACTCGAGCTGTGCCAGTTCCACGGCTAGACGCGATTCGTGCGTTTGTGCCCGATTGGAGAAGATGTCGAGAATCACCTCCGTGCGGTCTAGCACTTTGACGTCGAGCGCCTGCTCCAGATTGCGCGTTTGGGCTGGTGAAAGATCGTTATCGAAGATGACGATGTCGGCATGAGTCGCCTCGATCATCTGATCAAGCTGCTCGACCTTGCCACGGCCGATGTAGGTTGTTTTGTCGGGCCGTTGTCGCTTTTGCGTTACGCGGGCAACCACGGTTGCCCCGGCCGTTTCGGCCAAGCCGGCCAACTCGTCGAGCGGTTCGCCGTGGAAAGTATGCGTAGGCAACTCCACGCCAACCAGCACGGCCGATTCGCTTTCGACCCCCTGCTTGCGACCATTCTGTTTCCGATGTACTGATGCCACCCGTGGTTGATTTCTCCGTCTTTGATTTGGGATTAGCCGTTTTGGCGCTAGCCACGGTTATTGCAGCAATAACCGTGGCTAGCGCCAAAACGGCTAATTTTGCTCTTAGCTGTGACTAGTTCCATTGTAGCCTAAGCCGCCCGCAAGACCTAGCAAGACCCGTTTAGTTTGCCAGGGGGACTTGATCCGATGTGGAAGCGTAATATCTTGTTTTTCCCTGCAAAACACGCCAAACATCGTTGTGGAGAGGGACTCACGCCGGTGCTATCTTTGCATCCATGTATAACGGGTCAGCCATTTTTTTCCAGTCTTTCCTGCATATTTGTTGACGGGAAGCCAACCGGCACGGTAAATTGCTTTCGGGGATATACACAGGTGGCGCAAAATTGGAGGGTTGCCGCCCGTCGGGGTTTCACCGCCCGTCTTGAAGCGATGTCTACGGAACGGGCATCGCGACACGTCCGCTGAGTGCCTCTTCGGATTTTGTATCGAATACCGAAGTCGGGACCATGCTGGTTGTGCAGACTTCCCTATCCAGTGGCCGGGGATTTGATTGACGAGAACAAGGACAGAGAAGGGATATTTTAATGGATCGGATGAATCGCGTCGCTCGGCTGGAACAGCTCGAAGCGAGGTGCCTGCTCAGTGGCACCGCCACGGACTTGTCGGGTTTTTCAGCGAAGCAAGCTGCCGACCCATCGATGGGATCGCTATCGCAGCCGCAAATATCGGCAGCCGTAGCTCCAATAGAAGACATCTTCGCGCAATCGGTCGTCACGAGTTTTTCGACCGGTGCGAATGATTTTGGCCAACTCACGCATGCTGGCCGCGTCGAAGGCCATCTCGGTATTCGCCAATCGTCGAGCGAGTATCGCTTCCAACTCGTCGATAAATCGACCGTGCAGATGGAGCTGTCCGGTTTGGCGAGCAACGCGGACCTCTTTCTCTACAACGAGAATGGGTTGCTACTGGCCCAATCGACGCGTGATGGATTCCAGGCGGAATCGCTGCGAGTTAGTCTACCCGCGGAAAGTTACCGCATTGTGGTGAAGGCTGCCGGCTTCGGTCAAACACCTTATCAATTGACACTCACGGCAGAGGTTGTTGAGCCTGTCGCGAAGAAGCAAGCTCCGACGCCCAAGCCTGTTCCGGCGCCCGAACCGGCACCCATTCCAACTCCCGACCCGAATCCGATACCCATTCCGGAGCCGGTGCCCATTCCGGAGCCGGTACCTGAACCGGCACCCATTCCAACTCCCGACCCAAAGCCGACGCCCAAAGGCCCCGTTGGGCCGTTGCCCAATGTGGCCAATTATGGGGGGGCAATCGATTGGAATCTCAATGCCATCAACGCCCCGGAAGCTTGGGCCAGCGGCTATCGAGGGCAGGGCGTCCTGGTTGCGGTGATCGACTCGGGCGTCGACCGAAATCATCCCGAGTTGAAAGAGAGCATCTGGCAGAATACGGATGAGCTACCCGGCGACGGGATCGACAACGATGGCAATGGGTTTGTCGATGATGTTTACGGCTGGAATTTTGCCGACCGCAATAACAACACGATGGACGACAACCTGCACGGCACGCACATTGCCGGGACGATTGCCGCGGCGCACGATGGCAAAGGGACCACCGGCGTGGCCTACGGGGCGACGATCATGCCGGTGCGGGTGCTGAATCGCTACGCCAGCGGTAGCAGCTCGGCCGTGGCGAAGGCGGTCCGCTATGCGGTGGACAATGGGGCGGATATTATCAATCTGAGTTTGGGCGGTGCTAATAATGCGGAGCTGCGCGACGCGTTGGAATATGCCCAGCAGCATGGCGTCCTGGTCATTGCCGCCGCGGGAAATGCTGGGTCGATGCACCCGGGTTTCCCGGCCGTTCATAGCCGAGATTTGGACAATGTTCTTTCGGTGGGTGCCTATTCCAGCAACAACCGCTTGGCCAAGTTCAGCAGCAAGGTTGGCACCACGCGCACCGTGCAGGTCGATGCGCCCGGCGTGGAAATCCACAGCACTGTGCCGTTTGGCGGCTTTGCCACCCTGAACGGTACGAGCATGGCTACGCCTCATGTGACCGGCCTTGCCGCGCTGGCGTTGTCGGCCAATCCGCAATTGTCGGCCGGGGAGCTTCGCCACTTAATTGTCGATGGCGCCAAGAAAAAAATAGGGAGTTCCGATTCGATCGGCGGGATCGACGCGGCCTGGACCGTTGCCGGGGCGCGGGCGGCTTTGCCGAACGCACAGGATGCCGCAACCGCGACGATCGCGACAAATTCTGCCAGCGGTTCGGCCGTTTTGGCGAAAGCATTCTCGACGCCAGCCGTTCAGGAGCCGGAAATAGCGATCGGCGTTGTCGCAAATCATCTCGTCTCAAACCGCTCGCAGAGGACCCATTCGAATACGGCTTCGCTCACGGAAGAAAGTGTCCTTGACCATGCCTTCCGCCAGTTGGGAGACAAGCCCGGTTTTGACAACTTTTTTGCGGAGCGCTGGTCGACCGACAGCTTGGGGAAATTGTCTCACACGACGGAGCCAACCGATGGCCCCGATGCGCCACTCGCCGCCCAAGTCGACGAGGTTTTTCAGAATTGGGAGGCGGCTTACGGCGCGTTAAGCGAACTTGTTTGAGGCCAAGAAGAAACCACGAAAAACACAAAAAAATTGTTTTTCGGGGAATTTATCGGATGCCGCTCGAAAAAAGCATTTCAGCCCCTGGCAAAGCCAGGGGCTGAGATTGCGACATGAACCAAAAATTCAAATGGGCAGAGAATCATCGCTTCCGAGCATCTCGAAGATGACATCCTCGACCTCAAACGCTAGGTCCTGGATATCATCCGATCTAATTTGAGAAAAATTGGTATCTGAACTGATCTTTGCAACAGCCAAAAGGGCATCAATCTTAGCTGGCGGGCGATAGTCGGCGATCGACTGATCACGCGCGGCTTCTTTCCTGTTCCCTGTCGCTGATGCGATGAAACCTCGTACCGCCATTTGATCATCGAGAAGCTGAATCGATTCGCTCAATTGTGCGGCTCGACTTGGGAGGATGAGCGTCCCGTTTGTCGCAACTAATGTGCTTGCTAAAGTGGGTGTACCAGATAAATCAATCCGCTCCGCTCCCTCATTCTCCGGCATTGATGCATACGACACCGATGCATACGACACCGACGCATACGACGAAACCACCAAGGGAGCGACTTGCTCCTGTTGGGTGTTCGATACTAACGCCAACGATGAAAATGAAGTCAGAGATGCTGTCGCTGCCGCTACGGGATCTGCCCCTTGCTCCAGGGCACCGATATCAATACGACCACCGAAAACGCGGTTGAACACAACGCGCCCATCGGTCAGTGGAACATCCCCCACGCCAGCGACGGCCGCCGGATCGCCCGTGTCGATTGCCGGACTTCCGACGAGTAGTGCATGGGTTAAAGTGGGGCCGCCATTATCAGCCAGCAGCCCTAGCTTGGGATCGACGACTCCGATTACGTCGCCGCCTCCACCAAAACCGAAATTCCACTCGGTTAAATCCTCGCCCGTGACGAAGCCATCGCCCGTGGCGTCGCCGGCAGACTTTGATGCACCGGGTCCCGATCCAAAACCACGTTGCCAGGCTAGGAAGTCGCTCCCATCGACATCGTTGTCCCCGTCGAAGTCGGCTTCCAAATGGACGAAAGCAGTTGTCGCAACGCCTGTGCCGATAAGGTTGAAACCGAGCGAGTTGATCGAATTGGTTAAAGGGCCCCCGAGCGAAGCGACGTCGTCGGGCACGCCCGCGGCATTATTTGCCGTGTTGCTCGCGATGATGGTGGAAAAAACATCGGTTCGGGTCGTTGCCGTGTCGGCATAGCTGGCGACGCCCCCGCCAAGACCGAGCGGCGCGTCGTTGGCTGTGATGGTGCTATGCCTGATTTCGGTAAGCCCACCCGCATTGTAAACGCCTCCACCTCGGCCATTGGTCGAGTTGCCGGAGATGGTGGAATTGATGATCGACGTGGTTTGCGTGCCCGATAGATCGGTACTGCTATAGATGCCACCGCCGTTGGAGTTCGACGAGGTGGTTTTGTTGTTGATAACAGCACTCTCCCGGACGGTTAGATTTCCGCCAGTCACATAGATGCCTCCACCATGACTAGAGCTACCGAGCGCTTCGTTCTTGTTGATTGAAGTGCCGGCAATGGTCACCTCGGCATTGACCGCCGCAATACCGCCTCCGGAGGAAAACTGCCCGACGGTTTTATTGCTAAAGAAGTTGCCGTTTTGGACGTCGAGGCTACCGCCATCAAGGAAGATTCCTCCGCCACGCGATTGGGTTCCGGACGTGGTGTTAAACGTCACGGCAGGGTCGACGAGCGTGATATCGCTATCTTTGGCAGCGAGGCCGCCCCCTTCGGAGTTCGAGCCGGTCGTGCTGTTGCCGCTGATGGTTGCCTTGGTGAGCAGCATCGTGCTGTCTCGGCCATAGATTCCGCCGCCATCGCCGGTAGCCGCCGCGGCGACGTTGCCGGTGATATACAAGTAGTTCGCCGTGAAGTTGCCGTCTCGGATGTAGACTGCGCCGCCCTTGCCGCCGCCGGAGTTGTCGGTTGTATTTCCCGACAAAAAGCTGTTGTTGATCTCCAAGTCGCCGCTCAGGACATGGACAGCCCCCCCCGAGCTTCCCGGGCCGGCAACGGAATTTCCGATAAACGTGCTGTCGGAGATCGTCAGTTTTCCCCCTTGCTGAGAGACCGCGCCCCCGCTTGCGGTCGCCGCGTTGTTGACGAATTGCATGTTGGTGAGCGTCAGATTCTCTCGGCTGACGATTCTCGTGTTGTCTTGCATTCTGATGTTGTCAATCGAGACGTCGAGCAGTGACGTGCTGTTGCCATCGTCAATCAGAATTTCCAAAGAAGGAATTGTGGAGAAGATCAGCCCGGGCAGCCCAATGATGTCTACCGAATCGGTGATCGCCAGAATGCTCGGAAATATCTCCCCAAAATAACTTGGGAGAATAACTATCGATTCCGACGTAGGAGTCAAATTGGATTCATCGAGTGCCGCGACGAAAGTCGGGAAGGCGGCGAGAGGATCGAGGAAAAGATCGCCGACCAGCAGCACGTCGTTCTGGATTTCAAACGCACCGATGTCGATCCGACCTACCCCAGTGTCAGGATCTAGCTCAATGCGGTCAAAAGGAAATCCTCTCTGGTCGAAGAAGGGGACATTGCCAAGGCCTGCCGCGTTGGGATCGCCCAGGTCGATCGCAGGGCTTCCGGGCAGGAGCCGATGAACGGGCGTTGGCCCTCCCAATCTGGCCAGCGGGGCAAGCATCGGATCGAGAACATTCGACTGGTCGCCCGGCATGGAAAAGATGCCGGCACTCACGGCATTGCCGTTGCCAACCACATTGTAGCCTTGCGAAACGATATTGTCCGTTCCAGGCAGCACATGCTGGACGTCGTTGATGACATTACCGGAAATAATACTGGAGCGAATCTCGGTCGTGGCCGACGCATCACGAAAACTGGCCACGCCGCTGCCCAAGGTGGAGCCTGCCGCGTTGAGCGTCATCGTGCTATAGCGAACGAGGAGATTGCCATCCGCATTGGCAATGCCCCCGCCATGAAACGAGCTGGTATTGCCCGAGATCGTCGAGTTGCTAACCGTAACAGTTCCCGAGGCGACGTAGATGCCGCCACCGCTGCTGGAAGAAAAATTGTCTCGAATCGTCGTTCCATCTACCAACAGGGTGCCCTCTTGAACATGAATGGCTCCGCCTGTGCCGGTGGTTGCGTTGTCGAGAAGGGTGGTGTTTCTCAGCGTCAGATCGCCACTGGTAAAGATGCCGCCACCGAATTCCTGTTGGTTTCCCCCTCGGAGAATCAAGTTGTTGATCTCGACCGTGTTAAAAACAGCAAACACCCGCGACCCACTGCCGTTGTTCCCTGGCACGAGATCATTGCCTGTCGCATCGACTTCAAGATCGAACGTCGGACCCTGAATAATCACCGGCGAACTGACCGACAATTCACCTAGCGTGAGCAGAATGGTTGGGGCGGCGGTAGCAATCGTCGGGTCGGGATTGAGAATCGGGTCGGTCAGAACGACATCAAAAGTGATCGTAGCAGGAAAGGGCAAGCCTGAAACAGGATCGATCAGGCCTGGATACGGCGGTGTCGCACCCGTGAACAGCAGACTTGGCTCATTCTTCAGGGAAAATTCGATCGCTTCGCGAAGCGATAAATCGGGGAAAAAACTGAGAATGTTGTTGGGGGGGGCTCCCTCTTGAACGGGCACATCGCTGAAGCGTCCATCGACTTCGTCGATCAACGTATTAACGGTGAAATTACCCAACTGGACTTCTGCGGCACCGATGTCCATGAACGGCTCGCCCAGGCCTGTGGCGTCGAACGCCCGTACGAACTGAAAACCGCGTTGATCGAACTCGCCATTGACAAATAGAGGGTCACCCAGATCGATCGCCAGATTGACGCCAAGAGTTGCGTCAACTTTGTTGATGTCGGGCATGAACACGGGCAGCACCCCGCCAAAGTCATTCAGCCAGGCTACCGGATCGAGGGCGAATGGATCGTCAATAAACAGAGACGTCGGGTCGACGCCATCGATGTCGCCGGGACCGTTGGGTGGCAAGGTGACATTTTCGTTGGCAGTCACGTCAGGATGCGTCAGCACGCCGAAAAGATTAAAACCAAGACTGTTTATCTGGGGTTCAAACGGCATAGGATCCTCTCCATCTTCGCCCTCTACCATACCGATACTCCCCACGTCGTTGGGTGCGTCTTCGGCCCCCGTGTTGCCGACGATAATCGTCGAGCGAATGTTCGTTGTCGCGAGGCCCGAGGTGACCGTCGGCTCGCCCGATTCGTCATCCGTTTCGGGATCGAATCCCTGGCTCGATACCCCTCCTCCATCAAACGATGCACCGTTGCCGTATAGGGTGCTCTGCTCGATGTTGACCGTGCCGGCAAGATTCAAGACGCCGCCCCCATAGCCGGTTTCCACGCCATCCACAGGAGTGCCGGTGGCAGTGTTGCCGGTGATGGTGGAGTTGACAATCGTCGTCCTGGGCAGATTGTCTGTTTGGTCTGCAAGCCCGTTCTGAATCCCTCCGCCCCCGAACTGGGAAGTGTTGTCCTTGATCAAGCTGCGCTCGACTTGCAAGGAGCCGGTGTCATTAAAAATGGCGCCGCCACCCCGCGAGGAGCTGTCGAGGATCGCAACTTCTTGCAAGGTAAGAGATTCGCGGTTCAGAATCGCACCGCCGCGCCCATCATTGTCGTCGGCCAACGGATTTCCGCCCGAGAGAGTTATCCCACTGATCGTGACGGAAGAGGCATTGGTATCACTACCATCGTCGACGAGAAAAATTCGATTTCTACCCGCAGCGTTGACGGTCAGCAATCCTGGCCCCGGCCCGATGATTTCGACACCCCCGATGTCGGTCAGAAGCAACGAACCTTCGTTTGCGCGCGTGTCCAGATTGATCACTCCCGATCCCGGGCCATTGAACAAGAAATCTTGAAAGATGATCGTGTCCGATCCCTCGTTCGCATTGGCCAACCCGACGACCTGTCGCAGCGAACCGACGAGCACCGTTCCATCGTCGGGGTCGAGGTCGCCAAGATTGTTGACGGCAAAGAGGGCCAACATCCGCCGATCTTCGAGCTGTTCCATACTCAAGGAACGGCTAAGCGGACCAGCCGTCGATTGGCGAGCCTGCCGACGCCGTGCTCTCTTGCTCGTTCTTTTGCTGCCGGAGTGTGAACGTTGTTTGCGAAACCAACTACCAGTTGCCATGGTGGATATCCTAGAAGGGGGAAGATCGGTTGGGTTGGGGTATTTCTGCTGGGGTATTTCTGAGGTGGGGATTTTTGGGGATTCGGGCAAAATCTATCGGTACCTAAATCCAAAGTGCCATTATACTTGTCGCGTCCAGGTGTTGCAAAAAAACGTTGCAGAAAAACCGAGCACGAAAAATCCGAGGCGTTGCTGGCGTTCCGTCCAAGAGGGCAACCACGCCAGCAAGTCTTGCTTGGCGGGAGTGAACTGCGACCGGGTAGACAGCCCCTAAGTAGCTATTGTCAGACTATTTAGCTGCGGCCAACTGTTCCAGTGCCTCAGATGTTCAAGATAGAGACTTCTCCGGGAAGTGTCCACTAAATGGCAAGAAGATGAGGGTGTTCGGGAGTGTGGGAATGAAAGCCCCCGGCTTTGCCGGGGGGTCGCGAAACGATCCACATCTCCACTTGGCAATGCATTTACCCAAGGGCATTCACTCAAGGGCAAAATTCCCCCGAAGGCACCCCCCGGCAAAGCCGGAGGCTGAGATGGCAACATTTTCACGCGAGCAACCCACTGGCATGAAATGCCGCTACCAGATGTACTCCAGGCCGCCGTTGAAGCCGTGATAGAGCACATGGGCTTGGTCAAGCACGGCGGTCGAGTTGAAATTGCTGGTGTCGACATTGTTCGCGGCCGTTGCCAGGCTGTTCAGGTAAAGCACCTGATAACCACCTCGCAGCGACAAGCTTGGCAAGATATCCATCACCATTGTCACGCTTCCCTCGGTCGCGAAGGCAACTTGGTTCCCGGCGGTATCGCTTGAAAAATCGGAACTGGTTCCAGGCAAGTCGGCCGAATGGTTGAACTTGAATCGGTTGTTATAGATGCCAGCCTTCGCTTCGCCCCCGACGCGTAATCCCTGTCGCAAACAAACCCAGCCGTCGCCGCCCAATTGGGCACCGACCAGATCGTTCTCGCCGCTCCACATCCGCATGCCGGTATCGGTCGAAGCCGCTACCAAACCTTCCGCACTGAATGTCAAATCATCCGTCAATCGCAGGTAGCGAAAACCTAGCAAGAAGGTGCCCGAGACGCGTGGATTGGTGCCAACCCAATAGCGCCTATAGCTGAACTCGGTGCTCTGCAAGTCCGACTCGAAGTTAAGCCGATGAACTCGTCCGTCGTCGATGCCCGGAATGAGCGTTCCCGTTCCGAACTGGGAAAAGACGGAGAAAAGCTGAAAATCGGTCGGTGGATTCGTTACGTCGACCGATAAAACCTGATCGCTAAACGCGATGTCGTACAACCCCATGTAGGTTGCTTCGAGGACCGATAGAGGGCCAATGTCGTATCGGGCCGCGATCCGCCAACCTGGTTCGTAATCGTCGGAAGACTGTCCCGGGTCGAGGAACTTGGGCGCGTTGATTCCTACGCCTTGCGAAGTAAACGCCGGCACACCCTCAAACAGGTCGTCCCCCTTCAGGTAAACAACCTCGGCCGACACGTCGAAATAGTGCGGGCCACATTGGTCGGGCGTGCTGTATCCGCCAAAATCCACGGCCATGCCGTCGTTGTAACCCCCGCCCCCGTAGCCACATGCCCCGTCGGGACAACCGCCTTGGCAGCCAGCTTGGCATCCTCCCTGGCAATAGTTGGCTGGCATCACGATGGGATTGCCATGGGCGTCCATAAATGCGTCGCCCCCGGCAGCCGACATGCCGCCCGCCAAAGGCGATGCTGGCATGGGCGTCGTCGGCCTCTGCTGCATCTGCTGCATCTGGTTCTGTTGTGCGAGCGCGGAAAAATGGGGTGGCCGGTAGCCCCCCGAATCGATTTGAGCAAAGGCCGTCGTAGAGAGCAGCAGTCCGAGTGTCCAGCCGACTGCGGTCAAACTGGCATGTAGGCAAAATTTCATCCGTTGAATCCCCCATTTCAGGCCTTGCTCCAGCACCGAATCGCTCCGGTGCAAGGGCTTCGGTTCAGTTGGAATAAGTTATCGGACTGTCATGGCCCGAATAATCAGCGTTTCCCGTATAAGCCGCAAATTTTGCCGGAACTTCCCAGCCGCAATCTCAGCCCCCGGCTTTGCCGGGGGGTCGCGAAACGGTCCCCACCTCCGCCAAACAGAGATTTTCCCAAAAGGCAACATTTTTCCGAAGGCAACCCCCCGGCAAAGCCGGGGGCTGAAATGAGGTTTCTTCATCGCCACAGTCAGCAATAGCCACTAAATTTTCTGAAGAACCCAAAAAAACAACCCCGAAACAGGCGGATTACGACATTCACCGTAAAAAGGCCCTTGAAATCGGTCGCACAGAATTTGACGGGAAATCGGATGCTAACTACGATGAAAGCTGGTGCGATCACAGCAAGGCTAGCGGGTGCCTAGGAAAGGCGCCCTGCATGGTCCCGAAGATCACACCTCAGCCCCCGGCTTTGCCGGGGGGTCGCGGAACAGTTACATCTCCACCGAGCAGAACATTTACCCGGAGAGCATTTCCCGAAGGCAAGTTCCTCCCGGAGGCAACCCCCCGGCAAAGCCGGGGGCTTTCATCGGAGTCTCTTTCCCACACAGCAAAAGCATATAGCGATAGCAGGCAACAGAGAGGACATCGAAGTGCACAGCCCATTCCAACGAAAGCTCCGCATGAATTCAGTCACAGGTAAACGCCGCCCTCCGAGTTTAAGCCGACGTCAAAAGAGTCGCCTGGAAAATCGGCGATTGGGATTCGAGTCGCTCGAAGCACGGCAAATGCTCTCGGCGGAGAGCCCGCTCGCACAACTGCAAGGTGCAGTGTCGGACGATATTCAACTTAGTGTTCAATCTCTGTCGAGCAGCACGGCAGAAGGCGAACTTGCCATCCTGCAGCAGGAACTCTATTGGCAATCGCTTCTGGAAAACATAGAGAACCAGTACGGCCCGTCGGCAACCCGTTCAATACCAACTGATCCCCTGGTTGGCAACCAATGGCACTTGATCAACACAGGGCAAGAAGTAGGTAGCCCTGATTTCCAGGTCATCTTTGGCATACCGGGTGAAGATATCAATGTAGCGCCCGCTTGGAACGCTGGATTTACCGGCGCGGGCGTCGTCGTCGCGGTGATTGATTCGGGTGTCGAGACAGACCATCCCGATTTGGCGGGCAACATCTCCTCGACGTTGCAGCTCAATGCTCTGACCGGGGCCACCGACGGTAATCCCTTTTTTCTCGACGATTCTCACGGGACTTCCGTGGCCGGGCTGATCGGCGCGATCGCGGATAACGGCATCGGTGGTACGGGCGTTGCGCCCGGAGTGACACTGGCTCCCATCAATTTGACTGGCGGCCTTCTAACGGAGCAGTCGGTCATCGATGCCTTTCGTTTTGCCACAGATGAAATCGACATTACCAACAATAGCTGGGGACCGTCAGATTTGGAGCGCTCGATTGATGGTCCAACACAGGACGAACTCCTGGCACTGCGAGATTCGGTTATTTTTGGTCGCGATGGCAAAGGGGTTATTCACCTCTGGGCCGCCGGCAACGGGGCGAGCACGAATTTCGATGAGGGTTTTCTTCCTAACGGCGTCTTCGATACCGCCTCGTACGATGGTTACGTTGCCTCAAGATACACGATCGGGGTAACGGGGGTGGACCATGATGGTTTCTTTAACAACTTCGATGGTACCTTCACGGACTACCCAGAAACCAGTTCGGCAGTATTCATAGCTGCTCCCACGGGATCAGTGTTCTACGACATCGTGGATGACACGGGACTGGGCAGTGGCATTTGGACTACCGACACGACCGGGGAATTCGGTTCTAATATCAGTCCCGATCCCGACACGGGACAAGAATTCGATCGGGACTTTCTGGCCGACACCGACTACACATCCCGTTTCAATGGTACTTCAGCCTCGACGCCAATCGCCACCGGTGTGGTGGCTTTGATGTTGGAAGCCAATCCTTCGCTCAGTTGGCGCGATGTACAGGAAATCCTCATACGCTCTGCAAGGCAGAATGCCGAGTTTGATATACCTTCAACGCTCGGACTTGGTGCAACGCAAAACACATGGATCATCAATCAGATGCCCGTGTTTCACGATCCCGATGTATTCGATCCAACGATCGATCCAGATTTGCAAACGTTATCTCCTACACTCGATCCGACCTTCTCTGCCATCGGTTTTTTTGGAGCGACTGCGTTCTCTGGTGGAAACAACAATCACTTTCAACCTACACCAGCGGTCTTGACCAATGGAGCAGGCTATACGATTAGCCAAGGCGTCGGTCCGGGAGGGCAAAATATCGGATTTGCACATGGTGTGGTTGATGCGGAGATGGCCGTTCAGCTTGCCCAACAATGGCATACCAAGAACCAAGCACTTCCGAGTGAGCTTACCTTTACCACCTCTGTCCTCCCTACCGAAGGCCCCGATTTCAATATCCCTGCGGCGGAGAGAGGCAATGACGATAGCGGAAATCAGCTGGTGCCCGGTGGTATACTCGGCTCCATTCCGGGTGGTTTCATTAATTATTGGAACGAATACTATGAAGACGCCCCTGATTTTTCTCAGGACTTCGAGACTCGTGGCGGTTTTATCGAATTCGCGCTTCCAGATAGCAACACGATGACGGTGGAATCGATCGACGTGAAGCTGTCGATTTCTGGCGCGAACGCCCAGTTTATGGATCGCGCCCGCGTTCTGCTGGTATCACCAAACGGTACCCACTCAGAACTGAATCAGTTTTGGATCGAAGTAGATATCACTGAACCTATTACGCTGCAGAATATCTCTCTAGCAACAATCGGCGGTGAACCAGGGTCCGTTGATCCTGATGACGGTAATTTTGTATGGACGTTTACAACAAATCGTAACTGGGGCGAACGATCAGACAATGCGATTATCTTCGACTCTACAACGATGGAGCCTGCCGGCGGTATTCCATTGTCACAAGGATGGCAGTTGCATATTGAGAATTACGATCGGAGCGATTCCTTCGGCCTTGGGGGCCTCGAAATCGCGTGGCACGGCAGCCCGATCGGTGCCGACACGCAGCGTATCCAAGGCTTGATCGGGGTCGATGACAATCAGGACGACCAGTTCAACTATAGCCGAGTTCAGCAGCAGATTTTCAACTTTGATGGCGATCCCACGACACTCCGATACGGCGAAGTGTTCAATGTTATCGACCCGGACCATGAGTCGATGGGGGCCAATATCACGGTGACCGCAACCCGTGCCAGTGATGGCGTGGTCGTCGACCAGTTTGTCACCGGGGCGGATGGGAATTATTACTTCGATCTGACGCCCGACGATTACATTATCTCGATCGTCGATCCGCTCGGCCGCACGGCCGTGGACGACTCGCTCACGCCTGCCGGGTTCCTGAAGGATTATCAGACCGAGTGGACCATCACGAGCGATTTCTTCAAGGTCTGGGATTACGATGCCGCCCTGGAAGTGCCGGTCGATGCTAGTGGCGTTCCTTTTGATTTTCTTGATGCTTTCGGTGCGGCCATCCCCGACCATGTGAAAAATATCAATTTCCTCTTGGATCCCGGGGCGCCAGCGCTGCCACAGGTCGATTTCAGCGGAATGGTTTATGCCGATACCAATGGCGACGGGATTTTCAACGGCGATGATGTGGCCGTGCCGGAAATTAGTCTCTTTGGCGACGTGAACCAAAACGGGCAATTCGATGCGGGCGAAATCTTGGTGAAAACCGATGCTGCTGGCGAGTATTCGCTCACGGTGCCCAACACCATCAGCATGGTGATGAACATAGGGGTTGTCACACCCGTCGATTGGACGCCGACCAATCCCTCTTCCGGCTTGGCGAATTTCTTTGTGCAGCCGGGCGACACGTTTACCGGCGTTGATTTTGCCATCATGCCGCCCGGATTGAGCACCGGCGACGGCTCCAGCCTGTCGGGTATCTTGCTCGGTGTGGTCTACGAGGATACGAACAGTGATGCCGCCCGGCAGTCGGGCGAAGCAGGCATTTCCGGGCTCCGTGTTTATCTCGATAACAACGCCACCGGTGCGTTCGACGCGGGTGATACCGAAGCGACCACCAATATCCATGGGGCGTTTGCCTTTGCCGACGTGCCCGCGGGCAGCCATTTGGTACGGGTCGAGGTGGCGTCGCCTTTGACACAGACTTCGCCGCTGGCCAATCTGCCGTTTACCGTGGTGCTTGCCGGGGCAGGTACCTTCACGGGTATTCAATTCGGCATTAACAACTCGGCCACGCTCGACTTCGGCGATTTGCCTGGCTTGTATGGCGTTACCACACTGGCGGAAGATGGTGCACGGCATCCGAAGGGATTGTTCTTCCTCGGTCAAAGAATTGATGCCGAGCTGGATGGTCAACCTTCCAGCGATGCGTTGGATGATGATGCGATTGGGGATGACGAGGATGGCATTGTTTTCGATGCGATTGAACCGGGTGTCACGACCACGGGCCGATTTGTCGCCACCGCCAGCCGTCAGGGCGGCTACTTGACCGGTTGGATGGATTTCAATGGCGACGGCGACTTCGATGATGTGATCGACGGCGTCGGCGAGCGGCTAGTGATGAGAAAGTCGGGCGGGCCTGCGGTGACGAGGCTACTGCTCAATTCGCTCGATCCGGCAGGTGCGAACGAGGTCTTTTTCGACGTGCCGACAACGATCGACGCGGCAACGATTTTTGCCCGATTCCGATTTAGCGAGTTCGATATCGATTCGCTGACCGGCTTGGCCCAGATCGGCGAAGTGGAAGACTATGCCATTGCTCCGGTGATCGCCGCACCGCTGGTCTCCAGCAATGGTGCCGACTTCGACAATGATGGCGATGTCGACGGCAGCGACTTCCTGGCCTGGCAACGTGGCTTCGGCCAAGCCAGCGGCGCGGCACCCACCCAGGGCGATGCCAACGGCGATGGTGCGGTCGACGGAAACGATCTGGCGGAATGGCAAACCGATTTTGGCAATGGGGGCCAAGTGGCGCTGGTGGTTGAATCGGCCGATTTCGATACCGACGGCGATGTCGATGGCAGCGATTTTCTTGCTTGGCAACGTGGCAGTAATATCGTGTCTGGTGCTTTGCTAAGCAATGGCGACGCCAACCAGGATGGAGCCGTCAATGCACCCGATTTGGGTACCTGGGAAGCGACCTTCGGCACAACCAGCAGCAGTGGTGCTGCCATGGCTCTCATGTCGGGCGGCAGCGAAAGCTCGGAAAGCCCCGTTGGAAGTTCGAGCCTTGTTGCGGCAACCTACGATGCCGCGCCCTACGATTCCGCAACCGTAGCGCAGCAATCGGTTAGCAGCGAGGAGGCAAGCGCCGTCACCACATTGTCACTCGCCACTCGTTCTGTAGGCCCTACTATAGATCCAAGCAGCGAGGCTGTCTTCGCAAGCGTGGAAACCAATGCCGTCGGATTGATCACCAACCGTTTCCAGCCGACGCGGCTCGACCTGCGATCGACCAGTTCGGGTGGGCGTCTGAATGCACGGCTGGACCACTTCCGACCAGTCCATCAACAAACGCGTTCGATGGAAACCGATGACCTCGGCCCCGCGTTGCACGACCGGGTTTTGGCTGATTTGTACGAGACCGACCGCTTCGCCGACCGCAGGCATGAGGATGACCTCCCGCGGAACTATCTTGCCGAGCGATTGCGCAACAGCACCGACGAGATCGACCAGCGCGAAGCAACTCTGGCCGCCTTTGGCGAAGAGATCGACTGGCGTCTTTGAGCCAGTGGCCTGCCTGCAAGAGAACCCCTATGAAAGCCCCCGGCTTTGCCGGGGGGTTGCCTCTCGAAGAGCTTTACGACGAGTTTCTCCATAAAACAGTTCGACCGCACCAATACCCCACGGCGAAGCCGTGGGCTGAGATGTGCGCTCTGAGACTTTGCAGTATTTCTGTAGGCCGAAACGAGTCCTGTGAGTTTCGGCCTACCTATTTTTACTACAGCGGAGTGTTGAATCACGAAAACACGAAGGACACAAAGAAAGAGAGTAAAATAGCAAAGGAAAATAGCTCGATTTTCTCAAACCCATTATTTCGGCTGTTTGGTGGTTGTTGGCCGTGTTTGCTTTCTTACAGTTTGCAACATTCCTCTGTTTTTCTTCGTGCTCTTTGTGCCTTGGTGGTTTATTGCTCTGCGTCGTGGTACAGCGTTTTCAGGCATTGCCGGAACTCGCGTAGCTCGTTCCGGCCTACAAATCTCTGGCTGACCGCTGATAGCTGACTGCTGATGGCTGCTTCTTCTTGTAAATCAAAGCAAATAGAATAAGATGCGACAACTATGTCAGCATCGACCACCGTGCAGCCAGGATGCCAATTCGCCAGCGACAATACCTCGGGGATCTGCCCGGAGGTTTGGGCGGCGGTGGAGCAAGCCAACTCGGGCTTCGCACCCGGCTATGGCGACGACCTCTGGACGCAGCGTGCGGCGGATTTGGTGCGCGATGTTTTCGAGACCGATTGCGAGGTCTTCTTCACCTTCAACGGCACCGCAGCCAATTCGCTCGCCCTGGCATCGCTTTGCCAATCGTACCACAGCGCGATCTGCAGCGACGTAGCCCATGTGGAAACCGACGAATGCGGTGGCCCGGAATTCTTCTCGCATGGGGTGAAATTGCTGGTCGCGACTGCCAACCAAGGGAAGCTTCAACCGCAATCCGCTCGCGAGTTGGTGTTGCGTCGTACCGATATCCATTACCCCAAGCCACGCGTGATTAGCATTACGCAATCGACCGAACTGGGCACGGTCTACACGCTCGACGAACTGGCGGCACTCGGGGAAGTTGCTCGGCAGTACAAGCTACGTTTGCACATGGATGGCGCACGGTTGGCCGGCGCGATCGCGTCGCTGGGCGTTTCGGCCAAGGAGGGAACTTGGCAACAGGGCGTCGACGTGTTGAGTTTTGGCATGACAAAAAACGGGGCTGCGGTCGGCGATGCGGTCGTTTTCTTCGACCGGACATTGGCAGGCGAGTTTGATTATCGATGCAAACAGGCAGGTCAATTGGCCTCGAAAATGCGGTTTTTGGCTGCGCCGTTTATCGCGCTGCTCGAAGACGGCGTATGGCTGCGCAATGCTCGACACGCGAATCGATGTGCGGCCAAGCTAGCCGCCGAGCTTTCCGCAGTGCCCGGTGTAACGCTCCCGACCCCGTGCCAAGCCAATGCCGTCTTTGTCGAGATGCCCACCGCATGGGTGGAGCAACTCGGCAGGCAGGGCTGGCTATTGTACACCTTCATCGGCAAGGGTTGCGTTCGGCTGATGTGCTCCTGGAAAACGACCGACGCCGAGATCGATGCACTGGTTGCCGCCGTGCAAGCGATCGCTGGCGCAGCAAAGCCACCCACCCTACAAAACTGAATGTGTCGAGGCGTTAGCCGCCGGGCTTGTCCCGGCGCGCAAATGCCGCGCCGGGAGAAGCCCGGCGGCCAATTGAACCTCCAATTTAATAGTCGGGGCGAGAGGATTCGAACCTCCGACCCCCTGCTCCCAAAGCAGGTGCGCTAGCCAGACTGCGCCACGCCCCGAAAAAAAGCTTTCAGCTGTCGACTATCAGCTTTCAGCCAGAAAACGGCTGTGAGACAAATTGTAAACGCAAGATCGACTTGTGGCAACTGGATAGTATACGTAAGTCCACTACCCCGCCTCTTGCCGTGGAATCGCTGGGGCCTTGGAATAGGCCAGCAGCGACCGTAGCTGCTCGAATTGCTCGTTCGTTTTGAAATGGATCGTAATGCGGCCGCGGCCTTTGGCCGTTTGTTTCAGGTCGACTTTTGTACCCAAAGCAAGCCGCAACTGCTCTTCCATTGCGGCAAGGTGCTCGCTGCGAGATGGTTTTGCGGGTTGCGACGCTCCCCCGGAATCGACAACCGAGAGATGGGGCGAGTCGGCAGCGTGGATGTGGTCTTGCACGGCCGACTCGGTTGCGCGGACCGAAAGCCCCTCGCGGTGAATTCGCTTGGCGAAATCGATCTGCTCATGCTCCTCGCCCAAGGGCAGCAGCGCTCGGGCATGTCCCTGGGCGATGTCGCCACGGGCAAGCATCTCTTTTACCGCTACGGGCAATTCGAGCAGCCGGATCAGATTGGCAACTGTCGAACGGTCGATATTCACACGTGAGGCCAACTCTTCCTGCGTGCAGCCATACTCTTCGAGGTATCGCTGGAAGGATGCGGCCTTTTCCAGTGCGTTGAGGTCTTTTCGCTGGACGTTTTCGACAATCGCCAGCTCGGCCATTTGGCGGTCGTCGACGTCGCGAATCTGCACCGGCACCCGTTCCCAATTGGCCAGTTGGGCCGCCCGAAGTCGCCGCTCGCCAGCGATTAACTGATACCTGCCATCCAGTTTGCGGACGACAATCGATTGCAGTATGCCATGCGTACGGATACTGTCGCACAGGTCGGCAATCTCGGCTTCGTCGAATTGTTGCCGCGGCTGATACGGATTGCGATCGATCGAGCCTAGCTCAAGCCATTGCTGGCCATCGTCGGAGCGCGTTACCTCAGGCGAATCGTTGCCGCTATAGACTGCGAACTCGGGCGTTGATTCACCTGTAACCAAGTCCCTATCGCTGCCTGTTTCCCCCTCGCTTGCGGTTTCGCTGGGAGAATCCAAGCTGCGTCCCAACAAGGCTTCCAACCCGCGGCCTAATCGTCGTTCTCTAGACACGTTCCATTACCTCCTGGCAAAGCTCTACATACGCCCGAGCACCCCGTGATCGCGGGGCATAGTCGATTGCCGATAGGGCATGGCTCGGCGCCTCGGACACGGCCACATCGCGTGGTATGACCGTCTGAAAAACAATTTCCCCAAAAAAGTCGCGGACCTCGCGATCGACCTCGGCGGTCAGTTCCAGTGCCGGGTCGACCATGGTCAGCAAGATGCCGCCGAATTTTAATCGACTGTTTGGGCGACTCATCACCTGCCGAATTACTTCAATCATTTGAGTCAGCCCTTCCATCGCAAAGTACTCACATTGAATCGGCATCAGCACTTCGCTAGCAATCGAAAGTGCTGTCTGCGTGAGTGGACCAAGCGAAGGAGGGCAATCGATCATCACCACGTCGAGCGAGCCTAAACTGCCAGCCAAATGATCGGCGACCATCATGGCCTGCGAACCGGTCGAGTTGGCTAGCGTGTCGACATCCTGAAAGTTACGCGCCCCCGGCAGCAGCGATAGGTTGGGCAAATAGGTATCACGGAACGATTCTCGCAACGGCTTGAAATCGACCAACGGATGCCGCTCGGCCGGTGCGTGGCCCAGGCCGGTTGTAGCATTGCATTGGGGGTCGAGATCGACAAGGAGCGATTTTTGGCCACTCATCGCGAAGCCGCAAGCGAGGTTCAGCGCGGTGGTCGTCTTGCCGACGCCCCCTTTTTGGTTCGCGATGCAAATAACACGAGGCATAGCAGGAATGCGGATTTGGGAATGCGGATTGCGGAATAGCCGTGCTGCAACGCAGCACACGGCGCATCGGATGGAACATCACGGCGTTAGCGCCGGCGGCCACGCCGGATAAATGCCAAGGCGGCAAAGCCACTCGACCCACTCTGCCAAATTGCCCAACGCTCACGAGCGGCAGATTGTAAGCATCGGCAACATTTCCCAGATACGCCAGTTGGAACAAATTCAGTTCCACGTGAAACAATCGCCATAAATTTTGCAAATTGACTGTTTCGCGTGAAGCACGCACACTGCCAAGAGGCTGCAATGTGCGCGATCGGCCTAAACTGTTTCACGTGAAACGGGTTACTGCATCGCGCCGTGTGTCGCGTTGCGACACGGCTGATTCCGCAATCCGCAATCTACTCCAGCGGGTTGAAGACTAGGCCGCTGAGCAGCTTGGGGTAGAAGTAGGTGCTCTTGGCGGGCATCCGCTCGCCGTGGGACGATATTTTGCGGATGTGCTCCAGCGTGGCGGGCATTACCAAGGCGGCTAGCTCGAAGCGGCCTCCTTCGGAAAGCTGCCCCGTGAGATCGCGGCCGACCGTGTCGCCGTGTTGAAGTCCCTCGACCACTTCGTCAATCGCCCGGACATATTTGGGGGCAGGAAGATTAGGCGAGTCAAGCAGCGTTTCGATCACCAGCCGATGGAGAATACTGACGCCCAGGCCTTGCCAATCGGTGCTCTGATTGCCGGCCGCCTCGGCCAGCTTTGCCCGGCCGACATCGGTGATGCGGACGATTAGCCACCGCTGGTCCTCAGCTGCGAACAGGCCAAGCGTGCCTTGGTCGCCCTCGATTTCGATCTCTTCCCACAGCGACGGTGCCCGATTGGGGCCTTCGCCAGCCGGCTCGGTGGAAAACGAATCACCCAACCGCTCGGCCAATTCGACGGAAGTCATTGCGGGCAGGCCGCGGAACAGCCGGTGCGTCGGCAGCACCAACATGCCAGGATCATTCATCGAAACGCACATCATCAGCACAAAGTTGGCCGGGTGCTGCGGGTCGAATTCCCCACCGTGTAGAGACCCATCGCGCTCGGCAAACTCGGCAGCCAATTGGTCGCGGTAGTTGCATGCCGTCTCGTAGCGGTGGTGGCCATCGGCGATGTAAATCGGTTTGTCGCCCATCGCACCGACGACATCGGTGATCGTCTGCACGTCGGTCACCGGCCAGAGTCGATGCAACACGCCGAGATGATCGGTCGCCTCAAGAGGCGTCTGGCCGACGATGGCTGCTTCCAACAATTCCTGGGCTCGGTTCTCAACATCGGGATAGACGCCAAATATCTGGCTGAGATTTGCCCGAGCAGCCTGCCATAGCTTCAGCCGATCGGCCTTCGCACCGCCATGGGTTTCCTCATGCGGATGGATGTTGCCTTCGCCAAATGGTTCGAGCCGCGTACGGCACATGAACCCGCGCCGCGTGAACGTCTGCCCCGCCTCTTCAAACGTCTGATGATAAACATAAATGGCCGGGTCCGATTCGGTAAACAGCACCCCTTCGCGCAGCCAGTTTTTTAGGAACCTGCCTGCCCGCGTATAGCGGTTGCTGGTGTCGTCGTCACCCGGCTCGTCACGATTAAGAATCAGCCGCACCGAGTTGGCCGGGTGCCGCTTGTAGAGTTGGTATTGTAGCTCCGTATCGATTACATCATAGGGCGGTGCGATCACGTCGCTAAGCGAACCAACGTGACCAAGGTCGTAACGGATTCCGCGAAAGGCGCAGATATGGGGCATGGGGGAATTCGGAATTCGGATTTCGGAATAGCCGCATTGCAACGCAATGCACGGCAACAGCCACCAAGTCTAGTTGAAGAACCAACAATCCGAAATCCCTTTCATTGAAAACCTTTCACGTGTATACTGACAGAGAGAGGAGAGGGACATCCGTGACAAGGTTGATTCCTGTCCAGGAGTAACAAGCGTATGAATCCTGAGTTCTATCTTATCTTGAGTTCTGATGAACTGGAGAACGCAGTTTACGAAGCCGGATTCGACGATTCTAGCCTTACCATGCGAGGTGGAACGGCAGCTATCTGGATTCGCCATCGCCCAGGGGAACTTACAAAGGTCGTGCGTGAAGCCCTGGAACAAGCAAGACAAGGTGGCCTGAACGTCTCGCATGTCGAGATCGAAAATGCTGTGTTTGCGTGATGTTTGCCCTGGACTGGGACGCCGTGTGTTGCGTTGCAACACGGCTGCCTAATACCGATAATACTCCGGTTTGTACGGGCCTTCGACGGGGATGCCGACGTAGTCGCTCTGGGTTTTTGTCAGCTTGGTGAGCTTCACGCCGAGCTTGTCTAGGTGCAACCGGGCAACCTCTTCGTCAAGTTCCTTGGGCAGTACATGAACGCCCAGGTCGTATTTCTCGGTCTCGTTCCACAAGGCCATTTGGGCGAGTACCTGGTTGGTGAATGAGTTGCTCATCACAAACGAAGGGTGGCCCGTTGCACAGCCGAGATTCACCAATCGGCCTTCGGCCAAGATAAGAATCGAGTGGCCATCGGCGAACGTATACTTATCGACGGCACCCACCTCGGCCGGCTTGATGCGGTCGACACTCACCCGGCCGGCGTCGACTTCGCCATCGAGCCAGGCCATGTCGATCTCCAAATCGAAGTGGCCGATGTTGCAGACGATCGAGTCGTTCTTCATCGCGGACATATGCTCACCGGTGATGATGTCGCGGTTGCCGGTGGTCGTGACATAGATGTCGCCCTCGACGACGGCGTCTTCCATCGTGGTAACTTCGTAACCTTCCATCGCGGCTTGCAGAGCGATGATCGGATCGATCTCGGTGATGAGCACCCGTGCGCCCAAGGCTTTCATCGAATGGGCACAACCCTTGCCAACGTCGCCATAGCCGGCGATGACAACCACCTTGCCGGCGATCATGATATCGGTCGCCCGTTTGATACCGTCGGCGAGCGACTCGCGGCAACCGTATAGATTGTCGAACTTGCTCTTGGTGACCGAGTCGTTGACGTTGATTGCCGGGACGCGGAGCGTTCCCTGCTCGTGCATCTGATAGAGCCTGTGGACGCCGGTGGTGGTTTCTTCTGACAGGCCGTTGATCCCCTCGAGCATTTCAGGAAACTTGTCATGGACCATCGCGGTCAGGTCGCCGCCATCGTCGAGAATAAGATTCAGCGTTTTCCCATCGTCGAAGAAGAGTGTTTGCTCGATGCACCAGTCGAATTCTTCCTCGGTCATGCCCTTCCAGGCGTAGACCGGCACGCCCGTCTTGGCAATCGCACAGGCGGCATGATCTTGCGTGGAGAAGATGTTGCAACTCGACCAAGTGACTTCCGCCCCCAGCTCGACGAGCGTTTCGATCAACACGGCCGTCTGGATCGTCATGTGCAAGCAGCCAGCAATGCGGGCACCGGCGAGCGGCTTGGTTTTGCCATGCTTTGCGCGCAGCGACATCAGGCCGGGCATTTCGTTCTCGGCCAGATCGATTTCCTTGCGACCCCACTCGGCCAATCGCTCGAATTCTTTTTCAGGACAATTGACAACTTTATAGGGCATTCGGGTTTCTACTTGTGACACGATGGATTGACTCCTGCTGAATGTTTGATGTTTGATGTGAGATGTTTGATTGTTGATGTGTTGCATGGACAACGACCAATCGGGTGGCCGCTGATCGTGATATTTCCGGTGCTCCACTTCCGATATTAGCGAACGAACCGATTTTAATGATTCTACCCCAGACTGCCAGCAGAAGGCAAGGCGAACCGGGTCTAAGGCGATCGGCAGATGAGAATTTACCAATCCTAACCCGACGCGTAAGCGAGGGAATTACCCCGTTATCCTCAGTCCCTCGCTTACGCATCGGGTTATCAAGGTAAGTTCTCTCTCTATCGCCGCTCGCCTAATGGGTCGATAACGCAGTGCGGGCGGCCGCAACAAACAATCGCATCTTCGCGACATCTTTTCGGCCGGGCGAAATCTCTACCCCACTTGCAACGTCGACGCCGTGTGGTCGTACTATCCGAACCGCCTCAGCGACGTTATAGGGATTGAGACCACCGGCAAGGATCAGCGGTACATGCCCCACCCATTTTTTATGATCCGCAAGACCTGCCCATGACACGGTTTCGCCCGTTCCGCCATACCTGCCAGGCGTTAGCGCATCGACCAGAATCGCCCCAGGTGCCCCTCCTGCATCTTTGCAGGCCTCAATATCTTCCCGGATCACGCTGAAGCCACGATCGCGTAATCGCCGTGCCCTGATAATCCATGGAGGATTGTGTATTAAGTCGATCTTGGTAAGCTCGTCGGCCCCTCTCTTGTCGCCTTCTTCTCGCATTTTACGAATGATGTCAGCCATTGCGCCGGATGGCGGCTCTTGAAGCGCGTTGACGAAGTATGCGACAAGCTCTGGAGGCTCATCTCCGTGCAACTGCACGCCATGAAGGCCAACCTCCGCTCGGATACGATCTATCTCATCTTTATCACAATTAACGAATACTCCCACGATTCGAGTTTTGTCGGAGAGAGCGGAAACCACTGCCTTCGCTTGTTCGACGGTGACGCATCGGGGACTTTTTTCATAGAAATTCAATCCCAGGGCATCGGCTCCCGCGTCGACTGCGGCCTGGGCATCCTCTGGCGTGGTGATTCCACAGATTTTGATGCGAAACATGGTTTCTTTTCCTGGTAGCTATCGGCGGTCTGCTGGCATTCCCATTGTTTCCACCGTCGATCAAACGTCAAGCGGCTCGTGTCGCTAAGCCGCAAGCGGCGGGCCGCTTGCGGCTTAGTCTGATGCAAGCTGGCCAGAAATGCCGATCCAATACGATGTGGGTCCAGACGGGACTTCCTACGATCAGAGTTAGCCGTCGGGCTTGACCCGACGCGGCGTCTGGCATCGCGCGGGGGCAAGCCCCGCGGCTAAATAGAATTTGATGTCCTATTTTCAATGGTCTGCACCGTTAAGAAAGAAACCCCTATGACTGTTGCCCCTACACCTCTCCAGCCCTCGCGCCCATTCCCGGCCGCACCGGATACTAGCCGATACTTTCCCGCGAGCGTGGTGGAAGAATCGCGAATGCGGCTTTCGCGTGCGATTACTCGCAGCGAAGGTCCTGCGATTGTGATCGGGGCAGCAGGAACGGGCAAATCGCTGCTCTTGGAAGTCCTTGCCGCCCAATTTCAAGATAAAATGTCGGTTGTCACGCTCGTCGGAGCACAGCTTTGCACACGTAAGGCGCTGCTGCAAATGATCCTGTTTGAGATCGGCCTGCCGTATCGAGGGATGGATGAAGGCGAATTGCGACTCTCGCTGGTCGAATATCTCCGCCCACGGGAAGGCGGGGGCAATCGAATGCTGCTACTGGTGGACGAGGCCGATTCTCTGCCAACTCGCCTGTTGCAAGAACTTCGCGTACTGACCAATCTGTCGAATCAGGGCCAACCCCAGGTGAACTTGGTACTGGCGGGCAGCGCGATTTTGGAGGAGCGTTTTGCCGAGCCGCAGTTGGAAGTATTTAGCCAACGCGTTTCGGTGCGATGCTATTTGGTGCCGCTGGGCCGAGAGGAAACGTTCGCGTACGTTCGCTCTCAGATTGCCGCCAGCGGCTGTGATGTTGACCAACTGATTAGTCCCGACGGTTTGGAGGCGATCTTTTCCGCGACCGATGGATTGCCGCGACTGATCAATCAGCTGGGAAATCAGTTGGTCTGGATGGCTGCCGAGACCGGATGCCATCCCCTAGATGGAGCGCTGGTTCAACAGGCCTGGTCCGAGTTGCAACAATTGCCTGCTCCCTGGAATGGCCCTACGGTTGACGCGATGAGCGATTCCGGACAGGCAAGCGAAACGGTCGAATTTGGTGAACTAGAAGACTCGCCCGTCGACATGACTATTTGCGAAGATGGTATTTGCGAAGATGGGGTCGAGGATGAAATGCCCGCTTCGATCCCGTTTAACATGCAGTACCAGCGAGACAACAATGCGCCGGGCAGTCCGATCGATTTATCAGAGCCACTCGGATCGGTCGATGTGACTGAAAAATTGTTGCGAGAGCTTAGCGAGATGGGCCAGTTCACACCGACAGAACAGTCGACTCCGTCTGTGCCGGAAGTCGCTACTCCACCCACGGCGCACAATCCGTTTGAAGAAGCGTTTGCCAGCGAAGAGGTGCTGCTTGATCAGTATGCCTCTTTCGAAGGTCAACTATTAGCAAAGGCCCAACCGGTTTTCAATCGCCAAGACATTCAATTTTCCCAGGAGTTGGGACGCTGTGAAATGGGCCATTGTGAAGTAGGTTCTTGTGATTCGAGTCATGGCGAAGCCGATGCATCGGCTGTTGCTGTTCTGGCGACGCCAACTGTCAAATCGGAAGAACCCCAGTTGGCTACTTTCTCGCCCGATGGCATGAAGGCGGAAGAAACCATTGAGGAAGTGAAACCTCAAAGGGCCCATGTCGAGTCCCGTGGAAACGTGCTGGTTGTCGAACCAAACAAAAGCAACTCCGCTACCGTCATCCAAGGAAAGCAGTTTCGACAGCTATTCAGCCAACTAGAATACGGTGGCTGTTAGCGGTTAGCGATTAGCCAGAGTATCATTACGTTGTTCCTCGGAATATATTTTTGGCTAACAGCTAATCGCTAACGGCTAATTGCTAATCGCTTTTTTATGCACGTGCCAACCGACATTCTCATCGCCCTGGCCACGTACAACGAGTTGGACAATTTGCCGTCGCTGGTCGGAGCGATCCGCGAGCAGTTGCCTTCCGCCGATGTGCTGGTCGTCGACGACAATTCGCCTGATGGCACCGGCAACTGGTGCGACCAATTCGCAAACGAACATTCTTGGTTTCGCTGCATCCATCGCGAAGGCAAGCAAGGCCTGGGCACGGCAGCCCGCCTGATCTTGCAGGCCGCGATCGACCGAGATTACCAGTGGCTTGGCACGATGGATGCCGACTGGAGTCACCACCCGGGGCATTTACCCTCGCTGCTGGAAGCCGCCCAGCAGAACGACGTGGCAGTCGGTTCGCGTTACATCGCAGGAGGAAAAATCGAAGGTTGGCCTTGGCATCGTCGCATGGTAAGTCGAGTGCTCAACGCGATAAGTTGCCGCGCATTGCGTTTGCCGATTACCGACGCCAGCGGAGCTTTTCGTGTTTACCGAGTGTCGAAGCTAAAAGAGCTTCCGATCGAGGATCTCAAAGCGACAGGCTATTCCTATCTCGAAGAAATTGCCTGGTATCTGAATTGTTCTGAAGCCGCATTCAAAGAGGTTCCGATCACATTTCGTGATCGCCAAGCGGGCCAATCGAAAGCCAGCTTGCGCGAAGTCTGGGGCAAGCTGGCAACCTTGTCGCGGCTGATGGTGAAATAGGGGGCAGTCGGCAGGAGATAGTGAGACTGCCTACTTCTACAGCGCAGAGTCGATTAACCACAAAGGCACAAAGAGCCCAGCGCGGCAACGCCGCAACCAAAAGGGAACCACTAATGAACACTAATGAACACTAATAAACACTAATAAACACTAATAAACACTAATCATTGGATTTGTTTGTTTTGCTGAGAGCGCTGAGAAAATCCCTTAAAAAGACCTCTGCGCCCTCTGTGTTCTCTGCGGTGATAAAAAAGAATCTGACATTTTGGTCGCGGCTTTGCTTCGCTGGGTAATTCGTGCCTTCGTGGTTCAACCCTGCGTTATGGTACTACTGCCCTCTGTCTGCTGTCCGAAAAAACGGATGATACCGGTTCTGTCGGCCGCGTACATGCTTTTTGTGCCCTATGTTTGTAAGTCGTAGGCAGGAACAAGGAGCGTTAGCAGCCTGTTGAAAAATTCGTCATCGTAACCCGACGCGTTAGCGAGGGACAAAAAACGCTTGTCTGGGCATCCCTCGCTAACGCGTCGGGTTATGAATTGCGTCAAATGTTACTTTTTCAACGGGCTGTCAGCGACGCAGTTCCGGCACTTCATTTCCGCGGTTTCAGGTATTGCCGGAACTCGCGTGGCTCGTTCCGGCCTACAAATCTACAAACAAAGTAAAACAGTCGAATTAAAAGCACAAACAAGCAGGTGGAAAATACAGCATGAACAAAAAACGTATTGGTATTCTGACCAGTGGGGGCGATTGCCCTGGGCTTAACGCGGTGATTCGCGGCGTTGTCAAAACTTCGTGGCAGTTGGGATACGACTGCGTCGGGTTCCTCAAAGGCTACGAAGGCCTGTACGACCCGGTGCAATATATCACGCTCACGCCGAAAAATACCACCGGCATTCTGAACCAGGGTGGCACCATTCTTGGATCGACGAATAAAGGTCGATTTGCCGCCACGGTCGGCGTGCAGGATCGCGTAGAACTCGACCCGGAGCTGCTCGCAGGCGTTCGGTCTACCGTCGATCAGCTTGGCATCGAAGGCTTAGTCTGCATTGGTGGCGATGGTTCGCTCGCCGTGGCCCAGCAGTTTCATGAATATGGCATCCCTGTTGTCGGCGTTCCCAAAACAATCGACAACGACCTCTCGGCAACCGCCTTCACGTTTGGTTTCGACAGCGCTGTGGCCTGCGCCACCGATGCGCTCGACCGGCTCCACACCACCGCCGCCAGCCACGAGCGGGTGATGGTGCTGGAAGTGATGGGCCGACACGCCGGGTGGATTGCCCTGCACGCAGGCATTGCCGGTGGCGGCGATGTGATTCTGATTCCCGAGGTCGAGTGGACGTTCGACAATGTCTGCCACAAAATTCTCGACCGCGAAAGCCATGGAAAAAAATTCACGCTCGTCGTTGTCGCCGAAGGCGCCGAGTTGCCCGACGGAGGACTCGTTGGCCAGCAGCAAGAGGGAGCCCAGCAGCGGCTGGGCGGCATCGGCGATCTGGTCGCCAGAGAAATCGAGCGACGCCTGCACCGCGAAACTCGCACGGCCGTGTTGGGCCATTTACAGCGTGGCGGAGCGCCAACTACGTTCGACCGCGTGCTTGCCACCCTATATGGAGCGCATGCCGTGCGGCTGATCGTCGAACATCGGCTTGGCGAAATGATCTGCTACAATCCGCCCGAAATGAGAAGCGTGCCAATCATCAAGGCCGTTAACAAAATTCGCCAGGTCGATCCGCACGGCCCGGCCGTGCAAGCCGCACGTGCACTGGGCATCAGCTTCGGCGATTGTCCCGCCGATGAGAGCCCATTCACTGCATTCGCGGGAATCCGTGAATTCGAGGAAGTCGACACGGCCGACGATGTGGCTACCGATGCGGAGTTTGTGCTCGACTTGGCCGAAGCGGCCGCCGAGGAAGCACTCAGCTGACACGGCGGTTGTTTATCAGCCGAAGCCTTTCAAGTCGACGACCGGTTCGTCGGTTTTTTTATCGAGAGGTCATCTCAGCCCCCGGCTTTGCCGGGGGGTTGCCTGGCGAAGAATCCCCTTCACGGTTTTCTCCAGCATCGTTTTCTCCAGGCATCGTTTTCTCCAGCATCGTTTTCTCCAGCATCATAGCACTGCGGTATTCTTATCCCCCCGGCAAAGCCGGGGGCTGAGAATGGGACGGTATTCCGCTAGCCTTGGTCTACATGAACTGCTTGGGCAGGAGAACTGCAAAGTCAGGAATTGAGTAGTTTCAGGCCGATGGCTGGGCTCCAGGCGATGTAGTCTGCCGCGGCTCGGACGGGTAGATCGGGGTCGGATCGTAGCCGATGGATTGAGAGGGCGGCGTTGTTGATCGCCGCCATGCAAGCAGAGAGACCAGGCCGACGGGTGTGGTGACGATCCTCGTCCCACCAGCGGTCTTTCAAGAAGTGCAAGCTGTTTTCAATTCGCCAGTGCTGACGAACATGCCGCAAGAGATCGGCGGCGGTTACCTGATCAGGATCGAGGCTACTCACATAGTAGCGCGTATCGTGCAGCACGATTTCACCATCGTCAGCACGCAACTCGCGATCCACGCGCAGCGCAATTTGGCAACCGGGCAGATCCAGCGTCTCGCGAATATAATCTGCGTTGTCTAGATCCACCCATACACGACGGGTTTCCTGGAGCGCCCTTTTTTTTCGGTCGTTTCGGCTGCTGGCGGGCGTTCGGCGGATTGGGCGAAGCAGTGCTCTAAAGCATCGAGCGTATCACCCTGGTTGGCCTTAATTTGCAACAGATAATCGCGATTCTTTGCCTGCATCAATTCGACCAGTGGGCGCTGGGCAAAGATGGCGTCCCCGGTAATCAGTCGCAACATCGGGTAGGTGTCGAGCAATGCTTGCAGATGACGACGCAGCAAGGTGGGCTCGTTGGTTTTCTCCGCTCCGGTCGACCATTGGCCAACAACCGCCTGTAGGTCATGCACAAACGCGTTGAGCATATGCAGTGGGCGACCGTTGTCGTCGAGTCCCTGCTTGGCCGTTTTCCCATCTACGGCAACCACTCCTTCGCTGGGTGTTTCCGCTAAACAGTTCCGCAACCAGATGTCCAACGCTGTCTGAAACTCGGACACGCTACATTGGGCTAGCGTGCGGCTAATCGTGGTGGCGCAAGGCGGCTCATCCCGGTCAAAGCCCAGTGGCCCCTGGAGCTGGTCCCAATGAACAGCCGCCCACCGGACGAGCACTTCCATTTCGCGAATGCGTGCCATCATTCCCAGCAACATCAGCACGACTATGCCAGCAAACGGATGTCGCACACCGCGGCGACTACGGGGGTCTTCCAGTTGAGAAAATGCGCCGAGAAGAGTTTCAGTATGCATCGGACAGGCTCCTTCCAGGAAAAGAGCCCCCCTGGTGTGCCTCTCTACGGTGCGAATAAGGCCAGAGTTCGAAGAAAAAGACTTTGCAGTTCTCCTGAACTGCTTGGGCTGTCGGTTTGAACATCGGCCTCGAAGCTGCTAGGATGGGCAGTCCGCTTCTAGCCCACCTACGGGTTTTAGGCGAGTGGCAGTTAAGAACTTACCTTGATAACCCGATGCGTAAGCGAGGGACTGAGGATAACGGGGTAATTCCCTCGCTTACGCGTCGGGTTAAGATTGGTAAATTCTCATTTGCCGCCCACCTTATAAGACCCGTTTTCACAAGAACACGCTATCACAAGGACTTGCCATTTCATGCGATTTTCTACTCTCAAAAAATTCAGCCATGTGCTCAACGGACTACTGGTGCTCACTTTGGCTAATTCCCTCGATGCGGCAGAGTTCGCTTGGCACGATACGCCGGGAAAATATATCGAACTCCGCTACGGCGATCGGCCTGTGCTGCGATACATGGATCGGGCATTCGACGACTCATCCGCTCAGAATCGGTATGAAACCACCAAGGTGTTCCATCATCTGTTTGACCCCACGGGCAAGCAACTGCTAACCAACGGCCCCACAGGCGAGCAACCCTATTCCAAGGATGTTCTCTGGCCTCATCATCGGGGTCTGTTTTATGGGTTCATGAAGATCACCTATGGTGACGGGAAGAAGACCGACTCATGGCATTGTCCGAAGGGGCAACAATCGCAGCGGCATGTCAAGGTTCTTTCCAGCGAGGTAAACGACCAATTCGGTCGGCATCGCGTTGCGATCAACTGGCACGACACCGATGGCACGGTCTATGTGAAAGAAGAACGCGAGTTGGCTGCTTATTCCCGTCCTGGAGGAACGCTCATCGACTTTGTCTCGAAGCTCGAATCCGCAACGGGCGGGGTGGTGCATCTGGACGGCGATCCCCAACATGCGGGCTTTCAGTTCCGCGCTTCGGATCTGGTGGACAAAAAGACGAAAGACCAAACCTATTACCTCCGCCCAAGTTTTGATGGACATGCAGGCGGCAAAGGCCAACTTGGTGAAACGCGCAACTGGAATCCCCAAAATAAAAAGGCCCCAGGCAACGCTGAGTGTACCAACCGCCCCTGGAATGCGATGAGTTTTGTCCTCGGCGGGCAGCGTTACACGGCCCTCTATCTCGATCATCCCGGCAACCCGAAGCCCGCCCGATATAGCGAGCGCGACTATGGGCGTTTTGGATCGTACTTTGTTCACGACCTATCGCCAGAAAAACCTTTGGTCGTGCGCTACCGAATGTGGGTTCAAGAAGGTGAGATGACCACCGGCGAGTGCGAAGCCCTGCTGCAGCAGTGGTTGAGCGAAGCATCTCCCGATTCGGCAGCCCTATCGCTTGTGCAATACGAGGCCCCGAACAGTCCGCCCCCCGGCTACGTGGCCCTGTTCAATGGTAAAGATCTCACCGGCTGGAAAGGCTTGGTAGGCAGTCCCATTACCCGTGCGAAGATGTCGTCCGAGGAACTGGCTTCCGCGCAAGCAGCCGCCGACGAAAACATGCGTGCCCATTGGAGCGTCCAAGATGGCATGATTGTTTATGATGCTTCCAAAAAAGGGGCGAATATCTGCACCGCAAAGGACTATGCCAACTTCGAGATGCTGCTCGATTGGAAAATCGAACCCGGCGGAGATAGCGGCATCTATCTTCGCGGCTCGCCCCAAGTGCAAATCTGGGATCCGACGGCCGAGCGATTGAAAAAACATGGCGCGGAAAAAGGCTCCGGCGCTTTGTGGAACAATAAGAAACACGAGCGATTCCCGCTCGTGAAGGCAGATCGACCCACGGGCGAGTGGAACCAGTTTTATATCAAAATGGTGGGCGAACGGTTGACGGTGAAACTCAACGGAAAACTGGTCACCGACGACGTGGTAATGGAAAACCTTTGGGATCGTGACCAACCAACTTTCCCTAGCGGATCGATCGAACTACAAAAGCACGATGGCCAACTCTGGTTCCGCAATCTGTTTTTACGATCTTTGCCTTAAAGCCTTGTCACAGCTTAATTTTTCTTCAGAGGGCATCTGGGAAGTGCGGTAAAAATAGGTGGTTGTCTGTTGTTGGCTTCGCTAGTATTTCATGGGTTTCCAGGGTGGGGAGGCTGCCGCGAGCGAGGCATGTGAAAGCGTTGTTGATAATTTGAAAGCGCCATCTTAGATTTCCACATTTCAATGAGCAAGACTATGCCCCCCAATCTCGCCACAGTACCTAATGCCCCATCAAAAGCAATGAGACAGTGGCCCATCTTGCGCAGACTACCGGATGCCCTCTCAGGGAATTTGCTGGCAGTGGCGATGAAAAATCCCCATTTCAGCCCACGGCTTTGCCGTGGGGTCGCCTTCGGAGAAATGCTGCCTTTGGAAAATGCTCTCCGGGGAATGCTCTGCTTGGTGGAGGTGAGAGCCGTTCCGCAACCCCCCGGCAAAGCCGGGGGCTGAAATTGGGTAGGCGTCAGATTTGTAGGCAGCTAGCAATAGTTCTGCCCCGTACCTAGGGTGGCACCGACACTTGCTGGCTATAAGCGTTGCCACCAGGTGGATATCTTCCAGCAAGTGTCGGTGTGCGCAGCACAAGAGGGTATCAGCGCTGAGTACCCCTTGTGGCTGCGCCACCCGGTAGTTCGTTTTGATACAAAAACATTTTCGCAAAGGAGGTCGTCTTTTCAGATATCAATTTGGCTTACCGCCAAATCAGAATATTTCCTCCTCAAAATACCCCGTATTTACCGCCTCAAAGAGATTGCACCCCTTCACAATTGGGAGGGCTTGGTCGCCATCTGCCGTTGGACAGGTTTGTAACCTGTCCAGTGTTTCAATGTTGTGTCTGGACAGCTTGAAAACCTGTGCTACGAAGCCTTCGCTGATTTGCTCGATTGTAAAGAATCTCCAAAGGTCCACAGCCTCTCCGTGAACAAAACGCTCCTTTCGCGGAGCGAAAAGCGGCTATGCATACCGATAGCGTGTGAACTCTTCGGCGAGCCGGAGCCGTTAGGATCCGGATGACCCATCAGCTCACCTGACGCTCGCCACTCGCCGGCGGACGACACTCGGAGTGTGTGCCTGCTACTTTGAAGAACTCATAGCTTTGTCGAGGCCAGACCGCTACGGAGCCAGCAGCTTGGACATCAGGAATCCGTTCGCGTCGACATATTTCTTGGATTTTGAAACGCCGGGGATCAATAGGTGGCATTCTTGGCCTAGCCGGTCCGCCTTTTCCTTCATCTTCACACCGTACACCGGATGGTGGATCCCGTGGCCGGCGTTTTCCGACGGCAGTTTCATGTTGTTGCCATACGTCATGAACAGCGGCGGGTCCTGTTTGTCGAGGTGGTTGTAGGGCGAAAACTCCTTGTAGAGTGTTTCGTGTTTCTTGTAATTCTTCAGAGCCCCCTCGATGGTCTTCTCGCCAACGGCCATGTTGATCATGCGGTGCTTCAGCACGTTCGGCCCCAGCCAACCCTCGATGACTTTCGGATCGATCGACGTCTGGCCTACGCTGACAGCCGCGGCCGTCACGCGCGTCGATTGTCGCAGTACGGGATCGTCGGATTTCGGATCCGCCAGGTCGTCGTGCAGTAGGATCCACATCGACGTACAGGCACCGGCACTGCCACCCGTCAGCGCAATGCGTCGTTTGTCGACGTTCCACTCATCGGCTTTCGAGCGGATAAACTGAATGGCCCGCGCGGCGTCGTGTACGGGAGCCGGCAGCGGAGATTTGCCTGTCAGGCGGTAGTTGATCGCGGCGTATGAAATCCCCTTGTCAAGATAGGGTTGGATCCTCGTCACCGGCTGTTTTTTGTCTCCGCGTGTCCAGCCACCCCCGTGGATGTAGACCAGTAACGAACGCGGACCGTCGCCGTCCGCCTTCCAGAAATCTAAGACATTCATCGCATGCGGACCGTAAGACAGGTTGGCATGCGTTGGACCCCGCGGCTTTTTGTCCTCGGCGTGAAGCTCTGAAGTAAGAGCCAGAGTAGCCAGTACGATCATGATTGGTTTCATGGATGTCTCCAATATCGCAGCAATGAATCGGTCAAATGAGCTTTCGCTAGTCTAACGAGCAGACTGACGTGTGCATACCCGTTTTCTACAGCATGAATCGCTAACCACTGTCATTTCAATGGGTTACGGCGACGCAACTGCCGTGTGGCACTATGCGCCAGCTTGCCGTCAATCACCTGGTCACCGACGACGTGGTAATGGAAAACCTTTGGGATCGTGACCAACCAATTTCCCCCAGCTGATCGATCGAACTGCAAAAGCACGATGGCAAGCTCTGGTTCCGCAATCTGTTATTACGCGATTTGCCTTAAAGCCTTGTCACCGCTTAATTTTTCTTCAGTGAATTTGCTGGCAGTGGCGATGACTAATCCCCATTTCAGCCCACGGCTTTGCCGTGGGGTCGCCTTCGGGGAAATGCTGCCTTTGGGAAAATGCTCTCCGGGGAATGCTCTGCTTGGTGGAGGTGAGAGCCGTTCCGCAACCCCCCGGCAAAGCCGGGGGCTGAAATTGCGACTTGGGCGTTCTCGTTGTCCGAACGAGGTCAACGCCGCATCGCCTAGCTTGAAAAGCCATGCGGCCACCCGCTAGAATGGATGGCCTGCTTACTGAAGGTCTCCTTCAATATGCAGGGCTTACTGAAGAAGTTTCTGTCTAATAACAAGTTCGGCAGTTGAACAACATGCAATTGAAAGTCTCACTTCCTGTTGCGAATCTTCTCATTTATGAGCCGTTCGCGTTTGCTGGCGCGACCTTCACGCCACCCTCGCGCGAAGCCACAGAAGATCCGTCGCAGGACGAATCCAACGCTGCTTCGTTTCTGTCAGGCCGCAACCTCTCTACCGCCATCACCGCATTAAGCGGTGTCCAGCTATCTGACTTTGACAGTGTTGCGATTCTTTCGTTCGACATCAACGTCGACTTGACCGATTATCCGAGAGCGAATCGCCAGGATGATGAACGCGTGTTGGCAGAGGCTGTCTTTCAGGGCGAAGCCGTTATGGACTTGATCCGTATCGATTTCTGCCGCTTGGATATTCCCCAGTATTCACCGATGATGGCCGGCTACTCTCCAAACGTGAACCGTCTCGCAGTCGCCGTTCATGCTGACGGGAAACAGCGATTGATTGCCCGCGAACCCGACTGCCCAATCATAGTTCCAGGGCTCGGTCTAGAACTTGATACCGTGCCCTCAAGCTCACCGATTGAACCGATCATTTCAGAGCAACATGTCAACGAGTCCCTTGGCATTCGCCTCAAGAGATTGTTGCGAGTGTTCGGACAATCGTTTACAGCCTTCTCGGACGACCAGAAGATACTGAATTTGATCTTTGCAATGGACGGACTATTAACACCGGAGAAATGTGCTTCTGATCGATTCAAGGCCGCAATCGGCAAATGGCTCGCTGATGATCCATCGTTACAGGCACGTGACCGCGATACTTTTGCGAAGTTTTACGAAGAGGTGCGCAACCCAATGGTGCATCGCGGAAAGTCGTACGAGGAACTTGGGCGCAATCGAAAAACTGACTTGCTTTATCTTCAGGGGATCGTTTCGCGATTGCTGGAGCGTCTATCTAAACATCGACAGTTGGAGTTCGCCGAGTTTTGGCGTCAACACACGTAACACACTGCTGAACAAAACGATGCACGGGAGACCTCGGCGCAGTCGGTTCTGAATTCACACATTACTCCTCGGTCCCCATGATCGTTGTCGTTCACTGGCAAAGGCGAGAACATGAAGACGCTCACATTGATTCTCGCAGTCGCTTTCTGTGGTTCGCTCTGTCCGACGCGCCGAAAATTTGGCCCATTTTCTCCAGCGGACTTTTTCACCGCATTTAACCCTAAGTTTACGGGCCAGCAGTCGCCGGTGCGACCTATACTTGTGGTTCTCCAGGAATTTTAGTGGCTATTGCTGACGGTGGCGGCAAAGAAGCCTCATTTCAGCCCCCGGCTTTGCCGGGGGGTTGCCTTCGGGGAAATGTTGCCTTTGGGAAAATGCTCCCGGGGAAAAGCCCTGCATGGTGGAGATGGGGATCGTTCCGCGACCCCCCGGCAAAGCCGGGGGCTGAGATTGCGGCTTTGTAGTTCTCCTTTTCACTCCAAAATCTAGCCACTAAAATTCCTGAAGACCTATACTTGTAGGGGTTCCTTTTCTCGAAACGGTCGTAGGATGGTTGCCCCTGCTGAGGTGTCGTTGTTTCAAATCGCAACAGCTTGGCAGTTTCCCGATATAAGCAAAGGGCGTTCCGTGGCTGTTGCTACTCACACCTCTGAACCAGATGAACCGCTGAGCCAATCGCAATTACGTGAGGTCGGTGCCGCGCGCGATCGTGCAGGCAAAATTTACAAAGCAGCCGCTGTCGCGAAGTTCAATGGATGGATGACCGGCATCGTCGCGGCCTGCTCGGCGCCGTTTGCATTATTCAGTTTGTCCGGCTTCCTAGTGACGGTTGCGTTGTCGCTGGTGACATACAACGAATTCAAAGGACGGCGGCGGCTGTTGCAGTTTGATCGAGACTCGCCCGCGTTTCTTGGTTGGAACCAGGTAGGCTTCTTGGCGTTGATTATTCTCTACTGCACTTGGATGCTAGGAGTTGGACTGACGAGCGAAGATCCGTTCTTGGCGGAATTGAAGGCAAATCCAGAGATTCAAGCCGTCTTCGGTTCCCCGGTTGAGTTGGATCAGACCTACCGATTGCTCGTTGTGGCTTTTTACGGAGCAGTCATCGTGCTCAGCGTCGTCTTTCAAGGATTGAGCGCACTCTATTACTTTAGCCGTCGAAAGTACGTTGAAGCCTACCTGCGAGACACCCCTGAATGGGTGCTTGATCTGCAACGTCTCACCTTGTCGACCTAGCCAACTCTTGAGCCAGGTTGAATCGTTTGGTTCTTCAGGAATTTTAATGGCTAGATTTTGGTGTGAAAAGGAGAGCTACCAAGCCGCAATCTCAGCCCTCGGCTTTGCCGGGGGGTCGCGGAACGATCCCCATTTTCTACCAAGCAGGGCTTTTCTCCGAGCGCATTTCCCCAAAAAGCAACATTTCCCCAAAGGCAACCCCCCCGGCAACCCCCCCGGCAAAGCCGGGGGCTGAAATGAGGCTGTTTCATCGCCACCGTCAGGAATAGCCACTAAATTCCCTGAAGAACCAATCGTTTTAATAGGGCACGGGCACGCCCGCCCGTGGAGACGCATTCAAAACAGCTGCCATCCGCTTAGGAGTTCCTGACCTGCTTTTAATGATACCGCTTCTGCCAGAACCCAATTGCTTTGGTTGTGTGCTATCGCTCGCGGAACAAGTCGGCTAGGATAACTACACACTTGCGGTGGAGCAGCCTGGAACTTTGTGTTCTCGGCATCGCTGCAAAACATTTTTTTTGGGAAATGAACAAATGGCTGAAGGTACGATCAAGCGAATTACAGACAAGGGTTTTGGCTTTATTGACGTTGGTAGCGACAAGGACCTGTTTTTTCACTCGTCCAGTGTCGAAGGCTGTGGCTTTGATGACCTGAGGGAAGGCCAGAAGGTTTCGTTCAACGAAGCGAGAGGCCAAAAAGGTCCCTGCGCTGAAAACGTTCAGGTGGTCTGATCTTCGCTTCTAGAAGACCTCTTTTTCCAGACTGGAGATACTACTGCTATGGGCGACAAAGGAAGCAAAGACAAGGGCAAAAAGGAGCAGCAGAAAAAAGCGATGCTTAGCCCTAAGGAGAAGCGAAAGCTAAAGAAAGAGAAGAAGAATTAGTAGATTGATTGAGCAATTGCTTAATCAAAAAAGGACGTACCGGTGGAAGGAACACCGGTACGCCCCTTTCCGGAGCATGACTTGTGGTGGGATTTGAAGATTGGCGTTGTGCTTCACCCCAGAACCAGTTCAGGGGGTGGTGGGCAACTGAGGATTCTAGTTAGTGTCCGTCCGGAAATTCAAAACGTGTTTTGTATCAAGGAGTTATGACAATTTCTTGCCGCGAAGATGACATTCGCATGTTTTTCGTGCTAGCGGGCGATTTCTCGAACAACTTGGTATTGATCTAAATTCGAGTTTTCGCATCAGCAGGATTTTCACTGGTTGCATATTCGAAAACGGGAAACCAGTCAACATGAAATCTTCGCGATCAATAATCAACGTAACCTATTGTGTCCATTGAGGTTTCGATATTTCCCGACAGACACTAGTTATCGGAAGGCCCGATTCAGCGGCGGTCAACAAACACGTCGACTTTAGCTGCCTACTCTCACCGCCTCTGAAATCAACCTCTCATCGCTTTGATTAGGCGTTGCATCACTTCAAGATGTTCTGCAAAAGCTTTTTGTCCACGGCTTGTGATACGGTATGTCGACATTGGCCGTCGGCCAACAAATGACTTCTTACAACTGACGTACTTCTTCTCTTCCAGTTTGCGTAAATGCGGTGCGATTGCTCCGTCACTTGCTTGCAAGCGTTTTTTGAGTGTTGTGAAATTCTGGGGCCCGTCCATCTGCAGGATCGTAAGTACGCCAAGTCGCAAAGGTCCATGGACGGTAGTATCAATCCCATTAAAATCAATTGGTTCCATTCTGCAGCCTCGGATGGTTGATGGAATGAACCATTTGCCAATGTAGTATTGCTGTGCCTACCAAAGCCCCTACAGCCGTTAACGCCCAAAGCACGGCCCAAAGTTGTTGAAATTCACACACGGGCCATAGTAAACCACCCACTACGGCAAGAATCCCCATTGGAATATTGTGCCGCTCAAATTTATCAAATAAGCCTCCGACTAAGAGCAAGAGACCTATAAACACCATCACAATACCGTTGGCCACGCCAGCCGGGGTGTCCAACGCGACTGCCCACCGCTGAACGCCGAATAACACTGCAGCGACGACTAGCATCACTGGCGTACCAACGCGGTGATATTTCCGCTTTTGAGATGGGCATTCGTTACGCGGGTGACATCGCACATAATTCAATGTCACTCCCAGGATAACGGCAAGCAAGAAAGGCACTGCAGACGCAAGAAGTAAGTATCTGCTTTCTGGAGCGAGAACACCGGCGACTAGCGGTAAAATGGATGCAAGTCCCACAGCGTAGCCTATTCGCACATCTATCCGTTCATGTGGATAATCGACCCCGGTTATTTTTCTGATTACATCCAATTGACTTTGTATGCGTTCCAGGTTCTCTTCAGCCATAACACGGTTCTCCACGTGGTCACAGGATACTATCTATTTCCTAATACTTTGGTTATAGTAGCATATAGAGAAGCTTGGGTCAAGTGCTTTTCCAGAGAAATCGAACTTTGACCTTTAGGCTTTCAATACATAAGCAGTGCGACAAGCTGGCTGGGACTAAGGGCGTATTTGTTGTTTCCGATTCTAGCTGCAGAGTACCATCCGCCGCCAGAAACGGCACTATCTAACCTGCACAGGCTTCATCGTCCGAAGTATTAATTGATATTCCTCGGTAAATACAGCCTTTTATTAATTTTTGCTCTACATATTCAACTTTGTTTGCTCTACATTTTATTGTGGTTTCCTACGAGTTCATCGCAAGGAGCAAACTATGGGTGACAATGGTCGAAAGAGGAAAATACCCCAGCTCAAGCACACTGATTACCGAGGCGTTGGCTGGCACGTGTCTTTCAGAGATCCCCAAACAGGGATGCCTCGTAAGTACAGATTCAGGGCTAATTCTCGCGCTGAGGCTGAACAGCAGTACCACCAATGGCTAGGTTCTTATCTGAAAGGGAAAATTCCTCCTCCACAAAAAAAGCGCAGTCAGAAGCCCCCTGAGCCCGAATCCCCAATACTATCTTCTCCGTTCGAAGGTACTGAAATCGATGGCCTAACGGGTAGCATGCTCCACATAGTATCGGGCCTTCTTAGTTTTGAGAAGTCGCGAATACGCGAACATGGCTCGCCTCGTCAGAAAGGAACCATAACTCAAGGACTATATAATGAACGAAGGCATTATTCGAATGAGTTCTTGCATTTTCTAAATTCCCGTCATGGTAAAGATGCTGTAAGTGGAATGATACTTTCAGATCTTGAAATGAACGACGTCGAGTCGTACAACCAGCATCTCGTTAAGTCAGGTTACTCAGCATCTCAAGTCAGCAAGCGAATGCAGTTCGTAAAATCTATCGTGAGTCGAGCTGGTAGACCTGAATTCGGATCGCAGGTTCTCAAATGGAATTGGGCTTCGCTGGATCTCCTACAAGGCAAGCCCACAAAGCGTCGACAGCTCCCTTCATTAAAACAGCTAAAGCTGGTGCTTAAGAACTGCGAAGTGCGTGAGGCTGCCCTAGTTTGGATTGCCATTGGTTGTGGCTTTGGGCAGCGTGATCTTGCAGCTATTCGTGTTTGTCAGTTTGATGAATCAAACTACGACCTAAGGCGTGGGAAAACTGGAATAGAACGTTATGGTGAGACTCCGAAATTGGTTTGGTCATCAATCACTGCATATCTTAAAACCGTCGATCGTGAACCAAATGACCTTTTGTTCAAAAGACGCAATGGAAAGCCTTTAGTACACAATAAGTCCGATGCTATCGTTCCGTGGTGGACTAAGCTTCGCACTCGTTTAGGAGAGGATTGTAAAGACCTGGATGGCTTCTACATTCTTCGTCACTTAGGGGCGACGGAGTATGGATCTCGTCCTGGATGCTCGATTGGCTCAATGAAGCGGTGGCTCGGACACTCGGCAAGCTCCCAAATCGCCGACGTATACATGAAGCCCGTTTCCCCAGAAAATAAACCCATCATTGAGTGGGTGCGAAAATCTTTGCGAACAGGAAAAGCTAATTTAAGCCTGAAAGCGAAGTGATAAAACAAGCAACCGTTTCGCGACTTCGCTAGCCAGATTCATTCTACTCAGCCAGCGGCGGCGCCTAAAGGGGCGCACGACTGCCAAATTATTTGTCGAAACTAAAGCGAATAATTTGATTTGAATTATTTGAATTTGAGTGGGAATCCGCTGATGAGGGACTCACGGAGGCGGCCGCGCAAGACCTGAGAAGGTTCTCGCGGGCCGCTATCCAACTTATGGGGTCCACGTCAATCAGCGTTCAGAACTCACCTTCTGATCTATCCTTGGTAAGCCCCCAGATGATGCGTGACGCGGTCTTCTGTATGAAATGGAGTGATTCCTTGAGTATTTCGGAATCGCCCCGGTAAAGGGAGATGTAGTCACTTGATGCCGTACCAGCGTTAAGGCCTATCGCTTTAGAAACGACAAACGCTACGGCTTCGGCCTCGGTTTCGCGAACTTTTACGTCGGTTTGGTGACGGCGATCCCCCTTATGCAACAGTTCGTGGGAAAGTTCATGGGCCAGAACTGCGAATTGTTCGGGCGGCTCAAGGTCAGGCCTTACAGTAATGCGGCCATCGCTTGACATACCGAGGGCTCCACCACTTGGGTATTCATAAACTAGCTCAATGTTGTTCTCTGCGACAACTGATTCAAGTCGTGCAAGGTTCTCGCCTGGATCGCCTGTCATCTTAGCTGGTTGCGGTACGTCATCGCCGTTGGTTTGGGAGACGTCAAAGACTTTTGAGATACGGAAACCACTAAGTCGACGCATCTCTCGTTGTTCCGTTTGGCCGCTATCGTTTTCTACATCGACGATTTTCTTGGCAATAATGGGCGCAAAGATGCCAATTCCCTTTTCACCTTTTCGCACTTGCCGACCGAGCTCTTTCCACTTGTCGTAGCCCGCGACATGGGTTGCCTGCGGACATTGAGCGGAAATTAGCATCGAATTGTTCATGCTGTAATTATGGAACTTTGCCATGAACGACAGGTATTTCTCAAGCGTTTCACTTCTTCCGTCTCTAAGAGCTTCGTTTAACTCGTCAAGGGATCGTTTAACGGTAGCGAGTGCCTCCTCTTTTGGATTCTCAGGGTCCAATGAATTGGCGTTTCTTTTTACCGGACTTTTTTCGGTATAGCGATTTACGGGTGGAAGGCTTGGGTTCTTGTCAAATTCCTGTTGGCCTTTATCTTGCTCCTGTTGTCTTGTTGTTGTTTGTTCAATGGTTCGCATTTTTTTCCTCCATAAATAGCAAACATAAGTAGCAAACACTTGAGGTGGTGATACCTTCTAATAACCTTGGGGCCGCCAAAAACCTGCTCACACATCGGAGCAAGCGGCAAAAAACCTCCTGAAAAGACCATCGAGAAAGTAGCACCGATCCTCAAATCTCTACGTGTAATGCGCAGACACTTGAAGACCGGGAGGATATCCCGGTCGGATGGCTAGGCGGCTTGTTTGGTTTCCCCATCAAGGCTTCCGTCAAGGTACTGGTCATAAATATTCTCGACATATTGGCCGGGATCGATCTCATCCATGAATTGCATCCCCTTGGAGAGCACAACGGCTAGTGCCTCATCATTGTTGCGGGACAAGTATTGATCGTAATTCCAGTCATCTGTTTGGTTGTTTTTATAGCAGCGAGTTAATGCGTACTTCCAAAAGTAGCTCCCGTCGTTTTTCTTTTGCGGCTGGATGCAAATTCCAACCGAGCCCTCCCAGATTCGATGGCAGAGATCAATATTCTTTCGCTTAGCGTTTTTCTTTTTCTTACTCATGTTCCATCTCCTAATTTCTCTAAACAACAAAAGGATGGGTCGCGCTACCTCTTTAGGTTTTACGGGTGGGTGTCAGGGTAGAAGCAGCGCGACCCAGAGCCTCAAAATTTCCATGTTATGTGCTGATGCTTGAATGACGTTGCCTATTATTTTTTTGCGACGAAAGATTTCTACCGGGCATAACACGCGCGTCAGTCACGTCGTACTGACACTGTTTGGAGTCGGCGTCAACGCCCGGTAAACGCAGTCTTACCAACTGCGCTAAGGAACGGGAGTAGCTCCCCGTAGGTTGATGTCCCGGTCGAGCTGGATTGCATCGAGAGGTGCTCGTCCAGATCAACGAGGTGCTTCGGTGAGTAATCCTCAAGTTTGCTAACTGGTTTTGTATTCCAGTTTGCGAGCTTTGAGAGTAATCCATCGATTCGACTCGATACGCTCTAAGAGAACATGGGCGACTCTGAAAAACCTTCTTTTGATTTTTTCAATAGAAGGCCGTGACAAGCAAAGCAGGTGAGTGAGTGCTGGAGACACTCCGGGGAAACCTAATCCTGTCTGTGGGACCTGAATCCGATTTTATCGGACGGTGTTGGCGGCGAAGGCCGTCACGGTAGCAAAAAGGATGTGCTACTGAACGCAGCGAGCGTGGGGACCTGCCTAGTGGAGATGCTAGGTATCGAAGCTATGACATGCTTCGGCGTCTGTAGAAATGCAGCGGGGAATAGCTCAACTATGAAAGGCCTTTTAAGGTTAGCGCTCTGTGAACTCCGTCATGCCAGGAGCGTAATTCAGATCTTGACAAGCCGACGTCGTGAAGCACGCCTCTGGCGGCGGCGCTGGTTGGCCTGATCAAGTTCGCGCTGGCGATCTTCGCTGCGATGCTCAGGGTGTGCCTTGAGCCATCGGTCAGGTAGCAGCTCGGAGAGCTGTTCACGCTGGTCCCTTGAAAGCGATTCGAACGGGGTTTGGGCGTCGCCCACCCGCAAGTACTCGGGAACGATCTGAGGAAGCCGGACGAGAACATCGTTGAGATACGGGGTGACGTGGACATGATTAGAACGAGCACTCTGGATAAGCGTGTACCAGACGCATGCCGCGCGACCACCCGCATCGCTCCCAAAAAATTGGTAATTTTTTCTTCCAATAACCGAGGGGCGAATGACTCTTTCTGCCATGTTGTTATCGATCGCATAGCGCCCGTCGGTTGCAAATCGCGTCATCGCGTTCCAACGATTGAGCAGGTAGCCGATCGCTTCGGCCAACTTGGTCGAAGGCCGTACCGTCGGCTGCACTTCGGTGAGACGATCGTGCAGAAGGGCAAGAATGGGAACCGACTCGCGCATGCGCACTTGTCGTCGCGTTTCCACATCGGCATCGGCCAGGCGATCCTCGATGTCGTACAGTTGCCAGATCCAAGCGAGCGCCTCGTGCGCAAGTGGCTGCGTTGAGACGGCGCACGCTTCGTCGAACTTCCGCCGCGCATGGGCCCAACAACCCAGATCCAGAAGTCGGCCATCCGATTCCTTGACTAGGGACGTGTAGACACTGTAACCGTCGGTTAATAATCCGCCTTGAAAATCATCAAGTATTTCCCGCGGACCTGCGCGGGATCGATCAAGTCGATAGTCAAATAGTTGGTACGGATGCTGGTCATCGCCAACGTAGGCCCAGAGATAAACCAGCTTGGTCGCCCCAGCCCCGGGACGCAGGACACGGGCCGTGGTCTCGTCGGCCCGTACATAAAAACTATCCAGTACTTGGGTGCGAATCAGATCCCACACCGGCAGCAGACGCTCGCCTGTTCGCACCACGGCGTTGCTCAACACGCTGCGGTTGAACCACATCGTGGTGGTGGAACGAAGCTCTTCCTGGAGACGATACAGGGGCAGGTGACGCTCGAACTTGGCGTGTGCCAGCCAGGCTAACGTGCTGGCCCCAAATATCCCTTTTTCGTTGATATTGGGTGGCTTTTCGCTGGTGACGATCTGCTGGCCATCCCGGCTAACAGGGCAACCGTAGGTAAACCGAACGTGCTCGGCGATGTAGGCGCTAGACTCAACATATTCTAGTTGCCGTGAGATCTGCTCGGAGATCACCGTCCGCTTGCCGCCACATCCACAAGGACAATCGAGTTCTTCCGGCGGCAGTGGGTGTTCAAAACGCTGGACCGGCAAGCACTCGGGGAATTCAAAACGTTTGCGCTTCTTACGGCGTTTCTTGCGTTTCGAAGACGATTCATCGTCTGGCTCTTCTTCGTCGGTCGCCTCGTCATCCTCGCTAATCTCGTTGCCCTCGATCGACTCGGGATCAAAAAGAAGCTTTTGATCGGGAGAAGGGATAAACCGTTCACGCCGTGGAGAAAAGAGTGCCTTACGGAGTAAGGTGATTTGCTCTTGCATCACCTCGATGTGATTCTGCAACGATTCAAGAGTTGCCTGTTGCTCGCTATTAACCCTTTTGAGATGTGCGATCTCGGCGCGCTGCACTTCGATCTCTTTTCGGAGTTTGTCGGATTCCATCGACAACGTTTCGGTCCTTGAAGGTGCGTCACGAAATGGCAAATGATCACACACCGTTGGTGTAGAACACACATGTTTATTTATCGACAATTCACGTTGCGCGTCAAGGTGGTTTCCAAGGCGATTGAGTAATTTGTTTTGCCTGCTCACGACGCCACCACTTGCGACGTTTGACACTCGATAGCTCGATGCCTTCCAGCAACAATCGCAGGTCGTCCACATGCAGTGTCAAGTAATCACCGGGGGATGCAATCGCCCCTCCATGGTCGGCGCCACGTAGTGTCTCGAACGTTCCTCGTTCAAGATGCTTGTAGAGGATGATCGTGCCGTCACCCGTGAAATAGAGTACCTTCAACCGGTTGCGGCGTCGGTTGAAAAACAAGAAAAGATCTCCGTCTTCAATCTGTTTGCCAAGCTCCTTTTCGACGATACCGATTAATCCACAAAAACTTTTACGCATGTCCGTGGGAGCCAACGCGGCGAAGACTTTTATTTGGGATGGCACAATCAACATGACGCCACCTCACGCAACGCCTGCAATACGTCCTTCACTGTCTCACAATCGGTGCCGTGAGGCACATCCACAAAGACTCCCTGCTGCGGCAAGTGAATACGCAGCGTGGACGCAGGTGTCGTCCCCTCGATCCGCACAGGCACCAGTTGGGTGCCCTGGACGGCGTTACGACTGGTTTTAAGAGACTTGGTCGAACGGCTCCCCTGCTCTGGGGAGGCTTGCTGCTCACGGAACTTACGCTGCCAGGCATAATAGCTGGTTTGTGTAATCGAGTTCTGGTGGCAAAACGCCGCGATGCTCAAGCCGCTTGAGGACTGCTGTTTCAGTAGGCCACGCCAGTGGGACTCTTGGGATTTGTTTCGATTGGACATTGTGCTCGTTCCTGGAATAAAGGGAATGGTTCACCTCTATTAGGATAGCGCGCAATTTTGGGACGCTGTTCACAGAACGCTTACCTTTTAAGGGCTTGCTCGTTAGAGATCAGAGAGACGGTGCCGAACTGCGAAAACTCTTGCTAGAGGATACCCTGACCTTGTACGTTCATAAGGGGAAATCTTTAAGTAGCTGGCATTGTTAGCTACTTAGAGGAGACTGCGACTCACCTGGCGGTGGGCACGTACTAGCAAAGAGCCGAGGCATAAGCCTCTTAGCAACGTGAATCTGATCTTGATGTTTGTCACTAAAGAGGGAACCACTATGGATGCCGAGTGTAGCTGCCCGGTGCCTGTTCCTAAGAGGTTGCGTTGTCCGCAACTTCTTAGGTGTCGAATAGGTGTTTGAAAGTCCGTAGTGGGGGAGTGTGGCGCGAGAGCCTTGTTTTGCTTATTGAGCGAGGCAATGGCCGGTAGAAGTCTGCCCTTGGATTATTCCAGTAGCAGAGCGATGTTCTGGGCGAAGGCTCAGACAGATTGGGATGAGATCCAATCTGCACGGCAAGGCAGTCGTAAGACAATGTCCAATGACATCTCGGACGTTGCGACTCGTTGGTGTATTGGCTGGTAACCAATACGAATAGACCACGACGAAAGCGCCGACCGGGAAATCCGGTCTCCAGCACAGTGTCGAGGTTTTATAAAGAGGTAGCGATCTACCTCTTTAGCCTAAGGTCTTTGGATAGACCGTACTGATGGTCAATTTCGAGAAGCTTGGTCGCTTCTGGAAATTGGCGGTCGGACACTGCTTTTTGGCGAATCCGCTACCACCTTCAAGGTGGTAGCGGCAGTTCGCCTTAAAGGTTTTTGGGAAGAAGGCTTTTTGGATGATTTGAGCCTAAGAAGGTTGCGCTTCAAATCAAATCATCCACCATTCTAATCAAGTCTACGGTTGCATCATCAGAAATACTCTAGTGACCAATCGGTGACAAGGGACCTCAATGGTCCCTGCTCTCCTGGCATATTTTGTGCAGGTAAGTCTCTTCAGGGGCGGGTGTTCCTAGGTGTGGTTCTCCCTATCGATATCAATCGAAGAAACAGAAATATTGATACTAAAATAGTTGCGATGATTTTGCGGTCATAGCGGGCGATACTTCTTATGTATGGCAACTTCCAATAAAGAATGTACATAGGAAGTTGCGGACAAAGATCGAAGTATTGCCCGAAAAATTTTGCGAATTGATCACGATTTGATTTTTTTGTGCGACATCGTTTGGGCGAGTAGCCATAACGTAGCGATTGTGTCGGGGGGTAAGTGGTCTTGATGAGGAGGTATGGAATGGGACAGTTCATTTATGAGCATGAAGCAACTTCACTTGAAGGCTTCATACAGCAACTAGCGATAGGCTATGTGATACGGGGTTATTACTACTATGTCTGCGGGGCGGTGCCAGAGCGGATATCACCTCATCACAATGACCAGAATATTCTCAAAAAGTTCGATGTGGCACGCAGCAAATTCTCTAAGTACCGGAGAAGAAAACAGCGTGGTCCGGAGGGTCGTCCTCTTGCGAATTGCCAATATATCCGTTTTCGAGATTATTGGGTGCTGCTCTGTGAAGACGGCAGTTTTGTGGATGACAAGGACGTGACTGATTTCTTTGCGGAGCATACTAAGCAGGACAGCGATGGGAACCTTGTGAAGAAGTACTCTGATGTTCGTCGCGTTGCGATCAAATACGGCGGGTATTCCATCGGATATTCTAATGAACGCCTAAGCGTAAGAATGGAAGGAAAAGCATTCAGGGAGCTTAAACGCTACTACTTAGGCATGGCGAGAGCTCCAATTAAAACATTGATGTGGGAATTTGGGCATTTCCCCTACGTCAGCTACGGTGGGATTCTCAAGCAGACGTTTGCGATTCTAAAAGCAGTGAATGTAATTCGTGCTGCAGCCACCCTCAAGCCTATACCGACTTCGTGCGTTCAAGTCAGACGTCGACCCGTGAAGCCGTTCGAGCAGCCAAAGGAGTTGCGGCGCAGGCAAGAAGCAGAGCAACAATTGCTACTGGCAGCATAGAAGAATCAACTTTATAAGAAGAGGAGAGAAATAATGCAACAACACAAACAACAAAATGAGGATGACTTTGATACGGTCAATTTATTTGAAAATGTCTCTCGACTTGCTTGCCATGAATTACGCACGGCAAAGCGACAAGAGCTTCGGGTCATAGCCTCACAGTTACGAGAGATGTTTCGGACGCTCAGCAATGAATTGGTGCTAGACCGGGAACGCTCACTTGCTCTTATTGCTGAGTATACTGGCATTCTGACAGATTTTTCGAGCCAAATAAATGCAGTTCGGGAGGGTCGCCTGGGGCAGGGACTTGATCCCTTGGCAAAGACCTTAGAGCAGGGAGTTGAATTCCTGATCGGATTCTTTACGGTTCACGAGCCAGTGCGAGAAACATGGTGTTTAGACCGCACGGAGATTAAGGGCAATCTAAATAAAGTATGGCCCACCGTGCGGAAAATCGAGGATTGGTTTACCAGACGTGGTGACAGTGAGGAGAAACTTAGTGAGGAGGAGCTTCCAGAAGCTGCCTAATGGTTAACGTCATCATGTAATGCTTCGGACGGTAGTGGGCCGTCCGAAGCATATTTCTTTACGACTGTTGAATCGAATGCAATAAAGTGTTGAAATTGAAGTTCTGTTATGGCATCGTTTAGTTGTCATAGAACAATGTATGTTACAAAATGAAGAAAGCTAAGAGACTTTTCCAATATGCATCGAATCCGAATATGTCCCGAGGCCCGGACATTGCAGAAAGTACACTGCAACGTTTTGCGAATGGCGATTTGTCCAAGCTCAAGAAGTTTTTCTTCAACGCGGCAATTGACGTGCGTGAAATCCAGGAGCAGGCACCGTTCGACAAAGAGATAGAAAGAGCATCGAATGGTGATCTTATCGCAGGTTCACGCTCAATGGGACGAATCTGCAACATCTTTGATGAGGAGAAAGAGAGCGTTTTGATACAGGTGTACGCTCAGAAGCAGTCCTCTGAATTACAAAACTCACTGCTTCAAATGCACTCGGCTACATTGTTGGCGGTTACCTATGCTGCTGTGGGCGTGGATATGCGGGGTTTGATAGTGCTTTCTCATGAAGACTTGATTTCGCAGATGAAGTCCATGGATTCAGCATCGACGGCCCAAGGCAAGTTGAACGAATCTGAAGACTGACTATTTGCACACCCAGATTGTTCGATTATGACTACAATCGGCTGCAATTATGAAGATGTCCATCAAAGCACTATCGGCAGATGAACCACAAAAATGTTTGGTGACATACCCAAATACTTCGGTAAGCGTAGCCGCGAAGAAGCTCGTGAGTTTTTACTGGCGTCGATAGGACAGCAGTCCTAAGGGCTTCTGACCTGAGCCTCCCAAACTAAGACAAAATAATTGCTCTGATCAATAACGATACGCAGGTATTGCATGGGTTTGTTCAATGCTACTGAAGTGATTTTGGTGTAGCCGCCTGGATCGCTTTCGTCCGTATACATATCCTTAGAGTCAAGACCACTGAGCAGCGGCTCGAAGGTTACACCATCTGGGGAGCCTTCAATCGAAAAGGCTGTGGGGAAGTAATAGTACCAGTGAATATCGAGCCAATACACTCCCGGATTGCCAGCTTCGAGCGCCTCATTATCAATTTCTAGCCATTGCTGACTCCAAGGATTTTGCACGGTCGATGCCCAAAAGGTTGCGTGATCGCCGTCGGTCGCCTTATTGGCAGCATAAGAGATGCTGTAGTCAGAGCTGGAACTTGCACTTGCTGATGGTACTTCTCTTATTGGCAATCCGAAAACTTTCACCTCCCAAATTAGCACATAGCTGCTTGAGTCCTCTATGAGAATCCGTACATAGCGCACAGGTTGGTCCAGGGCAATAGAACTGATCTTGGTATAGCCACTTGGGTCGCTTTCATCCACACGCATATCTGAAGCTCCTAGACCGCTTCGAATTGGTCGAAAGTTGACACCGTCGCTAGAGCCTTCAATAGAAAAAGCTGTTGGAATGTAAAAGTACCAGGAAATCTCCAAGCTGCTTATGTGCGAAGATCCGAGGTCGATATTGAGCCACTGTTCAGACCACGGGACCTGCATACTCGTAGCCCAAAAGGTTGCATCATCTCCATCCACAGCTTTCTCCGCCGGATAGTAGCTGTAGTATTCCGAGCTGGCGGTGGCGCTAAGAGAGTCCAGTTCAATCAGCGCCTGACCTGTGGCCTCTACTTCTGATATTAATGCATAATATGGAGCCTCTTCGATAAGAATGCGCAGAAAGCGAACAGGTTCATTTAAGGCGATGGTACTAACCCTGCTGTAGCTACTGCCGCCTTCAATGGCTTGAATATCTGCTTCGCCCAGTCCACTCCTAATCGTTGTAAAAATTGTTCCGTCGGTTGAGCCTTCAATCGAAAACTTTGTTGGAAAGTAATAAAACCAGTAAATATCCAGAGTGCTCATATGCAGCGCTCCTAGATCAATTTCCAACCACTGTGCTTCTCCTGGGACTAGAGATTGAGAAATCCAGTAGGTACTAGAATTTCCGTCCATTGCCTTGTCAGCTGAATAGTATGAGCTATAGTCCGAGCTAGAAGCTCGTGTATTGCCAGAGATGGGCGAATAGCCAGTGCTTGCTCCGCAGCTGCCTTCTGCAACACCACAACCGCATTCCCCGGGTTCTATCTTTTGACTATCTTCTGGACATTCATCGATGCAGTCAGCGGTGCCGTCAGCATCTGTGTCATCGTCTGCCGCGCCGCAGCCGCACTGGCCAGGATCAGCTTTTGCTGCATCTTGTGGACATTGATCAATCTCAGTTGTGTCTAGCCTCCATCCTGCAGGAACATTTTGACCGAAACAGGGAGCTGTCTCTAGGCTTGCTGAGTCAATAAAGCCGTCCTTGTCTGCATCTGGATAGGCCTGATCTCTCCACTTGCCGCCGTGATTCGGGGCGCAATCGCTTACATCTGGTTCAAGGTCTGTATCGTCGTTTAAATCGCAGGCATCTCCCTGCCCATCTTCGTCATAATCTACCTGATTCGGATTGAGCACTCCGGGGCAGTTATCAGTAATGAGGCTGCGGCGATTACTCCTGAGCGAAAGTAAAACAGCATCAGGGCAAGATTTGCCATAATTTCGCTGCCAGCTGAGAAAGTCAGCACCATCAACGAAGCCATCACCATCTCCGTCTGCGCGCCGTAAAGCGGTCGGATCGTTGTTTGAGCCCGAGCCATACTCCGATTGCCAAATGCTTAAATCGTCGCCGTCAATTGCACCACTACAGTCAAAATCACCTGTAAGTGGGCAAGGGCGCGCTCCTTGATCGCCAAAGCCACAGCCGCATACGCCGGGCGACATTTGATCCTCGTGGTCAGGGCATTGATCTGGTTCATCTAAAACATCTTCGGGAGCAACAAACCCTATTGGCGCAACGTCACCGTAGCAGGGGCAGCTCTCCAAAGTGGGAGAGTCGGGAACTCCGTCACCATCATCGGGATAAGCCATATCACGCCATTTAACGCTGTTACCAAGAGCACAGTCTAGTGCATCGTCCATGCCATCGCCGTCGGCATCGTTTATCTGCCAACCGAAAATATCAATTTCTTTAATACCAGGAACTTCACCTGTACCGGCAATTTTTATCCATTTTGCAGTCTTGCCTATCTTAGCCGTTTCAGCACAAGCTCCAAGGATTACCGTTAGAGGATCAACGGTAGCCGTAGGAACAAAACCTGGCTGAGCACCGCAATAAATTGGTCCACCTCCCAAAAAGGGAGGACTCGCACCAGAGATTGAATCTGGAGCAATTGTTCGTTCGACCCCGCTAAGCTCCGTAAAGGCTGCGGCAGAACTTACGTTATTGGAATATGAGAAGACTAAATCAGTAGCACCAGTTCTGGGACCCTCATCGATTCCCGTAATACCTGTCACCTCATTTGGCTTCGCCCAAGTGATGTTAAGCCTATCCACCATGATGTCTTGGCTGCCTTGTGACACATCGATTACAATTTCCCAATTGCCATAGCCATTGTCCATTACAAACCATCTGTCAAGATCTTGGACCCCTCCATCTACTGCTTTGTCTTTGCCAGTTTCTGCTAGTATGCCAGGGGGCCCCGAGACTGCCTCTGGATTGTTCTGGGGAGAAAGGTGTGTAATATCTCGACCACCACCTTGTCCCAAAAAACCCGGCTCCGGCGCTACAGGGTCTGGAACATTCATTACAAATGTTTGCGTGTCAGAATCGCTTTCTACCGTCACAGCCCAACTACCGGCAGCGTTTGGTGTGAAAATAAATTGTCCGCTATTAATTTGCATTCCACTTGGACAAGGAACTTCAAGCTTGTTGGTAAGATCGTAACACCTAAAATTAGTGATCTCACCCACTCGAACGCTATGGGCTTGAATTTTTTTCTGCTTAGATATTAGCTGTTGTCTACAGCGTCTTCGATGCTGCTTTTTTAAACGCCTTTTAAGCCTTTTGGCTGCCGCATTCCCCTGGCTACTTCGAAGACTCTTTCGTCTGGTACTGGAAAGTCGAAGTCTCTTTGAAACACACTCTTTAATCGTTCCGCGCTTATTCTCATCTCTTTCTGTACGACTGTTTTCTAGGCTATTGAGGCCTGTCCAGTTACATTCAGTAGCAACATAGGAAGGGTTTCCGCAACAGTCTCCATTATCTATACAAGCAGTGTCACACCAGCAACCCATTGCAGCATTTTGACCTCCACAGAGACCTTGACAAAATTCGACTGGACCGGCTGCAACAGAAATTTGCTGGCCTACAGTGCCTTCTTGATTGGGAATGTGCAGGAGTGGAATGCCAATCTTGGCAAAATAGAAGGTGAGTTCCTGCCCTAAATCAAAGTCTTGAGGAGAGACAAAATTTCCAAATTCCTCTATGGGAATAAAGGCCCATCGAATCGGTTTTGAGCTCTGTCCTGTTTGGCTTAGGCTATCAAAGTCTAAATCAGCTGTTACGCTAAGGGGGCAGCCGCCTGCGGGGCATACAATTTCTTTTTTTAGTAAAATCTTGGAAACTTCATCGCCGTTTGGTAAAAGGTCGACCTGAAAGGCAACGACAAAAAACCTATCGCCTTCTCCACCAAACCCTACAGAAACGTCTGAGTCGAACACGAAGTGCACATTGGAGGCGTCGGTTAAAAATTGCCCATTGGCTGGTATAGCATCAATCGAAGGAGGTCCCGATGGAGGACTCGCAGATCTCAAGGAACCTCCAGGTGGTTGATTTTGAGCGTGCACAAAATTCACACAGAAAAAAGCGTGAAGCAAAATAAGAATCAATGCCGAACGGATGCAGGTGAACCCTACTCTCAAACTTTTACAATCAGTCATCTACTTAACCTCTGAACAACGCCCCTCGACGCTGAAGATAGAACCCTAATGAACACACTGAATAGCAATACGGCAGAAGGAGAAGAATTCTTAACAGCTTGATTTTAATAAACAATAATACAGAATATCCCTAGTGCGTCATCCACACTAGATATTCGGGTTGGTGAATAGTCGGCGTTCGGGGAAATTCTCCTTAAACAAGGAGGTTTCCCATGAACAAGAAGTATATCGTCCGACTCTCGGATGCAGAACGGGGTGAGTGCGAGCAAATTGTCAAAAAGCTCAAGGGCGGTTCTCAAAAGGTTCGTCGAGCCCAAATTCTTTTGAAGTCGGATGCCGATGGTCCGGCGTGGACCGATCTCGCGATATCTGCGGCCTTCAACTGTCGTACTCGAACGATTGAGAATCTTCGCCAACGAGTGCTTGTCGAAGGTTTTGCCTTGGCGCTCCACGGCAAGCAACGCGAGAATTCACCCACGCCACCCAAGCTTGACGGACAAGGCGAAGCGAAACTGATTGCGATGCGACTGGGGACGCCACCGGTTGGCTATGGTCGATGGACGCTGCAATTGCTTGCCGAGCAAATGGTAACGTTGGACATTGTTGATAGAATCTGCGCGGAGACGGTTCGCAAAACGCTAAAAAAAACAAGATGACGAAGCGCATGATCGAGTACTGGGTGATTCCTCCAGAGCAGAATGCCGAGTTCGTCGCCTGCATGGAAGAAGTGCTGGAAACGTACGAAAAAACATATGATCCGCAGCACCCGGTCGTTTGCATGGATGAGCAGCCAGTTCAGTTGTTGCTCGAAACGCGGACGCCGATCGCCGCGACGAAGGAGCACGCCAAACGGGTTGACTACGAGTATGAGCGCAATGGCACGGCAAGCATTTTCATGTTCGCGGAGCCACTTTCAGGCTTCCGGCAAGCGACCGCTCGAGCGCAGCGAACGAAACAAGATTGGGCTCTGGAAGTTGCGCATCTGCTTGACACTCGTTATGCGAGATGTGAACAAATCACCTTGGTGCTGGACAATCTCAACACCCATACCAAAGGAGCGTTCTACGAAACGTTTGATCCCGCCACGGCCCGTGCCTATATCAAACGCATCAACTTCGTTTTCACGCCCAAGCATGGCAGTTGGCTGAACATTGCTGAGTGCGAATTGAGTTGCATGACCAGCCAGTGCATCGCGGGCCGACGAATCGGCGAACTAGAAAAACTTCAAAGCGAAATCGCGGCATGGTCACAAAACACAAACGACAAACAACGAGGCGTCGATTGGCAATTCAAAATCGACGATGCTCGCCGAAAATTGAAGCGGCTCTACCCGAAGATTAAGACTGGATGACGCACTAGCCCCTTATGGGAGTTCTTCTTAGGCTGAAATGGCTATTCTTATGGTTTTGCTCCAAAATCTTGGCAGATTGCTATAAAATTGAGGGCTCTTCTCAGATCATTCCGTAGGACTGAAGAAAAAGCCCTAGGTCAGCGCTATCTACTATACCGTCCTGATTAATATCAGCAGGTTGAAACTCCTGCTGCCCAAAGGACTGATTAAGTAGTAAGAGGTCCTTAAGACTTAAAGTCGAGGGCTGCGAGCATATCACAACAGGGCCGATTTCCAGGCTTACCCATCGAAGCTGTGGATTGTCGAGTTACATAGAGGAAGCGGGTATGTACTAGGAAAAAGTTGAGAAGTGCATTAATGCTTTGAATATACTCTAACAAGTGTTTCATGGCCTTGTATGGCTTCCGCTTCGGTACCATAGCGTTGCATAGTGACGTGGCTCTCGTCGTCTATAGTGAGGAATACTAAGGTTTCAAATATCTTTGGTGGACTGGATGTGGGAGTAGAAGAGGCGTTGTGAAGGCTTATTCCAGTCCATACCGTGCTGATCCACACGCCATTGGGGAGTTCTTCTTGTTTGACGCACCTGTATTTGTCGTTGAGCATGTCACGGCAGAATTCTTCGACGTTTGTATAGGGCGTACCATCTCGCCTAAAGAGAATTGCATCTTTACGGTTGGCCATAGGAGAAGCCTGCCATAGCCTGGTTTAGAAGTCACGTCACAAATTATATGCAACTCTAGTCAATCAGTTTGTAGATGATGCACTAGGTCATTTGAAGAGGGCCTTGGAGGACGGTTTTGGTTCTTATGCTAAGTGCGCATGGGAAAAGGCTGAGCAATGCCTGGAGCAAACAAGAGAATTAGTTATTTCTCATAATTAGTGTTAATACTCTGCCTGCGGGTGTATGAGAAGCGCTACTTCAGGTCCACGTATTTTACAGGAACAAGTTCGTATGTGGTCATATCGAGCGTAATCTGGGATTGTTCCATGGGAATATAGCCAAGCAGCGGCTCGTACTTACCGTCTTCGGGCTCCATATCGATGAATAGCACCTCAGTGTACACAGGCTTACATCCCTCGATTTCAAGCTTTATGGCTCCCCAGACTTCCGCAGAAGCCCTAGTTTGATTGCCTAGCTCAACCTTGACTTCTCGGAGTTTATCAAGAGAGCCGAGTTTTTCTTTCCAGACCGTTGGTAAAGCGAGAAAGGCGGTTCCCGTATCAACCAAAGCGTTGCATTCGATAGCTTGCTCAGGATCAGAGAGGCTAGAGACTGTGATTTTGGTAGTGATTCTTCCCATGGCAGAAGCCTGCCACAATTCCGCCCACAAGTCACGTTACGAAACAGTTGAGGGCGGACGAACACCGCCACCTCTTCAGATTATTCCTCAGCCTTTGTTTTTCTCTGCTTTCGTCGCTTTCGCCGTCGGCCCTCACCTGCTGCTGGAGCAGAAGGAATAGTCACCCAACCCCAACGGTAGCCAACGGGTCTGTTTGATTGATAAAGCAACATTTCTTCTGTAAAAGAATTTTGGATGCGAATCAGTCGGTCTCGGTGTTTAGGTAAGAATTTCCGGTTTGCCATTCTTCGTCGACTTCGGCTAGCACGGCGCTGACGAGTCTGAGTAGTGATGCTTCGTTGGGAAAGAGGGTGGCGACGCGAGTCCGCCTGAGAATTCTTTGTTGAGTCGTTCGATCATGTTGGAGGTTCGCAGTCGCTTGCGATGAGTTTCGGGTCGGGTGAAGACGGTGAGCCCTTCGGGCACGATTTTGCTCCATCCATTCGGCCAGCTTGGGTGCGGTCGTGCGATATTTTTCGGTGGCGATCTTGAGTAGCCGCTCGGCTTCGTTCGCATCGGGTGCGTTGAAGACGCCACGCATATCGGCGGCGACTTCGCTTCGCATGTCGACTTTGGGGACGTAGGCCGTCGCATTCTGCTGAAGATGAAACTGGCAACGTTGCCACGGCACGCCGGGAAAGACTCCCTTGCGAGCCGCTTTGAGCCCTTCGTGGGCATCGCTGGTAATCATCTCGACGCCGTGCAGACCTCGCTCGACGAGCGATTGCAAAAACTCACGCCAGTGGACTTCGGCCTCGGAGAGTTTTGCACTGACGCCCAGCACGGTTCGTTTTCCGCTGGGCAAGACGCCGACGGCGACCAGCACGGCACAGTCGACGACCGTTCCGCCGTGACGAACTTTTTCATAACGAGCATCGAGGATCAGGTAGGGCAACTTGCCCAAAGGCCGCTCTCGCCACGATTGGAGTTCTTCGTCCAGGAGCTGGGCGGCCCGGCTGACCTGGCTGCTGGAGACGTCGAGTCCGCAGAGTTCGCTGGTGATCTTGGTCACTTTTCGCGTGGAAACGCCTTGGACGTACATTTCGGCGACGGCCAATTTTAAGGCCCGTTCGCTGCGAACGCCCCGTTCGAGCGATTTGGGATAGAACTCGACGTCACGGGTCTGCGGCACTTGCAGCTCGACCTTGCCGACGCGGGTGGCGAGCGTCTTGGGCTTAAAGCCGTTGGCATAGCCGCGTCGGTGGTCCGTCCGTTGGTAGGGCTGGGCTCCGAGCAGCTTCGCTGCGTTCAATCTTCATCGCTTCGTTGACGAGAATTCCGATGGCGCGTGCCATCCCGTCAAAGCCATGTTGGTCGAGGACTTGGATCATCAGGTCAAACGGGGTAGATTCGTGAGAGGATTCATTCGGGTGGGTCATGCGTGGGGCTCCTTTCGCTTGCTTGGTAACAAACGATCTAGGAGACCGACTGTGGCCCACCTTTTCAAGCGGGCCCGCCGCCCTTTTTCTTTTTCGCTACGCTCAAAAGAAAAAGGGCGGCGGCAAGTGCCAGTGCTATTTACAGAATCAATGGTACGCTAACGTTTGATTAGCGCAGAGGGAAATGGTAATCATATGATATCTCTTTGAACCATGGGCCTATGATTGTATCTAAGAAGAACAAATATGCGTGTACTATCCAGAGCATTTGTGAAGCCATCAAGAGTCAAGACCCCCTTCAATGGACGCTACAAGATAACGATAGAACCCTGTCAACGGTATTGCAGATTGGCCATCGCAAGGCGACATTAAAACTCTCTAGCCAGTTTTATTCCTTAAATAGTTCAACTCGTCAATCTGAAGGTGAGGATTCCCTCCCAAGGTGGTGCATCACAGGTGGAGAATGCTTTTTCGAAGGCGCTATGGCACCAATCAAGATTGGGGAGGATCATGCTCGGATGCTCTATTCGTTTGTGGAGCAGTCGTTGGCCCAGAATACGCAGCCAATCCGACGGAGACTGCAACAGGTTCTCTCGGATTTGCCGCAAGAGGTCTCTAAAGGTGGTTCGAGAGCCCTTAGTGATTGGCGAATCGAAGTATCATCTATAGAAAAGAAAAAGGGGGCGAGTGAACCTGCTTTTGTATTCTACCGAGATATTGACAACATTCGAATTCGAGTATCTGAGCAGATGAAACGAACATTCGGACTGTCGCGACGAGTATGCGTAGCAAAAGCTTTTCTAATCGATCATATTGTGCAAGCAGAAGAGTCTGTCCACGGAAGAGTAGCTGCGGACGTCTACGATAGTCTAGCCAAGTCTTGTTTTCCGTCTGCCACCTGAGTGAAATACTTATTCTCCTGCCTGCTGGGGTCCGTTTTGACCTTGATCGGCTGGATTCTTGGGGAGCGCTTCGACGTCAGGCACATGCTCATCATCATCTTCCTCATCGTTGACATCGTCCTCATGCACACCCTCCCCGTCCACATCCTCTTCAGCAAACACATTTCGAGAATCGGGCAGCCGAAAATAATCTTTTGACAGGTCGACCATTTTCGTACTTCCATCCTCGGTTTGGAAAACCAACTGTAAATTTCCAGCCGGCTGCCAAGCAAGTTGTCCGGGCACCCATCGGTCACATGCGTAGTGTTCGACTCGACAATTAAGCCACAATCGATGGCCGTCGAGCTCTAGTGTATTTTCATTCGCAGCTGACGCAGTGTGCTCCAACTGATGAAAAGTACCGGCATGCCATGCCTCGATCGCCTTAATAATCTCGGCCATGGGTTCAGTCGGGGCGGCAATTCCTAGTGTGCCCACGGACTCCTCTATGGCTTCTCGAATGGATCGTTCGGATACTCTTTCCGAAAGAATTGTAGTAGACGGTCTCAATTGAACTGCTTGCAGATCTAGAAGTCTTCTTAGGCCAAGGGCACTATCGCTCCGTACATCGCTATTTGCAGGTTCTGTCTTCAATAGAAGAACAAGCAAGTGAATTACGAACAATAGATGTCGGTGTTGCCAATATGAGAAAGGCTTTGACAGGATCAGCAACATGATTGCATGCAACGCCCTTCGCCGGACATAAATCTGAATCGATGGACGGTCTTCATACTTGTAGTATTTGAGACAGTCTGGCCAAAGGATGTATCCCGAACTGCTAATAGCACGGTCGATATTTTCAACCAGTAGGTCAATCGCTTCGTTTTGCACGGCTTCTTTTCCGGACATAAGCCCTTTATTGATCAACCACATCGCTGTTGAATCGAGAATTCGGTTCTGGGGCCACATTTGACGCAGGAGTGCCAGAGAAAGGTCGACTTGACCGAGGCTTGAGAGCATGGCTACTGCTGCGGACTGCTGATTTGGTGGTGACTCTTGGCCGTTGCTATAGGATAACAACCCAATTGCCTTGGTTGATGCCTCGTGCTCTAGACGCTTCTCGGCAGCGTCTCGTCGTGTCTGTTCTCGGTTTTCGAGAATCGGCTTTAGTACACCTAGAAGGAAAGTAAGAACCTCGGCAACGAGCACACCAACAAAGGCCACAGTTGCAGCCATGACTGTGTTGTCCGTTGTTACTAGGCCGAGGACTTTTAACAAAGCAAGTCCACCAACAACGGTGCCTAACAGTGCGGCGGCGGCCACGACTGCGATAACGACAAGTTGATACATTGATCTGATTTTCATTTGTAGGGCTTCGGGAGAATGGGTTGTGTGTGATTTCACAAGGATGTTGTTACGTCACTGCAATGACGCACGTCGAAACACTCAAACCGCAATGGATTATTACCTCTTTGGATCTGGTTTACAAACTCGGAACTGGAGATTTCAGAGGATGTAGTGCTTCGAAGGCTTATATTGCTACTTCTTTGAAAAATTCCTTGCTTCTTTTCTCTCTGCTTTCGTCGCTTTCGCAATCGGCCCTCACTTGCTGCTGGGGCCGATTGCGTGAGCGTAAGAAAGCAGAGAGGGCGAAAGCCACATGGGCTACCGATGACGGCCGCTGGACACCGTACTACTGTTGCTTTTGTTGCCGAGCATGAAGGCCCCTCAAGAAAGAATTTCTCGCGACTACTCGCGAGTCAAGAATAGAGCAGGAGGCAAGCTACCGATGGCAACTTGTCTCCTGCCGGATCAAGGATGCAACGTAGCCCCCGAAGAGATTTGGCGTTTCACGCCGGTACGAAGTGGCCTTGGCGTAGACATCCGGGGACGCCGCAATCAGTGATTCCCGGCCCAAGCGCCAGACTGGACGAACCAGTGGCGACAACGAACAAAACTCAATGAAAAGGCAAGTAAGGAAAAAATCATAATGGGCAGCTGAATTTACTGCCGTCTTTCTACGCGATAGCGAGTAGTCGACAAGGCCTTATTCGCGTAATTCGAGCCTTCTTTCCATGACATTTCCTACGACATGACCACTAGCCCTAGGTTCGCCCAGTGGAGAACAAACGAAGGTACAAGCCTAGCGAATCTTGCCGGAGCGCTCCGCTGAAACCGGCAAGATTCCCGTTGACTTGATTTCGAGTCCACGGGGCAAACCAAAGGAGTGCAACATGCCAAAAGTAAATCAGCAAAACAATTCGGCTATCGACTTAAGCGATGAGTCCTTTAACAACGTAACCCCCTTTTCATTTGAAGTGGCACTTATTCGGGGGATGATCGTAGAAGTTACTGATTGGGTAGGACCCGAGATCGGATTCGGGAATCGATGTTATCGGGTGAGGGTGGCGTTAACTGCGAGACTGTGGGACACGCTGTTGCAAGCGTACGTGAGACGACAAAATGGCGATCATGAAAAGCTATGTAATAAGCGCAATGACATATTGTGGCTGGCGGCTCAATCGCTTGAACGAGCGGAGGGAATGGATGCGACAAACTTTACAATGTACTTGCCGATGAGCAATGGCGTCGATAGGGAAATAGAGGTTCGAGTTGAATATCTAGAGCGAGATGATCGCAAGTACTCACAGGTTGTTGTTGGTTTTGCAGAGGATTTTTTGCGATTATAGATGATTGGGAGTCCGTCTGGGCTCCCAATTTATTCAGTAAACAGTTTATACGGAGAGAGGAGATATAGGGTATTCGAGTTGGGGCTAGTTTGTAATGTCGTAAAGTGCCTTTCGATGGACTCGCAGCCAATTTCGATACCAAGTAATCTTTGGTTGGACGTTACTGGCCCCGGCGTTGCTGGCTGAGTGGCCCCGATGTTGCGTTGAGTTTGAATCGCTGTCGTCTGATTCGGGAGCACTATTTACGGAAGATACAACATGTTCATCACTACGGTGCATGGAGAGTGAACGCCTTGCATCATCAATGATTTGTAAGATGGTTTGTCTGAATTCTTGATCAGAAATAGATAAGTTGTCTATATCGCCTCGGAACAATGCAAGCGATAGCGTGACGTCTTTGACTTGTGTGGCTGATTCGAGACTGCTGAGATGAAGAGCTCTGTCGTGTACGAATTGTCGGAATTGCTCAGCGTTAAGTCGATGAGTGTAGTCTTTGGCTGGATGATAAAGAGTAATTTCGGAAAGAGTCGTTCTAAGTCGGTTCTTCCACAGGTCGGGACGTTTTGTTTCCTTGACAGACAGATTGTCAAGTTGGTCGATAGCGAGCGAGAGCTTATCGGATGCCTCGTCTAATAGTTCTTGGTCCTCACGCTCCGTGAGATAAATCTCTGCTTCGTTGGAAAGATAATCGCTCGCTTTAGAAAGGCATGTGCTCGCCTCAGTCTGTGAATTCGTAGCGAGTGCCTTATCAAGAAAACCTGATAAACCGTTAGCGCTCTGTGAACCCCGTCATGCCAGGAGCGTAATTCAGATCTTGACAAGCCGACGTCGTGAAGCACGCCTCTGGCGGCGGCGCTGGTTGGCCTGATCAAGTTCGCGCTGGCGATCTTCGCTGCGATGCTCAGGGTGTGCCTTGAGCCATCGGTCAGGTAGCAGCTCGGAGAGCTGTTCACGCTGGTCCCTTGAAAGCGATTCGAACGGGGTTTGGGCGTCGCCCACCCGCAAGTACTCGGGAACGATCTGAGGAAGCCGGACGAGAACATCGTTGAGATACGGGGTGACGTGGACATGATTAGAACGAGCACTCTGGATAAGCGTGTACCAGACGCATGCCGCGCGACCACCCGCATCGCTCCCAAAAAATTGGTAATTTTTTCTTCCAATAACCGAGGGGCGAATGACTCTTTCTGCCATGTTGTTATCGATCGCATAGCGCCCGTCGGTTGCAAATCGCGTCATCGCGTTCCAACGATTGAGCAGGTAGCCGATCGCTTCGGCCAACTTGGTCGAAGGCCGTACCGTCGGCTGCACTTCGGTGAGACGATCGTGCAGAAGGGCAAGAATGGGAACCGACTCGCGCATGCGCACTTGTCGTCGCGTTTCCACATCGGCATCGGCCAGGCGATCCTCGATGTCGTACAGTTGCCAGATCCAAGCGAGCGCCTCGTGCGCAAGTGGCTGCGTTGAGACGGCGCACGCTTCGTCGAACTTCCGCCGCGCATGGGCCCAACAACCCAGATCCAGAAGTCGGCCATCCGATTCCTTGACTAGGGACGTGTAGACACTGTAACCGTCGGTTAATAATCCGCCTTGAAAATCATCAAGTATTTCCCGCGGACCTGCGCGGGATCGATCAAGTCGATAGTCAAATAGTTGGTACGGATGCTGGTCATCGCCAACGTAGGCCCAGAGATAAACCAGCTTGGTCGCCCCAGCCCCGGGACGCAGGACACGGGCCGTGGTCTCGTCGGCCCGTACATAAAAACTATCCAGTACTTGGGTGCGAATCAGATCCCACACCGGCAGCAGACGCTCGCCCGTTCGCACCACGGCGTTGCTCAGCACGCTACGGTTGAACCACATCGTGGTGGTGGAACGAAGCTCTTCCTGGAGACGATACAGGGGCAGGTGACGCTCGAACTTGGCGTGTGCCAGCCAGGCTAACGTGCTGGCCCCAAATATCCCTTTTTCGTTGATATTGGGTGGCTTTTCGCTGGTGACGATCTGCTGGCCATCCCGGCTAACAGGGCAACCGTAGGTAAACCGAACGTGCTCGGCGATGTAGGCGCTAGACTCAACATATTCTAGTTGCCGTGAGATCTGCTCGGAGATCACCGTCCGCTTGCCGCCACATCCACAAGGACAATCGAGTTCTTCCGGCGGCAGTGGGTGTTCAAAACGCTGGACCGGCAAGCACTCGGGGAATTCAAAACGTTTGCGCTTCTTACGGCGTTTCTTGCGTTTCGAAGACGATTCATCGTCTGGCTCTTCTTCGTCGGTCGCCTCGTCATCCTCGCTAATCTCGTTGCCCTCGATCGACTCGGGATCAAAAAGAAGCTTTTGATCGGGAGAAGGGATAAACCGTTCACGCCGTGGAGAAAAGAGTGCCTTACGGAGTAAGGTGATTTGCTCTTGCATCACCTCGATGTGATTCTGCAACGATTCAAGAGTTGCCTGTTGCTCGCTATTAACCCTTTTGAGATGTGCGATCTCGGCGCGCTGCACTTCGATCTCTTTTCGGAGTTTGTCGGATTCCATCGACAACGTTTCGGTCCTTGAAGGTGCGTCACGAAATGGCAAATGATCACACACCGTTGGTGTAGAACACACATGTTTATTTATCGACAATTCACGTTGCGCGTCAAGGTGGTTTCCAAGGCGATTGAGTAATTTGTTTTGCCTGCTCACGACGCCACCACTTGCGACGTTTGACACTCGATAGCTCGATGCCTTCCAGCAACAATCGCAGGTCGTCCACATGCAGTGTCAAGTAATCACCGGGGGATGCAATCGCCCCTCCATGGTCGGCGCCACGTAGTGTCTCGAACGTTCCTCGTTCAAGATGCTTGTAGAGGATGATCGTGCCGTCACCCGTGAAATAGAGTACCTTCAACCGGTTGCGGCGTCGGTTGAAAAACAAGAAAAGATCTCCGTCTTCAATCTGTTTGCCAAGCTCCTTTTCGACGATACCGATTAATCCACAAAAACTTTTACGCATGTCCGTGGGAGCCAACGCGGCGAAGACTTTTATTTGGGATGGCACAATCAACATGACGCCACCTCACGCAACGCCTGCAATACGTCCTTCACTGTCTCACAATCGGTGCCGTGAGGCACATCCACAAAGACTCCCTGCTGCGGCAAGTGAATACGCAGCGTGGACGCAGGTGTCGTCCCCTCGATCCGCACAGGCACCAGTTGGGTGCCCTGGACGGCGTTACGACTGGTTTTAAGAGACTTGGTCGAACGGCTCCCCTGCTCTGGGGAGGCTTGCTGCTCACGGAACTTACGCTGCCAGGCATAATAGCTGGTTTGTGTAATCGAGTTCTGGTGGCAAAACGCCGCGATGCTCAAGCCGCTTGAGGACTGCTGTTTCAGTAGGCCACGCCAGTGGGACTCTTGGGATTTGTTTCGATTGGTCATTGTGCTCGTTCCTGGAATAAAGGGAATGGTTCACCTCTATTAGGATAGCGCGCAATTTTGGGACGCTGTTCACAGAACGCTTACGATAAACCAGCGGCTGCACTGGCGTGGCGGAGGCGACGATTTTCTATTTGTAGTTCTTTTTGGTGGTTGTTATGGTGGTCGTCGTAGATTTGGTAGTTGCCGAATAGGTAGGGATACAAAGGGGGCCAGCAGCATGAGCTGAAGGCAGTCACGACTGGAAGTATAAGTGCCAATATAAGAGTTGCTCGACGTGAAAACATGATTGCCGAGTCTTTCTTAACTTTTCCAAATAGGAAACAGTCCAAAAAGTAGCCCAAGAACATGCGGGGAACGATTACAACAATTTCTAAGATGAATCCAGTAACGGAACAAAGGATTGTCCAAGGGACGATCCACAGCGGTGCGAGAAAGGGAAGCCACACGGTAGCCATGCCAGCCATTAACACAAAGGCAATGGTATACCAGAAAGGTTTTCTAAGTAGATTATCGGCAATGAAAACGTGTCTCACGTCGATCATTTGGTCGTTGTACCAGGCGTCAATTACAAGGAGAACTTGTGAGACTAACGTGAATAGAATGGGCAACAGGATGGCAAATATCAATAGCTTTATTACAAGCAATAACCGGAAGTGAAAACCGGCTTGTGGAGGTTTTGATAGGTCGGGTATTGTTACTGGGATTACGGGGATGAGCATATTATCTGCGATGGAGAGGTGGTAATCTTGATTTGTATAGGTGAAGTGTTAGTTGTAGTTCCTAGCTAGCGTGTTAGTTCCAGTCTCTTGCTTGCACGATGAGTGCGTAAATAACAAATAGGATGAACAGTACGAAGCTTATGACAAAACAGTTAACTACGAAGTTGTAGCCGGAGGCTTTCGTTGCGGAGAAGTCGGCAACTAGGGAGTCGCGAAAACTAGGTTCATGGATTCGTTTCTGATGCCAGCCCCCAAATTCATAGGAGTAGACTCGGGCACCGGAGTGAATGGTGAGTTGGTTGTTATTCCACTCCGCCCAAACGACATCTTCGCCCCGGAGGGGGGATGTTTGGATTAGTTGTGGTTTTCCTGGCTTAAAGACTTTATCTTGAAAGCGAGCTGTGCCATCTTCTCGTAACTGAATCCCGTCGAATGTATGATGATAGCCATCCGGGTTCATGTTTAGTTTTTCAACGAATTCTAAACGAAGCTGAGTTTCGCGATTTTTGATCTTTTCTTGCCATTTGAAGTCGGCTATGGGCCACAGCAACAAGCGCAACAATGGAGCGAGTAGAGTAAGCGGCTTGAAGATTAAGGAGGTAAGAAATGAGATCAGATTGAGAATAAGTCTTCGAAGCCAAGGATTATTGTTGGCACTATCAGTGCCGTCAGCAGAGGTCTTTATTTTAAGTTTGGGTGGATTCCAGTCGCCGATTTGCGGATTGAACGAGTATTCGCAGGTATCTATGTGCTGATTGCCATCAAGGCGAAAGATACGCAAAGTGTTGGGCGCATCATCTTGGTTGAAATCGGCGAACCAGGGGTCTGGTGGCGGAATTATGGTATGGCGATAGATTTTATTAGTTGGGTTTAGAGAGTTACCTTCGAGGTCCTTCCCGTTACTGCAGCGAAGCAGGAAGCTGCCATCCAGATTGAGCAGGTCAGGTTTTGGCCTAGTGGCAGAGACGGCACCAGTGGACGTAGTGGGCTTACGTTTTCGCATGTCTCTTGTACTTTGTCTCATGACAGAATCCAGAAGAGTGAGACGTAGTGTTTAGCGACGTCTTTGAGGGGCTCATCCTGAAAGGGAGTTATAGTGTCGTTTGATGTAGTCAGGTTGTTCCTGCTGTTGTTTTTCATGAAATAGTTGAAGTAATGTTGAGTTTATATTCCTAGCAGAGGAATTCGTTTGACTTGGAGGTGAAGGTGCAGGTTGCAATTTCGCGGTATTGAGTTGTGGTGTTTCGAGTTGGTCATTCAAGGGCAGTTGTGGTGTGTCTTTTGGTGGGATAGGTGTGTTCCTGTAGTCTTGATATTGCTGAGAGTCGATCGTGTAATCTGTAAAAATGCGTTGCGGTTCGTGATGGCCCTTACCATCGTCTAAGATTAAAAAACAATTGTCACTCTTAGAACTAGTAGAAAGAATCTGATTTCGTTCTAGGACGGGAGCCATTCGGTGTCGCAGCATCTCGGTTGCGCCATGCTCCATACCCATCCGAGTTTGAATCGACTTATCCGTGGTATCGAGCTCTTGAGATTTCTCCTCGGAGAAACTCTGAAGGTCGTCAAAGTCGGTTTTTCCGGTTACAGTGAAATACATTTTTGCGAGCGTATTGTCGCGCACTACATGAGCGAGATTGACATCGCGTGTTTCAAGTTGTGTGGTGGTCTGGTTGGCAAGAATAAGTGAGATGCCAAATTTGCTTGATTGGGCGAGCAGCGAGGCGAAAGAGCGACCTGCTAACTCTTGGAACTCATCGACAATGACCCAGGCGTGACGATGCTCCGGACCTTGATTAGCACCGCTATCTTTTCGAAGCTGAGCAGCGGCTAAAAGTGTGTATAGACCTAGTCCTGCTACCTGTCTTGCAGTTGTTGCTTGCCCCATGCTTGGACAGAAAAAATAAATGACTTCACTGTTATCTAAAGCTCTCCTCATATCGATTTTTTTGTCCTGTGGTTTATTAGGTGGAGGAGACTGAATTTGGTCGTATTTCATTAAGAATTCAAACGCCATGCGTATCGATGCTTCATCGCGATCTTTGCCCCTATTCAAGAAGCGTCCAACATCTTTGAAATTCATTACAGTTCCAACTTCGCCTTGCTCTACGACATGGTTGGCAACTCGCAAAAGGGCTGATAGGGATTTCATGGAATAGTAAGAAGCGCCATAGACCATTCCATAATCCTGATTAAATGCTTCAATCATTAATTGGGCTAATCGAACAATATCTGTTTCTCCGCCTGGTACGATTTGAAAGGGGTCGAAATAATCCCAATCATCGTCTTCTTTGAGCGATAGAAATCGAAAGTTGCGCTTAGGGAGAGGATTGCCCTGCTTATCTGTATATTTGGCTTTGCACAATTCATCTTTGACGAAATTAAACAGCGATAGGTCGCCGCCTAAGTCAAAGATAAAAATGGGGTCTTGCATGTTGGGATCGAGGACCTCGCCTTTGGCATTAGAATAGGGATAGGGCGTGATGAGCTGCCGTAAGAGTGGAGCGATTGCGCGTGAGGTTTTGCCGCTTCGGGTTCTGCCACGAACATGCATATGACCTTCTTTTAGGAGGTCGCGGGAGACGTGTACCGCTTGTTCGTATTCATTAAGTGGCTCGCCGTTCTTGTCAGTTTTGAGGCCAAAGACGATGCGGCTGGCGTCAGCGTATCGTTCAGCTTGCAGAATGGGATTGATTGGCACTGAAAGATCTCCTTACCGTTACGGGCTTTGTGACGCCAAGATAGTAACTACTATTGTATGGAATGAGTATTGTAAGTGCGAGCTATTTTGAGAGAGGAATCGTGTAGAATGTAGTCGCAAGAATGGGGATTAGGTACCTACTTCCGAGATGCTAGGGCGTCCCATGTGGATACTCTGCCGAACTAGCTCCCCTTCGGGACCTAGTCCGTGGTGTACCACATTCGGGCCTGCCCGTAGCATCTCGGAAGCAGCTCCAAAATCCTGTTGGTTCAATTTTAGGATTTGGAATTGGCCCGAAAGAGGCAGAAGTGGATGTTGACGCGAAAATGTTAAGCTGGCTGGGCGACATAGTCAGCGTGGAGAAGGCATCCGTTGAGTTGATAGAATGGTCTAGCCGGGACTGAGTTCTGAATTGGATGTAGATTTGGAAAGCTTTCGATGGGTGACTCAAACGAATCGCAATATTGCGAGAAAAAGAACAGCAATCTGGAGCGGATTTGCTCGGTGAGTATCTCCCTGGCAAGCCCAGATATGATTCGCAGCTGGTCGTCGGGTGAAGTAACTCAGGAGGATGCGTTTGATGTCAGTATTCGCCCCAAAGATGGGGAGTTTAAGCCGAAGCAATTGGCTAAGGACGGGCTTTTGTGTGAGAGGATATTTGGGCCAGTAATAAGCTTTCGCTGCGCCTGTGGGAATTACCGTGGCGGCAAACGAGCGAGAGAACGGGAGGGGACGGTATGTGAACGCTGCGGAGTCGTTGTGGCACACCGTAGTGTACGACGGCAGCGGATGGGGCATATTGAGCTGGCTGCTCCGGTCGTGCATCCTTTCTTTTTTCACGGCACGCCAAGCATCTTGGCTGATCTCTTAAGTGCTACCGTGGATAGCAAGATAACTTCTGCCCTATTGAAGCAAATAATATTTCGCGAGCGAAGTTTCGTGATAGGAGAATTCAATGGGGAGAAGAACTGTGAGGCATTAACTGGGGCCGAAGGCATCCGAACGCTGCTGGAAAAGTTGTCGGAGCTTGACCTAAGGAGTCTCCTGGAAGAAGCATTCAAAAAGGCTATATCGAATCAAAGAATAGAAACGCTCTCAACATTAATACAATTTGTAGGGAAATTGGAGAATGAAAAGCAGAATGTTAGACCTGAATGGTTGGTGCTCGATGTGATTCCGGTTGTGCCTCCCGTATCAAGGCGAACTACTCTCGTGGAGGGTCTGGATGGCAGAGGAGAAGAGCGAATTGAAGTAGGAGATCTAAATCGTCTCTACAGCCGAGTGATTCGCACCAACAATGCGCTAAAAGTTCTTTTATCTGAGAAAGTACCAGAGGAGTTGGTGCGTCGACGCAAGCGTAGCCTACAGCGGGCGGTGAATGCCCTGTTTGAGAACGAAGCGGTGCCCTATCCGGTTAAGACCATGGACGGAAGGGTGTTGGTGTCCCTATTAGGCCTTCTCAAGGGTAAGACGGGACGGTTCAGAAAATCGTTGTTGGGAAAAAGAGTGGACTATTCGGGCCGTGCCGTGATTGTTGTTAACCCGAAGCTCAATATCTCACAATGCGGTTTGCCGAAGAAGATTGCTTGGGAATTGTATCGACCGTTTGTGCTACGACGACTTACATCATTTGGTCTGGATGATCCGTTGCGGTTACTTCGTGAAAACGAAGAACTTGCGATGGAAAACTTGACGCTGGTGATGGCACAGCATCCGGTGATCTTAAATCGGGCGCCTACGCTTCACCGCATGAATGTGCAATCCTTTTTTCCAGTCCTTGTCCACGGCAACGCCATTGAACTGCATCCATTGATTTGCCGAGCGTTTAACGCTGATTTTGACGGCGATCAGATGGCGGTGCATCTCCCGCTTAGTATCGAGGCGCAGGTAGAAGCCAAGACGCGGCTCGGAACTTGCGAGAATCTTCTAAGTCCTGCCAACGGTGAAGTTGTCTTTAGGCCTTCCCAGGATATTGTGCTGGGCCTGTACTATCTCACGATGGACTCGCGGAAGGGGGAGAAGTCAAAGGGAGTATTTGCTTGCTTTGATGAAGTCGAATATCGCCGCGAAACGAGATCATTGAACGTACATGATGTGATTGAGTTTAGACTGCCATCGAACCGCGAAGTTCGTACGGCGCCAGGCAATGGGAAAGGAAGGCCACGCACAACTCTGCGAATAAGTACCACGGTAGGACGAGTTCTTTTTAATAGGGCCTTGGGCGACGGAATGCCCTATTACAACTTATCACTTACCGCGAAAGTGCTGGAAGAAATTCTAAAAGATTGTTTTGCTCTTTTGGGGCGAACGGAAACGGTTCGGCTAACAGAGTACTTTACCGCCTTGGGATTTAGTGAAGCTACACGGAGCGGATTATCGTTGGGGATTGATGATTTGTTGATCCCCGAAGGGAAGGCGTCGATTGTTGAAAGGTCGCATGAAAAGGCTAGGAGACTGTACGAAAGTCGAAGGAAGGGAGAGTTAAGCGTATCTGATTCCAAATCCAAGCTTGTGGACAATTGGAATAAGGCGACAGAAGAGGTGGCGCAGGCCGTTATTGAATCGTTGAGAAACGAGAGGCGATCAGATGGGTCGGTTAATGGAACCTTGGTGATGATCGAATCGGGTGCTCGGGGAAGTATGGCTCAACTCAAACAACTTTCAGGGATGAGAGGTTTGATGGCACGAGCGAATGGAGAAGTGGTTGAGAGTCCGATTACATCGAATTTTCGCGAGGGGCTAAGTCTCAGTGAATTCTTTGTTTCGACACACGGCGCAAGAAAATCATTTGTTGATGTAGGACTTAAAACGGCCGAGGGCGGATATTTGACGCGTCGGCTAGTGCATGCAGCAAGTCCCGTGGTGGTGACGATGAATGATTGCGGTACTAAGAAAGGAATAATCAAGCACAGGGGAGAACCGGGAACTTTTAGTGATGCGATTCTAGGAAGAGTAAGTCTGGAAGCGGTTCGTCGCAAGGGCGCGGTGCTGATAGAAAAACACGGCTTGGTCACAACGGCCATAGCCCACGACATCGGTAGATCGGCTCGCAAGAAGCTTCGCATTAGAAGTCCCTTAACATGTGAAGCACTATCTGGAGTATGTGCGCTTTGCTACGGTGCGGATCTCAGCACTCAAAGACTTGTTGAGTTGGGAACTGCGGTGGGTGTGATAGCAGCACAAAGCATTGGCGAACCGGGTACACAGCTTACCATGCAAACCAAGCATACCGGCGGAATTGCAGGAAAAGACATGACCGGTGGGCTCAAGCGAGTCGAAGAGCTTGTTGAGGCTCGTTGTTCGCGTCTGAGGAAGTTGTTTGAAAGTAATGATGTAAAGAAAGTGTGGGAATACTTGTTGTGCGAGCTAAAAACTCCATATTATGCCCAAGGAGTTGCCACGGATGATAAGCATTTTGAGATTGTGATTAGCCAAATGATTGGCAAGATTCGAGTGGATGAAAAAGGAGATACTCAACTTACTCCTGGTGTTTTAATTGGGCGGCGAGAGTTAGTCCTGGCGAACGCAGCGTTACCAAAGGGCAAGAGAAAAGCGAGCGGCAAAGATCAGCTATTGGGCATTACGCAAGTAGCGGTTTCGGGAGCAAGTTTTTTGGCTGCCGCAAGTTTTCGAGAACCAAAGCAGGTCCTTCGGAGGGCGGCACTTTGCGGGAGAGAGGATAAACTTTTGGGGATTACGGAAAACGTGTTAGTTGGCGGACTGATACCAGTGGGGAGTGGCTATGGAGCGACGGAAAAAGGAGTTGATGTAAGAGGGACAGAAAAGAAGGCGAGTGTCTCACCGGAGCGGACAGTTACTGCAAGAAAGCTACAAGTTACTTTTCTAGATCCGAAAGAGGCAAGTCCTGAGGAGATGGATGATGAACTTGAAACACTTGTTACGAACCTTGATGGAGGGTTGGGGGATAAGAAGGCTTGGGACCGAATAGTTGAGCTTGCGTGGGATAAATTATTCGAGGCGATTCACCGCACTGACAAGTTGCAACAGCATGTGGCACGTCGGCTTGCGAGCAGTGTTTTTAAGAAGATCATGCAAGGGAAGAGACAGTTCGCATCGGGCAAGGCATTTTGGGCATTCCTCTGGAAGCAGCGGAAGTGGCAAGTGGATAACTATAAGGATAGGGAAAAAGAGCGGCCAAGAAAGGATCGCATGCGGCTTCGAAAGTTGATTGAATTGGACGAGCAGCAAGTTGAATTGGAGAAAGAAGCGAAAATAGCCAGAGAGTTACTTGAAAACATTAGAGAGGAAGCCAAGCTTACCGACTATGAAAAGGATGTTTTCGATTTGGCCTGGGGTGAGCGGTTATCGGATGCCGACATTGCACGGCAGCTTATGAAAACAAGTGGTGCTATTCGCCGAATCAAGACGTATATCAAAAAGAAGCTTCGAGACACGCCTACGGTAAAAGAGTTATTGGAGGCGTGAGTTTGCAGAGCGAGCGGCGGTCTCAGGAGCGTGTTCAACTGACGCTGCTTAACGTCCACGCGGCATTGAGGGATTCGTGGAGCCTGATTGGTTGCAAGGTAACCGTCTTCGTTTGGACTACATATCTTGGTTAGCATTCCGTCAAATACTGTCTGCACAAATCAGTTTGATTCAGACCTCGGAGTGCGCCTTTTCGCAGGTTAGCAAAGCGTAGTTTGCTGCTTCGAAGGTGATCACCTAAGCAGTATCGGCGGGCACAAGACTGTCGAAAATTGGAGGTACTCAGAGGCTGTGGTGCCAGATTGAGTGCCGAAATGTCAGTTGCGTTACTTTCCCGTTGACGGACAATGGGCAAATGGCTTATTTGCGGCAGGTCCATTCTAGTTTTATTGCATCGTGGCGGTATCTAGAATGCCCTCGCACAGCCAGGCGAATGGTCTTTGCTCTGCTTCTCGTTCACACAAGCCTTCTTGCGAGAGCAGGCTTGGAACGGGGAGATAATGCTCTTGTTTGGATACCATAAACGCCCTCAGTTCTGTTTGATAGAAGCGTTGAAATGGCGAAATAGGCTACTTGAATCGTAGTGGTATCCTGTTAGACTGCTTGTAATAGGCGAGACAGAGCCTGGTATTCTAGATCGACCGTTCACAGTCTAAGCTTGTTTTGTTGGTATCAGACAAATTCTCAAGGAGTGTGTGCATAGCTTTTCTTGGTGGATGGAGGGTACGAGAAGTGGATTATCTGCGTTTGGTTGCCTTAAGCTGGGTAGTCGTGTCTACCACGATCGTCAGTGGATGTTACCGGGGAATAGAAGAGACCGTTTCATTGCAAACCAATGCTTCGCCAGTGCTCGATCATCAGCTTCGGTCTATAAAGTTACCTCCCCAGCTTGTCAGTATTGAAGGACCAGTGATAGAGCACTCTTTTGTCGTCCAAAACAAAACTAACGAGCAAATTCAATTCAAGCATGTCTCAACGTCCTGCGGTTGTACTGAAGCGACTCTTGGGAAGGAGTTGCTGGAGCCCGGTGAAGAAACCACCCTTGAACTTGTCGCTAATTTAGCAGGTCGGTCTGGGCCCCAGAGGTTTATGTGTCTTTTGCACGTCGAAGGCCAGTCCCCATGGGTATATGAGGTTAATTTAGATGCGTTACAGCGTTTCGAAATTTCGCCGCAGGTTATCCAGCTTGGTGAAATAACGCCAAATGTAGATTCAGAAGCGTTCATGGCTGATTTAATAGTCAGGGCTCCGAAGTCAGACGGAATACCGGCTGTTCTTGGCCTGGAGCCATACGAAGGATTAGACATAGACATTAAAGGCCCATCTAATAATACAGTGAATCACGGCATTGTCGAAGCAGAATACAAGCTATCGATACAACCAGCTCGTCAGCTAGCAAAGTCAAGTTCTAGTTTTTGCGCCTTGCGGATTCATTTTGGCGAATCTGAAAAGGTACTAGATGGAAATCAGCCGTTCGTTCGAATAGCATGGACTCCCGTTGGCCGTATCCACATTGACCCTAGACGCCTTTTCTTTCGGGATATTGAGAGGAGCGGTGATACTTATGCAAAAGCGGTGCTGCGCAGTACCGATGGAAGCAGCTTTCGAATAAAGAGGGTTGAATCCTCTCATCCCGCGGTAACCGCCAAGTGTGATACAGCAACTTCAGCAACAGAACACACACTCATGGTGTCTATCGACCCCAATAAAGTGGATGGGCGTAGCTTGTGGGGTGGGCTTGAAGTGAGCTTTGAGAACGACGTAGCACCATCGCTAAGATTGCCAATTGCTGGGTTTCTGAAACCTGGCTGATCAATTGCTGAGATTTCAGACAAATCATGCTGGTTTTCCACTTTTTTGGTTCCTGTCCAACTTTTATTTGAAGGAGATTGCAATGCGAAAGTTTTTTACAAACAGCGATACGTCAAATCCACTCCTTATGTTTACGCTTTTGACGATGTTACTAGGGATTACATCCATCACTTATGCTGGGATCGGGGACTGCGACCAGTCTACTATCTACAAAAAAGACCACCAATGCGCAAACCGTTCTTTTTGTGTAGCATTAGGTGCGAACTGCGTTAGCTGCCCAAACCCCATCAACTGTCCTAATGGCAAGACTGGCAGTTACTGTCGTTGGTGGACGCTCACAGAAACTGGGACATGCACATTTAATTCTAGTTTCGCTCAATGCTTTACTTGTCCGGGCAACTTGACTTGTGCAGAAGGAGATTCCTATGAGGACTCATCTTGCACATTGTCGGCCTGCAGTGTTATCGCAACCCAAGGCGGGAATCGGTGTGCGGGCAACTAAAGAGAACTACTGTTATTGGATGTCGAATTATGCCTGAATTAGTGTTTGCTGATAGTGACCTATCCAAAAGGCATTCTTCATCACTTATTAGTTCCAGCGCGTATTCAAGAACAGATATCTCGCGGCCGCCGTATCCGGGTTAATGTGGTTCAGGCACGGATACGGCGATTTACGGTGTTGGTGCATAGATCATGAAAAATACAGTTGCGATAAGCTTGTGCCGAATATTCCTGTTGGCCCTTTGGGTGTTTTTCTCCTCAAAGATTGGCGTGTGCGATGCTACAGAAAAAGATGTTGTGCAAGATGACCAAGACGTCATCGGGGCCATAGCTTCAGGATATCTCACAAATCGCGAGCAATTCGAGTTTTTCCAGATCGAATTCACATATCGAACCGGGCGGGCGATGTCTATTGATGCGGCTCTTGCTGGCAATTTGCTTGCAGACGCTGTAGAAGCGAAATGCATCTGGATTTTCAACGATGGAAAGATTCGCTTCGAGAGAAACCTTGACCAACAACTACTAGAGTCGATGATAAATGATGTAAAGAAGAATTTTCCAAACAAGGGTGGAACGTCGTTTGGAGCTATTCCGATGCGAGGCATGAAATTCCTCGGAGCACCAAACAAAGTGCAAATGCGATATTCGCAGTCAATGAATGCGGCTGTTGTACAAGATTTTGAAATTCTTCCAGCGGGATTAACTCATACCCCTTTTGATATGGGGATCATGGGAGCGGACGAGATTGCCAGCCCTGGAAAACTCTTACTAAATAGTATTTCGGGTGAAGACCCATCCTCATGTGTCTACAAAGGACAGATTACTGAAGATGGAGTGGCCCTTGAATCCATTGAAAGAAATACGACCGATGGCTGGCGATATGTTTACATGTTTAATCCGAACGAAGGTTTCTTGGCAACTCGCGTGAATGTCTATCGCCCAAATGGAACGATAGCACGTCGTGCTTTTGTAACTACTACAAGACAGTGCTCAAATGATGGTTGGTTGCCGATCAGATCAGTAGTGATTAGTGGAGAAGAGGCTGGCATAGGTCAAGTAACGGTAGACGAATACACAATCAACAACTTCGATGTTGACAAACGACCCGATGAAGCTCTTTTTAAAGTGGATCTGCCTGCCGATGCATTGGTAAACAACGGATTCGAGGTAGGATCTCAATTCAGATTGGAGAAACCAGTCAGCGTAACGCTCGACACTGCGGCTGAGTTGTTCACACGATCCAAAAACCAAGCTGCTGGCTATGTACTCAAAGAAGCAAACACCGCGACTGGTTGGTCCCGGTCTCAACAGATATTGATTGTTGCGAATGTGATTGTTATTGTCGTAGTCGCCCTATTGCTCTTGCGCAGGAAAATGAGGGCCGGATGACGACCAAGCAGAGCGTTTTTTCGAAAGGCTTCACAGTGTGGACAACGAGCCAATAGCGCGCGACGTTCGCGTTGACTTCGCCAGGGGGCTCGCCCTGCTCGTGATTTACAGTAATCACATTCCGCACAATAGTCTAAGCCAATTCACGCCATCGCATTTTGGCATTTCGGATATGGCGGACGTATTTGTGTTTCTTTCAGGATACGTCTCCGGAATATCTTATGGTCGATGTCTAAGTCAAAAAGGGTTGGGTGAATGTTACCGTCGCATTATTCGTCGAAGTATCCAGTTGCTACTTGCATATGGCATAACAAAATGCTTGCTATTCTTCTTGGCTATCTGGATGACTCAATCAGCCAATTCTACTTGGAACTATTGGCAACACGTCAATTCTTCAACAATCGGTGCATCTGGAAGTATCCTAGGCATTTTACCAATGTACGTTATTTTTCTCTTGCTGCTCCCTCCTGCACTTATCCTGATGCGAAAATCTATTGTCTTATTTGCATTTATTTTCTTTAACATCTACGCATTTGCAACGATAGTAATCAGTGACTCATCTGTCGTTACATGGACTTTTTCAGGATTCAATCCCTTGGCATGGCAATTGCCGTTCTTTGCGGCCGCTTTTCTTGGTGCTAACCAAACGATTCGGAATACACTCATGCCATGTCGAGGCATAGTTCTTGTTCTGTCTGGTGTTGTTCTTGAGTGTGTTTTTCTATATCGGCTGTTCTGGCCACACGCCACAATTCTACTTTCGAGCAAGATTCACTATGGGCTAACTCGCTTCATCTATCTCTGGTGCCTCATCATAGTGGGATGGCACATTTTTCCCTGCAGAACAAATCCAGTATTAGAAAGTTGGTTTGGTCAGGCTTTGTCTATTTGCGGACGAAATTCGCTTGCTGTATTTTGCACGGGAGTGGTGTTGACAAGTTGCGCACACATCGTGTTGTTAATCACAGACTACGATTTAACTTGGCAAGTTGTTGTTAACTTAATCGGATGGCTGTTTTGCGTATTAGTAGCTACTATTTCGGAGCAATGTGTTAGTGGCAGGATCAACAGCAGAATTCTATTCTAATCTGATGAGATCAGTGTATTGCTGCCATCCCATACTAACGCTGTGGAATCCATAGATGCCGTCACAAAACGGTTGTTGCTCTTTGCTACAGCGATTGCTTTTACTTCTTCCCGATGGCCACTCAGAACTCGTATCGGCAGCCCTGTCTGTGTTTCGTAAATTACTGAATCAGAACTTCGCTCTCCAGTAATGATGTACTTGCCGTCGGATAGAAACTCAACGCTATTGACGATTCTAAGACCCTCATTTTGTATCGACTGAGGAATTGGGAACTTGCGAAGAACGCTACCAGATTCTACATCCCAGAGCAGCACAGAATCACATAGGCCAGGTGAAGCGATACTCTTTGTGCCTACGAAGCCACTCCCACTACTATATCCAGCCAGCAGCAACTGAAGTCCACTCGGACTAAATCTCAGTATTTCTACATTTCCTCGCTCAACACTTCGGCGATAGAGACGTTTACCTGATGGCAGTTCCAGCATGTAAAGAAAAGTACTAGCCGCCATTTGAGTTTTACTTGCAACAGCAAGTCTTTTCCCATCGGGACTTAACGTACATACAGCTGTAATGTTATCCCGATCACATCTAAACTTGTGCGTTAACGAGTTGTCCTGCAATGACCACATGTAAACGATACCATTACTCCCTGCTGCAGCCATTATGTGCCCTGATTCTGAAAAGCTAATTGATGTTAATCGCACGTGGCCATCAGCTTTTATCTGCCTTAACAATTCCCCAGAGTCAGTCGCGTAAATTGAAATAACAGTACCGTGTGTGGCAGCATATCGTCTATCCTCGTCAATAAACGAGATCGACGTTACTCTTTGACTATTAGAGACCGGCATGGCGCGTAGCTGGACACCGGAATTTGCAGCCCACTGAATCACTTTTCCGTCAGCACTGCCTGTGATGGCCGTTTGGCCGTCATTCGTAATGTCGCAACATAGAATGGGTGATTGATGCCCGCTAGAGCCGATAACTTTTACTTGTTCTTGAACATCCCACAATTTTATCTTTCCGTCTATAGAACCAGATGCAAGCACTTTGCTATCGGGTGAAAAAGCAAGAGCTGTAACTGCAGCTTGATGACCTTTCAGCATGGATCGTGGTTCGGCCTTCTCCAGATCCCAAAGCAATATGGAGTTGTCTATGCTCCCCGCAGCTAACTGCTGTCCGTTGGGTGAAAATGCTAAGGATGTAACTGGATACTTATGCCCGGCTAAAATGGCTGATGATTTCCCACTGTCCAACAGGATAAGTTGCACCGAATTGTCAGAAGTTGCTAGAGCTATTCGTTTTCCATCAGGCGAAATTGCTACTGCAGAATGGTTGCGGGAAACGGTTACTTCAGGTATGTCGAAGTGACTGATTTCCGAACCCCGCTCGATGCTCCATTGACTAACACGGTGGATACTTGCAGCGATTCTGGAATCCCTGCGATTTGACGCTTCGTGTGACGGGCCATTCACAGAATGACTGACTATCACCAAGTGCTTGACGCCTGGAACAAATCCAAGCCACTCGACTGTGCCGTGGGGAATCTTAAAACTGGTAACGACATCCAAGGCGTTTAGAGATCCTGAATCTTTGGGCTTCCAAACTTGCACTCGTTGTGGAGAACGTTGATCTTGTGCTGTAGCTACCGATGCAATAAATCTACCATTCTCTGAAACGGCGAAGTTCCGAGAATGTCCCTGTCTTCGAGACATAGTGCTTATGTTACCAACGGTCACGACAGTATCAGTAGATGAACCATGGCCGACTTTCGGAGGCCGCGAACTTCCATCGGCAAACCGCCACATGTGAATCGAGCCGTCACTTGCTTGAAGAATCGCGATAGAGTCATCAGCTTCTGAAAAATACAGGCTCCTAAGGTTTGTGTCACTTGTCCTCTCTTGCATCAATAACTTGCGAGACGCTGCCTCCCATATGCAGCAGACGCTGTCAGCACTCCATGAACAAAGATGCTTGCCATCACTTGAGAAGGCAACTTGATCGATCTGCCCTTTATGAGTGAGGGTTCCACCGCCAAGCCGTGACACTGCTCCAGGTGGTAGGCCAGATATTGTAGAGTCGACATTGGAAGGGGGCAGTGTGGGGGATACAATATCGTCTGCAGCAGCAGCGATCAAAAGAGGCATCCCGAATGCGATCATAACAAGAAGACAACATTCCGAAAGTGTTGGAAACCGCTTCTTGGCAATATCAAATGACGGAAGTAAGAATAATTTGTTTATATTGCGTCTGTCTTTAAAAGGATCTGGATACGCCATATTAGCCTTCTTTCTTCTTTTTTTGTAGCGATGAATCGTCAAGGCTCGGGAGCTATTCTGTTGAAGGGAGATAAAAAATGCCTTCAAAAAAACACAGGGGAAATATTCCATAGTGACAGTACGAAACACGCGATTGTAGTGAGCACGAGCAAGACTAGATAGGGAGGATTGTAAAGCAAAATGACTTCCGCACACGACTTTCTAAGAACGGCCTTATGCGTTTGAATTCCCACTTAGCTAGCACCGCTGCCCTTGCTCGAATCCACGGGATGTTTTCCGCTTAGGTATCTACACATCGGCATAATAAACGAGATAGCAAATTCATACAACGCTGTTCACTAGACTTGCATACTAGCTTCTCCAATTATAGTTCTATGCTTTGGCACGTCGGTCTCCAGAAGATATTCTGTGTTTCTCACTGCATTGAACAATTAAAATATGTTGTAGTCAAAAAGCACCAAGTTCATTGGGCAGTGTGGTGCAAAAAGTCGCGTCAGCAAAAGAACCATGAATAGAAGCAGTTCCACGACCGAAGCGGTCCACGCAATTGTCGCCTTGAGGTCCCGATGGTTGAGGTGGACCCCAATAGTTGGACAGCTAACGGGATTGTTTAAGGTGTGCTCGTTGCAGCACGTTCGTTGTGTCGGTGAATTTCTCCTGCGCTGGTTAGCCGAGGAATGTTTCAGGCCAATTGCGCTGCGGAATGTGTCAATAACTTTGAGACAGCTACCTTTCGAATTTAGTGTAGCGCTTTCATTGTCGTTTGCTCGCTTGGTGGTTCTTCGGGGGCCAGCCCCCGGACCCCCGGGATTTTTTCAGGCATGGCTCGGGTGTTCAAAGAGGGTTGTAGGTCGAGGGTAAAATCCGTAGGTTGGAATTCGCCTGGTGAAACGGAAGCGAGCTCTGCGGGGACGCAACTCGTCAAGGGATAGCCAGGTCGAGGGTGCGTCAAAGACGTCGCCGCCCTGTTTTCAGAAAGGGGCTTTCCGGGACAATGCGTTTCGGGATGCCCCTTTTTGTTTTCGTGTTGCGATTCGATCGGTGGGTTGATCCAAACAGCTTCCGGTGCCGACTGTCGCTTGGGACAGCCATGCACGAATCGCTCAGGGTGCGCGGAGTAAGCGTCTTGCAACACGCTCGCGCGCTGGTTGATCACTTGGTCCGCTGTCCCGTGGTGCAACATGGCGGGCGTCAACAGCCCGATGCCGGTGTGGTAGTGTTCGTCGTTGTACCACTTGAAAAACGAGCGACAAAAACCGAGCCCGTCTTCGTAGCCGCCAAACCGATCCGGAAATTCTGGTCGATACTTCATCGTCTTGAACTGGCTCTCGGAAAACGGATTGTCATTCGAGACGTGCGGGCGACTATGCGACTTGACGACGCCGAGTGTTGCCAACAATTGCGCCACGCTTTGCGATGCCATCGAAGGCCCGCGGTCGCTATGAAGGGTGAGCTGGTCCTCGGAGACTCCTTGGTTTTCAACCGTTTCCCGGATCAACCGAGACGCCAGATCCGAGCTTTCACGATGCGCGAGCATCCAACCCACGACGTACCGACTGTAGATGTCGAGAATCACGTAGAGGTAGTAATAGGTCCATTTTTTCGGGCCCAGCAGCTTGGTAATGTCCCAAGACCAGACCTGATTCGGGCCGGTCGCCAGCAACTCAGGCTTTTGGTAGTTCGGATGCCGAAGCTGATTGCGACGTTCCTTCGAGGCGTTGTCTTCCTCGAGCAACCGATACATGGTCCGCACGCTGCAGAGATATTCGCCTTCGTCCAACAGGGTCGCGTAGACCTCGCGTGGCGCTTTGTCGAGAAAGCGATTCGAGTACAACACGGTTTTCACCTCTTGCCGCTGTTCGCCGCTCAAAGCGCGTGGCGAGGCGGCGCGCAACGACTTGGCTGCCTTTTCAGGGCGGCGGCGCCGCCGATACAAGGTCGACCGACTCACGCCGAGCGCCTGGCAAGCCTTCTGCAAACCGACCTCTTTGCCCAAAGTTTCGGCGGATACGATCATTCGTTCTCTCCGTTCTCGGGGCTCTCTAACGGAGTGGCCAGCATCTCCGAGACTTTTTTTTGAACGTCGATAATCATCTCCGCCTGCCGAAGGCGCTCGGCCAGACGCTGATTCTCGCGACGCAGCTTGTCGAGTTCTTTCGCCAGAGGATCCTTCCGCTTCGCCTTGCGACCGCGCCGTTTGGGCGTGAGTCCTGAGAGCGAACCTTCGTCGCGCTGGCGGCGCCAGTGCGCCAAATGGGACGCGTAGAGCCCCTCGCGGCGGAGCAAGGCGCCCACCTCGCCAGCTTCCGTCAACCGGTCCGCCTCCTCCAGAACTCGCAGTTTATACGACGCCTCGAACCGACGGCGCTTCGCTTTTTCAGGAACTTCCGAGTCCCCAACACCCGCCACGGCGGGCGATTCCTGTGCGTGATCCATCCAAAATTACCTCCTGCCCTCTACTGTAATAAAAGAGGAGGAAGTTGTCTCACGTATATTGGCACAGAGGGCTGTCGAACTCGTAGTGTCGATGCCAAGTTCCAAGCCATTTTTATCGTCATCCTGACTGCGCATCATCGAGGGTTCAATTGCAAGTCGTGACTGGTGTGTTGATGACAGCATTGGCCTCGGCTCTTTCACACTGACTGAGGACCGCCCTGGGGCACTTAGTATATGCATTGTACATTTCATCAACAGAAGAGAGCAGATTGCGGCGGAATAGGCCTTTCAAAGCGGGCCTCGTAGAGAAAGTCCTCTCTTTTGTAACAAATCATGCTCCAATGTGTTTATTACTATAGAGGCCTCAATAGCGAGCTTTCTTTAGCAGAAGGCGCGAATTTGAATTGTAGAAGCTCATGTTTGGGCTCAGTTACGTTCGAAGTCAGTTAGAAAGCTGGGGTTTGGATGGAATAATTTGAAAAAAGAAACGCTAGGGGGAACATAATTCCTTTGCGTCAAGCCATAAGCAGGGGTCGCAACTGAGTTGCGGCCCCTGTGTTCATTTAGGAGTGAAATATGAGCAATATCGAATCTGCTTTGCAAACGGAGGAGCAAAGCCACAACCTTGTCCTCCCGCCGATAGTCATTCGGGAGACAGGTGCTGAGAAGGCTATGGAGTGTCGAGAACAATCTTTAGGAAGAGAGGTGAACATTGCCAAGTTAGCCACACGCAATGGTGGCAACCTTGGCAACCTACCAAGCACGAGCTCGCCGAAGCTCGTTTCCATGGCGACGTTGGAGTCCAAGAAAATTGAGTGGCTTTGGAGGAATCGTATTCCACTGGGCGGTATTACATTGCTGGAAGGTGATCCTGGGCATGGCAAATCGACGATGATGGACGACTTGGTGGCACGAGTTACCTCGGGAAGTGCGATGCCGCTCTCAACAAAGGAAGAGCCAGGTCCAGCAGCCGGTGCAATCTTGCTGAGAGGTGAGGAGAGCTTAAAAGCTGTGGTCCGACCGAGATTGGAGGCTGCTGGGGCAAATTTAGAGAAGATCTTGGCGATTGGCGGAGCGGATTCGATTCGCCTGCCTGATGATTTGGGTGTGCTAAGACAAGGAGTTCTTGAAGTGGGAGCGAAACTCATTGTGATTGACCCGTTGCCGCAGTTTGTGGACGCAAATCTAAATAGCAGCGCCGGGACGCAAAAAGCACTAGGGCCGTTAGCGTCACTTGCTGAAGATCTGAATATTGCCGTGGTTCTAGTACGACACCTTGGGAAATCGGCCTCTCGAAATTCGATTTATCGTGGCTTGGGCAGTGTCAGTATTATCGGTCTAGCTCGATCAGCCCTGCTTGTGGCCTCTGATCCGGCGAGTGACGAAAAGCATCGGTATATGCTGGCGCTCAATAAGTCAAATTTGGGAAGTGCCAAGTCGGTTTCGTATCAAACTGAAAAAAATGCTGGCGGAGCGATCACGATTAAGTGGCTGGGAGTCACTAGCCAGTCAGCCGATGCATTGGCGAGGGGGAGTGACAGTGTCTTGGAATGCTCGGAATTGGAGCGGGCAATGGATTTTCTCTACGGCGTTTTGCTAGACGGCGATAAGCCCCAACGAGAAATCCTGTCGCTAGCTAAAAAGGCGGATTTTGCCAAACGGACGCTTTATCGTGCCAAGCAGGCTATGAACATCAAGTCAAAGCGAGTAGGTCGCATCTGTTGGGTGTGGCAGCTTCCCACTGCTGATGTGGAAGCAGTGCGTGTAACGAAACAACGATACATTTCAGAGTTGTGCGACTGGCTTACAGAGGATTCCAGAGTGCAGCATTAGAAAGATACAGCCAAAGTTATGTAACAAATTCGTCGCTTATGTGTTTATTACTATAGAGGCCCCCATAGCGGGCCCTTTCTTTAGGCCAGAATCAATTTCTCCGGCTTTCTTCATGCAATAGCCGCGAGTTGGATGAGCATTCCAGCTATCTAGGGCTTGAGCTCCAAGAACACAAGGTATGTGAAAGTGGCATGCCGATGGCCGAAAAAGCAGCTTTTTTAGCGAAGTGAAGCATTTGATGAGACCGGAGGGCCAATGAAAAAGATGGCCGTTGCCGGGTGTCGAAATCATCCGGTTCGCTGGCTTACGGTCGAGGATATCCGGAAACAGCAAAGAATACGTCGACAAGCGGTAGTGGCAGCCATGCTTGGCGGCCAGCTGCCTTATGAGCAGCGTGGAAGAATCCGCTACGCACGCTGTTGCGACGTGCAAAAGTGGGAGGAGTCGCGGCTAAAGAGCCCGACAATACCCACGAAAATACGAATCCACCCGGACCTCGCAGATTTTATTTAGTCAGCAAAACAATTCTAAAAGCGTGGCGGCAAAGGTTTTCACCGTTTGAAACGTGAAATGGCAAATTATGAATTAACAAGCGGCCCAGGGGCCGCAGGAGGAAACGTGACAGAAAATCAAGTCGAGTCGATTGTCGATGAATTGACTCGCGAACAGACGAGGCTTCGCGACCGCTTGACTGTAGTCAAGGGTGAGCTCGCGAAGATCGAAGCGGCGCTAATCCGAGTCAACGGAGCATTAGATGCGCTTCGAGGAAGCGGGAAAAGGAAGACGATGCGTCGGCCAGCAGCCACTAAACAGGATGTGATTAAGTTCACCGAAGCTGTTCTAGGCGAGGGAAAGCTTTTCTCACGCGACAAATTGAAAGAGGAGGTGGAACAAAGAGTGCTGGCCAGCGGCAAAAGTCGTATGGGCTTTGCCCTGAGGTTCAAAGAGGCTCTTGCCGAACCGCAGTTTGTAGAAACACCAGAGGGTTTCCATTTGGACGATGGGCACGCTCCGGCGCTGGTCTTGGCCTAGTTCCAGATGCAGTGACACGTGGCAATAGGGGAGCGGGCATTCTAGCCCGCACACGAAGGATGCTCTCCTAAAGAGAATATCCTCTTCGTGAAAACTCTCATGATTTCAAAATTCAAATAATTGAGGATTTGGGTAAGCGTTGAAATACCTCAATGTCCAGGTTTTCTCGGGGACGTACACCGCAGGTGGGCGTGAACGGGGAAACAAGAAGTTAAGTTTATGGGTTACGTCGTTTCTCCGCCGGAAGAGATTCTTCTATCGGTGTTTTTAGTGCGTAGCCCCGAAATGTTCGAGGACATTATGAGTACACAACAATTACTTTCAGCCCTTACTTCAGCTCTAGCCGGACGACCAAACGGTCAAGCACAACACAGCAGTGTAAACAAGGGCAAAGAGCCCTCGGGCATTATCACTGTGAGCTTGGGCGAGCGGGATCGGCTAGAGGCGCGTTATTGGGAAAACCCGGTGAAGGACACTGGTTTCACTTCGATTGGTTACGTCAAGCCAAGAATCTCAGAATCATCTAAGGGTACCAGGGAGTTTAAGAGCCTTAGGCTCACCCAGGCGCTTGCGGATATCGAGGCGACGTATCGCGTGTGTGAGCGAGCTCTGGAGCGAGACCGAAGTAGGCAAATATCGCTTACTGATGATGATCGGAATGTGGCCAGTCAAGTCGTGAACGCCCTAGCGGGGTGTTTCAACGGACATGTGGCACAAGGTGTCGGTGAGCTGGCCAATGGTCACGATGACGTTCTGGGAAAACTGATAGCAGTACTAAACGGGGCATAGAAAAGTAAAACTTTCCTAAATCCATGGTCGTGGGGACTTCGGTCCCCCGGCCCCTTTTAATTATTTCAAACAACTTCCGTCCACGAGGACGGTTTTCCATGGTTAATAGTTTCTCAGGAGAAACAGAAAGGATAGTTGCATGGCGAATAAGCCGGTGCATGAGATTCGACGAGGTGTCGTGAAGATTTCGATTTGGAAGAACGAGACCGAAAAAGGCGTGTTCTATAACACGACGCCAGCCCGCATCTATCGAGATGCAAAAGACAAGTGGCAGACGAGCGATAGCTACTCCCGTGACCAGCTCCTGGTGCTGGCGGAGTTGGCTAAGGAGGCAAATGCCTGGATATTCGGGCAGGCAAAAGGCAATGCACGTAGCGAAGCGGGTGAGCAGAAAGGTGAAGTAGCAGGCGGTGACGGAGTAGGCGGGACGCCCGATACGGCTGCGGCATAAAAAGTACAGGATGGATTTTGGGGGCCGTCACCAACAGGTGGCGGCCCCTTTGCTTTACAGCAAGGTAGAGGTCCAAGGCTCTTTTTGATTTCCCACACTTTGGCTGAGCTGACTCGGTAGCGATCGGGTGAGCTGAACTGAAGCGAGTGCGGAAGACGAGGGCTTTGAGCCTCTGTTTTGGTGAAAAACAACATTGGCGAAGCAGAGAATCTGTTGGCGTTCATACATCGATCTTTCTCTTGGCCTAAAGCAACGGCTTTAGGCGAGGGGAAGCTTATGGCAGCCGTTCCCCTTGGGTAACTGAGGCTGCCGGAGATAGATAGTATGAGCACGACAGACAAGAAGCGTTCAGCGCTAAAGATTCTTCGAACGGGTGATCCACGCTCGGCATTTCACACTTGCACTCCAAAACAAATTTTGGAGATGTACGGTGTTCCACGGCGTCTTTTGAGTTCATCCAGTAAAGCGCAAAAGAGCTCGAAAGTGGGGGTACTCAACAAAGTGATGTATCTTACACCTGGCGTCTTTTGCCCGATGGCAACTCTGGGGTGTCTTCTAAATTGCCTTGGCCACACAAGTGGCCGGATGGTGATGCCTACGAGCACCCGAGCTCGTGACAAAAGGACTGCTCTTTATAAAGAGGATCAGGAATTTTTCCTGAGACTTTTAAGAGAAGACCTTATCGAGCTTCGGGAGGAGGCGAAGTGCTTGGGAATGATTCCCGCCGTACGGCTCAATGGAACGAGCGATATCCCTTGGGAGCAGTTGCATCCGGAGATATTTGAGGAATTCTCGGATATTAGATTCTTCGATTACACGAAGCTTCATTCGCGGATGTGGAAATTCTTGAAGGGTCACAACGGGGACAAGCCCTGGCCAAAGAACTACCACCTCACATTCTCAATGAGCGAAGAAAACCAAGAGGAGTCATTAAAGCTCGTTGGTGCTGGCGGTAATGTCGCTGTTGTGTTCTGGCCAGAGATACCAAGTAAGTGGCTGGAATTGTCTGTAATCGATGGCGATGCACACGATGCCCGTTTTCTCGATCCAAAAGGTGTGATTGTGGGGCTAAGTGCTAAGGGTATCGCTCGTGAGGACCTCTCAGGCTTTGTGATTCATACCGAAGAATTATTGAACGCTGCCTAGTCAATGTTTAGAGACCTGTCGCACACCCATGTGTGCGGCCGGTCTCGCCTTTTCAAATCAACGCGGCCAAATGGTCGCCATACAAACAAATAAACATTTGTTGTCTTTGATCTCTTGTATTCACGTTTAACCCAAACTGCCTCTCTTGATTCGGCGCACTGCGTGTGTGGCTGGATGAAGGGAAGTTTTATGTTTTGGCAGCCGCCCCCTTCAGTGTCACTGAATTTAGGCTGTCTGAGGTAAACACTATGAATGCAATACTTAGCGAGAACCTAGTAGTAGAAAAAGCCCTTGAGTCTTATCACCTGGCCAATGTCACTTTCGAGGGACTTCGAAAGAAATTCTGTTGGCCGATGTTCGAGATGGGACAGATTGTGGTCTCAGAACAGGCTGCCTGTGAGTTGACCGTTGCTGACTTGGAGAATGCCATGCATCAACACGGGTCCGGCTCCTGGGGTAAACTTGGCTCCTCGGAATGGAGACAAAACGATTTTCGGCTTGATGCCCGGCAGTCGGTTACCTCTGTGTACGAGGCGAAAAAGGGCACCATGTTCATGGTGCATACTGATTTCGACAGGCAGATCACTGAAGTTCTTCTACCACGGGAAATGTAGGTCACTTTCGATCAAAGCAACTTCTTGAGAGCCAGCAGCACGCTTTGCGTGCTGGCTGGCCTCTCTTTTTGAATTCATAGCGGCCAGAGGGCCGCATAGTAAATCACGAATTTTGATTTGAACAAGCTCGATTAGATTTTGTGCTCAGTTGTCATTTCATGTTTTTGCGCAAGCTGACGCCGTATGTGGTTGTTTGCGGGGGAACACGATAGAGGCCTAGCTTTTTAGCAAACACTTTGCCAAAGAGCGGTTCCCCGAGAATCGTACGGCGATTTTCGGCCCCTTTGTTGGGACAGATGAGTATGAATATTGAAAACGCCTTAATCACCTTACTTGCAAAAGTAGTTAACGAAGCGCCGACAGATGGCAAGTTACCGAGCGGCTATCGTAGGCATGATTCGCAAGAGCGATATCCGATTGCAGATAGCTCTGTCGACTTAATAGTTGCTCCGAGATTCAATCTCGACAAGAAGCAGGAATGGTTTGAATTTGCAGCAGTGTCGCGAAGCGACGACGGACTTTTCTCATCGCATGATGTGCTTGGACTCCTGGAACTCGTGAGGGTTGTCGCCAGCGGCTATGCCGAGATGCCCGGTGAGACCGATATCACGCGAGTGATAATGGACTGGCTGGAAAAGGGTATTTTTGATCTGCAGGTCAACTTGCACAAAATGTATGGCATGGCGGAGCGGGGAATTGTACTGCCTCGTCGTGCGGCATGAAGGTGACTGAGTTGGCGGTTCAACCCGAATAAAACTTGTTCAAATCATAGGCCCGGAAACGAACGTTTCCGGGCCACTTTTTTATACAGACACAAAAGATGTTGGCAAAGCGTTTATTGTGCCATGCATTTTCTCCGCCTGCGTCCTCTGGCTTAGCAGCATGCTAGGCGAGGGGACACGAAACGCTGCAGCTGTCCCCTCGGGTTTATGGCTGTAGAGAAATGGAGGAAGTAGTTATGGACGAAGAGACGGATGGAGAAGGAGGCACGACTCTCAAAGTGTTCGAATTCGCGATCACTAGGGATGTTACCCAGTCGATGCGGTGCAGCGTCGAGGCCGAGTCGATTGAGGATGCGCATGATATCGGTCTGGAGCGGTATCGGTTTGCCCTCCTTGGATGGGAGATGGACGACTTTTGCGGTCGGCCCTACATTGCGGATCCGGATGATTACAACATCCTGGATGAGTCGCCAAAATCGGCCCAGCCAATGTGCCCGACTGCGACAGCATGGTGTTCAACTCGGGACCTCGCACACAGTGGAGTTAGGTCAGGCGGCAGTCTAGTGCCCTCACAAGAAGTACGCGATGCAATCGAATATTGTATCGATTGGGTGCAAGAGAGTTTCTTTCGGTGCTACAGGACTGACCTGGCGGGCGGATTGTCAGTGGTAGATGCGGGCGTGCTATATGAAAAACGGATGCTGGGCGTGCGACGCATCGAAGAATGGTTCCGCTGCTTGGACAAGTATCCTTAACTTCAGATCAAATTGTCAACATCGAGGTCCGTCACTCCCATAGGGAGTGGCGGCCTCACTTTTGAAAACAATTTCTAAGACTTCAATCGATCAAGATGAAGACCTGGGAGGCATTGCGGGCGGTGAGTCTTTGTCTTGGTAAGCAATAGAACATTTTCTGAGGCAATTGCTACTGCCTGGCAACTCTCGGTTGGCTTCCGGTGACAGCGATTTGTTGTGACCGAAGGGTAACGCCAAAACCTGCCCACCCTTCTGGGTATATTGGGCTTTGGCATTCACGAGAGAGTAATTATGCCAAAATTAGACGTATCGCTTGAGATTCCAGTAACCGGTTCACCAGTACCCACGCTTTGTTCGGTTCATGCAACCGATGGACGCGGGGAATTTGGTGATCCAAGGTTTCCGGGAAATTGTTCGGGTGCTCTGATAAGAGATGTGCTCGAATTCTTTCAGCCGCAAACTTGTATTGACCCAATGGAAGGCTCTGGAACATGCCGCGACGTATGTCGGGAGCTGGGTATCCATTATGACGGCTTTGATTTATCAGGTGGATTCGATGCGCTGGATCGGAATAACTATTCCAACGGCGGCATCAAGTACGAGTTCGTTTGGTTACATCCACCGTACTGGGACATGATCAAGTATAGTGATGACACGCGATGCCTGTCGCAAGGTAAATCGCTTGGCGATTTCTTGGAAAAGCTAAGCGTTGTACTCGAAAATTGTTTGTCTGTCCTGGCCCACAACGGAAATCTAGCAATTTTGATGGGTGATATCACAAGACGTGGAGATTGTTACGAACTACCCTTTTATACGTGGATAGTTGCGAAATGTCTTGGTTTGCGTCTTTTAGGACCGGAAATAATGCGGCTTCAGCATGGTGCAACGTCAACGAGGAGAGAATACACGCATGCGTTTATTCCTCGTCTGCATGATGTACTGATGATCTTCAAACGACAGTAGCCTGCCTGTGCCTGTCACTCCAGTGGGGTGACAGGCACCTTTTCAATTAAGACAACAACACGACTGTTGGCAAAGCGTAAGTGCATGCCTCTTTCTCTGCATTCTTTTCTTGGCTTGTTGCTACGAGCAACAGGCGAGGGAAAGTAACCGCTGCAGCCGTATCCCTCGGATTAAGCAGCTGCAAAAATTGGTGGAGAATGTATGACAACGTCTTTTAAGGTGTGGCTGGAGATAGAAGAATACGACATGGAGACAGGTGACGGACGGGAAAGTGAAGCACCTGGCTCATTTCTAGCAGAATTTGATTCGCATGGGGCAGCTTACGAATTTGCAGAAGCTATCTAGTTCCTGTTTCCCAAATCAGAATATTGTGAAATTCGTCTGGCGGGCCGGTTTTGGTGTAGCAAGAAAAAGACGCATCGTTATCCTATTGAAAACAGAACGAATCAAAGAGCCATTTTACCCAAGGAGAAGCGGGCGATGCGTTTGAAAGCTGAAGCGATTCTCGATTTTGGATGGGCCAACGAGAAGGCCGACAACCAAACGGTACGGGATTATCGTGACGAGTACAAAACGCTCGGCCAGTTGCTGGACAGCCGGCCCGCGATTCTCGATGTGGTCCATCGCGACCTCGAACAGCTCAGCCAGACGACGTCGGCACGCGGCCGAAAGCCGATCTTCACCAGCGAAAACCTGTTTCGCGCGATCCTCGTCTTGCAACGGGAAGGACTCGACTATCGGGAAGCGTCGATCCGGATTGCCGAAAGCGAAACCTTGCAGCGGTTTTGCCGCCTGCTGAAAAAGCCGACCATCGACTTCACGCTGCTGAACAAGGCATTTCGCGCGATTCAGCCCGAGACTTGGGAACGGATCAATCACCTATTGGCCCTCGGCGTCGTCGCCGAAGAAACGGTCTCCCTGGAACATGTGCGAACCGACACGACCGTCACCGAATGCAATATTCACTGGCCGACCGACTCCAGCCTGCTGTGGGACGTCTATCGCGTGGCTGCCCGAGAAATGTCGACTGGTCGAGAACTCGACCCACTCCGTTGTCCTTGGCGATTTCACGCGAAGAAGATCAAAAATCTGCATCTTTTCGTCACGCGTTACTCGAATAGCACGAACAAAAAGCGTCTCCGCCAGGTCCGCCAGAATATGAAGACGCTGATCGTCCGGGTCGAGGAAGCTCTGGAAAAAGCGGAACAATTCGTCGCTTGGGCCGAACGTTCGACGTGTGTCGAGTTGGCGACGATTGCCCAGTCGCTGGCGAACCGTTTGCCGGTGATGCGGCAGGTCGCCGAAGTGGCTCGGCGCCGCGCGTTCGATCGAGAGCAGGTTCCAAATGCCGACAAAGTGTTCAGCATTTTTGAATCTCATGCGGAGTTGATCATGCGTGGACGGCGTGGCAAGCCAGTCGAATTCGGTCACAAGGTGCTGCTCACACAGTCGAAGGAGAAGTTCATTACCGATTACGTTGTGTTGGAGAAGAATGTAAGCGACAGCGAACTCCTGGAGACGGTACTCGAACGACACGAAGAGAAGTACGGTAGCCGGCCCAAAACGGTCGCCGCGGACATGGGCTTCTGTCCGGACGAGGACACCTACGAGGAATTGGAAGAACAGGTCGACTACCTGGGCGTGCCTCGGCGGACGCGAGATTTCGGCGACACGATGATGGGCATTTGGCAGCAGTGGCGCGCCGGAATCGAAGGCACGATCTCGTGCTTAAAGCGAGCATTTCGCCTGGCTCGCTGTTGTTTTCGCGGCTTTAAGAATTTCACGTCCGCCGTTGGCAGCGCCGTGTTCTGTCACAACTTAACGATCCTGGCAAAAACCTCAGGAGGCTGACGCGGAACGGACGCAAAAACCGAAAACAACTCGTAAACGTAAGGCGAGGTACGCGCGCTGCGGCGCAACAACGCCGACCCACCACAGAAAACCGAACAAGCCAACTCCCTCGCCCGCTCGTCGCCCCGCGCCGTTCCCAAAGTCGGTCGGAAAGGGAGTATTATCAACGGGAACTAACTATTGCGGGAGGCGAAGAGATAGCTGATTTAGCCGTAGAGATTCAAGAATAAAGAGTGGTAACAGCCAGCTAATCCATGCAGCGAAAGGATAGGTCCATCCGGCTCCAAGTACGTCCGAGATACCACCGATAGTCCTCAACAAAACGGCTGAGGAAAGGAGCACAAAGCACCTCAGCATCCACCAACGATGCTCGTCAAAGTGTCGCTGAGTTGCGGCCCGCCATCCCTTCGCGACACAGTATGCTGTTACAGCAGCCAGTGTCGCAAATCCAGCACCTGCAAATAATCCAGTAGCTGAATACCACGCCATCCACAATCCGCTCGGGGTTACCAGGAAGAGCACGCAAAAAATCTGTACTCGCCCTAGGCGTCGATGCCATGCTGGGAGTTTTCGGCGAACTAAATCGCTCATTAACACCAATCCAGCAATAAGAGTGAACGGCCCGGAAATGATATGGGCATAGAACGCCCACTGATAAAGTCCGAAGAAGTACGAGCCTCGTCCAAGCAAGAAGTCAGAGCGAAAGTTTGGCGGAAAGTAACTGGGATATGACAGAAAAACAGCAACCACTGTTTTGCACACAAGCAAACACGCCAAAGCTTGTACAATACGCAATTTTACCAATGAACGTCGCAAAATCGCTTCTCCACTGACAAGTCAATCTAGAACCAACCCATATGCTGGTTCATTATAGCGTTTTTGGGTTGTCATCATCGGTGTGCCGCAGAAGCGGCGTGAGAGATGGGAGTTTGGCCTCCCGCAATCGGCTTGCAGGAGCAGGTTGCAAACCACCATGAGCGGCTGCGGTTAAGAGCCGTGGTCGTGAGCGTTATGGAAAAGGCACTCTTGAAGTGTCAGGTGTGGATCAAGAAGACGAACACCAGTGAACCACCGTTCAATTGTCGAAAGTTGTAAATGACGCCGAAACCGGGGTTAGATGTTGCCCTGGGATGAATCTGGCGGAGACCTGTTTACTGGCCAGGTGGCGTCCGGCATAGAGGTGGCGTGAGCTTGATCCAGGCTCTCATGTTGAACTGCGGGAACCTGTCGTAGCGATGATAAGAGAAAAGCACAAGCAGAACCCCTGCGAGGCTGATAGTATCGATGCGCTGCACAGGGACGGACAAGCTCGTAGTAGTGTTGAAGCTGCTGTAATGGCAGTGGAGCGAAGGGGCTTGGTCATTCTGCTGCAATCATTTGGCCAACTGCCCAGCAGGAGGAGCCGATGAGCGCAGCAAAACCATTCGCGATATCCAAGTTTCTGGTATGGCGAGCCTACCTGGCCGTCAAATCCAAAGGAGGTGCAGCAGGAGTAGACAAGCAATCGCTCGAAGATTTCGAGCGTGACCTGAAGAACAACCTTTATCGAATCTGGAACCGAATGGGTTCTGGTAGCTACTTTCCTCCGCCAGTGAAAGCGGTGCCGATCCCGAAGAAATCGGGCGGCACGAGAATCTTGGGTGTACCCACGATCTCGGACCGCGTTGCACAAACGGTGGTGAAGATGATGCTGGAGCCGATCTTGGAACCGGTGTTCGATGAAGATTCTTACGGTTATCGTCCAGGACGTTCCGCTCACGATGCCATTGCCGTCACGCGAAAGCGATGCTGGCAATACGACTGGGTTGTGGAGTTCGATATCCGAGGTCTCTTCGACAATATCAGCCACGAGCTTCTGATGAAGGCCTTACGCCTTCATTGCAAGTGCCGTTGGGTGCTGTTGTATGTCGAGCGTTGGTTGCGAGCTTCGATGCAACAGCCCGATGGCACGTTGACTGAGCGCCGTCAGGGCACCCCGCAAGGGGGTGTCGTGAGCCCGGTGTTGGCTAACTTGTTTCTGCACTATGCATTCGATGCCTGGGTCAGACGTGAGATGCCACATGTTCCTTTCTGCCGTTACGCTGACGATGGACTGCTGCATTGCCGCAGCCATCGCCAAGCGGAGTACGTCATGAAACGGATCACCGAACGGTTTCGTGAGTGCGGATTGGAAATCCATCCCGACAAGTCGAGTATTGTGTACTGCCAAGATAGGAGTCGTACGGAGCAGCACCCGAGAATCAGCTTTGATTTTCTGGGCTACACGTTTCGCCCACGTCGATGTGTTGATCGGCGAGGCAACGTGCATCCGAACTTTCTCCCTGCGATCAGCCGACCTTCCAAGAAGGAAATCAATCGGACGATTCGCAGTTGGCATCTTCAACTGAAGAACGAGAAAACACTGTCGGACCTTTCGCGGATGTTCAATCCCGTACTTCGAGGCTGGCTCACGTACTACGGACGATTCTACCCCTCGGGCCTTCGGCAGCTTTGGCGGAATATCAACAGGTATCTCGTCCAATGGGTTCGGCGAAAGTTCAAGAGATTTTCGCAGCATAAGCGGCGGGCGAAACAGTATCTGGATCGCCTGGCTCGTGCCAATCCGGACCTATTCGTACACTGGAAGCTTGGCGTATTCCCTTGTGGTTCGAGTGATAGGAGCCGGATGAGCTGAGAGGTTCACGTCCGGTTCTCGGAGGGGCTGGGGGTGAAATTCCCCCGGCCTACTCAACCGTAAGCATTTCCCATGTAAATGCGGCAGCCGAGTGCCTGACGTTTGATATATTAACAGCTAAATGGTGGGGGCACATCGACCAACTGATGAAACGGTGCGAAGCTACGATGCTTCGGCGTGAAACGCCGACGCTACTTGGCGTGTAAAAATTGACGAATCTCGGCGGTACCCTTTCTTCCCATCAATCGTCGGCTGTGCCAGCCGCTACTTCTTCTTACTAGGCTACTTCCAACTAAGAACATACACGAGGCGAGTGATAACGACTCATTGCTCGCAACGTTTCACGCGGCTGGAACTTCTTGTGCAACATCTTGCGGCCAACGCCCATAACAAGCCAAATGCCAGCTTGGCATCGTGGGGAAAGTAGAGTGCAACAAAGGGGTCCAAACTACAAGTGGGAAGCCACGTCGCTGGAAGGATTTGTTCAGCAATTGGCCGTCGCCTACATCGCCCGCCGCTACTTTTTCTATGTGAGCGGCCAAGTTCCTGGGCGGCTTTCAACATCAGAACACGACCATCGAATGCTCAAGAAATTCGACGTCGCCCGCAGCAAGGCGAGCGGCAATAGAGAATTTACCAGAATACTAGCACGACGCGCAAGCGAGTGTGTGCTAGACCCACTTGCTTGCGCTGCGTGCTAGTATTTTTATTCTGCCGCTCGGCCTAACAAACCAAATACCAGCTTGGCATCGTGGGGTAAGTAGAGTGCAACTAGGGTATCCGAACTACAAGTGGAAAGCCACGACGCTGGAAGGTTTTGTTCAGCAATTGGCTGTCGCCTACATCGCCCGCCGTCATCGAGGGCAAGAATTCGGAATTCGCCTTCCCATTTGGGGACTTGCTCGTCGGCCATCACCTGCCTCCTCGCGACACGAACGCTGCAAACTCGCGGACGCCGGCATCAACTAGACTTGGATACCAACCGAGCACGGTAGCGAGATTGCGGGGCTTGATCTCAATGTCTTGGACAATGACTTCTTCGTCTGCCACTCGCACCGCATCGGGCGGAAGTTCTTTCGGATCCACGGGACACTCGATCGTTTCGTGGATGGTGAGGTCTTTGAAGGTGCGGCGATCCTGAGCGGAAGCTGGTTGGTTGACTTGGTGTTTTCGACGCCGTTTTTCAGAAGAGTGATCGGACTTGGAGTCGTTCTTTTCGCTAGATTCCGCGGTCGTTTTGGCTTATTTCTTCTGTTGGAGCTGTTGTTTCAGCCGCTTGACCTCATCAGGGGAGCGATTGAATATCGGAACTGAGCGCCTCGACGACGTTCAATAATTTCTCGACCGCCAACTCCGCCTCGAGCGACAGATCACCCGCCGACGCCGGCAACTGCTAGCGGTTGAGAAGATACGATTTATCGACCCTTCACTACAAAACCGGACCCACCCGAAATCGCATAAAATGACTTGTTTTGCAGCGTTATCGAAGTGCTCCCTGAAGGAATCGAACCTTCAACCTACTGATTAAGAGTCAGTTGCTCTGCCAATTGAGCTAAGGGAGCGGGGGGAGATTGCGGAATTCGGATTAGCCGCGTTGCAACGCAACGGACGGGAAATTGACCTAATCTCAAACCTTGCTGCGTCACGGTATTGTAGTGGGTAATAGGGGCAAGACGGAAGGGGGGATGGAAATTCGGATTGCGGAATGCGGAATCTTCTTCATTCCGCAATCCGCATTCCGCATTCGAAAGATTCCGCAATCCATTCACTTTACCCGCGACATTCGCTTGAAGAATTCGGCTTCTAGGGCCTGGGCATCTTCGCCAAAGTGCTGAAGGAAATTGTCGAGCCGCGTCGCGGGATCGTCTTGGACTAGCAGCGGTTTCTCGGATTGCGATTTCAGATAGGCTGCATATTGCTTCGGTCGCCAACGGATCAGGAAGTAGGTCCATGCCCACGATTCGGCATAGGCGTCGACGGCCGTGCGGGGAGTTTTCAATCGCTTGGCGTCGACGATCAGACTGCGAAATCGGGTCGCCTTGCCGAGTGCCACATTCTGTCGATAGAGATCGAGCCTTGGGTAATTCACATTGCCGATGCCTCGCCAGCCGCTGCTGCTTCCCAGGTCGGGAGTTTCAAAATACATCGCCAGGCCCTCGCTCAGCCAGACTGGATTGTCGGCGAAGCGAACCTGCAGCCCGCTGTTGAACGATATTTGGTGCGTCGCTTCGTGCACAATGGTTGCCACCAGCGGCAAGGCGGCGGGCTGCGAAAGTAGCGCGGAAATGTCGTGCAACGAACCACGCTGTCCGCCCCGCTTGCGGAGCGATTGTTCGCCCGTCAGGTCATACATCGCAATGCGGTTCGACTCGATGCTGTAAAATCCGATGACCGACCCGGCCGCAGCACCCAATTCTTTTTGAGCGTAGTGGGCATACGAACCGCGATCGCCGAACACAATCACCACGAGCGGATGCTCCGGCACATGCACATCGCAGCCGCGTCGTTTCCAGAACCCGACAAAGGCACGCTGCAACCGCTCCAGCAACGAGCTACACCATTTGGCATAAGGCCGCGTGGTGTTGTAGCAAACAACGTAATGCGTGGAGTGATAAATCTGAAACCCGGGCGGCATCTCGGCCAGCAACTGCTTGCCGAGCGCATCGGCGTCGAGCATCACCAGTTTTTCATTGTCGCTCTTGCGGCTGCGGATCGATTCTGCCGGGAGGGTCAGCATTGCCCCATCGTTGGTCGCCAGCAGCAGGCCCCCATCACCCGCTTCGACGAGTGCTTTACCGGCCAGCTCTTGCGGCTCGCCATCGCGCAGGGCAACCAGGTGCTCCAAGGCTGCGGCTTGCTGCGGTATGGCTAGCGCTGTGGAGAGTAGCAGCAGTCGGTAATAGGGTGGAGGGTGAATCATGCGATGTGGTAAGTGGATGTTGGGTGCGCCGTGCATCGCGTTGCGATGCGGCTAGCCGTGTTGCAACGAGGGCACACGAGGCGTTAAGGCGGCGCGGCTTGGACAGTACCCTGCATTATACCACATGGGTTTCATTCTACCGGGGCAAGCGACCCGTATGCTGGGAGTGTCGAGGCTCGGAGCGCCGGGTCGCTGATCATTTCGGCAGCGGGAAGACGAGAGCATTGTACCGTTGCGCGCCGCCATCTTGAGAGATGAATTGGTATTCCATCAGTCCCTCAAGTGCTGGGTCGCGGAGGTCGGGAACCTCGAAGTCTACCAGATCGGGCGTCTTCGCAGGAAGTGCAACCCAATGGCTGTTGCTGATGCCGACGCTCCAGACAAACGGTGTCAAGGATTCGAGTTCTAGGTTGCCATTGTGAGGTGAATGACATTTCAACTTACCCGGCAGGCCAGTCCGTTCGTAGCCCAATGGATGACCGGCGTAGGGATCAATCGGCAAATGCGGCAGATAGTCGGGCACCAGTGCGGCGAGTTTTTGAGGATATTCGTCGTGGTCGAGCCGATAGGCGATCAGCGCCAATTGTACTTTTAGCCCGAGCTGGCTCACTTCCGTATTCGCAAGGTTTCGCAAGAAATAACCAAAGTCAGACGTGTTTTGATATTCGTTTCGCAATAGGTAGCTGGTTCGGAGCCATGTCCAAGGTTCCCTACTCCAATTCATGCGATAGCGGCCCCAGTGGTAGTCGTAAAGTCGATCCGATACTCGAAGAGTGTGTCGGAATTGCAAGGCTGCATCGGTAAGAATTTTCCAGCTCTTATATTCCCTGCCCTTACGTCTCATTCGGGGAAGATGCTCGACCGATTCACGTAACTGTCGTTGATCGAGTTGCAATTGGACATCGCTGAGTAATTCCAAGTTCTCGACCGTTAGCACATCGAGCAGCCACAAGGCCCGCTTGCGTTCGAAAGGCAACTTGTTTACCAGGTAGGCGAGATAGCCGGTTGTCTTGGAGTCCGAATTGTTCAGGTAGGTTGGGAAGGTTTTTTCTTTCAGCACGTCGCGGAGATATTCGTACTCAGCCATCACTGCCTCGAACGGGGCAGGGGAGACGTAGTCGGGGTCAGTGGCTTCCTCTTTTTTCATTCGGAGTTGCGAGGAAAAAATCTTTTCTAGCTCGCCGATGGCAGCCACGATTCGCTCGGAAGTTTGGTCTTTGTGCGCAGCCCATTGGACGAGTTTTTGCCAGCGCCAGCGTTCATCCCATTGGCTCTGAAACATGTCCGTCCGCTGCCCTGTACGTTGAAAATCGGCTATTCGCATCGCGGCAAAATAGTGCTCAAGCGCTGCGTCTAATTCGCCATCGGCAACGGCCACGTCACCTGCTTGATCAAGCAATAGGGACAGTTTGAGGACCTCACGATAATTGGTAAAGGATTCCCATGATGGAAATCGACCGGCATGGCTGTGGCTCAACTCGATAGCCCGGTCGAGCACGTCGCGATTTTTCAAGGCTTGTTGCCGATACCAATCGAGAACCTGTTCATGAGTCCGGACGACTTCTCCGTTCTCGTTTTTTTTGCCGGTGTCTTTTGGACGAACCATTTCGATCTCGTGACTCAGCAGCATCAATTTGTCGCCGACGCGGCGGGCTTCTGGTGTGTTGTCGAGGTTACTCAGTGCGAGACGCGTTTCAAGAAATTCTGCTTGACCAGGTTTTTCGGGTACGATGGCCAACCGGGCTTGGGGGATCATTGCGACGACAATCGCAATCGGCACCGCGATGGCCAGCAGCACTTTCGCCCAACCGCGCACGTTGTTGCGGTCGGCAATCCAATCGGGCGCGCGAAGCCACGACGCCAAAAAGAAACCGAGTGGTACCGGCAGCAAGAACAAGAGCCATGGTAAATCCCACGCCATGACAACCGTCGACCAACCGATCATCACCACCGCCAGCACACCCGCCAGCAGCCCAGCCACCAAACTTCGCCGCATAACCATCGAGCTAAACTGGCCGATCGCAAGCCCCGTGAAGATGCCAAACACGCCGGCCACAATAGAGCGAACAACCATATTCAGTTCGGCCCATTGGTTCGCAGTTCTTTCTTGGTATCATCGGCTGGCTCCCGATGCACTGAACCAATCATGCGCCGTCCGCGTGGTAACCGCATTGATTTCTATCCCTGCAAACATGCCGAGGGCAACTAATCCGACAAGTAGTATCACGGCGAAGCCGCTAAACCAAACGACGAGCCGGCAGAGCCACACGTAGCGCGGTCGGGCGGCGTGCTCGGCGAGAAAATGGTATTGCTGGCGTCGCTGATCGGCACTGAATACCGACGATGCGAATAGTGCGCCGCCGAACAAGCAGAACGCCAACGGCAGCAGCCAGGGGAATTCATTCCAGGGGATGAAGTGCTTGGTCGTGCCATGCAGAATCGCCACCATGGCGAAACCGACGAAGATGGTGGCCAGGAGCATCAGCAACATCATCGCTCGCGACTCGTGCCACGATTGCCACAGCAGCCGGACGATCATCCGCAGCCGTGATGGTTTTAATTTTCGACAGGCAAAGCAACCAACCTCAGCCCCCGGCTTTGCCGGGGGGTTGAACAACGCCAACACTTTTTTTGCGACGCGATTTTCTTTTAGCGCGGAGAAGATCGGTTCTATCGGACTGCGTTGCGCCTCCGCTGACCCCACGGCAGAGCCGTGGGCTGAGATGGGAGAGCCGTGGGCTGAGAATTGCGATCGCAGAAGATTATTAGGCCACCAGCGTCGCGCTAACTGGATATTCGCAATCATGACGAAGGCGATTACCCCAAGTCGCCACGGGATGGCTGCCGTGTACGATTGCCAGTACCAGCTTGGCGTGACGTGAGGTGCGACATAATTCACGATGAGATGCACGACTGCCGATGCTGCAAAGATCGTAAACAAAGCGGCAGTGAGAGGCCGTTTGATGAGCAGCGATAAGCAGGTGCCCCAAGCCAACGCTTCGAGGATGGCGATGCCGAAGGTGCCGCTGTAGTCGAGCAACTCTTGCTGCTGGGGCCAATGTCCGGCGATCAGTCTGGCGAAGATGCAAAGCATCATGGCCAGCGCCAGCGCGCTGATTGTGGCGACGAAAAGTTTCCCCCAGAACATCGGTTTCCAGGTCGCTGGAAGATTCGACAGATAGCTGTAAGTTTCTTCTTCGTGCTCGACGGCAAACATCGTTGCCGCCGCGCCACTGGCATAGAGGGCTGCGGCAGCCAAGCCCGAAGCAAACAATATTCCTGATGCGTCGCTGCCGGGCACCTTGAGATACGCGGAAAGCAACTGCTGCAAGATGGCCAGCACGCCAACCGCCAACCAGAAACCGCGTAACATGCGGAACTCTTTCCACACGAATCGCCAAAAGATAGTGAGGGCGGTTTGCGTTGCAATGGACGACGATGGGGTGAGATTGGCGGTACTCATGTTTGGTGTATCCATGTGTCGTGTTGAGGGTCTAAGGTTTAGGATTTAGGGTTTAGGGAAAACGTCGACTTCTAAACCCTGATCCCTAAACTCTGAATCCTGACCCCTCTTTTCTCCCGCCTGCATATAGGCGACGAAAATCTCTTCGAGCGATGGGGTGCGCGTGTCGACTGCGAATACCGATTCTTGCCGGTGCAAGGCGTCGATGTCGCTCTCCTGGATGCCGCGAACGAGTATTTCCCATTGCCGACCTCGTTGACGTTGGCACACGACCATCCCGGGAATCGCTGGCGGCTTCGCCGAGAATTCGCTGGTGGTAATGGTCAATTGCAGCGAGCTTTGCTTCAACTCGTCGAGCGGTTCGATTAGCAGAATGCGGCCCGCATGGACCATCGCCACGATATCGGCAACCCGTTCCACTTCGTTGATCTGGTGGCTGGATAAAAACACCGTGCGGCCTTCGGCGGCGATGTCGACCATGCTTTCCAAAAATTCGCGGCGGACCATCGTGTCGAGCCCGGAGGTTGGTTCGTCGAGAACGAGCAGCTCCGGCTTGTGCGCCATGGCGAGCGACAACGCGATTTTCGCCCTCATGCCTTTAGACATTTGTTTCAGCTTACGACCCAGCGGCACGCCGAACCGGTCGACCAGCGACCGGTAATGATGCTCGAACCCGTCGGTGTAAAACCCGGCAGTGAACCAGCCGATTTCCTGGGCTGTCATCCAGTCGTATAGCGTCGGCTGTTCGGGCACATAGCCGACGCGGCGGCGGATTTCTAGTCCCTGTTTTCTGCTATCAAGCCCCAACACGCGGACCTCGCCCGCCTGTGCCTCGGCCAGGCCGAGCATCAGTCGGATAGCGGTTGTTTTGCCCGCCCCGTTTTCACCCAATAGGGCGAATACTTTTCCCGTGGGTACGTCGAACGTCACCTCGTCGAGTGCGGTTTGCCAGCCGTAGCGTTTGGTTACATCAGAAAACTGCACGGCATGCGTCATGGTATTCTGTGTATTCTGCATGGTGGAATTACCTCGTTTTCTTTTGAATCGCCTTGAGTTCGGTTTTCAGCAGTGCCTCGATCTGCCCGCGCTCCAATCCGCTATGGTGGGCCTCGACGAGCACCTCGTGAAAACGCGCGCGGATGAGCTGTCTCCGAACGGTTTGGCACACCTTGCGTGCTCCTTGGGCAACGGCCACGCCTCGACCGCGCACCGGTTCGAGCACGCCGTCGTCTTGCAGTTGTCGATAGGCTCGGGCGACCGTGTTGGGGTTGATCGCCAATTCCCGAGCCAGTTCGCGGACGCTGGGGATCAGCTCGCCCTGGACCACCGCCCCATCGGCCACGGCAAATTTCACTTGCCTGACGATCTGGTCGTAGACAGCCAAGCCATTGGGGGTGTCGATGTGGAAGAACATGGCGGTGGAAACTTTCGGGAAATGTGTACTACCGTACTAGTACGGTATGCGTTTCAAGCAAAGTTGTCAAGCGAATTACTGGATCGGACGAATTTGCCGTGTATCGCGTTGCGACATGGCTCTCCTTCATGCTAAAATCGCCTATAATGGCTTCCCCACCCACCGGAAAATGGATCGACTCGCCTTCGGCTGACACGCAGGCCGCGATGGTTGTGCAAGAGGCGTTGGAATTGCGACTGGCGCATGTCGAGCGGATGTTGCCGCGGGCTGCTCATCATCACCAAGAGGATGTGGAGCATGTGCATCGGCTACGCGTCGGCTGTCGCCGGGCCAGTGCAGCGCTGTCGGCCTTTCGGCCATTGATTCCCGACAAAGTAAAACCACTCAAGCGATGGCTACGGGAATTGCGCCGCGCCGCCGGGCCGGCGCGAGACCTTGACGTGTTTCTTATTTATGTTCGCCACGTCATCTCGCCGGATCAACCCCAGTTAAAAGAGGCTATTCGCAATTTTGAGCAACAGCGAAGGAAAGCTCAGCGGCGTCTGGTGGCAATCGCATCCAAAGCCCAAAAGGGCGGACTGCGAAAGGCAATCGACAAGTGCTTAGCCAATATCCCAAAAAGTGGCGACGTAGAGGATGCGCCATTTGGCCGGTTTGCTAAATCGGTTTTAGCAGAGGTAGCTGGCGACATGTTCCGATTGGCTGCCCTCGGCAAAACGGGCGTCGACCAGTTGCACGAGCTGCGAATCGCCGTGAAGCGGCTGCGCTATTCGATCGAGCTGTTTCACTCGGTGTTTCCCAGGTCGCTACGTTACGAGTTTTACCCCAAGATGGAAGAGCTGCAAATGCGGTTGGGTTTGCTAAACGATCATCAAACCGCGCAGTTGCAGTTCCAACGATTGCTGGCCGATCTTCCGCCCGATGATCTTGCCGCCAATTTGGCTCGCGCTATTGTACGAGAGCATCAAGCAACGCAAGATGCGAGAGATGTTTTTCTTCAGTGGTGGTCGAAAGAACGAATCGAATCGATGCGAACCGAAATTCATCAACAACTGGATCAAGGATGATTTCAGGATCGCGAACCGAGTTGCCCAGGCTGACAACCTCTCAACGTCGCACGGCGATTCGATGTGCCTACGCCAACGGTGGGTTGTGGGGGATCGGTAACGGGCTGGTCGGCTCGACGCTTATCTTCTATCTGGCCAAGTCGTATGGGGCGACCGGACTGGCATTGAGCCTGCTCATCGCGTCGCCGAATCTGATAGGCCTGTTGAGGTTGATCGCCCCGATGCTGATGGATCGCGTCGGCAGCCGTCGGCGATTTTGCGTCCAGACGTTTCTCGCCAGTAGCGCGGTGCTGCTTGTACTACCGGTAATTTCCGCCCCAGGTCTGTTGCCGAGCAAATGGTATTCTCTGAGCGCGCTAGTATTCTGTTGGAGCACCTATCACCTGTTGGAATACTTGGGCGTCGTGGCGCTTTGGTCCTGGTTCGGCGACCTTGTCCCACGACAGGTGCGCGGCCGGTTTGTCGGCGTCCGATCAAGCTGGCTAAACGCCGGGCGAATTTGCGGCGCATCGATCGGCATCGCCATCAATGGGAGATGGGGCGCGTACTGCCTTCAACACAACCTTGTCGACCAAAAATGGCTCGGCTATTCCGCTTGCATCTTCGCCGGCGCCCTATTGCTCGCACTGGCTGTGCTGCCACTGGCACGCATGGCCGACGTACTATCACCTAGCGGCGTAGGCAACCAAACACCCCAAGTACGACTGCGAGAAATGTTGATACCGCTGGCCGACGCAAACTTCCGTCGTTTTTTGCAATACGGAATATGGTTTTCATTTTCCAATGGCATCACATCAACAGCACTGCGAGTTTACCGCATTTCAATATTGAATATCTCGTATGTCGAGCAGCAATTGCTCGACTATACCTCTCGCGGCACGCAAGTGCTGGTGATGCCGTGGGTGGGCAAGCAAATCGATCGACGTGGCAATGTTCCCATGTTGTTTGTCTCGCAGGGCCTGGTCGCCGCAGCGCTGTTGTTCTTTCTGATCGCGTCGCCTGAACACCGGTGGTGGATCATTGGGGCTTACATACTGTGGATTGCCTACGCTGGGACCAACGTCGCGATGCCCAACTTGATGCTCCAGCTTAGCCAGCCGGAGTGCGCTGCCGCCTACGCCGCTGCTTGGTTTGCTACGACGCAACTGGTCTATTCGCTCAGCATCATTGCCGGGGGCATGCTCTTCGATTGGATGGCGGGCAGCTTCACGCCTTGGCACGGGGACACGCACTGGGGCACTTGGCAAGTGGACCATTTTGTCGTGTTGATCGCCGCCGGCTGGCTACTTCGATCGCTGGGGATGGTGTGGATTCTGCGAATACGTGAGGCAAAGTGAATCGCCAAAAGAGCCTCTCGCAAAGACGCGAAGACGCAAAGGAAAAATCAAATCACAAATAATCGAACAAACCTCAAGCTCCAGGCAGCAATTGGAGTAGCAATTGGAGATTGTGACTTTGGGTTTATTTGCCATTCGTCATTTGTTCCATTCTCTTCCTTTGCGTCTTCGCGTCTTTGCGAGAGATCCTCATTCTGCCCCCTTCCGGGAACGGTTGCGCAACTTCACTGCCCCTCGACCTATTCGGGCAGATATAAAAACACGGCCTTTGGCAGTGGCGTAAACCAACCAGTCCGAATCCCGGCCGTTTGCATGCCATCGCCCACCCAAGAGTTGCAGGTATTCAAGCAGTGATACGTTCCCGTGGCATCGAAAAACGCATCGTTCGTGCCATAGGCAGCCGCTTCGATCGGCATCTTCCCCCCCGACCGACTCCGGCGAAAGCTTGCATTGATATACTCCACCAACTGGCGATATTGCTCGACAGAAATTTTTACCGACCGGGCATCCTTGTCCAAAGAACTTGCGGTATGGAATGCAACATGCAAACAACTGCTCGAAGGCCAAAGCAAGGCTTTGATCGCCGTCGCCATTCGCAAGTCCGCCCAGGTTCGCGTTTTGATAAAGAACTCCCGATCGCCCCAGCCAATCGCAACATGCGTCGCAGCCTTGGTATTGCCAATGAAAGAGTCGTCCGGAAAGTGTTCTCGCCAATGGATGATGTCTGTTTCAATCGGCAAAACAAAGTCGGCATGCACCAGATTGGATGTAATCAATATCTCGATGCCATCGGGCGACGATCTAAAATCGTTGTTGACTGGAATGAGTCCCACGAGATTGATTAGCAAGCAGAGGAGCACGAAATACAATGTACCTCGTAGTCCCCACTTCAGTCCCCGTTTCAGCCACTGCATCGATCGATCACGAAGGGCACACTTTGGCAGGGATGTTGCAGTAGGGGACGATGCCGTGCGGTTCATTTCTTTTTTCCTCCTGCCCCGGCAATCGCACCAAGGTGTCCTATCACAACGATTGCCTCGCGCCGGCACTGCTGCGGGTATCCGCACATGCCGATAGTGGTCATGGAGCCAGGATTTCCCGGCTAAATTTTTCCTAGCCAATCGCCTTCTACCCGATCAGGCAGTTATACTTGGGGAGGGCGCCGATGGCGGGAAAAGTTTGAATTTGTATGATCCCCTCTCGCGACCAATTAGTCTAGGCTTTGTCAGAAAACCTCAATGATGCCGTAATGTGAGCCGTAGGCGCTAGCCTCGGACGTTTAGGGCCGCCCGATAAATAACATCCCTTTTTTTTCTCGAATTGGCTAGACTTCCAGGGTGAGCGGTCCCCCATTCTCTTGGCGAAGGAGAAAGCCATGGTTCCCTATCTGTCGGTAGTTTGTGGACACATGAAGGCGTTTTATGATTCATTGTCCGAGAAAGACCGCCGCCGTTACGCTGCGGTAGAATCGGAAAAGCTGGGGCATGGGGGCGTCGAGTACGTTGCGTCTGTGCTGGGCTGTGACGAGAAAACGATTCGGAATGGCCGCCATGAGGTGAGCCAATTGCCGGTGGATGACGCCGAAGGACGGGTTCGAAAAAAAGGGGGGTCGAAAAAAAGCTAGCTTTGCTGCACCTGACCTGGAGAACAACCTTCGCCAGGTCGTTGCTGACCATACGGCAGGCGATCCAATGCGTGAAGACGTGGTGTGGACCTATTTGTCGAGTACGGAGATTGCCCACGAGCTCGATCGGCTGGGAACGCCCGTTTGTCCAGACACTGTGCGAAGCTTGCTCGATGAGTTCGGCTTCCACAAGCGGCAGGCCGAGAAAACCAAAGCGATGGGAAATACCCCTTTCCGCAACGAGCAGTTCGAGAACATTGCCCAACTGAGGCAACAATACCTCGACTCTCCCAACCCAATCATTAGCATGGACACCAAGAAAAAGGAGCTTTTGGGCGAGTTTTTCCGTACCGGGCAGTCGTGGTCCGATGGTGCGAATGCCGTATTTGATCACGACTTTCCCAGTTACGCGGACGGCAAGGTCATCCCGCACGGGCTGTACGACCTGAAGCGTAACACAGGGCACCTCACTCTCGGAGTCAGTCACGACACGAGTCAATTTGCTTGCGACAGCTTCCGTGTGTGGTGGCAACGCCACGGCGAGCGGACGTACGCCGACGCCAAGTCGATTCTGTTGCTGTGCGATGGCGGAGGAAGCAATAACTGTCGTCACCACATTTTCAAGGAAGACCTGCAACGATTGGTCAACCGGATTGACATTCCAATTCGCGTCGCCCATTATCCACCGCATTGCTCGAAGTATAACCCGATTGAACACCGTCTTTTTTCTCATGTCACTCGCGCCTGGTCCGGTGTGGTGTTTCGCACGCTTGACGTCGTCACAACATGCCTTCGACGAGTGTGGACTCGCACCGGGCTGAAAGTCACCTACGCGGTACTCAACAAGGATTATCAACTCAAACGGAAAGCGAGCGAACGTTTCCTTGACTTGGATCCCATACAGTTCGAAGACGTATTGCCCGATTGGAATTACACCGTAATTCCTACCGCCTACTGAAAACCGGGAAGTTATTTATCGGCCACTCCTTAGCTCGACTTTTTCCGTCAGGCGGCTTGGGCTAGCCCGAAGTCTAGCACAACTCGCAAGGGTTTGGATAATTTTTGCACGACCTCGCCTCCAGGCACCCATGCAAAAATCCATTCCATCCAAAAATAGCGTCGAACACTGATGATCATATCAGAAAATGTCGTTTGCTCCTTGCCAACCCAGTGCTTCAGTCGGACGTGTGGATTGGACCACGGCATCGTATCAAAAACGATCACTACCAGCGTGTACACACAAAACAGACAGGGCGCCATTCGCAACACCGTCTGGCGACTCCAGCCGCGTGTTGTTTCCAGTCCAAGGTGTTCACGCATTTCCTGGAACGTGGTCTCGATATTCCAGCGTCCGCCGTACATTTCAATGACTGCTTTGGCAGACATGGAATGATCGGTCGTGAAAAAGTATTCATCTCGATGGGTGCCGCTGAGATCACGGACAAACACCCACAATACTTCGATCGCGCCTTTGCCACTCTGATACCAATGGCCCTTGCCCGTGATCACTTCGACATTTCGCCAGCCGCCGCCGTACCACCGCACACGTAAGCGTTTCCCCTTTTTCTTCCTAGCAACCACCTCGGCCGGTGAGGGTAAGGCCTTGCCCTTGACTCGTGGTCGACCGACTTTGGGGTTCTTGCGTTTGGGTGGCGGCGCGAACAGACTTGCGTCACCCGAGAACTTGCTTACCAGCGACAATCGTTTTCGATGTTTATAGGCAAAACGTGTCATCTGATGAGTTCCATAAGCTCCATCACCTGCAAGAACGAACTTTCTGTCGGGAAACCAGTGCATTAGCGTTGCTAGCAAGCCGCACATCAGGTCCACGGGAGTTTTGTGGCGACGCCCCTCATCAGCGTTGCACTGCTTGCTGCGATAAAGAGCGACCAGCACCGGCAAGGCAAAGGGACGATTGGTGTAAGGTAATTGAACCAGGATCGACAAGACGGACCATTTGTGTCCGTATCGAAAGACGGTGTGCGAGTTGGCGCTGCGAACTGCGTCGCGATGTCGGGCTTTGCCGTAAACTTTTTTGCCGCGATGACCATCCACCGTTTCGTCACCGCAGATTTTTACCGTCCCGGTGGGAATGAACCGATCAAGGACGAAACGGGCAATCGCGTAGGCCAAGGGCCGGGATTGCCAGCGACGGTGAGAAAACAGACGATGGTAGGTCGACGGATTGACCGTCTCAATCAAGCTCAACAACCGGAGTACGTTAGAGACAGTTCGGTCGCCTGTTGTTAGAATAGCGGCAAGGAAGAACAGAACGAATCGTCGAGCCGTCGTTCGCCGGTGAAAGGTGTCAACGAGACATTGTAGTAACGGCTTGAAATCGTGCGGCACGCGAACCATGAGGGCTTCCTTGCTCAAGACTTTGGTTGTTACAAGTCAAAAGCTTGAACCAAGGAGGCCCTTTTTACCTATACCAATTTGGGGATCTGAAGTACTCAAAAAACGGAAAAAGTCGAGCTTAGGTTCGATGTTTTTTGCGGGTTCGCCCGACGCTAGCGCGTTCGGCTCACTGTTTTCTGACAAAGTCTAGTACCTCAAGACACCACATTTTTCAGGTGGAACGGTTGGCCGCGGGACTTGCTCCTGTGCGATGGCTCTTCCTCCGCGCCGGGGCAAGCCCGGCGGCTAAAAGTTTCGAGTAACAATTACTGGGTTCTGATATTCGCTGGATTGGCGTCGAGATGATTTCAAAGAAAGATTTTTCTATGCACCGTACTGGGTGGAGGGTTTGTCACCTATTGGCTGTTGTGATCTGCTTGGCAATTGGCCCATGGACTCATGGCCAAGCGCCGCCCGACGAGGTGATCGCCGGCGAAACGATTGTGACGGCGCCCGTCGGCGTCCGTAATATCATCCTCATGATCGGCGATGGCATGGGACCTCAGCAGTTGGGCCTGCTGTCGATGTATGCGCATCGCGCGCCAAACTCGGTGGTGCCAGACCGCACACCGGCCATCGAGCGAATGATGGCCGAGGGGACGATCGGCTTGGTCCGCACCGAACCGCACGGCGTGCTGGTAACCGACTCGGCCGCAGCTGCAACCCAACTCGCCACCGGCGAGCCTGCCGGATCTGAGATGATTGGCACCAACGACGAAGGCAACGCCGTGCCGAACATCGTGGAAATTGCTCAACAGCAGGGGAAATCGGCCGGCTTGGTTACCGACACTCGCATCACGCATGCCACGCCCGCTGCATTCGTCGCTCATCAGCCCCATCGCGCGATGGAGAACGAAATAGCGGTCGATCTTTTGGAACATCGGGTCGACGTTATGCTGGGCGGCGGTCTTCGCAACTGGACGCCCGAGGCAGTCAACAATCCCAACTCAGCCACCGCCATGGCGCTGATGCAAATCACGGGGGGCCGGTTTCCCGTTAGCTCCAAACGGACAGACAATCGAAATCTGTTGCTCGAAGCCAGGGCCGACTACCGGTTGGTTTTCGACCGCGATTCCCTCCGTCGAGTGAAGAGTGGCCGAGTGTTGGGATTGTTTGCCGATTCGGAAATGCACGATGCGCTGACCGAAAAGGGGCTGCTCGATCGCGATGACCTCACACAGCCAACGCTGGTGGAAATGACATCCAAAGCGCTCGACCTACTCTCGCAGAATCCCCGTGGTTTTTTTCTGATGGTCGAAGGGGGCCAAATCGATTGGGCAGGACATAACAGTGATGTGGGGAATTTGCTGCATGAGTTGCTCCAGTTCGACGAGGCGGTGCGCTTTGTCGACCGGTGGGCGAGCCAGCGCGACGATACCCTGCTCATCGTGACCGCCGACCACGAAACCGGTTCGTTTGGATTCAGTTACAACGGAACCCCGTTGCCACGTCCGAAAAAGTTGTCGGGCAATGTATTCCAGGAGCAGAAGTTTCAGCCAGATTTTAACTTCGCCCCGCTCGATGTGTTGGATAAAATCTACTCGCAAAAGAAAAGCTACTTCCAATTGTTCCAGGAGTTCGACGCCCAACCGGCCGGCAGGCAGACGGCCGAACAATTGGTGACGCTAGTCAATGCCTCGTTGGAGTTTGAAATCACGCTCGATGACGCGGTTGATATTTTGGCCAGGACGCGCAACCGGCAATATGCCGCAGGCCACCCATACTTGGGGACTCCGACCGTACCGCGCATTCGCGACTTCGATAGTTTTTATGTCTATGGTGAAAACTCGCGGATGAATCTACTCGGCAGGACGGTCGCCGCTCAGCAAAATGTCGTCTGGGGCACGGGCACCCACACCAGCACGCCGGTAGTGCTTGTCGCCAAGGGCCCGGCAGCCCACGGATTCGCGGGCATGCACCATGCCACGGAGATCGGCCGACGGATGATCCAACTCATCAGCGGTAATCCCACCGGGTCCCCATTGGGTACAGCGCATCGGTCTAGTCAGGTTGACAATTCTCAGTGAATCATAAGCTATTAGCGATTAGCTAGTTCCTGTTTCCCAAATCAGAATATTGTGAAATTCGTCTGGCGGGCCGGTTTTGGTGTAGCAAGAAAAAGACGCATCGTTATCCTATTGAAAACAGAACGAATCAAAGAGCCATTTTACCCAAGGAGAAGCGGGCGATGCGTTTGAAAGCTGAAGCGATTCTCGATTTTGGATGGGCCAACGAGAAGGCCGACAACCAAACGGTACGGGATTATCGTGACGAGTACAAAACGCTCGGCCAGTTGCTGGACAGCCGGCCCGCGATTCTCGATGTGGTCCATCGCGACCTCGAACAGCTCAGCCAGACGACGTCGGCACGCGGCCGAAAGCCGATCTTCACCAGCGAAAACCTGTTTCGCGCGATCCTCGTCTTGCAACGGGAAGGACTCGACTATCGGGAAGCGTCGATCCGGATTGCCGAAAGCGAAACCTTGCAGCGGTTTTGCCGCCTGCTGAAAAAGCCGACCATCGACTTCACGCTGCTGAACAAGGCATTTCGCGCGATTCAGCCCGAGACTTGGGAACGGATCAATCACCTATTGGCCCTCGGCGTCGTCGCCGAAGAAACGGTCTCCCTGGAACATGTGCGAACCGACACGACCGTCACCGAATGCAATATTCACTGGCCGACCGACTCCAGCCTGCTGTGGGACGTCTATCGCGTGGCTGCCCGAGAAATGTCGACTGGTCGAGAACTCGACCCACTCCGTTGTCCTTGGCGATTTCACGCGAAGAAGATCAAAAATCTGCATCTTTTCGTCACGCGTTACTCGAATAGCACGAACAAAAAGCGTCTCCGCCAGGTCCGCCAGAATATGAAGACGCTGATCGTCCGGGTCGAGGAAGCTCTGGAAAAAGCGGAACAATTCGTCGCTTGGGCCGAACGTTCGACGTGTGTCGAGTTGGCGACGATTGCCCAGTCGCTGGCGAACCGTTTGCCGGTGATGCGGCAGGTCGCCGAAGTGGCTCGGCGCCGCGCGTTCGATCGAGAGCAGGTTCCAAATGCCGACAAAGTGTTCAGCATTTTTGAATCTCATGCGGAGTTGATCATGCGTGGACGGCGTGGCAAGCCAGTCGAATTCGGTCACAAGGTGCTGCTCACACAGTCGAAGGAGAAGTTCATTACCGATTACGTTGTGTTGGAGAAGAATGTAAGCGACAGCGAACTCCTGGAGACGGTACTCGAACGACACGAAGAGAAGTACGGTAGCCGGCCCAAAACGGTCGCCGCGGACATGGGCTTCTGTCCGGACGAGGACACCTACGAGGAATTGGAAGAACAGGTCGACTACCTGGGCGTGCCTCGGCGGACGCGAGATTTCGGCGACACGATGATGGGCATTTGGCAGCAGTGGCGCGCCGGAATCGAAGGCACGATCTCGTGCTTAAAGCGAGCATTTCGCCTGGCTCGCTGTTGTTTTCGCGGCTTTAAGAATTTCACGTCCGCCGTTGGCAGCGCCGTGTTCTGTCACAACTTAACGATCCTGGCAAAAACCTCAGGAGGCTGACGCGGAACGGACGCAAAAACCGAAAACAACTCGTAAACGTAAGGCGATGTACGCGCGCTGCGGCGCAACAACGCCGACCCACCACAGAAAACCGAACAAGCCAACTCCCTCGCCCGCTCGTCGCCCCGCGCCGTTCCCAAAGTCGGTCGGAAAGGGAGTATTATCAACGGGAACTAGCTATTAGCTATTATTTCCCGTCTTCTACCACTTTTCTGGCTGAATGCTGAAAGCTGATCGCTCGGATGGTAAAAAACAGCGTGTTTCCCGCTTGAAATACCATGATTGACATACACGATTTATCATTTGAGTATCCTACAACACCAATGGATATCCTCGGAGCGCGTTCTCACATGAAGCCAACTCCAACGCCTGCGATCGAATAATTATGCCAGTCCCTCCTGGAATTATCGATCTGGTCAACCGCTTCGGAGAACAGAGCGAGAGCTATCGCTCGCCAACGTACAACGAGACCCAACTGCGCCGCGAGTTCATCGATCCATTTTTCAAAGCGCTCGGCTGGGACGTCGACAATCGGCAAGGCTACGCCGAAGCCTACAAGGATGTGATTCACGAGGATTCGATCAAGATCGGCGGCTCGACCAAGGCGCCGGATTATTCATTTCGAATCGGCGGCACGCGGAAGTTCTTCGTGGGAACCAAGAAGCCATCAGTCAACATTCGCATGGACGTCGATCCGGCTTTCCAACTCCGCCGCTACGCATGGTCGGCCAAGCTGCCGCTCTCGATCCTCACCGATTTCGAGGAACTGGCGGTCTACGATGGCCGTATCAAGCCCGACAAGAATGACAACGCGTCGATGGCCCGTACGCTTTTCTTTACCTACAAGCAGTACGAAGAAAAATGGGACGACATCGCGGCGATCTTCTCCCGCGACGCGATTCTCAAAGGATCGTTCGATAAGTACGCCCAATCGAGCAAGAAAAAACGTGGCGCCGCCGAATTCGACGCCGCTTTTCTGGACGAAATCGAACAGTGGCGTAACGAACTAGCCAAGAACATTGTCCGACGTAGTGCCAATCTCTCGCAACGCGAACTCAACACAGCCGTCCAAAAAACAATCGACCGGATGATTTTCTTGCGCATCTGCGAGGACCGCGGCATCGAACGTTACGGGCGGCTGCAATCGCTGCTCAATGGCCCCAAAGTTTACCTGCGGCTGTGCGAATTGTTCCATGAGGCCGATCATCGCTATAACTCGGGCCTGTTTCATTTTGACAAGTTTCATTTTGACAAGGAAAAAGGCCGTACCGAGCCGCCTGACCAGTGGACGTTGGCGCTTGGAATCGACGACCGGGTGCTGAAAGACATCCTTCGTAAGCTTTACTATCCCGATAGCCCGTACGAGTTCTCGGTGCTCAGCGCCGACATCTTGGGTCAGGTGTACGAGCAGTTTTTGGGCAAGGTGATCCGGCTGACCCAAGGGCATCAGGCGAAGGTCGAGGACAAGCCGGAGGTGAAGAAGGCGGGCGGCGTTTACTACACGCCCAAGTACATTGTCGACTACATCGTCCAGAACACAGTCGGGAAGCTGATCGAGGGCAAGGCGCCGCACGAAATCGCCTCCCGCACCCAAACCACCTGGAAACCGGCCAAGCGTGGCCGGCCGCTCTCGGTGCTCGACCCGGCTTGCGGTAGCGGTTCGTTTTTGATTGGCGCGTATCAGTATCTGCTCGACTGGTACCGCGATTGGTACGTCGAACACAATCGGGCCAAGCACAAGGACCGCATCTACCAGACCCGCAACGACGAGTGGCGGCTGACCACCGACGAGCGGAAGCGGATACTGCTCGACCACATCTACGGTGTCGACATCGACCCGCAGGCGGTCGAAGTGACCAAACTGTCGCTGCTCTTGAAGATGCTCGAAGGGGAAACCGAGGAGACGCTCAATCGCCAGTTGAAACTGTTCGCCAAACAGCGGGCGCTGCCCGATTTGGCGGGCAACATCAAATGCGGCAACAGCCTCATCAGGCCTGATTTTTACCATGAGCAGCAGCTTGATCTGTTTGATGAAGAAGAGCGACTGCGGATTAATGTTTTCGACTGGAAAGCCCAGTTCTCGCACATCTTCCAAGGCAAGAAACTGGGCTTTGATGCGGTGATTGGGAACCCGCCGTACGGGGCGGAACTCAATGCCCAAGAGCGCAACTATTTGCGCAGTTTTCAATGCGGCAGTACGGATACAGCAGCACTATTTGTTGAATTGTCACTCAATACTTTCGCCCCCGATGGAATGATAGGGAAAATCATACCAAAACCGTTTACCTATGCATCCAATTGGAAGGGGCTACAGAAGCTCGCAGTTCCACGCCTTCGCCGGGTTATTGATTGTTCTAAAGTATGGCGCCAAGTGAAGCTCGAACAATGCGTTGTCATCTTCGATAAACATGCGTCGGACGATTATGTGGGTGGCTACCGACAGGGAGAGGTTTTGTGCGAAAATGGCACACACGCCAAGCTTTTGATCGAGGAATTCGAGTTCCTTCCGAGCAGTGTCGGCGAAGAGGAAATAGCAGTCGCACGCATGATGAAGAATCGCTCTGTTTCGCTTTCGCGCTATGCTCAAAATCGCCGGGGTGCAATGCTCCAGAAACAATTGAGGAATCGAGGTAAGTATAATGTCCTCGGTGGTAAGCAGCTTGACCGCTGGAGCATTCACACCTCCCCCAAAGGGCGGGTGGCACTCGCAGACATTCACGATCAGAAAGCCTATATCGTTACAAAATCCGTTTTGGTGCAAAATATCGTGGCGCATATCCTCAACCCCACGCCACACATCAAAATAGTGGCCGTTGTGCCATCGGAATCTGATTGCAAGTCATGCGTGATTCTCGACACAATCAACCAACTCGCCTGCGGAAATCGGATTGCTCCGGAAGTGCTTTGTTCCATTCTCAATTCGCAACTCATTAATTGGTACGCTTACCGCTTTCTATTTGCGAACGCCATCAGAACAATGCATTTTGATGAAGTGACAACGAGACGTCTTCCCTTGCCGATGACGATAGATGATGGCATCTCGGAAAATCTAACTTCATATGTCAAGCATCACATAAAACTAAAACAACGTATCGAAACCGCCAAAACCTCTCACGAACAAACCGCTCTGCAGCGGCAAATTGCCGCCACGGACCGACAGATTGACCGGCTGGTCTACCAGCTCTACGGCCTGACGGACAAAGAGATCGCCATCGTCGAGGAGGCGACCGGTTGAGAGGCTGGGATAAGCTGACCGCTTACTATTCTACTCAAACTGAAAACAAGCAAGAAATTTCACCACAGAGAGCACGGAGAACACCGAGTTTCTTTCCCCTAGAAAACAACGAATCATGCTTCTCTTCCGATGGATATTCAGGGCTACTTTCTCCGTGTTCTCTGTGCCCTTGTATGTTCTCAAAAGGTAAGCTGTCGGCCATTAGCGGCCAGCTTTCAGCCTTTGTCTCCGCCTTTTATTGCTTTTCTGGCTGACCGTTGAGTGCTGAAAGCTGATCGTTCAGACGGTTAGAAAAACGGCATCTTTCTCGATTGAAATACCACAATGACGTGCGCGGTTCCCATTTGAGTAGTTCAGTCCGAACAAGCTCATCGCAGTTCTGGCAGCAAACTCGACGCACTGCCGGAACAGCGCTACCGCCCGTTCCAGCCTACAGGCTACTCCGGCGTGCAAACTTCCAGCTTGACGCAGAGGTTTACTGATGTGTCTGCGGAGCGTATGTTTGGGGCTCTGTCCCATCCGCGTTTGGTCATTGAAGGCCGTGTCACTGAAGAGCGGCCTACCGAAACAATGTCCCGAATCGATGTTCCCAGCCTGCTTATCGAGACGCCGTGCGAGCGTTGGCCGCGGCATGTTGCGATTATCATGGATGGGAATGGGCGGTGGGCCGTCGAGCGCGATTTGCCTCGGATCGAGGGGCATCGCCGTGGTGTGGCCAGCGTGCGTAAGACCACCGAAGAGTGTTCGCGGCTGGGTATCGAGCAACTCACGCTCTACTGCCTCTCCAGCGAGAACTGGAAACGCCCGCATCCGGAAATCGAATTCCTCATGCACTTGCTCCAGCAGTACATGATCGAAGAGCGGACGACGACCATGCAAAACAACCTCCGCGTGCGAATGATCGGTCGGCGCACCGACATCCCTGAACCGGTGCTTCGCGAGCTGGATAAAACGGTCGAGATGACTGCCAGCAATAGCGGCATGTGGCTCAATTTGGCGATTAACTACGGTGCCCGGGCCGAGCTGGTCGACGCGGTGCGAGCGATTGGCGAGAAGGTTGCGGGTGGGGAGCTTTCGGCCGAGGCGATCGACGAGTCGACCATCGCGTCGCACCTCTACACGGCAGGGCTTGCTGATCCTGATCTCTTGATACGCACGGCTGGCGAAATGCGAATCAGCAATTTTTTGCTCTGGCAAATCAGCTACGCGGAAATCTGGGTCACCGAGAAATCGTGGCCCGATTTTGATGAGTCGACCCTCCACGAAGCAATCCGCGACTTTGCCGGAAGGAATCGAAAATTTGGCGGGCTCAAGGGGAATTCGGATTGTGGATTGCGGAATTCGGAATAGCCGTGCTGCAACGCAGCATACGGCAAAACAGAACGGTGGCGGGATGCGGATTTGGCCTTTCATGTTACTAACGGTCAAATTCTTTGTTTGGCGCAAAGATTTACAATAGCCACAAAAAACACAAAAAGGCACGAAAAGGAATAGCATTGCTAGCGAATCACGTGGATGTCAATGATTGTCATCTTCCCGATACATTTGCGCCAATTCGCGTGATCCGCGGGCCATGATTTTTGTGGTTTTCGTGTTTTTTGTGGCTGTTTTTTCTTTGGTTGCGGCTTTGCCGCGATGGGGCTCTTTGGGTAGAATCAACGGGTTAGCCGCCGGGCTTGTCCCGGCGCTGCTTCCACGCACCGGGACAAGCCCGATGGCTAAAAATTCGACTCTCGATAAGGAATGACCCCAAGCTTGTGATCCGTTGGCGACTGATTCTTGGCACCCTGATTGTGACAGCCCTGTCGGTACTGTGCTGGTTGGATGCGCATGCCGCTCGGCCGGGGATTTATCTGCTTCCCCTGACTCTAATACTCACACCGCTTGCCGCGGGCGAGATGTTGGGATTCTTCCGCCAGCGAGGCCACCAGCCGCTGGCCTGGGTCATTTATGCAGGCACCTTGCTCCCGGTGATGGCCAGTTGCGTGCCCGTCCTCTGGCAAAGCTACCCGGCGGAATGCCCCGTGGGTCGACTCGGCTGGTTGGCTTGTGGGATTGGCGGTGCGCTGTTGCTAGCACTGTGGGGTGAACTGCGAAGATTCGATGCCTCGGGTGCTGCGACGACCAACCTTGCACTGGCATCGCTTGCCATCCTCTATGTTGGAGGCTTGATGGGCTTTCTAGTCCAATTGAGATTGCTCCGTGGCGAGGATTGGGCGAGCGATGGCCGACTTGGGCTGGTCGCACTTCTGTCGGTTGTTGTGACGGTGAAACTGAGCGACACGTTTCAATTTGTGATCGGGAAACTCTACGGCAAACGCCAGATGGCTCCGCGGCTTAGTCCGGGCAAAACCTGGGAGGGTGCCTTGGGAGGAATCGCCACGAGCGTCGTGCTTTCGTCCCTGCTGATTTCGCTCCTATTGCACGGAAAAATGGGTTGGATGCCCCACCCATTGGGGCGGACGATGCTTTACACCCTGCTGATCGCGGTGGCGGGTATCGTTGGCGACTTGGCCGAGTCGATGTTGAAACGCGATGCGGGCGTCAAGGACTCGAGCAACTGGCTTCCCGGCTTTGGCGGAGTGTTGGATATGCTCGATTCGCTGCTCGTGGCTGCTCCGGTGGCCTACTTCTGCTGGGTGGTGGGGCTGGTGGGGCCATAGGGAATGTGTGATTTATAACGTATGATTTATAGTGTAAGATCGATGATGTATGATTGATGATGGCAGACGATAAAGATGGCTTTATTTCTGACATCATCAATCACACATTTCACGTCAAACATCTCCCCGCGTCCCTTTATGATCGAAGCAACCATCACGGCAGGTGGCCCGGAAAACCTTGTTTTGCTATTAGGCACCAAGGATCGGCATCTCAAGCAGATTCGCGAAACGATACCCGCGAAAATTTCCACACGCGACGGCAATATTCTTGTGCAAGGTGAGGATGATGCCGTGCTTCAGGCGACGTCGGTTTTCGAGAAGCTCAAAGAAACGGTCGACCTCAATGGAGCGGTTACCACGGAGCATGTTTCTCAAATCATCGATCGCGTTATTGGTGGCTCCGATGGCCCGCGGACCGAACCGATTGATGTTCGCTTCGGTCGGAAAATATGCCCTCGCACTCCGGGTCAGGCCGAGTATGTCCGTGTGATCCGACATCACGACTTAGTGTTTTGCGCTGGCCCTGCCGGTACGGGAAAAACCTATTTGGCCGTAGCCACGGCCATCGAAGCGCTCAAAGACCAGCAGATTCACAAGATTGTGTTGGTACGGCCCGCTGTCGAGGCGGGTGAAAGCCTTGGCTATCTTCCGGGCGACTTGCGGGCGAAGATTAACCCTTACCTGCGTCCGCTGCTCGACGCATTACGAGAAATGATGGACTACGAGCAGGTTCGCCGTTATATGGAAGATGATGTGATTGAAGTGGTGCCGCTGGCCTACATGCGCGGCCGCACGCTGAACGACGCATTCATCATCCTGGACGAAGCACAGAACACGACCGTCGCACAAATGAAAATGTTCCTCACTCGCATGGGCGAGCGTTCGAAAGTGGTTGTCTCGGGCGACACATCACAAATCGATTTGCCACCCCACACCAAAAGCGGCCTGATCGACGCGACCAGTCGCTTGCGAAAAGTCGATGGCTTTGCCAAAGTAACCTTGACCGGATCCGATATTGTACGGCACCGATTGGTGCAAGAAATTGTTCGCGCCTACGACGAAGGCAAGAAAAAGAGGTAAAAAGAATTCGGAATTCGGAATTCGGATTTGGGAATTCCGCAATCCGCAATCCGAATTCCCAAATCCCCCCATGTCCACCGGCACTCAAAAACGAACGCGACAGCAACGTGTCGCCTCGGTCGAGCTTCCCCCCGGGGTTTGGGGAACGCTTCTGGGCAATCTGCGCCGTGGTCATGTTGTTCTACGGTTGGCATTGTGTGCTTTGGCGGCACTGTTTCTTTGGGCATTCACCCATGGCTGGGATCCGCCCTTCCACTACCAACTGGGCGAAATGCCTGACCGCAATGTGGTTGCAAGAATCGACTTCGCACAGCCCGACCCGCTAGCTACCGCAGATGCCCGTGATCGAGCCCGAAGGCTGGCGGTCGCCGTTTATGACCAAGATCCCGAGCCGCTCATCCAGTTGCGTGCCCAGTTACGCAATGAAATAAGCTCGCTGCTTACTGCCGAGAGCCTTGAGGAAGTGAACCAAGAACTTTGGCAATCGTTTCAGGCCCCTTTGGCAGCCGGCACGCCCGATCCCACCGACCAGCAGCGAGCGGAGCAATTCCAGCGGTTTCGTGAAGCGTTTACTGAAGAAAATGCGTTGGATACATTCCATGAAAAGATGGGCCAGGTGATGGCCCCCTTGGAACAATGGGGGTTGCTCGAGGCCTTGCCGACTGCCCACGATGCGAATCAGGAAAGCATTTTCGTGCATGGGCCCGATAGCGAAGGATTTGGCGCGAAAAAGGACGTCGCCGAAGTATTGATCGAAAATGCTGCAGCCCGATTGCAGCAATTGCTCACAGAAAAAATTTCCTCTCTGGAGTTGGCTCAACGTGTCTATGTTTGGCTGAGGCCAAGGCTTGTACCCACGTTGACTTTGAATATCGATGCCACACGAAAAGCACAGGATGAGGCTGCCGAAATGGTGCCAATCCAAACCAAACCGTACCATGCGGGCGAAGATGTGCTTGCCGTTGCTGGCCAGCCGCTTAGTCGGGAAGCGATTGATTTGCTGAAGTTGGAATATGATACCCAACTTGCACAGCAAGGCTTGGGGTCGCGAATCCGTCGTTCGCTCGCGATCTTGGGGATGTACCTGGCTCTCTATACACTTTGCGGATTTTACATTCAAACCCGAGAACCCAGCATTCTCGACGAATTGAGCCGCTTCGTGACGCTGCTTGGGCTTGTCATGGTTACCGTCGTGTTGGCTTGGGTAGCAAATTACTATACCTGGGGCGCGGATGTGATCCCCCTCTTGCTGTTCAGCATGATCGTGGCCATTGCCTACCAGCAAGAGTTGGCGCTGCTGCTGTCGGCAAGTGTCACGCTTGTTGTCGTCATCTCTCTCGGGCACAATATGTCGCAAGCGCTGGTGCTCATGGCATCGGTCGCGGGTGCGATCCTGGTTCTAAGACAGGTTCGCTCGCGTGGCAAGCTGCTGGCGGTTGGATTCACCGCGGCGTCTGTTTCGCTGCTAACCACCCTGGGCGTGGGAACCTTATACCATCAGCCATGGTTGCTGCTGTTGGAAAACGGCTTTACCCTGGTGCTCTGGTCGGTGATCGCCGGGTCGCTTATGACTGTGCTCTTGCCCGCCGTGGAAAAAATCTTTGGCGTACAAACCGATCTCAGCCTGATCGAATTGGGCGACCCGGCTCATCCGTTGTTGCAAGAACTGATCCGACGGGCACCTGGCACCTACAACCACTCGATTACGGTCGCGTCGCTGGCCGAGGCGGCGGCGGAAGCGATTGGTGCGAGGGGGCTGTTGGTCCGCGTGGGCGCTTATTTCCACGACATCGGAAAAATGCTCAAGCCGGGCTACTTCATCGAGAACCAGGGGCAAGGTGATAATCGGCACGATTCGCTGGTGCCCGCGATGAGTACGCTGGTGATTATTGCTCATGTCAAAGACGGTGCGGACCTCGGTCGGCAAAACAAGCTGCCTGAATCAATCATCGATTTCATCCAGCAACACCACGGTACCACGCTCGTCGAGTTCTTTTATCGGCAAGCCAGCCAGCAACGTGAAAAAGATCGTGAAAGTGCTGAGGTGGATGAAAGCTCGTTCCGCTATCCGGGCCCCAAACCGCAAAGCAAAGAAGCAGGCGTGCTGATGCTGGCCGATGCCGTCGAGAGTGCGAGCCGGGTACTCAAGGAGCCGACTCCGTCGCGGATTGAGAGCCTGGTAGAGGAGTTGTCGATGAAACGGCTCCTGGATGGCCAACTGGATGAATGCGGGCTGACCCTCGAAGAAGTCCACAAAATCGGCGAAAGTTTGGTAAAATCACTAACAGCCGTCTATCATGGAAGAGTCAAGTATCCCGATCAGGAAACAGCGTAGTGTTTGTCACAGCTTGATTTTGGGGTGAGCCGCACGCGCTAGCGTCGGGCGTTTAGATTTGACGTTTTTCGCAGATTCACCCGACGCTAGCGCGTTCGGCTCAAAAATTCAGGTTCTTCAGGAATTTTCGTGGCAGCTCGTGACGAACAAGTAGCTTTTTTGTCCCGTAGGGACTTTTGAAAATAGCCCAGCAGTTTACTGCTGGGTTGACGATGTCGAATATTTCCTAGTCCCGTAGGGACGGCTGAATCACAACAAAAGATGCAAGCCGGAGCTTGCAACTAAACCTTCAGCCATCCCTACGGGACTCTCCGACATATCCCTCCGCCTACCCAGCGATAAATCGCTGGGCTATTTTCAAAAGTCCCTACGGGACATAATGTTCAGCGGTGCCGTTCCCTGAAAATCTACCCACTAAATTCTCTGAAGAACCAAAATCAATATCCGACCGTATGGACAACCCAACCACGATCCTCGACGACAACGCGGGGCCACCTGAGCCTTCTCAAGAATCGTCGCTGCGGATTCTGATTGCCAACGAGCAATCGTTGGTCACGGTCTGCGAAGAGCAACTTCTGGCCGTAGTCCGACGAATTCTTGTCGATGTCGGCTATCAATCGGCCATGATTAGCATTGCGGTGGTCGACGATCCGACGATACAAGCATTGAATCGGCAATATCTTCAGCATGATTGGCCTACCGATGTGCTTAGCTTTCCGCTGGAAAACGACCATGGAAATCTCGAAGGAGAAGTGATTGTCAGCGCGGAGACAGCCGAGCGATGTGCTGACCAGATCGGCTGGCCTGCGAAAGATGAGTTGCTGCTGTACATTGTCCATGGCATGCTCCATTTGGTCGGCTATCATGACAAGCAACCCGACGAGATCGCTGCCATGCGATCGGCGGAAATGAAATATCTGCAACAGGCCGGTGTAGCAATGCCGGCAAGCGACGAACGCTGGCATCGCATCGACGGTGAGTTGGCACCCTCCCAACCCTCAACCCCCAACCCCCAACCCCCAACCCATCCATCGTGACCACCGCTGTCCTATTTTGGATTTGCCTAACAGCACTCCTTACTACGACAATTTCAAGCCTCGGCTGCCGAGCGCTTCGCGAATTCTCGCACCACGACCTCGATGAACTCTGCCGTCGACGGGGAGCGAGGACCCGGTATGGTGAAATCGTCCGGGAGCATGAGCAAGTTGCCCTCGGTATTGAGATGGTCGCTTCGATCAGTGCCGTGCTGTCGGTCGTTTCGGGGCTTCTTTGGTCACAGCATCGCTGGCAACTGGTCGCGGATAGCTCTTGGCTCGTGCTGCTGGGCATCACCACGGGGCTATCGCTGTTGATGATGGCGACGGCCTTATGGATACCTGTGACAACAGCGCGCCTGTTTGCTGCCCCATTTCTGTTTTACACTTGGCACTTTTGGAGGCTGCTCTACCGCCTTGCTTTACCACTGGTTTGGACTGCTCGCGTGCTCGACGCCGTCCTGCACCGCATTGCCGGGCAAACCCACGTTGAGGATGACGAAGAGTCGCTGGAAGAAGAAATACGAACCATCGTCACCGAAGGCCACCGCGAAGGACTGCTCGAAGAAGACGCCCGGGAAATGATCGAAGGGGTGATCGAGTTGGGCGATGCCGATGTCTCGGAAATCATGACGCCGCGGACCGACATGCACATGATCCATGCCGACATGCCTTGGGACGAGGTGGTCGCTGACGTGATCGAGACAGGACACACGCGCACACCCGTCTTCGAGAAAAATCGCGACGACGTCATCGGGCTTCTCTACAGCAAAGATCTTTTACCCGAATTGGCCACCGGCAATGCCGAGTCGCGCACGCCTATTCGCGACCTACTGCGCAAGCCGGTTTTCGTGCCAGAAACCAAAGCGGTTGACGACCTGCTACAAATGTTCCAACAAATGCACACGCACATTGCGGTGGTGCTCGACGAATATGGCGGCGTCGCCGGATTGGTGACGATTGAGGATGTGCTGGAAGAAATCGTGGGTGAGATCGTGGACGAATACGACGAAGAAGTCGCCGAGGAGATCCAAAGAATCGACGAAAACACCTGCGAAGCGCTAGGCCGCACGCATGTCGACCAGATCAACGAAACAATGCACCTCGATCTGCCAGACGATGGCGACTTCGACACAATCGGCGGTTTCGTCTTCACCGAACTGGGGCGTATCCCGTTGCCGGGTGAAAAGCTTCTTTGGCAGGACAAAGTCTGTATTGAAGTGCTGGAAGCCACCAAGCGCCGCATCGAGCGAGTACGAATCGAGCGGCTCGACAACGACCAGCGCGAGAGCGCCTAGCCGCTTGCGGCTTAGCGCTAAGCCGCAAGCGGCACGAGCGGTGCAAGCACTCCGCTACCGCTCTTGACCTTATCTTACCTGGTCCGGTACTCTCCCCAGACGATTTTTCCCGTCGAGTGGGTCTGCGCGCATCTGCCTGCGCAGTGACCGCATGCAAACCTTATCATTCCAGCCATGCTACGCAATCCATTGTATCAATCCGTGACTCTGGCCCTACTTGTTTTGCTGCCGGTCGGAGGCTGTCAGACCGTCAGCCTCAACCCGAGCCAGTGGAAGTTGCCTTCGCTCGCCGGCGAAGCGGCTCCCCCCGGCACGCCCGAATGGTGGAAAAAAAACAAGGGCAAAGCTCTGTTCGAACCGGGTGAAGGCTATCAGGTCGCTGGAGTTGACGGATATTTCGACCAAGAAGGCAGGCCGATTAAGACCCGAGTTTCCAAGGTTGTTAGTCAGGAAAAGTCGGGCGGATTGTTGGGCGATGTTTCGGTGATGAAAACTGTTGACAGCCTCAAAAACCAGGTAGGCATGGGACGTGACCAGCAAATTGCCAAAGAGGCCTACGCCGCTGGCGAGGATTTGTTCCGCCGCGAGCAATATCGCGGTGCCAGCAAGCAGTTTAAGCAAGCGATCGCCCGGGGAGTCGATCCTCAGCTTGAGCAGGACGCCCTGTTCATGCTGGCCGAGAGCCAGTTTTACGACGCGCATTATGCCGAGGCAACGGACACCTATGACCAGCTAATCAAGAAATACTCCAACTCACCCCATCTGGACAATGTCATCCGCCGCCAGTTCGACATTGCCCGATACTGGGAGCAGCATCACCAATACAAACCGCATTGGGCGGTCACGCCGAATGTATTTGACAAGAAACGGCCGCTGTTCGACACGTTAGGCCGCTCGCTGAAGACGTATGAAAACATTCGCCTCAACGACCCCACCGGACCGTTGGCGGACGATGCGATCATGGCGACGGCGAACTCGCATTTTCTGCGTGGCCGATACGAAGACGCCGAATACCACTACGGCCTAATTCGCCGTGAATACCCGCGTAGCGAGCATCAATTCGACGCCCATTTATTAGGGCTCCAAAGCATGCTGCGCATCTATCAAGGCCCCGACTATGATGGCAAGCCGCTGGAAGAAGCCAAACGTCTCGTCAAACAATTGAAGGGACAATTCGCAGGAGAATTGGACGACAAAGAACGCGAACGACTGGCCGAGGTCGATGCCCAATTGAACAAGCATATTGTTATGCGCGAATGGCGCATGGCAAAGTATTACGATAACATCGAACAGTTTGGCAGTGCTCGATTTTATTACGCCCGGGTGCTACAGAAACATCCTGAATCCGAATTGGCATCGCAGGCTCGCGATCGACTGATCGCACTGGGCGATAGCCCCGATCACCCGAAAGAAAAACTCGACTGGCTGCTAGCGATGGTCCCACAAAATGCCGAGCGGAAGGCAATTGCGCAAGTCCCCTTGGTCGAGCAGCCCGACTCCCACATCGAGATGGCGAGCGGTACGACAGAAGAAATTAGAAAATGAACCAGACGACAAACAAACCTCTCATTTTTCAATTAAACACTGGAAAAACAAACCACGAATGAACACGAATCGACACGAATGGATTTGTCGTTGTTACCCGTTGAGGATTCACACATATATCATGATTCGTGTGTATTCGTGTCCATTGGTGGTTCTCTTGGAACAGCAAAAATTTGCCATTGGTCATTCGTCATTCGTCATTCTTTTTTCATTCCTCATCCTCAGCGGCTGTGCTTCTTACCGCGTTGGTGCCGGTTCGCTTTACGCTCCTGACGTTGCGACGGTTTACGTCCCGATGATCGAGTCGGCCAGCTTCCGACGCGATTTGGGCGAACGGCTTACCGAAGCGGTGATTAAGGAAATCGAACTGAAAACGCCGTACAAAGTGGTCGGCACACCCGATGCGGATAGCATCCTCTCGGCCCGACTTCTCGGCGACACCAAGCACACGGTGGTCGAAAATCGCAACGACGATCCTCGGGCTATCGAGCATAATCTGGCCGCGGAAGTTACCTGGCTCAACCGGCGCCGCGAGCCGATACGCATGCCGAGCACCATTCCGCTGCCGCCCGAGTTGCTCCCGGTCGGCCAAACCACCACGCTTGTGCCGGAAGTAGGCGAGTCGACGGTCACCGCCCAGCAACAGGCAATCGGACGCTTGGCCGAGCAGATTGTCTCGACGATGGAAGAACCCTGGTAAGGCCTACGGGATCAGCATGTCGGCAGTTGTGGGATGTGTCGATAGTGGCTGTCGGAAGTACACAGAATAAGATTGTGTTGCAGGACGAGCGAAGCAATCCACAAATCGTTGATTGGAATTGGCGTCCCCTGCTTTTTTAGGAACACAAAAAGTTGTGCATATTGATTGGCAGTCCCTTCGTCGGGCAACAAAACCTCGACTCGTGGGGTGTTGAAAAACCTCTGTAGATTGGCTGCGTTTTTCGACTCCTTGTTACCCACGACAAACCCGGCTCGCAATTCGGCAACAACAAACAAAGGGAGAAAGAGACGTGTTGCCGTTCTAACCACTTGAACACACAACGCATTGCCACGCATGAAGTCGCTATAGGCACAAGTGTCTAGTGCAACATTCATTGCCATACTCCCTGCTCGATGTGCCCAAAGTCGGAGATCGCACTATCGAATGCAGGGTCATGTTCCCAGCTGCCAATCAGAAAATCGAGATCGTTGTGTTCCGTCCTGCCGTTGGTTGATCCAAGCTCGCGTTCCAGAACTTCGAGGATCACTGCATTGAGACTCTTCTGCTCTGCAGCCGCCCTGCGCCGCAACTCGCGGTCAATCTGCTCGGAGACTGATCGAATGGTGTATTGCTTTGCGCTCATGTAGGCATTGTAGGCACAAGCGTGCAGGCAGTCTAGCCAAATTTGTCATCATTGCAGTCATGTGGATGTCACGGATCCGAGAAGTATCCGGCTTTTGTTCACGTCTCTGGCCTTCCTTGAAAGGCACAGCAAGTCTAGGCTCAATCACATGAGCCACGACACGCAAAATCCCAGCTATCCCCCTCGGGCAACGCATTGGCAGTTGCGCACTTGCCGGCTTGAATTGGGCCGACTGCCGAAGCTGATGGGCATTGTCAATGTGACGCCCGATAGTTTTTCTGACGGTGGGAAGTTTTTCGACGTCGCCGCGGCTGTCGACCATGCCTTGCAACTGGCCGACGAAGGAGCCGATATTCTTGATATCGGGGGCGAAAGCACCCGTCCCTATGCCGAGCAGGTTAGTGCCAACGAGGAGTTGCGTCGCATCCTGCCAGTAATCGAGCAGCTCACCGTGCAAACCGAAGTCCCCATTTCAATCGACACAAGCAAAGCCGCCGTGGCGAGTGCCGCTTTAGCGGCCGGTGCGCAAATCATCAACGACGTCTCCGCCTTCGAGCGCGATCTGGAAATGCTGCCTCTCGCTGCGAAGACGCAAGCGGGCGTTTGTGCGATGCACATGCAGGGCACGCCGCAGACGATGCAAGACAATCCGCACTATACCAATGTTGTTGACGAAGTCTTTGCGACCCTGGCCGACCGGCGCGATGCACTGCTTGCCGCGGGAATTGATCAAGACCGGATTTGCCTCGATCCGGGTATCGGCTTCGGCAAAACGCATGAGCACAATATCACGCTGATGGCTGCTTGCCGGCAGTTCCATGCGCTCGGTTGTCCGCTGCTGGTGGGACACTCGCGGAAAGGATTTCTAGGCAAAATCGTGGGAAGCAAAACGGCCGACCGCTCTTCTGCGACGCTAGGGGCGGCCCTTGCGCTGGCATCCCAAGGGGTGCAGGTTCTTCGCGTTCACGATGTGCAGCCGGTTCGTGAGGCCTTGCTAGCCTTTACAGCCACGGGCGGCTGCTGCTAGCACAAGCGGCGTTGACCGCCGTGGGCTGTTGAACGACAATTGCGGGGATGGGCTGTTCTCTCCGCAACGGTGCAGGGGCGAAGCCATCGAATGATGCCACTCTCGGAGTTCGTCATGGCAACTGCTGCCGACCCAACCACCAAGACAATCGATCTGGCCGGCTATTGTGCCAAAGTTGCCCAGCGTGCGAAGGTTGCTTCGGGGCAGCTTGCGCTGATTCGCGGCGACGTGAAAATCGCCTGGCTCCGTTCTGCTGCCCACTTACTCCGCGAAAACTTCGACGCACTGCAGGAAGCCAACTCTCACGATTTGGATGCCGCGCCCGGCTATGGGCTAACCGACGCCCAAACCGATCGACTTCGGCTTACGCCCAATCGCATCGAAGACATTGCCTCCGCTTTGGAAGAGGTTGCCACGTTGCGCGATCCGATTGGTCAGGTGATCGATTCCTCGGTTCAGCCCAATGGGTTGGAAATCAATAAAGTGCGTGTGCCGCTGGGGGTTGTATTTTTCATCTACGAATCGCGTCCCAATGTGACGGCCGATGCCGCGGCAATCTGCGTCAAGGCAGGCAATGCCGTCATCCTCCGCGGTGGCAAGGAAGCGATACACTCGAGCCAGGCGATTGTACGATTGCTGCACGAGGCAGCCCGCGATGAGGGATTGCCGGAGGATGTTGTGCAACTGGTCGGCACCACCGATCGTGACGCGGTCGACCATTTTTTGCACATGCCCGAGCTGATTGATCTGGCAATTCCTCGCGGCGGCGAAGGGCTGATCCGTCGCGTCGCTGCCGAAGCCCAAATGCCGGTGATCAAGCATTTCAGCGGGAACTGCCATGTCTATGTCGACGCAGCAGCCGATCTGGCGATGGCCGAGTCGATTGTCATCAACTCGAAATGCCAACGGATGGGCGTCTGCAACGCGGCGGAGTCGTTGCTGGTACACGCCGACGTAGCAGGCGAATTCCTCCCCTCGATTGGAATCGCACTGAAAAAATTCGATGTCGAAATCCGTGGCGACATTCGCACCTGCGAATTGGTCGAAGGCGCCACGCCTGCAACCGACGAAGATTACGCCGCCGAGTATCTCGGGCCGACCATTTCGGTACGCATCGTCGGCTCGATTGCCGAGGCGATTGAGCACATCAACCAGTACGGTTCGGGCCACACGGACGCGATCGTTTCCAACGATTTAGCCGCGACGCGCCAGTTTGCCGCGGGCGTCGATAGTTCGGCCGTGATGATCAACGCCAGCACCCGATTCAACGACGGCGGCCAATTTGGCTTGGGTGCGGAGATCGGCATCAGCACCGACAAATTCCACGCTCGCGGACCATGCGGGATCGAGGAATTAACCAGCTATAAGTATGTGGTTCAAGGAAATGGACAAGTAAGAAGTTGAATGCGGAATTCGGATTGCGGAATTACAGTTAAAGCAAGCACCATTTCAATTCCGCATTCCGAAATCCGAATTCGTTTGCAATGGAGTGCAGGTATGAGTGGCGATTGCAATGGAGTGCAGGTATGAGTGGCGATGTCTTAAGTCAGGCGGAAGTTGAAAATTTGCTGAGCTCCATGGACGATGGCGAGGCGAATGGAACGGCAGCCCCCGGTGCAGCAGGGCCTGCGCGCTTGCGCGAAAAGGTGACCATCTACGACTTCAAACGTCCCGAGCGAGTTGGCAAGGAGCAGATGCGCGCCCTGCAAACGATGCACGAAGGGTTTGGTCGAAATTTCGGTGCGGCACTCTCCGCGCTGCTGCGAACGATAGTCGAGGTTAAGCTAACCAGTGTCGATCAATTAACTTATAGCGAGTTTGTTTTCAGCCTGGAAAACCCGACATGCTTTAACTTGATCAATGCCAAGCCGCTGGAAGGGCAGCTCATTCTCGATATCAACCCATCGATCTTGTTTCCCATGATCGATCGATTGCTAGGGGGAAGCACGACCGCGGCAGCGCCAGCGCGCAGGCCTCTTACCGAAATCGAGCTGCGGCTCGTTTCGCGCATTACGGATCTTTTTTTCCATGAAATGCAGCATGCTTGGGAAAATGTTCTGGAATTGGAATTGGATGTCGAGCGCGTTGAAAGCAATCCGCAACTCGTGCAGATCATACCCGCGAATGAAGTGGTGGTGCTCATCAGTTTTGAATTAACCGTCGGCGAAACCCGAGGCATGGTCAATCTTTGCATGCCGTTCAATTCGATCGAGCGAGTAGGCAACAAGCTCACCTCGAATAGTTGGGTAAGCTACGGCCGACGTTCCTCCACGACTGAAAGCATCCAACAAGTAACCCGGCAAATATCCGAGGCACCGATTGAGGTCGTCGTCGAGTTGGCCCATACTCACATTACCACAGCCGATCTCATTAATTTGCGCGTCGGCGATATTATTGCCAGCGAAAAAGACATTCACATGCCACTGGTCGTTTCGGTCGAAGGGCGACCTAAATTCCATGCAGCAGCAGGAAAACACAAGGGGCACAAAGCGATCCAAGTCGTGTCGGAAATTAGCGATTAGCAGCCTGCCCGAAAAACTGTTGGTAGTAAGCGAGATTCATCGGGTTTCTTCGGAAAAAACCGCATAAATGCGATCACTACGAACTTTTTCAACAGACTGTCAAGGGGCCGCCAGCCAGGAGAACTGCAAAGTCTTTTTCTTCGAACTCTGGCCTTATTCGCACCGTAGAGAGGCACACCAGGGGGGCTCTTTTCCTGGAAGGAGCCTGTCCGATGCATACTGAAACTCTTCTCGGCGCATTTTCTCAACTGGAAGACCCCCGTAGTCGCCGCGGTGTGCGACATCCGTTTGCTGGCATAGTCGTGCTGATGTTGCTGGGAATGATGGCACGCATTCGCGAAATGGAAGTGCTCGTCCGGTGGGCGGCTGTTCATTGGGACCAGCTCCAGGGGCCACTGGGCTTTGACCGGGATGAGCCGCCTTGCGCCACCACGATTAGCCGCACGCTAGCCCAATGTAGCGTGTCCGAGTTTCAGACAGCGTTGGACATCTGGTTGCGGAACTGTTTAGCGGAAACACCCAGCGAAGGAGTGGTTGCCGTAGATGGGAAAACGGCCAAGCAGGGACTCGACGACAACGGTCGCCCACTGCATATGCTCAACGCGTTTGTGCATGACCTACAGGCGGTTGTTGGCCAATGGTCGACCGGAGCGGAGAAAACCAACGAGCCCACCTTGCTGCGTCGTCATCTGCAAGCATTGCTCGACACCTACCCGATGTTGCGACTGATTACCGGGGACGCCATCTTTGCCCAGCGCCCACTGGTCGAATTGATGCAGGCAAAGAATCGCGATTATCTGTTGCAAATTAAGGCCAACCAGGGTGATACGCTCGATGCTTTAGAGCACTGCTTCGCCCAATCCGCCGAACGCCCGCCAGCAGCCGAAACGACCGAAAAAAAAGGGCGCTCCAGGAAACCCGTCGTGTATGGGTGGATCTAGACAACGCAGATTATATTCGCGAGACGCTGGATCTGCCCGGTTGCCAAATTGCGCTGCGCGTGGATCGCGAGTTGCGTGCTGACGATGGTGAAATCGTGCTGCACGATACGCGCTACTATGTGAGTAGCCTCGATCCTGATCAGGTAACCGCCGCCGATCTCTTGCGGCATGTTCGTCAGCACTGGCGAATTGAAAACAGCTTGCACTTCTTGAAAGACCGCTGGTGGGACGAGGATCGTCACCACACCCGTCGGCCTGGTCTCTCTGCTTGCATGGCGGCGATCAACAACGCCGCCCTCTCAATCCATCGGCTACGATCCGACCCCGATCTACCCGTCCGAGCCGCGGCAGACTACATCGCCTGGAGCCCAGCCATCGGCCTGAAACTACTCAATTTCTGACTTTGCAGTTCTCCTGGGCCGCCAGCCTGGTTAATTGACAAGAGCACGATTTCTGCGAGAATCCAGGTAGGCTTACCGCAATTTTTATGATTCGACTTGTTAGCCATCGGGCTTGTCCCGGCGCGCGAGTACAGCACCGGGACAAGCCCGACGGCTAACGGTTCACCCAACAAATTCAAGTGACATGGAATACTAATTCACAGTAGATATTGCTATTGGCATCTTCTTGTGAGGGGTTAGAGGTCGACTGTCATTGGCGGGTGAAATATTCGCCCGTCGCACGAGCATCGTCAGTTGGTGATTGATGCGGCTGTCGGTACCTCTTTAGCAAGGGGTCGAAACCAAACATGGGTATCGCGGTAAAGTGTCCCCACGGACATGAGTTCAAAGTCAAGGATAAGTATGCGGGAAAGAAAGGTCTTTGCCCCTTTTGCAAGGGACAGGTCTTTGTCCGCGTGCCTGATATTCTTTCATCGAAAGATACCGCGACGGCCGTCCACCGAGCGGCCGCGGCCGACCGAGCGGCAGCAGCCGCTGAAAAAGGGGTCGGGCATTCCTCTTCAGTGCTCGATGATTCGGTCGCCAAAGATTCAGCCGGCACCAGCGGGAGCCTCATGAGTTCCTCGGTTATTCGCCACAACGTGAAATGCAAATGCGGCCAGTCGGTGCCGATGTGGTTTGCCAAGTGCCCCAAGTGCGGAGAGTTCATGCCAACGCGGTGAGTAGGCAGTGCTCAAGTGCTCAGTATCGGTGGTAGTGTTTCTTCCAGTACTCCTTGGGCCCTTGGCCACATGAGAAGCGCCTCGACGACGATCCAGAGTTGCAGCGACAAAATCAACCCGCCAAACAGCAGCAGTATCCACGACCCGTTGGGCCAAAAGTCGTAAACCATCTGATGTGCCATCGCCCAACCAGGCAGCACCAGCATCAGAATGGCGGGCAAAATGGCGAACCACTTGGGCAAATTTCTTCGGGCCAAGTAGAAAACCAGCACCAAAAACGCCAACCCCGCCAGCAACTGATTCGTCGCCCCGAACAGGGGCCAAAGCACCAGCCCTCCCGACCCAGGCCCCGCCGGTCCCGGCACCATGGCGATTGCTCCGCCTGTGACCACCGCGATGGCTGTGGCGGTGTATTTCCCGCGTAGCGGCGCAAAGTTCAGCGTGTTACCCAGTTCTTGGATCACATAGCGCTGCAAGCGCGTGGCCGTGTCGAGCGTTGTGGCGGCAAACGACGCGACTAAAACGGCAATCATTGCCAAACCCAATTTGAGCGGAACACCGATGGCGGTCAGAAAATTAGCCCCTCCCTCGACAAATGCTCCCACCTTTTGCGGCAAACGGTGGTTCTTCCACCCACCGGTGGTTACCGGCTTGCCATCCTTCAGCACCGGCTGCCCCTCGGCGTCGAGCAGGGGCGTAATTCGCGCCTGATATTTTGTCTCCCAAGCGGCTCGGCCGGTCAGCCGCTTGCCCGTGACCGGGTCGTTCACCCCCATTCCCAATCCGGCACAGCAAGCCAAAATAACCACCACCGCCAGCGCCCCTTCCAACAACATACTGCCATAGCCGACAAACTGGGCATCGGGTTCACAGGCGATCTGCTTGCTTGTCGTTCCGCTAGAAACCAAGCAGTGGAATCCGCTGCATGCGCCGCAGGCAATCGTAATAAACAAAAATGGCCAAATGAGCGGAGCGTCTTCGGGTATGTCCTTGGCAATGGCCGGTGCGCTGCCAGCCAGGTCGGCTTGGCCGGTGAGTCCCGCGACCACAAGTCCCACCACCACAAGCCCCATCGCCACAAAAAGCTGGTGGCTGTTGATAAAGTCGCGCGGCTGCAACAGCACCCATACCGGCAGCACCGAGGCGACGAAGCAGTAAACCAGCAAGATGCCGGTCCACAACACAACCGGTGTGCCCAGTGCGCCCCAGGCGGTGATCGAGGGCATGCTGATCGGCAACCAATAGGTGCCAACCAGCACGGCTGCGTAGAGCAAAACCAAGGCCACCAAGGATGGCCTCAACAAACCGACTCCGCGTCGGTAGACAAGCATCCCCACAACCACCGCCAGCGGCATCGCAAGCCACACACTCAGTACCGACTCCGGATAGCGGGCGAAGATCACCGCAATCACCAGTCCGAAAATACCAATCACAATCGACAATGAAAAAAACAGGATCAGCAAGAACAACACGCGAGCACGGGGCGAGATCATCCGCCCGGCAACATCGCCGACGGTTTGCCCTCGATTCCGCAAGCTGACGACCAGCGCTCCAAAGTCATGCACCGCCCCGATGAAAATCGATCCGAACACCACCCAGAGCAGCGCCGGCAGCCACCCCCAAAACACGGCAATCGCCGGCCCCACGATCGGCCCCGTGCCGGCGATACTCGTGAAATGGTGTCCAAAAATCACGCTTTTGGACGTCGGCACAAAATCGACATCATCGCGCAACTGCTGGCTGGGGACTTCGGCCATAGGATCGAGCACGAACAATTTGCGAGCCAACCACCGACCATAGGTGTGATAAGCCACGAAAAAGGCAACAAACGAACCAAGGGCGATAAGCAGTGTAAGCACGGTGAAATGCGGAATTCGGATTGTGGAACATGAAAATGGTTCGTTAGGCGAGCGGCAATTGAAAATTTACCAAAATACTAGCACGACGCGCAAGCGAGTGTGTGCTAGACCCACTTGCTTGCGCTGCGTGCTGGTAATTTTTATTCTGCCGCTCGCCTTAGCGCCGTCCGCCAGGACGGACTCTCACCAAGCGAACGATTCTATCTCATGATACCAGCCGCGGGGTAATAACTGTAGGGAATATGTCCCAAACAGTTCCCAGCCGCTCATGGCCGCGAGCGGAAGCCGCAGTTTGCACTCAATCGCGGCTTCCGCCTGCGGCTATAACCTATTTCTACGATCCTCGATCTTCCTATCACAACATTGGTTTGTAACCGTTCACGGGATGGAAGAAAAATGAACCACGAAGAACACGAAGGACACAAAGAGTAGAATTCTATTTTTCGTGAGGCTATCCAATCAAGTCGATGAGGGTGCAGATTTAGCCTATTTAAGGTGAAGAGAAGAAAACCACGAAAGAGAAGAAACAGACGAAAGGGACTAGGGACTAGCCCCTAAACCCTAGCCCCTCAAAATCCCCACGGCTTCGTGGTTTTCGTCTATTTCGTGGTTTTCCTCCGAATGGGTTTTCCGTTTGATTCGCTGAGAAGCGGGAGCAAGCGATTTGTCCTCTGGTTTCTTCGTGCTATTCGTGTCCTTTGTGGTTCAATATTTTTCATTCCGTGAACGGCTACATTGGTTTACGCCGTCCGCTGAGACACCTATAATCGCCGCGTACCTGAACAAGCGGCCCGGACGTTCCGAGTCGTAGGCGCTCGGAGCGTCCGGGGCGCTGAAAAAATAAGGTTTTTTAGGAATTTTAGTGGCTAGATCTTCCGAACCGGTGAGCCAGAACATCGTGTCCCGTAGGGACATTTGAAAATAGCCCAGCGATTTATCGCTGGGTAAGCAGTGGGGTAAGTCGAGTAGTCCCGTAGGGACGGCTGGATATTTATTTCATGGCTCCAGCTTGGTTTGCGTCTTTTGTCGCGATTCAGCCGTCCCTACGGGACTGGAGAAAACTTGTACCTTGGAAACCCAGCGACAAATCGCTGGGCTATTTTCAAACGTCCCTACGGGACAAAAACTGTTTGTTCGCCGCGGTCTGCCCACTAAAATTCCTGAAGAACCAGAATGAAAAGGATGGTCAACATGGCAGAACATGTAGTAATCGTAGGCAGCGGCCCTGCCGGGTGGACGGCGGCAATTTATGCGGGCAGGGCGAATCTCAAGCCGCTGCTATTCGAAGGCGCGGTGACCGAGGAAAACCGGCTGCAAGGCACCATGCCGCTGGGCCAGTTGGCGCTGACGACCGAGGTGGAAAACTATCCCGGCTTCCCGGCAGGCGATTTGAGCCAGTTTCTCCGCTCGTCGCTCGCCGCGGAGAATCATTGGCTCGTCGACCTGCATCAGAAAGAAGGATGCTCCGGTCCCGAACTGATGCACCTGATGCGACAGCAAGCGACGAACTTTGGCACTCGTGTGGTTACCGACGACATCGTCGAGATTGATTTCAACAGCCAGCCCTTCAAGCTTCGCTCGCTCGGCGGCGAAGAAACCGAGGCCCATGCGATCATCCTCGCCACCGGCGCCCGGGCCAACTATCTCGGGTTGGAGTCGGAAGAAAAGTACAAGAACAACGGCGTCAGCGCTTGTGCCGTGTGCGACGGGGCGCTGCCCCGATTTCGCGACAAGCCGCTGGTGGTGGTCGGCGGCGGTGACTCGGCCGTTGAAGAAGCCGATTATCTTTCCAAGTTTGCCAGCACGGTCTACATGATCCATCGCCGCGACGAGCTACGGGCATCGAAGATCATGGCCCAGCGGGCGCTGAACAATCCGAAGATCGACGTGGTTTGGAATTCGGTGGTCGACGAGGTGCTAGGGGACGAGACAAGCGGTGTGACGGGCGTGCGATTGAAGTCGACCGTCGACGATTCAACGAAAGAACTGGAAGCAACTGGCTTTTTTCTAGCCATTGGCCACACGCCGAATACGGCCTTTTTGGAAGGCAAAATGGAGATGACCGATAAAAAATATCTCCGTTGGACCGTGCCGTTCCGCACCAACACGAGCATCGACGGCGTATTTGCCGCGGGCGACGTGTCCGACGACAATTACCGTCAAGCCATTACGGCCGCCGGTACCGGTTGTATGGCTGCGCTCGATGCCGAGCGATGGTTGGCAGCCAAGGGATTGACATGAGGGTTTGGTCACTAGATAGCGAGATGATAGCCTGCCGCGAACGACAATAGCCCGCCGCGCAAGCGGTGGGTTCTGCACATGGCCAACCCACCGCTTGCGCGGCGGGCTAAGGGCTTTCACGGGAGCTTCGCAACTCTGCGTGAGATTTATTTCCGTATGGATACACTCATGGAAAAAATAACCATTCGTAACGCCCGTCAGCCGGACGCCATTGGTCGGCAAGTGAAATTGCAAGGTTGGATCCGCACCCGTCGCGACTCGAAGGGGGGCTTTAGCTTTCTGGAACTCAACGACGGCACCTGCCTGGCCAATATCCAGGTGATCGCCGATGCCGATCTGCCCAACTACGAAACAGAGGTGAAGCGGCTTTCCGCCGGTTGCAGCGTCACCATCCTGGGCGAAGTCAAGTCGTCCGGCGGCAAAGGACAGGCGACCGAGGTCCATGCGGCCGAGGTTGTCGTCCATGGTTGGGCTGATCCGGAGCATTATCCACTACAGAAAAAACGCCACTCGATGGAAAAGCTCCGCGAGTGGGCCCACCTGCGCCCCCGGACGAACACGTTCGGTGCGGTGGCACGGGTTCGCAGCCAGATATGCCGTTCGATCCACGATTTTTTTCAAAACCGCGATTTTCTTTGCATCCACACGCCCATCATCACCGCCAGCGATTGCGAAGGGGCGGGCGAAATGTTCCGCGTCACGACCTTCGACCCGGCGGCAGTACCAAAAACGCCGGATGGCCAAGTCGATTTCGCCAAAGATTTTTTCGATCGACCTTCGTTCTTAACCGTTTCCGGACAACTGGAAGGCGAAATCTACGCGACTGCGCTCGGCAAAGTCTATACGTTTGGCCCGACGTTCCGTGCGGAGAATTCCAACACGTCGCGCCACCTGGCCGAGTTCTGGATGGTCGAACCGGAAATGGCATTTTACGACTTGGAAGACAACATGCGGCTGGCCGAGCATCTGCTGAAATATGTGTGCGAGAAGACGCTTGCCGGTTGCGAAGAAGACCTTCAATTCTTCAACGACCGTATTGATAACCAGGTACTCGATCGACTCAAAGCCGTTACCGAGCAAAATCAATTTATTCGGCTTGCCTACACCGAAGCAATTGATCTGTTGGAAAAAACTGACGAAAAGTTTGAATTCCCCGTCGCTTGGGGTACTGATTTACAAGCCGAGCACGAGCGTTTTCTGACGGAAAAAGAGTTCCAATCGCCCGTGATCCTGTATGATTACCCCGCCACGATCAAACCGTTTTACATGAAGCTCAGCGAGGATCGCAAAACGGTCGGCGCGATGGATGTGCTACTTCCTGGGGTCGGGGAAATCATTGGCGGCAGCCAACGCGAAGATCGGCTCGACGTACTCACCGAACGGATGCTAGAGCAAGGGCTCAACACGGACGACTATTGGTGGTATCTCGACCTGCGCAGGTTCGGCACGGTCCCGCATTCGGGCTTCGGCCTGGGACTGGAGAGAATGGTACAATTTGTCACCGGCATGGCCAATATCCGCGACGTCATCCCCTTCCCCCGCACCCCCGGCAACGCAGACTTCTAGCCGCGTCGCAACGCGACGCACGGCGCGCAACGCGCAACATAAATCGCAGCCGAGCCGAGCGTCAACGGAATAATCGTTAAAACCCAAATCTTTCTTCGTGTTACTAACGATTCAAATCTTCGCGCCTTGCGCAAATTTATACCGAGTCGTGAATGTAAGTTCCATGAGTGAAAAGAGATAGATCAAGTATGTTTTTCAAGGAATTGAACCGCGGAGTACACGGAGAGCGCTGAGAAAATCCCTAAAAAAAGACCTCTGCGATCTCTGCGTTCTCTGTGGTGATAAAAAGAATCTGACATTTGGTTGCGGCTTTGCTACACCGTGCTCTTTGTGTCTTTGTGGTTAATTGACTCCGCGCTGTAGTACTTCGCACCAGAATCAGTTTGCCGCGGCCCGTTTTGTGAGCTAGGTTTGTGTTAGAGGATCAGTTTTCCCACCACCGCCTCGACCCACCTTTTCTGCACCCACCCTTTTCCACGGCCATCTTGGTTTTCGCAAGCCATGGCCAGCGTGCTTTGTACTGATTTCAGTCGTTCCAAATTCTCCATCCCAAGTGACATAGCCCCCGGCGCAAGCCGTGGGGTTCGAGGGGCATATTCGCCTCATAAACCCCACGGCTTGCGCCGGGGGCTGAATTTGGAACGACTGAATTTGCATGGCAACGGAGCCTTAGGTTCGTTGCACACTTACATTTCCAATACTTTTTGACGACCGACCGCGGCATGTCGCATGTCGGCGTCTAGGCGAGTTCTATGTCGAATACGGCGACTATCGAACCTAGCATTCCATCGTTTGAGCCGGTGGAAGCGCTGCGCGACGAGCAAACTCAGCTCGAAACATGGGTCCATCAATCCTTCTCGGCCTTGGAACGGCTCCACTCAGAACTGAATGAATGGCAAGAAGAACTCACCAATCAGCAGTCTGCGCTGGACAAGAGCCAGGCATCACTCGCCGAGAGCCAGACGTCGCTTGCCCGATGTGAAGTCAACGAGCAGAAATTTACGGAACAAAACAGCGATCTACAGCAAGAACTAAAACGTTGTCGTGAGGAACGGTCGCAACTGGAAGAAGAAAACACGGTACTGGCGAAAGATTATGAGGAGCTTGATCGACGGCACGCGGCCGTATTGGCCGAGCTGAGTACCGTTCGCCAGTTTGCCGACCAGATGGCCGCCGCCCAAGAAACTCAGCAGGAGCAGGCCTCGCAACAACAGCACCGATGGACGGGCGAATTGAAAGAAATGCGACAGTTGTTGGAGCGGCATTATGAGCTGTTGGATGAAAAATTAACGACCGGCCCGAAGGAACCTCCGGCGGAGGTCCATCAAAGTGCTTTACCTGCACACGTCGAGGAAGCAACCGATACGGATTCCGAGCATGACAAAGAAATCCGCCGCCGTGCGAAGACGCGACGAGCGGCAAAACGTCGCGAAAGTGGTCACTCCGAATGATGGAATAGCGCGGCCGGCGATCAGCGAGAGTGCAATCTAGGCTGATGGCGGAACGATGAAAAATCCCCTCAGTCAATCGTCCCTAAATGCCTGTTGAAAAACCCGTAGGCCGGAACGAGCTACGCGAGTTCCGGCAATGCCTGAAAACGCGAACCTAAGCATTCGCGCACAAATAACTTGTACAACTCGGATGCAGATCCTAAACTCGTAACACGAAATCCTAAACAAATTCGAATGACCAAATTTCAAAGGACAAAAACGCAGCTAGTCGCCCGTGCCTTGGGAAAAGGCCCAAAATGATTCGTTTTGGTCATTTCATTTTCGGATTTTGTATTTGTTTCGGGTTTCGATATTCGTAACACTTTAGCCATCTGCAGTTGCTTAGGATGATTAACCACAGAGAACACGGAGGAACACAGAGGAAAATGAATCCTAGATGCCCATCCATTGAAAGAAGTGATAGAACCTCCGTGACCTCTGTGTTCTCTGTGGTGATTTTCTGATTCGCTGCATTTGGCTAAAGTGTTACCGATATTCGGATTTTAGTCGCAAAAACTTGTTCATGTTATTTCTGCGCGGACCTAGGCAGTGCCGGAACTCGCTAGCGCTCGTTCCAGCCTACAGAAATACATTTCAACAGTCTGCAAATAAGTATCACATTGAGATTCATGCGTAATCAACAATTCCAACCGCACCGATCGCCGCGTTTCCAGGGAGCAAGCTTCCCGGTGGATTACGGCACGCAATGCGCGCCGCCATCGCAACCATTGGATGTCTCTGACGAGCCAACGCAAACGTTGTTAGAAGAACTGGACGACGTGATTTTCGCTGCCATCAGTGGCAATGCGACTGCCTTGAGCGAAGCGCGATTGCTCTGGACTCGGACGGTCACGGAACTTGGCTGGCAGCAAGTAGAAGAATCGCGAGAGCAGTACTTGCGCTATGCGGTCGACGTCACACTCCGCTTCGAACAGGAAGAAATCAGGTCGCCAGAGCGGGCAATCGCAGCGCTGGATGTGATCGAGCTATTGACGAAGAGCTAGTTTGAAGCGGTCAGCGATCAGCAGTCAGCTCGAAAATAATTCTGGCTGGGTGCTGACCGCTAAAAGCTTTTCTTCACATCATTTCAAAAAACTGCCGGAATAGATAATGGCTGTCGTGCGGCCCGGCAGAGGCTTCGGGGTGGTACTGCACGCTGAAGGCCGGCAACTGGCGATGGCGGATCCCTTCGATCGTCTGGTCGTTTAGGCTGCGGTGCGTGACTTCCAGCGTCTCGGGCAAGCTTGCCTCGTCGACGGCAAAGCCATGGTTCTGTGAGGTGATCTCGACCTTCGAATCGCCCAGATTCTGTACCGGCTGATTCGCACCGCGATGGCCAAACTTCAGCTTGAACGTCTTCGCACCGCACGCGAGCGACAGCAGTTGGTGCCCCAAGCAGATACCAAATATCGGCTTTTTCCCCAGCAGATCGCGAATCGCACCAATCGCATAGTCCAAGGGTTCCGGATCACCAGGCCCGTTGGATAAAAACACCCCATCCGGCTCCTGGGCGAGCACCGCTTCGGCGGTCGTCGTCCCCGGCAAAATGGTCACCTGACACCCCATGTCGTAAAGATGCCGCGGGATGTTCCACTTCATCCCAAAATCAATCGCCACGACATGCTTCCCCCCTTCCGCATTCCGACTTCCGCATTCCGCATTCAGAAAGGTCCACTCGCTCACCGGTTCTTGCCACTCGCACGGCATGTCGGGCACCACCTCTCGGACCAAATCGCGGCCGACCAATCCCGGGCTGGCTTTTGCCTTCGCTACCAGGCTTGCGTCGTCGAGGTCCTCGGTGGATAGAATCCCTCGCAGCGCCCCCTGCGATCGGATATGCCGCACGAGCGCCCGGGTATCAATCGACTCGATCGCCACGACGCCCCACTCTTTGAGATAATCGCTGAGCGAACCGCTGGAGCGAAAATTGCTGGCCACGCGGCTATGCTCCCGGACGACAAACCCGGCCAGATGCGGCCGGCGGCTTTCCAGGTCGTCCTGGTTGACGCCGTAGTTGCCAATTTGCGGGGTGGTCATCGCAACGATCTGCCCGCGATAGCTGGGATCGGTCAGGATTTCCTGATAGCCGGTCATCGAGGTGTTGAAGCAGACTTCGCCGTCGACTTCGCCGGGCGTACCGATCGACGTGCCGGTGTAGACAGTTCCATCTTCGAGCGCCAGTTTTGCGGCCAATTTTGACGATTGGGACATTGGAGGTGATAAAGGGGTAGGGGGCAGGGACTGGGGGTTAGGGACTAGGGGATGTTACCTTGCCGATCATATTCGTCACAACCCTCACCTCCCGACCACCGACCCCCGGTTCCCGACCTCTGACCCCCAACCTCCCGCCACGACGCATGAACTTTTTGTTCTTTCTTACCGATAAAAAAGATAGGCTGTGGGTCTCCGGGTTTTTGCCACCTTTCGGGGCGACAGAAAAACGGTCAGCCTAATAAGCGAGGGTTCTTGCTCTTGTGGAGCGAGGGCCCTCTTTTTTTGTGCGCGGTGCTCTTTGCGCTGAGGCCAATATACCCAGAATGGTTGAAATGATGTAGGGGGGCGCTGCGAGAGGGCACCGTGTGTTGCGTTGCAACACGGCTCGATCAGGAAATCCCGCGAACCGCCTTGGCTGCCGTTGGGGACAGGGCGACCGGCACAAACCAGTCGGCCGGGTACAAATAATCTTCCCCCGAGTCATCCGGCACGCGTACGTAGCCATCCGATGCCGACGCGCGGCCGGCCATCACACGATAGAGCTTTCTTAACTGCAGATCGGCATAATCGCCCGTCTCAACGCAAACGACGAACTTTTCTTTGATTGATTTCACTGACAATCTCGAAGAACATTCGCAAGCCCAAGATTCATGTTCGTTCAGTGACAGATTCTACCACGCAAACTGTTAGAAGTCGATTGGAATCCGGGCGTGCCGTGTGTTGCGTTGCAACACGGCTAGCCGTGCTGCAACGCAGCACACGGCGAATAGAGCCACCCCTCAGCCCTTGTAGCCCAGATTATAGCGTACGGCAATCCAGGCGGTTAGTGTGCCGGTCCCGATCAAGACGGCATAGACGATGCCCAGAAAGAAGAGACCCGAATCTCTATCGTGCCAATCCATCCAGTTTATGAATATGATCGGCCCAATTGTGAAAAATAGGATCGCACCGATTGTGAGAATGGCAGAGTAGATTGGCTGTCGGACAATACAGGTTGCGGCGACCGCCCAGCAGTAGAGTGCGACATAGGCTAGAAACCAGATCAGGCCCCATTCCGACCAACTATCAATTAGTTCGTCCCATTGGACCCAAAGAATCGGGACTCCAAAGCAGATAGCTAAAATTGCCAGACCCGTAAGAAATTTGATCCAGAACCAGAGATGCACATTCACCGGCCGCGAACGCCAGAAAGTGTGAATGCCGGGCTTCAGGTCTTCGTGAAAGATACCAATCCCAGCGACAATGGTTACAAAAAATCCCACCGACGCAGAGATGGAAGCTAACGCATCCTTGAAACTCAAACTCCGATAGGATTCCGTATCTTTACGGCTGAAGAGTACCGCGAAAAAAAGTATTGCTGCTACGGCGGTCAGTGCCAGTGGGGCCGTTTCGCGTACTTGTTTCCAGAGAATGGCCGAAAACTGGGTTCGGCGCGGCGGGGCCAGACAATCGACCTCATTTTCGCAGGCAGAAACTGGCTTCAAGGATCGAATCGAAAATCCACTGGGCCGACCAAATCGCCACAGATACAAGCCGAGCAAACAGCCGTGGCTCAACAGGGCCAGCACGGCCATGAACCAAAACTGTTCGCCAAAAAATACACCCTTGGAAAACCCACCTCTCTGTACGTCTTGGGCGAAAATGATCGCCGGCCCGCCCGGGCCAACCGCCCATAAAGTCTCTTTCCATGGCTGCTCTAGCGAACCAAATTCATCAAGCCAAGCATTTGCCGTAAACAGTCCTGCAGCGATCAACACACCAATCGCCCCGGCGCGGATTTCGTCCTGTCGATTCACACCCGCCGCGGCAATCCAGAGTAGCAAGCTGAGCGTGCCAAGCGAGCCAACGATGACACGAACGGCCAGCCAGTCCTCAATGGAACCCGTTCGATGGTACACTCGCTGGTAGTCTATCCAATACTCAGGAATCACGAGATTGACGGCAACCATCATGCTCGCCAGCATCAGAAGTGGCCCGACAATCGTCAAACTGGCTAAGCATAGCTTGGCGAGCGCTGCCCGCCACATGGGCACCGGCAACGACTGCAGAAATGGCATCGTCCGGCGAGCATTTTCTCCTGCCGCAATACTCATGGCAATGAATATCCCTGCAAGAAGCCCATAAGGAACAAGAACTCCGCTTATGCCACTGTAGAACTCATACGGCTCGGCAATAAAGCAGGCAAGCGGCACAGCAATCAGTATTGCCACCAGCGCCGCGAGCTTCCACTTGTGCTCGTGCCATTCTTTCCACAGCAGGCTGTGCCAGATGGTTCGCATGATTTGATTTCTCTCGTTCTTCAATGGCTACAAAAAACACGAAAAGCCCAGCGCGACAACACCGCAATCAAAATATCAAAACAACCATGGCAAAATGATTGATGGCAAAATAATTAGTTGATGGCACGCGGATCATGATGGTGGGGTGTTTTCAAGCTGAATTTTATCGGACAAACATCTTACTGTCCGAATTATTTTGCCATCAACTATTTTGCTTTATTCGACTTTGGTAACACTTTAGCCAAATGCAACGAATCAGAAAATCACCACAGAGAACACGGAGGTCACGGAGGTTCTATCACCCCTTTCAATGGATGGGCATCTAGGATTCATTTTCCTCTGTGTTCCTCCGTGTTCTCTGTGGTTAATCATCCTAAGCAACTGCAGATGGCTAAAGTGTTACCGACTTTGTTAAATTGTTGTAAGACGCAAAGATTGAGACCGTTAGTAACACAAAGAGGATTCATCGAGGGTCTTTTTTCGTGATTTTCGTGTTTTTTATGGCTATTCCTACGATGTTTCGGATCCTTCCATGGTCGGCATAGTTTCCGTCTTCTTCCCCACCACATACGCCTCAAAAATTTCATCCAAATTGAGATCAACCGTCCGGTGCTCGGTCCCTTCGCGGTCGAAGAGCGATTGTACTTGCGGGGCGTTTTCTACGGTGACGGCGATGCGGTCGCCGCTGTTTTGTGTGTCAACGCGCGTGTCGAGTAATTGCATCTCTTTACGAAATGTGTCAAACGCCTCACGCGACAGAATAAATTGCTTCACTTGCTGTCGTAGCGTTTCGGTATCGGTCTGCCGCACGATGCGGCCTTCGTGGAGGATCGCCACCTCGTCGGCGACCGGCTCGACCTCGTAAAGCAGGTGCGAACTGTAAAACACCGTGCGGCCTTCGCCTTGCAAGTGGGTAATGAGATCGCGGTTGAATTGCTTACGCATGATCGGGTCGAGTCCCAGGGCGGGATCGTCCAAGATGACCAGCTCCGGCCGATGCGCCAGCGCCAGCACCAAGCCGAGCCGCACATTTTGGCCCTTCGATAGATGTTTTACTTTTGATTTCAGTGGTAGATCGAAGTCGCGGACGTAGCGTAGTGCCAGGTCGTGGTCCCAGGTGGGATAGAACGGTGCGACGAATCGCAAAATTTCTTCGATTCGCATCCAGCCGTACATCGTTTGGTCCTCGGCCAAGTAGCCGACCTGGGCTCGCAGGGCGAGCGCCTCGCGGGCCGGGTCGAGACCCAGCACGCGGATCGCCCCGTCGTCGCGATGAAGCAAGCCGAGCAACATCCGGATGGCGGTGGTTTTTCCGGCGGCGTTGCGGCCGAGGAAGGCGAACGTGCTGCCCCGTTTTACTTGCAGCGTTAAACCGCGGAGTACCTGATTGCGGCGGAACGATTTTTCGACAGCTTGCATTTCGATCGCGAGTTAGCGCTCTGTGAACTCCGTCATGCCAGGAGCGTAATTCAGATCTTGACAAGCCGACGTCGTGAAGCACGCCTCTGGCGGCGGCGCTGGTTGGCCTGATCAAGTTCGCGCTGGCGATCTTCGCTGCGATGCTCAGGGTGTGCCTTGAGCCATCGGTCAGGTAGCAGCTCGGAGAGCTGTTCACGCTGGTCCCTTGAAAGCGATTCGAACGGGGTTTGGGCGTCGCCCACCCGCAAGTACTCGGGAACGATCTGAGGAAGCCGGACGAGAACATCGTTGAGATACGGGGTGACGTGGACATGATTAGAACGAGCACTCTGGATAAGCGTGTACCAGACGCATGCCGCGCGACCACCCGCATCGCTCCCAAAAAATTGGTAATTTTTTCTTCCAATAACCGAGGGGCGAATGACTCTTTCTGCCATGTTGTTATCGATCGCATAGCGCCCGTCGGTTGCAAATCGCGTCATCGCGTTCCAACGATTGAGCAGGTAGCCGATCGCTTCGGCCAACTTGGTCGAAGGCCGTACCGTCGGCTGCACTTCGGTGAGACGATCGTGCAGAAGGGCAAGAATGGGAACCGACTCGCGCATGCGCACTTGTCGTCGCGTTTCCACATCGGTATCGGCCAGGCGATCCTCGATGTCGTACAGTTGCCAGATCCAAGCGAGCGCCTCGTGCGCAAGTGGCTGCGTTGAGACGGCGCACGCTTCGTCGAACTTCCGCCGCGCATGGGCCCAACAACCCAGATCCAGAAGTCGGCCATCCGATTCCTTGACTAGGGACGTGTAGACACTGTAACCGTCGGTTAATAATCCGCCTTGAAAATCATCAAGTATTTCCCGCGGACCTGCGCGGGATCGATCAAGTCGATAGTCAAATAGTTGGTACGGATGCTGGTCATCGCCAACGTAGACCCAGAGATAAACCAGCTTGGTCGCCCCAGCCCCGGGACGCAGGACACGGGCCGTGGTCTCGTCGGCCCGTACATAAAAACTATCCAGTACTTGGGTGCGAATCAGATCCCACACCGGCAGCAGACGCTCGCCCGTTCGCACCACGGCGTTGCTCAACACGCTGCGGTTGAACCACATCGTGGTGGTGGAACGAAGCTCTTCCTGGAGACGATACAGGGGCAGGTGACGCTCGAACTTGGCGTGTGCCAGCCAGGCTAACGTGCTGGCCCCAAATATCCCTTTTTCGTTGATATTGGGTGGCTTTTCGCTGGTGACGATCTGCTGGCCATCCCGGCTAACAGGGCAACCGTAGGTAAACCGAACGTGCTCGGCGATGTAGGCGCTAGACTCAACATATTCTAGTTGCCGTGAGATCTGCTCGGAGATCACCGTCCGCTTGCCGCCACATCCACAAGGACAATCGAGTTCTTCCGGCGGCAGTGGGTGTTCAAAACGCTGGACCGGCAAGCACTCGGGGAATTCAAAACGTTTGCGCTTCTTACGGCGTTTCTTGCGTTTCGAAGACGATTCATCGTCTGGCTCTTCTTCGTCGGTCGCCTCGTCATCCTCGCTAATCTCGTTGCCCTCGATCGACTCGGGATCAAAAAGAAGCTTTTGATCGGGAGAAGGGATAAACCGTTCACGCCGTGGAGAAAAGAGTGCCTTACGGAGTAAGGTGATTTGCTCTTGCATCACCTCGATGTGATTCTGCAACGATTCAAGAGTTGCCTGTTGCTCGCTATTAACCCTTTTGAGATGTGCGATCTCGGCGCGCTGCACTTCGATCTCTTTTCGGAGTTTGTCGGATTCCATCGACAACGTTTCGGTCCTTGAAGGTGCGTCACGAAATGGCAAATGATCACACACCGTTGGTGTAGAACACACATGTTTATTTATCGACAATTCACGTTGCGCGTCAAGGTGGTTTCCAAGGCGATTGAGTAATTTGTTTTGCCTGCTCACGACGCCACCACTTGCGACGTTTGACACTCGATAGCTCGATGCCTTCCAGCAACAATCGCAGGTCGTCCACATGCAGTGTCAAGTAATCACCGGGGGATGCAATCGCCCCTCCATGGTCGGCGCCACGTAGTGTCTCGGACGTTCCTCGTTCAAGATGCTTGTAGAGGATGATCGTGCCGTCACCCGTGAAATAGAGTACCTTCAACCGGTTGCGGCGTCGGTTGAAAAACAAGAAAAGATCTCCGTCTTCAATCTGTTTGCCAAGCTCCTTTTCGACGATACCGATTAATCCACAAAAACTTTTACGCATGTCCGTGGGAGCCAACGCGGCGAAGACTTTTATTTGGGATGGCACAATCAACATGACGCCACCTCACGCAACGCCTGCAATACGTCCTTCACTGTCTCACAATCGGTGCCGTGAGGCACATCCACAAAGACTCCCTGCTGCGGCAAGTGAATACGCAGCGTGGACGCAGGTGTCGTCCCCTCGATCCGCACAGGCACCAGTTGGGTGCCCTGGACGGCGTTACGACTGGTTTTAAGAGACTTGGTCGAACGGCTCCCCTGCTCTGGGGAGGCTTGCTGCTCACGGAACTTACGCTGCCAGGCATAATAGCTGGTTTGTGTAATCGAGTTCTGGTGGCAAAACGCCGCGATGCTCAAGCCGCTTGAGGACTGCTGTTTCAGTAGGCCACGCCAGTGGGACTCTTGGGATTTGTTTCGATTGGTCATTGTGCTCGTTCCTGGAATAAAGGGAATGGTTCACCTCTATTAGGATAGCGCGCAATTTTGGGACGCTGTTCACAGAACGCTTACGATCGCGAAGCCGCTAGCGGGATGGTTCATTTCATTTCTCCTCGAACTCATTTTATGGCTCATTTCTTCCCGCTTATTGTTCATCTTGCGAGGTCGAAGTGGCCACGGGTGCGGCGGTTGACAATTGCTGGAGTGCTTCGCCGAGCAGGCCATGCAGCTCGTCGGGCGAAAGGCCCAAGGCAAACGCCTGCCGGCCGAGTTGACGCAGTTCGTCGACCAGCCGCTGGCGATGGGCGGCGACCTGATCGGCCTTGGCACTGTGGGTGACAAAGGTCCCCTGCCCATGGCGCATCTCCAGCAGGCCGCCGCTGGTGAGCCGCTCGTAGACGCGAAGGATGGTGTTTTGGTTGACAGCCAGCTCCCGAGCCAACTCGCGAACCGACGGCAACCGCTCACCCGCGACGAGCTGTCCTGAAGCACAGAGCATGCCAATCTGCTCGGCAATCTGCCGCGAGATCGGCACGGCCGAGCCTTTTTCGATACGTAAAAACATGAGTGAAACCGATTCCAGGCCAAGTGACTACAGAACTATAACAGTTGTCACCTGGCGTGTCAAGAGGCAAAGCCTGATTTTAGGATGCGTTAAGAAACACCGTCCGTGACGTAAGTCCTTTAGCCAGCACAGGGAAGTTCCGTGTCCCAAAAACGAAGGAATTTGGAACTTACAGCTGCCCTCAAAGTGCTTCGGACGATGAATCCGTGGCACAAAAATCAACACCTGCAAAAAGCGCTTGCATTATAGGATATTATGATTTTTGAAATGTAGCGAACGGTCGATTTATCGACCTATGTAGAGCAAAATCGACCCAAAATGTAGCGAACGAATAAATCCACTTCCAGCCGATTACTTCCTGATGGGCACCTCGATATTGGCCTATTTTCATCGATGGGATGACCCACATTCTAAGTAACCCTTTCTGTAAGACTGCCTGTTCCCTGATTTCCATTTAACTGCTCCAGGTGCGAACCGCCATTAATTGTGTACGGCGATTGTGTGGTGGACCAGCCGTTACCGACCTAATGCCAAAGTAGGTGGACTTTGTGGGACTAAATCGTGGCTAACTACTTGGTAGATTAGCTGCATTAGTCGTTAGTTTCCTTACTTCACCTGGCCAACACGAGTCCTGTCACATTCTTTTTTTGTTCTACATACTTTCGGATGAAATCCCTTCTGACAAATCGTGATTCCCCAATCTTTCGACCTTCTTTCCTCTGATCCCAGACAATTCTCCGTTCAAAGTCAGAACCATAATTCTCTGACAATGCCTCTTTTTCAAACTTCAAAAGTTCCTCCTCTGAGAATCCTGACATCCAATCTGATTCTCCACTTGCATTCGCTTCCACTCTGTCTGATTGCCTACTACTTACCACTTGCCGACCTCTTTTCTCTGTACTTCTTACTTGCCTAATGAACTGCACGCGGCCATCACTCAAGAACGAAAATTCTCTCAAATAGTCACAATCCACCAGCCATTTCCCAGCCCTTTCCACAATGCGGCGCATCTCACTAGGACGATATGACTCACAAAGCCCAAGTTTCTCTAGGCTAAGTCTTCTAAGATTCAGAAACACAACGCTCTTCTTGTACAGTCGCTTACCCAAAAGACGATAAAGCCTTACTGCCACTTCCTTCCTTCGCCCTCTCGCGATTTTTCTAAACATCACCATATCAATTTTCTTGATGAACCCATCTTGCATACTCTTCCACAGAACATCACTCCAAACAAAGTAGCAAAGGCTTTGCGCAGCTCTTCCTGTATTGGCCCTAACTTTTTCAAAGCGGTCTTTAGAGCATAATTCCGCTTCATCTATCAAATGAAACGTCTTTGATTTCCACTCCGAATCTCCCTTATCCCACCACGCATCTTTAAACTTCAGAGTCGTACCTGCCAATCGATCAAAGGAATCCTCCAGCCTTTTGTATGCACGTCCATCCACATTCCACCCCAGAACTCGACAAAGATGATATCGACTAAACTCAACTCTGCGTGCTTCAAAACCTGCTTCATGAGTAAGCCCTTGCATTCCAATCAACACCTGTTCATCAATTGGTCTTGGAAGACCAAACGCATCGGAGCCAGTGATCAGCATCTTCCGTTTCACCCGTCTTTTTAGCTGTCGGTCAAATACATCTTGCTCACTCTCATACGTCTTGCGCCCCGTATTGCTAATTGGGCCAAAAGGAAACTCAATAAGGTTCATTTCCTCACGTCCGTACAGTGGAATGACCTCGCAATCTCTCCGTTGCCCTCTACGCTCAGAACTCTTTCTGGGGCGCCCAAGCTCAAAAGCCTAGTGCTATCGTGTTCTTTTCTCTCTCCATTCCTATTCAGTCAAAAAAAGGTTTCTCAAGGAGTACTCTTTAGTTCTAATAGTTCTAATAGTTCCCGTTGCTCCAACATTCTGATTCCATTACGGAATCGCCATTTTTATCGTCTCAGAACACAGTAAAACGTGTCTCAGAACACAATAGTTGTTGTCTCAGAACACAGTAGATATTGTCTGAGAACATGATAGATGCTCGTC
>CBDFMC010000017.1:0-201492 GCA_965249435.1 Lacipirellulaceae bacterium | reverse complement strand
CGCGAAACCAACTACCGGGAAACCACCAGCGGTATGAAGCAGTCCGAACGCATAGCAATCAATATCGGCGTCACATTCCTGCGAATGTTGACGACGATCGGCATTGGACTTTATGCCACGCGTCTCTTGGTCAATGCATTGGGCGAAGTCGATTATGGAGTCTTTGGGGCTGTCGCTGGCGGCATCGCCATCATGAGTGTGATCCAAGCAGCCCTGCTCCAAAGCAGCCAACGAAACTTGGCTTATCAGATTGGCAAAGCCGATCCTGAGCAACTCAACGCGATGTTTTCTTCCTGCTTTGCGATCTTTCTGGCCACGGCGATTCTGCTGCTCGGCGCCGGTTACATCCTAGCCCCCTTTATTCTCAGCTACTTGCAATTTCCCGTCGAGCGAGAAGCTACTGTTGCAACACTATGGGCAGCCATGGTCCTCTCGCTAGGCGTGCTATCGATCCGGTCAGCATTTCATGCTTTGTTCATGGCTCACCAAGCGATGGTGCAAGATGCGATCTTCATGCTGGGAACCTCATTCATGCGGCTGGCGATTGCACTGGCCGTTTCGTACTACGGTGGCGATCGCTTGCTGTTGTATGGCTGGTTGTTTGTGTCGATGGGTGCCACGGAACTCAGCTACATGGTGATCGTGGCTCTCGTCCGCTTCCCGGAAAGTCGCGTGCGACTCAGGTCCATTCGCCTCAGCTATCTTCGGAAATTATTGTCGTTTGGAGGATGGGGCATTTTCGATTTGCTCGTGCTCCGATTGCGGCAACAAGGGGGCAATCTGATCCTTAATCCATTCTTCGGCCCCACTGTCAATGCCGGCTATTCCGTCGGCGTGCAAGCGCAGATCTACCCATGGCGCATGGCAACCACAATCACCAATGCGACGAGGCCCGCGATTGTCCAACGACACGCGCGGGGTGACACCGAATATGTCTGCAAAATGGTTCTTTCGGCAGGCCGTATGGGAACACTGATTGTGTCACTCATGGTGATCCCAATCCTGCTAGAGATGGACTATTTACTCGAATTGTGGCTTGGGAAGGTGCCTCCCAATGCGGCCGATTTCTGCCGGTTTATGTTCCTTTCGATTCTTCTGGAGCAACTCACCGGAGGATTTGTCTCGGCCGTTCAAGCGGTGGGGAGAATTGGCAAGTTCACGCTCCTATCCGCGATCGCCATTTGTATCCCGTTCGTTCTCGCAGCGATCAGCTTTACATTGGGTTACCGCCAACCCGAGTTGATGGTGCAATTGCTGCTCGTCGGCGTCCTATTCGCTGTAATATTCCAAGCCTGGTTCGTTGGAAATATGATTGGCGTTCCTTTCAATCGGTGGCTCGGCCAAGTGGCGCTTCGCATGTTCATCGCAATCGGAGGCAGCTATTTGGTTGGTTTGGTTGTCCAGCACCTCTATGGAGAGCCATCTTTCCAACGGGCGATGATCGTCGTAGCCAGTTTCTTTGGATCACTCGCCTGCTTGGGCTGGACCCTTGGCCTGACCGACTTGGAGAGGGATCGAATCGCCGGTTGGTACCATCGCGGGCTTGGTTTACTTGGGCGGGTGCTCAAGCGAACCCCCAACTCGTGATGTAAGCTATGGTGAAATCATTGTTCTCATAAGAGTCACAACTGCGAAAACTTGAAGGTCTGAAATGTTACGAAAAATCCAAACACTCTTCGCTTTCCTATTGAATTTACCGATCTGGTATTTTTCGCTGCTATTCGTACCCAAACGCAAAAATCTATGGGTATTCGGTGAATGGTCAGGCAAGCGTTATGCGGATAACAGTAAGTATTTATTTGAGTACGTGAATAAAAACGCGCCGGAGATCGAGGCCGTTTGGGTAACGCGAAATCAAGCGATCTACGACCAACTCAAATCGGCCGGATATCGGGTCGTCAAAACCTATTCACTTACCGGCTACTGGACTTGCATGCGAGCCAATTGGGTCGTTGTCACGCTGGCTTACACAGATGTGAATTATTATGCCGCCACCACACCCAATCGAATTCAACTGTTTCATGCTTCTCCATTTAAGAAAGTAGGCGCGGACGATCGCTATCGATTCAGTTGGCGCAACCGTCGATTGAAACGCTGGCTCTTTACACCTCGTTACGAAAGCTATCGGTATGTATGTGCGGCTTCCAAGATAGTTGCTGCAAATGCTCGAACCGCATTTCCGGATGCAAAGGAAATTGTGATAACAGGCTACCCTCGCAATGACATCTTGGGGGGAAGCGATCCAGAGAAGTGGATTTTGTATATGCCTACCCACCGTAATTTTGGTAAGCAAGGATTAGGTGGCTTGTTCGACACACTCGACGTAGCAAAGTTGGACAATCTTCTAGACAAGACAGGCTACCGATTGAAAATTAAACTGCACCCTTTTCACCCCGAAAATGTCGATCGTTTAGAACAATGCAACCATGTCGATCTGCTTGACTCGAAAATGGATGTTTACGAGCTACTGAGGAAAACGGCCATCCTAATAACGGACTATTCGAGTGTCTGCTTCGATTTTCTGCTGGTCGACCGTCCCATCATCTATACACCGTTTGATTACGACCATTACGTCTCCAACATTCGAGAGCTATACTACGACTATAATGAGGTGACTCCCGGCCCAAAATGCGCCAACTGGACCGAGGTCCTTGAGGAGCTAAGTCGACTATTTTCGGGTGAGGATAGGTATCAAGCAGAACGAAAAAAGATCAACCGACAGTTTAACCGCTACCGGGATTTTCAGGCCTCGAGGCGGATATTGGAGATCATGAATCATTGAACAAATCTTTGCAATAACAATTGGGCCAAGATAACTAACTAACACACCTTCAAGAACGGTATGGTTGGTAAAGCCCATTTCAGTTCATCAATAACAATCTGGAGTCGAAACAATGAATTGGCTTTCTGATTCAATTGGCCTTCTGGTTTGTCCTGAAACAAATCTCCCGTTGAAACTTTGTTCTTTAGACGAAGCAGAGACGCATATTGGCGACCGCCTGGTGCCGCTGCGTCAGGCTCAAGGGGAAGAAGCAGAGAGGGCCCCTCCATTTGGACCGACGCCACAAGTGCTGCTACGCGAAGACAACGCGACGCAGGCTTATCCTGTGGTGGACGGATTTCCCATTCTGTTAGTTCCGGAAATGTTGGGGCCTGACACGCAACGTCGCCAATTCGATTTGACAGATCCTAAGTATGACGAAGCATACAGTGAGATGAAACACTACAACGGTGTTGCCACACGCGAAGCTTCACGGATAGAGCAGTCGGATTCTTTCCTTAAGATCATTGGCCCCATCTTAAAGGCCACGAATAATGAGAAGGCGTCATTTCCCAAGCCAAAAGAAGTATGGCTGGACATGGTCTATGATTGCGCGGCACAGTCGGATGCCTACAATCACCTAGCACCCATTGAAGGAAAGCGGATAATGCAGCTTGGGGGACGCGGAGAACATGCCGTCAAGTTTCTGTTAGGTGGGGCTGGTGAAGCCTGGGTGTCGACCCCAATGCTGGGCGAAGCAAAGTTGGCCATGTCGCTCGCCGAAGCGTCGGGAGTCGCAGAAAGGCTGAGGTGTACTGTTGCTGTTGCAGAACAAATGCCGTTTGCGGATTCGGTGTTCGATGGCATCTATTCTGGGAGTTGTGTGCATCATATGGTAACTGAAGTGGCGTTTCCAGAAGCGGCAAGAATCCTAAAAGATGGCGGCGCTTTTGCATCGGTCGATCCCTGGCGGACTCCATTCTACCAAATGGGCATTACTGTTTTTGGGAAACGAGAAGCGGTCCACTGTCGGCCTCTTACCAAACAACGCATCGCCCCGTTTAGCAATGCTTTTACCGATAGCAAAGTTATGCAGCATGGATCGCTGACAAGACACTTGCTATTGGCATTGAATAAATTGGGCCTCTCCAGCTCGTTGCGAACTGTTTGGAATCTGAACTCGATCGACGATCGCCTATGCTCGTGGTTGCCAGGTTTCCGAAGCAAAATGGGAAGCAGTATTGCTCTCCTCGGGAAAAAGAAATGATTATGTTGAAACTGCAAGGCAGCCAGTTCTGTCTTTTCGATATTCCTAGATTGAGCTGAAGTCTATTATCACTCAGGTTTTGAAATCAAGATTTTAGGCATGCGGGCTAATTTCTTTGCTTGAAATAAATCGGCATATTCGTATAATCGACAAGTAATCGTCCACCATGAGAAAGCAACGAATGAGCATATATTTATGCTTCGTTATCTGTAGAGCATAATGAAGTCTATGCCAAACGATAGCAGAGAAGGAGCTTGTGAGTTATGAGTGATTATCTAAATGTTCAAGATTTTGGAGCGAAATCAGGTAGTGGAGACGATACATCTGCGTTCAAGGCATGCGCAGATGCAATCCTCGCAACAGCAGATCAATCGACAGGCGATGCCGGTAGCGTATTCACCAACGGAAAATACTCTGCGCAAGTCGATGTTCATCCCAAATGGTGATTACCTTATCACCAGTCCAGGAGTGTTTATAGACACCGGGACTACCGGCAACTTGCGAGGGTACGATATAGCCGGAGAATCAATGGCTGGCACCAAGATCCTGTACCAGCCTTCGCAGGCTGGAGCGATGTTCGAAATCAACGGATCCTTGATGTTTGGACGAGTAAGTAACCTAACATTTGGCAGTGACGACAATGTTAAAGCAAAGTTCTGGCATAGCGATGCTGACGATGGAACTGGGAGCCAGAATTTCCTATTCGACCGTGTACAATGGTATGGAAGTTGGGAAAGGGTATTTCATTTAAATAACAATTCACAAGGTGGGACTGTTACACCAGACAATAACTCAGAGCATCACTGGTCACACTGCAGAATATCCCTTGATGCTGGAACCAACGCTTTTCTCTACTCCGAAGGAACAGATCAGCAGGTTACATATTCTTTTTACGGCACAAGTTTCTGGAGCAACTGTCCTTGGCTACATTTCATAACGGGTGGAAACATTTCGCTCACTGACTGCGATGCGATATTCAATGATAGCAACAGTGGGCCTTACTACTTGTTTAACATGCTCGGAACACAACATTCAGATGGAGGATCCTCCTTCTCTGTAAACAACATGCGTGTTGAACATCGGCACGTCAATGCACGGCTTCTTCTTTCCGAATGGTCGCAAGGCAACATTAACATCACTAATTACAACGGGACAGCCCTTGCTTCAGTCATCAATGACCAAGAAAATATAACCATTAATTTGAAGAAAAATTCTAATGCTAGCGGTCCTATTGTTAAGATTCAAGGGTCCAACATCCCTGGGTATGTCAGCATCGAATACAATGAGCCGTACCGCAGACCTGGGCGCATTGTCATTGATAGCTCGACTGCCCATCACAAACGCCTTTCGGATCTTGTGCGATATACTGGGACAGCCCTTCCTCGGCCTAATGTAGAAATTTCAGATAGTAGTCGTACGAAGCTCAACGATCTATTGCTCCACTGGAAGTTTGGTGAACTTACTGACAATACTGTGAAAGATTACACGCGGCACAACAGCCCCGGGACACACTTGAAGAATGGAGTTGCTTCGAACATCACGGCTACCACAGGACAAAACGGAGTGGCTCTGCTTCTCAACGGTAGTGATGAATGGGTCAATTTAGGTTCGGTTCCAGGCTCAACACCGAACACAATTGCAGATACCAATGTGTACTCTGCACTGATTAAGTTCCGAGTTGATGGAGGAGCAAATAATAGGAGAGTGCTCTTCGAGACGACCGGTAATTTCGCGATTTCTGCTGAGGTAACGGCACAAGATGAAATCAAAGTGTGGGCTTCAAGAAATCAACCTCCAGGTGGGGTAGCTGACATTTCTGTTACAGTCTCAGGTCTTACTATTGAGGCCGGCGTTTGGTACACATTGGGTGTGACTTACGATGGGACCAACTTATTACCATTTGTCAATGGAATAGCTCAAACATCCTCAAATGAATTGGCAGCTACGCTCAAAACGATTACCGGAATCAATATCGGAGCCAATCGAAATAATGTCCGATGGTTTAATGGGGCGCTAGACGACTTTCGACTGTACTGTTCAGTACTCTCCGCTGAGGAGATGATGGCTTATCACCGGAATGAGTTGTTGACCAACAAGATTATTCTCGACAGTCACACCCAAACATTGGGGCAACCCTCATCGGATACGAAAACCAATTTAGAGAACAAGGATGCCAGCGTGAACAACATCGACAAATACGCTGGCAAGTTGGTTTGGAGTATGACAGATAAAGTACCTGTTTACGCTGAGGGTAATGCTAATATTGACAAATGGCTGGATAGTCAGGGGAGTATAAAGTATTCGCCGGTATGATGTGGAAATCCTGCGTTAAGGCTTACTTGCAGATTTTCCTGCATGGGATATTTTTCGACATGCTACGTGTAGGAATGTTCTATTACATCTTTGCTATACCGCGTCCGAGCAAGTTTGGCACATTGCGCCTGGTAGCTGGATTCGCAAGAATTCAGCGGAAATGGGCCAGACTGAATTCTTGACGAATCCAGCTTCGTGACGTCTTTGTGTCCGGGCGCAGTATATCGCATTTACTCTATTTGGCAGTGACGACTTTTTTAGGCTTCCAAGCGTGTATTGGAACTTTTGCGCAGCGGTTGAAGATCGTATCCCAAGGCAAGCATAAGCCGGATGCTTGGTATTATCCCGCGAAAAAGATTGCGCGTCGAGGACTTCTCATCGTGAATAGCAGTTCAAGTACCCAACCTTTTTTTTCGTCAGGTACAATAGGGATAATGTGGTGGCCTGCTGTTGCAAAATCTGATCCCTAGGTCATACCAGTCCGTATTGCCCTACCAGAGGAACACTCAGAAAGGCAACTTGCCCTTCCAATCCATCTTATCATTTGACACTGTTATCACCCTGCCGCGCTAGGCCAACTGGTCATGATTCGGCGCTTTGCAAAGACCCAGTTAGGAGCATAGATGGACAAAAGATATTGGGAATCCTTTTACAAAAAAAGGCAAGCCGTTAATTTCCCCAGCACTTTCGCTGAATTTTGTGTCGCGGATTATATCCCCACAGGTTCAACGATTCTTGAACTTGGTTCAGGCAATGGGCGTGATGCATTTTATTTTTCTGAAAACCAGAATAATGTCATTGCAATAGATCAAAGTGCAGAAGTCTACGAATTAGAAGATAAAAAGCTAGAGGTGAGTCCAACAAAAGATCGTTTGAAGATAATTCAAGACGACTTTGTCAAGGCGGATTACTCAAGGTTTGCTGATGTCAATGTAATCTATTCGCGATTTACCATGCATGCGATTACGCTCGAACAGGAGGATATGGTTCTTGCAAAGTCGCATGAAGCACTCCCCTCGGATGGTCTTTTTCTTATTGAAGCACGAACGACAAGAGACCCGCTCTGTGGTGTCGGGGAACACAAAGAGGGGCATGCCTATTTTACGGATCACTATCGAAGGTTTATTCATACTCCGGACTTTCTTCACAAAGTCATGAAGATTGGTTTTGAGGTTGTTTATTTTCTTGAAAAGAATGGCCTTTCGGTATACAAAGATGAAGACCCCGTTCTTATGCGAATCGTTTTAGTGAAAGCATCGTGAAGTCTGTAAATTGCAGCGGTTCCGCGTGACAACTATTTTGCCTATCAAGGCGTATAAGGAAGGCAGCTTGCCTTTCCAATCCATTGAAGAGAAGAGACGGCTATGTCGCCCGATGATAAATTCCTGTTCTCATTTAGCGTCGTATTTTCGATCGCAATGTTTCTCGCGGTACTTGTCCCCTACTTACGAGGCAAGCGAGACTTGTTCTGTTTCTGGAACCTGTTTCTCTTCGGTTCGGGTATCTTCGTCGGTTTTTCCGGATTGAACTCCGTAACTCGGGGGCATTATTTCCAGTATTCTAACTCTGTTTTCACCTACTTCTATACTGGGCTAGCAGCTTTCTATATCACCCTCTTCCTTACCTACCGCTATCTAAAGATGCCTAGGCACCTTGCGGGTCGATGGCTGACAACATGGCCGCACTTTAGTTCGGGCACTTTGTATGCCCTCACCATCATTTCGCTCATACTGGCCCTAGGTCAACTCGCAATCTCCTTTGTGCCAGGATTCACTCAAATGAGCGTGCGAGTTGGGGCAATTGCTCCAATCTTTGCTTTGACCTTTGCGCTTGCGAATTGGTATCAGAATCGAACAGATCCTTTCCGATTGGTACTACTCCTATTCGTTCTGGCTTTGGCTGCTTTCTCCGCCTTTTCTTATGGAGGTGGGCGACGCTTACTCTATGGCACATTAGGTGTGGTTCCTCTCTGTTTGTATTGGTGGAAATTGCGGTACATGAAACCGTGGAAGGTAGTTCTTCTGTTCGCCCTGTTACTAGTGCCTTTTGCAGCCTTCGACCAAGCTTATCGAGCGGTACGATTTCACGGTGTGCGATGGGGGACAAAGTCCAAGCTAACGCGCAGCGAAGGAGCCAAAACACGTATCTCAATGTTAAAGTCGGCTTGGTCCGATATACAAACAGTCGAATTTGCCCGTATTGGCCAGAAGCCTGTCGAGGCATCCTTAATATCAATCCAGGCCCATGTTGTGGATCCAGGAAGCCATCCTTGGGCAAAGGTGCGGCCGCTCTATTCATTTTATGTCGGGGCCACGATGCCTTTTCCACGCGCTCTTTGGCCTGACAAGCCAAAGAACATTGGGCTGACGTTGCCGTTTGATTCCGGTGCACTGAGAAAAGGTCAAAGAACGAATTGGGGCGTTGGTGTGGTAGGTATAGGCTACCGTGATGGGGGGATACCGGCGCTAATTCTCTACGGATTTTTAGCTGCGTTCGTGCTTCGCTTCCTAGACGAAGTCTTGCTCAAAAATCCAGGAAACCCGTTACTGCTCGGTTTCTTTGCCACTGCCTCAGGGCATGTGATCCTTTGGCCTCGGGGTGTGATATCACAAATCTCTATGTGGATATTTGCTTGCTTTCTAGTCATGATTCTATTGCGCACGGTAGCCCACCTATTTGTAGGAAAGCGACGTCCCGATAGGCTTCCCGCACAACCGATTGCCGTGAACGGCTATCAGCCGTACCAAGGCCAGCCCGGTAGAAATTATTGAGTAACAGAGTTTATTGGGCGGACCATGAGAGGAATCAATGGCGAGACATGTCGCGGTATCTGCAATTTCACCCGGTCTGCAACGACAGGCGGGCCTCTTTTCCTTCAAGCGGAATCTGTTGAAAGGGTTCGCCGAACTATGCGCGCAGGATCAGGCTTATCAAGATATTGAGCTAACCCTGTTTCATACGCCCGAGGTGCCGATCGTCGATGACGATTGTTGGCAGTATGTTCCCGTCTCCAGGATATCCCCCGTTTTTCCGAGTTGGGATCGCTTTGCCCAAGAAACGCGTATCGCTTGGAAGCAAAGCAAACAGTTTGATGCCATGCTGTTTCTCGACTATTTTACGCCTTCGTTTTTGCAGTCGCCGCGTAATGTTACTGTGATTCACGATCTGCTTTACTATCACATGCCGGAAATGATGCGACCGCACAAGCGAATCTGGTTGCGCTGGTGCCATAAAAGGACTTTGCGAAAAAGCAGTGCCGTGGTCAGTATCTCGGGGGTTGTGCGCCAGGACATAATCGACGTCTATGGCAGCGAGTGGGCAGATCGAGTCCATGCGATTTGGAATCCTATTGATTGGCAGCGGTATGATGATGAATCGGATCGCGATTTCACCCAAGGCCGACCCTTTTTGATGAGTGTTGCCGTAGATCGGCCCCAAAAGAACATCGCGACGCTAATCCGCGCATTCCATCTCATCAAGGATCGTTTTCCCGAGCATCAACTCGTCTTGGTGGGCCAACCAAGGGCAACGATTACCGCAGGGCGACGGCGGTATGAGAAAGTCGCAGACCGTTTCCCTTCGACCGTTGATCTTATTCGTGATCTGGGCCTCAACGATCGTGTGGTTGTCACTGGCTACATTGGCGATGACCAAATCGGCTCGCTATACAGAAAAACTGATTTGTTTGTCTTGCCCTCGTTGTTCGAAGGATTTGGCATGCCCGCAGTAGAAGCCCTCGGTTTGGGAACCCCGGTGCTGCTATCCGGGCTGCCTGTGCTGCGTGAAGTAACTTTAGACTCTGCCTTTTACCTTGAGGACCCATGCGACGAGGCAGCAATGGCCGAGCAACTGACCGATTTGCTCGATCAAAAGAGTTCGATACGCCCAACCAGCAAGTTTGTTAACTCGATTCGCAGTCGCTTTGCCCCAAAAACCATTGCCAAGAAGTACATGGACCTGTTGCTCTCGGCGTAGGAATATTGGAACGTGACTTGTTGGCCTACTGCTGCACAACCGAATCAAAATCCACGACAGTAACCCGATGCCGATCCCAACCATTTCCATTAGCCAGGTCTTGATCCAATGCCGCGAGCGGCGGGGTGCCATCGCGGCGTTTAATATTCCCAGCTTCGACGTGATGCTGGCGGCCGCGAAGGCCTCGGCCCGAATGGGGCGGCCGGTGATTACGCAAATATCTGTCGGCGTGCTGAAAACGGTTGGGGCCCGGCTTCTGTTCCAGTGGTTTTCGCTGGCAAAAAAGCATACCGGTGCGAATATCTACCTCCATCTGGACCATTGTTCCGACCCTGCCTTGATCTCGTCATGTATCGGGGCAGGTTGGGATATGGTGATGTTCGACGGATCGGGATTGGCACTGGAGGAGAATTTGCGCCTGACCCGCGAGGTGGTGGGCGAGGCGCATGCGGCGGGAGTTGCCGTGGAGGGCGAAGTGGGAGGGATCGCGGGGCAGGAGGATGGCGCGTTGTCGTCCAGTCTGTTGGCCGATCCGGAGGAGGCGATTCGGTTTGCACAACAGTCGGGCGTCGATTGCTTGGCCGTGGGGTTTGGCAATGCCCATGGAAAAGCCAAATCGACGGGGGAGTTGCGTTGGGATATTTTGGAACAGGTGGCCCGAGCGACAAGCGTGCCGTTGGTCCTGCATGGCGGAACCGGGTTTAGCACCGAAGAGTATCGCCGAGCGATCGACCTGGGATGCGCAAAAGTGAATATCTCCACCGCGATCAAGATGGTCTACACAGAAATCCTGGCCAAAAAAAATCTTGCTGAGGAGGTAGCCAAAAGCCCCGGCACGCTGCATCGGGCCATCCAGCAAGACTGCGAGCAGCTCTGCTGCCAAATCGTGCAAACACTAACATAATTTCTGCGAGAGGTTGAAGAAGTGATACTCGTTATAAATCTTGGACTGAAAAGCATTCGCGCCATTTTGTTCGACCAGGAAGGCCAGCGTTTGGCCAGTGCGGCGCTGCCCGTGTCGACATCTCTGCGCGGGGTGTATGTCGAGCAATCCTCCGACGAGTGGTGTGAGAAGCTTGCCAAGGTGGTAGGCGAAGTGACTTTAGATCGGGAGCTCGCACGACGAATCGAGTTGATCACCGTCTCGTGCTCCGCAAGCTGCTTGACACCGGTGGATTCTAATTGCAATGGCACCGGTCCGGTGATTATGGTTTCGGACCGACGGGCTGAACAAGAGGCGGAAGACATTGCCAAGCTGCCCAGCTATCAGTCTCTTGCGAGCGAGTATGGGTTCTCCTGCACCTGTTTCTCCCAGTTGGCCCGGGTGCTGTGGATGAAACGGCACGAGCCTGCCGCGTATGCCCAGACCCACCAATTCCTCGCCCCGAACGATTTTCTGATTGCCAAGCTCACCGGTGGCAAGACCGCGACCGACCGACTCAATGCGGAAAAGCTTTACTTCCAGCATGATACGGAAAGCTACCCGAAAAAACTGCTTCGAGACCTGGGAATCGAAATGGGCCTCTTTCCGGAGGTCAAGAAATCGGGAACCCTGGTTGGATCGATTGCCGATTCCGTTGCGGCCGAACTCAACATCCCGGCGGGGGTCCCGATACGGCTGAGCACCTACGACGCAATATGCTCTGTCTTTGGAACGGGCGTCATCGAATCTGGAAAAGTGTGTGACGTTTCAGGCACCGTTACGTCGATACGCATGTTTTCAGATAAACCACTGGAAGACAAGAAGAAGCGTATCTTCTGCCAGGCATTTGAACCGGCAAACGGCTACTTGCTCGGTGGCTCGAACAACCTGGGCGGAGGCTTGGTGGAATGGACGAAACAATGTTTCTATAGCGGCGAACAGTATGCCTATGAAGTGATGGAACTGGAAGCCCGGGCGAGCATGCCCGGGGCGAATGGGCTTATCTTTATCCCCCATCTGCTTGGTGCCCGGGCGCCACGTTGGAACAGCGGTGCCCGGGGCGCATTCTTCGGGTTGGAAAGGCACCATACGCGAGGCGATCTAACGCGAGCGGTCTTCGAGTCAATCGGGTACAGCATTCGCGAATTCACCGATATTTTCGAGGAATTGGGAAACCCCGTCACCTCGTTCACCGCAAGTGGTGGGTTGGCACGCATCGGGCTGGTCAACGAAATCAAAGCCGATATCATCGGCGCGGAATATCACATCATGGACGAGTTTGAGTCGACATGCCTTGGCGCGGCCATCATCGCCCTGGTTGCCCATGGCAGCTACCCGAGCATTGCCGATGCGTGCCACCGCATGGTTCGCGCAAGACAGATTTTTCTACCTCGGCCACAGAATCGCACGCTGTACGACGATTTCTATCAGTTATATTTGAGCACATTCGACCGACTGGAGCCTTTGTTCGATGTCCGTCGAGAACTGATCCAGAAACACGAGCTTCTGCACCTGGAGCGCGTCGAAAACCTGTAGTTCTTTGAGACAGTAGATTGATCGGAACGTAACACTTCAGCCAGATGCACAGCGAATTAGGAAATTACCACAGAGAACACAGAGGCCACGGAGGTTCTATCACCTCTTTCCATAGAGGAGCAACTAGAATTCATTTTTCTCTGTGTTCTCTGTGGTTAAATCATCTTGACTACTGCAGATGGCTGAAGTGTTACATCGGAATAAAAAAACGAAGAACAAATGACAACACCATTTACCATCGAATTGCCGACCTCCGTTCATTTCGGTGTGGGGATAAGGAACGATATCTTGCCGTTGATCCGGGAGAACGGTTGGCAGAATGTGCTTGTGATCGCGAGCCAAAGGACGCTGGACGACGGCGTCTCAGGCTCATTCGTCCAGGAAATCGCCAGCGGCGTCAAGAGCCTTATCGCATTCACACACATCAGCCCAAATCCGCGGATCAGCCACATCGACCAGTGTTATCGGCAACATCGTGATTCGGGTATCGATGTCATCCTGGGCATCGGGGGCGGAAGTTGCTTGGACCAAACCAAGGCAACCGCCATGGCGATCAGCAACCGGCTCGACCCTACCGAAATGTTAGCTTCTGGAAAGACGCTCCCCAAGCGAGAGCTGCCCTTGATTTTGATGCCCACCACCAGTGGCACCGGGGCCGAGGTGAGCTGGGCATCGATTATTACCGATGATGCCACGAAGAAAAAAGGGGGCGTTCGCGGGAAAACGCTCGCCGCGGATTGGACGTTTGTCGATCCCGAGTTGACCCTCAGCATGCCCGTGGATGTCACCATGGTTGCCGGTTTCGATGTCTTAACCCATGCCGTGGAAACATTCATTTCGAAGAAACGTAATCGATTCACGGCCGACTTATCGCGTCATGCGGTACGAGCCGTTTTCTTAAATCTTCCTCTCCTGAACAGCGACCTCGGCAATCTGGCAGCCCGCTCGAACATGGCCTATGCCAGCATGATCATGGGCATCAATTTGGCCTTGTCGTCGACATGCCTTCCCCATCGCTTGCAATACCCGATCGGTTCGCTCACCGACACGGCACATGCCGAAGGGCTCGCGGCACTTTATCCTGCCTGGTTGAGATCGACCGAGCCGCACGCGACCGCGCTTTTTGCGGAGTGTGCCTCGTGGATTGACCCTCACGTTGCCGAGCTTCGTGCGCAGGCGGCCGCATCGCGACTGGTCGAGTTGGTGGACCAGTTGCTCGATGAAATCGGAATGCGGCGAACGCTCACCGAGCTGGGCATTCGCCCTGACCAAGCGGCAGAACTGACAGGACTGGTTACTGGAAATCTCGCCTTGGACCCGGGCGATGTTTCGCCCGCCGCGATCCAGAAAATCTACGAACGGTCGATGTAAGGCGAGCGGCAGATGAGAACTTACCTTGATAACCCGATGAGTAAGCGAGGGACTGAGGATACCGGGGCAATTCCCTCGCTTACGCGTCGGGTTAAGATTGGTAAATTCTCATCTGCCGCTCGCCTAAATGATACCATCCCTTACTTACCGCGGCGCGGCAAAGAATTTTGAATCAAAAGAGATGACGATCTCGTTGTGGTAGATTATAATGATCGGAAGTCGTTGAACGCGATGCCGAAACAGTGCGGAGTTCGTTTCGGCTTGCCTGTCTGTCTGTACTGTGGAACGAGAACATCAACATGCTAAATTTCCCCAAGCTTTGTGTCATAATCTTTATCATGCCAATTCGGGCTAGTCTCTCTCTCTCTCTCTGGTAAGCATACTTGTATTCCATCTTGGCTATCTCCAATCTGCCTGTTTTGGCATTTTGATCGTAGCCCACCGGGGCGACTCGAGCAACGCGCCGGAAAACACGATTGCTTCGATCAGTTTGGCAGCTTCGACGGCCGACTTTTTTGAGTTCGATGTCCGCACGACTTCTGATGGGCAACTCGTGCTGATGCATGATGGTACTGTGGATCGAACCACCGACGGCACTGGCCCGGTTACCAGTTTCACACTCGCACAGATTCAGACCCTTGATGCGGGTTCATGGTTTTCTCCTCAGTTTGCTGGAGAACCCGTGCCAACTTTTGCAGAAGCAATTCAGACGGCCAATACACTCGGCATCCAACCAATGATCAATGATCGAACGAAAAACGGGGAGTCCGCAAACCTATCATGACGCGATCTTAGGACTCGGATTGACAACCGACGCATTTCGCGTCTTGCGTTCGACGCCAATTTCCTGGATGGGTTGGATGTATTGAATCCCGCATACAATCTTGGTTTCCTTAAGAGCGGTGCTCCAATCGATCAAATTCAAATTGATTCCGCCCAATCGAAAGGAGCCGATTTTCTGGCTTGGCACCACGTGAGCATTAATCAGGCAGGCATTGACCTTGCCCATGCCAATGGAATGGAGGTGCATGCCTGGACCGTGAATGGTTCTGCTCGAATGCAAGAGCTAATCGACTGGGGTATCGATGGCATTCTGACAGATCAACCGACGACTTTATGGGCTCTACTTCCTGCCGCCGACTTTAACAACGACAACAAAGTCGATGGCTCTGATCTCACCATGTGGCAGACCAATTTTGGCGATGCCAATCCCATAGCAGGGGATGCGGACCGCGATGGAGACAGCGACGGTGCCGATTTCCTCATCTGGCAACGAGAGTTTGGCTTCGGAGTGTCGAGTTCGACAGCGTCAGTCACAGTACCTGAGCCAAGCACCGGCCTCATGCTAGTGATTGTATTGGTTCTTGGTCAGTACTATACTGCAAGATTGGCTCCTTAGCCGACACCGCCCATGCGGGCGGGCTCTTAACCATCCACCCGACGCGTAGCCAACACCTGTCTGGCAATGGTTATTCGTGTCTATTTGTGTTCATTCGTGGTTCTCCCCCTTTCACGCCGTGAACGATTACAGAAATCTACGAAAGGTCGATGGTAATGATGCAGGGACTTATGCTTGCCGCGGGCAAAGGATCGCGAATTGAAGGGGTGACGGAGAATCGTCCCAAGTCGCTGCTCCCCTTTGGAGAAACGACCCTTCTTGGGCACACGCTGGCACAATTCGACAAGTCGGGCGTCGAGCGACTGGTCATTGTCGTTGGCTACCAGCGGCAACAGATAATCGACTATGTTGGCAAGCATTGGAAAAGAGAGGCATGCTTTGTTTTCAATCCGCTCTTTGATCGCACCAACGTCCTGTTTTCCTTTTGGTTGGCACTCGATCATTTGCATGACGAAACGACGCTCTACATTCATGCCGATACAGTGGTTTCGGAGCCGATTGTCGATGCGCTGATCGACTATCCCCAAGGCGATGTCGTGTTAACCTTCGATAGCCGTCGCTGCGAGGAAGAAGAGATGAAAGTGCGGCTCGATGGCTCGCGTGTCACGACCGTGACGAAGAACATGTCCTCCCAGGAGGCGGATGGCGAGTTCACCGGGTTTGCACGTATTGGAAAAGGTGCTTTTGATGTTCTAAGACAACATGCCGAAGACGCGATCGAGTCGGGCCATGAGCAGGAATACTTTGAATTCATTGTCCAGCGAGTGATTGACAGCAATCAACTAGCCGTGGAAGCATGTGATATCACGGGCAAGCCATGGAACGAGATTGATTTTGAAGAAGACTACACCCTAGCAAAGGACTTGTTCGGTAAATAGATTCAAAGGCAACCGTTCACCGCAGTCCTGATCAGGAGTATTTCACCACAGAGAGCACCGAGCACACAGAGAATCATGGAACAGGACCCCTGAACTGGCAAAGTGATTGGATCCGCCATCGAGGTCCATCGGGCTCTTGGTCCTGGACTATTGGAATCAACCTACCAACAGTGCCTGGCGCGTGAGTTGACACTCCATGATGTTCGTTTTAAGTTGGAACATCCGTTGCCCATTGAGTACAAGGGGATCCACCTCGATTGTGGGTATCGTATCGACATTCTAGTCGAAGACCAGTTGATCCTGGAACTGAAAGCCGTCAAAGAAATCCAGGGAATCCACCACGCTCAGCTACTAACTTACATGAAACTGACAGGCATCTCGACCGGACTGCTGATCAACCTCAACACGAAAGTACTTAAGGACGGCATTAAGCGTTTCAAACTCTGATCCTCTGTGTTCTCTGTGGTTCATTGATTGGCAACCATCCAAGTAATCCCATGGCTCAAAAGCGTCTTCCAGTTCGTAATCTCGTTCGGCTGCTGCTCGCGGTGGCGGGCGCGCCGCTGGTTCTGCTTAGCTCGCTGTTTCCTCGGTCGAAAACACGCTGGCTTTTCGGTAGCCAAGCTGGGTTCCGCGATAACTCCAGGTACATGATGGAATATGTGGTCGCCAACAAGCCTGAGATCGAGGCGGTGTGGCTGGCGCTAAGCGATGAAGTCTTTCAAGAGGTTCAAGCAGTTGGACTGAAAGCCGTAAGGGCTGGTAGCTTGGCCGGGATCTGGCACACGCTTCGAGCAGGCGTGGGAGTCATCTCGAATGGTCTTGGTGATTTAAGCCGGGGTCTTATCGGCGGGATGTTTATCACCCAGCTTTACCATGCGACGCCACTTAAAAAAATTCAGCTCGATTTCAAAGGCGACTGCCAAGTGACCCTTGATCACACGATGTTGGGGCGTCTGATGAATTACCTGGTGCTGACCGCATCGAAGTTTGCCTGGCGTCGGAACAATCTGATTATTGCAACCAATGAATTTACTGCCCAGCGCATGGCCTCGGCATTTGGAGTTCTCGGCGATCGGGTGGCCGTTACCGGTTCGCCACGAGCGGATATTTTGCTGGGGCAGGACGGTGCGCTGCTCGAAGCGGATGAGCGACTGAAGAAGACTTTTTTCTCTGGTGTCGCAGGGAATAGCCGCATTGTTCTCTACGCGCCCACATGGCGTGATGATGGCAACGAAAGCTGCCTGTGGGAATCGTTCGATGCCGAAGAGACAGATCGTCGATTGGCGGAACTGGGCGCGGTGCTGGCGATCCGGCTGCACCCTTTCAGCCAGTCGGACATTTACCAGGAGCTGGAAGCCAAGAAGTTATCGCATATCGTGCCGATCCGTGGCCGGATCGATTTTCAGTCGCTCTTACGTTGTAGTAGTCTGTTGATTACCGACTATTCCAGCGGCTGCGTCGATTTCTCGCTGCTGAAGCGACCGGTAGTCTTTTTTACGCCCGACTTTGACAAATACAAGGGGAGCCGCGACTTTTACGAACCGCTTGAAGCGCTCACGCTAGGAAAGCAATGCACCCGATGGCCAGCGGTGCTCGACGAAGTGGCTCGCTGTCTTGATGGCGACATCGCCGAAAAGGAGGCCGTGATGGAAGTTTCCAAAAACTTGTGCCAGCGGTTCAATCATTTTGACGATACTTCCAATCGCGAGCGAATTGTTGCCGAGATCATGCGAAGAATCGAAAGCCGAAAGTGAATAATAACTTGAATTGAAAAAAATAAGGAATTTTACCACAGAGAGCACGGAGAACACGGCGCAGCAAAGCCGCAACCAAAATGTCAGATTCTTTTTTATCACCACAGAGAACGCAGAGATCACAGAGATCACAGAGGTTTTTTAGAGAATTTCTCTGCGATCTCTGCGTCCTCTGTGGTAGATATCCAACGTGTTTTTAGTTTATCGAATCTGAGGTTTTTGGTTGCGGCCGGCGGCCTCGCTGGGTTCTCGGTGGTTCATCTTCTTTTTAAGTTTGAATAACCAATGCGAATTCTGGTTCACGACTATGTCGGTCACCCGTTTCAGCCGCAATTAAGCCGAGAGCTTGCGACGCGTGGGCACGAGGTGTTGCACGTTTATTGCGGATCGTTTTCGACGCCGCGTGGCACCTTGCGAAAACTGACGGACGATGCGCCCGGTTTCGATGTCGAGGCAATCGACCTGGGAGCGGAGATCCCGAAGAACGGTTTCGTCCGTCGGTTTCGGATGGAATCCGAGTATGGCCGGCGACTGGTCGAGGTCTGCCGGCGATTTCGGCCCGAGGTGGTGCTGTCGGGCAACACGCCTTCGATACCGCAGTGGCGCGTCGTGCGGCATTGCAAGCGGCAAGACATTCGGTATGTCTATTGGGTGCAAGATATCTACGGCATCGCGGCCTATCGGTTGCTCAAACGGCGCATCCCTGTGGTGGGACACGTCGTGGGGCAGTACTTCATGGCGCTCGATCGCAAGTCGGCCCGCAATAGCGACGCGCTGGTGGTGATTACCGACGATTTTATCCCCGTGTTTCAAAAATGGGGTATCGACCGTGAGAAGATCCATGTGATCCACAACTGGGCCGTCTTGGAAGAGCTTGTCCAGCGGCCGCGTGAGAACGGATGGTCGCAGCAGTTTTCGCTTGGCCCGGGACCGCGGTTCATCTACACCGGCACCCTAGCGATGAAACACAATCCGGCGCTGCTGCTCGCCTTGGCCAAGATGCTCGACGAGCAGGGTGATAGGGAATTGGGCCAAGGAGAATTGGGCCAAGGCGAAATGATCGTCGTCTCCCAAGGCAGCGGCGTCGAATGGCTCCAGCGCGAAGCCGAGGCGGCAGGGATCAGGTCGCTCCGCTGCATGGGATTTCAACCATTCGAGGTGATGGCCGACGTGATGGGCAGCGCCGATGTGTTGGTCGCCGTGCTGGAGCCTGATGCGGGCGTGTTCAGCGTGCCGTCGAAGGTACTCAGCTACCTGTGTGCCGGGCGAGCTGTGTTGGCCGCGATGCCGGGCAGCAATCTAGCCGCCCGGCTGATTACCGACCACCAAGCAGGCACGGTTGTGGAACCTGACGATATTGAAGGTTTTACTAAGGCGGCAGCCGAGATGATCGCCTCGCCCGATCGGTGCGCCGAATTTGGCCGAGGCGCCCGGCGCTATGCCGAGGAGAATTTTGATATTAGGGGGATTACCGACCAATTTGAGCGAGCGTTGGGGATTTACGAATGAAAGCCCCCGGCTTTGCCGGGGGGTGGTAGCAGTGTGGACTCTAAGGCGAGCGGCAGAATGAAAATTACCAGCACGCAGCGCAAGCAAGTGGGTCTAGCACACACTCGCTTGCGCGTCGTGCTAGTATTCTGGTAAATTTTCAATTGCCGCTCGCCTAATTCTCGGCAACCCCACGGCAACCCCACGGCAAAGCCGTGGGCTGAGAATAGGGAAATGTGCGATTCACGACATCGCGATTGGTGGCTACACTGAACCGTTTACCGAAAGTTGGGCCGTGAACCACCATTCTATAAAGGTCGATATGTGGAATAGACTCTTGCGGGCATGTTGCCTTTTCGTATGGATGCTAGCGGCGATGGTTCCTGCCATCGATTTTGCCCGTGCCGGAGGTGGGCCGGAGAACGTCTTTCTGCTGGTGAACTCTCGTAGCCAAGCATCGCTTGCTATCGCAAACCATTATATTGCCCTGCGAAAAATACCTGCTGCAAATGTTTACTATTTGAAATGGGATCCTGCGCAGTATTCAACTTCAGGCGCCACATTCAGCGATCGTATTTTGAAGCCCGCGCTGAGTGAGATGCTCCAACGTGGCTTGAAAGGACAAATCGATTACCTGGTTTACTCTTCTGATTTCCCTGTCCGCTTGAACTTTAAGGCGGACTACCCCGGTGAAAAATTTCCAGCGCAACTGCGACCGACTGCATCGCTCACAGGCGCTACGTACCTGACGCCGTTTGTACTGGGAAAACGGAAGGAAATGTTCAATCTGAATACCAATTTCTACGCGGCAAAATCCCAGTTGGGCATCACGACCTCACGTGGTTTTCGCTCCAACTATTCATGGTCGCCCACGGGGAAACGAGTGAAAAACGGACAGCAGGGCCTTTCTTATCTGCTCTCGACGATGTTGGGCGTGACCTACGGTCGGGGCAACACCGAGAAAGAGGTCATCCGCTACCTCCGTAGCTCGGCCGAAGCGGATGGCTTGTCGCCTCGGGGGACAATCTACTTGATGAAAAACGATAATATTCGGTCGACCGTGCGCCATCGCAGTTTTCCTGATGTAAAGCGCGAACTGGCCCTATTAGGTGTCCAAGCGAAAATCCTCAAAGGAACGCTGCCGGCAAAAAAATTTGATGTCATGGGGATCACCATGGGGGCCGCCCGATTCAATCTGATCGGATCGGGCGTGGAAATGCGACCCGGCGCGATCGGTGACAACTTGACCAGTTATGGCGGTATTTTTGTGAAAAGGAAGCCTTGGAAACCGCCCAAAGATAATCCGAAAAAGAAGCCCCCAGGCCCTCCCCAAACGGTCCTCACCGATTTTCTTCGCGCAGGTGCGGCCGGGGCGAGCGGTACAGTGATCGAGCCTTTTGCGCTACAGGCGAAATTTCCGCTCCCATCGATTCATGTCCACTATGCACGCGGGTGTTCTCTGGCAGAAGCCTTTTATCAGTCGGTGACCGGACCATTCCAGTTGCTGGTTGTCGGAGACCCGCTTTGCCGCCCGTGGGCAGACATTTCCAAGGTCACCGTGGACGGTATCGACGAGGGGCAAACGGTTCGCGGAAATATCAAGGTGACACCGACAGCAAGTATTTCTGGAAAGACTAAGGTCAAACGGTTTGAGCTGTTCGTCGATGGGATCCGCACGCAGATGTGCAATCCGGGCGAAGCGTTTCAACTCAATACGACCGCTTTAGCCGACGGATTCCACGAAGTACGGGTCGTTGCCATCGACGACACGCCTATCGAAACTCAAGGACGTTGGATCGGTTGGGTAACGGTGAAAAATGGCAGGAACGCTCTTCAAATGACCGTTTCGCCGGCGAGTCGTGTCTCGGTAACAAAAGAACTCAAGATTTCCGTTACGAGTACAATGGCCGGCACGGCTGCCATTATGAATAATGGCCTCGAGCTAGGCCTCATCAAGAAAGGGCAGGGGAGTATTCGGGTCAAGGCCAGCAAGCTGGGCAAGGGACCGAGTACACTCCAGGCAAGAATCAAAGCCGATTCTGAGCAAACGGGGACGGGTTTGACCAGCCGTCCAGTATCGATCGAAGTTTATTAAAAGCTGCTGGCGGTTAGCCTACGTGTAGCCGTTCATGGGTAGGCAAAGAAGGAAACTACTAATTGGATAGCACCACTTTGAGCAATGACAGCATGGTTCTGTACTGGTTCAGCCTGACTTTGAGTTGTGACGAAATCTTCCAGTTTCACTCGCTAAGAACCTACCAGAACCCGTTTGGAGGCCACCAGGGGCTGAGAAAGCCTGAACGACCAAACGTTTTGGGACCTATCGTAAACGATCCCGTTGAACGCAAACGGTACTTCAGGAATTTTCATGGCAGATCGCGACGAACGAGCAGCTTTTTTCCCCGTAGGGGTAGCTTTTTTGTCCCGTAGAGGCCATGATGCTCGGAGCATCCGTCCCCTGAAAATTCCCCCACGAAATTCCCTGAAGAACATCCCCGGTTCTTCATGAATTCCAGTGGCTACCGCAGACTGTGACAACAATAAAACACCATTACAGCCTTCTTCTCTCCTGACAAAACACGCTCGCTTAGCTCGACTTTTTCCGTCAGGCGGCTTGGGCTAGCCCGAAGTCTAGCACAACTCGCAAGGGTTTGGATAATTTTTGCACGACCTCGCCTCCAGGCACCCATGCAAAAATCCATTCCATCCAAAAATAGCGTCGAACACTGATGATCATATCAGAAAATGTCGTTTGCTCCTTGCCAACCCAGTGCTTCAGTCGGACGTGTGGATTGGACCACGGCATCGTATCAAAAACGATCACTACCAGCGTGTACACACAAAACAGACAGGGCGCCATTCGCAACACCGTCTGGCGACTCCAGCCGCGTGTTGTTTCCAGTCCAAGGTGTTCACGCATTTCCTGGAACGTGGTCTCGATATTCCAGCGTCCGCCGTACATTTCAATGACTGCTTTGGCAGACATGGAATGATCGGTCGTGAAAAAGTATTCATCTCGATGGGTGCCGCTGAGATCACGGACAAACACCCACAATACTTCGATCGCGCCTTTGCCACTCTGATACCAATGGCCCTTGCCCGTGATCACTTCGACATTTCGCCAGCCGCCGCCGTACCACCGCACACGTAAGCGTTTCCCCTTTTTCTTCCTAGCAACCACCTCGGCCGGTGAGGGTAAGGCCTTGCCCTTGACTCGTGGTCGACCGACTTTGGGGTTCTTGCGTTTGGGTGGCGGCGCGAACAGACTTGCGTCACCCGAGAACTTGCTTACCAGCGACAATCGTTTTCGATGTTTATAGGCAAAACGTGTCATCTGATGAGTTCCATAAGCTCCATCACCTGCAAGAACGAACTTTCTGTCGGGAAACCAGTGCATTAGCGTTGCTAGCAAGCCGCACATCAGGTCCACGGGAGTTTTGTGGCGACGCCCCTCATCAGCGTTGCACTGCTTGCTGCGATAAAGAGCGACCAGCACCGGCAAGGCAAAGGGACGATTGGTGTAAGGTAATTGAACCAGGATCGACAAGACGGACCATTTGTGTCCGTATCGAAAGACGGTGTGCGAGTTGGCGCTGCGAACTGCGTCGCGATGTCGGGCTTTGCCGTAAACTTTTTTGCCGCGATGACCATCCACCGTTTCGTCACCGCAGATTTTTACCGTCCCGGTGGGAATGAACCGATCAAGGACGAAACGGGCAATCGCGTAGGCCAAGGGCCGGGATTGCCAGCGACGGTGAGAAAACAGACGATGGTAGGTCGACGGATTGACCGTCTCAATCAAGCTCAACAACCGGAGTACGTTAGAGACAGTTCGGTCGCCTGTTGTTAGAATAGCGGCAAGGAAGAACAGAACGAATCGTCGAGCCGTCGTTCGCCGGTGAAAGGTGTCAACGAGACATTGTAGTAACGGCTTGAAATCGTGCGGCACGCGAACCATGAGGGCTTCCTTGCTCAAGACTTTGGTTGTTACAAGTCAAAAGCTTGAACCAAGGAGGCCCTTTTTACCTATACCAATTTGGGGATCTGAAGTACTCAAAAAACGGAAAAAGTCGAGCTTAGGGCCGCCCGATAAATAACATCCCTTTTTTTTCTCGAATTGGCTAGACTTCCAGGGTGAGCGGTCCCCCATTCTCTTGGCGAAGGAGAAAGCCATGGTTCCCTATCTGTCGGTAGTTTGTGGACACATGAAGGCGTTTTATGATTCATTGTCCGAGAAAGACCGCCGCCGTTACGCTGCGGTAGAATCGGAAAAGCTGGGGCATGGGGGCGTCGAGTACGTTGCGTCTGTGCTGGGCTGTGACGAGAAAACGATTCGGAATGGCCGCCATGAGGTGAGCCAATTGCCGGTGGATGACGCCGAAGGACGGGTTCGAAAAAAAGGGGGGTCGAAAAAAAGCTAGCTTTGCTGCACCTGACCTGGAGAACAACCTTCGCCAGGTCGTTGCTGACCATACGGCAGGCGATCCAATGCGTGAAGACGTGGTGTGGACCTATTTGTCGAGTACGGAGATTGCCCACGAGCTCGATCGGCTGGGAACGCCCGTTTGTCCAGACACTGTGCGAAGCTTGCTCGATGAGTTCGGCTTCCACAAGCGGCAGGCCGAGAAAACCAAAGCGATGGGAAATACCCCTTTCCGCAACGAGCAGTTCGAGAACATTGCCCAACTGAGGCAACAATACCTCGACTCTCCCAACCCAATCATTAGCATGGACACCAAGAAAAAGGAGCTTTTGGGCGAGTTTTTCCGTACTGGGCAGTCGTGGTCCGATGGTGCGAATGCCGTATTTGATCACGACTTTCCCAGTTACGCGGACGGCAAGGTCATCCCGCACGGGCTGTACGACCTGAAGCGTAACACAGGGCACCTCACTCTCGGAGTCAGTCACGACACGAGTCAATTCGCTTGCGACAGCTTCCGTGTGTGGTGGCAACGCCACGGCGAGCGGACGTACGCCGACGCCAAGTCGATTCTGTTGCTGTGCGATGGCGGAGGAAGCAATAACTGTCGTCACCACATTTTCAAGGAAGACCTGCAACGATTGGTCAACCGGATTGACATTCCAATTCGCGTCGCCCATTATCCACCGCATTGCTCGAAGTATAACCCGATTGAACACCGTCTTTTTTCTCATGTCACTCGCGCCTGGTCCGGTGTGGTGTTTCGCACGCTTGACGTCGTCACAACATGCCTTCGACGAGTGTGGACTCGCACCGGGCTGAAAGTCACCTACGCGGTACTCAACAAGGATTATCAACTCAAACGGAAAGCGAGCGAACGTTTCCTTGACTTGGATCCCATACAGTTCGAAGACGTATTGCCCGATTGGAATTACACCGTAATTCCTACCGCCTACTGAAAACCGGGAAGTTATTTATCGGCCACTCCTTAGTCGAATACGTACCAATAGTAAGAGATGTCTCCGCTCTGATCAGGAGAACTGCAAAGTCGCAATTTCAGCCCCCGGCTTTGCCGGGGGGTTGCCTGTCGCGAAGTATCGCCCCGTTTTTCTCTGGATATTTGCTTTGAGATCTTCTTGCCTCTCGGCAAAGCCGCAACTAAAGAAAAAACAGCCACAAAAAACACGAGTTCTTTTGGTGTTTTTTGCGGCTATTTTTCCTTGGTTGCGGCTGGCAGCTGCACTGCGATCCTCGATTCATAGAAACGATTCATTCGCTGCATACCACATGCCCTTGGAACCTGCCCCAGCTCCAAGTCCTGGGGCTCAAAATGTCAGCAGATCCTCGAATTCTGTGAAGAGGCTGTTGAAAATCTCTTCCCGGTCATGGGCGGTTGGCTCTAAATCGCTCGCGGGATTGTTATCGCCAGATAACCTTAAAGCAGGCGCAACGGGGCCAGCGCGATGCTCGATGACAAACCGCTCGGCCAGTTCGACTGAAGGTTCCAGATTGAACACCTGCATGTGGCGTTGTGGCGAATAACGCAACTGGGGCGATGCCTCACCGCGACTCGACCCGATCAATTCGGCCAGCGCCACGTCGAACAACTCGCCCTGGGTCGCCGGGGAAACTTCGCTCGTCTCTTCGCCCTCCGATGCAAACAAGGATGCGGGAGGAACAAACTCGAACGCCCCGATGTCGTACGCACTTCCTTGTGGCCTGATCGCGGTATGGCGATAGTCATAAGTCAAACCGCCGGGAAGATCAGGCAGGATAGGTATTTTACCGGCATCTATCGCAGTGGAACCAACCTTAAGATGATAATCGGCTGGATTGCTCGATGGCATATTGGCGATGTCGCCAACAAACAATGTAGCAGGAGAAACTCCAACAATATTCGTTTCTACATTATTCAATTCAGTTTCAGGCCAATCAGGGGCTACATGAGCCCTGCTTCTATCATGCTCAGTCCATATATTGTTAGCATTTGTCAAATTGTTTTTAAAGTACAGATTATCTTCTGCAGCCCCCACATTAAAAATATTAATAGATCCACCAACGGATTGCTTATTTGACGGCACTGTAATGATATTGTTTTCAATCCATACATGACTAGTCCGAACCATGATGCCCCCCGAATGGCCTTGTTTATACTCATGGTTGTCCGAAAAGATTGTGTTGTTTGCAATGTAGTCATATTTGTCATCGGAATCAACATACGATCCTTTATCACTAAGTAAGATGGACCACCCAGATTTATTATTATACAAAATATTGTTTACAACTGTATGGTGGCGCCCCCTCAAATACAGGCCATGATCCCACACAAACCCACTTCCTGACGATCCTAGTTTACCGATATCATGGATGATATTACTATCAATAGTAATATGCTGAGCCGCATTTGCTTCAGTAGTTCCTTTATAGGTGCCTATCCCACTCGCTTTCAGATTAGGATCGTTAATCTGTCCGATACCGTGAAGATGATTCCCGTAAATGTATATATTTGATATATCTGGCTGGTTTAGAGATATTCCGCCATCATGGTAATCTCGTATTTCAAAATTTTCTATGCGAACATACTGCACATCCGATCCAAAAGAAATACCTTTCTTAGTAGAATGACTTTGCCCATCAAGAATGGCTCCCCATTTGATTTCCGATTTGAATGTAATCCAATTACCGGCCGTTCCTGACCTATTGATTTTCAGAGTTTGAAAGGTGCTAGTTCCAAAATAAATTCCATCCTTCACGATCACCGTATCCCCCGGATCGACGACATTAGCCGCGGCTTGGATGCTTGTGAAATCGATGCCTGGGCCAGCCGAAGGACCAACAACAATAATCGTGCCGCTCCCTGCGAGAGTGGTCGCCACCACCGGCGGGGAAGATTGGCCAGACAAGTTGCCTGCTGCGTCGACCGCTTCAACCGTGTAGGAGTAGTTGGTTGATGCAGCAAGGTTTGTATGTTGAAACGATGTGGTCGCCACATTGGGTGCAATCAGCGATCCACCCTCGTAGACGTTATACCCAGTGACTCCGACATTATCAGTCGAAGCAGTCCACACCAGATCGATTTGGCTCGAAGAGATAACCATCGCGCCCAGGCCGGTTGGCACGCTGGGTTTTTCCGTGTCCGGCGCTACACTTCCGCTGGTAAGCGAGATATTATCGAAGAAAGCATTCTGCTGAAAGCTCTCTACTTCGAAGCTGCTGACGTTGATCGGCGTGCTGTCGGTGCTAAGCACCAAGGTCTCGCCAATGGCGTTGACGGTTGTCTGCGTTGGGCTGAAGTCGAGCGCGATGGTGTAGTTAGTTCCCGTTGATAATACTCCCTTTCCGACCGACTTTGGGAACGGCGCGGGGCGACGAGCGGGCGAGGGAGTTGGCTTGTTCGGTTTTCTGTGGTGGGTCGGCGTTGTTGCGCCGCAGCGCGCGTACCTCGCCTTACGTTTACGAGTTGTTTTCGGTTTTTGCGTCCGTTCCGCGTCAGCCTCCTGAGGTTTTTGCCAGGATCGTTAAGTTGTGACAGAACACGGCGCTGCCAACGGCGGACGTGAAATTCTTAAAGCCGCGAAAACAACAGCGAGCCAGGCGAAATGCTCGCTTTAAGCACGAGATCGTGCCTTCGATTCCGGCGCGCCACTGCTGCCAAATGCCCATCATCGTGTCGCCGAAATCTCGCGTCCGCCGAGGCACGCCCAGGTAGTCGACCTGTTCTTCCAATTCCTCGTAGGTGTCCTCGTCCGGACAGAAGCCCATGTCCGCGGCGACCGTTTTGGGCCGGCTACCGTACTTCTCTTCGTGTCGTTCGAGTACCGTCTCCAGGAGTTCGCTGTCGCTTACATTCTTCTCCAACACAACGTAATCGGTAATGAACTTCTCCTTCGACTGTGTGAGCAGCACCTTGTGACCGAATTCGACTGGCTTGCCACGCCGTCCACGCATGATCAACTCCGCATGAGATTCAAAAATGCTGAACACTTTGTCGGCATTTGGAACCTGCTCTCGATCGAACGCGCGGCGCCGAGCCACTTCGGCGACCTGCCGCATCACCGGCAAACGGTTCGCCAGCGACTGGGCAATCGTCGCCAACTCGACACACGTCGAACGTTCGGCCCAAGCGACGAATTGTTCCGCTTTTTCCAGAGCTTCCTCGACCCGGACGATCAGCGTCTTCATATTCTGGCGGACCTGGCGGAGACGCTTTTTGTTCGTGCTATTCGAGTAACGCGTGACGAAAAGATGCAGATTTTTGATCTTCTTCGCGTGAAATCGCCAAGGACAACGGAGTGGGTCGAGTTCTCGACCAGTCGACATTTCTCGGGCAGCCACGCGATAGACGTCCCACAGCAGGCTGGAGTCGGTCGGCCAGTGAATATTGCATTCGGTGACGGTCGTGTCGGTTCGCACATGTTCCAGGGAGACCGTTTCTTCGGCGACGACGCCGAGGGCCAATAGGTGATTGATCCGTTCCCAAGTCTCGGGCTGAATCGCGCGAAATGCCTTGTTCAGCAGCGTGAAGTCGATGGTCGGCTTTTTCAGCAGGCGGCAAAACCGCTGCAAGGTTTCGCTTTCGGCAATCCGGATCGACGCTTCCCGATAGTCGAGTCCTTCCCGTTGCAAGACGAGGATCGCGCGAAACAGGTTTTCGCTGGTGAAGATCGGCTTTCGGCCGCGTGCCGACGTCGTCTGGCTGAGCTGTTCGAGGTCGCGATGGACCACATCGAGAATCGCGGGCCGGCTGTCCAGCAACTGGCCGAGCGTTTTGTACTCGTCACGATAATCCCGTACCGTTTGGTTGTCGGCCTTCTCGTTGGCCCATCCAAAATCGAGAATCGCTTCAGCTTTCAAACGCATCGCCCGCTTCTCCTTGGGTAAAATGGCTCTTTGATTCGTTCTGTTTTCAATAGGATAACGATGCGTCTTTTTCTTGCTACACCAAAACCGGCCCGCCAGACGAATTTCACAATATTCTGATTTGGGAAACAGGAACTAGTTAACGTTTTGGCTATAGCTTGAAGTAAACGGGACGGTTTCTACGGTAATACCATTGACAACTTTGGAGACTCCTCCAAGGGGCGTGCTATTGTCGGTGCTGACAATCTCGTAGTAGTTATTCGCATCCTGGTGCAGGCGGAGCACGAGTGCCCCATACGAGGGAAAGCCTACGGTCGGGTTGAAGTCGATCTGAAACGTGCCGCTCTCGGTGGCAGCGACGCTTTGTGAGAACTTTATCCCATCATTGTCGCCCGTGACGACTGCGGCTTTCTGGCCGGCCGCGTTGTAGGAGAAGGTCCCACCTGCCCCGGTAGTTGTCGCCGTGGTGTAGTTGCCGGTCGTGTCGGTACTAAAATCGTCCGAGAAGAGGGTGTATAGGCTCCCGGTGAATTGTCGTTGCCAAGCAAGGAAGTCGGCGCCGTCGGTGTCGCCATCGCTATCGGCATCGGCGTTGGCGTCTGCTCCGAAATTGTCTTCCCATTGAGAAAGGTCGCCGCCGTCGACGTCGCCATCGTCATTAAAATCGGCCGGTGCAGTCTCCACGGCAGCCGGCGCATAATCTTGACTGACCACCGCTTGATTAAGAACGTCAGCCGCAAGCATCACCCGCGGCTCGAGCGTTTCGACACTCAAACGAAGTTCGCCGTTTTTCTTACGTCGGTTTTTTCGGCGACGGTTTCTTCTGCTATTGGGATACCGGTCGCTTGCCAGATCGAAAACATTGGCCAGTCGAGTAAACATGAATTTCCCTTTTCATGATTGAGGAGAGTGATTGGTTGATAAGTTGGGTGGCTGCTAGATTTCAATCGCCACAAGAAAAAAAGTACGGGGAAAATCACCACAAAGGACGCGGAGGAACACAGAGGAAAAAGAATCCTATGTTGTCCCTCGGCGGGAAGATGCAATGAAATCTCTGGGACCTCCCTGTTCTCCGTGGTGACATTCTTTGCTTGAGTTATTCCTAGCGTCATTCGAATGCGTAACAAATGCCCCTGGAGCCTGCCCCAGCTCCAAGGGCACGAAAAGGGATCCTTTAAGACCGTCGCCGCAGTCGGATGGTGGCCATCGCCATCGTGCAAACGAGTATCCAAGAGGCCGGTTCTGGCACCGATGCAGCGGCAGCCGCAGCGGCAGTTGTGCCAAAGTTGCCTTCCCAAAGGGCCAGATTCGCCGCGTCACCCAACTCGCGTTGCCACTTGAGGAAGTCGGCACCGTCGACGTCGAGGTCGCCATCGAAATCACCGTCGACGCCAGCAACAAAGGGCGCAATGCTGATGTCATCGATGAAAATCGTGCTGGACGAGCCGGAAGCTCGGCTGTCAAACATCTGAAGCTTGTTCAACGAGCCAGTATCTCCAAGCGGTCGTGTCCCGACTAGCGAACCGTCGAGGTACAACTTAAAAGCATCAGAACTAAAAGAGCCGATATCTAATTCCATCTTGACCTCATGCCAAGAATCGAGTGCGAAAGTAGCAACAGGGCTGAATAAGGCTTGATCCAATTGAACAACACCGGCGCCGGGGTTGACAAACGCTTTCCATCTCCCGATGTAAAAGGAATTGCTAGGATTCTCAGGGGAGCGCGCCGTGAAATTCCAGTGCTCGTAAGCGTTCTGTGAACAGCGTCCCAAAATTGCGCGCTATCCTAATAGAGGTGAACCATTCCCTTTATTCCAGGAACGAGCACAATGTCCAATCGAAACAAATCCCAAGAGTCCCACTGGCGTGGCCTACTGAAACAGCAGTCCTCAAGCGGCTTGAGCATCGCGGCGTTTTGCCACCAGAACTCGATTACACAAACCAGCTATTATGCCTGGCAGCGTAAGTTCCGTGAGCAGCAAGCCTCCCCAGAGCAGGGGAGCCGTTCGACCAAGTCTCTTAAAACCAGTCGTAACGCCGTCCAGGGCACCCAACTGGTGCCTGTGCGGATCGAGGGGACGACACCTGCGTCCACGCTGCGTATTCACTTGCCGCAGCAGGGAGTCTTTGTGGATGTGCCTCACGGCACCGATTGTGAGACAGTGAAGGACGTATTGCAGGCGTTGCGTGAGGTGGCGTCATGTTGATTGTGCCATCCCAAATAAAAGTCTTCGCCGCGTTGGCTCCCACGGACATGCGTAAAAGTTTTTGTGGATTAATCGGTATCGTCGAAAAGGAGCTTGGCAAACAGATTGAAGACGGAGATCTTTTCTTGTTTTTCAACCGACGCCGCAACCGGTTGAAGGTACTCTATTTCACGGGTGACGGCACGATCATCCTCTACAAGCATCTTGAACGAGGAACGTCCGAGACACTACGTGGCGCCGACCATGGAGGGGCGATTGCATCCCCCGGTGATTACTTGACACTGCATGTGGACGACCTGCGATTGTTGCTGGAAGGCATCGAGCTATCGAGTGTCAAACGTCGCAAGTGGTGGCGTCGTGAGCAGGCAAAACAAATTACTCAATCGCCTTGGAAACCACCTTGACGCGCAACGTGAATTGTCGATAAATAAACATGTGTGTTCTACACCAACGGTGTGTGATCATTTGCCATTTCGTGACGCACCTTCAAGGACCGAAACGTTGTCGATGGAATCCGACAAACTCCGAAAAGAGATCGAAGTGCAGCGCGCCGAGATCGCACATCTCAAAAGGGTTAATAGCGAGCAACAGGCAACTCTTGAATCGTTGCAGAATCACATCGAGGTGATGCAAGAGCAAATCACCTTACTCCGTAAGGCACTCTTTTCTCCACGGCGTGAACGGTTTATCCCTTCTCCCGATCAAAAGCTTCTTTTTGATCCCGAGTCGATCGAGGGCAACGAGATTAGCGAGGATGACGAGGCGACCGACGAAGAAGAGCCAGACGATGAATCGTCTTCGAAACGCAAGAAACGCCGTAAGAAGCGCAAACGTTTTGAATTCCCCGAGTGCTTGCCGGTCCAGCGTTTTGAACACCCACTGCCGCCGGAAGAACTCGATTGTCCTTGTGGATGTGGCGGCAAGCGGACGGTGATCTCCGAGCAGATCTCACGGCAACTAGAATATGTTGAGTCTAGCGCCTACATCGCCGAGCACGTTCGGTTTACCTACGGTTGCCCTGTTAGCCGGGATGGCCAGCAGATCGTCACCAGCGAAAAGCCACCCAATATCAACGAAAAAGGGATATTTGGGGCCAGCACGTTAGCCTGGCTGGCACACGCCAAGTTCGAGCGTCACTTGCCCCTGTATCGTCTCCAGGAAGAGCTTCGTTCCACCACCACGATGTGGTTCAACCGCAGCGTGTTGAGCAACGCCGTGGTGCGAACAGGCGAGCGTCTGCTGCCGGTGTGGGATCTGATTCGCACCCAAGTACTGGATAGTTTTTATGTACGGGCCGACGAGACCACGGCCCGTGTCCTGCGTCCCGGGGCTGGGGCGACCAAGCTGGTTTATCTCTGGGCCTACGTTGGCGATGACCAGCATCCGTACCAACTATTTGACTATCGACTTGATCGATCCCGCGCAGGTCCGCGGGAAATACTTGATGATTTTCAAGGCGGATTATTAACCGACGGTTACAGTGTCTACACGTCCCTAGTCAAGGAATCGGATGGCCGACTTCTGGATCTGGGTTGTTGGGCCCATGCGCGGCGGAAGTTCGACGAAGCGTGCGCCGTCTCAACGCAGCCACTTGCGCACGAGGCGCTCGCTTGGATCTGGCAACTGTACGACATCGAGGATCGCCTGGCCGATGCCGATGTGGAAACGCGACGACAAGTGCGCATGCGCGAGTCGGTTCCCATTCTTGCCCTTCTGCACGATCGTCTCACCGAAGTGCAGCCGACGGTACGGCCTTCGACCAAGTTGGCCGAAGCGATCGGCTACCTGCTCAATCGTTGGAACGCGATGACGCGATTTGCAACCGACGGGCGCTATGCGATCGATAACAACATGGCAGAAAGAGTCATTCGCCCCTCGGTTATTGGAAGAAAAAATTACCAATTTTTTGGGAGCGATGCGGGTGGTCGCGCGGCATGCGTCTGGTACACGCTTATCCAGAGTGCTCGTTCTAATCATGTCCACGTCACCCCGTATCTCAACGATGTTCTCGTCCGGCTTCCTCAGATCGTTCCCGAGTACTTGCGGGTGGGCGACGCCCAAACCCCGTTCGAATCGCTTTCAAGGGACCAGCGTGAACAGCTCTCCGAGCTGCTACCTGACCGATGGCTCAAGGCACACCCTGAGCATCGCAGCGAAGATCGCCAGCGCGAACTTGATCAGGCCAACCAGCGCCGCCGCCAGAGGCGTGCTTCACGACGTCGGCTTGTCAAGATCTGAATTACGCTCCTGGCATGACGGAGTTCACAGAGCGCTAACACGTGTTCGGAACTCGGCCAAGCATTCTCGCGCATGTTGTGGATGATCGTTCATCTCCAGCGAAGCACGATGCCATGTTTGCACTAGACCTGATTCGAATAGACCTCGAACTTGCAGCCCCACAAGACTAACTCCTTCACTTTGGCAAAGAGTCCGTGCTCTTCAATTACGTGACCGCACGAGTATTCCCTCTCCGCTTCTTCCGCCCGCCTGTTCTGGGCAGTGTGATAGACAATCCACACTTGCCGCGGATTCGCCTCCACGCTTGCTGCAATATTCGCAAGCACTTTGCGCATCACCGTACCAACAAAGGGTCTATACATGAAGAAAACGTTTTCATCATCCTGAGTAACGTAATCAACGACATCAGATTCGAAGACCTCGAACGTAGTGGCGACCCCTGCCCTTTCTTTGAAGTTGGCACAATTACTTCGAGCAACTTCACATAGTCTGGCCGAGAACTCCACTCCTCGCGCAGTTTCGAAACCACACTGAGACGCTATCAACAGGACTCTCCCTTTGCCGCATCCCAAGTCAATAAGCGTAGCATTAGCGGGAAAAGTCAGTCTTCGGAACAGCTTTCGTAGCGGCATCATACGGGTTGCCTTATAGGGAAGAGCGCCCTTCTTGGCTGCGTCTGCAACTCCCAATTCGCTCACGGGGACGACTGACATCGTGTCCGTTCTGTACCTGAAATCAAAATAATGATCCGCAATCTCGGCAATCGCTAGAAACGACGTTCTGACGATTCCCCGATCCTTTACAGATCTATATATCCTGTACAATACGAACATGCTGAACTCCCTATATTTATTCGTCGGAAATAATGCCTAGTATCAGGTATTCCGGAAATAGATATTCCAGATACGGACGATTTCAGCCGCACTTTCTTCTGATGACAGTTCCTCACGAGAACGAATGGGAAGAAAGTTCTTTGTGTTTGAACGGGCGAAAGGGAATACACTCTCCAGTCCAGCTAGTTCTGCGTACTTGAGGGTAGCTTCGACGTACAGCCGATTTCTTGGCGCACCGCACAAATAGGTCGCCCGTAGTAAATCAGACCCGTGTCCATGCACGGCGGCCAATTTAGCTAGCTTTGCCCAATTCCGAAAACGCTCCCTGAGGCTGCAACTTCGTGCGAAGTGCAAGACCTCAGCCGTCTGGCCCTCGGATGCCCCCTTATCTAGCTGCCGTACCTCCCATTGCCAGACTCGCAACACAAATCGTGCCAGTTCCGCCCAATGGTTCAATGCAACGTCCTTGGGCATCGGAGCAAGCAATTCCTGAGTGGGCTGTAACTTGAGAACGCTGTTGGCTTCGATTTTTCCGAGCAGTAAATCGAATTCAGCAATCTCATCGGCGACTGAGTCACGCAATGAGTCAAGCCGTTCGGCCCGTTGGGCGTAGGTTGACTCGTATTCGCCGGTGAATATTAGCAGAGATGTGCCCAGATCGATGTAAGTCTTGACGAGACTATAGGCGAACAGTCTGCTCGGCTCGTGGCAATCATCGGCGCAGAGCCGAACTCGCCATGCCAGTTGTTCAATCATTCGGTTACACACCAGATACAAGGCATCGATTTTTGGGATACTAGAGGCAGTGATGGTAGGCATCATTCGTAGAAGCGAGGGATCGCCCCACACCACCTGCCCATGTCGACTCAATTCAAGAGCAAAGATACTCGGACGCACGGTTTGAAAGTAGCGGCGACTAACCGGCGCGAACTCAAACTTGCATTCTAGGCCGCGTGAGGCCGCTTCCTCGGTCACCTGCTCCGTGAGTTCCCGCACGGCTGTCCTGCATCGCTTAGAGTTTTCACGATCTCGTACAGCGAGCATAAACTCCATATCGCTTAGACATACGAGCCCGCTCTCGCCCTGAAGCACACTCCCCTCGCCGCGTGCCATGCTGCCGGTGAGAACGAGTGCCTCGGCACCCAGACCGTGCGATTCGGAGACTCGACGGGCGCAGTTCTGGACCGCCCATTGCAGCTGTTCGTTGGCCTCAGCGGAGGCGTATTGCGGCAGTGGCGAGAAGGGTTCGGGAATACTTGAGATGTCCTTCAATTCGATTTCTTGTCAACTGCATTCACGAGCCCACTTCTTCCGAGGAATGCCAACATCTGTTGATACACGATAAGCGACCTCCGTGAACGATAAGCCCCACAAGCTTGCACAACTCTCAGTCAGAAGACTCGCTAATATTGAAACGAAACTTCTTCAGAACACGCTTTAGATCCGCCAATATGTCTTCTCGAACGGAACGTACGCCCTCATGCGGTATCCACAACATCCAACCTGCATAGACGGCAGCCCCAACGGCTATCAGCGACAGCAGATTTATAACGGTAATGTTGCCCAGGGTTGTCTTGGACAGCACCAGCAGGAACAGTCCCATGATTAGGGCTCCGGTCAGGGGGGGGGCCAAGCAATCGACCAAAAGGGTTACGCCTCTGTCCAAAACCTTTAACGTAATCATAGCGTAAAGGACAAATGTGACGAGCGAGTATGCCAGAGTGGCCCACGACACACCAATGATACCCCATCGCAACGACAACACGCACAAAGCAGCATATGCGAACAAAGACACCAACTGTGCAACTGCTTGACGAGCATACACGTGTGTCGCCACATTCATGGACTGCAGCGTCGTGGCAAAGATCCGCACCAACACTGCCGCACAAAGAATCTGCAATGGAATAATTGTTGACTCCCATTTGCTGCCGAGGATAAGCGGAATGGCATGCGGAGACACGGCGGCCAGACCCACGAGAACTGGCGACATCACCATGCCTTGTGCTGTAAGGCTCCTGCGAAACGCTCGCTCAAGTCGTACGGAGTCCGTTCTAAGCCGACAGAAAGCAGGGAAGAAAACTGCATTTATCTGAAGGTTGATTCGATTCAATGGCATTCTCGAAATGGCGCTCGCCCTGTCATACAACCCCAACACGGCAGGCGTCATCCAATATCCGACTATCCAGTAGCTTAGGTATTGCTCCAAATAGGTCATCTGCGACCGAAGCACATCGAACCCGGCAAACCGCATCATGGCTCTTAGTTTGCCAAATCGCCAGCAGAGCCGCGGGCGCCAAGGGGCAAGGATGGCAATAGCCAGCATGGCGGTCGCGGTTCCAGTGATGTGTCCCCACACAAATGACCATGCGCCAAAACCTAACAAAGCAAGCCCCAACGTCACTGTACTCAGAATCATGCCGAACACTAAGTCGATCACAGAGTGGAGCCGGAAAGACAAATTGCGGCGCAGTAACGCCAGGCGAGTGTGGTGGTACGAGGTGAGCGGAAATATCACAGCCAGCACGGGGAGCATCGACGTCAATTCCGCGACGTCAAAGGTCGACGCCATTACCGAGGCCAACCCGGCCATGATGATCACCATGGTCAGAGATAGCGAAAGATTAAGCGTGAAGATCGTATTCACCTCTTCATCCGACAGCTGCTTCCTGTGGACGATCACATTTGTCAAGCCACAACTGGTCCATTGATTTGTGAACGCAATCATCGGCAACGCCAACGCTGCTACGCCGAACTCCTCGAGAGTCAGGATTCTGGCAAGAACTACGAATACTGCAATATGGTAGCTCTGGTGAAGCAACTTGAGGGTCACGTTCCAGTAGATGCCTTCGCGAGATCGTTTTCCGATGCAGTCTTCTTTTTCCTTGTCCACAGTATCTTTCTTAACCTTTTGCCGTCTCGCCACCTATTGACATCTTCTCTCTTAATTCAATCCTCGCCAAGTAAACCGCGGAATCTCTCGAGGCAGCTGTCTGCGAACTTGTGAAACGGACGTGCCAAACCCACTGGTTGAAGAGCTAGAATGGAATAATGATACACGGATTCAAGAAATCGCCTGCGCATCGTCTTTTCCTGCCTTTTTGAGGAAAGACGGACGTTCATGATTGTCCATTTCTCTGACTTGTTCAATGACTTGGCGATGTGCTTTTCAATAGGATTGTATCGATCGAAGAAACGACTGGTGATATAGGTTCGGTGAATTTCCAGTGTATTGCCGTATGATGCGTCCTGAAATAGATCGTGCAGGGGGGCCACCACTATGACATGGTCAAAGCTCTTAAGACTGTCGTCTAGGACGCGATAAATTTGTTTGTGAGTCAAATGTTCCAAAACATCACCGAAGATCGCGAGATCTCTGTGCTCTGAATTCTCCTCGAGCCATTTTTGAAGAAGGTCGTGCCGCACTTCGTCATAGATTCCTTGTTCACCCAGCATCTGGGCCGTTTTCTCATATCCCTCAACGGCGACCAGCTTGCAGTCGTTGCCCAGCACCTCTCGCATTAGCCTACCGTTTTTGCCGCCACCAGCTCCGAAATCCACGATTTCTTTCGGGCCTATATCCGCAACCTGCTGTTTCAGGACATAATCCAAGAGGGTTGCGCTTGAACCGTATTTCTTCGGCTTAGCTTCTTCATTCGACATGTGACACGTCCCAAAATTAAAGTAAGGTGGTTATAGTTCCCCAGAAATCACGGCGTCAGACTGATTACAACAGCTCACTGCCGGCCGACGCAGAGGGTTTCAAGAAAGGGCAGTCGCGATAGCCGTTCCAAACACCCTTAAGTCCTGCGACGTAGGATCGCAAGGGCTGCAGTGTGCGTCTTCGGGCGCCAGACACCAAGGCTCTGACAAGAAGGCCAAGGGCCATCCACCAATAACGGATATGGTTTAGCGGATTTCCGCGCAAATTTTTTTGCAGGAGGTAATGCTGCGAGATCAAATGAAACTCGATTGTTCGGTCTTTACCTCGCCATGCGCCAATCGACTCGTGAATCGTCTTGACGACCGGCGACAGTACCACCGAATTGGCCCGACCTGTAAGCGCAAGAATGCGTTGGGTAATCTCGACATCCTCACCGACGCTAGCACCGCGATAGCGATTGTCGAAGCCTCCTACTTGTTCAAATACTTCTCGTCGGTAGGCCATCATAGCGCCAGTGAGCTTAGTCGTTGGAATCAGGCTGGAACCGGGAAGGCTCTTCCAGTTCCAATAGACAGGTTGTCTTTCGTCAAAGAATGGCCCCAAGTAGAAGAGCCTCATAAAGATCCGACTTGCTAGTCCTGGTGGCTCATAGTTGGTGAATACCCCTCCTGCGGCCACAACCACCGAATTCTCAGTGAATATCTTGGAAAATGACTCTAATCCATCGAGTTCCAGTTCGGCATCGTCGTCGCTGAAAACTATCAGACGGGCCTGGGCAACCGAGAATCCGAAGTCGCGGGCCTCAGCCGCTCCACTCAATCCAGGCTCGTGACGATATACGAGTGTGGTCGATCTATTGGATAACTCAGCAAAAGCTCTTCTCGCAGCCTTCTCACAAGTATCATCGGTTGTCTGGTCCACAACCACGATCTCAAGTGGCAGTAAGGTCTGTCGCAAAAGAGCGCGGATGGCCCGCGCCAATTCCAGTGGCCTGTCTTTGACGGCAATGATAACGGATATGTCTATTTCACTCGACATTGGAGGTGGGTCCCAGTTGTTGGCCTTATCTAGTGCTCGACAACAGACTAGCTGTGAATCTGATTGTTTCCTTTGCCTTTGTCATAAGATTCCTCAATGGGGGCATGGATCCCCTAGTCTTGTTTCCATGTGGAAAAGGCACGACAGGAATGGGAGCCTCTAGAAATGGACACAGTTTCTCCCATCCCTCACCAGCAGGGACATTGATAACCAACAGGTCTTCGGGTCTATCCCGGAAGTAGGAAGTTACATCCTCATGAAGCTCCTGGAAATCCTTCGTCCAAACCTCTTTATTTATGTGATACCAAGGGTGATTCGGGTACTTCTCCTGAAGCTTTTCCAGATTGGGTTCCTTCTTGACGTGCCGCTCTCTGCTCACCAACCAGCCCTCCAAATCTCTCGTGTTCAATATGAATTTGCTGTTTGGGTATTGCTCATCGAGCTTCTTGTAGAGCTGCCACGTGCCTCGGGTGTTCCAATCAGAAAAGGTATCAAAATTCTCGATTCCGGACAGAAGCAATCGGTTGTTCTTGAAGTTGTTATTGATTTTGACGCCGATACTTCCTTTGAAACAGGAATAGTGAACACTTCTGAAGCCAAGGATCATGAACGCCTGGTGCAATGAAGTGGTACCGGTCTTATTCCAGCCAATGCAGAAGATTTTGTTGATGGTTGTGTCTACCGTGGTCATTTCGTTCTCTCCAGGTCGGACATGTTTCTTGGTGAGCCTGATTGACGGTGATTCAAGCAAGATCCTATCGCGGGATCAATCCCCGTAGCTTGGGGCCGAGTCGATTGGTTATCGGCAAGGGCAAGTGTTTCCAAAGTCCAATCAGTGCCCGCTGGCAGGGCGATTGCGCGTCGAGCGCCGCGGAATCGCTTCCACCGTTGGCTGATCGAGAATACCAGTAGAGTTGATTCGGCTCCGCTCCCCATTGGCGTTTGAATTCGTACGTGCCGGAATCGATTGAAGATCGCCCAAAGTCAAATTGACTCGCGCCCTCGTGGCAAGCCTTTTGAATCAGATCCCAGTAGAGCAGCATGTTTGGATAAAGGTGAAATGTATCACGCCGACATGAAACCCAAGGCAGCGCCATCGTATCACGAAATCGCACGTATAGGCCGGCCCCAACAGGTCGGGAATCTTTGTCTCGTACCAGAATGATGCCGGTTTGCTCGGGAAAACAACTCAACACGGCGTCGAGGAACCGTTGGCTATGCACGGGCGAGCCCAGATCTCGCATGTTGCGGGAAAACACGCCGTAGAAGGCAGGCAACTCCTCTTTGTCATGAAACGAGGTGATCAGTCCGTTCTTCTGAGCCTTGCGAACACGATTCCTGCGAGTGGAAGAAAGCGATCGCCAGACCGCATCCACGTCGGAGTCGAGTTCCAATTTCAATGTCATCTTGTCCCTGCTGACCTCCCAATCGGTCTCCAGCGGCAGAGGTGAACGCACGTCGCAACGTGCGCCAAGACTCTCAGCTTGCGCTGCGGCCCCGCCCAAAAGGGTTCGCTCGACGTCCGCATCGACGGCCAGCACGCCGCCGGCGTCCAAGTAGGGCATGGAAACCAGATGATTTCCGAACAGTCGGCTCGAAACATGCACCATCGGCAAGACTCCAACCAGCGTGCTTCCTTTCCAAGCCTCGAAATAGTACGTCGGACAAAAGTACACACGGCCGATGACCGAACGCCAGACAACCTGATGAGCCCAGACTGCGTGCTCTTGCGAATCGACAAAATCATCCCACTGATGATCTCTTAGTGTGTTGACACGAATTTCAAGCATTGTCCGGTGCGCCTTCGTGAGGATTCCACGTCACGTGAGTTCTGCAGACGAGGCCTGCCGCTCCCAAAAACATCAATTTCATCACGTGCGTTAACAAACGACTTCCTCCGCTACCGAGGCCAATTGGTCGTCGGAGAACTCATCGTCATTCTCGGTGGATGATTCAATCGGTTCGATTCTTAGTGAAGCCATCACCAGAAAGCATATCACCCAAAACATCTTTTCATACTGGAGTGAGAGGAATACCCCGGTGACAAGAAACCCTATGAAGCCCACGCGAACCCCAGCAAGGATGCTCTTGGTGCGAAAGTCATTCCTGTGAAGGTGTATGGCGCTGTTGATATCCTTCACTGTTGCCGCACAGAAGAGTAGGAAGAGACTTATCCCCGGGATGCCCATTTCCGCTGCAATTGCCAAATACGTATTGTGCGCCATCTGCGTCCTTGAACTGTCTGAATACACAGGAACATTTCGTTGGAAGCTCATCGGCCCCACTCCGAGAAATGGACGATCGCGAACCATTGCCAAGCCGGTGCGCAGTATTGCTAAACGACTTTCCGTCGAGGCCTTAGCGCCGCTGCTGCCTTCAGAAAAACGTCTAATTGGATTGATTGGAGAGAGTGCCACGATCAGAATCGCCATAACGCATAGGAAAGCTATCGCACGGATGCGCACACGCGATTGATAGACGACCATAAGAATCACCACGGCTAATGCGATTAAGCCACCTCTCGACTGAGCAACCAATATGCCGGCACCAATCGTCCCTATAGAGACCAGGCAGAACAGGGAAAGCAGCTTGCTGTCGCACTCTTTTCTTAAGAAGTAGGCAACTGGCAGTACGGCCACCGCGCTTGCCACATAGTAGTTGGAGTCGCCAGAGATCCCAGATGGTCTGTAACCGGAATAAATAGAAGAATACTGGACGAAGCCCCGAACCATGTAAGCTGATGCTACATCCACTCCGATGATGAGGGCGATAAACGACTTGAACAACTTTTCTCTTGTATCCACGAGAATTAATGTTGCGACGAAAAAAGTCGATATCCTTAAGAATGGGCTAAGCATTTCGAGCCTAATATCCGACGGATGAAGCAATATAGAAACGCACACGAAAGCAAAGCCCACTAAAAACATACTTGTGGATCTTGATCGGATAATCATCAGAGAGCGTGCGTCAGGAGCTGAGATTATTGCGTACAGAAAAGCTGTGAAACCCAAAACCTGTATGGGAGTAAGGCCAAAGGCAGTGTATGACATCAGCCAGTGGTAAGTGAGCGGAATGAGCAGCAGTGTTAAGTAATAGAAAATCATGCATTTTGGAAGACGGTCGGTCTTCGCTCGCTTTACTGGTTCAGCCTGACATTGAGAATCGACTTACTAGACAACCCAAAAGGCCCGATACGAGAAACGTCCTGCCTCGTTGCGCAGGTACAATCCGAAACCTAATACGATCGGTTCTGCGGTTTCACGTGAATTATGCCGCCCCCAGCATCAGCATCCAGTGTCACGTTGACACTCTCCAGTATTTTGCCGATCTGATCGCGCACCGCATACAGTCGCGCAACGCCACGCTGTTCCTTACCGCTTCTGAAACGATTAATCGCATATCTTCCCAATAGTCGATACTGCTGAGGATCTTCTTTCATAAATTGGCGCAACAATTCGCCGTGCGTAGATTGCAGCCCCCAATCGTCAAGGATTATGTACTGCACAGGTTGCGTTCTCACGTATTCGCCTACGCTTGTTGGCGTAGTATGCAACAACTCGTAGTTCTTCCCCGTCCAGTTCGCCTTAGCAAGGTGCTGATCTGCACGCAGCATGCAGAAATTCAGCGATCGGCCGTTTAGCCGCAGTTCAGAGGCGATTGCGCCGTCCCCTAGTGAATCTGAACAGACAAGAAGCGTACCCAATCCACGCGGCTGTGGAATGGCATCCACGATGGTTTGGTATCCTTCGACGTGCAGCGCGACGTAGTTGCGAGGCATGGTACCGACCGCCACAAGCAGAGCGGTGACGAGCACCATTCGCAGCCGTTTCGACAATGGCCACATTGTGGCCACAGATTGCACTGCGCAAGCTGCCAGGAGTGCTGCCAAGGGAAGGATCTGGATCTTGTATCGAGCCTCCAAACCCACCGGGACGAGCAAGTGAATCGCGATAATTCCCAAAACCCACGCGAACAAGACTATGCGCCAAGTTCTCAGGCTAGAGGGACATAGTCGCGGCACCAAACATATCACAGCCCCAAGACTTGCGAGGATAGCGCCGAACCATCCCGCAAGAGTCAATCCACTGGCGAAGAAAGCTATATTCTCAAGTACTGGAGATCCTGATGCATCTCCCAGCGCACAGACTGTAAACTTTATTGCCCACAGGCAATACGGTGCTGCCACAACACCCACTACAACAGCGGGCAGATAGAATCGCCAGTCGGCCAAGAGCCGCCATCGGCGGGTGAGCACCACGGACAGGGGCGGGATGGCCGCAAGTGCGATCGCATCCTGCTTTGTTAGTATGGCTGCAGTCGCAAGAAGCGAGAATCCAACCGCATTGCGAGTGAAACGTTTGTTCAGGAACTGGTCGAACTGCTCAACGGCGGCCAGGCAAAACGTGGTGGTCAGCAAGTCTGCCATAAAAGTGCCTAGCGAGTATTGAAAGACGAACGACAGGAACACCATCGTCGTGGCCGTTATCGCGCCGATCAGTCCAACCCGTCGGCGGAGACCGTTCAGTATTAAGGTTAACAGCGATGCTGCAGTACACGCAGTCAACAGCATCGCAGACGTTCGACTCACACCAAACAAAGAATACCAGACGCCTTGGACGGCATAGAACACTGGAGGCCAATGGCCGATTGCAACCTTTGGAAGCCGAGCATAGTATTCCCGTGCATACACCATCGGGTCAGTCCACCGGCCATCTGTGATCCAGTCGCAAACAAGCGTCCCCGAAATGAAATGCCCTCCTTCGTCGGGATGTCGAGCAAAATCAGAACGATTCCACTCCGTGGCAAGACAGGTAACGACGACGACCGTAAAAGTGATAACAATGGTCGCTACAAGCGGCCAATCGGCGATATTGCCATTCACAATGCTTTGTTTGTTACCCATGTTCGTCTTGTGATGACTCGGTTACGTGGGAGAATCTATATCGGTTAAGGGCCCCCTGTATACCGCGCGAGAATCGCAAGACCTATAATCGTTCTCGCGTAGTCAAAATCACAAAAATCCTGGTGTTGATTCGATTCAGACTGAACTTGCCCTGATAGCCTCATATGAATTCTGCTCGTCAACGTTTGCGTGCCAGAACTTGGTATTGTGCGCCCAAAGGCAGCCGCGTCAGATAGGGTTCACTTTTTCGAAAGACTCTTAGGATTGCCGGGAATATGAAATAATAGTCGGTGCGAATTACTTCGAGACCTGCCAAGTTAACCAGCGATCGTGATTCGGCAGCAGTCAAAGGAACCGCGTCTCGGTCAAACGGAATCCTACTCATTATGTACCGAGTACCAGGATTCCACGGATTGTTTTCCCACAGTGCGAAAACTCCTCCTGGATGCAGGCAATCGGCGATGTACTTTGCGACGCCCGGCCGCTCATTAGCGGGTACATGATGGAAGACGCCGTTGCAAAACGCCAAATCGATTGTTCCATTGGGTGTATATTGCTCGGTCAGCCTGAATTCGGCAGGCAGATCCCCGTGGACCTGACGAGCGACCTCCAATGAGTCTGGTGACAGGTCGACACCGATCACCGATCTCGCCCTAAGTGATTCCAGAAAGAAAGGGGTTGCAGTTCCGGTACCACAGCCATAGTCCAGTATTGCTTTGGGCTCAAAATACAATTTGTGCAGGCATTTGGCCAACCACGCAATGCGACCTCTGGCAAAGTATTCCTTGTCTTCCCCAGAAACGGCGATGCCCTGATTCAGTACGCCGTCGTAATGCTCCGCGTACCTATCGAAGGCCACATCAGATGGTTCATCGACTGACATTTTTCAAACCTTTACCTTTGCTCGAACTTAGACACTTACGATCTCTGCCTCTTTGTCTTCCATCTGCGCACTGTTTGGGACAACCTCTTGGTTATGAGGTGTGCCTTGCTGTTGCCAGATTCTTAGGACTTTCAGGAGGACTCCCGTGACCATGGCCTGAAATGCTACCAATAAGGCGAATGCCGCAATCATGATACGCGACCAGTGTGTCGTGAGATGACCTGTCGTGGCAAACTCGACCAGCCCGGAGAACACTAAAGCCAAGGCAGAAAACACGGTCACGCAGACAAAAAGTGCTAAGCCCATGCCGTGGAATAGTCCACCGAGAATCATCGGCCAAAAGGTGGGAGGGTTACGATGCTGAGGTGCGAGCATGGCCATATAATGAGCCAGAGTCCCGGCGCAAAGCAGGGTAAAGCCTGCAGCTCCCAACAGGAAACCGGCAAGAAAACGGTAAATCATCCATTCCTCAAGTTGACCGTTTCTGAGGTAGAACTCGGTTGGGAACGCAGCTAGGAAAAGAGACGTGAGCAAGCAAAACATAAAGCCAATCAAGAACAAGCGTTCCGGCCGATAACAAAGAACTCCCTCCAAGATCGTATGGAGGAATCGCAATCCGTCCCATAACACGTTCAGCTTGCTGTTTCCAACTCGCTCTTCGTAGGTCATCGGAATTTCAACAACGCGGATACCATTCAAGAGAGCGCGAGCGCTCATCGATGGCGTAAAATGTAGCCCATCCGGCAATGGATAAAGTGATTTCAGTGCCGTGCGACGCACTACCCGCATTCCACTGGCCGTATCGGTTACCGAACGGCCGCAAAGAAAGCCTAACAGCACCGAAAACACTTTGTTGCCGATCCGACGCGTAAAAGGCATCTTTGAATCCGGCCCCATGCGGGAGCCAAGGGCAACGTCCGTCTTTTGCTGGATTACAGCGTTGCAGAGTTTGGAAAAAAAACGCGGATCACAGGTGCCGTCAGCGTCCAGAAAACTCAGCAACGTGCCTTTGCCTCGCCGCCATCCCTCTTTGATCGCAGCCCCGTATCCACGGTTTGTTTCAAACACAATGACCTTGATGTCTTTGAAGCCTTCTGCGATTTCCACCGTGCGATCCGTAGACCCATCGCTAACAACGATGATTTCCACATCTTCCAGGCCCGCTGACTTTTGGATCATTGCTCGCGCATTAAGACACCGAGCAATGGTATCACCGATTGCTTCTTCTTCGTCCAGAGCCGGAATCACAATAGTAAGCGAATGCATTTCACGTTCCCCTTAAACTTTGATAATTGAATGAATGCTCTTTTCTCAGCATAGTCGACCTGCCTGGCTTACTCAGGGGCCTTGTTTCCGCGAAGTCCTATCGCAACTTGATGCGGATATGCAATTGCCGGTGACGATCGCAATCGCCTTACGAAGGCTGTACCTCTCTTTAGTCTGCAACTCGACGGCCTCGGCCTCGAATTCACGCGTGTACCTTCGACGCTTTATCAATATTTCGTTCTCCTTACGAGTTCCCTAAACATGGCACACTAAATGCGTGTCCAAAAGTGCTGGGGGACTCTAGGGGGCATTTCAAAACCCTTTTCGGCTGGTAATACTTCGAGAATTCCTCGGTGATATCACTGCTTTCTATTCCTCAAAAGGGGTTTTGAAATGCCCTCTAGTCTTCAACAGCCTGCCTACGACAAGCCATCACACGCCTTGTCGGTGCATAGGGAAAGCACCTTGTGCAATGAAATGTCATCACTCGATTCACCGTCGACGACAAGGTCGGTGTATTGCCTTGTGGGTACGCCGAACTCCACCGACATCACTTGCACTGAACTCTCCCATTGGTCAATCACAGACTGGCGCGTTCGGCCGCGATGCGCTGTGTCGCGAACTAAACTTCGATTAAGTCGCAGTTTCTCTGGCGCATCAACAGATAGCATTCACTGCCCTAGGCGGCATTCCTGTTTTTTGTTGTCGCAGCCAAACGTTCGTAGAATTCTTCGGTTTCCCTAACCTGCTTGGCAAGACTGAAGTTTTCGGTAACGCATCGGTGCGCCTCAAGCCCCAGGGCCAGAACCTCCGTCTGATGATCCAAGGCGTATTCCATTGCTTCACTCAAGCCCTTGGCATCTTTTGATGGCACTAGCAGGCCATTAACATGGTTTTGCACGACTTCCCGTGTTCCATCAATATCGGTGGCAATTACCGGCTTCTCCATCGCCATGGCCTCGATGAGGCACAACGGTAATCCCTCGAAGAGCGACGGAAGAACCTTGACGTCCATCATCGCGTAGTGCCCGATGACATCCAACTGAAAGCCGGCAAAGATGACGCGATCGCCGATACCCAGACGAGTTGCCATCGCTTGAAGCTCCTCTCGGCGATCACCGTCGCCAACCAGGAGAACTCGAAAATCCTGGCGGCGACTCGCAATCCTGGCCACGGCTTCCAATAAGTACTCGTGGCCTTTTTGAGGCTCGAGTCGAGCCATCACGCCGAAAATGAACTCGTCCTGGGCGATGCCGTACTGCTTTCGAAGAAGCTGCCGCGATTCACCAATTCGTCGTGGATTGAACGCCTTGAGACTACGCCCATTTTGCACAACGACGATCTTCTCCGGCCGAATTCCCTTGATGTCAACCAGACTCTTTTTGCAGCCGTGTGACACGGCCAGAATCTTGGTCAGCATGGTTGAGAACCATCTGTCGATGACAAACGACTTTCGCCCTATCCAGCCCTTGTCAAGTCTCCATTGCTCAATCCCGTGTGCGGTCTCGATCCTGATCGGCACCCGAGCCAGGATGGCTAATGGTGTGAACTGCCTACTCGCTTGGAACATATGAGTATTGACGATATCGATTTTGTTCTTCCGTAGAAACTTCCAGAAGCAAACCCGGTTCTCCACATCCGTCAAACCAGCGATGCGAAGTGGCAAGATAGTAGCGTCCAAATCTTTTAAATCTTTGCCAAATGCTTCGATCAAGCGAGGAGGGGCAACGACAAACACCTCGAACCTGTCACGATCAAGGCATTCCACCAGAGAGAGCACGTGCTCTTCAACCCCTGCACGCACGTCCGTGGCCAGAACATAAGCAATTCGGATCATGCTAAGAGCCTATCCCAGAACCGAGTTGGCGGCGTCTAGCGGCCGGGAAAGCCCGCCCAATTAGGCAGTTTTGGGACGTGTAGTAAGTTCTCAGGAGGTCGCAAGAGCGGATGATCATTTTATCATTCTCTGTTCCATTTGCCATGCGGGGTGCTGTACGCAGTTCAGTATCATGTCCGAACCTCCGTGGATTACTTTGCGGACCCGGACCGTGTGACCTGACTAAGTATGTTTTGACCCTCGCGGCGAACTGGCCCTAAGTCGCGGTAGCATCTGTCAATTCTTGCTTTGAAAACTAGCTTCACAACCGTACGCAGGCCGGTAGCAGTGAGTCCAAGGAGCATCCGTATCGGGTTTTGGCCGCTAACAAGCTTGCTTGCAAGTCGACCACCTGGAAAGCCCCTCGACGAGGGAGCCTGGTTGGTGAGGAGATCGCCGTAGACTTGCACAAGTTGCTCCTCTTGCCAGCGTATCCTTGCGAGCCACTTCCAGTAGTCGGCAAATGTTGGGGGTTTGTAAAAGACTTTCTCACGAGCGACCAAGAAAGCGTTCTGAGGCATTAAAGCCTCTAGAAATTCGTCCTCACCGACAACTCCTTCCGGTATCCCTTCAAGCCCCTTTTTTTTCAACTGGTCCATTAAATGTGATCTTCGAACCGCATAGAAACCCCCGGTGTGATAATCCTGAGAAAACGGAATCTGGAGAAAACCAGTCAATCGCTGTTCAAACTTAAGACCGTGCATGGCCGGCCATACCTTGGAGCAAACTAGCGAAATCTCAGGGTGTTCGTCAAAGTATTTCCTCAGAGCTGCGACGCTCCCGGGCTCCGGACGCACGTCGCCATCGGAAAAGAAAAGAACGGGATTGGTGTTTTCAGTGATAGCCGTGTTCCAGGCGTTCGGTTTGGAAGCTTTCGCTAATTCCCGCAGTCGGAGATTCGGAATAGTCTTACAAAGGCCTCTAACGACGTCTGCTGTCTTATCCGTACATCCGTTGGCGTAGACAATAACGTCTACATTCAGGTCACCGTTGCCAGCCAGTATGGCGTGGATAGTGTCTCCAATATGTTTCTGCTCGTTGTAGGCCAGGATGCAAACACAAATGTTGTTCGTCGCCGGTTCTTCGATATGTAAGTCACTTCGAATCATTCAGAGTGCGTATCAGGTCCTGTCTTCTAACCTTCAATTCTGTCCCAAAGCACCTGCTGTTTGACACCAGAAACCAGAAAAATCCCTGAGAGACCTTAGAACGGCTCTCTTCTTGTCAACTGATGGCAAAGAGAAGGTGTTTCCGGCCGGTTCACGATTGAACTTACCGGTTGAATTCATATTTAATGGTGTGCTTGATTGCTTTAGGCAGAGAAAATGGAGCGGTGAAGCCCGTTTTTAAGAGCCGCTCACTATTTAAGATAGTGTGTTCGCAGAATTTCCTGACTCGGATTGAACTGATGGCGAATTTCCTTCCGCTGCACAGGCTTGCGAGGTCAAAAGTGTAGCCAATCAGCAATCCAAGCCAAAATGGAATTCTCGGGTAACCGTCTTTTTTCACGAGTTCTGACCGAGTTGTTTCCACAAGCTCCTTCATGGACAAATCCGGTTTATCGGTAAAATTGAAGACATGAGTTCCAGGATCAAGATCCATAACAAACTCCAGGAATGCTGTTATGTTCTTGACATATCCCAGCGATTTCTGATTGGCTCCGTTGCCAATCATGGCAAAGTATCCACTGTTGATTTGGTTAAATAGATTGTAGACGTTCCCCCTGTTGTTCTCACCGAATATTACAGTTGGGCGCAAAATGACAAGCTGATGTTCCGAGGATTCCCCCGACCACTGAATAAAAGCTTCTTCCGCCTGCAATTTGCTCTTGCCATAATCGTTGAATGGCTCCGGCATCATTGATTCTTCGACTTCACCCTTATCAAGCCCATACACTGCGGCAGTGCTCGTGTAAACGAGTCGCTTGACACCATTTTCATTAGCGGCGGTGATGACGTTCTTCGACCCTTCGACATTGACTTCATAGTAAAGTGAAACCGAGTCTACGTTATCTTCATGCTCGGCTGCCAGGTTATAGATAATGTCCACGCCCACCGTGGCCTGTCTAACCTTGTCTAGATCCCTTATGTCACCAATCGTACAAAGTTCTGGAAATACCTCGCTTCTTCTGAGATCGAGGATGGAGACCGAATGTCCGCTTTCCAACAAAACGGATGTAAGTTCGGTGCCGATGAAGCCGCTGCCTCCCGTTATCAGTATCTTCATTCTTCACTTAAATGTGTGTAAGGTCTAACCATTTGTGGGTAAGGCCACTTCTGCTCACGTTACTCCGGAACATCAAATTCACACAATGTCCAACTGAGGCAAACAGATCATGTCTTACGTAAAGTCAATGCAGCAATATCTTTCCTTCTCATCGTTCAACTTTATCCCAAAGCACTTGCTGCTGAGATGTCAGGAATCGGTAGAATCCTTGAAAGGCTGCCATGTTGACCATGGTGAAATAGTAAGGAACGTAAACCAGGTAGTTTCGTCGCAGACCCGAAATCAAAACACCGAGAATAGCCAACAAGTAGAAGGCACATTGGGCCCCAAACAACCAGCGATAGCCAACGATGTCGAGAAGGCAAATGTTGGAAAGGAAAAGCAATAGCAAAGGAAATGGTGCACACCACCTCAAGATTCTGTGTGAGAGAAAGACGAACCAGACACTTGGGCTGAGTGTCAGGCTGCTTCTCATAAATGCCGCGACGTTTTGATAACCACCCGCGACGATTCTCGCCTTTCGCTTAAACTCGTTTTTCACTGAAGGGACTGCATCCTCCACGGCCACGGCTTCCTTCTCGTATACGATCCGTTGCCCGGCAGCTGGCGCCTGTGTGGTGAGCATCAAATCGTCGAGAATAATGCTTGGTGCCAGGGGTTGAAATAGGTCACGGCGCATCGCATACAGAGCTCCATCTACACCCACCATGCTCCAAAACTGAGCCGACGCCCTCTGCACGACACCCTCATACTTCATGTAAAGGCTTTCTCCCGCGATTTCCCGATCTCCACAGTCCCGCACCAAAACGCGACCGCAGACCACTCCGACCGTTGGATCTGCAAAGGGTGTCAGAAGTGTTCGACAGCTTCCTTCGCCAACCATCACGTTCGCGTCACTAAAAATGAGAATCTGCCCTCTCGACTTGGAAACACCCATATTCAAAGCATTCGGTTTGCCAGCCCTTGGCTGATAGGTGATAATCCGTATCCGGGGGCTAACTTCCGAGAATTCTTTGAGGATTGCGTTAGTGTTGTCGGTGGAGCCGTCAGAGACGATGATGATTTCCGCATCCGCCGAGCCAAAATCGAGATTCAAGCAGTTCTCCATCTTTTCCCGGATAACGTCTTCCTCGTTGTAGGCCGCAATGATCATACTCACCGAGCTGCTAAACTCACCCTTTCGCCACGGTTTGGGGAAAATTCGTGATAAGAGAAGCACTGTCAGCGGATACCCGACATAAGTCCACGCAAGCAGACATAATGAGATCCAGAAAACTGTTTGGAGAAAAACCATCTTAACCAGCAGTGGCCCTACGATTTCACGTTGAATAATTGTAAGCCGATAGCTTCTATCGTGTTACGAGAAACCATTACCTGCATCGATTCAAACCGAATTGGCTGATAATGCCTGATCACAGAGGCATGTCGATCAATGCATACAGGTAAACGTGTTTTCTCGCAGTTGATGGCGTTTTTTCCGTGGCGTCGGTTCGACATATGTGTCGGGAGGTATCATGGCGATCGAAAGATCAACTTGTGGATGGTCATACTCAACGTGCTGAATTTAAAACGTTTTAATAGTCCTTCCAGCTTCGAATACGTTGTCTTGAGGTTTATTCGGTGGCGTAAAGTTCGGGCTGAGGAACTACTGGGAACTTTTGGCTGTTTCGGATCAACCTCCCACGGATGCATATAAAACATATATGGCTGGCCACGTCGATTGATGCGGGTGATGCAAGCGGTTGTCAGGCGTTTCGGGTAGAGGCGAAAATAGCCGCCGCCCGAAACGGGCAGGTTGCCCAGGCGTGTTTTCAGTACCGAAGGAGGGAATTCCGTGATGGGACCTGCACTGGTTTCACGCTGATGGATGCCATGTTCTGCGTCGGGCATGCCGTAGCGGTCGTGGTAGATGGGATAGATGCTCGAATCGATCTCGATTCCCTCTTCTACTAAAATCTCCAATGCCCACTCGGATCGCTTGGTAATCGAAAAACTGGGGGCCCGATAGCAAGTGACTCGCTCGCCGCAGGCGTCTTCGATTGCTTTAATTGAGTCGCGTAAGTCGGACCGGAATTCGTCTGGGGTTTGATCGTATACCAAGCGGTGCCAGAAGCTGTGAGAACCGAGCTCGTGGCCTCTGTGGTAAATTTCTTCAACAAGTTGTGGATATTTCTTGGCGGTCCAACCAAGGACGAAAAAAGTGGCCTTGGTCTGGTGTCGATCAAACAGGTCCAGGAGACGGTAGGTGTTGTCGACCACCCGCGACGGGTAGCTTGACCATTGGTCGCGGGCTACCTTATCCTCAAATGCGGAGACTTGAAAATAGTCTTCCACATCGACGGTCAGGGCATTCAGTATGATAGGATGGGTAGTCAACGTGGGTTGGCTTTGCTTCAGAAGAAGTGAATGTGCTTTCTAACCTTGTGATGCCAGGCTTTGTCATGTGGATCTTGTCGACTGCTTTCACTCTGAGTTGCTGACCAAATGCAGCCATGCCTAAATGCAATTAATTCGCAAAGAACAAAGATAATATTGGGAATAGCTGAACATGTCTGCAAAAAGATAGTCGAGTTAGCTCTTGTACTTCACCGCTGATAACAACCCTCTTGTATGTGTGGCTGTGGTCGCAGGTCGGTGAATCGGCAGACCATGTCGTTAAGAATAGAGTCGTAAGGTGTTTCGCCACTCACGACCAAATCGGAGAATTGCCTCGTCGGCATGCAGTATCGTTCTGCCATTGGTTGGACGGAGGCCTTCCATTGGTTCATGACCGACTCCTGTGTTCGCCCACGTTCGGATGTGTCTCGGTCAATGCGTCGATGGAGTCGCACGCCCTCTCGTGCTTCCAGGAATATATTCAAGTCATATTGCTCTCTCAGATCTTTCCAGTGCAGGGCCAATATCCCTTCGACCAAAATGATCTGTGCAGAGGAAACCTCCGCAGTTTCCAAATCGCGGGTGTGTGTGGAAAAGTCGTAAATCGGCACTTGCACGGTTCCACCCCGACGAAGCTTATAGAGATGATCAGCCATCAGCTCGAAATCAAGCGCACCTGGATGATCGTAATTAAGCTGCTCGCGCTCCGATGGTGGTATATTAGCCCGACAGCGATAATAGGAATCGAGTTGCAAAACAACAACCGTACCTCGCGGCATGCGTTGCTGCAGTGAAGAGCAAAAAGTGCTCTTGCCGCTGGCCGTGCCGCCAGCCACACCGATTACGATTGGTTTTATCTTCTGTTGCAGCATGGGAGGTGTCTCAATCGCTTGGCATCGATAGAACTAGGCAAGAACCGTATTTTTGTAGATAAAGTTCAGACATGTCTGAACTTTATGACTACTTCGGATTTCGGGGGGCGACTGATATGGGATCGTCGTCGGTGGCGATGGTGTCGACTTTCGGCTCGGTCGGTACGACGGCGCCGACAACATTGAGCGGGCTTCGGTTGTTTGCAAAGTTGCGCGATTGAGTGGTATGGCCGTTTACGAGTCGGGACAATCTTTGTGTTGGTTGTTCGGCGAGGGCCCTTTCCATTGGGTGATACTTGTCTAGTTGAGGGTAAGGACGCTCCAACTTGAAAAGGCGTACCGCACGTCCATGCCGAATACCTATCATTCGAATCGCGGTGCAGAGAAGAATTCGCATATCCAATCCAAAAGTGGCCGTCTGGATGTACTCAAGGTCTAAAACCAATTTGCGTCTTACGCAGTCGATGGTCTCGTCGGGAGGCAGGTTGATCTGTGCCAGGCCGGTCACCCCTGGCAAAATTGCCAGTCGCTCAGCATAACCGTGGATCTCGTTCACCAACTTCTCGACAAACTCAGGACGTTCAGGACGTGGTCCAATCAAGTCCATCTCGCCTCGGGCAATGTTGATCAACTGGGGCAGTTCGTCGAGGTGTAAAAAACGGAGTAGCCTGCCCACGCACGTGATGCGCGAATCACTTGGCCGGCACCAAGTGGGTCCGGTGGCTGCTTCGGCATCCCGGTACATGGTGCGCAATTTGAATATGGTAAAATCTCGCCCCCCTCGGCCAACGCGCCGTTGGCGATAGAGTCCGGGTCCGGCCGAGGTGAGGCAGACCAGTGCCATCAGTAGCAAGATGATTGGAAAAGCGAGGACCAGGAGTACTGCTCCGAGGGCTCGGGTTGCCAGAGCTTTCCGCCGAAAATATCCAGGCATTTCGGTTTGTGGTTCGATAAGCACGGGTAACGACTTCGAGGCTGGCATTGAATCGATGCTGGGTAAACTGCTTATACTATTCACGTCCATTGTCGGTCCCTCTTAGGTTGGTCGCGTTATTGCTTGCTTGGTTTGACGGAAAATTCGTACCGATAAAAAACGAGAATGAGCAAGAAAATTGTTTGCTTCGTATTTCAGTCATCTGCACCGGCCACACTCCATTCAGACTGGCAGAGTGCTGCCAGGAATTGTCGGCTGGGGTCTCGAACGCCGGCGGAGATGTCCGATACGAGCGGGCCGGCAATCTGCAGTTTATAGAGCAACGGCTCGGCACCGTAGCGGTAGCGTCTGCGGGTCGCTGCGGTCCAAGTTGTGCTGGTTGCGTCGGTGGGCCGGGTTGCCCAGGCGTAGTAAACGCGCAGCTTGTCCTCCGTGATTTGATTGGGCGTGAATGTGGTTTTCCAGAAGGAGTGCGAATTGCCTTGCAGCCCGTCAAGGGTCGTGGTGTTGTTGGTATCCAGGATGGTATAGGCTCGGCTGGAGTAGCAAACCTCGGGTGTGTGGACTGCGATGGGGCCGGGTGGGCCGACGATCAGAGCAATACTGATTGTGTCTCCCGTTTTTTTGTGGATGTATCGCCGATTGGTATATCCGGCGCATTGCAGCATGTCGACCGCTGACACGTCCATCGATAGTTCGTCCAGCATTTGCCAGTCGCCCACTTGTTGTGGCATGGTTTGCAAATGCTCTCCCGCGGCAACCAGATCGACGGTGGGACCCCAGCGTTGGCTGTAGCGACCGTAGACATAGCCAGCCGACAGGGTGAGTAGGATGCCGATGGCCAGTAGCATGAGAAACTTGGCCTGGGAGGCTGAGTTGGGATTGGATGGAGTCATTGTTTGTCAAGTGGGCAGTGAACGGAGTGATGAGTGATGAGTGATGAGTGATGAGTGATGAATGATGAATGATGAATGATGAATGATGAATGATGAATGATGAATGATGAATGATGAATGATGAACGCTTAGCTTAGTTCGCCGGAATCACCTTGCTGGGGTACTCCTGGTTGAGTTGGTCGAGTAGATGCTGGTCTCCTGAGGTTAGGATGGCGCTTTCCAGACCCTGGTCGCGGGCTTTGACTAGCGTCTGTTCGGCCGCGCTCGTGTCGCCCGCTTGGTGGTAGGCTGCGGCCAAATGGAAGTAGTAGCGCGGGTCGGTGACACCCCCGGCGACAGCTTCTTCAAGACTGGCCACGGCATTGGCCTGATCGCCAGCCAGCACGTAAATGGTGCCCAGAGTGTCGAGCAGTGCGGGCTGCCTGCCGGCGATGGCCATAGCCCGTTCAATGACTTCGAGTGCCTCGGCATGGTCGCTAGGACGCTCGGCCAGGAGCGTTGCCAAGTTGTTCAGTGCCAAGGTATGCTTGGGGGCCAGCTCAACAATGCGACGGAACAGCCGGATCGCCTCGTCGTTATTGCCTCGGCTAACTTGCATCACAGCTACCGACAGCAGGAGTTGGAGATTATCGCCATGGGTCTCCAGGGCCGAGGCGATCAGAGGTTGGGCCTGCTCGTACGACTCGGACTTCCCATCGGTGGAAGCAAAGATCTGTGCCAGAACTGCTGCGGTACTGGCCGGTGACTGGTCGCCGGTGGCCTCGATGCACAGTTGGGCTGCTTCCTGGGTCTTGCCTTGTCTGGCAAGTGACTGCACTAAGAAAACATAGGTGCTGGGGGCGATGGTCATTAGTTTACGGTACCACTGCTCGGCCAGCTCATGGCTACCCAACATAGAGTAGAGGTTTCCCACGTTTAGATAGAGTTGTGCCTGTTGTTTTTCGTTCTGCTTGCTTTCCTCGCTGGTGCTTTCATTGTTTTCAGTGCTCGCGCTTTCACCATCGGTGTTACTTTCGCCGCTATTTTGGAGCGTCACTCCATGTGCCTCGGCAAAGGCCTCAATCGCCTGGGCGGCGGCGTCGGTGCGGTCTTCGGCTGTTAGCAGACGGACCTGGAGGCTGACCAGGGCCAGCGAATTGGCCTCCGCGCCTTCGCGGCGGAGAGCCTTGTCGAACTCAGACATGCGCCGACGGGCGTCATGGAGAAACGCCTCACGGATTTGCGCCTTCTGTTGCTCCGATGCTCCCGCTGGCGGCGAAGCCTCCTGGCCATCTGTCAGTGAGGCTTGGACATGCCGCAACAAAAAATCGAGATAGAGTCGCAGATAATGGGCCGATGGATTGGCCCGATCGACCAGATAGCGCAATTGCTCGCGTGCCGCTTGCAGCGTGAACGGATTCTCTTGCAAGCGGGCTTCTTGCTCGTAAATGCCTGCCAGCAACAGGCGGTCGATATCTTCTGCCTGCTCTGCCGCCTGACCCAGTTGCGCTACTAAAATCTGGCGTGCCACCGCGATATTATCGATCCGCTCCTGCCGTGTCTTGCCACGTCGGACCAGCAGCGCCGCCCGCAACCGATTGTCTGGTTTGGCGCCTCCCGGTGCGCTGTCCGCTGTTTGTTGGAGGAGTTGGAACGCCTGCTGATAGCTGGCATCGTCGCCTTTGGCAGCCAGCAAGGTAGCCAGCTGCCGGCGTGCATCGGGATTGGTCTCGTCTTGCTTTAAGATACGCTGAAATTGTCCAGTTGCTGCCGAAACGTCGGTCTTCATCAGATGGCGGGCCAGTTGCAAACGATAAGTCGTGTTGTCTGGGGCGATCTCGACAGTCTGCTCATAGTGGCGCTGTGCATCAGCCAGGTCGCCGAGTGCCTGATACCCTTGGGCGGCAGCAAAATGGCGGGTTGCTTCATCCAGATCAACCGCTTCGGCCATCTCTCCCAGCACCTGACGGGCCTCGTCCGCTTCTCCAGCGCGGGCTAAATGGGCGAACAGGCCGCTCCAGACGCGTGGATCGGCCCCAAAGCGAGCCACGGCATCGCGGAGGATGCGCTGGGCCTCGGCTGGCTGCTGGTTGAGTGCTAACAGGTTTCCCAGCCAAACTTGTCGCATGGGATCCTCAGGATGTTTTTCAGCCGACGCGAGGGCCAACTCCAGCGCTTCCTCAAGCCGGTCGCGCTGGATGGCAAGCGAGATCGCAAGCGAATCGGCTCGTAAATTGTCGGGCTGGCTGGTGACCAAACGCGACAGATAGGTGTGAGCTTCGTTGTAAAGACCTTCTCGGTAGAGGAGAAAGACCAACCGCTCCAAAGTCGCAGGGCGATCGTCCCCCAAATCGACCGCCTGTCGGTAGCCATCGATCGCCTCGGACTGATTTCCTACCAGTTCAGCATGCTGGGCGGCCAGTGCTGCACCCGGGTACCAGCGGGGTCGCTCCGTTCGGATCGAATCGATCAGTTGTGACAATTGGCTCTGCTCATCACGACTTGTCTGGGCATACGATGCGAGCAGCCGACGGATGCGAAGGGTACGCAACTGGAAAGTATCTTGCAGTGTCAACTTGCCGAGAGCCGTTTCGAACTGTTTGGCCTTGTCAAAATCGCCAAGACGCAATGTAACTTCGACACCTGCGGCGAGCAGCTTCTCACTGTCTGGATTCGCTCCCAACAGTTTTTCAAGCAATGCCAGAGCCGGTTTCCACCGTGCGGCGGTCGCCAATATCCGAATCCGCTGCAAGTCGATTTGTGGTCGCTCGGTTTCCGGAAGGTCTACCTGGCTCTCGGTGAGGAACTTGTCTGCCTCGTCAAACTGCTTGTTGCGCGCGAGAAAAATCGATCTCGTCAAGATGCGGTTTCGCAGGACGGGTTCGAGTGATTCATACTGCTGGAGGGCGCGGCCCGCATCTTCCGGTTGCTCGAGTCGCAGGTACGCAAAGGTGAGGCCTTTCCAGAAGTCGAGCTGCTTGCCGAAGCGGGGTTCCGCCTTGTGCAACACTTGAAGGGCCAATTGACGGTTTGTTTTTGGCCCAGCACTAGTCCCAGTACTGGGTTCACCTTGGGGCTGCCGTGTGCTGCGTTGCAGCACGGCTGTGGCCAGTAGGTAGTTGACCTCTAGCAGCGGCAGTTCCCAGCGGCCTGCGGCATACTGGGTCGCGTCTTGGAAGGCGGCCTCGAATTCGGTCCATGTCCGCTCAGAGGCCGACAATTGGAGTTGCCTGACGAAGTGGGCCTGGGCCAACAACACGCGGATACTCGGATCGATCACCTCGGGTTGGCCGGTCAAGGTGGCCAACAATCGCTCCAACTGGTCAATGGCTGCGTCCGCCTGGCCAAACTTCAAATAGGCCTCCGCGGCAAACCGGGCCAGTCCTTGCTGGTCGGGAACCTCTTGCGAGAGCTGGTCCCAATAACCGGCTGCGGCATCCCAACGATTCAGGGTCGCCATCGAGCGGGCCAGTAGTTCGAGCGCCTGCAGCGCTTCGGTCGACTGGAGTTCGGCCTTTCCCGAATCACTCGGGGTCAGGATGCTTCTGAGGCTGACGATCGCCGGTTGCAGGGCGCCTCGCGTCAAAGCTTGCCGAGCCCGTAGGAGCCGGAGCCTGTTTTCAATCGTTCGCCGGACATTGGCGGCCAGCATAGGAAGCAGGCTGGAAACAGTTCGTTCCAATTCGGCAATGGTCGTGTCGGCCTTTTCTTGTTGGCCATCCTGTAACAGCGATTCGCACAAGGCGATCTCCAGCTCCACGCTGCCCTGGCCAACCAGCGATCGACCTTGCTGCAAGATGCTGACTGCCCGAGCATGATTACCCGAGCGGGTACGGATTTTTGCAAGCGCCAAGTAGCCTCGTGGGTCTCTGGGTGCCACATCGATCACGTGCTCGAGGATATGCTCAACCTGTTCGCTGTTCTTCTGGGGGGCATCTTGCGCGTTGCTTCTGGCCTGAGTACGGTTTCTGGAATCGATCTCCGCTGCCGACAGGAGCAACGCTTCGACATGATCGGGATGAGCCTGCAGGATCCGTTGCAAGTCGCTGTCGGACGAGTCCGATGATGTTTCGGGTTGCAGGGTTTCGGCCAACAGATATTGTCGCTGGTAACGAAAGCGGGTAAGCAGCGCGTCTGCATCGTCCGGATTCTCCTCGACCATCCGCTGAATGATCTGGTCGGCCCGTGCCGACGGATCGATCCCTTGGCGTCGGGCTACATCGGGATGTGTGCGCAGTGTTTGGGCTGCCAGGGCTGCCAGCCGGACATCGCCCGGCGAGGCTTCGATGGCTGCCAACAACGCATCGTTCGCCTGGTCGATCGTAATAAATCCGCCGGGCCTGCCCCTGGCGAAGAGCGAGATGGCCATCACCCGTTGTGCTGCCAAGGCGTGCGACGATTTTGCGTCGATAAGCTTTTCAGCTTCTTCCTGAGCAGCAGCAAACTGGCCTGTCTCCAGCAGAGTTTCCGCCAGTTGCAGTCGCAAGTCCTCCTTCTCGGAGGCTAGGCCGAGTGTTTGATACAGCAGCGCTGTCAGGTGGTGTTTGCTTTTTAGTGTTTGGGCCTGCTGGGTGTACGAATGGACCAACTGGAAGCGCGCTTCCAGGTCGTCTGGCTTCAGCATCAAATACCGCTGAAAGTAGGCCGTAGCTTCCTGCCATTGGGCCGCTTCGTGCAGTGTAACTGCTCGATCCAGTAGCGCGCTACCCGTTCGTCCATGCTGATAGCGATACCAGAGGGCACCTGCCGGCAGGCCAATCGCTGCGAAGATCAGCGTGATCACCAGTAGCCGAACATTCAGCACGCGGTGTTTGCGCACCGGTTTGGCCGCATGGGATCGATGGTCCGCTTGACCCGTTTTACGGTCTGCGCGAGGCAATGGTTGGGTTGTTTGTCCTGACATGGGTTTATGGCTACTGGTTCTCGTTGGAATAGTACCCATAGACGTTGGCGTAGTGATGCGTGGGTGTGCCACCCAGGATGGCGCCCGCAATATGGGCTCCGGCGTGTTCCAGCCGCTCGACTGCGAGATGGACCTTCCGGACACGGCTGACATTGCGGAGCGAACAGAAAATCACCGTGTCGGCCAGCTTAGCAAACACGAGCGATTCGCTTGCGCCCAGCACAGGAGGTGTATCGATCAAAATGGTCGAAAAATCCTTGCGAAGATGGTCAAGCACTTTCTGGACACGTTCTGAATCAACCAGGTGGTGCGGATTCATCCGGGCGCGTCCTGCCGGGAGAACGTAGGCTTTTGTTTCGCCCACTTGACGGATGGCCTCCCGCAAGGAACATTTGCCCATTAACACTTCGGCCAAGCCTGGCAGTGGCTTCACACCGAGCACTTCCGCCACATCGGGCGAGCGCAAATCGGCATCGATAATAATCGTTGGCTGCCCTGATGCCGACGCAATACTGGCCACCAGAGATGTGGAGACGCTCGTTTTTCCTTCGCCCGAGGCGGCACTGGTAATGGCGAGTACACAGGAATCGCGAATCTCCTCCGAGAGGATCAGATTGGTCCTGAGGCTGTCGATCGATTCGGCATAGATGAACATTTCCCGCCGTGCGCGGTCGGATAGCACGTGGGTCCCCGTGGCGACAGGCCGCACAGGAAATTGGGTGACTTCGCCCAGGATGTGGAGCTTCGACTCCTGGTGAAGTTGCTCCGCATCGCTGATGCGGCGGACCGTCATTTCGCGGGCCACCGCTAGCCCCAAGGGAGCCAGCAATGCTGCGGTGCAACTGAGCAATAGCATATTGTACGGGATGGGCGCAATCGGCAGCGATGCAACTGTGGCCGCCTGCCGCAGACGGACGCGGGCCGGGGCACGCAACTCGGTCTGGAGAGCCAATTTTCTGGCGGCAATCAGCTCAAAGACCTTTTCCTCGCGAACCAACTTCGCGCGAGAGAATTCCAGCAGGACGCTTTTCTCCCCTCCCGATTTCAGGTCCTCTAAATGTTCCGCGTAACGGGCCGTCAGCGACTTTTCCCTCACGTTGAGCTTGACCATCTCAATTTCGTAGGCGGCGATTTTCCGCTGGCGATCTTGCTGGCGCGTATCGGAACGCTGCTTGCTCATCTCCTGCCGCAGGAACTGCTTGATTTCAGCCAGCTTCTTCGACTTGCTCTCGAAATCTTTTTGTAACCGAACATACTCGCCATGATGTTCCCAATCGATCACCACTCCTTTGAGAGAATCCATGTAGTCGCTGATCTGGTCGAGCAGCGCCTGCTGCTCTCGCACTTCGGGTTGGCCGTCAATCTGCAAATCGAGCAGCCCGGAGGCGACGGCATGATCGGGAATCAGCGTCTTCGCTTCGCGAAGCGACTGAATTTCTGCCTTCAACACGGCACGCTCCACGTCGACCTCGGTCAGGCTTTGGTACAGTGCGGCCACGGGGCCAAGCGCCTTGCCGACATCGGTGACCATGCCATGACCGAAGGGATCCTTGCCAGTTACCTCTTTAGCCAGCTCCATCACGCGCTCTCGAAGTCGCTCCACATCAAGTTCCCGGCGACGACGCTCTTCTTCCAAGATATCGATGACGCGCTGCGACTGTTTGAACTGTTCGTCCGACTGGATCGACAGGTACTCGGCCACTACCGCATTGGCCACATCGGCGGCCGCTTGAGCCGAAGGGCTTACATAGTTCACCACGTACAACTGCGACTTACCGACCTGGCGAATCGTGAGGTGCTCCAAGAGATAATCTTGCGGATCAATTTCCTGTTTCAGTTCGTCCAGATGGGCGATCTCGGGACGTGCCAAGACTGGGCCTAGCACCACTAGGCTGCGCAGCAATTCGATTTGTGTCTGAATGTACCTCTCCGCGGAACCACCTCCGGAGGCTTTACCCACGTCGAAGGCGATAAATGGGGTGACTTGCTCGATCACGATCAGTGCCTTGGCATCATACTCGGGTACATAGGTGTACCAGACAACTGCGGCCGCAACGCAAGCCAACACCACTCCAGAGGGCAGGGCGACTTTCCACCATTGTTTCAACACCCAAAGAACAAAGGCGGGGCCGATTCCCGCATCTTCTGTTTTACGATTGGTCGTGACCCCTCGAACGGGCCGATGGGCAATCTGGTTGGAGGGAGCCGCCGGATTGCGAGCCGTAAGGCCGCGGTGCTTGTCGGAATAGTGAGGACCAGACATTTTTAGTTACTCACGAGGTGTATTTGGCAACGTATGTCAGGAAACTTGGAAGTGACTGCATTGCAAAACCAATCGATGTCAACATCAGGAAGATCCGTATCCAATCGGTGAGATTTCTTCGACCTCCGGGAGCAAGCGATCGAGGTAAACAAGAAACAGCCAAAACAGCGCCGCTGCCAACGGGATCATGACTAAGCCAGCAATATCATGGCTGAATTTGTGGGCTGCCTCTCCTGAGACAAATTGATAGAGCAATCCGGTCACCACGATCCGCGTCACATTGGCAACAATCGCCACGGGCACCGCGGCAACCAGCACCAACAGCTTTTGCCACCAATTCCAGCGCGTAAACAAGACATAGGCGAAGGCCAGTGCAAAGATGCCCACAAATATGCGCATCCCAGAGCAGGCCTCTTCGATAAAAAGCTGTTGATCACCGAGCCAAATTGTATTGCCCTCGGAGATGGCCGGTTGACCAAGCATTTGCAAGCTTATCGTGCTGAGCTTCGTCGAAATCTTCTGAAGTGGCAAGCTGAGCCACCGCTCGGCCGAGTAGGGTATGGGAACCAGGAACCAGAGAAAGGCAATCGACGGCAAACTCCACCGCAAGCATCGCCAACCCAGCAGAAGCCAGACCGCCCCTGCGAGACAAATCGGGATGGTCCAACCATCCAGCGGCTGCAGGAAGTAAAGACCGGCAATTACTCGCATCAATCCGGCCAGTAGCAAGAGGCCTGCACCGGCAATGCTCGGATGGATCGAACCGCTCGGAAAACTTGATCGGCGGGCCCAAAGAAAGACCATGGCAACCGGCAGCACGATAAAGCCATGAGAATAGTCGGGCTGGCGGATCCATGCGCCGACGATCGTCTTCAGGGTCGGCCAATACGACCACAGAAAAGTGGCAAGCAGGGCCAGCCCTCCCAAGATGAGCCACAACCGTGGGACGGATGGCACATCAATCGCCTGGGTAAGGGCAGCCGATGAGGCTGCGATCGGCCCCTCAGACTTTGAGTGCTGAGTCACAGAGGCTTGGTGCTCAAGTTGTCGTTTTTTTTTACGGTGTTTGGACATGGTGTCATGTGCGGTCAAACTGCGCGGACTCCGTCCCCCTCAGTTGCGCATTCTCCGCAACTGACTGCATCTCGGCAGTCCAAACTGCACTACTCACAATGATCCATCGTTTCATAAAAACTGACTGTTTTTTGTATTCAAAATTCCCTTTGAACACCTGTGGCTTTTCTTTGTAACCGTTCGTAGCTCAAAACAGAGTTAACCGCTAATGATCGCTTCCGTTATTTTTAATTCGATCCTAATATCCTAAATCGATTCGAGTAAGTAATCCTGAATTTCCATCGAAGCACCCATCTGCATATATTCAATCGCCACAATCAGGCGCGTTTTGCCACGCCGCTTGAGCACGGTCCCTTCAAAGCCGGCAAACTTCCCCGACTTCACTCGGACCCGTTGTCCGATCTCCAGTCTTGCCTCGGGGCTAAGCGGGGCGTCCAGAGCGATCAGTCTGGCGAGTTGCAGCAGATCGCTCCGCAACTGCTTGCCATCGGTAACAAGGTCCATGTTGCAGATCCGATTGGTCTGCAATGCTTGGATCCGATCTTGATCGTTTCCCCAGAGAAACAGATAGCCGGTGAACAGGGGTATCTGTGCCGAGCGAGTTTTGCCACGCGACAGACTCACGCGTTCCACCACCGGCAGAAAATGAGCCACGTTGCGCGTGGCAAGATGCTCGGCCACCTTTTTTTCCTGGCGCGACTTGGTGTAAAGCAACCACCAATCTTCTTGGCCAGTGCAATCTTCTTGGCCAGTGCAAATCCGCTGTCGACCCTCTTCCCATCGATCACCAACTCGACCATGAAGAGAGGGCTCACAGGAATCATGCCCATTGGAATCACATTCGTCGAGCAGATTCCAGGGTTGAAGATAAGGCAGCTTGGAGTGATCGAGCTTGAAGCGATCAAAACTGTCTGGGGCAAGCTCGTCTGGGGCAAGCAGATCAAGCCCCGTGCTGTTCCCCATGCTCGGAGAACAGCCATTCGAATTTATCGTTAAATCGCCCAACGTTGCTGCCCGGATTGAGGTGTCTACGCTTGCTGTGTCCTAACGCCCCGGCACCGATCCTCGGTAGCCAAAGCACCCAATTCAGCAGATAGCTCATCTGTCCCTGCGCAAACATCCAAATCCCTTCGCAAATGTCCTGCGGTTAAGGGTGCATTATAATATGCCTCCGACTCGATGTACAGGAAAAACGCAAAAAAAATAAAAACCGAAATCAGCCAGTCGAACAAAAACAGTGATGGCGTATGATTCTTCCCTTATTATCCGTTGTTTCATCCGTATTTTAGGCGCGTCGGCAGTTAAGAACTTACCTTGATAACCCGATGCGTAAGCGAGGGATGCGTAAGCGAGGGATGCGTAAGCGAGGGATGCGTAAGCGAGGGATGCGTAAGCGAGGGATGCGTAAGCGAGGGATGCGTAAGCGAGGGATGCGTAAGCGAGGGATGCGTAAGCGAGGGATGCGTAAGCGAGGGATGCGTAAGCGAGGGACTGAGGATAACGGGGTAATTCCCTCGCTTACGCGTCGGGTTAAGATCGGTAAATACTCATCTGCCGCTCGCCATTATAAGGCTAGCGAATCACGCGAATGTCAATGATTGTCATCCTCCCGATTCATTCGCGCCAATTCGCGTGATTCGCGGGCCATGATTTTTGTGGTTTTCGTGTTTTTTGTGGCTATTTTTTCTTTGGTTACGGCTGGTGGCTGCGCCGCAATCCCTTACTGGCAAACGACATACAGCTCCGACTGGAAAAAATGTGAAAAATCTTGGGAATTTCCCCCGAATTTGCTTGCATGATTTTAGAAAAAAGTACATACTGTCCAAAGTTTCTCAGTTTTGAAAGTGTAACTCAATGAAACGCCTGCCAGGAAAGCCCGCGATTTACGCAATGAGCATGCCGCTGCTTGCGGCAATGCTATGGGCCATTCCGTCGACTTCGCAGGCCAGTATTCTGCTACCCGAGCAGGTGCCCTTTGATTTAGAGCAATTGGCCGCCGATGCCGATTCGGACAGCGCTTTTTCAGACAGTACAGGCACCTCGGCTGGAGCCGCGTCAAGTTCTACGTCTGAGGATTCATCGGGCCATCAAGCTGCGACGCCCGACATTCGCCTACTCCTCGAGCCGACCGAGCCAGATCAGGCCGGTTTACTCCAAACTTCAACGTCCCCCGGAGGCTCCTCCACCGGGACATCTTCCTCCAGCAGTGGCTCAAGCGGGAGCAGCGTCTCCCCGCTCGCATCTAGCGCCGCTGCCAATCTCTCCGATGCCGAGCTTGTTGCCTGGATCAGCAGCGAGCAGCGTTTTTCGCTGCCAACGCCGCCAGGGAATGAGTTGCTCCGGCCGCCGCAAGTCTGCCGCAGCTAGTTCGTCGTTTATGTATGCTATGTATGCGCTGGTTTTGGGCTCGCGCCCCTGTATTTTTGGCGCGGCGGTTGGTGCAGTAGCGTTCTTCGGATTCTGATAATAGGAGTTTTTCAAATGAAATCTTTCAAATTAACACGATTGATGTTCGCCGCCACAATGGTTTTGGCCTTGCCTTTATCACTGATGTCTCCGCGAACTGCGATTGGTGCCATTGAGGCCTACTCGTTCCTCGATATCGCAGGTTTCGGGTTGTATCGTGACTTAGGTGGTGGCGTTAAAGGTGCCCCTATCACGGTAGGAGTGGATGTAGCACTTTTGGCTCCTCCCTTTTTTACCAGCTCGGCGACAGCGGATGTCGCCTCGATTCCTGGAATAGCAGCGACGGCTGCAGGTAGCCCAATTCCTACGATCGGGCTCGACACGGCTCAGGCATATCAGGGCGCGGTTCCACCTCCACCAAACACATTTATCAATCTGCCCGGCGACTTTCCTCACGGCCATTCCGACACGATTGGAGGCGGCTCGATTATTGGGGGAACACCATTTCCATTCGGGGGGGCGGGGACGGTAGCAGCTGAGGGTCAATTGAAAACAACTTTCTTCAGTACTGATTTTGCAACTGCTGATTCTGCTGTGAGTTCGACTGGGAGTATCACCATTATCCCTCTAGTGCCGCTATCTATTGTCGGAGAGTTTACGGCCACGAAAGAGATGGTCGCAGACTTGACCCCGGCGCCACCTGGAATCTCCTCGACTGCAGATACAAGTTTTACAGTGGAGATAACGGACCCGAGTGGAATTATATTTGAATGGTCGCCTGATGGCACAGGCAGCGTTGTCGGCGGCACATCGTTTTTGGATCCGTTCAACCTGCAGACTTCGATTAGTGCTGTACCAGGTGGTACGTCGACTTTTGCCTCTATTGTCGGCGTTTTTAAAGCAGGTGTTTCCTTGCTTCCTGGAATAGCCTATTCGTTCACAGTTGAGCAGAGTGCTGCGGCGTCCGTGGCGAATTTCAACATTCCTGAACCCGCCTCGGTTGCTGTGTGGATTGGTCTAATTGCGGGAGTCCTTATGCGCCGAAAACGTCAAAATATCTCTTAAGGGGGGATTTGATGACTATCCGACGTTAACAACTTTTTGGCCGCTGGGTATCGTGCAGGGTACTCAGCGGCTTTTTTCGTGCTACTAACGATTCAAGTCTTCGCGCCCTGCGCAAATTTCCCGAGGTCGTCATTGTAAGTCCAATCTGTCACTTTGGTTGCACACGAGAGTTGCATAGTCTCCAAGAACAATTTCAGTCCCCGTCTTTGCCGGGGGGTAATGATACCGCGGTGCCATTCTGCTGGAGAAGACCGTGGTGATACCTCCTCGGCAGGCAACCCCCCGGCAAAGCCGGGGGCTGAAATTGTGGATTTGGAATCCTCCTGCTTTGGTTGCGGCCGGTGGCCGCGCTGGGATATTCAGTCATTTGTCCGAATACGACAGCGGACAGTACCGTCCAGGGGAGATGATTCCGATCGGATCAACGCAATCTTTGATCTGTTGAACCAGCGACCAAAACGCTGACTGCTGGTCAGTTGCCAAGTGCATTTGGTTTGTGGGAATGCGGTAGGGAACCCATCCGTTTTCTTGTCCTCGGCGAAACAATTCAGTGTAACACGCGTTTGCCTCGTCTTGCCGCTGGACTTTGCGTCGGTCGAATAGAATTGGCAGTGTGCTATCGAAGGTGTCTTCAGAAAGACTCGTAAGCGTTATCAGTGGCTCCACGCCATGTGTCCGGCATACGTCATTCGCCATTGCGATGTACGATTTAACTGACTGACCGTCCATGGGCACGAGCGGCGAGTACCAAATCAATCCACATCGGTCCAGAGCCGGACTTAGTTTTTGACTCGTGTCAACCTGCGTTCCCGAAAGCCAGTAAGCGAGTGGCAGCGCAATACGGCTGGGTATTCCCGACGCAATGTCGAGAAAGTTGTTCAGAGAGGGCAGTTGACGTCGCAGCCGCGCGGCCGTTTGGCCCGGCATCCATCGCGTCAGCTTATCAATGATGCCGACGCGTTTACGATTAACAAAGGATAGTTTGTCGACGGCTGGTCCAAGTAGTTCTTTGAGGTCCGCCTTAGCAGCGGCCACGGCGCGAGTGGTTCCATATAACGTGCCAATGCCAGTCCATGGTGCTATGCCCTCTTCTGCGCCCAATCGTTCAAGTGTGGCTCTCGGTAGAGTAGACGACGTACCCAGTTCGTGATGAGGATAGGGAACATTCATCGCCAACACTCGCAGGCGGTTCATGAGATTCACAGCGCCAATTTCTGCAATTGTCGAAATCGCATCCGACACCCGATTAACGACCTGCATAAGCGCCTTATCTGACGAGAGCTGGAAAATAAATGCCTCGACGCACTGAGGACGTCGTGCGAGCTTGATCGTCGCCTGTGTGACAATCCCAAAATTACTTTGAGTAAACATGCCATCTAAATAGGGGCCGATCTGCCACTTAATACGACCATGCGCTCCCTTGCCCCCGAGTTCCTGCAAAGGAGACCTGTATACCCGGCCGTTAGGGAGGACGGCTTCTAAGGATCTCAACGCGTAGAAGTGATCCGCAATCGGCGTGATACCGTAGCCGCGCTCGAGAAGGTTACCGATCAAGCTGCAATCTGGACCTCCTCCGTGTGTCGGAACCATAAACGGCAAATTATGTTCGACTAAGAAGTCGTGGAGATCTTGCTGTGTAACACCGGGTTCAAGTGTCACGAGCCCGCTTCTTGAATCGAGATCCATGACTCCGTTCATGCCGGACAAGTCCAAGATTGCACATCCATCGACCGGAGGATTTGCGCTTCCATAGCCCCAATTCATGCCGGTACTTATGGGATAGATAGGCACGCTTGTGTCATTTGCAACCTGAATAACATCAGCCACTTCAGAAACAGACAATGGCTTAATGATTGCAATTACTTTGGACTGTACGCCAGTTGTTGACGCACGATATTGTCTCAGAGTATCCGTATCGGATGCGACCCGATCGTCTCCGAGCCGACAGCGCAGCAATTCAGTGAATTGCGCTGTGTGACTACCACTATTGGCAGATGCGAAGGAAGTTTGCGTCATTACTTGGTTGTCTCTATGGTGTGAGTTTCTAGATTAACACACGTCACTTCAACTCGCAGGCCGATGAGGAGTCCTTGCGGGACTTCTAATTCCAGCAGCACCTCGCGGACCTTCGTGTCGTACAGCTCGCTGGGGTTGCCGCTGGAGATTGTTTTGGCTTGCATGCGTGGGCTGAGCGAGGTGAGGCGGCCGGTGAAGACTTGGCCGGGGAGGCCGTCGGCGGTGATCTTTGCCGTCATCCCGATTCGCAAGCGAGGGGCGTCGATTTCTTCGACATAGGCTCGTACACGGAGTGTCGAGGTGTCCGAAAGGATGATCGCGGGGCCTGAGCCGGCAGTGCCGAGCAACTCGCCCGGCTCTACGTTGACGTCGAGGATCTGGCCACGTCGGGGCGCGGCAAGCTCTGTTTTATCTAAGGCGATCTTGGCCAGTTCGCGGGTCGCTCCGGCGGCAGCGACTCGTGCTTGCGCTACGCGCAGCTCGTCGACGCGAGCCGGGGCTTCCAACTGCGCAAGCCGGGCTTGGGCCGCTTTGACTTCGGCCGTGAGCGTATCGACCAATCCCTGCTGGTCGTCTGATTCTTGTTGTGAGACGGCCGCTTGCAGGCGAAGCTGCTGAATCCGATGCCACGTGCGACTTGCTTGCTCCAAACGGGCCTGCTTGGCCGTTAACAGGGCCCGAGCCTCAGCCCGCTGTTGCTCTCGAGCACCGTTGACCAATCGTTGGTACTGGGCTTGGGCCAGTTCGAACTGTGCCTGGCTGACGGCCAACTGCTGGGTCTGCCGCCGGTTGTCGAGCCGCAGCAGCACGTCGCCCGCTTCCACCCAGTCGCCCACACGCGTGAGGACTTCCACCACCCGTCCCTGCACCTCGGGACTAAGCTGAATGTCCTCGGTTGCGCCTTCGACAATTCCGGTCGCATAGATCCGAACGCCTTGCGACTGGGAGGCCGTGGGCACGTACTCGATGTTGCGCGAGTCAATCAGCGCAACCGAGGCGACCATCAGTGTGATCAGCGAAATGTAAACGATGATTTTGGTCATTTGGGTTGGGGGTTGGGGGTTAGTTCGGATTTTTCACCACAGAGATCACAGCGGGGCAAAGCCGCAACCAAAAAAATAGCCACAAAAAACACCAAAAGGCACAAAAGATTTCTTTAGCCACGGATGAAACACGGATTGAACACGGACAAATTGATAACTTTGTCGTAGAAAAAACCTTCTTTTTATCCGTGTTCAATCCGTGTTTCATCCGTGGCTTTTCAAAAAAAGTGTCAAAATAACAAGCTTTTACGGGTTTGTCTTATAGCGCGGCCTCGGTGGTAAATGCTTTTTGAGAAATGCAGGCTAAGGGTTGGTGGTTGGTTGAAACGGGGGCTTTCGACAGGCGGCCGTTGGCCATGTGCAGCACTCGATCGGCAAAGGGTAGGATGCGCTGGTCGTGCGTGACAACGACCAGTGTCTTGCCGACATCCGTGGTTAATTTTCGCAACAATTGCATTGCCTGTTGTCCCGCCTCGGCGTCGAGCGAGGCGGTTGGTTCGTCGGCCAGTACCAACTCGGGATCGCCTACCAAAGCTCTGGCCAGCGCTACCCGCTGGCATTGGCCGACACTCATGCGGCTCGGTTGCGTCGCCGCAAAATCTGCCAAGTCGACCTGATCGAGCATTTCAGTAGCACGTCGCGCGGCATCGGCCGTGGCCCAACCGCGTAGCACGAGCGGTACCGCGACGTTTTCCGCCGAGGTGAGACCTCGGATTAAATGAAATCGCTGAAATACAAATCCGATATGGTCCCTGCGTAACAGGGCGGCAGACGGACCATCGAGCCGACAAAGATCGCGGCCTAGGACACGAACTTCTCCCTCGTCGGCCGTGAGGACGCAGCCGAGTATCGACAGCAGCGTCGTCTTGCCACTCCCCGACGGCCCCAGCAGGAACACGCATTCCGGCGCGTTGATCTTCAGATCGACGCCGTCGAACACCACTGTTTTGGATGGTCCACGACAGTACCATTTACTGACGCCGTGCAGATCGATTGCGGCGGTTGATGCGCGTGGAGATATTCGCTCCGGAGCAGCCGGCATTGGGAGTGTTGCCAAGTTGGAATTGAAGTCGGGCATGGAGTAAATCCAATCGTGACACGTTGGCCAGGGCAATTAACTTTGGAGAACCATGGCGGCATCGATCCGGCGGACGCGCAGGTAGGGCAGCAGGGATGATGCAAGACAGATGATGGTGACCAGTAGGCAACTCCCTCCTGCCACATGCCAAGGAATCGAGATCGGCGCCCGGGGCGAACTACAAACCGTTTGCACTACAGCGACGCAAATCAGCCCAATCGTCGATCCTAGCGCAGCAAGCAGCAAGGCTTGATTGAGTATGATCGAGTAGATCTGCCGCTCGGTGGCGCCGATCGCCTTGAACGTGCCAAATTCGCTGATCCGATCGAGCACCGAGGCATATAATGTTTGAGCAACGATCACCAATCCGACAATCAGACCCAAAATGGTTGCCGCCCCAAAGCTGATGCCAATGCCGGTCCGCTGGAGCCAGTAGGAAATCGAAATTTTCGCGTATTGATTTCGTGTGTAGGCTTCGGCATCGGGCAGACGCTGTTTGATTCTCTTGCAAAGCTCCTGCGGTTCGACGCCATCTTTCGCTTGTACCAAGAAATACGATGCCTCGTCGGTCGATCGGTCGAGATAGCCGGCAGCCCGATCAAATGTTGTGAAGACGTACGGCGTTACCAAGAAGCCGAGGATGCCATGGCTAAAGCCGGTGATTCGTGCACGGCGCCGGCCAATCTCGCGCAAGTCGCCAATCTGGGGATTGCCGATTTTGTGAGTGTCATATTTGTCCACGATGATCCCATCCGCTTGGCGAATGGCCGCGGGGTTGCTACCGAATGCCGGGTTGGCACTGCCCAAGAGTGTTGACGGGTCGCAACCCACCACCAATACTGGTTCGAAACCTCCGTTGGGCAAGGTCATCACACTATGGCCAACCAGATAGGGCTCGGCTTGATCGACACCCTCGACCCCACGGATACGTTGTCCCCAGCGTCGCGGGATACCATGCGGAAAATCGACATTGGTCATCATTTTGTGGCCGACCCACACGTCGGTGTCCCCTTGGTCGACCAGCAGGCTTGCCTTGCGAATGAGGCCATAAAACAGACCTCCTTGGACGTTTACCAAGACAATCGAAAACACGACGCCTACGAGGGCGGTGATCAGTTTTCCACGGTCAGCCAGCAGCGTTTTGATCGCAATAGTCCACATGAACAAACGTACTTCCGTTTCGAGAATTCTGCAGGCCCATTCGACAGGTTAATTGGAGTGGTCCGAGTGCAGAGGGAATAAACGACAACTCGGCCTTTCGGGTAATTGGTGGAATATCGCTACAGATGCCACAATCCATGTTGTCATCCAACCCATCACCACCCGGATACGCCTTTCATGCCGCCACGCTATTGTCCTTCCATGACGGTATCGGAGAGACTTCTGCCAGCATGTTCCAAAAAGGTGCCGTGACGGCGAGAGAAACGGGACCAAGACCAGTGGCCCGAAGTCTGTTGGGTCGGTGTTTGCCATCCCGTGAATCGAATGCCCGTAAGGCCGCGTGGATGCCGCATTGATCAAGCCATAATGGTGTGGCGGGCTGATTCCTGGCCCAGGGACAAGGGCGGTCTGGACCCCCAAGCTCCGTAAAACCATAACGGCGTTGGTAGAACGAGGCATGTCGTGGATTGACGCAAATCACTAGGTCATCAATTTCACGTTGCACGGCAAAGTTCGCGGCATGCCGTATGAGTGTTTCCAAGGTTGCCCTGACTTTGCCACGGTTCCACATCGTTGCGTCGGTATGCCGATGGGCAAGGCATGTCAGCTCGGCGAGTCTCTTGCCCTTTTGCCGCATACGCTCAATTTCTATAGCATAGAGATCATCCATTGGCAGACCGAGCTTGCCATCTTCCACCAGCGATATGGTCGCTACGACATTCTGTGAAAGTGTCGCCACCAATATCGAGCTGGTTAGTAATAGTTGATGGGGTAGGATTCGCAGGCCAAGTCGATTGGGTCGTGTGAGGTCTTGCTTGAGATATTCGTCGTAAACCAGACTAAATGCCGCTCGGTACTGTTCGCGGCTATGGGCTATCTGGTAATCACAACAACACTTCCTGGCACCCAACCACTTCTGTTCCCAGTCCTTCGAAAATGTCTTATCAACCGATTTATTTTCTGTCGCTGCTGCTTTGCTCCGAATGGTCGTCATTGTTAATTCCGTAGAGATCCTCTCATGGTTTAATGTCAGTCTGCTTGGGACAGTAATAACAGTGCCCGAAAAGTTTGTTCAAACCGGTCGTTCTACTTTATCGAACAATTAAGCCTAGTAATTGGTAGCCTCTATACAAATCTCTTCGCAGAATAGGGAGAGCAATATCCACTGAAAATGCGCTGAAGAGGCAAACTTAGTTCGTTGGAGGGGGAGCATGCCACCCCCTGGAAGGGCATTTCATGGCCATCTTTCGCTTGTACCAAGAAATACGATGCTTCGTCGGTCGATCGGTCGAGATAGCCGGCAGCCCGATCAAATGTTGTGAAGACGTACGGCGTTACCAGGAAACCGAGGATGCCATGGCTAAAGCCGGTGATTCGTGCACGGCGCCGGCCAATCTCGCGCAAGTCGCCAATCTGGGGATTGCCGATTTTGTGAGTGTCGTATTTGTCCACAATGATCCCATCCGCTTGGCGAATGGCCGCAGGGTTGCTACCGAATGCCGGGTTGGCGCTGCCTAGGAGTGTTGACGGGTCGCAACCCACCACCAATACCGGTTCGAAACCTCCGTTGGGCAAGGTCATCACACTATGGCCAACCAGATAGGGCTCGGCTTGATCGACACCCTCGACCCCACGGATACGTTGCCCCCAGCGTCGCGGGATACCATGCGGAAAATCGACATTGGTCATCATTTTGTGGCCGACCCACACGTCGGTGTCCCCTTGGTCGACCAGCAGGCTTGCCTTGCGAATGAGGCCATAAAACAGACCTCCTTGGACGTTTACCAAGACAATCGAAAACACGACGCCTACGAGGGCGGTGATCGGTTTTCCACGGTCAGCCAGCAGCGTTTTGATCGCAATAGTCCACATGAACAAACGTACTTCAGTTTCGAGAGTTCTGCAGGCTCCTTAGTCTGGATAAACGAACCGCTTGGGTGAGAATCGGCAGATGAGATCCCCAACTTTTGGACACCAGGCTCCACGATCGAAATATGCGTCATAATCGATATCACCAACCAGCTCTTCATCTGCCAGGAAAATGAGCTTCAGTTGGGAAGGTCGCCACGTGAATCACTAAAGAAACGAAGACAACAGCCGATCGACTAGTTCGGGTTTGATAAGATAGTCCTGACGCACATAGACACGCTGGCTAGGTGCATCCTCCGAATCTTGGCCGACCGTCACCCGCTCGATCTGGTTGGGAGGTAGAGTCGCTCGTGCAACAGCCAATTCGCGATCAACCGCATTGTGCCAACGGTGTGTCCAATGCACAGGCAGACTTTCGAATACCAACGCTTTGGCGCCCATGTATCCAAATTCTGTCCTTATGCCAGCAACCGCCAAGGCCTCAAGCGCAGTGTCCAGTTTGCCCACGGCATCAAATTCGACACTTCGATTCTGCAATTCACTGTTTGTTGTGGCAGCTTGCGCAGCAACAACGGGAAGTGAATTTTCACCAAACATGTCGCTCCAAACGTCCAAGTCGTCGCCATTGACCGCGCCATCGTTGTTCGCGTCTCCGTCGGATTTTTCGGCACCACTCATGGTTCCAAAACCGCGCTGCCAAGCCAAGAAATCTGCGCCATCAATATCACCGTCAACATCAAAGTCCGCTGATGCAAGAGGTGATTCGAACACTCCAATATCGATTCTTGCGATACTATCGCCGTTGCCGTCCTCAATCCGACCGAACGGCGCGCCGCGTTGGTCAAACTCAGGAACGTCTCCGACATTAACCAGTGCATTGGGATCACCTGCGTCGAGCGCAGGACTGGTGGGCAGCAGGGCATGAGTCAACGTGAGCCCGCCGTTATCGGTCAGCACCCCTAGTCCAGGATCGAGAACCCCCGATTGATCTCCCTGGGCGGTGAAGTTATCGAGTGCGGAGAATTGATTCGCTGGGCCGAATACGTTTCCACTGCCAACAAGGTTGTACCCATTACTTTGAAATGAGTTATCGATCCCCGATACGATCGCCAGATCGCCCCCTACCGTGTTGCCACTAATAATACTCGATCGCACCTCGGTACTCGTTGACTGATCGCCGAAGCTTGCAATTCCCCCGCCGGCGCCGGTTGCCGACGAGTTGTCGGTGATCGTGGAATAAAGAACCATGGTGCTACCGTCGTAGGCAAACAGACCTCCTCCCCTTCCGGCGGCACTGTTGCCAGAGATGGTTGAGTTGACAATCCTAGTCGTCTGATCTTCCAGGAGGTTGTTGCCCGTAAAAATACCGCCGCCACTTCCGGACGCGGTATTTCCTGTCAAGGAGGAGTTGGAGATTGACGTCCTCTGCAAACCGAACAATCTCGTGGTGCTGAAAATCGCTCCTCCGTTGGCACCAGTACCTGTTGTCGAGTTACCACTAATCGTCGTGTGGTCAATCGTCAGATCCCCGCCATAGCTGAATACGCCCCCGCCTCTAACACCGGTTCCAACAGCAGAGTTATCGATAATCTTGACCTCGGTGAGAGTGAGACTCTCTGAAGATCGGATTCCTCCCCCATCGCCCGATACATCGCCACCGGTGAGCGTTAGCCCACGGATCTCCACGGACATCACCACGTTGACATCACCGTCATCGACATTCAGCACACGCGACCCACTCCCATCGTTTATTCCCGGACTCACCAGATCGTTGCCGACAGCATTGATGGTCAATAGTTCGGCACTCGGCCCGACGAGACTCAATTCACTATCAATGGTTAACTCGCCTGCCGTGAGTGTTATCGTGCCAGTGAGGCCGTTTTGAAACTCGACTGTATCCGGCCCGGCAGATTCGCTCGCATCGAATAAAGCTTGCCGCAAAGTCCCTGGGGCGTCATCAGCCGCTACGACCGGCGCATCGCCCAGATTGGTGACCATGAATACGGCCGGCATGGTGCGGTGCTCAAGAGATTCGAAGCGCAACCGGCGGTCGCAGGTGTGGCGCGGGCCAGCATGTTGGATTGCTAGTTTCTTCAAAGCTGTACCACCAACATTGCATGCACCGTCCGCTCGCGTATTGGCCACTTTTTGCATCTAGATCCCTAGTGTATGTCACAGCTTAATTTTGGGGTGGGCCGCACGGCGCTAGCCGCGGGTTATGGGGGATAACGGCTTGCCTCCGCTGCCCGACGCTAGCGCGTTCGGCTCACACCGATAACCCAAACTTTTGGCTATGACAAAGCCCTAGTACTCTGTCGCAGCATAATTTTCGGATTAGCCGTTTTGGCGCTAGCCACGGTTGATGCGGAAAAAACCGTGGCTAGCACCAAAACGGCTGATTTGCTCAAACCTAATCCTAAGCTGCGATAGACTACTAGTGCGGGGGAACCTTTACGAACTATCTGCCTATTCTCTCAAGAGACCTGACGCATGGCAAGCAAACGGCTAGATAATAAATCAGATTGACGCCATCGCGCCAATTCTTTTAGGGAAAGAAAAGAATTAAGGCGAGCGGCAGTTGACAATTTACCAGAATACAAGCACGACGCGCAAGCAAGTGTGTGCATAAGACCCACTTGCTTGCGCTGCGTGCTGGTAAGTCCTTGCTGCCAATCCCCTAAAGAAGCACGACAGAACGGGTGGAAAGCCTACCACTCAGCAGGAGACCTCTTGGCGTCTCCGAAAAAGCAGCCCCATGCAACTGAGCAGACCCCAAACCATCACGCTCGACGCTTCTGGCACAATTTCATCTGTACCCGGCCCAGGAATCTTGTCGGCTTCAATGAAGATGTCAAAACCGAGAGCATGGTTCGGATCGCTCGCTTGCTGATCGCCAACCTTCGTGTAAAAACCGGTGTTGTGTGATGTGCCCGCAGAGTCATTCATGTTGCGGCTATCGCCCCAGATCGCAAAGGTGATCTTATCTGGATCCGTTGCATCATCAAAGCTTACGCCGTTGAACGGACCGGCCAGTTTTCCAGACTGAAAGAACGCATCTCCAGTGAATTCATCGCCCACCTTGTAGTCCACACTATGAATGGAAAAATCGGCAGTCACGGCAATCGTGTAATCGATACCTTGAAAAGTACTGGCTGTATCCCCCGAAGTAATATTACGGATGCCATTAGTAAATCCAGAGGAATGTTCGACCGCAGCAGTCCCACCGACAGTCAAATTACCTTTTAGAGACAACGTTGCGACCACATCGAGTAGCGTATTTGAGGAATCCAATAATCCGTCGAACTTCAACAAGTCCACTGTGAAATCAAGAATGATTTGGTCGCCAACACCTAGGGCCCCGTTCGTGTCGGCGTCATTATATGAAAAACTAATCCCATCCCTGTTATCCATGGCGAAAACCACTTTTCCACCCGCGTATTGGCCGTAATTGGCATTGGCCGTCTTCTTCGCGCTTATCGACGTATGCACGTAAGAATAAGCACCAGTCCCTTCCCCTGCGACAGACTGGATCCCGGTCAAAAACTTCCCGGAGTAAGTCCCTTGAATCGACCCCAGTACCGGGGACGCAATCACGGCGAAGGCCAGTGCCATGAACGATTGCTTGCTTCCAAATTGCATGATGGTACCCAACCCTTTCGATATATTTTAGCTATCCAAAGCAGCCATGCCACATGGAACGGGGTGATCTTCACCCGGTTCTTGGCTCACGAGAACCGCGATTCTCGAGCGAAGCAAGCGGCTATCCGGCTTCTTCTGTGTACGCTCGCGCGCCCAGCAAGACCCAGTTTGTATGTCAAGCCGAATCCGCCCTGATAGTATCCGGATGCCAGGGTAATTGCAAGCATTTTTTTGCCGTAATCCGGATAATTTGCCGCATCGTCACGAATCACTTATGACCCTCCCGAAGGAGATGGCCATAAGCCGGGTATTGGAGACGACTTACGTTGATTCGACTACGCTCAGCAAACAGGATTTTATTGGGGGAATAATCAGTATTTCTTGCTGATTCATCAGATATCCGCGCTGATGACGCATGGCAATCGCTTGGCATCGGCAATGTGAAGGTACGAGTAACAAAAGACTCTGAGGCCCAGGTCAAGTTTGCAGGTCCGAGCAATGTTAACCGTTCCACCGGTGCTAATGACCTCACGGTGGGCCAGGTGCCGAAATGAGATGTGGTGGATTGCTATTGCCGGTCGAATTCAGGGACGAGTTTGGAAGAGGGTGATGCATAACTTCAGTTTCATCGCCGTAATCTTACTCGCAGTAGTTTCCCTCGTCAGTACGCCTCCTGCCTTAGCAGAAACGTTAGACGATGCTTGGTCGGTCGCTTTGGCTAATAGTCCGCGGCTTGCTGCCGCGGAATATCAAAACGGTGCGTCCGCACTTGACTTGGATTCGACCCGGGCTCAACGGTTGCCCGATGTCTCGTTGCGTAGCTCGTACATCGTGCGTAACGATTCGCCCAGTTTCCGCGTGCAGAATCCGCTGCCCGGTTTCGATCGTTTCCCATTTGCGCAGCGCGAAGCGGCAGCGGTAGAAGCCCAAGTTCGGGTGCCGATTTATACGAGCGGTCGAATCAAGAATTCTATTCTGGGCGCACAAGCCAATCTCTCGGCATCTCAACACGAAGCGGCCGCCACTCGCTCGGATCTCCTGCTGTCCATCGGCGAAGCCTATCTCTCCGTACTGCGTGCGCAGCGGGAACTGGAAGTTGCGCAACAAGATCTGGCGAGCCTCTCGGCAAACGAAGCGGAAGTAAAAAGCTTGTTTGATCAGCAACGCGTGCCGCGGAATGATCTGCTGGCAGCTCAGGTGACGACCGCCTCGGCCAGCCAAAACCGCTTGCGCGGGCAACACCGGCTGCAAACGGCTCGCGCAACCTACAATCGTCTGCTTGGCCGACCGCTCGACGCTCATTTTCAGTTGCACGAATTACGGCTCCCCTGGTTACCTCGAAGCATGGATCAACTGAAGCAAATCGCCTGGCAACAGCGTCCCGAACTGCTGCAGCTCAAAGCGTCGGCCGACTCACGATACTTCGAGGCACAGCGTTTGTTGGCTGCTCGTCGACCGCAGGTCAGTGCGGTCGGTCGATATGAATTCGAAGAAAACCGCTTTCAAACGCCGCAGGCAATCGCTTCGGCTGCCGTGGTGGTCGACTGGAGCTTGCTTGATGGTGGCCGAAAAAAACGGGCTGCAAATGCCGAGCTTTCACGGTCAGCCAGTTTGGGCCGATTGCTGGAGGATCTTAAGTTGCAAGTCTCGCTCGAATTGCTCTCCGCATGGAACGACCGACAAGAGGCGACGGCACGACTCGACGTCGCCACCCAAACGGTCGAGCACGCGGACGAAAATCTGCGTGTTTCTCGCCTGCGTTACGCGCGTGGGATGACGGTTCAGTCGGAAGTGCTCGACGCCCAAAGTCGGCGAACAGAGGTCGCGAGAGACTTCTTCAATGCATCCTACGACGTGGCGCTTTCGCAACTGCGGCTACGACATGCAGCGGGAATTCTGGAATCGAAGATTAGACCCTAGTGCTTTGTCGCAGCTAAGAATTGGGGTTATTGACTGAGCCGCAACGCGCTAGCGTCGGGTGCCGAGGGCAACCCGTCACGCCCCGCGAGCTAGCGGCTAGCGCCGTGCGGCTCACCCCAAAATTAAGGAACCCGTTCACGGAATGAAAAAGATTGAACCACGACGGCACTACGGACACAACGAAACGGGACTAGGAATACAGCAGGGCTTTTGAGGATTCTTCCTCAATCAACAGGCTGGCATGTTGTTTCCTACAAAATGCATACTTAGTTCCTGTTTCCCAAATCAGAATATTGTGAAATTCGTCTGGCGGGCCGGTTTTGGTGTAGCAAGAAAAAGACGCATCGTTATCCTATTGAAAACAGAACGAATCAAAGAGCCATTTTACCCAAGGAGAAGCGGGCGATGCGTTTGAAAGCTGAAGCGATTCTCGATTTTGGATGGGCCAACGAGAAGGCCGACAACCAAACGGTACGGGATTATCGTGACGAGTACAAAACGCTCGGCCAGTTGCTGGACAGCCGGCCCGCGATTCTCGATGTGGTCCATCGCGACCTCGAACAGCTCAGCCAGACGACGTCGGCACGCGGCCGAAAGCCGATCTTCACCAGCGAAAACCTGTTTCGCGCGATCCTCGTCTTGCAACGGGAAGGACTCGACTATCGGGAAGCGTCGATCCGGATTGCCGAAAGCGAAACCTTGCAGCGGTTTTGCCGCCTGCTGAAAAAGCCGACCATCGACTTCACGCTGCTGAACAAGGCATTTCGCGCGATTCAGCCCGAGACTTGGGAACGGATCAATCACCTATTGGCCCTCGGCGTCGTCGCCGAAGAAACGGTCTCCCTGGAACATGTGCGAACCGACACGACCGTCACCGAATGCAATATTCACTGGCCGACCGACTCCAGCCTGCTGTGGGACGTCTATCGCGTGGCTGCCCGAGAAATGTCGACTGGTCGAGAACTCGACCCACTCCGTTGTCCTTGGCGATTTCACGCGAAGAAGATCAAAAATCTGCATCTTTTCGTCACGCGTTACTCGAATAGCACGAACAAAAAGCGTCTCCGCCAGGTCCGCCAGAATATGAAGACGCTGATCGTCCGGGTCGAGGAAGCTCTGGAAAAAGCGGAACAATTCGTCGCTTGGGCCGAACGTTCGACGTGTGTCGAGTTGGCGACGATTGCCCAGTCGCTGGCGAACCGTTTGCCGGTGATGCGGCAGGTCGCCGAAGTGGCTCGGCGCCGCGCGTTCGATCGAGAGCAGGTTCCAAATGCCGACAAAGTGTTCAGCATTTTTGAATCTCATGCGGAGTTGATCATGCGTGGACGGCGTGGCAAGCCAGTCGAATTCGGTCACAAGGTGCTGCTCACACAGTCGAAGGAGAAGTTCATTACCGATTACGTTGTGTTGGAGAAGAATGTAAGCGACAGCGAACTCCTGGAGACGGTACTCGAACGACACGAAGAGAAGTACGGTAGCCGGCCCAAAACGGTCGCCGCGGACATGGGCTTCTGTCCGGACGAGGACACCTACGAGGAATTGGAAGAACAGGTCGACTACCTGGGCGTGCCTCGGCGGACGCGAGATTTCGGCGACACGATGATGGGCATTTGGCAGCAGTGGCGCGCCGGAATCGAAGGCACGATCTCGTGCTTAAAGCGAGCATTTCGCCTGGCTCGCTGTTGTTTTCGCGGCTTTAAGAATTTCACGTCCGCCGTTGGCAGCGCCGTGTTCTGTCACAACTTAACGATCCTGGCAAAAACCTCAGGAGGCTGACGCGGAACGGACGCAAAAACCGAAAACAACTCGTAAACGTAAGGCGAGGTACGCGCGCTGCGGCGCAACAACGCCGACCCACCACAGAAAACCGAACAAGCCAACTCCCTCGCCCGCTCGTCGCCCCGCGCCGTTCCCAAAGTCGGTCGGAAAGGGAGTATTATCAACGGGAACTACTTAACTCAGAGTGAAAACTACTGCTGACCCTGAACGGTATAAAACACTATTTTCACCGGATGGGCTGTCGGCTATCGGCCGTCGGATTTCAGCAAGAAAACCGCTGGACGAGGTGCATTTCCTGGCTGATAGCCGACAGCTGACAGCCGACAGCTTTCACGCTGAGTACTTAACAAAATATCCATTTCACATCGTTCGTCCTGCTTTTGTAATATGACGTGATGCTCGTTGTGTCGTTGTGGTTCCAATGACTTAGCGCTGTAGTGCTAGAGCCAATTCTCTCCGAGTTTGTTACACTGAAAGCATGGTGGAACTACCTTTGATCTTTGTAGGAGGTCTGCTCGGCTCGGCGCATTGTTTGGGTATGTGCGGGCCGCTTGCGGTTTCGCTGAGCGCTGGGGCGCCGGCCGGCACCAACCTGCTGACGCGGCAACTCTTCTTTAGCCTTGGCCGGGTCTTTACCTATAGTTTCGGCGGCGCGGTGGCTGGGTTCGGCGGGGCATGGCTGTCGGCCGGGTCGCGAGGGTTTGTCTTGTCGCAAGCCTGGTTGGCCCTGATTGCCGGTGGGGTGCTTGTCGCGATGGGGTTGGTCACCGCCGGCGTTTTGCCAAAACCGGCAATGCGTTTGTTGGGCGGTTTGCCCTGTGGCGCCGCCGGTTGGCTCAAGACGTTCTTGGCCGCGCCGGGGTGGGTTGGACCGCTGGTGGCGGGAGTTTTCACCGGATTCATTCCCTGTGGGTTGGTCTACGCCTTTCTGCTCAAAGCGGGCAGCTCGGGCAACCTATGGGTTGGCATGTCGACGATGGTTGCCTTTGGCTTGGGTACCCTGCCGTTGATGGTCTTGGCCGGCTACGGAGGTCGGATGTTGTCGGTTGTGGGCCGCGCCAAACTTTTTCGCATTGCCGCCTGGTGCATCGTGCTGACCGGTGCTATTTCGATTGCGCGCGGCGCGGCACAGATGAACGTTCCCGCCGAGACGGCGACCGCGTCATGCCCGTTTTGCGAAACTCCCGCAGGGTCCGAAGAATTGCCATCCAACTCGGCGCTCTAGTATTAGAAACCAGGCCTTTGAATGCTGAGGATCGCTGCGGCAATGCCAAGGCCCACTAGATTGCAGATCGCGATCAGCAGCCCGACTCCCCACAACGTGCGGGCGCCCGTGCTCTGCTTGGTTGTCTTGCCCGTTCCACGGCGCTTTCGTCGCCAACTTTCAACCATGCCACAGACCCACGTCCAATGCAGCATCACATGGAGCAAAATACTACTGGCCAGCACACACAAAATAACAAACTGGATATCCGTCCACGCCAAATAGCCAAGCCCCCACAATGTCCAGCCCGCAGACTTGGTTGCGGGTGGGAAGACATATCGAACAATCACGGAACTCCAGCACAGCATCAGAAAAACGCATAGCAAAAAGGCGTCGAGCCAGAAGTTGACGTCCGTTTTTGAAATACGCTTAGCCATGTTGCCTTCAAAACACCTTTTCATCGATGCCGAGCTATTGGATGCCGAGCAAGAGAGCGAGCAGCCCGGTTATCGAATCGAAGATATTGTCCAGCGGGCCCCCGTGATCGAAGCTGGTTTATCAATTCAACAACCAGCCCAGTTTCATCAGGTGAACCATGAAAGGCAACCCCTTACCCGCGGAGCGTGCAGGAACAGGCAATAGTCACAAGTAGCAAGATTGCCCCGGTCGGCTCGGGCACTGCACACGAAGAGGCAAGCGATGCCGCGCCGGGGCTGCCGAACTGGCGTTGCCAGGCAAGAGAATCGCTGCCATCACTGGCACCGCTGACGTTCAGCAGGTGAATAAATCGACGGGCACCACGTCGGCACCCGTCGATTTGCTGTATCGTCGGCCAGTTGTTTTGCGGTTGGTTGAGCGTCCGTGATTTGCCCCCAAGCAGTTCACTAGCGAAAACCAATCCATCCATTGTGACGAACCAACACAGCTTCATATCCCCCTATATCCGACCCCGTATTATTGCAATCGCAACGATGCCAAGAAGCCCTAGAGCTAGCGCGCTCGGCTCAGGAACACTCGTCGTTCCAATTCCAGCCCTTCCAAAACTGCTCTTCCACACCTTGAAATCGTCGTCGTCGACCTCGAAGTCGTGGTCGGCATCGCCATCTTGCAGCGTTGCGCCTGCGGTGATGCCGAATCCTCGTTGCCAGGTAAGAAAATCACTTCCATCGGTATCGCCATCGGAGTCAAAATCAGCACTCGGCAAAGTGCTTAACGGCGGCAACTGCAGGGTGGCTTGGTAACCATCAAAAATGCTTAGCGAGTGACCCGCTTCGTCCGAGCCTGCCGCGAATTGGATGGGGCTGCCGTTGACCTCGTCGTAGTCGTCGAGATTAAACTCAATTTCAAAAACCAGTGCCAGTAGATCGCCAGGATTGACCGTAGGAGCAGAAAAAAGCGACACATCCAAGCTGAACCCGAAGGGGGACGCACCTGATTGAAAACTCGCCAAGTTGGCTACGTCACTTTCAACTTGACTGTCCCGGGAGAATCCGTCGAAAGCCGCCAGGTCGACATCTTCTTCGCCTCGGAGGCCTACTGCGGCGTTGATTACGTCGAAGGTTGCTGGGGCTACAGACGACGTCGACCCGAGATTTAGCGAGCATGTACATTTGGCTGGCGCTGTTGGTGAAAAGACTTCGACCTCAATCTCCACTTTATAACGGACCATGTTCGTATCGAAATTGTAGTCATCGGTCTCGATTTCGATCTCCCACTCGTTGGATGGACTCTCAGGCAACGGTATCGTACAGGCGAAACATTGCATGGTGGCCAAGTGCATAAAGGCGGCGCCGGCAAGGAGCCATTTTCCTGGATTTACTTTCATGTGTCATCTCCTTTTCAAAATGGGTTCATGGCATTGACTCGCTTACCCATGGAGAGCCTCATTCGTAGTAGCTTTCCGCCACACTTTCTGGTTGATTTGTGAAAATTAGGCGAGCGGCAGGTGAGAACTTACCTTGATAGCCCGATGCGTAAGCGGGGGACTGAGGATAGCGGGGTAATTCCCTCGCTTACGCGTCGGGTTAAGATTGGTAAATTCTCATCTGCCGCTCGCCTTATTATTGGAGGGGGTAGCCGCGGTTTTTCGAGGCCACTGCAGCCTCCTCTCAGGCGGGCGGTGGGAGTTAGCCCCCCGATAAACAGCAGGCTAACGCCCACCGCTCGCCGGAATAGACGAAAATCAACTGCTCTAGGGTCAATTGGATTGACTTTGCCGCTCCTTTGGATTCGGTCGGTCGCTTTTCGGCAGTTTCCACGGCGGTTATGATGGAGGAATTCGGCTTCACTCTTGTACACGGGACCTGAATGTCCGACTCGAAATCACAATCCATCGGCGCCGAGGGGCAAGTATCGATCCAGTCCTCTTCAGATCGGTCGTTGCTGCTGCGCTTTCAGGAAGGTAACCAGGACGCGGCGACCACGCTTTACATGCGCTACGCGAAGCGATTGCAGGTCTTAGCAAAAGCGCAGACGGGGCAGCAGTTGGCAGCGAGGTTTGATCCGGAAGATGTAGTCCAATCGGTTTTTCGCACGTTTTTTCGTCGGGCTGTGGAATCGGGATATGATGTGCCCGCGGGGGAAGAATTATGGCAGTTGTTGTTGGTGCTGGCACTCAACAAAGTTCGCACGCTTGCGACGCACCATCGCGCCAAGAAACGGGATGTGGGTCGTACAAGTTGTCCAACAGGATTCGAGGAAGTTCATGCAGGCGCATCGGGGCAGGACGATATGGCCTATGAAACCATGCGCATGGTCGTCGAGGAGCTTATTGCCGACTTGCCAAAACCGCAGGACCGTATTGTGGAACTACGCATCGAAGGACATGAGATTCAACAGATTGCTGAAATGACCCATCGCTCCAAACGAACGGTCGAGCGAACACTCCAGCAGTTTCGCAACCAACTTGCGAAACTGATCGACAAGGAGATTTGACTCCGTGAATCGAGCCAAAACGACATCATTGAGCAGCCCCGTCTCTTCGAGCAGGCCCGACTCGTTGAGCAAGATCGAGGAGTTCATCGAGGCTTACGAATCTTCGCGCGCTCTCGGAAAGCAAACCAATCTGCTCGATTATCTGCCGAGTCCGGACAGCGACCTCTATCGACCCACGGCTTCGGAATTGATTCGGGTCGACATGGAATACTCCTGGGAGCAACGCCAGAACAAGAGGCTCTTGGATTATCGAAAGCTGTTGCCCGATGTTCTTGATGACCCCGAAGTCTTGGGGCAAGTCGCGTTCGAGGAATATCGCCTGCGTGTCCAGGCTGGCGAGCAGGTCTCTTTCGACGAGTATCACAAGCAATACGGCATCGAGACCAACGGCTGGCCGCGATGGAACACGGATGTCGCCCATGTTAAACCGACCAGACAGGATGATTCCCCACAGGGATCTGAGCAGGGATCTTCCATCGACCAGTTGTGGCAAGAAGCAATGGAACTCGCCGACGATGTCCAAGACTTTCCGACGATAGGCGAGAAGTTTCTGGACTTTGAGTTGCAGCAAGAGCTAGGGCGCGGTGCGTTCGCCCGAGTTTATCTTGCACGGCAAGGAGAGCTGGCGGATCGGCCGGTTGTGCTCAAAATTGCGTCTGGGCACTCGCTCGAGCCGCAGCACCTGGCCCGCCTGCAACACACGAACATCGTTCCGATCTACTCGGTTCATCGGCACGACAATTTGACCGCAGTCTGCATGCCGTACTATGGCGCTCGCACGATGGCCGATCTGCTCACAACGGTCCGCCAGAAATCTGCTGCCATCGCATCGGAGCAGAATCTCATCAGCACGTTTTTTGGCCGTGCCGATCCCACCAAGCTGCCCGCCAGTTCTTCGGCTACGGTTGAAACCTCGTCGCCTTCCAAGCCACCGTCGAAGATCATCAAGGCGCTAGCTGAGTCGAATTATGTCGATGCGGTTATCTGGTTGATGAAGCAGATCGCCGAGGGGCTTTCTCATGCGCACAGCCGTGGCATTATCCACCGCGACATCAAGCCGGCAAACATCCTACTTACCGAGGAAGGTTTGCCGATGATTCTCGACTTCAATCTGTCGGAGGATGTCGTCGTCAACGGTCGGACCAGCCTGCTTGTGGGAGGCACGCTGCCCTACATGTCTCCGGAACATCTCCAGGCAGTTTCGTCCGGAGGGCAAGTCGACTTCCAAACAGATATCTTCTCGCTAGGCGTGATTTTTTATGAACTACTGACTGGCGAAAGGCCATTCCCAGATCGCAGCGGAGCGTTCGACGATGTGGTACGGGAGATGATCTCCGATCGGCAAGGGAGTTGCCCGTCCGTACTCGCCCTGAATCGAGCGGTACCACCGTCCGTCGCTTCGGTTGTGAATCGGTGTCTTGCCCCCCATGGGAAAGACCGATACCGCTCGAGCGAGGAGCTAACCGAAGACCTGCAGCGTCACCTTCACAATCAACCGCTTCGCCATGTGGCCGACCGGTCGATTGCCGAGCGAAGCAAAAAGTGGCTGAAGCGGCATCCGCGCATTAGCTCCGGGGGCGGGGTCGCGGCGATCGCCGCGGTTGGGTTGCTGCTCATGTTCGGGCTGCTGTTCATGCGAGGGCAACGGCTCGACCGTCTGAACGCGGAGAGCATGTTCCAAGCGTTTCGTCGGCAGCAACCCTTGCTCACCATGGCCCTCGGCGTGCCCCATTCGGAAGCACAAATCCTCGAAGACAGCATCGCGACTACCCGCGAGAGCCTGGAATCTTACGGCGTGCTCGACAATCGTAACTGGCGAGAACAAACCGCATACAAAGCACTCCCTGCGGCGACACAACTTGAGCTAAATCGTCGAATGGGTGAACTGCTTTACTTGGTAGCCAGGGCGAATGATCAACTCCCCGATACCGTGACAGAAGCCAAGGATAGAACGGCAATACTGGACGAATCACTCGAACTCAATCGCCTGGCGTTAGAAGTTTACACTCCGGATTCTTGTCCCCGCGCACTGCTATTGCAAAGGGCCAGCCTACTCGAAGAAAAAGGCTCGCATGACGCCGCAGAAAAGCTGCGGGAACAAGCGACCCATCATTCGACCAAAGATGTGATCGACCAATATGCGGATGTTTACAAACTTCTCGACGCACGCAACTATCGCCAAGCGAAGCCGTTGCTCATCGCATTGCGTGACCATAGCCCCACGGATCCTGTGCCGTGGCTGCTGCTGGGAGACGCCAATGCGGCCCTGGGAGCGCTTGCGGAATCGGAAGGTTGCCTCACGACGGCAATCGCGTTACGGCCGGAGTCGTACATGGGGTATTACCACCGTGGCCGGTGTCATATGGATCAAAAGCGATATGAAGATGCCTTGATGGACTTTGAGCAGGTAATCAGACTTCGCCCGCAGCTCGCATGTGGAATTCTCAATCGAGCGCTGGCACACAAAGCGATGGGTAATTACGTCGAGGCGACCGCCGATTTGACGAGAGCACTCGAACTGGGCGCCACGCAAACCCGAATCTACTTCCTGCGGTCCGATTTGCGCCGACGAGTCGGGGATAAGGCCGGGGCGGCGCAAGATTTCGAGACAGGCCTAGCACGTACTCCTTCCGACGAATTGAGCTGGGTAACGCGAGGCGTCGCACGGCTGAAGCGTGATCCGGCTGCGGCCCTTTCGGATTATCGACATGCGCTCCAACTTAATCCGTTTTCGACGGCCGCGCTACGCAACTCGGTTCATGTATTGGCCGACCGCCTCAACAGGCGTCAGGAAGCCATGCAAGCGCTGAATCAATTGCTTGCCCTTGACGAAAACGACCCGGATGCCTTGGCGGGCAGATCGGTTCTTTATGCTCGCCAGGGTGATCGAACAGCAGCCTTAGCGGATGTCGAGCAGTTGCTACGCGTATCGAAAAGGCCCAAAGCAATTTTTCAAGCGGCATGTGCATTATCACTCAACTCAAACCCGGAAAATTCAGACGCTTCCAAGGCGATGGTATTGCTGGCTCGTGCAGTCCAGCTTGAGCCCCGATGGCTTGCTCGGGCACGGACTGATCCCGATCTGAAAAACGTGCGGCAAACCGAAGGTTTTCAGAAGTTCGTCACCGACTTTCACAAAATGAACTCGCCGAACCTGAATTTCAATCAGCCATTGGAGGCTGCGAGCATCAAAACAGACGAGTAATGAAAAACAGCCATTAGGCGCGTCGGCAGTTAAGAACTTACCTTGATAACCCGATGCGTAAGCGAGGGACTGAGGATAACGGGGTAATTCCCTCGCTTACGCGTCGGGTTAAGATTGGTAAATTCTCATCTGCCGCTCGCCTTATGATGCAGGAGAAGACCGTAGCGATACTTCCTCGCCAGGCGACCCCCCCGACAAAGCCGGGGGCTGAAATGTGCTCATTGCGACTTTGCAGTTTTCCTGCGTGACAAGCCATTTTCTTGCGACAATGTGTCCGTAAGCTTATAATCGGGCGTGGGTTCAGGCGGGCACGCCAGAAGTATAGGAACAGGCGGCACGGCAAGGGGGATTTTTTAGGAATTGGTTTGGCGGATGCCCAAGCGGGAAATGGCTACTCTCTTCCGGGTAGGATGAGGTTTCTCCAGTTCGCTGGCTTGCTATTTCGTTGGCCGGTGGGGCGACTTGATACGCTTACTTGGACCTAGGCAGATGTGGAATAAACGGTTGATCTTCTGGCGGCGTAGGCCAGCTCGGCATGCAGTCGGCGGTTGCGTGCGCACTCACGCCGGTCGACGTCTTCACATGGAGTCGCTCGAGCCACGGGTATTGCTCGACGGCGACGGTTTTATCACCGGTACCGATGTCCATCTGACGCTAAGCTTTGCTGCCGATGGCACAAGTATCGCGGGCCAGTCCAACACGCTCGCTGCCAGACTCGATGCGCTACCTTCGACAGCAAATTGGGCCAATTGGCAGGAGGCTATCCTGGCCGCATTTCAAACCTGGGCTGTGGAAACCAATGCTGATATTGGCGTGGTCCCCGACGCCGGTGATCCCTTTGGGACTGCTGGGCTGATTCAAAAAGACGAACGGTTCGGCGATATCCGCATCGGTGCCATCGAAATGTCGCCTCAGGTGGGGGCCGTCTCGGTCCCCGTGGATGGGTTGGTCTCCGGCACTTGGTTTGCCGACGTGGTGTTCAACACAGCCTACTCGTACAACAACTTAGATGATGTTTTTGCTATTGCGCTGCACGAAGCGGGCAACGTCTTTGGCCTGGAGGATAACTCCGACCCCACTTCGCCACTGTTCACCGGCGGCACGCCATCCGGTCTGCCTCCGACTGCGAACGATCTCGCAGCATTGCATCAATTGCACGGCATTCGCATGCCTGACAGCAATGAGTCGGATGATGGGCTGACGAACAACGACTCGTTTATCAATGCGAGTCAATTGAAGACGGTTGAGGTCGTCGGCGCAGCCGAAGGAAGCGCCCCATCGATCGTTTATGGTGACATCACCGATAGCCTGGACCGAGACTTCTTCAAACTTGAAACACCGGGTGATTATTCGGGAACGATCACGATTCAAGTACGGTCAAACGGTATCAGTTTGCTTTCTCCTACGGTCACTATTTACAATGGCGCGCAACAGTTGATGTCGCAAACCGTCTCGGCCAGCACCAGCGGCGACCTGATCACGCTGCAACTTCTCCCAGATGAACAGAATGATGCCTTTTTCATAGAAATTGAAGGAACTGATCCGGGATTGTTCGGGATCGGCGGGTATTCGCTGGTTGCCATCTTCGACGCAATCAACTTGCCCCAGTTCGATCAGGCACTCATCGATTCGATTGCCGGTGGGCAATTTCGCTTTTTGGAACAGGAGGATATCAACAAGTTCTTCGACGCGGACGAAGATGAACATTTTGGGGATGATGCCCATACCGATGATACGCCCCTTGTGGCAGGCAGCCTGAAAACGGCCGTCGGATTCGCCGAAGCGACGCGGTATGAGGTCATCGGCAGTATTGCCGATGCGGACGACTTCGATTTTTATCAAGTCAAGTCGCCTCTGGTTGCCCCAATACCGCTTAATGTGATGACGGTGCTTGTCCGGTCGCTCGACGCGGGCGGGTTGGTTCCCAAGGCCACGGTATTTGACAAAGATGGCTTGCTCGTGCCGTCAACCATCCTTGCCAACGGTAGTGGCGATTTCATTATCCAAGTCGAGGGAGTCACGGCCGATGATAATTACCAAGTCGAGATCGAAGCGGCAAATTCGTCCGGGCCTTTCAGGACGGGCAACTATAGTCTGGCGATTGTTTTCGGCAGCCAGGCTACCCAACTGAATCTCATGTCCGAGGGCATCGTGGGCATCGTTGACAACGAAACAGAGACACAGAACATTCATACACTCTACATCGGACAGCCCCAACTGTTTCATCTCGCGCTGGACGTGGCTCCGGCAGCCACGACAACTCCAACGGCCGTCGTGGCGACCATCTTCGACGACACGCACACGGCCGTCTATCAAATTGCCGCAGCGCCTGGCGAGCTAAGGAGCCGCGAAGCCGTGCTTTTGAATCCGGGGTCGTATACCATCGAAGTGATCCCCCTGACGCTCGACGGAAGCCCGGCACCGGCGCTATCCTACCAGTTACAAGGCATTGCGATTTCCGATCTGTTTGTTGGCGATCCCGACGATCCCAGTAACCAACCATTCGCCTGCACCGAACCGGGCATGGAAGGATTCTTCTGCTATCCTGGCGGATTTGTTTCGCCCGATCCGTTCTTGTGGGACACCTTTATTGATTCCTTGACGACGCCACCCGACACGCCCGATCTTCAAACCTTAGTGACCCTGATTTTTGGCGACTGGTGGACGTGGGTTTGGGATCAGACCGGGGTCAATGGGCCTCCCTTTGGAGCGCCAGACGCAATCCAAGTGCAGGAGACTGCGGCAGGTGCCACGACAGCAGCACTCCTATTGGGCCCCACCGGCAGTGTGCTGGATAATGACATCGATCCGGAAGGCGATTCGCTGATTGCCATTCTGCAATCCGAGCCTGCCAGTGGATCGTTGAGCATGGCGTCTGATGGCACCTTTATCTACACGCCCAATCCGGGATTCAAAGGTCGGGATGAGTTTACGTACACGGCATTCGATTTTACACAAGAATCGGCTCCCACCACCGTCTCGATTATCGTCGGCGTAAGCGGCGACTTCGATGCCGATGGCGATGCCGATGGTTCCGATTTTCTAGCATGGCAACGCAGTTTCGGAACCGCCAGCGCTGCTATTCTCACCGATGGCGATAGCGACTTCGATGGCGATGTTGATCAGCAAGACTTGAATACGTGGCAACAACAGTTTAACCAGTCGCCCACTCCGTTCTCTTCCGATGGAGATTTCGATGGCGACGGAGATTTCGACGGCAGCGATTTCCTGGCTTGGCAACGCGGATTCGGCACTTCCACAGGAGCCTCGGCAGCGGATGGAGATGCCGATGCCGATGCTGACGTGGACAATCAGGACCTGACGATTTGGCAAGGGAATTTTGGAATCGGTGCCGCCGCACCGGCAGTCGTGGCTAGCACGGCCACCAGCGAAGTGGTTGAGGTCTTCGCACCCCAATCGCTACCCGTACTGGAATCTCAACCATTGTCGGAAACAGGGCCGTTTGATCAAGGTATTTTGAGAGCCGTTTTTCTTGACGCGTCCCTGATTGCATCAAGCGCTGCTTCGACGAAAGTCGTATTGCGGCCGGTTGAAACTCTCGTTGACAATGGCCCGGAAGTACCGTTAGCCGCACACTTCGCAGCCTACCCGTCATTCACAACCGGAACCGACAGGTCGCCAGCGCCCGAACTTCGAGACGGACGCCCTCCATTCGCATCGCGCGACCAGGTCTTTTCCGAATTTGATCCGTTTTGGTTCCGCGGGCTAGGCACCGAATTGGTTGACCACTTTGCCACGGTCCGGTAAATCTATTACGTTGATACCAGTGGTCTATACCATTTGAAATTGCAAATGACTTGTTAGCCGTCGGGCTTGTCCCGGCGCTGTATTTCAGCGCCGGGACAAGCCCGACGGCTAACATTCGCCCCACAAATTCAAACAACAGCGACGCTTTGTCTCAAAATACCGGCCGACTCAATGCGATTCCGCAATAATTCAAACCCTATTGGCTTCACGCTCGTAGAACTGTTGGTCGTCGTTGCCATCATTGGCACGCTCGTTGCGCTTCTGCTGCCTGCGGTCCAATCGGCCAGGGAAAGCGCACGCCGGGTTCAGTGCATGAATAATCTCAAGCAGCTCGGCTTGGCCATTTTGCAATATGAGAGCCAGCAAAAGGTTTTGCCTGCATGTGGTTCCGCGGCAACGATCCAAGATGACCTCAACGACACTGTAGATATCTGGAATCCTTACGGTGGTAAGCAGACCAGTTGGATTGTCGCTTTACTACCACACCTCGAACAAAGCTCGCTGCACGCAGACTTCGACCCGAAAAGGGCCATCTATTATCAGCCAAGGCAGCCGCAATCGAAAATATTTTCCACGCTGCTTTGTCCGAGCGATCAGGCACTGGGACGATTCTACAAGATGCCGATTCCTGGCTCCGGCCCGTTTGCCAAAGGCAACTATGCTGCTTATGTCAGCCCGTTTCATGTCGACTTGCAGTTTCTCTATCCCGGCGCGCTCATTGCCACACCACAGAAGATGAGCAGCATTGAGGACGGAACATCAACAACCTTGGTATTGAGCGAAGTGCGGACGCTCGATCATGAGGCGGATGAACGGGGTGCTTGGACGTTGTCTTGGACCGGAGCTAGCTTGTTGGCATTCGACATGCATCCCGAACATTGGTCGCACGAACACGACGGCTCCGGCGCGGGAGACACGTTCGTTGCACAGAATCGTGCGCCCTATGTTGCCAATCCGGACAGTCGTGGCGAGACCCAACGGCCGAACAACCAAGGCCCGAATCGCGACACGCTCAAGTCGTGTCGAGAGGGAACGGAATTGGAAAAATTTGCGCAAGCCAGCGGACTACCCTGCACATTCAGCCGCCCCCCAGGCCTCAAAGGCTACATGTCGGCCGCGCCGCGAAGTCTCCACCCAGGCGGCGTCAACGCCACGCTGCTCGATGGCCACGTCACGTTTCTTGTCGATGAGGTCGACGAATTTGCCATGGCCTATCTGGTCAGCATCAACGACGGGCAATAGGCGCGGGTTGCCGAGGCATGTGGTTTGACAGCCATCGTGATCTCCTGGGGGGGAGCTATACTCTAGCTCATCAAATTCACCCAATGTCCAACTGAAGCAAAACAACAGCGGACAAACGTTTGGTCCATTCGCTGGATGGTAGTTCATGGGAAGAGTATGTTGCGTGGATTGGCAACGTTGGGTCGCCAGGCTGCTAAGCCGCAAGCGGCCTTCGATGCGCGTTGCCAGAGTGAACCTGTTTTGAGATACTTTTGTCTACAAAACACGTCCCGCCGAAAAATCATGAGCCATCTGATATGCCCCTACCCTCTGCTGGTAATATTGACGAGACCCTCCAACGCCTGCTGGAGGAGCGGATCCTGCTGCTTGACGGGGCGACCGGTACGCAGATTCAGGCGCTGGGGCTCGACGAGGCGGCCGTTCGCGGCGAGCGGTTTGCCGACCATCGTGCCGATCTTAAAAACTTTGCCGATATCCTCTGCCTCACCCACCCCGACGAGATCACCGATATCCACCGACGCTATCTCGAGGCGGGAGCGGATATCGTCGAGACCAACACTTTTGGCGCCAGCCCGATCGGCATGGTGGAGTTCGATCTGCCGCGGGAGTTAGTCGCCGAGATCAACGCGGCCGCGGTCGCATGTGCCCGGCAGGCTTGCCAAGAGTTTACCGAGCAAACGCCCGACAAGCCGCGGTTTGTCGCCGGTTCAATCGGCCCAACGACCAAGCAGACCGCCATTAGCACGCGGGTCGACGACCCCAGTTACCGCGCAGTCACCTTCGACCAAATGGCCGATTCGTACACTGCGCAGGTTGCCGCGCTGGTCGAGGCGGGCGTCGACCTCTTGCTAGTCGAGACGGTCATCGACACGCTCAACCTCAAGGCTTGCCTCTTCGCCATCGGGCGCTACTTCGACGAGCATTCGGTGCGCGTGCCGGTGATGGTCTCGGCGACGTTTGACAAAGGGGGGGCAACGTTTGTCTCGGGGCAATCGGTCGAGGCGTTTTGGATTGCCGTTTCACACTTTCCGATGTTGTCGGTCGGGATGAACTGTGCGCTGGGTCCCGAATTGATGCGACCCCACTTGGAGCGGTTGCAGCAGATTGCGCCGGTCCCCATTAGTTGTCATCCGAATGCGGGCCTACCCAACGAGATGGGGCAGTACGACCTTTCACCCTCAGAGATGGCAAATCTTGTGGGCGAATTTGCCGATGCCGGTTGGCTGAACATCGTCGGCGGTTGCTGCGGAACAACGCCCGAACATATCGCCGCGATGGCCGAGCGCGTGCGCAATGTAAAACCGCACAAGCCGATCATGGCCGACCGTCGCTTGCGTCTTAGCGGGACGCAACCGCTCACGCTCCGCCCCGAAAGCAATCTGCTGATGATCGGCGAACGGACCAACGTCGCCGGCTCACGCAAGTTCGCCCGACTGATCAAAGAGGCTCAACTAACCGAAAATAAAGGCCACGAAGAAGCGATCGAGATCGCACGAGGACAGGTTGTCGGCGGGGCGAACATCATCGACATCAACATGGATGAGGGACTACTCGATAGCGAACTGGAAATGACTCGCTTCCTACGGCTGATCGCAGGCGAGACCGACATCGCCGCAGTGCCAGTGATGATCGACAGCAGCAAATGGTCGGTGCTCGAGGCGGGCCTTCAATCGGTGCAAGGCAAGCCGGTCGTTAACTCGATCAGCCTCAAGGATGGCGAGGCGGAATTCTTGCGCCGCGCTCGGCTTTGCCGCCAATATGGCGCGGCGGTCGTCGTCATGGCCTTTGATGAACAGGGCCAAGCCGCCGAGACCGATGAAAAAGTCCGCGTTTGTCAGCGGGCGTTCAAGCTGCTAACCGAACAAGTCGGCATCCCGGCCGAGGATATTATTTTCGACCCCAACATTCTGACCGTCGCCACCGGCATTGAGGAGCATGACAACTACGCGGTGAATTTCATCGAAGCTGTGCGGCAGATCAAAGCGGCTTGCCCCGGCGTGCATATTTCGGGCGGCGTGTCGAACATCTCCTTTTCATTTCGCGGGAACAATGTGGTCCGCGAGGCGATGCACGCGGCATTTCTCTACCATGCGGTGCAGGCGGGGCTCGACATGGGCATTGTCAACGCGGGGCAACTGGCGGTGTACGAAGACATCGAACCGGTACTCAAAGAACTGGTCGAGGATGTGCTCCTAAACCGCCGTACGGATGCCACCGAGCGCCTAGTCGAACATGCCGAAACCGTAAAAGGGCAGGGGGCACTTGGCAAGTCCACTTCAGCGGACGCCGCGTGGCGCAACGCCCCCGTCGAAAACCGCCTCCAACACGCGATACTCAAAGGCATCGTCAAACACATCGACGAAGACACCGAAGAAGCCCGACAAAAATATGGCCGCTGCCTCGCCATCATCGAAGGCCCGTTGATGGATGGCATGAGTAAGGTAGGCGACCTGTTTGGCGCGGGCAAAATATTTCTGCCGCAGGTGGTCAAGAGTGCCCGAGTGATGAAAAAGTCGGTCGCCTATCTCACGCCGTTCATGGAAGCCGAAAAAGAGGCCGCCGGCACGGTCGGGCAAGCCCGTACAAAAATTTTGCTCGCCACCGTCAAAGGCGATGTTCACGACATCGGCAAAAATATCGTTGGCGTTGTGCTCGGGTGCAACAATTTTGAGATCGTCGACCTGGGCGTCATGGTCCCGAGCGAAAAGATTCTCGAAATGGCCAAGTCCGAACAGGTCGACATCATTGGCCTCTCGGGGCTGATTACGCCGAGCCTCGACGAGATGGCCCACGTGGCTCGTGAGATGAAACGGACAGGCAACAATTTGCCACTGCTCGTCGGCGGTGCAACGACCAGCGCGAAGCACACGGCCGTGAAGATCGCCCCGGGTTACGACCATTGTGTTGTGCATGTGTTGGATGCATCACGGTCGGTGGGGGTGGTGGAACGGTTGATCCATCCAGAAAAACGTCTGCAATTTGAGGCGGAGAATCGGCAGTTGCAGCAGCGGCTTGCCGAATCGTATGCTAAGCGGCAAGCCGCGGTGCTGGTTCCGTATAGCGAGGCCCGAGAAAAGCGGTTTACTTGCGATTGGGCGAGCGCGGATATTCCGACGCCCTCGTTCACCGGGACGCGGGTGCTGGAAGATGCGTCGCTTGCCGAGCTGCGCGAGTTTATCGATTGGTCGCCCTTCTTCCTCACCTGGGAACTCAAGGGGAAATATCCGAAGATTCTCGACGACGCGAAGCTGGGGGAAGCGGCCCGAAAGCTGTTGGATGATGCGCAGAAATTGCTCGACCGCATCATCGACGAAAAGCTGCTCACCGCCCGAGGCGTATACGGCTTCTGGCCCGCGGCAAGCGATGGCGACGATATTCTCATTTTTTCGGATACGTCGCGATCTGAAGTAAAATGCCGTCTGCATTGTCTGCGGCAACAGTGGGAGCGAAAAGGACAAGCCGTGTTCTACTCGTTGGCTGACTTCATTGCCCCGAGTGACAATCCTTCCAACGGTGAAATGCGAAAAGATTTCATTGGTGGTTTCGCGGTCACCACCGGCATCGGCTGCGATGAGTTGGCCAACCAATTTGAGGCCGAACATGATGATTACAACGCGATCATGGTCAAAGCGCTGGCCGACCGCCTGGCCGAGGCGTTTGCCGAGATGCTGCACGCCCAGGCGCGACGTGATTGGGGCTTTGGCGTTCAGGAAAATCTTTCCGGCGAAGACCTTGTCGCTGAAAAATATCGCGGCATTCGCCCTGCGCCCGGTTACCCCGCTCAGCCGGACCACACGGAAAAGCGCACGTTGTTTGATTTGTTAGACGCCAAGTCGGCGACCGGCATCACGCTCACCGAAAACTATGCGATGCACCCCGCAGCGAGTGTCAGCGGGCTCTACTTTGCCCATCCCGAAGCAAAGTATTTTGCTGTCGACCGCCTCTCACGCGAACAGGTAGAAGATTATGCAAGGCGAAAGGGTATTACGACGACCGAAGCGGAAAAATGGCTTGCGCCGAACTTGGGTTATGAACGCGGATAGTGCTACGTCAGTCATGTAATTGAGAGATCGGCTTCCGCCTACGGCTACAATCTACTAAAGCAGACAAAGCGATAACGATTTCACGTTGCATTCATGGTTGCCGCACTCACTAGCCCTTGTGTATAATGGCTTTGGCGACCGACCCCATTCTATTCAGGAGCATGTTGTCATGTTAACCCTTGTTACTGATCCGAGTCTATCGCTACGGCTTATCGAGCAGCGACAAGCTTCTGGCAGCGATCATCATGATGAAGTTTGGGAGGATATTTATCTTATGACACCGTTGCCAAATAACGAGCATCAAGAACTGGTCTTTGAGATAGGTTTTGCCCTCCGTGAAGTTGTGATGACTACCCAGCTTGGCAGTGTTCTTCCCGGCACCAATCTAACGGATCGCCATGATGATTGGACCAAGAACTATCGTTGTCCTGACGTGGCTGTTTTCATGAATGAGAGCAAAGCTGAAAACCGAGGCACTCATTGGGTAGGAGGGCCGGATTTCGTTGTTGAAATTGTTAGTCCAGACGACAAGACACGCGAGAAGATCCCGTTCTACGAAGAGATCGGCACGCGCGAGCTGTTGATTGTCGACCGCGACCCATGGCAGTTAGAATTGCTCCGCTTGCAAGATGGCAAGTTGGTGAGCGTCGGCGCCTCGACAGTCGAAAACTCCGCAACGGTCGCCAGCGAAGTACTCCCGCTTTCATTCTGCCTAGCCAAGGGCGAAAAGCGGCCAAAGATCGACGTACGACACACGGATGGCGAAAAAACCTGGTGTATTTAAGATTGGCCGTTGTGAATGGTGAGCCGTACGCGCTAGCGTCGGGCGGGCTTAGGAAACATTTTCTTACCGCCGACGCCCGAGGCTAGCGCCTACGGCTCACCATTCAGATGCTCTCTTCAAATCCGCACCGACTCGGCAGAAAGCTCGGTCAGCATCCCGGTCAACTGCGTGCGGATGCCTTCCATCACCGGGTCGGACGCCGCACCTCGCTCGCGTCGGCCGCCCACTTCAATCGCCTCGCCAACCTGGATCACCGCATGCCATGGCCCATGCCGCGGCAGTCGGTCGGTAAAATCCTCTTCAAAACGCTCGACCGTTTCAATGATGTGCTCCGGGATGTTCTTCTCCGACGCACGGACATACTTGCTGGGATAATGCGACATTTGCTGCACATAGTAGCACGCAGCCAATTCTTTCCATCGCTGGTGTCGATCTGCCTCGGTGATGTTGTTGTGGATCATGTCGGGCAGGATTGCGGTACGGATGTTTTTCACTCGGGCCACCACGCCTTCTTCTTGATCTTTGATTCCCCACCTTTTTTCAAGCGTCGTGAGCGTGTCCTCGGTCAGCGCACAAACGCGCTCGTAGAAGTCGCCCGTCCGAGCACTGCCACAGTATTCAATTTCCTTGAGCGATAGGAGCGCTTGACCAATTTGCTGGATTCGCTCGATCAGCGTTTTGTCCTGCTGCGGATACCAGGCGAAATGCGACTCGATTGTTTCCAGCACCATGGTTGCTGTTTGCTCCACATCGCCCCGAAAGAAATAGCGAATGGCGACCGGATGAATCACCACGGTGCCGCGATCGCCCTTCTTCTTGCGACGCTTGGCCGCCTGCCGTGCGACAAAGGCGGTACCATCCATCAGCGGCATGATCATGTCGTTGTGACGTGAAATAGCTCCTTCGGGAAACACGATCAAAGGCCGCTTTGCCTCGACCAGAACATCGACTGCCGTACTCAGCGCACGTTTATCGATCCCTTCGCGGTAGATACTAAAGCCACCGATCCGGCGCAACATGAAGTGGGTCAAACGATTCGATTTGAACAGATGCCAAGAGGCCATCGCGTGAAAATGTCGCTTGATCTGGCGAGAGAGCAGCCCGAGCACCAATGGGTCGGACAACCGGCAGTGGTTGGGGGCCACCAAAACTCCATGTCCGGCATCGAGCGATTTCTGCAAGCGATCAACGTTACGAAACTCGAGCGACTCAATGCCGTATGCCTTTCGCAGGTAGCGTTTCAAGTAGAGCTGAATCAGCGCCGGCCACAAGTTCGAACGACTTGGCGGAATAAATTCGTACGGCTCTTCAATGACTACTTGTTGCATGGATCATCCTTGTTCGCTGTCGGTCTATTGCGGAAGGAAAAAAACCAGAAACAATTCCTGCTGTCGGAGGTGTTTTTCAATTTAGCCAACAATAAAACGAGATTGGCATTCAGCTATCAACCCCGAAGGGGTGGGCCTATGTCAGCCCAGGGTGGAGCGAACGTGAGCCACTGCGAACATTCGCGCAACCCTGGGTTACGAATCCATTTTTCCTTAATCATCCCCATACCCGGCCGGATGGCTTTGATGCCAACGCCAGGCGCTCTTTACGATCGTTTCGATCTCGGTGTACTGCGGCTTCCAGTCAAGCTGGTCGAATGCCCGGCGGCTGTCGGCGACAAGCTCAGGCGGGTCGCCAGCGCGCCGCTCGGCTTCGACGGTGGGAATCGCATGGCCCGTCACTCGGCGACAGGCTTCGATCACTTCCAACACGCTATTGCCGCGGCCGGTACCCAGATTCAGCTTGATACCTTGGCCCGGCTGAAGTTGATCGAGCGCGCGGATATGGGCGTCCGCCAAATCGTCGACATGGATGTAGTCGCGGATGCAGGTGCCATCGGGTGTGGGATAGTCATTTCCAAAAACCGAAACGCTTTCGCGCTGTCCCAACGCAACCTGCAGAATGATCGGAATGAGATGGGTCTCCGGGTCATGGTCCTCGCCGATATCTCCATCGGGGCTGGCGCCTGACGCATTGAAATAGCGGAATGCCGCATAACCGAAACCGTAGGCTTGGGCGTAGGCTTCTAGCGCCTGCTCCATCGTTAGCTTGGTGAATCCATACGGATTGATCGGCCGCTGCGGCGTTGCTTCGGACATGGGTGAAACGTCGGGGATGCCGTAGGTGGCGCAGGTGCTGGAAAAAACGATCCGATGCACCCCGGCCGATCGCATCGCGTCGAGCAGCCGCAGCGTGCCGATCACGTTGTTGTCGTAGTACATGGCCGGCTCGGCAACCGACTCCGGCACGGAGGCAAATGCCGCGAAGTGCATGACGGCGTCGATTTTCTTATCGCGCAGTATGTCTGTCAGCGTTTCCGAATCGCGTAGATCGCCGCGCAGCAGTTTTCCCTCTGGCACGGCAGCCGCATGGCCCAGGCTACAATTATCGTAGACCCAAACCTCATGCCCACCTCGCTCGAGCAGCCGCACGGCATGGCTGCCGATGTACCCAGCGCCTCCGACAACAAGCACATTCATGTTTGGAACTTTCGTTGAAAGGATGTATTGTTACTCCAACTGAAAACAAGCAGGAAATTTACCACAGAGAACACGGAGAACACCGAGTTTCTGTCCTATTGAAAACGACGAACCATGTCATTCACTGGATGTAACTTCAGGACTGCTTTCTCCGTATTCTCTGTAAGACAAACCCATAAAAGCTTGTTATTTTGACACACTTTTTGAAAAGCCACGGATTGAACACGGATAAAACACGGAGAAAAAGTCTGTGTCGCTGTCGCTCCTTGACCCACTCTACTGCTTCTCTATTTGTCACAACCGCTAATGCCTCTAAGGATACTACATATTCTGGCATATTGCCCAGTCCAAAGTCACGACTCCGCAGCAGTGATTATTGTGTGTGACGTCAATAATGACCGATAAAATAGACATGAGAGACGCGAGTTACTGTTCTTTCCTATCAACTCGCGCCTCGCTCCTTCCAACTCAAAACTAAAATGCCTATGAGCCGTTTGAAAAACCTACGAAAACGGGTGCAACCACGGCGCGAAAATGCTGCCCGCGACTCGCTGCGCTGGCAGGAGGATTTTGTCCGCTACCTCCGCAGCGAATGCCATTTGGCCGAAAACACCGTGATGGCTTATCGGCGCGACCTGGTTCGATTTTTCGAGTGGCTTGGCCGGCGCCGGTTGCAACAGCTTAGTGTGAGCGAATTGGCCGGTTATCCAGCCTGGCTCGGTGAAAAATCGCTGGCTCCCAAGAGCATCATGCGACACGTCGCCTCGCTGAAGGTTTTTTTTCGCTACCTGCAACTGGAGGGCGTGCTCCAAGACAATCAGGCCGATCTGCTCGGTTCGCCCAAGCCGTGGCAGCGAGTGCCGCATGTGCTCTCGGTCGAGCAGATTGACCGGTTGCTCGCCGCCCCGCGCCGGACCGACCCGCTATGGCTTCGTGATCGGGCTATTTTGGAATTGCTCTACGCCACCGGTTGCCGCGTATCGGAACTGGCGAAACTTCGGCCGCGCGATGTCCATTTGAAAGAGCGTTTCGCCGTTTGCCATGGCAAGGGCGACAAGCAGCGAATAGTCCCCTTGGGCAGCCAGGCGATTGCCGCGGTAAGGCATTATGTCGAAAAGGAGCGCCCAGCACTCGCCGCGAAAACGACTCCCGCGACAGAGTTTCTGTTGCTCTCGACGCGAGGCAACGGGCTGCGACGTGAGCGGATTTGGGAGTTGCTGAAGCGTTATGCCGCTAGGATTGGCGCTCCCAAAGAGATCAGCCCGCACTCGCTGCGTCATAGTTTTGCCACGCACCTACTAGCCGGTGGCGCCGACCTGCGACAAGTGCAAGAAATGCTCGGCCACGCCAGCATCGCAACGACGCAAATCTACACGCACGTCGATCACACTCGATTGAAAAAAGTGCATGAGGAGTTTCACCCGCGAGCTTAGAAGCGGTTGGAAAGCCCAGGGGTTGCAACCCCTGGGCTTTGACCGCTGGGCTTTGACCGCTTATTTTCCTGCGACCGGCGCGAAGCGTACTTTCTCGACCAGCTTGTGCTGCTCGCCGTTGGCGTCGACATAGCCGGTGATGGCGGTCAGGGCATTGATCGCGTAGCGATAGCGGAGACCATAGTCGCAATCGAGCTCAACTTCCTGTTCCGTACTGCCAGGCCCGGCATCGTCGCCGACAAGGCTGCGGATATGCGATTGCAACTGGTAAAAAGGGGTCTCGCTGTCGAAGACCAAATCACCCAGTTTCACGCTGTTCAGGCTGCCATCGCTATTTGCCTGAAGCCGAACCTTCAGCAGCGGTGTCTCGCTTGGCTCACTCGACTGACTCGCTTGAGCCGACGGCATGCGGATATTAAAATCGCCCTCGGGCAAAACGATTTTGAACGTGAAGACGAAGAACACCAGCAGTTGAAACACGATGTCAATCATCGGTGTCATCTGCAAGACAATCTCTTCGCGGTGATCGGCGTGGCGTATTTTCATGGCGTGGTAGGCTAAGCCGCTCAGCTTCTGACATCAACAATCAAACATCAAACATACTGTTCACGGTCATGTCCCACCGAGCGTCTTTTTATCGCTTTGCTTACTGCGCAGCGCGAACCGTTCGAACTGTAGCTCTTGACAGCTTTGGATGATCTCTTGGACCAGCCCGGTCTTGGCTGTTTCGTCGGCGCGGATGATCACGGTCACATCCGCCAGTTTTTTGTCGGTGTGCCGCTCGATGATTTGCGTTTCTCGCAGCAGGACGGATTGAAGGGCGTCGAGGCTTTTGAGCTCGTCGCCGCCGAAGACGAACGTGCCGGAATCCATCAGGTGAATCGTCAGCGGTTGCTCGTAGGGCGCGGTCGGTGGCGAGGCCAGTTCACTGGCCGGGAGCTTGATGCGCTGATCTTGCTCGACGTCCGAAAAATTGATCACCAGCATAAAAAAGGCAATCAACTGAAACGTCATGTCGATCATCGGCGTCAGGTCGCCTTCGACAATTTTCGTGGATACTTTTTTGATTTTCATGTTGGTCGATGCTGTTGCTAAGCCGCAAGCGGCCGCTAGCGGCTTAGCCCTTCTTATCATCCACGCTCTGAAACCGGTTCATCAGGCCTTCGCTGACGATGCCTACTTCCAGCACCAATCGGGCAACCCGATTGCGGAGCAGGTTGTAAGCGGCCAGCGCTGGGATCGCCAGAGCCAGACCGACGAGCGTGGTGAACAGGGCGGTGGAAATACCTTGGGCTAGCATTTGCGGATCAGGCGCGCCGGTTGCCGTGTTGGCAATTAGCTTGAACGAATCGATCATGCCGTAGACGGTGCCCAGCAGCCCGATCATCGGGCAGAGTGTGCCGATCAGCGCCAGGTAGCTCAGCCGGTGTTCCAGCCGCATGTTTTCTTCTTCGCCCACTTCCTGCATCGCTTCAATCGCCTGGTTGTAGCCGGCAGAAATTTTCCCCAAGCCGGCTGATAGCACATGGCCCAAGAACGATTCGTCGCTTTTGGCCAGTTCGTATGCCTCCTGAAACTTTTTGGCGTTGAGCTGCTGCTCGAATCCTTCGACCAGGTCAGGGGGAATGACGTTCCCCCGTTTTGCGGTCAGCAAATTCATGACAAACAGGGCGACAAGCGAAAAGGAGATGCCGAGAAACGTAAGCCCGAAGAGCCACCCCAAGGACCTAGCCGCCCAGTCAAGGTAGCTGATGTTTCCGACGGAATCGTCCGACGCGACAGGGGCATCCGCGGGTGTGGCACTTGCCGCGCCCGCTTCCTCCTGGGCGCTCGCTTGGGGCACCGCGATGGTTGTTAACATGAGCGCTGCGAGCATGAGTGTTCCCATGGCTCGCCTCGGTTGGATTGTCCAATGCATTCTATGTTTCTCCACGATTGTATGTACCGAATAATTTTGCTCACTAGCCCCCGGCGCAAGCCGTGGGGTTGGGGAAATCGACTCTCAATCAACCCACGGCTTGCGCCGGGGGCTATTGCTCAATTCACACAGTTGTACAAAAGTTTTGCCTATCATAGTCCGCAAGCATGGTTTCCCCAATCCCATTCAACAAAACTCTTGGCCCCTACTACTTTGCCCAGCGGCTTCCAGGGTACTGTTTCTCTAGTTTCTGCTGGGCCTCGCGTGCTCTGGTTGGGTGCCCCTCGGCTTGCCATAGTTGGGCAAGTTCATGCAATGCTTTGGCGTGCAACGGGGGTACCTTGTTATAAAGCAAATCGGTGTGCAGGAAGGCATACAGGGCCGCCTTCTCTTTTCCGCTGTTCCGGTAGCAATCGCCCAGGGCATTATAGGCTTGGGCGTGCAGTCGCACATCCTCCGGTTCGGCAGTGGAAATGACCCGGTTAATTGCTGCGATCGCTTCGGCGCCAGCTCCCGTGGCGGCTTGGCTGACCGCCTTGCCGAGCGACGCCTCGAGCCGCTGGTCTTCGGCCAAGGGCCTTTTGTCGGTCGATTGCAGTACCTTGTCAAACTGGGCGAGCGCATCGGCGTGTTTGTTTTCTTCCTGATACGATCGGCCGATCAAGAGTGCCGACCGTATTTTATAGATCGGCGAACGGGCCTTTCCCAACAAGGCGTATTGACGCCGCGCTTCGTCGTGCCGCCCAGCGCCAGCGAGCAGGTCGCCAAGCAACTCGAATGTTGCCGGCAAATGGTAACTGGTACGATGACGGGTAAGAAAACCGGCCACTTGTTTGGTGGCCTGCTCGATATTGCCCTGGCCCGAGAGGGCCAGCTTGGCGGCACATAGGGCGCTAGTGAACTGAATATCTTGTGTGATTCCATCCCGCCCAACGCCGTCGGAGTCGATGCTGGCAAGGATTATTCGGGCCTCCTGGTATCGACCACTTGCTGCCGCGAGCCGCGCCTGATTCAATTCAGCCGGCTCGCCGGCAAACTGGATCCGGCGGATTTCTTCCGAGGGGATATTCGTTTCAACGCCACCCTTGGATAGGGTGACTGCCTGCGAAGTGATTGCCGTGACCTTACCCCGATCAGACCCGTTGCGACGATGAATGCGATCGAGGCTTCCCTGGGCGTTTGCCGTGGGGTGAGTGCATGTCAACATGACACAGGCCAAGATGAATCCGAGCCAGTTGTTTCGGTTAGTTTTCATTGATTTCCTCGAGTAGATCGTCAAACGCCTTTTTCCATTTTTTGCCGCCCAGATCGGGATAGAGCTGCCTCATCGAGCGGATGCTTTGCTTTGCGGTGTTGAGATTTTTTTTCTTTTCGTCGCCGGTGGTAAACTTTGCCGCAAGGAACCGCGATTTTGCTGCGTTGTATCGGGCCTCGAAAAACAAATTTCGATACTTGGCGATTTTCTGTTGTGTCGCGGGTGCCGACGAGTCGGCGGATTGGGATGTTTTACGGGTTGCATAGTCGGCGATTGTTGCCAAGCGGAGCCAACCCCAGATGAGATTTTTTTTGTCCGCTTGCGGCTTCGCACCACGGATCGCCCGGTTGATCGCACCGGTATCTTGCTGGCTCGTTCCCTTCTCCTGCAAGGTGGACGCGGCCGCACGTTGCAGCTCGAGCATATTCGGTTTTTGCCGCAGGATGTCGGAGTATTGTTCGAGCGCTTCGTCAAAGTGCCCCAAGCCGCGCTGACAATCCGCCATCCGCTTCTTGACGCCCAACAGGGCGGTCGGGCTTGGCGCGAATTGTGGATCCTTGTCGGCTGCGAGCAAGATCGAGCGATACGCCTTCTCCGCCTGCTCAAAATAACGCTGTGCCTCCTCCGTGGTTTTCCCGTCGCCTCGCAGCCCTTCGCCCAGTTGCAAATTCGTCTGGGCGATCCAATTGCGAACGGCCCAATCACCCGTGTCGCCCTGCTGACTGACACGCTCCAAGATATCCTCGAACGCTGCGGCAACGCGCCCGGCTTCCGCCGTTTTACCCGAGGCCGAGAGTTGCTCGACCTGTTTTTGCAGTTGCAAGCCGAGGCTGACGTAGATCCGCGTCAGTTGCTTTTTGCTCTCCGTGCTGCTGTTTGAATCGCTGCTCTCGGCAATCGTTTTCTCTAGCGATTCCATCATGGCCAGCGCCTGCTTTCGCTTGGGTGGCGTGACGGAAATGTACGCACGCAACGCCGTCTTGTAAATTTCCTCAGCAAAGCCCGGCTGCTTAACAGCGTCCGACCGCTTGCGGATTAGCGAGAGCGGGCCGGCATGACTCGCTTCGAGAACTTTCGCTGCCTGGGAGGCATCCCCTTGGCTTAGCAATAGCTGAGCCAGATACAAGGCCCCTCGGGCCCCCGAAGCAGAAACTTCGCCGGCAGATTGCGACTGCTCGAAACCACGCTCCAGGTGTTTTTCAGCGCGACGCCGCAAGGCGATGGCCGTCTCGTCCGGTTCTCCTTGAGTCTCTGCGGCCTGTTTGAGATAGTTCGACCACAATGCACTTCCAAGGCTGAGTTGGGCGGTGGCCCGACTAGACTCGGGCAACTGCTGGAGCCGGCTTTCCGCGTCATCTAAATTCCCCTCGCGGACCGCGATGTTGACAAGCAAGTTGCCTGCCGCGGCCCCTTCTTCCGACTTGGGCCAACGCTCGATCACCAAGGTTGCCAGCGCCGCGAGTTGCTCCGATTCGAACCGCTCTTCTGCGGCAGGGTTTATTTGCGATTGGGAGCTTGATCGTGATTGGTTGTATAATCGCTCCATGGCAGCCAGCGCCACTTTGCCTGCGGCCGGGGCAAACGGACTCTCCGGGTAGTGGCGGGCAAGGAACTCACCCATTATGGACGCCTCAAGCAATCGGCCTTCTTCCCAGTAGAGCCAGCAGAGATAGTATCTGGCTTTGTTGAGTTGGCCCTGCTCCGTATCCTGATCGGCCAATTGCAGCGCGTGCTCAAAAAAACGGAGCGCGTTGGCTTTGCCAGTTTGGGCCTGTTGCTGGAGGCCCTCCGCTGCGCCCGGGTTGTTTTCGCGAGCTAGCCGGGCTGCCAGCTTCGAGGCGTTCATTTGCTCCATCGCGGCCGTGCCGGAGGCCAGTGCATCCGCAAATGTCTTGATATCTTTCAGTGGAACCGACGCAAACGTCGCTAACGGGCTGCCCGCGGCACCATTTTGCCCTAGCGAAGCGAGCGCCGACCGCGCGGGTTGCTGGAACTGGCCCGTCTCGCGAGCGACTTCCCTCAGCAGCCGACGGGCATTGCTTTCAAGTTGGGCGTCTTTCTTGGGCAAACTGCCCGATTTATCCAGATAGACGCCCGCCAGTTGATACTTCAGCGCCAGCCATTCCGGCCGGCGGAGTTCATTCGATCGCGATTCCTTGATCCAACCGCGACATTCGCGGATTGCCTCGTCGTAGTTTTTGTCAATCCGAAAACACTCAGCCCGACGCCGATAAGCTCGCGTGAGAAGCTGCCGAAAAACGGCGTCCTGGATCGGCTGAAAGACCAGTTCCTCGTAGCTGCGCAGCGCTTTTTTCGTGTCCCCCAGCGTCTGAAAGCAACGGCCCTCGTAGAGCCGTCCGTAGAAACCGATCAGTTTGTCGTCATAATCTTTTGCCAGCTTGGTAAAACCGCCTACCGCTGCCTCGACCGTTTGTTTGAACTCTTTCGAATCCTCAGGGTAGGTGCGCGACTTGTCGAACTGAATTTTCGGTAGCAAGAATCGGGCTTCGGCCAGCTTCGACTGCAAACTGCTGCGCAGCTTCGATCGGGTCGCATCGCGCTTTGCCGCGGTCGGTTTTGGAATCTCCGACAGCCGTTTTTCGCAGGCCTGTTGCAGTCGGGTTATCACGCTCGTTGCCTCGTCGAACCCTTGCCGCGCCTCGCTTCGCAATCGATTCTGCTCGCTTCGGGCGCCGCTAGGCAGCTTTTCCAACTGAGCCAAATTGCGTAAGGCAGTTTCGACTAGCAAATTGCCAGCCTGCTGCAGCGATTGGAGCGATTGGGGCTTCTTCGGATGCTCTTTGGCAAACTGAAGAAACATGGCGACGGCCTGCTGTTGCAAATCCGCCCGTTGTCGGCTGCCTGCCGTATGTTTCGCCATGGCCATGAGTAGGCGTGCTTTTTCAAAGGCAATCGTGCCGCGAAATTCCTCCGACGCGGTCGGATCGGTTTTCGCAAAATCGAGATACTCCTCGGCCGTGTCGTTCCAACCGCGCTCTCGCAGCGCTTCGACAAATTCTGCATGGCGTCCCACCCCCTTGGCAACCGAGGTTGGCAACATGGCACCGAGAAGGCAAATCGCTCCCAATGCTGCCAGCCGAAATCGACGGGCGTGCTGCCATGGTTTACTTGGTCCGTACATGCGCATCGCTACGATCGATGGAAAGGAAAGAAGGGGCTTGTTCCGGCTACCTCCATTCTATCGCAAGGCACTTATTTCGCCAGCCGCTCTGCTGAAAGGTTGCCTGGGAGCGATTATGTCGGTTAGAGCGACTTCCAGCCGTTTTTTGCACTCCCTTCCGCACGAGTACCACATATTGCCGCGTTGCCGGGCTGGGGATTAGACTTGGTGGTACTTTAGGAATTCTAGTGGCTTGATTTCGCAGTGTAAAAGGAGTAACGACCAAGTCGCAATTTCAGCCCCCGGCTTTGCCGGGGGGTTGCCTTCGTAGAAGTATTGCTTTCGTGGAAAATGCTCTGCTTGGTGGAGATGTAGACTGTTACGCGAGGGGCAGATGAGTATTTACCAGGCACTAGGTGGGCGGCAGAATAAAAATACCAGCACGCAGCGCAAGCAAGTGGGTCTAGCACACACTCGCTTGCGCGTCGTGCTAGTATTCTGGTAAATTCTCTATTGCCGCTCGCCTTACGCAACCCCCCGGCAAAGCCGGGGGCTGAAAGAACCGACTTGGTAGACGAAAGGAAACCTCAAGTGCTTCGATTCCGCGATAACCAAATTGCAGCAAAACCGCATGTGAGAAGAATCTCACGGCGAGAGCGCGTGCGGCTCTGGTTGCTCGTGCTGGCGCTGGGATTGGTGCTGATCGTGATGAAGCGAATGCAACAACCGCAAACGGTGCAAAAAATGGATCAGTTGTTTGGTATCCAGGAAAGCCAACTCGTCGATACACGAGTCGATCGGGCGATTGATGAAAAACTGCTAGACGAAATCGAAGACAACACTTCGTTCCGACCCAAAGAACAAGCTGCCTGGTTTGCGATGTTCAAACGGCTCGAACAGCTTGCTACCGATGAGCTCCGCGATCAGTCGATGGGCACCTTGTCGTATGCCCAATTGTTGCAACAACCGGAAATTTATCGGGGCCGTATTGTTACGCTCCGTGGCACGGTCGTGCGCGAAGAAATTCAGCATGCGCCGAAAAACTCGCTGGGCATTGAAACGTATCATCGCTTGTGGCTGCAACCGGCCGGCGGTGGGCAGTGGCCGTTTGTTGTTTATTGTTTGCAGCTACCCGAGCAGTTTCCCCGTGGCGACAGCTTGCATGCTCCCGTTGCGGTGAACGGCTATTTTTTCAAGAACTGGTCTTACTCCTGGGACGATGGTTTCGGTCTGGCACCGATCGTGCTGGCAGCCGAGTTCGCGTGGAGTCGGCCCTTACCAGCCCAGGAAAAGCTGACGGCACCAGTCCGTTGGAAAGCGTTGGCCCTGGGCGTAGTTGCCGCAGCCCTATTTGCCATGGCAGTACTCTATTTTAGCTGGAAGCAAACGCGAAACCAGCCGAGGAAAACGGCACGGTCGTCCGAAGATACTACGATCCGCGAAGCGATGCGCCGGCTGTCGGAAAGCGAGTTGGATGCATGACGCGAATCGAGAATATCGAATATCGAATGTCGAATGTCGAATGTCGAAGTCCGGACTTCTGCCTTCAGTATTCGATATTCGATATTCTGCAGTTCCTTTTCATTCTTCTTACCATGGTTGTCGCTACACCAGCTCACCTTGCCTCCGGTGAAACGGCAAGCGATGACGGCTTTCGCCAAATGTTAGTGCTGGCCGGGCTGGATGATGACAAACTGGCTCGGTTTGTGGATGGGGACCCGTTTTCCAAGGATGATTTGCCGGTCGTGCTTTCGTTGCTATTCCGTTTGCAGCAGCCGGGCAGGGAACAGCTCGACCGCTGGACCCAACGCCAACCGCCGCTCGAGGCATGGCTTGCCGATCCTATCGCCCATCAAGCCGAGTTGGCATGGTTCGAGGGCCATTTTTTGTTTTTTGAAAAGATGCCGTTGCCTGCCGAGCTTGCAAAAGTTCACCAGTTCCCACAACTCTATCGGTGCAAGATTGAGCTGCATCAAGGGAGAGGAATTTGTGAAGTGATTGTACCTCGCGTGCCGCGGAGTTGGCTGGCAGCCGACACGTCCCGGGAGCCAGTTCGCTTTCGAGGTCTCTTTCTAAAAACGGTTCCACGAAACAAAGATGGCGATCAGGCGACTCAAATTCCGCTTCTTCTAACGCCGCATCTGGCATGGTTTCCGGACGAAGGTGCGCCGCCGGGCCAGTTGCTGCTGGCGGCACATGGCATGGATGTGGCACTGCTGGACGAAGTAAAGCACCGGCAGCCGTTTGTCAAATCGAATGTTAGCCGAGAAGGCAAGGCGTTTTATGCTTGCCTGACGGCCGCCCGCAAGGCAGGGCAGGGCGAGCTTTCCGCGAAAGCGAAAGAACAATTGCCCCTTGTAGCCAAGCATTGGCGGGCGGAGCATCAAGCCGCGACTAACGATCGCCAAGCACTGCTAGAACAATTAGCGACGGCAACCGAGGAACAACGGAAAACTGAGTTGGGTCAACGCTTGAAAGTGCTCCGCCGGCGCGAGCAGCTTGCCGCTGCGGTGATCGGGCAGGCTGCCGAGGGACGATTCTCGGTTGCCCCGCTCTTTCTCCAGCCGGAGAAGCAGGTTGGGCGGCTTATGGTTGTCGAAGGGATAGCTCGCCGGGCGGTGCGGATTGCGGGCGAAGACGCAAGCGTTCGATCATCCTATTACGAGATCGAAGTCTTTACGGCCGATTCGGAGAATTTGCCGGTTGTCTGTTGTGTTGTCGACGTGCCGGCCGAATTTCCGCTGGGTGACTCGATCCGCGTACCGGTCCGGGTCGCAGGCTTGTTTTTCAAAAGTTGGCTCTATCGAACCCGCACCGCCCGGCAACAGCGACACTATGCGCCAATTGTCATCGGGGCGCAGGTCGAACGGCTCCCCACCGCAAGGGTTTCCAACAGTCGCTGGGGATTTGGGGCGGGCATCGCGGTGCTTATTCTACTGGCAGCACTATGGTCCCGGTTCGCATGGAACGAAAGACAAGATCGCCGCCGCCGCTTGCGTCTTCGCCACTCACCAAACCGGCAGCAAGTCGCCAGCAACCCATTCCCCTGGTACTCTCCCCGCTTCTGGCATGGCATGAGATTGGTCACCTGGTTGCGACAGCTCGGCCGACATCGGTTGGCCATTTCGCCGAGTCGGATTCCGATGGCGCTGGGCGTAACGATGCTCAGCGCCGCCAACTCAGGCCTAGCGGGCATCGACCACTTGATTTACAGCCGACGAATATCGAAGGTCAAACTGGCCGAGCCGCCGCTCTTTATTCTCGGGCATTGGCGATCGGGGACAACCTTTCTGCACGAGCTGTTGATTTGCGATCCGGCACACACCTATCCCACGACGTATCAATGCTTTGTTCCGCACCACTTTGTGTTTTCCGAATCGTGGTTTGCTCCGTTGTCATCCTATCTCTTGCCACGTCGCCGGCCGATGGACAACATGACCACCGGCTGGCAGCGTCCGCAAGAAGATGAATTCGCCCTGAGCAACATGGGAGTCCGTTCGCCGTATCTGTCGATGATGTTCCCCAACGATGGCCCGCAGTATTCCGAGTATCTCGATTTGCACGATCTCTCACCCGCCGACCGCGAGCATTGGAAGGCGGCGTTGCAGCTTTTTTTCCAGCGGCTTACCTTCCGCAACAACCGTCGCCTGGTTGTTAAGTCGCCGCCGCACACCGCGCGGGTTCGGACGTTGCTCGAAATGTTTCCCGAAGCCCGATTCGTGCATATCGTGCGCAATCCCTACACGATTTACGCCTCGACACTTCGGCTATGGAATTCGCTGCACGAGGCACAAGCATTTCAGATGTCGCGAAAGGACGAGTGGCTGCCCGAATATGTGCTCTCGTCATTCGAACGGATGATTGCCGCTTTCGAGGGAGATCGCTCCCTGCTGGCCGAGAACCAATTGGTCGAGCTGCGCTATGAGGACCTGGTCGCGGACCCCAAAGGCCAGTTAATGCAGATTTACGACCGACTCCAGTTGGGCGACTTCTCGCGAGCCGCCGAGGCCATCGACATCCACCTAGCCGAGGTGAAAGACTATCGCCCGAACCAGTTCGACTTAGACCCCGCCACACGCCACATCGTCCGTGAGCGATGGGCTGGATATTTCGAGCGGTATGGGTATGACGGGGGAAATGACGGAGGATGAATGACGGAGGATGAGTGATGAGTGATGAACAAATCCCAAATCCTAAATTCAGTAGTGCAAAATTATCTATCACTCAAACCATAGCCCCCGGCGCAAGCCGTGGGGTTTTATAAGTTGGACGATACCCCGATAATCTCACGGCTTGCGCCGGGGGCTGTGTCACTTGTGATGGAGAATTTGGAGCTTGCTGTTTGACGTTTAGTTTTCCTAGCTGGACAGCAGACAACGAAAACCGGCTTGTTCAAAGTGACGATCGCTTGTGAGTGCTTGGGAGATATTATTCTCCTTCATCACAACGAAGCTCGCACAATCTACAAGCCCCCACGATTTGTCCAAATGATGCTGATACATGGCCAGTGCCCTATCGGCAATTGATTTGTCGATGTAGACCAATTCTGTTCGACTGCTCTGGCTGATTAGCTGAACCGCTTTAACAAAACAACCTCTGGCTTGAGTTCGAGCCAGACCGTTACCAGTTTCCGCGAGAATCCAATCAGTGAGCATCACACGAGAACAGAGGCTTCCCAACTCGCGCCAAACACGATCTGCTTCCGCGTGCAATCCATCGGTAGAATTCAGCAACGCCAACCAACCATTCGTGTCCAGAAAAACACTATTTGTCATTGGTAGACTTTGGATGGCCATAAAGATAATGGTCGATATTGGGTGCCAAGTCGGGTATTCCCGTATCGACTGCTAGGTCGCTCATGCGAAAAACAGCATCCTCATCGGATGGCTCATGCTCGCTAGTTGCATCGTTCATGATCGCCTCAACACGTACTGGAAGACCTTCCGGTAATAGGATCCCCTCCTCGAGCACCACAACACCGTTTTGGACCCGACCTTGGTGTACCATCGTCTGCGCCTCCCAATTGAATAAGATCAACCTTCCTATCCAATTCTACACGGTTTTCTTCACCTGGGACAAGATTATCGAGTAAAAACTGCGATGATTTTGGGATTTTATCTGGCAAATAACTGCACTTTAGGGGATTTTTCAGTTTGAATCCCAATTGGTCTTATCAAAAAAGCGGCTCTCCGCGATGGTGTTTTGATTCTAAACAAGACATCACCCCACCGGGAGAGCCAGGATGGCTAAGCGTAAAGGTTCCTCAAAGCGTAAGCAACCTCAACACAAGCGTAAACATCAGAAGTCGCAGCATGACAAGCGTGAGCGACTTCAGCGATCCAATCCCAAACGCAAGAAAACCACCAAGGCCCGAGTCCCCCTTGCTGGTGCGATGCAGACGGCGGTCTTGGTACTGCAAGCAGTCCTCGATCGGCGTATGGCGTTTCGATTTTCGATTCTTGTTGCCGGGATGTTGCTGGCCGACGATCGGCGTACTGCCAGTAGTTGGTTCGTTGCTGCGGGAGTGCAAGATGACTGGGACCGGTTTTACGATTGCCTGAGAAGCATTGGCCGGACATCCGACAAGTTGTCGACAGCGGTGCTCGGTCTGGTTGTGCAGAAGTTTGCTCCAGGGCTAGGTGATCGCATCGTATTGGCGATGGACGACTCGTCCACTTCGCGTTTCGGGAAACATGTGGAAGGTGCAGGCGTGCATCACAATCCGACACCCGGACCGGCAGACGGCGAGTGGCTTTACGGCCACAACTGGGTCGCCCTTGCATGGTTGGCGATGCATCCGCTGTGGGGTGTCATTGCGCTACCGTTACGCTCGATGCTGTACGTTCGCGCAGTCGACGTGCCGAAGCTAGCGGAAAAATATGCCTGGGCCAATGTCTCTGGGTTATGGCCGGACGAAGCACGAGCTTGGCGTCGAGTTGCTGACTTGGTTTGTCACCAGTCTCCGCGCACTCGGAGTCCCGGCGAAGGTCTGGCTGGTGGTCGATGGCGCCTATGCGGCAAGACCGTTTTTGAGGCCGGTGTTGGAGTTGGGAATCGTGGTCGTCAGCCGTTTGCGAAAGGACGCCTGCCTGTACGACTTGCCCTCGAAACCCGATCCTCACGGGCGCGGGCGTCCACGCATCTACGGCAAGAACAAAATCTCCCTTGCAAAACGTGCTGCACATAAGCAGGGCTGGCAAACGGTCTCTTATCTTTGCCGCGGCGTCAAGGTGACGCGTCAGGTCAAAACGTTTCTGGCGACATCGCGTTTGGTCAGCGGAGTGATCCGCGTGGTGATTGTTCGCTTTGGCGATGGTGGCTGGGCACCCTATTTCTGCACCGACGCATCAGCCGAAGTGCAAGACATCCTCGAAGCAGTTGCTGCCCGTTGGGCGATTGAAGAACATTTTCACGACGTCAAGGAAGTTTGGGGAGCGGGCCAACAGCAAGTTCGCAATGTGTGGTCCAACATCGGTTGCTGGCACTTGAACGGGTGGCTCTACACCTTGATCGAATTATGCTCCTGGGACATCGGCAAATCCAAACTCACTGACCGCAGCGATCATCCTTGGGACAATCCAGACCGCCGTCCCTCCCACGCCGACCGGAGGCGAGCAATTTCCCGTGAAATGCTGCAAAAACAATTTCTCACCGCTCTGCCAAAAACCCCAGACAATCGAAAATTACGCGCACTCTTTCGGGACCTAATCGCGCTAGCTGCATGATCTCCTAAAGTGCAGTTCCCATGTCTAACGCTTCGGAATTTTTTCCATTTGGTTTGACTGCCGGCCCTAACTTGTAAATTCCTGCTGAGGCGACTGTCCCGGAGAATTGCTAAGGAGTGGCCGATAAATAACTTCCCGGTTTTCAGTAGGCGGTAGGAATTACGGTGTAATTCCAATCGGGCAATACGTCTTCGAACTGTATGGGATCCAAGTCAAGGAAACGTTCGCTCGCTTTCCGTTTGAGTTGATAATCCTTGTTGAGTACCGCGTAGGTGACTTTCAGCCCGGTGCGAGTCCACACTCGTCGAAGGCATGTTGTGACGACGTCAAGCGTGCGAAACACCACACCGGACCAGGCGCGAGTGACATGAGAAAAAAGACGGTGTTCAATCGGGTTATACTTCGAGCAATGCGGTGGATAATGGGCGACGCGAATTGGAATGTCAATCCGGTTGACCAATCGTTGCAGGTCTTCCTTGAAAATGTGGTGACGACAGTTATTGCTTCCTCCGCCATCGCACAGCAACAGAATCGACTTGGCGTCGGCGTACGTCCGCTCGCCGTGGCGTTGCCACCACACACGGAAGCTGTCGCAAGCAAATTGACTCGTGTCGTGACTGACTCCGAGAGTGAGGTGCCCTGTGTTACGCTTCAGGTCGTACAGCCCGTGCGGAATGACCTTGCCGTCCGCGTAACTGGGAAAGTCGTGATCAAATACGGCATTCGCACCATCGGACCACGACTGCCCAGTACGGAAAAACTCGCCCAAAAGCTCCTTTTTCTTGGTGTCCATGCTAATGATTGGGTTGGGAGAGTCGAGGTATTGTTGCCTCAGTTGGGCAATGTTCTCGAACTGCTCGTTGCGGAAAGGGGTATTTCCCATCGCTTTGGTTTTCTCGGCCTGCCGCTTGTGGAAGCCGAACTCATCGAGCAAGCTTCGCACAGTGTCTGGACAAACGGGCGTTCCCAGCCGATCGAGCTCGTGGGCAATCTCCGTACTCGACAAATAGGTCCACACCACGTCTTCACGCATTGGATCGCCTGCCGTATGGTCAGCAACGACCTGGCGAAGGTTGTTCTCCAGGTCAGGTGCAGCAAAGCTAGCTTTTTTTCGACCCCCCTTTTTTTCGAACCCGTCCTTCGGCGTCATCCACCGGCAATTGGCTCACCTCATGGCGGCCATTCCGAATCGTTTTCTCGTCACAGCCCAGCACAGACGCAACGTACTCGACGCCCCCATGCCCCAGCTTTTCCGATTCTACCGCAGCGTAACGGCGGCGGTCTTTCTCGGACAATGAATCATAAAACGCCTTCATGTGTCCACAAACTACCGACAGATAGGGAACCATGGCTTTCTCCTTCGCCAAGAGAATGGGGGACCGCTCACCCTGGAAGTCTAGCCAATTCGAGAAAAAAAAGGGATGTTATTTATCGGGCGGCCCTAAGCGTCGACTTATTACTGGACTTTTGCATTTTGAGATTTCAAGATCAGTTTTCCGGCCGCTAGCATTCGGTTCCTTGATTTTGTGTCGGGGAGATCGTTAACGGCACAATGGATGGTGTACCTTGCGATCTTCAAGAACTCGCGATTTTTCGAGGTCGAAATGAGCATGGCTCGTAGTATGGTATTTCTACCCTACAGCATTGAAAAACACTGCTATTTGTCGAGGATTGAGGGGCAATGATCCGTGCAAGCACGATGACACCTCGCTGTGAGCCATACGAATTGATCTCGAAAAAACTCAAAAAACACTTGTTTTCTAGGTCCGATTGGCCTTGAAGTCCAGCTTTGCAAAAGTCCAGTTATTACCAGTAATGTCGAAAATCGACAGCATGGAAAAATCTCCTATCGCGATTAGATGCCCATCATCATCGAAACCGTTCAGTCCAGCGACTAGCTGTCCTTCCCAGATTTCGAAATCCTGAAACTGGCCATCAAAAGAGCCGAGCAAGGTGCCATCTTCGTTCCAAAATCCAGTGCTGGATTGAAACGTCGAAAGGTTGAAGAACTCACCAGCAAATACTGCCTGGGCAGTCACCGGGTCAATCGCCACGCCTTTCCAGCCTCCTGGAACATCACCGTTTGCAGGGGTGTAGAATCCAGACGTGCTGAAATCTTCATAGCCGAGCTGCCCAAGATTCCAAATATTGCCGGTTCCAACAATAAAACTGGCATCATTTGTGATATCAACGGCAGGATTGCTGGAGCCACCGATTAGGGACTGTAATGTGCCGCTAATTTGTCCGACCGCAGCGTCGACTCCTAGGCCTTCGTCAAAGCCAACAATCGTCCCATTAGCCGATGCACCTTCGAGACTACTACTGCTTCCTGGATTAGCGGAAGCCGCAAGCGGATTATTCACGCCATCGATCCAGTAAGTTGCGGAGGCAAAGTTAGAACCCAAGGCACTGTTTCCAAGGTAGAGTAGCCGACCATCATTGAGCCGAACCACTTTGTTGATTCCAGCGCCGCCTCCCAGCCCATTCAAAGAATGAAACTGCTCAACTGCTCCGGCGACTCCGGTGTTCAAATTGATAAGCTGCCTCGCGCCGATCCCGTCCGAGAAACCGGTAATGTGGAGCATACCATCTACATTGATGGCATTAGCCGGATCATCAAGCCCAACTGCTACCGGAGCAAACGACTGGTCACCAATCAACGAGGTAATCAGATCGGCCTGAACTGGAGTTGCTGTTGCAACAAACAACACAATCACCGAATACATGGATGTACGAACTACGCTCATTAGAGTCTCCTTCAAGAGTGATTAAGTGAAACCTGAAATCGCGAGCCCACATTTCACCGCGCACAATAAATGCACGCGAGAAAAACAAGAACGCGTAAAAACGCTATACCGCACAAGCAGTGCAGCCGTGCTCACGAGTCCTACACGAGATAAATGCAGAACACAAAAATACCGCTACACCAATTGGCTACGTCTACGTAGGGGGGGGGCTTCGCAAAAAGAGAAACGCTTGCGAAGCGATAAAAAGAGCAACAAGACTACGTGCATTACGTTTAGCACGATTCCGTAATCTTGTGCAATGTTGTGTAGGAATCTAAAAGAAGTGTGCTGTTTGGCGAGACGAAGAAGCCCGGCGTGACGAGGCACGGGAAAAATGGAAAGCATGACAAACTCCCGGAATTACGAAGAAAGAGGGGCGTTGAACCATGACCACTCATCCGGCCCTCGCCAAAGGGCTTACAGAACAGCACACGTAAGCGTTCTGTGAACAGCGTCCCAAAATTGCGCGCTATCCTAATAGAGGTGAACCATTCCCTTTATTCCAGGAACGAGCACAATGACCAATCGAAACAAATCCCAAGAGTCCCACTGGCGTGGCCTACTGAAACAGCAGTCCTCAAGCGGCTTGAGCATCGCGGCGTTTTGCCACCAGAACTCGATTACACAAACCAGCTATTATGCCTGGCAGCGTAAGTTCCGTGAGCAGCAAGCCTCCCCAGAGCAGGGGAGCCGTTCGACCAAGTCTCTTAAAACCAGTCGTAACGCCGTCCAGGGCACCCAACTGGTGCCTGTGCGGATCGAGGGGACGACACCTGCGTCCACGCTGCGTATTCACTTGCCGCAGCAGGGAGTCTTTGTGGATGTGCCTCACGGCACCGATTGTGAGACAGTGAAGGACGTATTGCAGGCGTTGCGTGAGGTGGCGTCATGTTGATTGTGCCATCCCAAATAAAAGTCTTCGCCGCGTTGGCTCCCACGGACATGCGTAAAAGTTTTTGTGGATTAATCGGTATCGTCGAAAAGGAGCTTGGCAAACAGATTGAAGACGGAGATCTTTTCTTGTTTTTCAACCGACGCCGCAACCGGTTGAAGGTACTCTATTTCACGGGTGACGGCACGATCATCCTCTACAAGCATCTTGAACGAGGAACGTTCGAGACACTACGTGGCGCCGACCATGGAGGGGCGATTGCATCCCCCGGTGATTACTTGACACTGCATGTGGACGACCTGCGATTGTTGCTGGAAGGCATCGAGCTATCGAGTGTCAAACGTCGCAAGTGGTGGCGTCGTGAGCAGGCAAAACAAATTACTCAATCGCCTTGGAAACCACCTTGACGCGCAACGTGAATTGTCGATAAATAAACATGTGTGTTCTACACCAACGGTGTGTGATCATTTGCCATTTCGTGACGCACCTTCAAGGACCGAAACGTTGTCGATGGAATCCGACAAACTCCGAAAAGAGATCGAAGTGCAGCGCGCCGAGATCGCACATCTCAAAAGGGTTAATAGCGAGCAACAGGCAACTCTTGAATCGTTGCAGAATCACATCGAGGTGATGCAAGAGCAAATCACCTTACTCCGTAAGGCACTCTTTTCTCCACGGCGTGAACGGTTTATCCCTTCTCCCGATCAAAAGCTTCTTTTTGATCCCGAGTCGATCGAGGGCAACGAGATTAGCGAGGATGACGAGGCGACCGACGAAGAAGAGCCAGACGATGAATCGTCTTCGAAACGCAAGAAACGCCGTAAGAAGCGCAAACGTTTTGAATTCCCCGAGTGCTTGCCGGTCCAGCGTTTTGAACACCCACTGCCGCCGGAAGAACTCGATTGTCCTTGTGGATGTGGCGGCAAGCGGACGGTGATCTCCGAGCAGATCTCACGGCAACTAGAATATGTTGAGTCTAGCGCCTACATCGCCGAGCACGTTCGGTTTACCTACGGTTGCCCTGTTAGCCGGGATGGCCAGCAGATCGTCACCAGCGAAAAGCCACCCAATATCAACGAAAAAGGGATATTTGGGGCCAGCACGTTAGCCTGGCTGGCACACGCCAAGTTCGAGCGTCACCTGCCCCTGTATCGTCTCCAGGAAGAGCTTCGTTCCACCACCACGATGTGGTTCAACCGCAGCGTGTTGAGCAACGCCGTGGTGCGAACGGGCGAGCGTCTGCTGCCGGTGTGGGATCTGATTCGCACCCAAGTACTGGATAGTTTTTATGTACGGGCCGACGAGACCACGGCCCGTGTCCTGCGTCCCGGGGCTGGGGCGACCAAGCTGGTTTATCTCTGGGCCTACGTTGGCGATGACCAGCATCCGTACCAACTATTTGACTATCGACTTGATCGATCCCGCGCAGGTCCGCGGGAAATACTTGATGATTTTCAAGGCGGATTATTAACCGACGGTTACAGTGTCTACACGTCCCTAGTCAAGGAATCGGATGGCCGACTTCTGGATCTGGGTTGTTGGGCCCATGCGCGGCGGAAGTTCGACGAAGCGTGCGCCGTCTCAACGCAGCCACTTGCGCACGAGGCGCTCGCTTGGATCTGGCAACTGTACGACATCGAGGATCGCCTGGCCGATGCCGATGTGGAAACGCGACGACAAGTGCGCATGCGCGAGTCGGTTCCCATTCTTGCCCTTCTGCACGATCGTCTCACCGAAGTGCAGCCGACGGTACGGCCTTCGACCAAGTTGGCCGAAGCGATCGGCTACCTGCTCAATCGTTGGAACGCGATGACGCGATTTGCAACCGACGGGCGCTATGCGATCGATAACAACATGGCAGAAAGAGTCATTCGCCCCTCGGTTATTGGAAGAAAAAATTACCAATTTTTTGGGAGCGATGCGGGTGGTCGCGCGGCATGCGTCTGGTACACGCTTATCCAGAGTGCTCGTTCTAATCATGTCCACGTCACCCCGTATCTCAACGATGTTCTCGTCCGGCTTCCTCAGATCGTTCCCGAGTACTTGCGGGTGGGCGACGCCCAAACCCCGTTCGAATCGCTTTCAAGGGACCAGCGTGAACAGCTCTCCGAGCTGCTACCTGACCGATGGCTCAAGGCACACCCTGAGCATCGCAGCGAAGATCGCCAGCGCGAACTTGATCAGGCCAACCAGCGCCGCCGCCAGAGGCGTGCTTCACGACGTCGGCTTGTCAAGATCTGAATTACGCTCCTGGCATGACGGAGTTCACAGAGCGCTAACCAGCACACGGCCAACGCCCCCGCTTCCGGGGGCGCGGCTTCCTGTACTGCCTCTGTAAAATCCCTGGCCTTGCGGCTCAGTTTGGCGATTTCGGATGAGGCATCACCTGACGCTCGCGCGTCACATCAAATTGTCTGCCTCCATTGTACCCCGAAATGTAGTACGATTCACCCGTGCGCTGCCCAGATTCCTGCGGACAATACGGAAAACCGCCTTCCCAATCGGGAAGGCGGCTATTGAGCATTCAGTGCTCGGAAGGTAAGTAAATCGTCCAGTATTTGCCATCGAATCCGGCCCAGATGCGAATTTGCTCGACGGGAAAATCGGTAAACGGGATGTCTTGAGAAATGGCAGGTTCTTCGCCCGAATCGGCCTGCAAGACCAGCGTTGCTGAATTGTCTTCCGCAACATCAAGCGTCCAAAAGTGCAATGAACTGAGACGTTTGTCTTTGGCAATCGCTGTTTGCATCAATTTGGTTCCGTAGTAGGAAGCGATCGCATCCACAAGCCAGTGGGCACCAGCTTTGTCTGCCAGGTACTTGATTCCAGGCGTGTAGATGACCTGCCTGTTCAGGCAATGAGCGTATCGATCGAGGTCGCCTGTAAAATGCGCGAGGTCGCTGAGGCCGAATGTTTTTTCTGTGTTCGTTTGATTGCACATAGGGGTCTCTCCTTTTTGAGAAATAAAATGGGTTTTCGCCCAGCGTTGAAGCCCATTTTATTGTCCTAACGATGGGTCTAAAACCCTCGCCTTCAGGCGAATCCTTTAGGTTTTTCCTCTTAGTAGGGTGGGTAGTTCTGCTGGCGAGTGAGATGTTGACTATCGATTAAGATATTTGCGCCAGCAGGTTTATCCACCTTTTGGGCCAGACCGCAAGGTGGGTGAACCTGTCGGCGGCGGAGTGAACAGAAGTGGTACACTCAATCCGCCGACAGAACCTCCCACCCTACAACATAGTGACTTCCTCGTGAGCGAAGGACTTCAGTCCGTAGCTCACGAAACTTTCAAACCTACCGGCTTCAGCCGGTAGTAGTTGAGTTTTTGAAAAGAGAAGACCCGTCTAAGCACAATGAAAGAGAGAGACAACATTGAATTGGCAAGCTGCATGAGCAGACAGCTCAGAAAGAGAACACCAAGCTCGGGCTCTCCAGCAGCAGGGATTGCCTCCTGCGTTGTCATCTTGTCGCATACGTCCTCAGCTTGAGGTGAAGGACGTAAGGCGACGGCGAAGCCAGCGGCAGGGGCAAACAGAAGAATGTTTTTCTTATGATCGATGTGACCGGCTAGTATAGGATAAAAATACTAGGACTCGATGAGCAAACCAGGAAATCCCTCAAAGAGAGGCGATCGGTGGTCTAACAAAAACCGTCGAAAACCTCCCCGTGTCGTTCCCAACGGGAAACCCAAGCGGTAAGCCATCAGTCGCTGCTGCTGTCGTTGTTTCCTGCTGCCTCGTCAAAGATCCAGTCGTGGGCTCGGTCAATGACTTTTGCCACCAGGGGCAGATCATCGCGACCGAACGAACCCGAATCCTTCCAGACATCCTTTTCTTTGTAGATTCGGCTCACGGTGACGTTGTGACGAATGCCGTTGTCGGTTTCATTTCCCCAAATCGCCGCTTTGATCCGTCCGATGCGAATTTCATGAACGGGACGAGCTTTGGTACTGGTAGACATCACTAGTGCGTCATCCAGTCTTAATCTTCGGGTAGAGCCGCTTCAATTTTCGGCGAGCATCGTCGATTTTGAATTGCCAATCGACGCCTCGTTGTTTGTCGTTTGTGTTTTGTGACCATGCCGCGATTTCGCTTTGAAGTTTTTCTAGTTCGCCGATTCGTCGGCCCGCGATGCACTGGCTGGTCATGCAACTCAATTCGCACTCAGCAATGTTCAGCCAACTGCCATGCTTGGGCGTGAAAACGAAGTTGATGCGTTTGATATAGGCACGGGCCGTGGCGGGATCAAACGTTTCGTAGAACGCTCCTTTGGTATGGGTGTTGAGATTGTCCAGCACCAAGGTGATTTGTTCACATCTCGCATAACGAGTGTCAAGCAGATGCGCAACTTCCAGAGCCCAATCTTGTTTCGTTCGCTGCGCTCGAGCGGTCGCTTGCCGGAAGCCTGAAAGTGGCTCCGCGAACATGAAAATGCTTGCCGTGCCATTGCGCTCATACTCGTAGTCAACCCGTTTGGCGTGCTCCTTCGTCGCGGCGATCGGCGTCCGCGTTTCGAGCAACAACTGAACTGGCTGCTCATCCATGCAAACGACCGGGTGCTGCGGATCATATGTTTTTTCGTACGTTTCCAGCACTTCTTCCATGCAGGCGACGAACTCGGCATTCTGCTCTGGAGGAATCACCCAGTACTCGATCATGCGCTTCGTCATCTTGTTTTTTTTAGCGTTTTGCGAACCGTCTCCGCGCAGATTCTATCAACAATGTCCAACGTTACCATTTGCTCGGCAAGCAATTGCAGCGTCCATCGACCATAGCCAACCGGTGGCGTCCCCAGTCGCATCGCAATCAGTTTCGCTTCGCCTTGTCCGTCAAGCTTGGGTGGCGTGGGTGAATTCTCGCGTTGCTTGCCGTGGAGCGCCAAGGCAAAACCTTCGACAAGCACTCGTTGGCGAAGATTCTCAATCGTTCGAGTACGACAGTTGAAGGCCGCAGATATCGCGAGATCGGTCCACGCCGGACCATCGGCATCCGACTTCAAAAGAATTTGGGCTCGACGAACCTTTTGAGAACCGCCCTTGAGCTTTTTGACAATTTGCTCGCACTCACCCCGTTCTGCATCCGAGAGTCGGACGATATACTTCTTGTTCATGGGAAACCTCCTTGTTTAAGGAGAATTTCCCCGAACGCCGACTATTCACCAACCCGAATATCTAGTGTGGATGACGCACTAGGCTCCTTGAAAAAAACAAAGGGACAAAAAACAACGAAAAACAACCGTTCTCTGATTCAAACGGCAAGTGAAAGAAGTTGCCCAATCTTGGCATCGAGTGCCAAGCGATCACCGGCCAACTGAACCTGCTGCGTCAATTACGTCAGGGCATCGACCAAGGCATAGATCGTAAAAGCGCCGCGTTGCTCGGCAATCTTCATCGCCTCCTTGATGAGCGTACGAGGAATCCCTTCCTGGCTGAGCTGAGCAACCACTTCGTCGGCATCTCGACCAAGTTTCTCCGTCATCGCCTTGCGAATCACCTCGACAAATCCGTCGCGACGTTCGTCTCGTTTGGAGATAAGCCGCTCCATGATGTGGCGAATCTCCATCAGTCCATCGCGGACATTGGCCGTATGTTTGCGACTGAAATCGACCACTTCGACCGCATCCCAGACGATATGATTCTGGCAGACCTTCTGAAACCAGAATGTCTGGATGCCGAGCGTACGACGGCCCACTTCCGAGTTCCAAATGAAGAATCCCGGCGCAAACGCCTCGCCCTCGATCTCGGCCCAACCTGTCGGGTCGATCAGGAAAGCAAACATATCCTGCTCGCCGCAATAGAGGCCCGTGCTACGCTCGTCCATCGCCCGTTGCGGTGGCGAAAAGTCGCTGGCAAACTCCCCGACCACGTCGAGTAGTTCGACGTTCCAGAGTCGCGTGTAGGCAACCCCATACACCGAGCGAATTCCATTTTCCTTGGTCAGGATTTGCAGCGGCTTTTCTGATGTCGGCAGTGTTTCTTGAAACGCCTTGCTAGCCGTCTTCAGACTGAGCCGGTTGATCGTATCCTTGCTAAACTCCCGCCATGTGGCAAAGCTGCGTGAAGGACCATTCGTTGAGCTCAAAGTCGGGATTATCTCCAATCCCCAACGTCAAATCGTGGGTGAGCAAGAGGTCCTGGGGTGGAACCCAAAGATCCTCAGACAGTTCTTGATCCGACCGACACCGATCATAAAGAGCATCGAACGAATCAAAACATTCATCGGGCATCCTGCGAAACAATTCCTGGTGAGCGCGATTAAGCGTAGCCATCATAAAACTCCCGTGGCATGAGAAAAGAAAAAAGTGCCCGCCACCGTGGTCGGGCTAGGGGTGTCTCCAAATGAGTCAGTCCACCACCCGGCCAGCAAGCGGCATCAGGAGTTCACGTTGCCAAATCGCTTAATAGAAAACCGTAAAAGACCACCGGCCCCATGAATCAGGCGCGGCGCCTGAGTCACAAGACCAGAAATGCATCTACTCAAATCGATTATTTTCAAAGACCACTTGATTGGAGATCCTTATCACAGCGCGTGGAATTTGTCATGCAGGCGCAGTTTTGCGCAGTGATTTTGTCGCTTATCGACTGCCTGCCGTCGAAGCGACACCTATTTGATGCGCAAATAGAATTGAGTCCGGCAGCAGACCTGCCGGACTCGGTGACGATTATTGGCTGTCGCCTGTTACGGGCTCTGTATTCAGGGCGACTTCTTGTAGAGTGGTCGGTTTTTCGTCGAGTAAGGTGGCGACACTTTTCCACAGTTCACGAATCTGCATGGGCGAGGTAGCTTGCCAGGCATACTATCTCCTTTGTTGCGTTCTTCTCACACGATCACAACATGCTAGCGTCGCCTGCAATTAGGCGCGATAAAGCAACCCTATTTCTGTAAAAATATTTTGGTGTGATGATCGTCAGTCGGTCTCGTTGTTAAGGTAACATTTTCCGGTTTGCCATTCTTCGTCGACTTCGGCGAGCACAGCGCTGACGAGTCTCAGAAGAGATGCTTCGTTGGGAAAGAGCGTGGCGACTCGGGTTCGTCGCTTGATCTCTCGGTTGAGTCTTTCGAGCATATTGCTGGTTCGCAGCCGGCGGCGATGTGCCGAGGGTCGGGTGAAGACAGTCAGCCCTTCGGGCAGACTCTGCTCCATCCATTCGGCCAGTGTTGGCGCTGTGAGACGGTATTTTTCAACGGTAATCTTTAGCAGCCGGTCGGCTTCGTTGGCATCTTGAGCGTTGAACACGCCGCGAATATCGTCGGCGACGTCTCTACGCATGTCGATCCTGGGGACGTAGGCGACGGCATTTTGCTGCAAGTGGAATTGACAGCGTTGCCATGGCACTCCGGGAAAGACTCCTTTACGAGCCGCCTTGAGACCTTCGTGGGCGTCGCTGGTGATCAACTCCACGCCATGCAGACCTCGCTCGACGAGCGACTGCAAAAACTCTCGCCAGTGGACTTCCGCCTCGCTCAGTTTTGCACTGACGCCGAGTACCGTTCGCTTTCCATTGGGCAACACGCCGACGGCGACCAGCACGGCACAATCGACCACGCTTCCACCGTGGCGGACTTTTTCATAGCGAGCATCGAGGATCAGATAGGATAGTTTGCCCAAGGGCCGCGAGCGCCACGACTCAAGTTCTTCGTCCAACAACTGAGCAGCTCGGCTGACCTGGCTGCTGGAGACGTCTAGCCCGCAGAGTTCTCTGGTAATCTCGGTAACTTTTCGCGTGGAAACGCCCTGGACGTACATTTCGGCAACGGCCAACTTGAGGGCACGTTCGCTACGAACGCCCCGTTCGAGCGATTTCGGATAGAACTCGACGCCTCGGGTCTGCGGTACTTGTAGCTCGACCTTGCCAACGCGGGTATTCAGCGTTTTGGGCTTGCAGCGTTTCCCAGTTATTGGGCGTTGGCGTAGCCGAGCCGCTCGCTCGTCCGCTCGTAGGGTTCTGCTCCGAGCACTTCGCTCCGTTCGATCTTCATTGCCTCATTGACGAGGATCTGGATGGCGCGTGCCATGCCGTCAAAACCGTGTTCGTCGAGGACTTGGATCATCTGGGGGAGTGGGTTAGATTCGGTGGTAGATTCATTGCGGTGGGTCATACGTGGGTCTCCTTTCGCTTGGGTGAAACAAACGGTTAAGAGACCGACTGTGGCCCACCCTTTCAAGGGGGCCGGCCCGGCTTCGCCTTTTTCGCTACGCTCAAAAGGCGAAGCCGGGCCACTCATACGCTAAAGCTATTTACAGAATCAATGGTACACTAACTAACTTGACGAGTGCCTCACTTCGGGTGATGCACTACAATAGACATAACCTAAGAATCAAGAAATGGACTTATGCGTAAAAGCAAATGACATATTTTACGCCGGGTGCCACTGCTGGCTTGCTCAGCGGTGTTTCGGTAGAGCGAATGTTGCTACTTTTCCGGTTGAGTTTTGCAGTAGGATAGCTACCCAATGATTGACGTCCGTTCCATGGCCTACAGCGATCTCCCCTTCGGTGAAAAATTTTCCCAGCAGGCAGGCTGGAATCAGACGGTCGCCGATTGGCTGCGGTTTTTTGAACTCCAGCCTGGGGGCTGTTTTGTCGCCGAACTCGGTGGCCAGCTTGTTGGCACGGTCACAACCTGTGTTTTCGATCACGTCGGTTGGATTGGGATGATGCTGGTCGACCCATCAGCTCGACGTCAAGGCGTTGGGCGGGCGTTGATGAATCGTGCGATTGAATATCTGGAGAATCAAACGACCGATGTGGTTCGACTCGACGCGACTCTCATGGGCGAGCCTTTGTATAGGTCGCTCGGATTCAAAACTCAATACCGACTAACGCGTTTCGCCGGCACCGCCCGCAGCCCCAGCGATGAAAAACCCATCGAGCATTTTCCGAAGCCTGATTGGGAGCAGATTGCGGCTTTTGATGAAGCACTAACTGGCTATAGTCGCCAGAAACTCTTCCGCCGGTTTGGCGCGGAGCCCGGTATCGATCTGCTCGTCGAGCGGAATGGCCGCGAGATGCTGGGCTACGTCTGTACGCGTCCCGGCCGGTTGGCGAGATATGTCGGCCCTTGCATGGCGAGCAGCTCCGACGTGGGGGAAAGGCTTTTACGGCAAGCATTGAGCCAATATCGCTCGCAGACCGTCTTTGTCGACGTGCCAAACGGTAACCGGTTTGCCATCGAGACGACCGCCTCGGTTGGATTGAAACCCGCGCGCGAATTAGTGCGCATGTGCCGAGGTGTGGGGAGATCGGAATCGATCGAGTCAATGTGGGCCAGTGGTGGCCCTGCCAAAGGATAAAACTTCAGCCCCTATTATTCTGCGTATGCGGATTTACCAGGGGCGGCCAAGCGACTACAATCTCGACGACATGGGCGCTGATGTCGTTGCACTTCAGCCGAATAGCAATTAGCCAGTGCTTCTTCAAGTCTAAGAATTGGGGTTATAGATGTGAGCCGCAACGCGCTAGCATCGGGTTGCGGGGCGTAGCGGATTGCCTTCACTACCCGACGCTAGCGCGTTGCGGCTCACATCAAAATTAAAACTTGAACACGCACTAGAATGATTTCGCAAGAAACTTCGAGATTCCCCTCTGGCTAACAGCTAACAGCTAATAGCTAATAGCTAATAGCTAACCGTTACTAAGACAGGAGAAAAATTGATGACAGCATCCACCGAAACAGGACCGCGCCGATGGTACCAACGAGTCGGACCAGCGCTGATCACCGCCTGCGTGGTGATCGGGCCGGGCAGTATTCTAACCAGCTCGAAAGTCGGTGCGACCAACGGCTTTCAGATGACGTGGGTCGTTATCCTCTCCGTGCTATTCATGATGGTTTACATGGCGCTTGGGGCCAAGCTGGGCGTCGTCGTCAGCGAGTCGCCTGGTACTCTGGTGAGCCGGCGGGCTGGCCGATGGTTGGCGGTCTTTATCGGGGTGAGCGTCTTCTTTATCTCGGCCGCGTTTCAGTTTGGTAACAATCTGGGCGTCCTTTCCGCCTTCAAGGAATTCGAGCCGCAACTGAAAAAGATTCCCTACTTCAGGCTAGAGTACGTCATCCTTCTGTTCAACGCTCTCTCGATCTCTTTCTTTTTCGTCTTTCGCAACCTCTATCGGGTCGTCGAGCGAATGATGATGGTGCTGGTTGGATTGATGCTCGCGTCGTTCGCCATCAATCTCTGTTTTGCCAAGCCGTCGATCGTGGAGTTTCTCCAGGGATGCGTTCCACCGGTGCTCGCGCTCTTTCATCGGGCTCCTGGCGAACAAGCAGCAATCGACATCTCGGTGCTGGGCCTGGTCGGCACAACCTTTGTGATTACCGCCGCGATGTACCAATCGTACCTCGTTCGGCAGAAAGGCTGGGGGCAGTCAGAACTGAAAGATGGGATGTTGGATGTGCGTGTCGGAGCGATCCTCATGGCGACGATCACCATCATGATCATGTCAACCGCGGCCGCCCAGTTACGTGGCCAATCGCTGGGCAGTGTCGCCGACGTGGCCGCGGGCCTCAAACCGGCATTCGGCGCGTTGGGACATGCACTCTTCTGCATGGGCCTGTTCGCGGCGGCCTATTCTTCGTTCATTGTCAACTCGATGATCGGCGGATTTATCCTTGCCGATGGCTTGGGGCTCGGCGACAAACCGACCGATCTTTGGCCCCGGCTGATGACCGTCGCCGTTTTGCTCACCGGAATGGTCGTCGCATTGTTGGTTTATGGCGAAGACATAGAATCCGTGTACGCGATCGTGGCGGCTCAGGCGATGACCGTCATCGCGGCACCGGTTGTCGCGGGAGCGCTCTGGTGGCTCACCAGTTCCCGCGAGGTCATGGGCGACCATCGCAACGGACCAGTCACCAATGCGCTGGCGCTCATCGGATTCTTGCTACTGCTCGCGGTCGCATGGTATGTCGCGTCGAATAAAGTCTGGCCCGGAATTTCGCAATTCCTTGGCGCGCCAGCATGAAAATCATGCATCGTCGAATTGCCGACAACAGGGGATCGCTCCCTCCCGGTGTGTAGAGAACATTCCTCCTCTACTCTACTGGCTATTGAAATCTTTACACCACACAAAGAAATTGGTAGCCGTTCACGGAGTGAAAAAGATTGAACCACGAAGGACACGAAGAAGTCAGAGGATAAATCGCTTGCTCCCGCTTCTAAGCTAAGTCACATTTGCACCCTCATCGACTTGATTGGATAGCCTCACGAAGAATAGAATTCTATTCTTTGTGCCCTTTCTTTGTGTCCTTCGTGCTCTTCGTGGTTCATTTTTCTTCCATCCTGTGAACGGTTACCGAAAGTCTCCCTCGAAGATGCCGGTCCCCTGTCTGTCGGAGGGATATCCATGCCAAATCGTACAGATTTCTGAAAAATCGCCAAAATCAATTCCAAATATACCTACTTCGACTCATATACATATAAGCTGGAACAGCACTTGGGCTGCGATTGTGAGATTTTTTGCTGACGGAGGATAGAGTTGGAAGGCTGCGAATCAAATCACGGTAGCCATACGTCAGGCTTCGTCCTTCTTTGGACGAAGGAAACCCAGGTTGTGTTCTCCTATATTTTGTCGCTCGCGCCGCACTGGTTAGCGCTCTGTGAACTCCGTCATGCCAGGAGCGTAATTCAGATCTTGACAAGCCGACGTCGTGAAGCACGCCTCTGGCGGCGGCGCTGGTTGGCCTGATCAAGTTCGCGCTGGCGATCTTCGCTGCGATGCTCAGGGTGTGCCTTGAGCCATCGGTCAGGTAGCAGCTCGGAGAGCTGTTCACGCTGGTCCCTTGAAAGCGATTCGAACGGGGTTTGGGCGTCGCCCACCCGCAAGTACTCGGGAACGATCTGAGGAAGCCGGACGAGAACATCGTTGAGATACGGGGTGACGTGGACATGATTAGAACGAGCACTCTGGATAAGCGTGTACCAGACGCATGCCGCGCGACCACCCGCATCGCTCCCAAAAAATTGGTAATTTTTTCTTCCAATAACCGAGGGGCGAATGACTCTTTCTGCCATGTTGTTATCGATCGCATAGCGCCCGTCGGTTGCAAATCGCGTCATCGCGTTCCAACGATTGAGCAGGTAGCCGATCGCTTCGGCCAACTTGGTCGAAGGCCGTACCGTCGGCTGCACTTCGGTGAGACGATCGTGCAGAAGGGCAAGAATGGGAACCGACTCGCGCATGCGCACTTGTCGTCGCGTTTCCACATCGGCATCGGCCAGGCGATCCTCGATGTCGTACAGTTGCCAGATCCAAGCGAGCGCCTCGTGCGCAAGTGGCTGCGTTGAGACGGCGCACGCTTCGTCGAACTTCCGCCGCGCATGGGCCCAACAACCCAGATCCAGAAGTCGGCCATCCGATTCCTTGACTAGGGACGTGTAGACACTGTAACCGTCGGTTAATAATCCGCCTTGAAAATCATCAAGTATTTCCCGCGGACCTGCGCGGGATCGATCAAGTCGATAGTCAAATAGTTGGTACGGATGCTGGTCATCGCCAACGTAGACCCAGAGATAAACCAGCTTGGTCGCCCCAGCCCCGGGACGCAGGACACGGGCCGTGGTCTCGTCGGCCCGTACATAAAAACTATCCAGTACTTGGGTGCGAATCAGATCCCACACCGGCAGCAGACGCTCGCCCGTTCGCACCACGGCGTTGCTCAACACGCTGCGGTTGAACCACATCGTGGTGGTGGAACGAAGCTCTTCCTGGAGACGATACAGGGGCAGGTGACGCTCGAACTTGGCGTGTGCCAGCCAGGCTAACGTGCTGGCCCCAAATATCCCTTTTTCGTTGATATTGGGTGGCTTTTCGCTGGTGACGATCTGCTGGCCATCCCGGCTAACAGGGCAACCGTAGGTAAACCGAACGTGCTCGGCGATGTAGGCGCTAGACTCAACATATTCTAGTTGCCGTGAGATCTGCTCGGAGATCACCGTCCGCTTGCCGCCACATCCACAAGGACAATCGAGTTCTTCCGGCGGCAGTGGGTGTTCAAAACGCTGGACCGGCAAGCACTCGGGGAATTCAAAACGTTTGCGCTTCTTACGGCGTTTCTTGCGTTTCGAAGACGATTCATCGTCTGGCTCTTCTTCGTCGGTCGCCTCGTCATCCTCGCTAATCTCGTTGCCCTCGATCGACTCGGGATCAAAAAGAAGCTTTTGATCGGGAGAAGGGATAAACCGTTCACGCCGTGGAGAAAAGAGTGCCTTACGGAGTAAGGTGATTTGCTCTTGCATCACCTCGATGTGATTCTGCAACGATTCAAGAGTTGCCTGTTGCTCGCTATTAACCCTTTTGAGATGTGCGATCTCGGCGCGCTGCACTTCGATCTCTTTTCGGAGTTTGTCGGATTCCATCGACAACGTTTCGGTCCTTGAAGGTGCGTCACGAAATGGCAAATGATCACACACCGTTGGTGTAGAACACACATGTTTATTTATCGACAATTCACGTTGCGCGTCAAGGTGGTTTCCAAGGCGATTGAGTAATTTGTTTTGCCTGCTCACGACGCCACCACTTGCGACGTTTGACACTCGATAGCTCGATGCCTTCCAGCAACAATCGCAGGTCGTCCACATGCAGTGTCAAGTAATCACCGGGGGATGCAATCGCCCCTCCATGGTCGGCGCCACGTAGTGTCTCGAACGTTCCTCGTTCAAGATGCTTGTAGAGGATGATCGTGCCGTCACCCGTGAAATAGAGTACCTTCAACCGGTTGCGGCGTCGGTTGAAAAACAAGAAAAGATCTCCGTCTTCAATCTGTTTGCCAAGCTCCTTTTCGACGATACCGATTAATCCACAAAAACTTTTACGCATGTCCGTGGGAGCCAACGCGGCGAAGACTTTTATTTGGGATGGCACAATCAACATGACGCCACCTCACGCAACGCCTGCAATACGTCCTTCACTGTCTCACAATCGGTGCCGTGAGGCACATCCACAAAGACTCCCTGCTGCGGCAAGTGAATACGCAGCGTGGACGCAGGTGTCGTCCCCTCGATCCGCACAGGCACCAGTTGGGTGCCCTGGACGGCGTTACGACTGGTTTTAAGAGACTTGGTCGAACGGCTCCCCTGCTCTGGGGAGGCTTGCTGTTCACGGAACTTACGCTGCCAGGCATAATAGCTGGTTTGTGTAATCGAGTTCTGGTGGCAAAACGCCGCGATGCTCAAGCCGCTTGAGGACTGCTGTTTCAGTAGGCCACGCCAGTGGGACTCTTGGGATTTGTTTCGATTGGACATTGTGCTCGTTCCTGGAATAAAGGGAATGGTTCACCTCTATTAGGATAGCGCGCAATTTTGGGACGCTGTTCACAGAACGCTTACCCGCACTGGGCAGATGCGGAAGAGATTCTGCAGGAAACGGGCAGAGTAGCCTGGGAGAAGTTCGCTGGGTTTGAGGAGGGGACCAATTTTCGGGCTTGGCTATTCCGAATCGCGTACCTGAAAGTCCTGGAGTATTACCGCGAGCGTCGTCGGGACCGCTTGGTGCTAAGCGACAGCGCTATGCACCATATTAGCGAGGTGTTTCAGCAAGAGTCGGATGAGCTTTCGGATCGTACGGCGGCTTTGTCGCGTTGCCTAGCCAAGCTTGCTGGCAGCGACCAACGGATTATCCGCTTGAGATATCAGGCAGACGCGTCGGTGAAGTCGGTGGCAGCCATGATGAATCGTACCTCAAGTGCTGTGTACAAATCGCTAAGTCGAATTCACAAGTCTTTGCTGGAATGTATTCAGAGGTCTTTGGCAGAAGGGGAAGTTTCATGACTCAAGCAGGTGATTTCCAGCAAGAGTTGCACGAGTTGCTATCAGTATTGTTCGATAGTGAACTAACCTCTGATCAGACCATGCGGCTCAACGATTTACTGACCCATGACGAGGCATATCTTTACTACATTCGATATACGCATCTTCGAGCGATGTTGCATTGGAGCATTGCCGGCGTGAACGAGTGGAGTCAAAACGAGATTGATTCGATCAGCATTGCCGAATTATTGGATGAGGCAGGGCAAGATACGCAGCGAAAGACCGAACGCAAGGCGGGAAGCGAACAACCAAGAACCGGTCTCCGGATTGTGAAACAACCGAGTCGGCGAATGCTATTTCTTGCAATCGCTGCAAGCCTATTGCTCGCCTTCTTCGGGATTGGAAGTCTAATGAATCCCGAAGCGGTTCAAGAACCAGCGAGCGCTGGCCAAGGGGCGGTCATTGCGGTTTGTCGCGTTGCCAATTCGCTGAAGTGGTCCGACGCGGATCGACGCCTTAAGCCGGGGGATGTCGTCCGAACAGGACGCTTCGCCCTGGAATCTGGCGAGCTGCGAGTCGAAACGTTCGATGGCGCAGCCCTCACGCTCAACGGCCCCTGCGACGTCTCATTCGAGTCCGCGGACCGAGTCGTTTGTCATCACGGCCATCTCTTTGTCGACGTATTGCGAGACGACGCCAATTTAGTCATTGCCACGCCGGCAGGTGAGGTGCTTCATTATGGGACCGTATTTAGTGTGAATGTGGTCGATTCCGGCGCGACAGAGCTATCCGTTTTCGACGGATCGGTGGGACTCTGCTCTGTCTCCGATATCGGCACACCAGAGTCATCGCGATTTATTTTCAGTGGCAACGCGATTCGTGTCGAGACGTCCGGGAAAGTTACTGCGTTCGAGGACAAATCTCAACGGTTACCCGATCGGATGCAATTCAACGCCACTGACAGCAACAAGTCTTTTCATCCCAGGCCGATTGTTGTTGGCCCTGCCGGCTTCGACGTAACGTATGTGAAGTCAAAAAAGAAGAAAATCACATGCCTGCACGATGCGGACTTACTGCTGGCGGGAAAGATTTCCTCGTCCAAAACATATCGCGCCTCGGACGTGCCATGGATCGACTATCAAAGCAAGCACGGTGGATATGACAAAATACAAAGAAAGCCATACTTGAACCTGTTCGACAAGAACGATCCGTTTCCTGGGCATGATTCACAGGAACTGAACGAGGACGACGACAATTTCGCGATTCGCGCAACAGCGCAGCTGATCGTACCCGACACTTGGCTTTACTCGTTTGCGGTGGTTGTCGACGACGGCGCGCGACTACGTATCGATGGTCAAGACGTTATTGTCGACGACGGCATTCATCACCCGCAATTGTCCATCGGGATGCTACCGCTTCAGGCGGGTATTCATGCGATTGAACTTGTGGCCTACGATGCTCACGGGCTATGTCGCGTGGAACTTGGTGTTGCATCCGGCAGAGTGCGGGACATGAACAAATTTCGGTTGTTAACAAAATGAAATTAGACTTTGTCGGAAAACAGTGAGCCGAACGCGCTAGCGTCGGGTGATGTTGCGAAAATGCCGAAGCAACGTCACCCGAGGCTAGCGACTACGGCTCGCATCACGGCCCCACCGAGGTTTTGAGACAAAGCTTGGTTCAGCCTGATATTGAGTTTAGACGGGGCGGCTTAGAATGAACGACTTTTTCCTGGTTACTTTTTTTAGGGAGGTTGAGTAATGTCTGATGTTATCTTGAGACAAAAGAGTGTGATGGCAGCAAGAAACGTGGCGATGTTCGTCGCGATTGGGCTTGCGACTAGTTTCGCGCATGCGGTAGTCCCAGCCCCCATTTTTCATCTGAATTTTGACGGAGGATTTTCTGACGCCTCTGCAAGCGGTTTGACGACCACCGTCGGTACTGAAGTGGTGCTAGATCCAGGTAATGGGCCCCTGCTCACTGGCGGTACTCAGCTTGATGCAGCGCATTGGAATCCAAACGACAAAGATCCAAACGACGTGCTAGTCCATGACCAAACTCAGGTCACCATTACAGACAATACAATTCTGGACGGTATGTCAATCGGCAATGGATCGGTAGCCAGCTGGATCAGTGTGGATGACGACACTGAGTGGAATAATCTCTTCTCGAATGTAGAGCGTGTTGATGTTAATTTGCCTAGTGATTATGGCAGATGGCGCGGAACGTCGCTCCAGACAGCTAATACCTTTGGAGTCGCTGGGGCGGTGCAAGGCTGGAAGGGGCAGCAACCAGGAGACGCAAACTTATTTGCTGGAACTGAAACACCCACCGGCGTCTGGACGCATGTCGCGATGACTTGGAGTTGGAGCGGTATTTCAGGGGACTCAGCAGAAGCCACAATTTGGGTCAATGGTGTACCAGGCGCAACGGTGGATGCGCCGGACCCAGGCCAAACCGGTGTTGGGTTCGGACTAAACGATCCGGGTGACTGGTTTATCGGTAGTCAATCGCGTGATCCAATCGAATCCCAATGGCAACGCGACCTGCGTGGTAAGCTTGCTGACTTTGCCTTTTTCGATGTCGCGCTCGACGCGGCACAAATCGCAGAGATTATGGCGGACGGAGTTCCAGGAGCCGTTTCACCCGGCCAAGACGGTGATTTTGATGGCGATCTCGACGTCGACGGCGCCGACTTCCTCAAATGGCAACGCGACTCGGGTGACGCAGCGAATTTGGCCCTTTGGGAAACCAATTTCGGAACGACGCCGCGGCGGCTGCCGTTGCGATTGTACCGGAGCCAGCGAGCGTTTTACTCTTGGGCCTCGGTAGTCTACTGATCGGAGGCATATCGCGTCGGCGAAGTTAAGTTGAGTGACTGGGGCAGTCGCGCGTAACGTACCAACTGGGCGGATCAATCCGCCCAGTTGGACGCGCGCGGAATTAAGGTAGGTAGGCCGGAACAAGCTCCGCGCAGTTCCGGCAAGTGCAGTGTGTTGAATCGGCTGCCGGAACTGCGCGGAGTTTGTTTCGACCTACGCGAGATGTTTTTTTGTGATCGCCACAACTACCTTGTTGGCGTTCGGATTGTTTTTCGAACCATTGCGCTCACAGGTTCTTTTTTTGTGAGGGAGTATCAAGATTATGAAAAAAACATCTTAGAATCGTGTCGCTAGGCGCATTGGCTGTGCTGGTCCTCATGCTTGGTGCAAACATGGCTGGGGCGACACCGGTAACCGGCTGGGTAGAACTCTTGCCTGATGCAACATTTGATGGTACCGAGACAACGAATGCTCCGGTCGTAACGTCCAATGGGGCCACTATCGGGGCTAATTTTACCCCGACGACGCTCGTGAATGATGGAGACTTTATCGAGCTGACCGGATCGGTATCATTTGATGGCACTGCGCGGGGTGATCAATTCAGGTGGGGGCTTTTCCATGGAGATGATCCCCTAACACCAATCACCCTAGCGAATACATGGGACGGCTATTTTGCTCAAGGTCCAGGCACGAGCGCCAGTTCAGGGAGATTTTATTCTAAGATTGGCGGTACGGGTACTTCTGTGAACCCTCTCAATACCGCTACCAAGAATGGAGGTAAAAAGCTGGGTGACATGACAGGGGTTGACTCTTTCGCCGATTTACCAGCAGACACTCCATTTAACTTGGGTGTTCGAGTTGTAATGACTGCCCTCGGTGCCGACGTTACTGGGTTTCTAAACGATGGTGTCACCGGAGCTCTCGATCTGACTGGAAGTGGTTGCAGGGGACGGCGGTACGGCTGGCGAATTCGGTCAAGCGCATGGGGAGGATCTTTCTGGAATCGGGTATGACGGCAAAGAAAACGGTCATTTACCCCAGCATGCCATGCCAGTCGCTGGCTGGACAAGAAAAACGGGGAATCCGTCTGTGCGGTCCGCAACCGCCCCGACCATCCACGTAAAATATGTCGCTTTCTTCTGGTCATATAATCCCTAGCGCAGCCGTTGGCCGCAACCAAACAACCAATTTTGACAGGATTTACAGGGTAAACGGGACGAATCCAATGGACCACTATCCTGCTGATCCTGTTAATCCTGTCGAAAAATCTTTGCGCCACACAAAGAAATTGATCGTTAGTAGCACGAAGAGCCTGGCGAGGTAAAGCCGCAACTAAAATGTCAGATTCTTTTTTATCACCGCAGAGAACGCAGAGAGCGCAGAGGTCTTTTTTAAGGGATTTTCTCAGCGCTCTCCGCGTACTCCGCGGTTCAATTCCTTGAAAAGCATACTTAATCTATCTCTTTTCACTCAGGGGACTTCCATTCACGGCTCTGTATAAATTTGCGCAAGGCGCGAAGATTTGAATCGTTAGTAACACGGATAAAGGGAAAGAAGCACGAGTCTGTGTTTTAATTTTGCATTTGTGTTTAATTTTACACTTTCTGAAAATCGAGAAACCGAGATAACAATTGGAAAGTGTGGTTTAAGCTTATCTGTGTTACTAACGGTCTAAATCTTTGCGTCTTACAACAATTTAACAAAGTCGGATAAAGCAAAATAATTGATGGCAAAATGATTCGGACAGTAAGGTGTTTGTCCGATAAAATTCAGCTTGAGAACACCCCACCATCATAATCCGCGTGATCATCAACTAATTGTTTTGCCATCAATCATTTTGCCATGGTTGTTTTGATATTTTGGTTGCGGCTATGCCGCGCTAGGTTCAATCCGTGTTTCATCCGTGGCTGAACTATCTTTTGCGTCTTTTGTAGCTATTCTTCTTTGGTTGCGGCCTGCGGCTGCGCTAGGTCCTTCGTGGTTCAATCTTTTTCATTCCGTCAACGGCTACCCTAGTGCTTTGTTTCCGAGCGGACACATGGCGATCGGCAAGACTCGATACCTCGCCTGAGCCGCCCACGAGTCGCTTCCATCGCAGCTCGGTTCCATCCAACAATTTCCCTTCCAAGATTTGCCGAATAGGATTAGGTGGTGTACGATACAGTGAGTTGACCACGAAGAGAGCGCGGCGGAAGGGTGAATGGAAAAGTCTGTGCATCGGCATGTATCTTTTCTCTGCTTCCGCCTGAGTCGGCTGAAATGTTACAAAATCTTTTTCTTTTTTGGAACGGAGCAAAGAAGATGGTAAACCACAAATTGACTTTTGTTTTGATGGTTTTATCGATTGTATGTGTGGTTGTCGTTGACGGGCGTTCTGCCGCAACAGCAGCGCCCCTTGTCGTAAGCCCCGATAACCCAAGATATTTCATGGATCCGTCGACGGGCCGGGCAGTCTACATGACCGGCTCTCACACATGGCAGAATTTCCAAGATCTTAATCATGATCCCAATGGAAACCTTTTTGACTACACGGCATATCTCAATAAGCTGGCGAGCAATAATCATAATTTTATCCGATTCTGGTCCTACGAGTCCATTGCGAGTGGGAATCAGACCCCGGCACTACCTGTTCCGTTCAACCGGCCTGGCCCGGGCAACGCCCTTGATGGCAAAGAAAAATATGACCTCAACGTTGCTGACTATCCGGCGGTGGACAACTTTAATACGGCCTATTTCGACAGACTACGGGCACGAACGATCGAGGCGAGAGATGCAGGTTTTTACGTGTCGGTCATGATGTTTCAGGGTTGGAGCCATGAAAAACAAAGCGCTCACCTTAACGCTCCACTATGGTTTGCCAATCCACTCAATGATGCTAACAACATCAACGGAATAGATGGGGACGTTAACAATGATGGATTTGGGCATGAGATTCATGAGCTTGGTAATAGTGCCGTCACGGCAATCCAGGAGGCCTATGTCAAGAGAGTGATCGACTCGGTGAATGATCTGGATAATGTGATCTATGAGATAGGCAATGAGTTGACGGGGGAATCAAAGGATTTCCAATACCGCATGATTAACCTCATTAAGCAGGTATGAATCCAGCAAGCCGAAGCAGCACCCGGTGGGCATGACCTTTCAGTTTCATAATAACGGCATTGCTGGCAAAACTGCTGGCAACAACAACATGCTCTGGGACAGTCCCGCGGACTGGATCTCTCCGAATGGAGACGGGGGATATCGAGACAACCCGCCCGCCGCGGATGGAAGCAAGGTAATCCTTTCAGATACCGACCATTTATGGGGTGTCGGCGGCGATAGAACTTGGGTTTGGAAAACCTTTACGCGGGGCATGAACCCCATCTTCATGGACTCCGGCAATCGAGACGAGCTCAATGGTTGGGATCTAAAGAACACACGCATCGCCATGGGAACAACAAGGACCTATGCCGAACGACTAGACATCACCGACATGACACCCCAGAACAGCCTCTGTTCAACGCAGTTTTGTCTGGTCAAGGGGGGAGATAAATACATCGTCTATTCCGAGGCCGACCAGAACTTCACGGTATCCGGTCTGATCCCCTCAGAAAAATATGCTTATGAGTGGATCAATACGGCAACCGGGGAAGTGACGGCTGCTAAGGGCCGCCCGATAAATAACATCCCTTTTTTTTCTCGAATTGGCTAGACTTCCAGGGTGAGCGGTCCCCCATTCTCTTGGCGAAGGAGAAAGCCATGGTTCCCTATCTGTCGGTAGTTTGTGGACACATGAAGGCGTTTTATGATTCATTGTCCGAGAAAGACCGCCGCCGTTACGCTGCGGTAGAATCGGAAAAGCTGGGGCATGGGGGCGTCGAGTACGTTGCGTCTGTGCTGGGCTGTGACGAGAAAACGATTCGGAATGGCCGCCATGAGGTGAGCCAATTGCCGGTGGATGACGCCGAAGGACGGGTTCGAAAAAAAGGGGGGTCGAAAAAAAGCTAGCTTTGCTGCACCTGACCTGGAGAACAACCTTCGCCAGGTCGTTGCTGACCATACGGCAGGCGATCCAATGCGTGAAGACGTGGTGTGGACCTATTTGTCGAGTACGGAGATTGCCCACGAGCTCGATTGGCTGGGAACGCCCGTTTGTCCAGACACTGTGCGAAGCTTGCTCGATGAGTTCGGCTTCCACAAGCGGCAGGCCGAGAAAACCAAAGCGATGGGAAATACCCCTTTCCGCAACGAGCAGTTCGAGAACATTGCCCAACTGAGGCAACAATACCTCGACTCTCCCAACCCAATCATTAGCATGGACACCAAGAAAAAGGAGCTTTTGGGCGAGTTTTTCCGTACCGGGCAGTCGTGGTCCGATGGTGCGAATGCCGTATTTGATCACGACTTTCCCAGTTACGCGGACGGCAAGGTCATCCCGCACGGGCTGTACGACCTGAAGCGTAACACAGGGCACCTCACTCTCGGAGTCAGTCACGACACGAGTCAATTTGCTTGCGACAGCTTCCGTGTGTGGTGGCAACGCCACGGCGAGCGGACGTACGCCGACGCCAAGTCGATTCTGTTGCTGTGCGATGGCGGAGGAAGCAATAACTGTCGTCACCACATTTTCAAGGAAGACCTGCAACGATTGGTCAACCGGATTGACATTCCAATTCGCGTCGCCCATTATCCACCGCATTGCTCGAAGTATAACCCGATTGAACACCGTCTTTTTTCTCATGTCACTCGCGCCTGGTCCGGTGTGGTGTTTCGCACGCTTGACGTCGTCACAACATGCCTTCGACGAGTGTGGACTCGCACCGGGCTGAAAGTCACCTACGCGGTACTCAACAAGGATTATCAACTCAAACGGAAAGCGAGCGAACGTTTCCTTGACTTGGATCCCATACAGTTCGAAGACGTATTTGCCCGATTGGAATTACACCGTAATTCCTACCGCCTACTGAAAACCGGGAAGTTATTTATCGGCCACTCCTAAGTAGGCTGGAACAAGCTCCGTGCAGTTCCGGCGGGTGTGTTGAATTTGCTGCCGGAACTGCACGGAGCTTGTTCCGGCCTGCTTGAGAGATTCCCATTGCCCTTGAAGCCGGGGCAGGCTCCAAGGGCATGTGGTACGCACCAGCAGAATGGCGCATGTGAAAAGTCGTCAAATCCATCAAAGCCCGACAGGCAAAGTTTTTTGGATTGGCAAGCGATCGGCGCGGGTATGGACATCTTCCCAGGCTTCCTCGGTTTGACTCATGTTACTTGCTGGTGATTGCTCCGGTTCGGGGTATTGGCCCAAACGGAGCGAGTTGACAACCACCATAATACTGCTCGCAGCCATTGCCAGCGCGGCCAGGATCGGATTGAGTCGCCCGGTCGCGGCCAGCGCAATCCCGATGGAATTGTAGGCGAATGCCCAAAAGAGATTCTGCTTGACAGTGCGCACTGTCTGCCGCGCCAATCCGACGGCCCAAGGGAAACAGAGCAGGTCGTCGCCCAAGAGACAAACGCCCGCCGCGTCGCGAGCCAAGTCGGCACCGCATCCCATCGCCACGCCCACGTCGGCGGTTGCCAGAGCGGGGGCATCGTTGAGGCCATCGCCGATCATCACAACGCCGCCCTGTTTGCTTAGCGATTGCAGTGTGACGGCCTTGTCTTCTGGGAGCTGGCTTGCGAGGGTTGCCAATTCGAGTTGTTCGCCGATTGCGACGGCACGCGATTGTTCGTCGCCGGTAAGCAGTCGCAAATCGAGATCCAATTCGCGGCAGGCTTCGAGTGCTGCTGGGGCTTCGGCTCGCAGTTGTTCGGTAAATTGAAATACGCCTCGCACTCTTCCCCGCCAACCTACGAACACAGTTTGAGAACCGTTTTGATTTGACTCTGGAGTCCTGAGAATTGCGGGATCCTGCAGGCCAGTGTCCTGCATCAGGCGACGACTGCCCAGCGCCACACGTCCGATTTCGGGAAGATCGGCAACCAATCCGCGGCCGGGCAGAGTTTCTACGTGTGGCGTCTCCAACTGGGGAAAGCAGTCGGCAGAGGATGGAGGGGGGTCGGAATCTGTTTTACAGTCCCTTGTTTCCTGCTCTCTGCTTCCCGTTTCGACGACAAGTCGTCGGCTTGGGTTTCCTGTCCCCTGTTTTCTGTCCCCTGTCTTCTGCCCACGGCCCACTTCATCCACTTCGGCGAATCGGAGAATTGCTGCAGAGAGATGATGTGTCGATCCCCTTGCTAGTGCGGCAGCGACTTGGACAACTTGCTCCGTCTCTTCGCCATCCGCGACAATCAAATCGCCAGCGCTGGGGATGCCGGTTGTCAATGTGCCCGTCTTGTCGAAGCATGCATGGCGAACCTTGGCAAGCTGTTCCAGGACCACGCCGTTACGGAACAACACGCCTGCCCGCGCTGCGCGTCCGAGCGCCGTCCAAACCGCCATGGGCGTTGCTAATCCCAGTGCGCAGGGACATGCGATCAACACCACGGCCAGCGCCGTAAGAATACCATGGTCGATGCCTTCGAGTTGCCCTTGGCGAACTCCGGAGACGATCGCGATCAGACAGACCAACGGGACAAACCAGACTGCGATCTTATCGGCCAGACGTTCATGGCGCCCTTTAAGGGTGCGTGCCTGTCGGACGAGCTTGAGAATTCGCGAGACGGTTTCGTTGCCGTCCGCAGCGACCACTTTGACGAGGAGATCGCCATCGAGGTCGAGCGTTCCGCTGTAAACCGGCTCGCCAACCTGTTTGGTGATAGGGCGACTCTCGCCGGTGACAATCTGCTGGTCGACCGAGGCTTGTCCGCGAATGATCGTGCCGTCGACAGGAAACCGTTCGCCCGGAAGCACACGGACGATGTCCTCCGTGCGGACTTCAGCACGAGGGATTTCGTGGAAGCCTTTTTGAATGTGGATTGTGGGTTGCGGATTGCGGAATTGTTTTTTCTCCGACCCCTGTCTTCTACATTCCGCATTCTGCATTCCGAATTCTGAATTCAAAAGATTCCCGACTCCTTTTTTCGCTTGGACCCGGACAGTGGCCGGAAGCAGCGTGGCGAGAGCGTCAAGCGACTGGCCCGCGCGAAGTTTACCCTTGGCCTCGAGCCAACGGCCGATCGAGACAAAGACGAGCACCATCGCGCCCACTTCAAAATAGACATGGCCCTCGCCTCGCAGAACCGACACCACCGAATAGCCATAGGCGGCCACAATGCCTAGCAGGATCAACAGGTCGGTTGTGATGGCGCGTTGGTGTAGCGTCTGCCATACGCCGATAGCGATTGGCCGGCCGAGAAGCAGCAAGACTGGCAATGAGAAGAGCAGTGCCGCCCAGCGGAACACGCTGCGTAGCGAAACCGCAAGCGGTGTGGTAAACGCCTCTTCGGCGTAGATGTCTTGGCTCCAGAGTGCCATGGCGAAGACCATAACATTCATGGCGAAGAAGATCGCCAAGCCGAGCTTCAGAAGCCCTTGGGAAGCGGCGCCATGTTCCCCTTCGGCCTGCTGGACCTCGGCGACGGTTCGGCAACCCGAACAGCAATACTCGGCCGCTTCCGCCCGCCCGCCCGCACCGAAGGCAAAGTTCGCAGGGATTGGCAAGCCGCAGAACGCGCAATACGGCTGTTTGGATTCAGTGCTCACGGAGGTGTAACGATTTCAACCTGTAGCGTGGGAAACAGATAGGTAATCGTATAGTAGACGGCAAAGACCCAAAACAGAAGCCAAATCAGTCGTACATACCAGGGGATCCGATTGCCGACGTAGCTGTGCCAATGGTGCTCAGTTCGTGCGTCGGTGTCTTCAACCGGAACACTCTCAGCCGAGGTGTCGAGATAGTCGCTCATGGCACAGGTTTTCCTTTTCGAATCACAGAATCGCAGTACTTGGTATCGTCGCGGTGTGCGTCAAGCTGTGCATCAATGTCGAGCATCGTATGCTTCGGGCCCTCGATGTTGTGGAACATTCCGTGCGCTGCCGCCCAACCCAACAAACATAAGAATCCAGCACTTGCCAGCAGGTAATTCACCATCGGCGCCACGGCGAAAATTCCTTCGGAGATGGCCACTTCGTCGCCTGTCACCAGACGCACGAACTCGATAAACTTGCTGCCAAAACCAAACACACAAAAACCGAGGATCACGACCGCTAAGATCGAGACTATAATGTTCTGTGTACGCGATACCGGTTTCGGTGTGGACATTGTTTTTTTGTAATACTATGTTTTTTTGTGATACTATCAGTCATCTGAAGTAAGTTAACCCACGAAAATTCACAAAAAAGCTTTACCGCAGAGGATCGCGGAGGGGTTTGTTTCTAAGTAACCGTTCGTGGGTCGGTCGATAGGAAGAATAGGACCTCTTGCAAAGGTACAAAGGATGATTCTAATCGCAATCATATTAAATCATATTAAATCATATTAAATCATATTAAATCATATTAAATCATATTAAATCATATTAAATCATATTAAATCATATTAAATCATATTAAATCATATTAAATCATATTAAATCATATTAAATCATATTAAATCATATTAAATCATATTAAATCATATTAAATCATATTAAATCATATTAAACAAATCTCAAAATCTCAAAATCAAAATCTCAAAATCACCATGAAACTTGAGTTGGAAGGGATTTTTCGAGAAAGGACATTATTTCGCCTCTTTTTCCTCTGCGCTACTCTGCGTCCTCTGCAGTAAAATTTTCTCGTTTTGCGGTTCTTGTGTAGGTGTTATTCCAACGGGTTCTCCATCTGATCGTTCAGCGGGATGTAGTCTTCGTAGAGCGGGTACTCTTCGAGCCAGGAGCCTAACCACTGGATGTACGTGATGATGGCCAGCCCGCGCTCATTGGGCTTGCTGGGGTCACGGCCATCAAAGAACCAGGGGTACTTCGGCATGGGCGATCTGGGCGAGAGCGACCTGGGATCGAAGAAATGGGCCGCGTGCCAATCGTTGCCGCGTCGCCCCCCTTCGCGGCTGAGGTCGGGCCCCACGCGCCGCGTGCCCCACATGACGGGACGCTGCAACTCGTTCTGATACTCATCCGACGAGGCGACTTTCCCCCAACGCGAACTCTCGTTCGACACAGGCCTAACAAACTGGCTGTGGCAATGCCAGCAACCTTCGCCCACATAGATGTCGCGGCCTAGCTCAAGTGCGCGGGCCAAGTTTTTCTTGTCGGGCTGCCCATAGTATTTTTTGAATTGTTCTGGGTACCGCAAGCTGAGGTCCTCGAACTGATAGATTAGATTTTGATTGTTTTCGACCAACTCGGCCACGGTTTGCTCCGGCAAATCTCGATAAAGGAGTATCGGTACCAGCGCGTTGGAGAGAAACGCAAACAGGAAGAATCCGAGCCCCCCGATCAGCAGTATTCCAGCTTTACTTTCAAACATGGGGGGTTGGGGGTTGGGAGTGGAAGGTTGGGGGTTTCGACTGCCTATTGCTTACTGTTTTTTGGAAAGTCGCCACGTCATAAATAAATTGTATACAAATGCCAGTTGCCCGCCGATGATCGCCAATCCGGAGAACAACCGGACAATCCAAAACGGATAGGAGCCATCGAGCGACGCATCCCAAGGTTGGAGCGATGCCCAGTAGTAGCCCTGAAAAACGCCCGCCAAGGTGAGGTCGATAAACATCACGGTGATTCCGCTGATCGACAGCCAAAAGTGCCATTCGCAGAGCGTCCGGCTGTACCACGATTGCTTGAGCAGTCGTGGAAACAAATACGTCATCATTCCAAAAAACCACATACTAAACACGCCAAACATCACCAAGTGGGCGTGTCCCACGACCCAGTCGGTGAAGTGGATCAGCTTTTGGAAGGTGTGGGTCACTTGCATCGCACACTGCGCACATGTGATGAAATAGAGCACCATGCCAGTGTAGAACCAGCGGATGGGAAGATTGGTCACAATCGCCCGGCCTGATCCCCAGATGGTTCCGAAGAAATTGATAATGACCGTCGTCACGACAAACTCGACGGCAATCGTCGAGACAATCGCCCCGTACTCTAAAAAGTCGGGGATCGGCGTGTAGAGGAAGTGGTGAATGCCGTTGAGTGGATAGAAAAACGCTAACCCCCAGAAGCCGACCAGCGATAGGCCATGACTCCAGATCGGCTTCTTGAGCAGGATGGGGACAAAGTAGTACATCAATCCCCAGGCAAGTGGCGTGACGAATAGGCCAACCAAGTCGTGAATAAACAGCCCGCCAATCGCGCCGGCGCTGGTGCCGGGCACGAAATACTCGGGCACAAAGTTGCCCATCGCGTAGGTGAGGAATGTCCAAACAAACGCTGCCATGAAGTACCACAGCGTGACATAGAGTGGCCCTTTCGACTTTACAATCGGCGTCATGAAGTTCACGGCCACCAGTGCCAAGCCAACCAACGCCAGTGGGTCGATCCACACCGGCGTTTCGCCCCATTCGACGCCTTGCGCCTGGCCGAGCAGAATGCCCACGGCCGTCGACACAACCACCACCTGCCATGCGACAAAGATGAAATACGACAGGCCATTGTGGAGTACCTGTTTGAGCGTGAGCCGCGGGATGGCCCAATGCAATGCGCCCAAGAAGCAGTTGGTAAGAAATCCGTAGGCGATGGCGTTGGTGTGTACCATTCGCCAACGACCGGGCGAAAAATATTCAAGGTCTTGCAGAGGATTCCACTGCACCAGTTGCAAGGCCATCAGCAGCCCGCCGGTCATCGAGATGAACAGGTAGACCAGCGCAGCAACAAAGTACCAGCAAACGAGCCGCTCTTCTACCAGACCATCATCGCCGGCAGCCGAACTCAAACTTTCTGGATGGGCCTCGCCGTTCATTGCCGCTCCGTTGCACGTTTGTAAGGAACATATTCACCCAACGGAGAGACCAGCACCATGGTCCAACCGAAGATCAGATGCGTGGCCGCCGCGACATACGGTGGCACGCGATGGATGATCAGATTTTCTTCCGACATGTCGATCACTGCCGGTTGCAGCCACGACAGGATCCCGTAGAAATTGATGACCCAGATGATAAGCGAAACGATGGTGGCGACGACCATTTTTTTCGTCAACGATTGGCCTCCCGCCCAGCGGGTGATCGCCAAAAAAACGGGAATGCCCATCACCATTCCTGTGCCAATATACAAGCAGCACCCTATCGCGAGCATCAGGCCATTTTGTTCTGGGGGCAAATCAAATGCCCGATCGCCAAGCGGAAAGGTCAGATAAATGCGGATCAGCTCCAAGGGATGTCTGCCAGTCAGCACACTGCCGATGACATTGAAAAGCAAGCTTGCCATCGCGCCAAAGATGCCGAGCATAAAACCGGTTGTCGCGTAGTAGGCCGTGTAGTATCCCGACGGTTGAAACGGCATGTACTCCGTTTCCGAAGCAATCTGCGTTTCCAATTCGGCGACACGCTGCTTCAGTTCGGCGAGTTCAGATTCTTTCGAGTTTTTTTCCATGCTTTTGAATGCGGAATGATTGCAGGCTGGAACGAGATTGTAGGCCGGAACGAGCCCTGCGAGTTCCGGCAATGGTAGTGATTATAGATCATTCTTGCCGGAACTCGCAGGACTCGTTCCGGCCTACATCTCTACTTTTAATTTTTATTCATGTCTTTCATTCCGAAATCCGCAATCCCTTCACCCAATGGCGGTTTGCCGAGGCGACGGCGCTCGCCGGTTGCTTTGATGAATTGTACCAGTTGCCAGATTTCGTTGGGATTTTCTTGGAATGTTTGCTCAAACGCCGGCATCGGAGTGCCATTGATTCCGGAAAAAATGCGTCGATAAATGTCGATCGGGCGACCGCCACCGTGAAACATCCCCGAGGAAAGATCCGCCGCTGCCGTCGTGTAACCCCAAGCATCCTCGCCCACCTCAACACTGCCCATCGAACCGCCACGTCCGAACTTTCCATGGCACTTATTGCATGCATGCTTCAAGAACAACTGGTGCCCCGTAGCGACCGACTCTTCGGTCATCGGTGGCATGAACGTGACCGGCATGACAAGCAGGTTCGATGACTCATGCCATGGCCCGACGATGTCGTCAATCACCTCGGCAAGCCCCTCATCGTCGGGCAGCTCTTCATCATCGAAGGCAATCATTGCCAGTTCACGTTGCAACTCGCCTCGAAGCGCAAGGGCGATGACATATTCAACGACCGCGCTCAACTCCTCGATCGAGAATCTGTCGAACGACGGCATCGAAGTGCCTGTCACCCCACGACGCACTGTGCGAACGAGATCGGAGCGTCGCGGTTTTTTGCCGTACGGCGTCGAGGTGAATTTGAAAATACCGTAGGTATAGTTACGAGGCTTTGGGTCGAGATACCTGGCCATCGGGCCGTCGCCATCACCATTGACCCCATGGCACTGCAAACAATAACGCGAGTAGATGGCGTAGCCATGTTTTAACTCGGTGTTGTCGATATGTCCGCTGTCGACATCTTTTTCGCCCACCACGCGAGGCTGCACCATTTGCATCTTGTCCGGCGTGCCCGAATACTCCCGTAGCACTTTGGCGATTTCCGCCTGAAGTTGCTCATAGACCTTGACCGTGTCGGCATCATCCGGGTCTTCGGTGAGCTGCAGTACCTCTTCGCTAGGCGAGAAGCTGGGCGGAGCCGCCTTCCGGCAACCAGCGGGAAAAAGAATCGCCACCACGATCAAGAGAAGACAGGTTTTAGACAGACTTCGAAGCGACACAACGACTCCTATTTTCCTATTCCATCCACGCGGAACCTCACAGTTCTGAGGCTAGGCTTTGTCAGAAAACCTGAGCCGAACGCGCTAGCGTTGGGCGAACCTGCGAAAAACATCAAGCCTAAACGCCCGAGGCTAGCGCCTACCGCTCACTTTACGGCATCATCGAGGTTTTCTGAAAAAGCCTAGTGTAAGCATCGTAAAGTGAATGTCAAGGCAAGGCAAGGTTTCCGGAGACTCGAATTTCAACGGCGGCAAATCATCACCAACCCCGTCACCAGTAGCACCCACACGAGGCCCTGCGGTTCGGGCACGGGCGTCGCACCCGGAGCATTTAACCCGGGTGATACCAACAGATTGCGCTGCCAGATCAAGAAATCGGCGCCATCGGAATCTCCGTCGAAGTCGGCGTCGGCCAGGGCGGTCGCGCCAAACGCGCTTTCCCAGAGACTCAGGTCGCTGCCGTCGACCAGCGCGTCGAAATTAAAATCGGCGGGCGACAAGCTCTCAAGCACGTCATAACCCAAGTCGCGAAGCAGTGCCGCGTCGAGCTTGGTGAAGTACTTGCGAATTCCGCTCAACGAATTCGGATCAAGGGTTGTTTCCGAAACAATGTCGACGGAATTCCATACGGTCGATTGGGTGTTTTCTGCGAAATGTCCGCTACTACGGGGAACCGGACCGCCGAACTCGGCGACGACGTTGGAGCCAACTAAGTTTTGTCCGGACACATCAAGGTCCACGTAGGTGGCAAAGTTGCTGGACGTTGCCCCCAAGGCGTGCATCAACTCGTGGATCGACGTGGCATAAAGGTCCCGCATACCGATTGCGGCAGCGTCGATCGTCTTCAGATCAAAACCTTTCCAGGTATCGGAACTTGTTGACCAATCCCAATTGTCGGTCGTAATATCGGTGGCGGGCATCTTGTTGGGATCTTGAAAACCGTAATTATCGGACGGATTGATGCCCGGGTTGGAGCCGGAATACCATGGCTTGACAGAGTTGAACACGATTTTCCCACCCCAAGTGTTGAACTCCGTCAATGCGAAGCCCGCGGCATTGCGTCGATCGCTGCTGTCCCAGCCCCCTTTGGCGTTTGACGTGGTCCCGGCATCAAAATCGAACGCGGAGACATAAACAATGTACTCGTTCGCTGCAACCGACGAGCGGTTAGTCGTGCCGATATTGTCATATCGAAAACCCAAGCCATCGCTCTCGGGCGACCCGAAGATGGTATTGCCGGTGATGTCGGTAATCGAACTAGCGGCGATATCGGTAAGAAAAAAATCTTCGTCCAGCGTCGGCAGGCTGTTCCAGTCGTCATTGGTAATAATCGCCGACAGGAAACCGGCAGCCGAATCGAGCGCCGCCCGCCGGGCTAGGCCTTCGGACGTGCCATCGAACCAATTGTTGTTATTGGCGTCGAGCGAATAGTCGAGCGTGATGTTAATCGCGACGACCGGGTACGCGGCGCAAAGAGACAACAGCCCGATCAAAACGAACTGGCAGGCGCGATATCGAAAAATTCTTGGCAACATATTTCGTTAGCCGCCGGGCTCGTCCCGGCGCTGCATTCACACGCCGGGACAAGCCCGGCGGCTATCAGCTTCGCAAAAAAAACCAAGGGGTCACACAAGGCACTAGGATCACTGCTGCTGCATCAAGAGCCCGCCGAAGGCCTCGATGCAAGTTTCAGTAATTCTTAATCTCTACCACAGTTGCCCTCTATCACAATTGATACAGCCCCCGACGCAAGCCGTGGGGTTTCAGGGGTAGGTTCACCTCTTAAAACTAAAACCCCACGGCTTGCGCCGGGGGCTAAATTTGGAACTACTGAGCTTACAGGTCGAGCCCTTGAATAAGTTCGCCATCGGAGGGATTGCCCAGGTACATGTGAGTGCGGTGGTCCAAGTCTTCGGCGAGGAAATGGACCGAACCATCAACAAACACACACAGCACCCCGCCCGGGTGCCAACCGTAGGCACAATCGTTTATGTCACTGCGATTGCGACTATCAAGGAAGCCATTAAGCCTGTCCCTGGCGGCATTGACGGCCAGATCCTCATTCTCTTTCCAGAACGCCTTGGTAGCCCCGAACTCACAATTGATCGAGAATTCTGTCTTATAGAGCATCACTTCATCCCAGTCGTCTCCCGGCGTTCCGATCCACATGGGCCAGCGCGCACCATGTTTATTTGTCTCGATGGCGTATGCCGCCTCGGCCACGGCAACCGTGTTGCTCAGGCCGTCGGTAATTTGCCTAAATCGGAGCTGAACGAAGGCCGGTTGTTCCACGAACAATGTCTCGGGAGATTGCCCGTCATCAAGTTTGTATTGCCTGATTTTTCTTTTTCCAATAATATCTAATGGATCGGGCCGGACGAGCACCCCTTTGCGGCCGACGCCCTTAGACCCTTTGTAGCACGTTGTGGCCAACCCTCGGGTATATTGACCCGCGCTGCCAGTAACTCCGTCAGGCACGTGCAGCGGGAGATCTGAGGAGGGGCAATTAAAACCTGGAATAGATATGTCTGAAGAGGGGATAACGGTGTCAAGCGAATTCGCGTACTCAAAAGGTCGGTAGAACTCCCATGCAGAGCCATTAAAGCCAGTGGGCACGAAGTTTGCGATCGAGTCGTATCTAGCCTGCTCCTCGATATACGGGAGTATGCGCGTCATCCAACTCAGGCCCTGGGAATTGTCCGTAGCATTCGGTCTGGGATCGCTGTACACTCCTTGCGGTAGGGCGCCTTCCGAGTCGTGGATGTTTTGCAGTGCCAGTCCAATTTGCTTGAGGTTGTTTTTGCACTGGGTACGACGCGCCGCCTCTCGCGCCGCCTGAATCGCAGGGAGCAACAGGGCAACCAAAATTCCGATAATAGCGATCACCACCAAAAGTTCTACCAGGGTAAAACCTAGATAGATAAAACTATGTTGAGCACCACGTCCCACCGGTCTGCGATCGGTTGGAAGTCTGCGAGTCCGTTCGGCGATAGTCACAGCAACACCTTCCTTTCCTATGCGTTTATGTTTTTTTTGCGGCGGGAATCTGCTCAAAAGACGAAGACCCACTTCGGAAGATCACTCGACCTTCTCGGCCCCTGCCACCCATCGAAACAATCAGACCTGCCAGTAGCAGCAACATGGTGCCCGGTTCCGGAACGGCTGTCGAGATTGCGCTCACTGAGCTAGTAGTGCCAAAGTTCGCTTCCCAATCGTTCAGGTCCGAGGTGCTCAAGGGGATAGGCGACCCGCCCCGTTGCCAGAGCAAGAAGTCAGCCCCGTCGACGTCGCCATCGTCGTCAAAGTCTCCGGCGATGCCGACCAGTTGGAGGGATGCCAATGGACTGATACCGTCCCAATTGGTCACGTTCCATGCCGACGAATCGGCGAGATACGATAAGCCGGTCAGGCCATTGATGATTCGATCGCGCACGTCATTATCGTTGCCGAGCGTGAGGATGAGTTCAGCCCCGGCTGACATGAAGATGATTTCGCCGTCTGGTCCAACCACGTCGACTCCCCCGGGGGGATCGTTTGGATTCGGCGCCGGATCGTTACGGAGCGTTGCTACCGATGTGCCGCCAAGCACGAGGGAGACGCCATCCTGAATCGCGTTGGCTAGCAGGGTTGAGGCTCCGTCCAATGTCAATGTCGAACCGCCACCCTGCGCACCGGAAAAGATGTCTTCGACATCACCGTGACCCGGCCCGCCTGTGTCTTGAGAAGATTCTCCGCGTACCGAAATCTGAGTGTCAATCACTGTGAGATCGATCTCGTAGCGGAGCCCCAATCGGTCAGAGGATTCTATAATTGCTCCGGTCAACGGATTGGCTGAGTTCTCGTAGAGCACGTTGTCAGCGGCTATAAAGGTGGTTCCATTGATCGTGGATTCGTGCCCGTCTTGGAACTCGATATCATCGCCCAGCGATGTAATGGTGCCTCCGCTGAGGAAGTTGTTTCCTTCGAGGATGATGTCCTCAAAGACGGTAATCGTGGCGTCGGTTAGCTTCAGGCCGGACCCCGGATTGAAATCGAGTTCGTCTGCCCCTTCCGGAAAATTGAGCACCGAACCGGGGGTCAATTCAAGACTCCCTCCCACCTGAAAGTCCGCTTCGCGCCCGAGTCCACCAGAAGGGCTCCCGGAGGAAACCGTATCGCCATCGATGATCAGCGAATGCCGAATCGGCACACCAGGGTCGATCGAGCCTGCCATAGGATTATCACCGAGTACACCAGTGGGATCGATGTCCCAGTTGGCTTCGTCAAAAAAATCGCCACCGGAGAGACCGACGTAAAAGTAGGGCGATGGCACCAAACCGGTCTTTTCTGTGGTGTCGACAACGTACAAATCTCTGACTTCGTCGGTATCGAGGTTGCCCAGGTAGTAAATCTGGGAAGAATCGTTCGAGAAGACGATTTGGCCCCCTTCGACCGACGTCGAGACGTCAAACGCGCCCGAGTTGGAAGGCGCCGGCTCGCTCACGCGAATGCTGTTTCCCGTGCCGCCGGTGAGCGGCGTCAGAAAGAGTTCACTGTTGGCTCCAGTATTTTGTCCCGCAACGTAGGCGACCTGGGTGCCATTGGGTGCGATGGCAAAGCTGCTCACATCGCCCGACCAAGGAAGATCATCGCTGACGCGCGTGGGCGTTCCGCCGGTAATCGGCACTGAGAACAGCTCCTTCTTCCCCACTGCATTGTAATCGGCAATGAACAGAACCGTTTGTCCGTCGGAGGTCACCTCAAGCTGCCTGGAGATGGTGAAGTCGTGGGTCGGCGCTGGAATAGGAATTTCGGTGGAGGCGCCCCCAGAGGTCGCGATCGTAAAGAGCTTCGGCCTCATTCCGCCTCGGTCCTTTCCCTCTTTAACGGGGTTGTCAGGCGCGTAGACGATGGACGAACCATTGGGAGTCACCCTGAAAAGGCCCGCATCAATGTCTCCGTCGCCCGGCGCGGTAACCGCCGTTACCGTTCCGCTCGAGTCCCTTTTGTAGATCAGGTCCCAATCTGGACTGGGGTCAAACGGCGTAGGCGAGGTGGGGAAGGCGGGTATTCCACCGCCGAAACCGGCGTTGTTGTTCAGAAAAAAGACATCCGACCCACTATAAATAGGGCGGCGGCTGCCATCGCCAGGTGAAACAAAATTCGGGTCCGCACCAAAAAATCCTGTAAAGCTGGAACTCCCTTCGCCGGTAATCGGCATCGTGTAGATCGTATTGGTAGCGGATGAATTTCCGTCATGTGTAAAGAGAATCGTCTGGCCATCCGGTGAGATAACCGGCGGGAACGCAACGTCGTGGGCGTTGACAAGAAAACTGCTCGTACTCAACTGGGTTAGCACCGCCGTTTCGGTGGTGGGATCTTCGGGTATCGGTAGCGAATAGACCCGATCCGCCGCTGCCGTGTCGAACTGGCCTGTTGTGACGATCGTTGTCTCATCGGGCGTTAACGCAATGTTGTCAAACTGTTTCCCGGGCCCTGTTGGCAGGTCCGTCATGATTCGGACGGCATGCGCGTAGCTGGACAACACCATCGAAAGCCAGCAAGCGATCAAGAATCGAGCAGTAAAGCGATACATCGATACTTTTTTCTCCGATGGAGCCGTGTGGTGCGGACTCACCCAGGCCATCCACAACCACAGCCAGTACACCCCCCGTGGCCGGGGGGCGTACGCACGACAACAGTAAATTTGTTGTGGAGAACACGTTTTACGTATTTCCAACGGTTGCTCCTACAAAGGAAGTTGCCCCTAAAACTTGAGACGGCGACGGGCCACTGCGGCTGCCACGAGGCAGAACGAAGCAATCGCCATGCTGCTCGGCTCGGGAATGACCCTGACGGTAGTAATGCCAAACGATTCTTCCGCAATTCCTGCACCGGTAGTATGGCCTTCGTCGATGTGCGTGCCGACGACCAAGTCGCTCATCGTCAACGAACTGGGGAGAAAGTGCGCCGTGAGCGAAAAACTCATCTCATCGCCCAAATTGAAGGTAATCGAAGCTGCCGTGTCGAAGTCAATGTCGTTGTCGAAGGATGCCCCACCGTCCTCGTCGATCGCAAAAGTGATAATGCTTTCAGAAGCGCCGGTGGTCACATTGGCAAACGTGCCAGACTCCGTATCAGCACCTATCGTGGCGGTCCCTGGTTGTGACATAAAGTTCGTCACGAAATCTTGAACATCCCAGTCGAAACTAGTGACGGGAAGCACACGATCGGAAATGCCGGTTCCCGAACCTACGACATCTACGCCCCCGTCCCCAGATGGAGAAAATATGTAAGTGATTCCTGCGGAAGCAGAAGACAACGGGACAAGCCCACAAAGGGCTAAAGCAAAAGAGTATCGAATCACATCATTCTTCATTAGAACTACCCTCCAAAGTTGAGAAAACGAAAACAGTAAAAAAACACAAAACCGGAGTAAACAGGATGTTGGCCTACACCGCCACCAAGGGCACTGCCTCCGGCAAGCCGACACAACCCATAGAGGTACTAGAGTTGGCGGCTACAGTTATGTCAACAGAATATCGAAATATATTGAGGAAAATTGCGGGGATTTGCAGTAATGGCCCTTGCTGACGCCATGCTGTGTGTCTCCACATGGTTGCTTTGTATGAAATCTAACAGTCCTGGCTGTATCAGCTTGATTCCGCCTGGGGATTTGTCAGAAAACCGCGGGATTTGCCAGATAATATGGTGAGCGTACGGCGCTCGCCGCGGGTTGTGGGGCGTAACGGGTTGCCATCGGTGCCCGACGCTAGCGCGTTGCGGCTCAGTCGACAACCCCAACTCTTAGCGGTGAAGAGGCGCTACTCTCGCTCTTGTTTTTGTGTATCTTGGCGTTTTTCGTGGCTATAGATTTGGCTGCGGCTGGTGGCCCCCGCCCTTTTGTCGGAGTTGCCCTTACCCCCAGGAGAAACAAACCATGATCGCACAAAAAAAGACCCGCGCTTGCTGTTTTCCTTTGGCATCCGTGGCACTACTTCGGGTTGCGTTGAGTTGCTTCATCCTGTCGCCTTGCATCGCGGCTGAGCAACACGACCTGTCTTCCGGGCAACCAACGATTGTTCATCCCACCAAGAAAAAGCATGTCATCGGCGCCACGGCAACGCTCCAGGAAAAGCAAAGCAAACTGTCGTTCCACGCGCGTGTCGACACGGGCGCAACGACTTGTTCCATCCATGTGGTGAAGATGGAGCTGGATGACGAAGCGGAGCAGAAGCGTGACAACGTCGGTAAGCTTCTCCGTTTCAAAGTTAGTAATCGCAAGGACGAGGCCTGGCTCGTGGCTAAAATCGAGGACCATGCCGTCATCACGACATCCGACCACGAAGAATACCGATACAAAGTGCTGCTTACGCTTCGCTGGAAAGAGGTGGCAAAGGAGGTGCTGGTAACGCTCAACGACCGTAAGAAAATGAAATATCCACTGCTTCTGGGCAGAAATTTTTTGCGAGGCGATTTCCTGGTTGATGTCGAACTCGACAGCGACGGTTAGGTGTGAGAACCACGAATATCCCAGCGCGGCATAGCCGCGACTAAAGAAAAAATAGCCACAAAAAACACAAAAATTATGGCCCGCAAATCACGTGAATTGGCGCGAATGAATCGGGAGGATGACAATCATTGACATTCGCGTGATTCGCTAGCCTTATAATTTTTTCGTGCCTTTTTGTGTTTTTTGTGGCTATAAATAACTCGCGCCTTCCCCTATGGCGACTCGATCTTTGCCCAGAAGGGGTGCTGGCGGTCGGCGCGGGTGCGGACGTCTTCCAGCAGCACTTTCAACTCTGGTCGTACGGGTCGTTGCGGGCTGGTGAGTTTTTTGCCGTTGAGCGTTACTCGGATTGGCTTGCTGAAGTCGACCAGTTCGGGGCTGAGCCAGAGGGTGGTCGATTCGGATGCCGTGCGGGCGAGCAAGCGGTTTGCGGCGGGCTGTCTTCCTGAGACGACGGTTGGTTTGGCTTTGCGCTTGTCCCAAGCTTGAGGATACATCATCCACTTGTCCGGAAAGTTGTCGCACTCGATCCACCAATAAAAGTTGTCCCAGGGTCGCATCGTTTTGCACTCGAATTTGCTGGGCGCATTGCCGCGCCGCTTGCGACCCATCCAATCGAACAGATGCTGAATCTCGTCATGAAACGGCTCATGCCCTCGGCCCAAGTATTCCACCACGGTGGTATCATAGCGGCGTTTCAGATACATGTTCAGCAGCGATGCATTCTGCGACATGACCTGGCCATCCAATTCGCCGGAGACGAAGTAAAACGGCACAAACTGGCCATTCTCCCAATAGAACTTGTCGTATTTTCCGGAACGAGCGCTGATCGGCATCGCCCCGGCCCACAGATCGGGATGCGATTGGGCGATGTCCCATGCGGCAGCGCCGCCGATGCTGTGTCCTGTGAGAAAAACTTGGTCGGTGTCGACACTCAGTCGCCGGTAGGCGTCGCGCAGGCAAGTAAGCACGGCGGCATGTTCGCGGGCGGAGAAGCCATATTCATATTGGTGTGGCTGAAGCCACTCGATGGCGAGAGTGATGAAGCCATGCCGCATGGCTTGTCCATTTCGGGGGCCTGTGACGACCGAATTCGGAATTTCCAATTCCTCATTCCGAATTTGAATTGGCTGCATTCCCGCCCAGAAGTCGAGTTCCTGCTGCGGCGTGTTGTAGGCTCCATTGAGCGTTACCAAAGTGGGATAGCGGCGATAGGGATCGTATTCCGGCGGAAGTTGGACCAGGTAGCGAAAGTCGCCCGCGTCGCTTTGGCCGGGGGCGATCATCTCGTGATACCTGAATCCTTTGGAAGTCTGCGGCTCGATATCCCAAGGGGGTGCCATCTGGGCGACTATTTTGGCGACATACTCTACGCTCGCACCTTCCAGGCTATGGATGGAATCGAGCAGCTCGCTTCGCCGGTGGGCGAGTGGCTCGCGGAGGTACTTTTTTACCACATCTCGAACTTGCACCAACGAAACGGCTACCGCCAAGTTTTCGGTTGCATCGTTCGCGCCGAGCAGCCAGCCGCTCACGGCAATCGCTGCTTTGTGATCGGCGGAAAGGGCGTCGTCGTCGAGCAATTGGGCGAAGGGCGTGAGTCGCTCGGCATTGTTGTAGCTCAGTTGTTGCGAGATTTCCGTGACGATCGGTTGGACAATCTGACGGCGCGTTGCATCAGAGATGTGATCGACCGTCGCCTGCAAAAATTTACGGATATGGGCAATGCGACGACCAGCCCTGTCGTACTGGGCAATAATCTCTCGAACTTGTTGCAGCGTTTCTCCCTCCACTTCATTGGTGGGAAAGTTTTCCAGCAGGGTTTGCACCAACTCATGTTGCCCGGCCGACTTGCGAAGCTCGATTTCTTTAAGGATCCGTCGAGCGCCCATCTGTCGAAGTTGGCGGACCTGGGCGGACAGTTCTTTCAATTCAGGAAACTTTTGAAGAATCTGTTCCAGCTCACGACGAGCGTCTGAATATCGCTCGGCTTGGAGATAAAATTTTACGATCTCCAGTCGAGCTTGCGGATCGTCCTGCGGCACAGCTTGAACGAGGATTTTCGACAGCATGTCGCGCGGCATCGAACTGGTCGCCAGTCGCATATCCCAAACGACCGAACCGGGCGCACCCTGCAAACCTTCGACCTTGGCATAACGGGGCGTTAGCTCGGTGATTCCTTGCACCACCGACAACGGGCCACGCTCGGTGCGCATCGTGTAGATACGTCGACCGAACTGGTCGAACGGAGTTATTCCTAGGCTAGGTCCGACGCTCGCCACTCCGCTTCCGCTACGGTCGACATTTTGCCAGATCGATATTTTTACCTGGAGTTTGGGAGCCGAGTCGAGTATACTGTCCACGCGGAACTTGGGCACAAAGGTGCGGCGTAATTGGTCGTCGACAATCAAGATCGGCGTGACACGCACTTGGCCTGCTTGCTGGCCAGGCTGATTGGGATTGTCGGCAACTCCCGAAGTGGAAGCGATACGGCCTTCCAGCATTCGGCCATCTTTCAGACGTATCCGCTGCGCATGGGCAAGGCAACTGCCGACGACCAACCAGCCGCAGATTGCTAGGCGGAAGAATTTTAGTGGTTTTCGTGGCACGCGATGAATCCTTTGGCTTGTTGTTAGCCGCCGGGCTTGTCCCGGCGCGGCGTTCACGCGCCGGGACGAGCGCACCGGGACAAGCCCGGCGGCTAACGAGCGTCCCCTAGTTGTGGACTACTAGATTTATTGTGACCCATGGCGACGATGCGTCAATTTTACATGAATTGGCATCCACGATCGTCAAAATCGAATCGCGTCGAGTTTTTCGCTTGTTAGGCAGCCTATTGACATCCCAGGGCAAATTGGAGAAGAATGTGCTGCCCTCGTGGACTTTGCCGACTGGGAGGTTTGCGACGGGCGATTCCAACTTAGAGCCACGCTGTTCCTAGCACCCGAGTGATTCCCATGACGACACGCTCCGCGACAAAACTACTGCTGATACTCGTGCTGGGGTTGCCGCTGATGCTGGCGGTGATAACTTGGGTTGACGGACTACTCCACGCGATGGGCGATGCCTCGGCTGCTTGCGTGCTAGGCCATGTGAGCACGGTGCTACGGGTGATTTGGCTAGTGAGCGTCGTCGGATTGGTCGTTATGCTGGCAATCCAGTCGCTGGACGAATCCGATCATGGATCCTCGGATGGGGGTCCGTCGGAATAAGGGTAAACCCAATCGAGAATTTGAAAAGGAAATTGATGATGAAGTCAAAAGACGAACTGCAATCAATCATTGACTTGATCGCTTCGGCAGATAGCCCCGTGGGCATGGACGCAGTTTACGTCCATGCTCTTATTCTGGATCAGTTGCGAATACTGAATGAGCGCATGGAGCGTCTCGAAGAAAAAGTCTCGGTACTCAGTTTGAAGCCGTGATACTCCGCGACACCGATCAATCGCATACCGGCTACGGGAAGATTTCATTTGCCGCTCGCATTAGCAGTGGTAGTGGAGACTCTCGCTTAGTAGTGGATCGCCACTTGGTACAGGGGAAGCCTTGGCAAAGGACCGGAAGAATAGCCAGCCAAACGCTCCGACCAAAAAGCCCAAGCCTGCGAGTTCCCAGAGACCGAAAACGGGCACCTTGCCGACCGCATCGGGAAAGACCATCAGATAAAGGTCGACCCAACGCCCGACGAGTACAACCACGGCGACTTTTATCATCACGCTCTCGCTCCGTTTGCAGGGTCTCGGCAACAGGATGAAGAATGGGGCTATCCAATTCAGCACGATGTTGACCACCATCAGCGGCCCCCAAGGTCCCTTCGTCCTGAGGATGAAGTAGGATGTTTCTTCCGGTATGTTGGTATACCAGATCAGCATATATTGGCTGAACCAGATGTACATCCAGAAGCAACTGAAGCCCAGGAGCAACTTTCCCAAGTCGTGCAGATGGTCGTCGGTGAAGACTCCGCGTAATGGGCCGCGCTTCCGTAGCATGATGGCCAGAATAATCATCGTGGCAAGGGTTGCCTGCACCATGCCGGCGAAGTGATAGACGCCCCAAATGGTGCTGAACCACATCGGCTCAAGCAGCATGAGCCAATCGCAACTCGCCAGTGAAAATGTCGCGGCGTACACCACGAGAAAAACGGCGGAAAGCCGCTTGTTCAGGATGGTCAGGCCTACGCCTCCCGACCGGTCTTGCCGGCGCGAGACAGCCACCAGTGCGCGAGACAGAAGAACCCAAAGCAAAATATAGACGGCAGCGCGAATCATCCAGAACGATGGCGTTGCCCACAGCTCTTTGAACCAGAACGTGCCAGCGTCTCCTTCACCATGCGGGTGCCAACTATATTGCTCCCGTCCAATCGCGAGCAAAGCCAGCAACCCCAAGCTGACAGGCGCAAGTAGCACGGCCATCGCTTCGGGTATCCGCCGAAAGCCGATATTCCAGGAGGCATTGCTAACATAAGTCAAGGCGATGAACAGCCCGCCGCCGAGTCCTAGCGTGACCAGATAGAAACCAACGATCAGCAGATTGCTCCAAACGCGCTGGGGCGCTATCATCGTGCCGACCGCAAGGACAATCGCAGCGACAAGCGCTAGCAAAACCAGTTGCCGATGGGGGGTCGAGGATGAAAGGGCTCTTGGCGTCATGGTTTCGTTTCCGTGTCGGCACTGGCAGGCGTGACCGAGTCTGGCTAGGTAATTCGGAACTCGGGAGTGGGGGGTGTTTCTTGTTCCGCCCCTGGGGACTCTTGTTTTTTTTCTTTTTTCTTCGACGACAAGTCGTCGGCTTGGCGGTTTCCGCTTTCCGTTTGCGTTTTCGCTCCCTGCTGAATTTGGCGGATATGGTTGATGACGTCCCACCGACGTTCGGGCGGCAACTGGGCGGCGAACCATGGCATACTGTTCTGGCCATAGGTGAGAATGTGGAACAATTGCCCATCCTTCATTTCACGTGATTTGCCGGTCAACAAGGATGGAGGAGGCGGGAAACCTCGTTTGGCCACAGGACCGTTGCCCGCTCCATCTCCACCGTGACATGCCGTACAAAAGGATTGGAAAACAACTTTGCCTCGCTCGGCAGACGCAAGGCCTTCTTCCGTACTCAGATCGAACGGATTGGCTAACTGCTCACCGGCGCGAATCGCGTCTTGTGGCGTCGGTTCAAAGTGAAACGGTTGAGTGCCCCGTGCTATCGAGCCAGGCACTGGGGCCTGCAGCGTGCGACCGTTCGGAAAGTTGTTATTCACTTCAAACGAGGTATAGGCAGGGGAATAGGTCATGTCGTCGCCCAGGTTGACCTGGTAATTAGGTTGCGAATGGTCGACGCGCGTCAGCATCAACAAGGCAAGGACCAACGCCAGTGCAATGACCAAGACCAGATTAAGACGGCTAATCATCACGGAGTTCCTCCCGCCGAAACAACCTGCTCTTCCAACTTGACCAGATTGAATGGCGACAGCATCGCTTCCACAAGAGTCGCGTCAAACTGTGCGTCTACCTGATCGAGTACGAGTACAAATCGGTCGTCGGTCACACGCTCGGGCAACCGGTGGGCCTGTTTGCCCGGGAAGAGTCGAGCAGCGGCAAACAGCGCAAACACACTGCCAAACCCGGCTAGCAAGACGGCTGATTCGAAGGCGACCGGGACCGTTGACGGCAGTGAGTTCCACGGTTTGCCACCGACGTCGATCGCCCAGGCCAGGGCGCCAACCCAGTATTCAAACCACAACATCCCCAGCGCTCCGACCATTCCGCAACCAAAGCAGACCCAAGTCAGCCGCGAGGGCTTGAGGCCCATCGCTCGGTCGAGACCATGCACGGCATAAGGGGTGAATGCGTCGATGATCGTATATCCTTGCCGACGGACTTCTTTCGTCGCGGCCAACAGGTCCCCCTCATGCTCGAAAGAGGCTAAGAGCAATCTGTCACTCATGCTGCGTCTCCTTGTGCAGAGTCTTGCTCAAGAGCGCGACGTGGTGTTTTCAAGACGCCTTTCACCTCAGCCATCGCAATGGCAGGAATGAATCGACAGAACAGCAGGAAACAGGAGAAGAACAGGCCGAAGCTGCCCACCAACGTGGCAATTTCGATGGTCGAAGGCGAATAGTCGGCCCAACTCGATGGCAGAAAGTCGCGGTGCAGACTAGTGACAATAATCACAAATCGCTCGAACCACATGCCGATATTAACGAAAATGCTGATGACAAAAACGAAGGCGATGTTTCTTCGCATCGGCCGAAACCAGAGCAACTGCGGAACCAGGACGTTGCAGGAGACCATTGTCCAATAGGCCCAACAAAACGGCCCCATCGCACGATTGAAAAAGACAAACTGTTCGTAGGGATTGCCGCTAAATGCGGCGATGAAGAATTCGGTGCCATAAGCCAGCCCCACGATACAGCCCATCGACAGCATCAGTTTGCACATCGCATCGATATGGAGCACGGTAATATAGTTTTCCAGTTGCATCACTTTTCGGGCAATGATCATCAGCGTGAGCACCATGGCCAAGCCGCTAAAAATCGCCCCGGCGACGAAGTAGGGCGGGAAGATCGTGGTGTGCCAGCCGGGAATGATGGCCGTGGCGAAGTCCATGCTGACAATCGAGTGTACGGAAAAAACAAGGGGCGTCGCAAGCCCGGCCAGCAGCATGTAGACCGTTTCATAACGGTGCCAGGTGCGAGCCGACCCAGTCCAGCCCAGACTGAAAAACCCTGCGATGCGTTGGCGCCACCCCGGCTTTGACCGGTCGCGGATCGTCGCCAGATCGGGAATCAGTCCCACGTACCAGAAGACGGCGGAAATGAGCAGATAGGTTGAGATGGCAAACACGTCCCACAGCAGGGGTGACTTGAAGTTGATCCAAAGCGAGCCGCGCGTATTGGGATAGGGAGCCATCCAGAACGCGAGCCAAGGCCGCCCCATGTGAATCACCGGGAACAAGCCGGCACAGACCACCGCGAACAGCGTCATTGCCTCCGCCGACCGATTCACCGAGGTTCGCCATTTCTGACGGAACAGGAATAGCACGGCCGAGATCAGCGTGCCTGCATGGCCAATACCGACCCAGAAGACGAAATTTGTGATATCAAATGCCCAGCCAACGGTACGATTCAGGCCCCAAGTGCCAATGCCCGTGGCGATTTGGTAGGTGACCGCGACGACGCCCACGAGCAAAGCAGTGAACGCAACTGAAAATGCGCCCCACCACAAGGCGGTAGGGCCGCGCTCGATTGGTGCACAGATATCGCGTGTGACATCCGCAGGCGTCTTGCCGCCGGTGATCAATGTCGGGCGCAACGTTTCCAGTTCGTCCGCTGTCGGGACGTGGGGAGCAGAAGTCGACGGACGCTGCTTTGAATCAACCATGATGAGCCTCCCCATGGTGAATCTTCGCGTCGCTGTTGTTCACGCTATTGTTCACGACTCGCAAATAGGAGACCGAGGGGCGTACGTTAAGCTCTTCCAGCACACGATAGCGTCTGGGGTTTTCTAGCGCTGCGTAAATCTTGCTTTCCGGATCGTGCATGTCGCCAAAGACGATTGCTTGGGCGGGACACGATTGTTGGCAGGCTGTTTGGATGGCACCATCGGCGACAGGCAGGCCTTGGCTCCGCGCCTCGATCTTTCCCGCTTCGATTCGCTGGACGCACATCGAACATTTTTCCATCACGCCACGCGAACGGACGGTTACTTCAGGATTTAGCACAAGGTTCTGCAGTGAATCGTCGTGGGCGTACTTGAACCAGTTGAAGCGACGGACTTTGTAGGGACAATTATTCGCACAGTATCGTGTTCCCACACAACGATTGTAAACCTGCTCGTTGAGTCCTTCGCTGCTGTGGACCGTGGCCAATACGGGGCAAACCGTTTCGCAGGGGGCATTGTCGCAGTGTTGGCACATCATCGGCTGGTGGTCGACGTTCAGAGACTCGCCCTCCCCGGTGTAGTACCGATCGATCCGCATCCAGTGCATTTCGCGTTGGCGACGGACCTCGTCGTAACCAACCACCGGCACGTTGTTCTCCGACTGGCAGGCGACGACGCAGGCAGAGCATCCCGTGCATTTGTTGAGATCGATCACCATGCCCCAGGCGTGGCCCGATTTGGGATGATCGTCCGGCCAGAGTTGCGTTGCGCCATCAAAGTGATGTTCGGCAGCGCCGGCATGGGCGTCTTTGGCGAAGGCGGCAAGCGAGGTGCGCTCGACGATCGCGCGGTGCTCGGCACCATGGGGGGCAACTTCGGCGGGGACATCCAATGAATGATACAATTGCGTCGACGCCAGCTCGCGTCGCTTGCCGGTCTTGGTCAGGGTGACGCCCGATCGCATGGCCTGTCGCGTCCCGTCACGAAACTCCACGAAAGGGGCGGCATTCTTTCCGACCCATTCATTCTCGGGAACAGTCGGCCTCGCCTCGAACCATTGCGGACCGATCTTCGCAAAGCGATCGGTCCCTTTGCAGCCATACGCCAGGGCGATTGCCAGCACGCGATCATGTTGCCCCGCTTGGACCAAGACCGGCAACTCGAGTTGCACACTATCATCGCCGACAGCGACTTGGACGATGTCGCCATCCTCCAGGCCGAGTGTTGAGGCATCGCCCGGCGAAATGCAAACATAGTTTCCCCAGGTAACTTTGGTCACCGGATCGGGAAGCTCGTGCAGCCAAGGATTATGGGCGTGTCGACTGTCGGGCATCGATACCTTGGAGTAGAGGACCAAAGAGAAATCGTCGGTCGCTACGTGCTGGGCCGTTGCAGAGTGGGAGGTCAGCGGTTTTACCGCCCCGGCGTTAAACTCTCCAACGGCAACCCGATCCGCTTCAACTTCGGCCAATCCATCGAGCAATGCCTGTTCCCAAAAATCGACGAACTCTGCCGGCGCTGCTGCCCGTCGGCGAGGGAAGATCGCTTCTTCCCAATGCGTACGAAGCGCTTCATAAGCCGTGGCAGGTCGCCCTGACCAAAGGGCCAAGCTTTCCAATACGGCTCTTGTTTTGCCCAGCGGTTGGAGCGTCGGTTGTGCCAGACTCACCAAACCGCTTGTCGGCTTAGCATCGGACCAAGACTCGAGCGCATGGTGATCAGGACAAACAAACTTGGCGAGCGCGGCAAACTCATCCTCACGTGGCGCGAAACTAACCGTGAGCGGAACCCGACCCACGGCATCGCTTAGCGTTTGGCTGCCAGCCAGATCGTGCAATAGATCGACATCAGCGATCAGCAACGCGCCGACTTGCCCCGCCTCTAACTCCTCAACCAATTGCTCGACATCACGATCGTTGCCTTGTCGCTGGAGGCTAGGCTGCCCGAGGTCGAGCGTTGATTCGTAGTTGCCCAGGAGGTGATTGATGAAATTGACAATCCGTTGTAACCCAACGTCCTGACTGTCGCTGATAACCAAGCTTTTGCCTCGCGCATCCCACAGTCGCTGCGCCAGTTTGGTGAGAGTAGTTTTGTGGCTGTCTGCGACGCCTGATGCCAATCGCTCTTTGTGAGGAGTGCCAGCTAACTCCGCCACTTTTTCTGCCAGACGTGCCACCAAGGGGCCCTGGTCTTGCGGGTGAATAGCAACGCGCCTGTCGGCGTTGCTACCGGTGAGCGACATGCGACTTTCGAATTGGACGTGGTAGGACATCTTCGGCGATTGCTCGCTCGGCACACGCCGGGTGCTCCAAGCCACAGTGAATTCAACCGGTGAAACCCATGTGCCAAGAAAATCGGCGCCAAAAGATACCACCACTTCGGCGCGGTCGAACCGGTAATGGGGCAATATGCGAGCCGAATGCGTCTGCTCATGCGCATCGAGGATGGCTGACGAACTGACCGCGTCGAACACAATATGCTTCGCATCTTCAAACGGGGCAAGAAATGCGTCGATGCTCGCCTGGAGCGTCGGGCTGGTGATGGTTGGCGTAACAAAACGGACGGCCGTTTTCTGTTCCTTGATCTGAGAGAGTGCTCGAATAATTTCTTGATCGACGGTCGCCCAATCCGCATCTTGTTTTGCACGGAGCGGGCCGGTCAGACGATGGCTATCGTACAAGCCAATCGGCAGCGCTTGGCCGACCGCGCAAAGCCCGCCGCGGGAAAGCGGATGCTCGGGCAGCCCTTCCATCTTCAGCGGCCTGCCGTCGCGCGTTCCGACAAGCAGCCCGCAAGCCGAGGGGCAACCCGCGCAGGTCGAAGCATAGTACTGGAGACGCCCCGGGATCGTACCAACTGGCAGAATGGGAGACGGCAAAGCGGTTTCGACCGGCGCACGCCCACAACCGCTCATCGCAGCCAGCGAAAGCGAAAATCCGGCCGCTTCCAAGAACCGACGCCGGCTTATCTCCGAGGGTGCATCCATCGGCACGAAACCAGCCTTCAACACGGTCAGTTGCCCGTGGAATTCGGTGTCGCTCGGTTGAATGTTGTTCGGAATCTGTGTCATATAGTATCTTAATGTGAAAAGAAGAATAACCACAGAGAGGCACAGAGAACACAGCAAGGAATATCAATCTTCCGATGGATAGAATTCGTTGTGATCTAGGCCAAAATACTCAGTGATCTCCGTGTTCTCTGTGGTGAAATTCCTGGTTTATTTTCAGTTTGAGTAGATGCTTGTTATGAAATCAACGTTAATCTAGTGATGGCATACCGCACAATCAGTGGTTGCATGGACCTCACGGCCGTTAATGCCATCGCGCGACGCATCACGATGGCAATTGACGCACCAACCCATCGCAAGCGTGGCGAACTGCCTCATTCGCTCCATCGATTCGACAGGCCCGTGACACGTTTGGCACGTCACACCCACGGCGACATGAGCCTGATGATTAAAGCAGGCAAAGTCGGGAAGGTTATGCACGCGGATCCAAGGAATCGATTTTGGCTCGGCATCGGGCTTGGGGTTTAGCTTCTCGTCGAGTCCGAGTGAGTCGTAGAGCGTCTTAAGAGGGCTCGATGGAATCTCCAAAGCGTCGGCACGCTTCTGCAGGTCCTTCAAGGCTTGCTTCGTTTCCGCAGGGATCTGGTCTTCCGACTTGCCCTCGATCTCGTCGAGAAGCTTCTTTTTTTCATCTGCGATCCGGAGATCCTCCTGAATCACGTTGAAGGAGGCTGTTACGAGCTTGTGGCATTTCATGCAAACATCCGACGAAGGGATGCCGGCGTGACGGCTTGAATCGGACGCCCAGTGGCAAAACTTGCAATCGATTTGTAGTTCACCCGCATGGAGCCGATGCGAGTAGGCGATTGGTTGCTCAGGAGCATAGCCCTGATGATTATCGGGCATCCGCCACGAGCCCATCGCCGAGACTAGCAGCGCAAGGCCGAAGCACAATCCGGTCAGCAGCGCGATGGTTAGGACTCGTTGTTGCATAGTTTTTTTAGCTTTTAGCTTTTAGCTTTTAGCGGTTAGCGGTTAGCCAGAGGAGAATCTCAAAGTTTCTCGCAAGATTCTTCTTGTAAATTGCTAATTGCTAACCGCTAATCGCTCTGGACTCTCCTAGCACTTGATCTCTGCACCTTTGCGGGCGTAAAACCACCAGTTCACTACTAAGCAACTGGCGTAGTAGACGGCAAATCCGTAGAGGGCGTACTGCGGTGTGCCCGCTTTGATCTGTGTGGCGAATATCTTGGGAATTAAAAAAGCCCCATAGGCTGCCACGGCGGATGTCCAACCTAGCACTGGCCCAGCCTGGTGCTTGTCGAAGATGATGGCAATCATTCGGAACGTCGATCCATTGCCAATGCCCGTAGTGGCAAATAGGAGAATAAACAACAGCAAGAATGGCCAAAAAAAGATTTCTGGCGTCGCAGAGACGTTAGCGCGACTAACAACATACCCACATCCGATCGTGGAGGCGATCATGATGATCGTGTCCCAATGCGTCACACGGGCTCCACCTAATTTGTCTGAAAGCCATCCTCCGACAGGCCGAATTGCGGCACCCATGGCAGCACCCAAGAAGGCGTATTGCAGAACATTGGGAGCGTTGGGATTGATGATCGCCTCAGCGAGGACCGATCCGTCGGCGTTAACACGGATATAGCCAAAAACATCCTTAAGTAACTTGGGAAATGCATTGGCGAAGCCGATGAACGACCCGAATGTCATGACATAGAGGTAAGTCATCACCCAATTGTGTTTGTTTCGGAAAATCGCAAATTGACCTTCCAGGTTTTGCTTGGTTTCTCGGGGCGTCAGGAATTTCATTAATAGCAATGTCAGCACGACGGCGATGATAAGAATGACAAAGATTTTGATAAGAACCGGAAAACTGCCCCAGTCCATGATGAACAACACCACGGCAATCGTACCGCCGAGGAAGCCCAGTAACTCCAACCAAAGAAACTTTCCAATGGCGGCGGGCGTGGTTCCGCATTTGTGTGCGGGGAGGTTGTTCATGAAAAGGCATGCCAGGATTCCGAAAAACGCGAGCACCGGGACCCAGACGAACCCGGCATTGTGAATCCAAATGGGAACAAGCTCCCCCTTGATGCTGTTGAGATGCGAGTCGCCCCCAAAGATTCCGTAGAGGATGACCCATGGAATCGTAAATTGCATCACGGCGACGCCCAGGTTGCCTAAGCCAGCGTTTAATCCCAGCGACAACCCCTGCATTCGCTTTGGAAAGAAGAAGCTGATGTTGGACATGCTCGACGCGAACGCCCCGCCGCCGATGCCAGAGAGAGCTGCTAATACGATGAAGGTCAGAAAACTCGTGTTCGGATTTTGCAACGCAAAGCCGGTACCAATCGCGGGTAGCAGTAGTAGCATCGTTGTCAGGAATTTAACATTACGCCCACCGCAGATGGCGATCATGAATGTGTTGGGAATGCGCAGCGTCGCACCCATCAAACCGGCAACCGCTGGTAGTGTGTAAAGCAGCGCCTTATACGCTTTGCCTGTAAGCGGCTCACCACCGTTGCCAAACGTGAAATTGAATAATTCGACGTTTTGGTCATGCAATCCTTGGATTAGCCCAACGACAACACCCCAGTAAATCCACACGGAAAAACCGAGAAGCAAGTTGGGGATCGAAACCCACAGGTTCCGGTTAGCAATCGACTTGCCGGTCGATTCCCAAAAGGCATTGTCTTCGACGTCCCAATGGTCTGGTGTTCTAGCCATGATTTCTCGCTTTTTTTGGAGTGGCCTGCTGGCAGCTATCGGCCGTCAGCTTGGTGTTTCAGGTGGACAATATTTTCTTGCCGGGCGTTGCTATCCGATTCACAGTATCTCCGGCTCCTTTTCGGCATCAAGACGGATCAAGTGGTCCAGCGAAAGTGGGCCGGAGCCTCGCCAAATGAACAGGACCAACGAGAAGAAAACAAACGAGGCAAATTGGAAATCGACATTGGTTCCCAGCAAGCTTCCACCCACGGCCGTACCCGTGATTGTGACGATCACTGCGCCGAGAAGAATGATCGCGTTCGCGGCGGCGGCCACGCGCGTGACAAACCCTAGCACGAGACTCGCACCGCCGATCACATGGGCAAACACAACCGACCAGGCGATCATGGTTTGTCCTTCGCCGAGTCCTTCGCCGAGCGTAGATTCCAGTTCGTTCATGTTCATGATGAAGTAAATTCCCTTGATGAACAGCGCGATGCCAAGATAGATTCGCAAGGCATCCATCGGACGAAGATGGCGAATTCCAGGAATGAGATCGCCAATTGGCTTGCGATCTTTGAGCTCCTCGCGACGGCGAGCCATGGCCATGTCAAATTCCGCGGCGGCAGCCTTTTCGTCCGCTGGGCTGAATCGCACTAGGAAAGTGAAAAAAGCACATGCCGATACGGCAAAGCCGAGAATCATCAGCGCTTGCGGATAGCTCAAACTTTCTGACCGAAAGAGAAACCCGGCACAAACGGCACCCATGTTGCCGCCAGCGCCGACGATACCGGCAACCGAGCCGAGTGCTTTTTTGTTGATAAAGGGAACGATCGAATAGGTTGCCCCTTCGGACATCTGCACAAACAGGCTGAAGAGAATCATGGCAGGAATGGCCAGGGCTAGCACGCGCATCTGCGAGAAGAACAAGAGTGCGATTCCCTCGATAAACAGCGCGATAAATAGCCACCGGACACGCCCCTTCAAGCCACCCTTCTGCACAAACTTGTCGCTGATGAAGCCGCCGAGCGTTCGGGCAAATATGTTCATCAATCCAAACAAGCCCGCAACGAGTCCCGCGGTTTTTAGGCCGAGATCGAAGTAGTCCATGTAGTAAATTGCCGCGATATTGTTAATCGTCAGTTCGATACCGAAGCAGGCGGCATAGACGAAAAAGAGCGCCCAAACTCGATAGTCTCGTGCTGCGAGCCAAAATGAACCTTTCCCCGTCTCGCTCTCCTTGAGCTCACCAGAAGCGCGAAGTTCTTTGAAATTTCCATCGGGCAAGTCGGTGGTAAAGAAGAAGTAGGCGATGCCTGTGATGAAACAGACAGCCCCGGCGGCAACCATCGACAGTCGCCAAGCCGATGGTTCGAGATATCCCAGACCGACAAAGCCTGCGAAGACCATCGGCATGATCATCTGCGTGACGCCGCCACCCAGGTTGCCCCAGCCAGCACTGGTTGCGTTGGCCGTGCCGACCACATTCGGAGCGAACATCACCGAGGTGTGATATTGCGTAATGACAAAGGACGCTCCGATCACGCCGATTCCGAGACGAAACATCAGGAAAACCGCGTAGTTCCATTCTTGCTCACTCTGGCCCATGTTGACGAGGAAGTCGGGCACGAGGAAGTCGGGCAGCCAGTTAAGATCGGCTTCGTGCAACCCGAGATTGGCAACGAATTCGGGCAGCGATATCCAACCGACCAGGCCGATGCTCATCACGGGAATCGAGCCGACCAATAGTAAAACCGTGTAGCTAATTCGCGGCCCCACTCGATCGCAGAGCCAGCCGATGATCAGCCGAGCAATAATCGTAATGGCAACCGAGGCGATGATCGTGTTGCCAATTTGCTGCTTTGTCAGGCTTAGTTCTTCTCGTACCACCGCCATCAGCGGCGCGATGCCAAACCAGGCGAAGAAACACAGAAAGAAAGCGAACCACGACATGTGGAACGCCCGCATTTGGGGAGTCTTCAGCGAGAAGAGGTCGATACGGGTAGCTTTGTTGCGTACTTCCATTAGATTATCTTGTCTTTTCTCTGTCTGCGTACCAACGCACCACCTGCGGCTTGCGCCACAGGTAGGGGTTGGGAATCACTAGGACATGAACCAGCCGGGTGAACGGGAAAAATCCGATCGTCAAAAACGCCAGCACCACGTGCAGCTTGACCAACCAAGGCATCGCGGCAACGAACGTGACATCGGGGCCGAGTTTCATAATGGACCACAAATAGGGTGCCATGTTTGTCGCGAACCAGGAAGAACCCCAAGGATAAAACAGGGCAATACTCACGCCGCTAACCGTTTGCACCAGCAACATGAGAAACAAAATCCAGTCGGTCGGCGTGGTCACCACGCGGACTTTACTGCTACTCATGCGCCGCACAATCACGCCGACCAAACCGATGAGCGTCAGGATGCCGAACGCAAACGCCGAGATTTCCAGCACATAAAGTCGCCACGGCTTGCTGTTCCAGGCGAGCAGCGACCGTGGAATGAGGAACGCGATAAAATGGCCTGCCGTGACCACCAGAATGCCGTAGTGAAACGGCACGACCGCCCAAAAATGGTGCTTGTTCTCTAAAAACTGACTCGACAGACTCGAATACGAAAACGATTGCGCCCGATAGCGATAAATCGTCATCAGGAAGAACGTAAACAGGCACACATAAGGAAGTGCCACGAACATGAATTGATCGAAAAAATGTTGGCTCATGTCGTTCTCCCATTCGGAACACTGGGAGTTAGGACCGGCTCGCTCTCGGGCGATTTGAATTGCATCTGCAGTGGCACCAACTCGACGTTGCCGACGCATGTCGACCCGGGCATTGGATAGCTGCGCAGTGGATCGTCCATGCCCGGCGGACGTGGACCGTTTTGACCCGGAAAGGAGTCCGAGTTGCGGAGCATTTTTTCGTCGTTCTCGCTCCAAGGCTCGCTCGTGCCGAAGTGCTGTTCGAGCACCAGGACGAGGCAACGAATCAGATGCCCGTAGGGAGACCCGTTTTTGTCAAGCGCTGCCTGCATTTTGTAAATGGCTGGAAACAGACATGCGTGCGAAAACTGGTGGGCTTCGTCTGCCGGCATCGCGGCGATGACCGCCAGTACATGGGCCAGGTGATCGGGCAGTTCGCTTGATTCGGGAATGTCATACTTTGCAAGTTCGCCGCGCATCCGCACCAGGAATTGACCTCGCATGTAGTCTTCGCCAAACAGATGCCAACCGATTTCCAAGGCACAGGAAGGGTTGACATCAAAGGTGCGCGTGTAGGCTTCCTCCAGTTCGTATTCCCCACATTGCTCGACAAACTGGCCGAACTGGGAGATGCCTTTCGCGGCCTCGGGCAACTCGTTTTGTACGATCAGATAGAGCAATTCCACCAGCTGGATGTAGTGATTGTCAGGATAGCTCAGCAGTCGGCTGATCGTACCGAAGGTGCGTGATTTTTCTTGCATGATTTTATTTGAAGATGTGTGTTGTGTTGGGCGTTGCGTTGGGCGTTGCGTTGGGCGTTGCGTTCCGCGCCGTGTGTTGCGTTGCAACACGGTTAGAGTCCTCTTTGTGGGCCGCCGACGAAGCCGAAGCCTGTCTCGGCTTTGTGTTCACCCGGCTCTTTGACCATTTCGATGGCCTGCTCGCGATACATGGGCGGAATGACAAACCGATCTTCAAACGTGCAGAGCGACGTAAGTTTGTAGATCGCTTCGGCCTCTTCCACCGTGCAATCGGCTTCTCGGAGAAATCGATCTGCGGTTGCCCGATCGACGTCGCCAACCGTCTCGGCACGCCGATGCCACCGCACGGCCAGTTGTTTGCCCATCGCGTAGCGTACGACGCCTTCGTGTCCACCGCCAAACAGATTGGCAAAGTACTGCATCGGCACGCGCGACTCGTCGATGCCATGGAACAGATTCTGCATTTGGTGACTCGCCAGACCATCTTCAAAGTTGGCAATCACCGGCGACATGGGTGGCACGTAGAAGAGCATCGGTAACGTGCGGTATTCGATGTGTGGCGGCAGGGCGATCTTCCAGTCCATCACAAATTTGTACACGGGCGATTGCTGGGCCGATTCGATCACGCCATCGGGAATTCCCGCCGACTGGGCTTTGCGGATGATCTCGGGATCGTGCGGATTGAGGATTAGCGACCGTTGTCCCTCGACCAGTTCTTCGTCGGGAAGATTGGCAACCTCCTCCAGGCGTTCGGCATCGTACAGCAGCACACCAAGATAGCGAATCCGCCCCACGCAAGAATGGAAGCAAGCCGGTGCCTGACCCGTCTCGAGCCGCGGGAAGCAAAGGATGCACTTTTCGCTTTTGCCGGTGAACCAGTTGAAATAGGTCTTTTTGTAGGGGCACGCCGCCACGCAACTACGCCACGCCCGACACTTCTTTTGGTCGATCAGCACAATGCCATCTTCGCCCCGCTTGTAGAGTGCCCCGGAAGGGCACGAGGCGACGCAGCATGGATTCAGACAATGGTTGCAAATGCGAGGCAGGTAGAAAAACACCAACCGCTCGACCGAGCTAAGCTGCAACCGCTGTTGTTCGGAAAGCCCTTTCAGATTGGGATCGTTGGCCGCGTAGATTTGCGAACCGCCCAGGTCGTCGTCCCAGTTGGGGCCCGCTTCGATCTCGATCTCTTCGCCGGTAACCATCGAGATTGGCTTGGCGATCGGCTGGTCAGCCCCTTCTTTGGCGTTAAACAGATTTTGGTAGTCGTAGGTCCACGGCTCGTAATAGTCGTCCATGCTCGGCATGTGCGGATTGTGGAAGATATTGGGAACGACGCGCGCCTTGCCGGTCGACTTGATGTGGATCGGCTGATCGCCATTCTTTTCCCAGCCGCCGTGGTACTGCTCTTGGTCTTCCCACTTGGTGGGATAGCCCGTGCCCGGCTTCGTCTCGACATTATTCCACCACATGTAGTCCGCCCCCTTACGGTCGGTCCACACATTTTTGCAGGCAACGCTGCACGTGTGGCACCCGATGCACTTATCGAGGTGAAACACCATGGAAACTTGGCTGCGGATGTTCATGTCGGGTTGAGAGTTGGGGGTTGGGAGTTGAGAGTTAGCCGCCGGGCTTGTCCCGGCGCGAAAGCATCTTGTCCCGGCGCGAAAGCATCTTGTCCCGGCGCGGGGCGATTCCGCGCGCCGGGACAAGCCCAGGGGCTAACGAAACCAATTTACGATGTTGTTATTGGGATTAAAAATTCACGACAGGACACTTACGGATGATGATATGCGTATCGCGATTGCAGCCGATCGGGCCCCAGTAGTTGAAGTGGTAGGTAAACTGTCCATAGCCGCCGATCATGAAATTCGGTTTCAGCCGCGTTCGTGTGAGGCTGTTGTGGCCCCCGGCGCGGCGATTCTTTCGCAGCGGCGACTTCGGCACGCTGTAGGTCCGTTCCGGCGAGTGGTATTGAATGCAGATTCCCGGCGGGATCCGCGAACTGACTGCCGCCCGTGTGACCACGACGCCGTTGTCGTTGTAAACTTCGACCCAATCGTTGTCGTCGATCTCCAGTTGCTCGGCATCTTGCACGCTGATCCAGACCGGATCGACGCCGCGCGACAGCGTCGTCATCCGCTGGTTATCGCCGTAGGTCGAGTGGATGTGCCACTTCCCGTGCGGCGTGAGATAGTTGAGCGTCAGCACCTTCGAATCGCTGGGCGCTTCGCCTTCGCTGAAGGTGAGGTCCGCGTACTCCGTCGGTAGCGGCTTTGGCTTGTAGGTCGGAACATGCTCGCCAAATTGGATGTAGACGGGATGATCGAGATAAAACTGCTGCCGACCCGTGAGCGTCCGCCAAGGCACGTCGGATTCGACGTTATAAGTAAACGCCGAATAAGTGCGGCCATTTTCGATAAGCCCCGACCACATGGGGCTGTTAATGAACCGCTGCGGCTGACATTGCAGGTCTTCGTAGGACGCCCGAACGCCCCGGTTTTTCTCGGCCAGATGCACCAGGGGCAGGCCCGTCTTTTCCTCCATATTTTTGTACGACCGGTAGGCCAACTCGCCGTTGGTTACCGTGGCGAAGTGGAGGATCGTATTGCACACCTCGGTATCGCGGCGAAGCGATGGATAGGTGTTTCCGTTCCAGGTGACGGTGGGGTGCGTGGTGAGATACTCGTCGTACTCGTCCTTGATTGCATAGCTTGTGCCATGCGCGCCGAGACCACCCTCGCGCACGTTGGGTCCGTAGGAAATAAACTGGTTGAAGATGTTTTTATAGTCGCGGGTGACGACCTTGAAGTTGGGCATCGTCTTGCCCGGGATCGCCTCGACGCCGCCATCGATCCATTGTTTCATGTTTGGCTGAGCGATTTCGGCAGGCGAATCGTGTGCCAATGGTGCCGCGACCAAGTCTTCGACCGGCTCGGGGAAATGCTTTTCCGAAAGCTCGGAGAACCTCTGGGCCACTAGTTGGAAAATCTGCCAATCGCTTTTCGATTCCCAACAGGGAGGCACCGCCTTGGAGAGCGGGTGGATAAAGCTGTGCATGTCGGTCGAATTGAGATCGGCCTTCTCGTACCAAGTGGCCGCCGGCAGAACGATATCGGAATACAAGGCCGAGGTATCCATCCGGAAATTGAGATCGACGACCAGATCCATCTTCCCTTGCGGAGCATTTTTATGCCATGCAATTTCCTTCACCGAATCCTCAGCCATGTCCTCGTTGACGCAATTGTCGTGCGTGCCGAGATAATGCCGCAGGAAGTATTCGTGGCCCTTGGCGCTCGACATCAGCGCGTTGCCCCGCCAGATGAACCAAACGCGTGGCCAATTTTCTTCGGCGTCGGGGTCTTCGACCGAGAACTTCATGTCGCGGTTTTTCAGTCGCTCGGCCACCCACTTGGCAACCTCTTCCGGCGACTTGGCACCCGCCTCGCGCGCTGCGGCGGCAATTTCGATGGGGTTCTCCGGAAATTGCGGGTAGAACGGCAACCAACCGTTGCGAACCGCGCGGACCTGCATGTCCATCGCATGGCCTTGGGCCATGTTATCTTCATCGCTGTCCGTCCCGCCATGCTGCTTGGGGACCGTGTGGTAATCGGTGAAATCCTTTTCGTAACGCCATTGGTCGGAATGGACGTAGTGCCAACTCGGCGCGTTCTGCAGACGGGGCGTTGATTGCCAGTCTTTGCCCGACATGATCGACGCCCACGACTCGGCCGGTGCCAGCTTTTCCTGGCCAACATAGTGGGCCAGCCCGCCACCGTTCTTGCCGACGCAACCGCAAAACATCAGCGCATGAATCCCGGCACGATACATCAGATTGGCGTGGTACCAGTGGTTGATCCCGGCACCGATGATAATGGTGCATTTGCCTTCGGTAAGCTCGGCCGTTTGGCCCCATTCGCGTGCGAACCGAATCACATCTTCCCGGCCGCGGCCGGTGTATTTTTCAGACCAGGCCGGAGTAAACGGGGCATTCTCATCATCGTAATCGGCTGGATAATCGCCCGCTAAATCGCGATTTACCCCATATTGAGCCATCATCAGATCGTAGACCGTGGTGACCTGCACCTGCTGTCCGTCGGCAGTCTTGATAGTCTTGGTCGGCACGCCGCGCTGGTGGACGGTACCCATGCCGAAGTCGTCGAGTTCGACCTGAACCACACCGTCGTTTTTAGACAGGAAGGTCAGCTCGGGCTGGATTTCGCTGCCATCTTTGCCATCCTTCAGCAGCAGATTCCACTGCCCCTTCACGTCGCCCCAGCGATGGCCCGAGCTGCCCATGGGCATCTTTGGCGTGCCGGTTTTCTCGTCCCACATCAGGAACTTCCACTCGCCATGCTGCTGGTCGGCATATTGCTTCAACCGACCCGCGCGAAGCATCTGGCCCGGCCGCATGACGCCGTCGTTGCCCTTTTTCAGCTCCACCAAATAGGGCGCATCGGTAAACTTGCGCGTGTACTTGTCGAAGTAGGGGACCTGCCGCTGATGATGAAATTCGGTGAGCAGCACATGGTTCACCGCCATCCACCAAGCGCCGTCCTGGCCGGCGTTGATATCGATCCACTCGTCGGCGTACTTCGAGACCTGACTGAAGTCGGGCGAGAAGACCCACATCTTCGAGCCGTTATGCCTCGCCTCGGCGGCGAAATGGCAATCGGGTGTGCGGGTCATGTTCAGATTCGACCCCATCACCGCCAGCAACTTCGCATGGTACCAATCAGCACTCTCGGCCACGTCGGTTTGCTCGCCCCAGGTCTCGGGCGAGGCGGTCGGCAAGTCGCAATACCAATCGTAGAACGAAAGCGACACACCACCCAAGAGTTGTAGCAGGCGTGAACCCGATGCATAGCTGATCATCGACATCGCGGGAATCGGCGAGAAGCCGGCAATGCGATCCGGGCCATGTGATTTGATGGTATGCACAAGCGACGCCGAGATGATTTCCATCGCGGTATCCCAATCGGTGCGTCGCAGTCCCCCTTTGCCACGTGCCTTCTGCCATCGGCGGCGCGACTCGGGATTCTCGACCATGCTCTTCCAGGCAGCGACCGGGTCGCTATGATCGGCCCGGGCTTTTCGCCACAGGTCCAGCAGTGCCCCGCGAATATAGGGATACTTCACTCGCAACGGGCTGTAGAGATACCAGCTATAGGAGATACCTCGTTGGCAGCCGCGTGGCTCGTAAGGAGGAATGCCCGATTCGAGCAGCGGATAATCGAGCCCTTGCATTTCCCAAGTGACGATTCCGTCCTTCACATAAATCTGCCACGTGCAGCCGCCGGTGCAATTGACGCCGTGTGTGCTACGAACGATCTTGTCGTGTTGCCAACGATTGCGATAGAACTCCTCCCAAGTGCGACCTTTGGGATTCACCTCATCGCGGATCCAGGAAATGGCGTCCAACACACTCATGACTTACCTCGGGATGTACTGGCTTCGACAAGCGATCTGCGCACAGAATGAAAGCGGCGTTTCCATAGGGCGTCGAAAAAGAAAATTCCAAAGATCGCCCCGGCCAAGCCGGACAATAAAAATGTCACCCGACTCGTCGAGGGATCGGCGGGCCGCTCGGCCGTAGTCGACTCGAAATAGGCGACCAGGGCATGAATTTCATCTTTTTTTAATGGACGATTCTTAAAGATCGGTTGCATCGTCTCGGTGCCAGGGGCCATAAGCCATGCACTCAGAGCAGCCCGACCCTTGAGGCGTTCGTAGACATTGGTCAAATCGGGGCCCAGCCGACCGCCTCCCAAGGATGGGGTGTCAAACATGCTGTGACAGGAAATACAAGCAGTACCGCCAGCCTCCAATCGCTCAGGGCCGAGAAAAATTTCGCGCCCACGAGCCCGATCGACATCCGTGAATGGCTCGGTTGAGATTTGAAATCCCTTGAATTGCGATTCTTCGAGTTGCGACTCCGATTCAATCAAGTCGAGCAGTTTTTCGACCCGATCAGCGGTTATCCTCGGCGGCGTGGGCATAATGCTACGAGCTACTTCAAAAAGCTCCTTAGCATAAGAGTCGCCGCTATCGATCATGGCACGGGGATTCATCAAGAATTTGGCGAGCCATTGTCGATCCTGCCTCTTCGTGACGTCCTTCAAGTCAGGGCCTGTTAGCCGCCCGCCGCCGATGGTGTGGCAATTAGTGCAGTTCAGTCGAAAGTAGTCTGGTGTGTCTTGGCCATTGGCAGGCGCCGACAAGAGTAGGGGTGCCCCCAACAAACTGAGTGCAGCCAGTAGGACCCTCCAGCTAAAGAGTCTACCTCCCGCCATGGCAAGAATTCCATCTCGATTGCTCAAAAGTCTCATAGGTAAAGAGAGTGTCTGGTCCAGTCCGCCTGGGGGGGTTAACACACATGGGCGGTGCTACTCCCAGGGCATCTTATAAGGTTAAACCCACATGAATCCTGCTTCTCTGAAAACACCCGTAACGCACGCTAGCGACCAATAAAAAGATAAATCGATCTTAATTTCCTGTGTTGCTAACCAAACTACTGCCCGTTATAAAGGATGTCAAGGTCCTTTTGTCTGCAAATTTTATTTTTACCATAAGTCCCCGAGCATGCAGCCGGTTACCATGATTTCCCAGACGGTCGAATACGCCTTGCGTGCCATAGTTACGATCGCCCAGCACGAAGGACAGCCTTGCACTGCGCAGCAGATTTCGCAAATCACCCAGGTACCAGCTCCCTATCTCTCCAAACTTATGCAAAGATTGGTGCGATCGGGACTTGCAAAATCCCAACGAGGGTTGCATGGCGGCTTTGTATTGACAAAAGAGCCTGAAAAGCTGACCATCTGGGAGGTCGTGGACGCGGTCGAACCGTTCAAACGAATTCACGAGTGTCCGCTTGGCATTACGTCGCACGGCTCGATACTTTGTCCGCTTCACCGGCGTCTTGATCAAGCCATGGAGATGGTGGAAAATCAGTTTCGCGGCACGACCATTGCGGATGTCTTGGCAGAGCCGGGCGCTGTCACGCCGCTCTGTCAGGAAAAAAAGACGATCATGATCCAAACCAATCTTGCGGCAAGAAAACGCCCAAAGGCGAAAAACCGCAAGAAGACCAAAGAGGAAGAGTTGGGAAAGGAATCGAGATGAATCAAAGTTCACACCCGATCATTATTCAGGGTGGAATGGGAATTGCGGTCTCGGCGTGGCCACTCGCCAGAGCTGTGTCGCGCGCGGGCCAACTGGGCGTTGTTTCGGGCACGGCGCTGGATGCTGTCTTGGTACGTCGGTTGCAGTCGGGCGATCCTGGTGGAAATATCCGACGTGCTTTGGCAGAGTTTCCTCTGACAGAGATAGCGAAACGAATCGTAGGTCGCTTTTTCCGGCCCGAGGACAAGTCGTCGGACGTACCTTTTGCCACGATGAAGCTACTCACCGAAGCACCTACGCAAACTCAACTAGAATTGAATGTCCTGGCAAACTTTGCCGAGGTATTTTTGGCCAAAGAAGGTCACGATGGCTTGGTCGGCATCAATTATCTGGAGAAAATTCAGCTTCCCACGCTCCCTTCGCTGTTCGGTGCCATGATCGCCGGCGTCGATTACGTCTTGATGGGAGCCGGCATCCCGACCGCCATTCCGGGCGTCATCGACCGCCTGTGCGACGGAAAACCGGTCGAGTTGCTCCTGAAGGTCGAAGGGGCCCAGAGCGATGATCGGTTTTATACCCGCTTTGATCCTGGCAAGTTTACTGGGGGGCAATCGCCATGGCTGCGTCGCCCCAAGTTTCTACCCATCGTGGCCTCGGCCACGCTTGCCACGATGCTAACCCGAAAATCGAGTGGAGCCGTCGACGGGTTTATCGTCGAAGGACCCACCGCCGGCGGACACAATGCGCCGCCCCGAGGAAAAACACAATTCAACGACTGCGGCGAGCCCATCTACGGACAGCGGGACATCGTCGATTTGGAAGCGATGAAGGCTTTGGGATTACCGTTCTGGTTGGCTGGCTCTTACGGCTCCCCCGAGCAGGTCGTCCGCGCCTTGGACACCGGAGCGGCCGGAGTTCAAGTCGGAACCGCGTTTGCCTTCTGCGACGAATCGGGCTTGCGAGAAGATATTCGGCATGAAGTGATTCGGTCGTGCAAAACGGGCGAGCTTGACGTGCATACCGACCCGGTGGCTTCGCCGACTGGTTTTCCGTTCAAAGTGCTTTCCATGTTGGGCAGCCTCTCCGACTCCGTTACCTATCAACTACGCAAAAGGCGTTGCGACCTGGGGTATCTTCGCCAGGCGTTCAAGCGACCTGACGGGACGCTTGGCTGGCGATGCCCTGCCGAACCTATTTCGTCCTACCTGCACCGGGGGGGCAAAGAAGAGGACACGGCGGGCAGGAAATGCGTCTGCAATGGACTGATGGCAAACATCGGCTTGGGACAGATTTGTGGTGATGGCAGCCGAGAACTGCCGCTAGTTACCTGTGGAGACGACGTCAATAATCTCCTTCAGTTTCTCAAGACGCCCGAAGCTTTGAGCTACTCCGCTTGCGACGTCGTGAGATATTTGCTCTCGTTAGTCCCGACTGTCCCGACAACAAGAACGTCGTTTGCTCCGTGCTAAGGCGCGTCGGCAATAGAGAATTTACCAAGCACTAGGTGAGCGGCAGAATAAAAATACTAGCACGCAGCGCAAACAAGTGGGTCTAGCGCACACTCGCTTGCGCGTCGTGCTAGTATTCCTGGTAAATTTACAATTGCCGCTCGCCTAAGGGTATTCGGATCACATAATGTGACCCAGGGTGCGCTGCGCGACCCTGGGCTTTGGAGTTCAACACCTTCGGTGTAAAGAGTCAGGCCACGTTGCCAATTGAGATGCCGAAGTTATTGTTGAGCCATCCTTAACAGCGTTGGAACTATAGCTGGAACGCGCTTTCCTTAAAAAAACTGGAGACCTATACATGCGACCCACAGAAGTGTTAATGCAGGAGCACCGGGTGATTGAACAAGTTTTGGATTGCCTGGAGATTATGGCCCAGCGAGGCGAGACCGATGGGGAGTTGGACCTTGAGTCCGCGAATCAAGCGGTCGACTTCTTCCAGAATTTTTCCGACCGGTGTCATCACGGCAAGGAAGAAGATTGTCTGTTCCCGCTGCTCGAGAAAAAAGGGTTCTCGCCGGAAGAGGGGCCAACCGGTGTCATGCGACAGGAGCACGAAGCAGGTCGACAGCATGTTCGCGAAATGGCAAAGGCCATTGCCGCAGTAGCTGCCGGAGACTCCTCGGCAACGACCGAGTTCACAACCCATGCAAAAGCATTTGTTCTACTCCTTCGGGAGCACATTCAGAAGGAAGACCAGTGCTTGTTCCAGATGGCCGATAAGGCGCTCAGCGAACAAGACCAATTGCAACTGATGGACTCATTTGCTCACGTAGAGCACGACGACATGGGGCCAGAGACCCACCAAAAGTATCTCGACATCGCCATCAAGTTAGCAGGACGCTTCGGGGTAACGTGCAAAGTTCCAAGTTCCACGTCGGGTGCCGGTTGTTGTGGGCATCATTGAAGTGAGGGTCAGGAGCGATTAGCGGTTAGCCAGAAGAGAATCTTAATTGGACAGCGCCACGTTGAGTAACAGGTAGGCCGGAACGAGCTACGCGAGTTCCGGCGCATCCTTGTCGCGGATTCATGCACTGCCGGAAAAGCGCGTTGCTCGTTCCGGTCTACATGCTTTAGCACGGTAATCGTTTCATGTCGCAATTAGCTTCAAACCATCCGACACACCCGAAAGGCACACAGGCGCGCGTGCTGCTCACGAGCGTCTTTGGACCCTACGCCCAGGACGATGCCTATGGCAGCCGGCTGATCAACCCGATGGAGCTTTACCACAATCAGGTCACTCGGGTGCAGGAAAGCTTCTCGCTGCGCACGTTCAATCGGTCGTGGGGGTTGATGCTGATCCATGTCAACCTAAAAGCACCTTGCACGCTGCTCGATTTCCCGACCGAAGAGCGATTTCTTGAGGAACTCAAGACAAACGAGTATGACGTGATTGGCATTAGCTCGATCATGACCAATCTGCTCAAAGTGCGCCGGATGTGCAAGCTGATCCGCAAGCACCAGCCCCGTGCGACGATTGTCGTCGGCGGGCACATTGCGAATCTCTCGGTGCTGCCGAAATACGCGGACGTCGATCATATCGTCCGTGGCGATGGCGTCCGCTGGATGCGGAAGTTTCTCGGCGAGGACGAACATCAGCCGATTCGTCATCCCGTTGTGCGGGGTAACATCGGCACGCGAATCATGGGTGTCAGCTTGCGCAATCACCCCGGCGATGCTTGCGCCACGCTGATCCCTTCGGTCGGCTGTCCGATCGGATGCAACTTCTGTTCGACCTCGGCCATGTTCGGCGGCAAGGGAAAATTTATCGAGTATTACCAGTCGGGCGACGAACTTTTCGACATCATGTGCGAGCTGGAATCGGCCCTTGGCATCAAGGCGTTTTTCGTCATGGACGAAAACTTTCTGCTCGACAAAAAACGCGTGCTAAGGCTGCTTGAGCGAATCGAGGAGCATGGTAAATCATGGTCGATGTATGTTTTCAGTTCGGCGAACGTCTTACAGAAATACACGCTGGAGCAATTGGTGGCGCTGGGGGTTTCCTGGGTCTGGATGGGCCTGGAAGGCAAAGGATCGCAGTACACCAAGCTGGCCGGAACCGACACGGTTGAGTTTGTGAGGAGCTTACGGGAGCACGGCATCCGCGTGCTCGGCTCGAGCATTATCGGCCTGGAAGAGCACACGCCCGAGAACATCGACGAGGCAATCGAACATGCCGTAAGCCACGAGACCGAGTTCCATCAGTTCATGCTCTATACGCCTATTCCTGGCACGCCACTCTTTGCGGAGCACGAAGCAGACAATTCGCTGAAGAGCTTAGCTGACGTTTCGATTGCCGACATTCATGGCCAACACGTTTTCAACTACCATCATCCCCACATCAAAGAGGGCCAGGAGACCGAGTTCCTTTTGCGTGCCTTCCGACGCGACTTTGAAGTCAACGGTCCGAGCATCGTGCGAATTGTCCGCACGGTGTTGCGCGGCTGGAGGAAATTCAAGAACCATCCCAATGCCCGCATTCGTGCGCGGTTTGCGCACGAGGCCTCGAATTTGCCGGTGCGCTATGCGAGCGTCCTTTGGGCAACACGCCGTTTCTATCGAGACGATCCTCGACGGGCCGCTCAGATAGGCGAACTCCTGGAAGAGTTGCACGCGGAGTGCGGCTGGCGATCGCGTCTCGCCGCCCCCATTGCCGGTCGCTATTTGTACCACATGCTGCAGCGCCAAGAGCGGATGCTTCAGAATGGCTGGACTTACGAGCCGCCAACGTTTTACGAAACCAACTTCCCTCATGGGCCGCCAAACTCGAAACAAATCGATAGCGTCCTGGCGACCCATGGGGCTCCATCAACATCCACCCCACCAGGTTCCCACGAGGCGGCTGCTAAACAGGGGAACCTTGTGCCGAGTTAACAGGAGGAGGTGCGAAGATGCGATTTGCAATGACGTTTTCTCAAGTGTTGCGATGGACGGCTAGGGTTATCGGGTCGTTGATTCTTGCTTTTGTTCTGCTGCATTTGATCGTCGAAGGATTGCCGAACGTGCAAAACATTGCTCCCGGCGAAGGGTGGCTCTCGTGCGGGTTCGTGTTGAGCCTTGTCGGATTTGCTCTGCTGTGGAAGTGGGAGTTGACCGGCGGTATCGTTGCGCTCGGTGGAATAGTACTGTTCTATGCGGTGAATTTCGCCCTATCCGGCAAGTTTCCCGGGGGATGGGTGTTTCTCATGTTCTACCTGCCTGGCTTCTTCTCGATCACCTGCTGGTGGATGGAACGTCGGCCAACCCCCGGTCGGCAGTAAAGTAGGATGAAACCATCTGCGGGTGATTGCCCAAAGCAAACGAAAGACAGATAAGCTTGATGCCCAGACGCTGGCAGAATTCCTGGCGCTCGACCAGATCCCGGAGGCTTGGCGGCCCACTCCACGCGTGCGCGAGCATCGCGTGTTGGTGCGTCACCGGCACTACGTGCAGAAGCGAATCACTTCGGTCAAGAACAAGCTACGCCGAATTCTTTCACATTATAATGCGGATCAATCGAACCTTTTCACCAAGCAAGGAAGAGAATGTATGGCAGCGATTACTCTCTCAGCAGCAGATCGTTTTACGGTGAATCTCCTGTGCGAAGAACTAGACCAGCACGCTGGGCGGCTCAAGAAGGTCGACAAGCAATTGGTGACTTTCGCCAAAACGGCACCGATTGCTGAGCGGGAAGCCCATGCGGTACTCGATAGCATGCCATGCGTTGGTCCCGTGACGATTGACGTCGTTCTAGCCGAGGTTGGCGACATTCGTCGTTTTGGCTCGCAGCGAAAGGCGACCGCCTAGGCAGGGCTTGCGCCTGGCATTCGTGAGAGCGCTGGGAAAGCCAAACAGTTGGGAATTACCAAGGAGGGCTCGCGGCTCTTGCGAACGATCTTGGTGGAGACCGCCTGGCGGTTGGTAAACAAGACCCGCCGCTGGGGCAACTTGTACGACAAACTCAAGGCTCGCTGTGGAGCAAAAAAGGCAATTGTTGCCATCGCCCGCCGTGTCTGGTGTGTGATGGTATCGATGCTTTGCAGCGGCCAGCAGTACCGAACGGCTGGCGTCGCCTAGTGCTTTGACATGACTTAGAACTGGACTTTTGCAAAGCTGGACTTCAAGGCCAATCGGACCTAGAAAACAAGTGTTTTTTGAGTTTTTTCGAGATCAATTCGTATGGCTCACAGCGAGGTGTCATCGTGCTTGCACGGATCATTGCCCCTCAATCCTCGACAAATAGCAGTGTTTTTCAATGCTGTAGGGTAGAAATACCATACTACGAGCCATGCTCATTTCGACCTCGAAAAATCGCGAGTTCTTGAAGATCGCAAGGTACACCATCCATTGTGCCGTTAACGATCTCCCCGACACAAAATCAAGGAACCGAATGCTAGCGGCCGGAAAACTGATCTTGAAATCTCAAAATGCAAAAGTCCAGTTAGAATGGTTGTCAAAGCACTCGTCCGTTCACAAATTCACCAACAACAAAATCACTTTTAGGAGAACACCAGCGACTATCGCAAAGACCTCACGACAATTTGGGACGACCCCGAGTACCACCCTGTCGGCGGCCCACCCGGCCGACCGGCGATAGGATGAATGGCGGCGTCCTTCGAAACAGCTTCATGACAGGCCCCTCATTAGGCGGCACCTCGAATAGATGGTAAGCGTTCTGTGAACAGCGTCCCAAAATTGCGCGCTATCCTAATAGAGGTGAACCATTCCCTTTATTCCAGGAACGAGCACAATGACCAATCGAAACAAATCCCAAGAGTCCCACTGGCGTGGCCTACTGAAACAGCAGTCCTCAAGCGGCTTGAGCATCGCGGCGTTTTGCCACCAGAACTCGATTACACAAACCAGCTATTATGCCTGGCAGCGTAAGTTCCGTGAGCAGCAAGCCTCCCCAGAGCAGGGGAGCCGTTCGACCAAGTCTCTTAAAACCAGTCGTAACGCCGTCCAGGGCACCCAACTGGTGCCTGTGCGGATCGAGGGGACGACACCTGCGTCCACGCTGCGTATTCACTTGCCGCAGCAGGGAGTCTTTGTGGATGTGCCTCACGGCACCGATTGTGAGACAGTGAAGGACGTATTGCAGGCGTTGCGTGAGGTGGCGTCATGTTGATTGTGCCATCCCAAATAAAAGTCTTCGCCGCGTTGGCTCCCACGGACATGCGTAAAAGTTTTTGTGGATTAATCGGTATCGTCGAAAAGGAGCTTGGCAAACAGATTGAAGACGGAGATCTTTTCTTGTTTTTCAACCGACGCCGCAACCGGTTGAAGGTACTCTATTTCACGGGTGACGGCACGATCATCCTCTACAAGCATCTTGAACGAGGAACGTCCGAGACACTACGTGGCGCCGACCATGGAGGGGCGATTGCATCCCCCGGTGATTACTTGACACTGCATGTGGACGACCTGCGATTGTTGCTGGAAGGCATCGAGCTATCGAGTGTCAAACGTCGCAAGTGGTGGCGTCGTGAGCAGGCAAAACAAATTACTCAATCGCCTTGGAAACCACCTTGACGCGCAACGTGAATTGTCGATAAATAAACATGTGTGTTCTACACCAACGGTGTGTGATCATTTGCCATTTCGTGACGCACCTTCAAGGACCGAAACGTTGTCGATGGAATCCGACAAACTCCGAAAAGAGATCGAAGTGCAGCGCGCCGAGATCGCACATCTCAAAAGGGTTAATAGCGAGCAACAGGCAACTCTTGAATCGTTGCAGAATCACATCGAGGTGATGCAAGAGCAAATCACCTTACTCCGTAAGGCACTCTTTTCTCCACGGCGTGAACGGTTTATCCCTTCTCCCGATCAAAAGCTTCTTTTTGATCCCGAGTCGATCGAGGGCAACGAGATTAGCGAGGATGACGAGGCGACCGACGAAGAAGAGCCAGACGATGAATCGTCTTCGAAACGCAAGAAACGCCGTAAGAAGCGCAAACGTTTTGAATTCCCCGAGTGCTTGCCGGTCCAGCGTTTTGAACACCCACTGCCGCCGGAAGAACTCGATTGTCCTTGTGGATGTGGCGGCAAGCGGACGGTGATCTCCGAGCAGATCTCACGGCAACTAGAATATGTTGAGTCTAGCGCCTACATCGCCGAGCACGTTCGGTTTACCTACGGTTGCCCTGTTAGCCGGGATGGCCAGCAGATCGTCACCAGCGAAAAGCCACCCAATATCAACGAAAAAGGGATATTTGGGGCCAGCACGTTAGCCTGGCTGGCACACGCCAAGTTCGAGCGTCACCTGCCCCTGTATCGTCTCCAGGAAGAGCTTCGTTCCACCACCACGATGTGGTTCAACCGCAGCGTGTTGAGCAACGCCGTGGTGCGAACAGGCGAGCGTCTGCTGCCGGTGTGGGATCTGATTCGCACCCAAGTACTGGATAGTTTTTATGTACGGGCCGACGAGACCACGGCCCGTGTCCTGCGTCCCGGGGCTGGGGCGACCAAGCTGGTTTATCTCTGGGCCTACGTTGGCGATGACCAGCATCCGTACCAACTATTTGACTATCGACTTGATCGATCCCGCGCAGGTCCGCGGGAAATACTTGATGATTTTCAAGGCGGATTATTAACCGACGGTTACAGTGTCTACACGTCCCTAGTCAAGGAATCGGATGGCCGACTTCTGGATCTGGGTTGTTGGGCCCATGCGCGGCGGAAGTTCGACGAAGCGTGCGCCGTCTCAACGCAGCCACTTGCGCACGAGGCGCTCGCTTGGATCTGGCAACTGTACGACATCGAGGATCGCCTGGCCGATGCCGATGTGGAAACGCGACGACAAGTGCGCATGCGCGAGTCGGTTCCCATTCTTGCCCTTCTGCACGATCGTCTCACCGAAGTGCAGCCGACGGTACGGCCTTCGACCAAGTTGGCCGAAGCGATCGGCTACCTGTTCAATCGTTGGAACGCGATGACGCGATTTGCAACCGACGGGCGCTATGCGATCGATAACAACATGGCAGAAAGAGTCATTCGCCCCTCGGTTATTGGAAGAAAAAATTACCAATTTTTTGGGAGCGATGCGGGTGGTCGCGCGGCATGCGTCTGGTACACGCTTATCCAGAGTGCTCGTTCTAATCATGTCCACGTCACCCCGTATCTCAACGATGTTCTCGTCCGGCTTCCTCAGATCGTTCCCGAGTACTTGCGGGTGGGCGACGCCCAAACCCCGTTCGAATCGCTTTCAAGGGACCAGCGTGAACAGCTCTCCGAGCTGCTACCTGACCGATGGCTCAAGGCACACCCTGAGCATCGCAGCGAAGATCGCCAGCGCGAACTTGATCAGGCCAACCAGCGCCGCCGCCAGAGGCGTGCTTCACGACGTCGGCTTGTCAAGATCTGAATTACGCTCCTGGCATGACGGAGTTCACAGAGCGCTAACTCCAAAACAAAAACTACACCTTCACCTCCAAATCAACCGAATTCCTCTGCTAGCAATATAAACTCAACATTACTTCAGCTATTTCATGAGAAACAACAGCAGGAACAACCTGACTTCATCAAGCAATACTATCAATCTCAATCCGGGTAACTCCACTTAGCGTCACTTACACCAATCAATTCTCATTCTCATCGATTCCGTCATGAGACAAAGTACAAGAGATAGACAAAACAGAAGATCAACAACTGCTACGTCTGCTGTTGCTCGTCCTGAACCGAAACGCAATCCAGACAGTAGCTTCGTTCTTCACTGCAGCAACGGAAAGAAACTTGAAGACAACTGCCTACATCCTACAACAACAATCTATCAAGAGCCCATAACTCCACCACCGGATCCCTGGTACGCCGATTTTCATCAACATGACGCGCCCAACACTTTGCGAATCTATCGCCTTGATGGCAATCAGCACATAGAGACCTGCAAGTATTCATTCAATTCGCAAACCGGCCGCTGGAATCTACCCGAAATTGACACACAAGCCGGAGGTATAGGTCAGAACGGTCGAGAAAAGAAATCGTGGCTTCTGCGATTCCTAATAAACCTATCCGCTCTTCCTATCTTCGCCATCACCAAGCCTCTTTCTCTTCTCGCTCCGCTGATACGATTGCTCCTTTGGCCCATCGCTGACTTTAACTGGGAACAAAAGATCAAAAATCGCGAAACTCAGCTTCGTTTAGAATTCGTTGAAAAACTAAACATGAACCCGGATGGCTATCATCATACATTCGACGGGATTCAGTTAAGAGAAGATGGCACAGCGCGCTTTCAAGATAAAGTCTTTAAGCCAGGAAAACCACAACTAATCCAAACATCCCCCCTCCGGGGCGAAGATATCGTTTGGGCGGAGTGGAATAACAACCAACTCACCATTCACTCCGGTGCCCGAGTCTACTCCTATGAATTTGGGAGCTGGTATCAGAAACGAATACACGAACCTAGTTTTCGCGACTCCCTAGTTGCCGACTTCTCCGCAACGAAAGCCTCCGGCTACAACTTCGTAGTTAACTGTTTTGTCATAAGCTTCGTACTGTTCATCCTATTTGTTATTTACGCACTCATCGTGCAAGCAAGAGACTGGAACTAACACGCTAGCTAGGAACTACAACTAACACTGCACCTATACAAATCAAGATTACCACCTCTCCATCGCAGATAATATGCTCATCCCCGTAATCCCAGTAACAATACCCGACCTATCAAAACCTCCACAAGCCGGTTTTTATTTCCGGTTATTGCTTGTAGTAAAGCTCTTATTGTTTTCCCTTCTTGTGCCAGCCCTCTACGCTTTGGCTACAGAACAACTCGTTTCATTTGTAAACTGGGTCTACGGCGAAACAATCTATGAGCGTCCTATTCCCATTGTCACAAACCTACTTTCGAATTCTTTCTGGCTCGTCGTCGCCTTTGTTCTGATGGCTGGTATGACCACCGTGTTCCTCCCCTTTCTCCAACCGCTGTGGATCATTCCTTGGACCCTCCTTTGTACTATTGCTGGCCTGCTTGTAGAAATTGTTGTAATTGTTCCCCGCATGTTCTTGGGCTACTTCTTGGACTGTTTCCTATTTGGAAAAGTCAAGAAAGACTCGACAATCATGTTTTCACGTCGTGCAACCCTTTTGTTGGCAGTGTTGCTTCCCGTTATTGCCATTTCAAGCTCATACCTTTGGTCCATGTGGTATAGCCCATAGGTTGCCGAGTCTCAAAGTAAGATCAAATAAGAAGGTAATCGAATCGACAGCCGCTATACGATATTACTAACTGCCCTCACCCAGCAAACCGCAGCTCTGCTCTCTCCGTAATTGAGATTCCCATGCAAGATGACAAGCCTCGTCTCACGAACTCTGCAAATCATCTCGATTCGCCAGTCCGTTTGTCTGAAGATGACCCGCTTCTTAGGTTCACTGGTGACCATACAGGTGTTCATTGCAACGGCGAGCAACTCTTTTCTCTCGATAAGGCTATGATTAAGACTGATTACTTCCTCTGGGGTCCACCCATGGAAACGCCAGAGACAATTGAGCATTTAGATGATCGTATCCGCCTCGCTGGAACAATCCTTGGAGAATCCATTCAGCATGGCTTTCACCTTGACGACTCTGCTACCTATGTTCCACCTCCTTCCCATTCAAATTCTTTCATGGTCCCATACTTTAAGGAACAACTCGCTGAAGATTTTCGGTCTCTACCAACTGACTCCTTTGAGATCACGAGTAAAGATATTCAGACTTGGCTCTGTTGCCATTGGAATGAAATCGCACCCTACATTGAGAGCAACATTCAAAAACAAGAAAGAAGAGATGATCGTGAAGTCATCTTTCGCGGCCTGAAATTCCTCTTTCTTCTAGCTCTAACGATAGCTGTCGGGTTTATGATCTATAAACTGTTTGCTGAATAATATGGGAGCCCAGCCGGACTCCCAATCTTCTAAAGTCGCAAAAAATCCTCAGGAAAACCAATCACCACCTGCGAGTACCTGCGATCATCGCGTTCCAAGCATTCAACGCGAAGCTCTATGTCGTTGCCCACTCCGTTGCTCATCGGTAAGTACATTGTGAAGTTTGTCGCATCGAAACTCTCCGCTCGCTCAAGCGCTTGCGCTGCCAACCATAATATGTCATTACGCTTACTACATAGCTTCTCATGATCGCCGTTTTGTCGCCTCACGTACGCTTGCAACAGCGTGTCCCACAGCCTGGCAGATAACGCCACCCGCACGCGATAGCAACGTTTTCCAAATCCAATCTCGGGGCCTATCCAATCGGTAACTTCCACGATCATCCCCCGAGCGAGTGCCGCTTCAAACGAAAAGGGAGTTACGTTGTTAAAAGACTCTTCGGTCAAGTCGATTGCGGAACTGTTTTGCTGATTAACTTTTGGCATGTGACCTCCTGTGGTTTGTCCCGTTGACTCGAAATCAAGACAACGGGAGTCTTGCCGGTTTCAGCGAAGCGCTCCGGCAAGATTCACTAGGCTTGTACCCTCGTTAGTTCTCCTACAGGGCGAACCAGCGGCTAATGCTCATGCCTGATGTAAATTCATTAAAAGAGCCCCAAGTTTTCGAAGAAAACTTCTTGATAACTGGTTTGGGCTGAAAACAAAGCAGCTCTTCTCGTCCCACACTTTGACTTCTTCCTTGCCTCCACTTACATTGAATTGTGTTCGTTGTCGCTACTGGTTTATCCAGTCTGGCGCTTGGGCCGGGAATCGCTGGTTGGCGGCAATTGTCCCCGGATGTATACGGCAAGGCCACTTCGTACCGGCGTGAAACGTCAAGTCCCTTCGGGGGCTACGTTGCATCCTCGATCCGGCGGGAGGCAGGTTGCCATTGGTAGCTTGCCTCCTGCTCATTTCTCACCAAATGCTTCCACCGATCATTGTTTTGAGGGGCCTTCAGGCTCGGCAACAAAAGCAGCAGTCCGTCGGTGCGTTGCGTTCGGCTTTCACTCTCTCTCCTTTCTTACGCTTATCGCATCGGCCCCAGCCTGGGGTGAGGGCCGACGGCGAAAGCGACGAAAGCAGAGATTGAAGTTCAAGGTAATCCCCATCTGTCAATTTGAGCAGCGGAATATCGTTCGGCCTATACTCTCATGGGTGTGAATAGCGGTCGAAAAGTGCGACCACTCAGCACTATAGACCAGCCTGCGTAGCCTTTTGCAGTTCACACTTGACCTACTCCATGCCTTCCAATACGCGCCACACCTTGTGATAAACTTTGCCTTCGGGTTGTCCGAGCGCTTGCCGCCATTCCGCTTCATCCATCTCGCGCAGATGACTTCTTACTTTAGTCAAGGGCTCACCGAGTACGTCACCCATGCCTCCAGCAAGTCTTGTCGCTGCCGCTCTTGGCACTCCGAGCAATCGAAGAGCAATTGCAGCATCATCGTTGACCCCGTAGTACACGCGAGACGGAAGATTGCTCAATATGCGCAGTTTTTCTTCCGGTAATCCACTTCCGGTAATTGACAAGAGCGCACCAAGGCCCCATGCTGCCGTTTGGGTCAATCGACCAAAAAGATTCTGGCCACAAACGGTCATCGCCTTCGTATCATCGTCGCCTTCTTGCTTGAAATAGCGACTAGCGATTTCTGGAACGGTAGCTCCATTTACCCAATCCTTTACTATCAGCGCTAGCTTGTCACCATCCGGCGATTGACTGCCAGTAACGGCCTTCAGGTTGTCTCGTAACTCAGGAACCCGAAGTAAGACTCCCATCATGCTTTGTAGGTCTCGATTATTCTGGCTGAACAACGAATCGGCGTTCCACGTTTCTCGACTGATCCCCTCCTCGCCCGCTGCAGTTAGAACCGTTCGGATGCTCTGCAGTGAGAAGCCGGTGCTATCTACGAGCTTCAAAGGTTGCCCAGGCTCCTGAAGGTATTGGGTATACGTGTGGACTCCAGCTAGAAGTCGGTTAGCCAATGTCGGGTCTTCAGCACGTAGTTTATCAAAACCCAACGTTCCTCGAAGCACCTGCTCAATCTCGTCGGCGAAACCTTCCGGTTGCCCCATTTGTCGATAGGTATGCGCGAGATATTGGACAAAAGTGGACCACTCAGGGCGGCTATAAACAATTGCTCCCAAGTCACCCAAGAGATCGCCAGCTTCCCGCGCTAATGAAATGAGGGTGGAATTCAACTCTCCAGACTGTTTGCTGATGAATGTTCGAAGGGCATCTGCCTTCGATTGGCTCGCTGCGACCAGAGCAACCACTCCCAAGCTGCCTTGAGAAATTCGACCTGCACGACCGGCAATGTTCCAGAAATCCTCGGGCGGCATATCGACCCAAAAAGGAGCTGTACTGGCAGGATATTGGTGAGAAGCCATCACGACGCCGGATACTGGGAAATTCACACCTTGAGCAATCGTCGTGGTAGCAACGAGGAATTTTAGTTCGTCCTCTTCAAATAACCATTCCATCAGCGCACGGACATCATCCGAAAGTCCTGCGTGGTGTACTCCAACGCCGTATGACATCAAATCAACCAGTGGAAATGAGGAGCCAAACTCCATTCTTAGGAATTCTTGCACCAACTGGATCTTCTCGCTTGGGACTTTACGATTACTTTCAATCTTAAACCGTTCAGCGAGCGTCCATACCCAATCCGGTCGGGCGTGCATCACGATTACTGGCCCGCGCTCCTGAAGTTTCTGAGCGGTAACCGCTGTCAAAGTGCTCGCATCCGACACTTTGCTGTAGGTAGATGCAATGTGTTCGTTTTTTGGCAAAGTGAGCAGTTCATCAACAACAAGGGTGTCCCTCGTGGTATGTATTGTCTCCATGCGAAGCTCATAGTCATAGCTTCGGTTATTGATTGCCTCGCCTTTTTCAGCCTGGACAATTCCAAGAACCCGATCATTCGGCTGCCAATCCAGTGCCAAGCTGACGTCTTCTGAACTTTGCCCTCCAAGCCACCGTGCAACCTCACGGGCGTTTTCAATAAACGGTGTAAGCAGGAGAAATTGGGCACGCTGGCACTCAATGTTGATTGTGGCAAGTAGCAGTTCAAGCTTGAGCCCACGACGGGCACTCTGAATGTTATGAGCCTCATCCACGACCACAAGTGTCAAGGGACGACCGATTTCTTTTTCCCAGCCCTGGCGCAGCATCAGGTCCAGTTTCTCAGGGGTTGTAACCAAAACGCGAAATTCCTGTGATGGGTCGCGTTGATGTAACAGTTCGAACTCAATACTGTCAATTTCCAGTGCAGGGCTTACTTGTTCGACGATGATGTCAAGAGGCTCGAAGTCACGACGGAGCTGACGCGCGATCTGGTTTACCAACGTGCGTGTGGGAGCTAAGTAGACGACCCAACCGCGCTCGTGGTCAAACTGATTTAACGCCTGAAGCATCCGAAATTCCGCAATCATAGTTTTGCCGCTGGAAGTAGGCAAACTTACCACGACTGCTCGGCGGCTGGAGCCAAGCAAACCCTTCTCCGCCAGAGTGCGGCGCTGCGGAGGAAGCACATTAAAGATGGCACGGTCCCCGCGACCACGATCGACAAGGTTTTTCACAAACTCTGTCACACGCGAGTTGACCGCCCTTGTGACGGTCCAAATGGAATTATCCGCCATCTGGGAGGCACTAGCTGCAAGCAACCGACTCAGCGGTTCCAGGGTGACCATTTGCGATTGCGTGCATACGGCAAGCACACGGTCGAAGTGTGTTTCAAGCAGTTGGTGGATTTGATACTTCCCATCCACCACCCCATCGGTCATGTAATGGGCGAACACTTCGGCAGCTTTAGCCAAATGGTAGAGTCCAATTAATTCAAGCGCTGCTGCCTTAGCGTGCTCGGGTTTTTGCCCTTCGAGGTAGTCCTTCTCGAAGGAAGCTTGCGAATCACGTAGAGTTGAAATACGTTCCAGTACGGCATCCCGATCCGACCATCCATTCTTACGAATGAGCCTAAGCCAGATATCAAGTATGGTCGCCCAGGTTCGTTGGCTCCAATCGTCTGACTCCAGAGGTAGCTCGGCCCAGCTTTCTTCCCGGAGCCACCGTGCCGCATCAGAACCTTTATCCCCGAGAACAGCCAGCGCAGCTGCTTTCAACAGAAACATTCCCGTATCAAGGGCATCGTGTGGCCTCGGAAGAACACGAAGCAATCTGAAAGCATCGGCAGCGGTGAGTTTCAACTCATTCTGCTTTTCTTCATCGTCCGCAAGGTCTTCAAGTACCAGATCCAGCACCACTATCTCTAGCCCCTCGGCGGTGCGCCTGATCAATTCCGTATCCTGGTCGAAACGAGTATCGAGCAGTTCGTGATAAATCTGCGCACTGCTCGCCTGCTTCAAGGCCTGTTGCCGAATGCTACTCAATTTATCAAGCAGCCAATGGCTCATGACCCACCTCCCGAAACACGAGATGGAAGGTCTGCGATGGCGCAGGGAAGATGAATCGCGATCAGGTGACAGGTCGTTGGGTCTTGAAGTGATCCTGCCAGTGTTCGCCCTCTTGCCTTCAAATCCAATTCGTTGGGTGGTGTGTCTCGGATCAGTACGCCGAACAGAGCAACGGCCTTGTTTCCGGACTCAAAAAAAAGCCCGATTGCCGTATTAAAAGATGATTCGTGTTCAGTGCCCTTACAGCGAGGTTGTAACCATTTGAGTAATTGGTAAATCAATGATAGGTTGGCTGCCAAATTATCAATCTGGTGCGTCATGCCACTGCGACCGCTCATCACCCCTGGCGGTGTTCGTGAGTCGGTCGAAGTTTTTACTTCGCCGAGTGCAAGACAAACATCGTCTCCGTCGATCTTAAAACCCACTAAATCTGCACCGGGAAGACTGCTTTTGGGATTTCGCTTATCGCGTTCCATATTCCACGGCCAAGTGACTTCGTGTTCACTGCCCAAGTAGGCTTCTGCCATGGATTCACCCACAGCCCAATCACGCTCTTCCGGAATCTCAGCTGCCAACACCTCATCAAGACTGACGCGAGCGAAGCCGGTACTGGCCAAACTTCGGAGATGAGCCTCGAAATCGGCTGTCCCTTCCTCGTCGTAAAGCCGCGAGGCCACATCGTTGGCCATGAACGCATCGAATCCGTCCCCATCTTCTATGCTGACGCCGTGCCAAGAGACCTGTCGGTCCTGTCCTGCGTAGCTGATAGTTGCGAGGGCGGGTTCGCTCATACCACAACTTCTCCGCACATTAGAGCGTTTAACATTTGCGTGTTCCGTACCCATCATGGGCGAACCAGCCTTGAGCATCTTCCGAGGTAACGGAGTTTAGCGACTTGCCGATGGCGGTAATCAGTGTCCGCTTGGTGCGAGCGGCGAAACTACGCAGGAGGTTTTTAACTTTGGACCACATCAATTCGATCGGATTGAGGTCGGGGGAGTAAGGAGGCAAGTACCACACTTCGGCGCCAACCTCTTCGATTGCCTCGGCCACACAGCTTGCTTTGTGGCTGGAGAGGTTGTCCATCACGATGATGTCTCCTGGGCGAAGCACCGGCGCAAGAAACTTTTCGACGAATCCATGAAACAGCAAAGTGTTCATGGCTCCTTCGGTCACCATGGCTGTGACGACTCCTTCGAGGCGAATTGCGGAAATCATGGTCGTCGTATTCCATTGGCTACCCGAAACCGAATCGAAGAGCCGTTTTCCTTTAGGGGCCCGTCCGTACTGTCGTGTCATGTTCGTCTTGGCACTGCTTTCGTCCAAGAAAACCAAGCGTTGGGGATCGATCTTGCGAAGCTTTCTTTTCCAGGCTCTGCGTTGCTTCTTTACCTCGGGACTATCTTGCTCGCTGGCACGGAGAGTCTTTTTTTACGCATGTAGCCCAACTGCTTCAGGGCCCGCGAGACGGTCATGTTGCAACATGGGACGCGGCTACTCTTGCGGAGTTCGGCGAGCGTGGCAGCAGGCTTCTTCTCCACTAGCTTTTTCAATCGCTCCAAGCGTTCCGAGGTGAACTTCGGCTGTCGGCCACCGCCATGGGGCAAAGGCTTGATGGAACCGGTTTCGCGGTGTTGTTGGACAAGTTTGCGAATCCAACGGGTGGTCACGCCAAAAACTTCAGCGATTTCCTTACGTGTGTCGACACCCTCATCCACCGCCTGTAAAACTCGGACTCGTAAATCTAAGGAATAGGCTTCCATGACTATCCATCCTCAATGAACTTGCCTCCCTGCTACACAATCCCTAGGGTAAGCTACTGGCGGCGGAATAACCAATAGTGATCTGCTCTAAGCGATGAAGGAAAGGATTGTGAGCTTCGGCAAACGCACGGTAGTAACAAAAAATATCGTGAAGTAGTTTGTGAGCTGGCTCCACCGCCCCTTCGATTAGCGCGCCGAACGTCGCATTAGGAACCAAGACCTTTCGGTAGAGCTCAAGCTGAGTCATTCCACTTCCTTACTCTCTAGGTCAGGGAAAAACTCAGAAAGCAAATCGGCACCATCTGTTCCCATATTGCGCAATAATTCCTCAATCTGCTTCATAGCTAGAGGAGATGGCTTAGCGTGACCGTTCTCCCAGCGATTGACCGAGGTGAAGGTCACACCCAGCTTCGCGGCAAAACGTTCCTGGGTCATGCCCAGTTGTTCACGCAAGGACCGTACGAGAATGTTCAGGCCCTTTTCTTGAGACACGTTACTGCCCCTCACCGAAGAATCTTTCAGCGCCATAACATGCTTTATAAAGGACTTTATATTAGGGCTCGACGGGTAAGCCTGTCAATAGAGACTTGATGTCCTCAAATGTTTGGGGTAGGCGTCACAAATGTAGGTGGGAAATTCGGGCATTTTTTGATAGCATCGTGGACCTTTCCTATTTCCCGAGTGCTGGCAAGGAGGCCAACGATGTCTGAACAGATCTATCCGTCTGAAAAAGAGCGAATCAAGGTGTTGTTTTTGAAGGCAGCCGAACAGGAGGCCGATGCAATCGCCGGGCTGTTGGCAGACAGTGCCACAGGGGACCTGCTTGGCAAAACGGAGTTCGCCTTGCGCGACGCAGTACTCAAGCTAGGAGCCAAGACGCTCGAAAGTGCCGCCAACGAGCGGGCGAAAAAAAAGGCTACCAAGGGAGCAGCACGGTTTGCAGTTGTCGAGAATCAACCCGCTTCGTGAATTGGCGGTCGCAACGAGTTGTCAGTTCGCTGGGCGAGTTGGAACTTGTTTGTCCCTACTATCACTGCCGACACTGTGGTTCGAGCGATCGCAGATGGCAGGAAGTCCTGCGTTTGAAAAAACGCCGGTTGACGGGAGCGGCTGAAGAGCTGGTCGCATTGGCGGGTCTCTTGAGCAGTTTTGGAGAAGCTGCCGAGAAGACACTCCGCAAGCTTGCAGGTATGCGTTTGAGCGAAGCGACCGTCCGCCGCACGACCGAAGACGCCGGTGCTCAATTGCGACAAATGCTCGACGAGCAGATCGCTTTTCAAACGCCGGAAGGGTGGGATTGGAGCCGCGATGCGAAGGGCCACTCTTGTGCGTATGTGAGTGCGGATGCTACCGGTGTGCGTCAGCAAGGACCAGGAGGCTCGAAGACGGAAGGCCGAATGGCGTATGTGGGAATGCTTTACAATCCGGCTGCGCAGGAGGATTCAGGCCCCATCCGAGATCGCCGCTATCTGGCCGGCTTGTACGATCTGACCGACCTTGGGCGTCAGTTACACCGTGAAGCGCTTTCGGTGGGTTGGAACAAGGCGGAGGTTCAGATCGCCCTTTCTGACGGAGCGCCCTGTCTAGAAAAGTTCTTCCAGACCTACTTCCCCAAGGCGGTGCTGATCCTCGACTTCTTCCACGCCGCCGAGCACCTGGCCGAACTGGCCCGCACGTTGGAGCGTGACGAAGCAAGATGCCGACTGATCCTCGGTCGCTGGTGTACAACGATGAAGGAGCAAGGAGGCGCCACGGTGTTGGCGGAACTTGAGCAGCTTGACCAAGCGGGTTGGTCGGTTGAGGCCCGAGAAGCTTGGCGGCGTGAGACAGGCTATATCCGCAACAACGTCCACCGCATGAATTACCCGGAATATCGGGCCAACGGCTGGCGCATCGGCAGCGGGCCGATCGAGGCGGCATGCAAAACAGTCATCGGCACCCGCATGAAAGGGGCCGGCATGCGATGGAAACCGCCAGCCACCGACGCCATCGCTACCCTACGCGCCGCCTACCTCAGCCAGCCCCAGCGTTGGGACGCGTTCTGGAACGCTAGCTACCTACTAAACTGACGCCTACCCAAATGTTTGGAAAACCGCTCAGGTCCACCAGATTGTGGACCGCAGGCATTTGATGTAAGGCGTCACAGCTGGCTAAACGGTGGCATATTTTTCTATGGCAAGTGAAGTGACTTGTTCTTCGAGAGAGTTTTCTTCCCGCCAACTCTTCGCAACGCCGAGTATTACTCGCCCGTTACGTTTATATCGCCGTCTTCTGCCGATGCTGACTCCTCAGTCTTGTTTTGCGAGAACAAGTCTTCGTCGGAAAGGTCAATCAAACCCTGCATATCCACGCCTAAAGCCGCATAGGTGACCGCAAGTAATGCAGCGGAGTGTCTTGCCACTAACGAGTTCTGAACTTCTGATCCCTGCTGCTGATGATACACATGCAATGTCACGCTCTGTTCCGTTTCGTTGAATGAAGTCGCGATCCGGCCCGTCGGTTGGGAAGCTTCCAGCATTTCCCGATTGGAGACGTTACCAACTGCCTTATTAAACGGTTTCTGATCAGTTATCTCACGCACGTCGATTGCCGCGTTGAACAAGAACTCTTTGAGCTTGGACAAATCGCCTCTGGCAAAGCGCACCAACATCCTTTCGGCAATATCTGGACCTCTGGACATATTCTCAGTTGATGCATATTTGAATAGTTTCTTGGCATTTTTCATCTTGAGGCACACCGTGTTTATGGCAACGAAACGATGCCACAGCAAAATATCAAAATCAAGTTTTAATCGCCCCAATGTCAGACGCCTGCGAAAAAATGCTTCGGACAGCAGTGAGCCATCCGAAGCACTACATGGCGGCGCTACGACGATCATTAGGCAGCTTCTGGAAGCTCCTCCTCACCAAGTTCCTTCCCACTGTCGCCACGTCTGGTAAACCAATCATCAATTTTCCGCACAGTGGGCCACACTTTTTGCAGATTTCCCTTGATCTCCGTGCGATCTAAGCACCATGTTTTTCTCGCTGGCTCGTGAACAGTAAAAAATCCGATCAGGAATTCAACTCCCTGCTCTAAAGTCTTTGCTAAGGGATCAAGTCCCTGTCCCAGGCGCCCCTCACGAACTGCGTTTATTTGGCTCGCATGATCTGTCAGCATGCCAGTATACTCCGCGATCAGCGCAAGTGATCGTTCGCGGTCAAGCACCAATTCATTGCTGAGAGTCCGAAACATCTCTCGCAACTGCGAAGCGATCACTCGAAGCTCTTCTCGCTTTGCCGAGCGCCGTTCATGGCTGGCGAG
>CBDFMC010000016.1:0-156341 GCA_965249435.1 Lacipirellulaceae bacterium | reverse complement strand
GCAGAATCCCAGACCCTCTGCCAGGCGTGGCACATCCACTGAACCCTTAATCTCAACCCTTCGTCCAACCATAAGGAATGGACACCCAGACCTGCTCTGACTCTTAGGACACCTTTGTCACCCTATCCACCAACTCATTACCACCAACCCACACAGGTGCAGCAGGGACCCACGAGAAACCCACCATGTCCACATCCCACTCGAAGCACACGGCGTAGACCGACTGTCACGACGAACCACAGCAGACACCAAAGCTGAAGCCTGGATAACGTTCAACCTGAAGGACCTCGAGTCTAAATGAGAAGAGAGCATGTTGATAATGAAGTGGAAAAGGAAGAGACATTATCCAATGTCGGATTGAAACAATAGGCCGACATTCCCCACAAATCACATGGGATCCCCTCAAATGACTCCTGATGCCAGACCTGAAGAAGAAGTCTGGAAATATTATGGGAAACAGTGAGACCATGAAGGGCAAAGAGCAGCATTGTCTTCTAGACCAGTGGCCTACTGGTCAACTGGTCCAGCAGCCTCAGGACCCACATGTGTGTCATTAAGTCATTAAGTCACGACCCACTCCGTTGACGGACTCTTCTTTTCTCTATAGAGTTAATTCTATATAGATGAGTTCTATAGAGCTAGATTCAGTTCTAGATAGTCAGTTCTATAGAGCTAGATTCAGTTCTAGATAGTCAGTTCTATAGAGCTAGATTCAGTTCTAGATAGTCAGTTCTATAGAGCTAGATTCAGTTCTAGATAGTCAGTTCTATATAGAGCCAATTCTATATAAATCAGTTCTATATAGAGTCAGTTCCTCAATAGATCAATTCTATATAGATCAGTTCTATATAGTTAGTTCTATAGAGCTAAAGTCAGTTCTATGTAGAGTCAGTTCTATATAGATCAGTTCTATATAGTCAGTGCTATATCCGTGCTATATAGTCAGTTCTAAAGAGCTAGATTCAGTTTTATATAGATCAGTTCTATATAGAGTCAGTTCTATATATAGTCAGTTCTATAGAGCTAGATTCAGTTCTGTAGAGCTAGATTCAGTTCTGAATAGACATTGAAACATGAGTGAATCGTGGGTCGTGGGTCCACTCCGTGAACGGACTCCGTCCAGTTCCTCAACCTGGCAACTCCGGCCTCTCGCCGTCGTTTCCCCAGAAACGAAAGTGCACGTTTCACCAGTTATTGACGGAAGTCCGCAGTCAGCTGTGCGGCGGCGCACTTTGTAACCTGCGTCCCGACGTGGATGTGGCGCCGGGGACACGTGGTCTCACCAGCAGGGGGGACCATGTAAACAGTAGTGAGCACTATCTGAGTCCACCTGGGTCCACCTGCTGGTCCACCAGGCCTGGCTTTGTGGACGTCAGCTCTACAAAGTCAGGGTTTTCGTACCGTAGTTTTACATTTGCGGGCGGAGTCCAGCGACAAGTCAGCCATTTAAAAGTAATTTAAAAGCCTTACTGTTCCCCTGAGACGCTGGTCTACCTAGTGGTCTACCTGGTGGTCCACCGTCTCAGGGGAACAATAAGGCCTTTAAATGACTAGGTAGACCACCAGGTACTTAGTGGTCTACCTAGTCATTGTTGTGGTCTACCCTACCAGTGTTGATGTTTAGGGTGTAATGACGTCACGGGTCGCGTCTCTCCTCCACGGCTAAACACCGCCCCCTACAGCCGACAGAAGGACGCATGCAGTTTATTCATTTTAATTTAATTTTATTATTATTATTATTTTTTGGGGGGGGAACTACTGAAAGGAATCAACCTAAAAACAGACAATAAAGTAGTGAAGTTTATTTGATTCGTTTGAATAGCAGCTCAGCTCTATATAGTCAGTTCTATGGAGCTAGAGTCAGTTCTATAAAAAGTAGACAGACTATATAGGCTATATGTCAGTTCTATATGGTCAGTTCTATAGAGCTAGATGCAGTTCTATATAGAGTCACTTCTATATTGATCAGTTCTATAGAGCTAGATTCAGTTCTATATAGTCAGTTCTATATAAGTCAGTTATATATAGAGTCAGTTCCTCAATAGATCAATTATATATAAATCAGTTCTATATAGTTAGTCCTATAGAGCTAGATTCAGTTCTATATAGAGTCAGTTCTATATCGATCAGTTCTACATAGAGTCCGTTCTATACAGACCAGCTCTATAGAGCTACCGGCGGTGCTATAGAGCTAGGGGAGGTAGTGAGGAGCCACACTGCATCCACGATGAGCCACACACACGCCAAAATGGCGACCCCCTATGCTACAGATGACTCTGGTAAGCATCCCGCCGCCATTAGCCGCGCGGCGGCTTCTCCCGCATCTCCCGCGAGCCGGACTTACGGAATCCATAGAGGCGCGAGCGCGTCCGCGGGGACGCGAGGCCGACATTACGTTAGCCTTCCTGGTGGCTAGCGGCGGCTAGCTAGGTTAGCATCCTGAACTTTCCCTCCGTGCTAACTCCCCGGAGCTAGCTAGCTACCGGAGCTAAGCTAGCGGAGCTAGGCTAGCGCTATGTGTTGAATGTGCCTCCAGTGTCCGGGTCGGAGCGGAGGCTGCGGGGTCTCCGGTGCTCAGGCTAACGGCTAGGCTCACTGGGACCCGGCAAGGCAGCAGCGAGGCTTTCACTTCTCTTTATTTTGAGGCAATAGTTGGAAGGAAACACAATATATGATGATGATGATTATGATTATGATTATTATATATTAAATTGGTGATTGGAGGTCGGGGTTTGCCATCGTATGTTAGAGAGGCTTTTCATTTGAACTGCTGCACACTGGCTGCAGCAAAGCAGACAGGAACAATTCATCCAATTATTAAACTAAACAAGTAATCATTTCATTAAATGTAATGCCTTTTTTTCCCTGCTAGGCATGGTTTATGATGAGTCCTAAGTTACAACACAAAAAATACAATTCTTAAAAACCAATTCATAAAAGAGTAATGTATTACCAACAGACAACATCACAAGTTGATAAAGTCAAATGAACACAAAACCCCAAATAACTGGTATGTCATGTGTTTGTTTCGTTTAGACCTGCATGGATATGTAATGTAGGCCTGGATGGTTAAAGCTAAGTGATAAGTGGTACAACGTAAGTAGGCCCCAAACATGATGGACAAGTCCAAATACTAATGACAAAAGAAGCTAAATCTAAGTTTAACTTAGTTACTCAGCTGCTGCTGTCATGTCAAAGACGATCCTTATAGTAGATTGCACAGTTTTGTTGTTTTATCTGCAGCTTATAACTTGCTAAATCCAAAGTAACTTGTCAGGTCAACTTGATATGGATGAAGTGTTTACCCTTTTGTGTATTTTATTAACAAAATAAGTTAAAAATGTTACTTGGCAGGGAAATATATCGCTGCCACACAGCGCCCGGATGGGACATGGAGGAAGCCGAGGCGAGTAAAGGATGGATACGTCCCCCAAGAGGAAGTCCCTGTGTAAGTATCTGTTCACATGATCACATTATCACACACCCTGATCACAGACTAGTAAGTTACTGTTCACATGAACACATTATCACACATACTGATCACAGACTAGTAAGTATCTGTTCACATGAACACATTATCACACACACACACACACACACACACACACACACACACACACACACACACACACACACACACACACACACACACACACACACACACACACACACACACTCTGATCACAGACTAGTAAGTTACTGTTCACATGAACACATTATCACACACACTGTTCACAGACTAGTGGAAAATGTAACAAGAATAGAATTACTGTTTGCACTTCATTGCATTTACTTCCTGTTTGAGGGCCCCTCAGACGCTCCTGTGGAAGGACATGTTGGTCATTTACTCCGTCTTTTCTTTCTGCTTCAGCTACGAGAACAAGTTTGTGAAGTTTTTCAAGAGCAAGCCTGACCTCCCGCCAGGCATGAGCCCGGCAGATGCGGCGCCGTCTAACAAACAGTCGGTGATCCCGGGGTGTGCGGCGAGCGAGACGCCGAGCCTCTCCAAGACCGCCAAGCGCAACATGAAGCGCAAAGAAAAGCGCAAGCAGCACCAGACGCCGGACGAGGACGACGCAGAGGTGGAGTCGGCGAGGAGCGCGGTGGAGAGCGTGTCCCTCTCAGAGAACCGCGCCAAGGGACCCGTCGCCGCCGGCCCGGCGCCGGACGAACCCTCGGCCGCGAGCGAGAAGGTCAGAAAGATAAAGAACCTGATGAAGAAGCTGCGACAGATCGAGGAGCTGCAGCAGAAGTTGGACTCTGGGGAAATCACAGAACCGTCGAAGGATCAGTTGGAGAAGGTTGGGCGGGCCCCGGCCCTGCGGGAGGAGCTGGAGCAGCTGGAGCGAGATTCTTGAAGCGGCTCCAGCTGAGGGGGCAGAAGGACGGACAATTGAAAAGTACAAACTGTGTTTTGACCTCCATTAAAAATGTTTCGTTTTTTTTGCTAGTCAACAGGAACTGTAGCTTGGGAAGTAGGAACACTACCAAAGCCACTCGACATGAAGTACCCAAGGATGAGCGAACATGTCCTCAGCACTTAAGTAATTATCTGACGTTTTAAATGTAACCTGAAAAAAAGCGTGACCCCCCCCCCCCCCCACAGGTGTTTCATTTAATATTGCATTTTTAAATGGTCCTGTACAATGTGAGTGCATTGTGCATGGGGTGTTTTTATGTGCCATTCATTGTTCATGAATCATGATATTGCCTAAACACATGTCTGTCTGTCGATCTCAGTTTCAGAAGAAAGAGACTAATGACAAGGTGTGAGTAACGGTCAGTGCATTTATTCCCTTTTTACGCCACTGAAAAGTCTAAGAAGATTTTCTAAATACATTTCATTATCATGTTGGAGACATAGAAATCTTTAATGGACGGGGACCTCAAAATGTTGCTTCTTGGGTAAGCTGGCTGTAGATTTTCATTTTGTATTACGTGCGGCGAGATGTTTTATATACAAGCTATACGATTGGTGCGATGGCTGTATCTTCACCGTGGTGACCAACGACTAGTCGAGTGTGTTCTGGTCAGACGCGATGTTAAGGTTTCACCTGAAGTTTAGTCAGTGCAGTACTTAATGCGATAAAGACGTTGCTTGTGGGCGTTTTCACACCGTGATCAATACATTACTTTTCAAACCAGAGTGGATTCCGATCTACTTTTAACATTGTGCGATCTAAGCAATGTTTTATTTTTACATTTTTATGACCATCATTTCTGAGTATTACGGTAATAATAAAGGCAAACATTACTGACCAACCAGCATCCTTTTTTTTTAAGAATTAAAAAATGTAATGCATGAGACATGAGTGTATTTAGGCTCATTATATTCTCATTATATTCTCACTGCATTGTTATGAATGTCGGTTAAATCAAACGTGTATTATTAACATGAAGAATTTAAGCACCACTCAACTTTGGTGAAGAGATTAAGAGTTGAATCCATCACATTAACAAATGCAAACATGCACAAAGTGTGATCACGAGGTTCAGTGGACACTTTAAGAGTAGAAAGAAGAGTAGCTAACAAATATCGAATTAATCCCAAAATAACATGCATTAGTTTATCACTAATGAGCTAATCTTCACTAGTGACTTATTCGTTTGCTCTCTAGGAAATGTGATGCAAGTCTGGTGATGTGCATTATTTCATGATCTTACGTTGTTTGGCCAATTGCAGAGCACGGCAACAATTCAGAATGTGTACAATAATGCCCGATTGCGAGAAACGATGCCGGGCGTTGTGGCGACGGTCAATGGCGACCGAATCACCATGCGTGAGCTTGGCCAAGAGTGTTTGCTGCGCAATGGCGAGGAGTTGCTGGAAGTCGAAATCTCGCACTTGCTGCTGGATCAGGCGCTCCAGCAGGAGCAGTTGACCGTAACCGAGGCCGATCTCGAGGCCGAAGTACGTCACGCGGCCGAGCTAGCTGGCGTGGTTGATGAGCACGATCAGGCCGATCTGCAGCAATGGTTCAAGATGATCGAGACCGAGCAACGTGTCACACGGCAGCAATACATGCGCAACGCGGTCTGGCCCTCGGCAGCGCTGAAGAAGCTGACCGCCAGCGGCATTCAAGTTGACCAGGCGGACATCAACAAGGGCTTCGAGGCCAATTACGGCGAGCGCGTTCGTTGTCGGGCGATTGTGCTAGGCAACATGCGTCGGGCCCAAGAGGTTTGGGAAAAGGCTCGGCAGAATCCGACGGTGGAGTATTTCGGCGACTTGGCCGAGCAGTATTCGATCGAACCGACGAGCAAATCGCTTCGTGGCGAGGTGCCGCCGATCGGGCGATTTGGCGGGCAACAACAGCTTGAAGAGGTTGCCTTTGCCCTGCAAGATGGCCAGCTCTCCGGCATCGTCCAGATGGGCGACAAGTTCATCATTCTGCGTTGCGAAGGCCGTACCGAGCGGATCGACGTCGACCAGGCCGAAGTCCGCGATATTCTCGCCAAAGACATCTACGAAAAAAAGCTGCGGTTGGCGATGAGCGAAAAGTTTGAAGCGATTCGCGAGCGGTCGAGGATCGACAACTATCTGGCTGGCACGTCGCATGCTCCGGCGAAGAAAAACCAGGGGCGGGGACGCCCCGGCTCGCCTGCACTGGTACCAAGCTCGCCTAGTCAGGCAGAGGTCCGCCGCGACACGGCCGTGGTGCCTGCAGGGGCCCAGCGGTAGATTCGGGTCGCATTGGGTTGCGAACCTAAAGCGGGTATACTGGGGTCTTGTGTCGTGAGGCCACCCTTGTCGGGGTCGGGGACGACCCGGCTCTCGATTCCGCAATCCGAATTCCGAAATCCGCATTCGCATGTCCCAGCCATTCCATATCCAAGTTGCCCGACGTGTTGAGCGTCTGCCGCCCTATTTGTTTGGGCGGATTAACTCGATGCTCTACAACAAGCGTCGCGCCGGCGACGATGTGATCGATCTGGGCATGGGCAACCCTTCGGACCCCCCCGAGGAATCGGTCATCGAAAAGCTGGCTGAGGCCGCTCGCGACGAGGGGAACCATGGCTACAGCAAGTCGAATGGCATCGCCAATCTCCGCCGCGAAGTGGCAAGCAAATACGTCAAGCAATACGGCGTGCGGCTCGATCCCGAGAGCGAGGTGATCGTTTGCCTCGGCTCAAAAGAGGGGTTTAGCCACATGTGCCTGGCGATGATGGGCTCGGGCGACACGGCCATCGTGCCGGCACCCTATTTTCCGATCCATGTCTACTCGGTCGCGCTTGCTTCGGCCAATGTCATCGCGCTAGAGGTGGCCGATAGCGAGAAGTTTCTGTCCGATATTGCCTACACGTGCGAAACGCTTTATCCGCGTCCGAAACTGCTGATACTGAACTATCCTCACAATCCGTCGAGCGCCGTAGTCGAGCAGGCTTTTTACGACGAGGTTGTCAAGCTGGCCAAGAAATATGGCTTCATGGTAATCAGCGATTTTGCTTATGCCGACGTGGCATTCGATGGCTACAAGCCGCCCAGTTTCCTGGCTTCGCCGGGGGCGTCGGAGGTGGGCGTCGAATTCACCACGATGAGCAAAGGCTACAACATGGCTGGTTGGCGGATCGGCTACTGCTGCGGCAATGCGGAAATGATCAACGCGCTGGCAACCATCAAAGGCTACTACGACTATGGCATGTTCCAAGCGATTCAGATTGCCGCGATCGTTGCTCTGCGGCACACCGATGCGGCCGTGGAGCAGCAGTCGCGAATCTACCTAGGTCGTCGTAACACGCTGTGCGAGGCATTGGCTCGGAACGGCTGGGATGTAACGCCCCCCAAAGCGGGCATGTTTATTTGGCAACCGATTCCCGAGCCATGGCGATCGCGCATGAGCACGATGGACTTTGCGATGATGCTCTTGGAAAAGGGAAACGTCGCGGTGAGTCCCGGCAGCGGTTTCGGCCCGGCAGGCGAGGGTTTCTTGCGGATGTCGCTGGTAGAAAACGAAGCACGGCTGCGCCAGGCAGTGCGGCAAATCAACCGCTGTTTGCGTGATGCCGAGGGGCAATTTTCGGACGGGACTCAGTGACCAAGCAAACTCAAATCGTTTGTCAGCACCTCGAAAACATCTCAAGAGCTGCGTTAGAAGAATATCAGGATATCATCCGCGAGTACGTCCGCAAGCGGCACGGCATCTACGCGCTCTATCGTCGGGGGAAATTGCACTATGTCGGCTTGGCCAGCAATTTACGAGTGCGACTCAAGCAACATTTACACGACCGACACAAAGATAGCTGGGACCGATTCAGCGTTTATCTCACGATCGACAACAACGCCATCAAGGAACTGGAAACTCTGCTGCTGAGAATCGTCAACCCCGATGGAAATCGCACGGGCGGTCGTTTTGTCCGTTCGGAAAACTTGGCTCTGCGGCTCAAGAAAGACATCCGCCAGCGCCACCGCGAGAAGGAGATGGACCTAGTACCTGGTTCTCGCCGGAAAATGGCTAAGAAGAAGGTGCCCAAAAAAGAACCCGGTGACAAGTCGATACCGCTGGCCGGATATGTCAAGAAGCCAATGCGGATGCGAGTTAAGTACAAAGGTAAAACCTATCGAGCACGCATTCGCCGAGATGGGATGATCCGCTACGATGGCGTGATATACAAAACGCCTTCCGCAGCCGGAATGGCTGTCCGTAAGCGTCCCACCAATGGCTGGCAGTTCTGGCAAGTTGAGCGTGCACCAGGCGATTGGGTGTCGCTCACAAAGATTCGAGAGTAGTTGCATTTCAAACGGACCAGTTGACGTTATAGACCCACAGATCGCTCAGGCGAGTCTACGAGTTCTACAGCTTAACGGACAAAGAAATCACCATCGTCGAGGAGGCGACGGCAGGATGAAACTTCCCAATGCCGAAGATGCTGTTGTCGACTTGCAGAAGCTGACGGACTATTGCCTCAATCCCGAACACGAGCGGGGCAAGCACAAGGCGAGAGTATTAGTCGCCACTTGTGGTGTTACCAAGGAACATGCCGAATTACTGCGTCAGGCGTTGTTGGATGGTGCACGGCAGGGAGAGGCGACCGCGACGAAAACCGATGCCTTCGGGCGGCGATATGTGGTAGAATGGACGGTAGAAGGCCCCTCGGGAATAGCGGATATTCGTACCGCATGGATCGTCCGACATGACGAGGATTTTCCCCGATTTGTGAGTTGTTACGTCCGTTAGGAGAACAGTCATGAGCGATAGAATTGCACTTCTCGATGTCGTTGCGCTGACGTGCGATCTCGGCGACGAGGGTCTCGTGCGCGGGCAAGTTGGGACAGTCGTCGAAGAACTAGCTGAGGGCGTGTTTGAAATCGAGTTTTCTGACGACTCGGGAAAAACTTATGCGATGCTTCCTATGAAAAGCGATCAGCTTCTCGTTCTGCACCATGAACCGGTGCCTTCGCATTAGGCAGAAAAGCTGTCAACTGGAAGAAGACGATGCCGAAACATGAAGTCATCATCTACTGGGGAGAAGAGGACCAGGCGTTCATTGCTAAAGGCCCCGAGTTGCCCGGTTGCATGGCGGATGGAAAAACCCACCAAGAAGCAATCGCAAATGCCGAGGTCGCTTGGCTAGAAGCCGCCGGGCAATCGGGCAAACCAATCCCCCCGCCCAAATACCGACCGGTGATCTACGAGGTCGGCTAGACGGCAGCCGTGTCGCGGCAGATCGACGGCGCTATCAGAGCTTGCGCCGCCCGTACCTATGGTCTACAATTCACGTTTTCTTCAGACATTCTCGCAGGACGCTCCATGACCAAGCAAACGTCCACATCAAAAGTACCTCGTGAGATTCTCGACCTCGTCGACAAATTCACCGAGCATGCCGGCACCTACCGTCGCGGTGATTACAACGAAGACCAACTCCGCCGCGATTTTCTTGATCCGTTCTTCACCGCTCTCGGCTGGGATGTGACCAACGAGCAGGGCTATGCCGAAGCCTATCGCGATGTCATTTCTGAAGATTCACTGCGGGTCGAAAAGAGCGTCCGGGCACCCGACTACGGCTTCCGGATCGGTGGCGTACGCAAGTTTTTTGTCGAAGCGAAGAAGCCGAGCGTCGATATCAAAACCGACACGAGCCCGGCGTTCCAGCTCCGCCGTTACGCCTGGACCGCCAAGCTGCCGCTGTCGATTCTGACCGATTTTGAAGAGTTGGCCGTCTACGATTGCCGCATCAAGCCCGACAAAAACGACAAGGCGTCGACGGCCCGCGTCAAGTATTTCAAGTACACGGAGTACGCCGACCGCTGGCACGAAATCGCCGGCATCTTCTCCCGCGAAGCGATTCTCAAAGGTTCGTTCGATAAGTTCGCCGAGTCGAATAAGAAAAAGCGTGGCACGGCCGACGTCGATGACGCCTTTTTGGAAGAGATCGAACAGTGGCGCGAGGCGCTCGCCAAAAACATCTCGCTCCGTAATCGAGAAATTACCGACCGAGAGCTGAACTTCTCCGTGCAGCGGATCATTGATCGCATTATCTTTTTGCGAATGTGCGAAGGCCGTGGCATTGAGCCTTACGCACGGATCGGCGATCTTCGCAACGGCAAACAGATCTATCGGCGTCTGGTCGAGTTGTTCTACGACGCCGACGCCAAGTACAACTCGGGCCTCTTCCATTTCGAGCGAGAAAAAGATCGCGAGCCGCCCGACGAGTTGACCACTTCGCTCGAGATCGACGACAAAGTCCTCAAAGAGATCCTGCGTCGCCTCTACTATCCGGAAAGCCCGTACGAGTTCGCCGCCCTGCCAGCCGACATTTTGGGGCAGGTCTACGAGCAGTTTTTGGGCAAGGTGATTCGGCTCACCAAAGGGCATCAGGCGAAGGTCGAGGACAAGCCGGAGGTGAAAAAGGCGGGCGGCGTCTACTACACGCCGACCTACATTGTCGACTACATCGTCGAAAACACCGTCGGGAAACTGCTGGAGGGAAAAACGCCGCAGCAAGTCGGCGGGCTGACCAAGACCTGGAAACGGTCGAGGCGCGCCCGGCCGCTCTCGGTGCTCGACCCAGCCTGCGGCAGTGGGTCGTTTTTAATTGTTGCCTACCAGTACCTGCTCGATTGGTACCTCAACTGGTACACCGAAGTTGACAAACCGCAAAAACACGCCCGCGGCGCAAGTCCTCGCGTCTACCAGGCAGGCGACGGCGACTGGCGGCTGACCGCTGCCGAGCGGAAGCGCATCTTGCTCTCGCACATCCACGGCGTCGACATCGACTTCCAGGCGGTCGAGGTGACGAAGCTCTCGCTGCTGCTAAAAGTACTGGAAGGCGAGACCGAAGAGACGCTCAACCGCCAGATGAAACTGTTCGCCAAACAGCGGGCGCTGCCCGATTTGGCGAACAACATAAAATGCGGCAACAGCCTCATCGGCCCCGATTTTTATCAGAACCAGCAGCTCGAACTGTTCAACGAAGACGAGCGGCTGCGGATTAATGTGTTCGATTGGCAAGCCGAGTTCGCTCACATCTTCCATGGTAGCAATCCGGGCTTTGATGCAGTGATTGGGAATCCGCCGTGGCTAATGGCCGGCTATTACGTGAAAGATACACTTGACTACATCAGGTCTCGGTATGCGAGCGCTCGCGGGAAGTTTGACTTGTATTACGTGTTCATTGAACAAGGCTGCATGCAGCTCTCCGAAATCGGGCGGTTTGGAATGATAGTTCCCAACAAGATGTTCCACACCTCCGCTGCGAAGGAGCTGCGCCGAAAACTAGCGGAGTCTCGCTGGATTTCAGAAGTTATTGACTTTGGATATCGACAGATTTTTCACGGTGCCACGAACTACTCAAGTATCATCTTGTTGAGCAAGCAACCCGTGCAGGAGATATGCTACATTGACGCGTGGCGCGGTTTGTCGAATACGATATCGTTCAAGTGCGATTCGTCTCAATTCGGAAGCGACCCTTGGCACTTTGAAGACGAAACAACCGTAGCATTGTTTGCTAAACTTCAAGATTCTTCAGTTCCGCTCGAATCGCTTGTCTACCGTTTTGGAACGGGAGTCCAAAGTGGAGCTGACCGGCAATTCATCGTAAAACATGGCCATGACAGCGCAGCGAAAGTGGAAAAGGAACTCATCGCAGATATCATCAAGGGAAAAGACGTTCGTCGGTACCGACTAAACTCCGATCTCGATTCAATCATTTTTCCTTATTCGAAGCAGAACGGCGAGTTTGTCATTTTCGATGAACCCCGCATTCGCAGATTCAACAAGACATACGAGTGGCTAAAGCAATGGCGTTCAAAACTTGAACAGCGGATCTGGTTCGGAAAGAGCGCGACTGAATTGTCCGGACATTGGTACGGGCTTATGTACTTGGATTCGGCGGAATCGTTTCATCGTCCTCACATACTTACCCCATCGCTCAGTAATAAGTCGAACTTCACGCTCGGCACTGGAAAACTGTTCGTGACAGGTACTGCCGGCGTTACTTCCATTATCCCTCGGGACGACGTTCGTGAAGATATTCGATATCTCCTTGGCGTGCTGAATTCGAAGTTGCTCAGCTATTTCGCTACGCGTCGTAGCCCAGTGTTCTCGGGTGGATATTACAAATTCAGTGCGCCTTATCTGAAGAAGCTTCCAATCAAAGACCGCGGAAAATTAGGCGCTGGAGGCGCAAAACGCTATGATCGCATCGTCGGTCTCGTCCAACAAATGCTCGACCTCCACGAGCGCCTGCCGAAGAAGAAAACCGACCAGGAGCGCACAGACCTGCAGCGTCAGATCAAGGCGACCGACCGGCAGATTGACCAATTGGTCTACCAACTCTACGGGCTGACGGATAAGGAGATCGCGATTGTGGAGGAGGCGACGGGGTAAGGCGGAAAAGGGACTTTCCCGTTGGAATCTCGACACGATGACTGAATTGCGGGATCCGCGTTGACGGTTAGGATGGCTTCGCCTACCATAAAGTTAGTTGTTTTGCGTGAATGAACTACTGTCTCTCTTTGTGCTAGGGTAAAGTCGTGCCTAAGCTTGCCTTTGATGCCAAGAAGCTCTCGCGTATTGATGACGTGCGCGGAATGCCTACTTACACGGTTGGCGAAGCAGCCCATTATCTTAGAATCCCACCGGCAACACTCAAGTCGTGGGTCAAGGGCAGAGACTATAATGTTGCAGTCGGCCGAAGACGCTTCAAGCGCGTGATCGAGTTGCCCGACCCAGATCAACCCCTGATGTCGTTTTTTAACCTGGCAGAAGCGCACGTGCTGCGAGCGCTACGATCCAATCATCAGATTCAACTGCAGCACATTCGTTAGCGCTCTGTGAACCCCGTCATGCCAGGAGCGTAATTCAGATCTTGACAAGCCGACGTCGTGAAGCACGCCTCTGGCGGCGGCGCTGGTTGGCCTGATCAAGTTCGCGCTGGCGATCTTCGCTGCGATGCTCAGGGTGTGCCTTGAGCCATCGGTCAGGTAGCAGCTCGGAGAGCTGTTCACGCTGGTCCCTTGAAAGCGATTCGAACGGGGTTTGGGCGTCGCCCACCCGCAAGTACTCGGGAACGATCTGAGGAAGCCGGACGAGAACATCGTTGAGATACGGGGTGACGTGGACATGATTAGAACGAGCACTCTGGATAAGCGTGTACCAGACGCATGCCGCGCGACCACCCGCATCGCTCCCAAAAAATTGGTAATTTTTTCTTCCAATAACCGAGGGGCGAATGACTCTTTCTGCCATGTTGTTATCGATCGCATAGCGCCCGTCGGTTGCAAATCGCGTCATCGCGTTCCAACGATTGAGCAGGTAGCCGATCGCTTCGGCCAACTTGGTCGAAGGCCGTACCGTCGGCTGCACTTCGGTGAGACGATCGTGCAGAAGGGCAAGAATGGGAACCGACTCGCGCATGCGCACTTGTCGTCGCGTTTCCACATCGGCATCGGCCAGGCGATCCTCGATGTCGTACAGTTGCCAGATCCAAGCGAGCGCCTCGTGCGCAAGTGGCTGCGTTGAGACGGCGCACGCTTCGTCGAACTTCCGCCGCGCATGGGCCCAACAACCCAGATCCAGAAGTCGGCCATCCGATTCCTTGACTAGGGACGTGTAGACACTGTAACCGTCGGTTAATAATCCGCCTTGAAAATCATCAAGTATTTCCCGCGGACCTGCGCGGGATCGATCAAGTCGATAGTCAAATAGTTGGTACGGATGCTGGTCATCGCCAACGTAGGCCCAGAGATAAACCAGCTTGGTCGCCCCAGCCCCGGGACGCAGGACACGGGCCGTGGTCTCGTCGGCCCGTACATAAAAACTATCCAGTACTTGGGTGCGAATCAGATCCCACACCGGCAGCAGACGCTCGCCCGTTCGCACCACGGCGTTGCTCAACACGCTGCGGTTGAACCACATCGTGGTGGTGGAACGAAGCTCTTCCTGGAGACGATACAGGGGCAGGTGACGCTCGAACTTGGCGTGTGCCAGCCAGGCTAACGTGCTGGCCCCAAATATCCCTTTTTCGTTGATATTGGGTGGCTTTTCGCTGGTGACGATCTGCTGGCCATCCCGGCTAACAGGGCAACCGTAGGTAAACCGAACGTGCTCGGCGATGTAGGCGCTAGACTCAACATATTCTAGTTGCCGTGAGATCTGCTCGGAGATCACCGTCCGCTTGCCGCCACATCCACAAGGACAATCGAGTTCTTCCGGCGGCAGTGGGTGTTCAAAACGCTGGACCGGCAAGCACTCGGGGAATTCAAAACGTTTGCGCTTCTTACGGCGTTTCTTGCGTTTCGAAGACGATTCATCGTCTGGCTCTTCTTCGTCGGTCGCCTCGTCATCCTCGCTAATCTCGTTGCCCTCGATCGACTCGGGATCAAAAAGAAGCTTTTGATCGGGAGAAGGGATAAACCGTTCACGCCGTGGAGAAAAGAGTGCCTTACGGAGTAAGGTGATTTGCTCTTGCATCACCTCGATGTGATTCTGCAACGATTCAAGAGTTGCCTGTTGCTCGCTATTAACCCTTTTGAGATGTGCGATCTCGGCGCGCTGCACTTCGATCTCTTTTCGGAGTTTGTCGGATTCCATCGACAACGTTTCGGTCCTTGAAGGTGCGTCACGAAATGGCAAATGATCACACACCGTTGGTGTAGAACACACATGTTTATTTATCGACAATTCACGTTGCGCGTCAAGGTGGTTTCCAAGGCGATTGAGTAATTTGTTTTGCCTGCTCACGACGCCATCACTTGCGACGTTTGACACTCGATAGCTCGATGCCTTCCAGCAACAATCGCAGGTCGTCCACATGCAGTGTCAAGTAATCACCGGGGGATGCAATCGCCCCTCCATGGTCGGCGCCACGTAGTGTCTCGAACGTTCCTCGTTCAAGATGCTTGTAGAGGATGATCGTGCCGTCACCCGTGAAATAGAGTACCTTCAACCGGTTGCGGCGTCGGTTGAAAAACAAGAAAAGATCTCCGTCTTCAATCTGTTTGCCAAGCTCCTTTTCGACGATACCGATTAATCCACAAAAACTTTTACGCATGTCCGTGGGAGCCAACGCGGCGAAGACTTTTATTTGGGATGGCACAATCAACATGACGCCACCTCACGCAACGCCTGCAATACGTCCTTCACTGTCTCACAATCGGTGCCGTGAGGCACATCCACAAAGACTCCCTGCTGCGGCAAGTGAATACGCAGCGTGGACGCAGGTGTCGTCCCCTCGATCCGCACAGGCACCAGTTGGGTGCCCTGGACGGCGTTACGACTGGTTTTAAGAGACTTGGTCGAACGGCTCCCCTGCTCTGGGGAGGCTTGCTGCTCACGGAACTTACGCTGCCAGGCATAATAGCTGGTTTGTGTAATCGAGTTCTGGTGGCAAAACGCCGCGATGCTCAAGCCGCTTGAGGACTGCTGTTTCAGTAGGCCACGCCAGTGGGACTCTTGGGATTTGTTTCGATTGGTCATTGTGCTCGTTCCTGGAATAAAGGGAATGGTTCACCTCTATTAGGATAGCGCGCAATTTTGGGACGCTGTTCACAGAACGCTTACGGGCCTTCGGCCAAACGTGGGACTCGTCTGTCGCTGCCTAGGGCGGCACTTCGCTTGCCCTAGGCTACGGTGAAAAGAGGCCTTCGGCCAACAGAGTGAGAATGGTGGGCATTGCCCACCCTACATGCTTTTTTCTCAGCCTGCTCGGAGACGTTTTGGCCGAATGTCAGGGGACATCAGCCGTAGGGCGATAGCCCCGGTTTTTTGTGGACGAAACCGTCGCTATCGCCAATCGGCTGATTCTGGATATGCCTGCCTTGTTCCCATGCTCCGCGCGGGAACACACGACCATGACGCTCTGCGTCGCCAATGCCGCAGAGCGGCAGGCCGGTTCATTCCCACGCAGAGCGTGGGAACGAGTGGCCATTGTCACACGCCACTCCGTGTCGTGAATTCACGATTCGGAGAATCGTGCTACAATCGAACGCACTCGGCATGGAGTTGGTCTACGAACTCTACGGCCTGACGGACAAAGAGATCACAATTGTTGAGGAGGCAACGGCGCGGTAAGATGGACAGAGGCGGGAGTCGGTCGTTGATGTTGACAATCCTTGGAGAGAGAGCCATGTCCCAGTTCAAGTTTATTGTTGAACAACATGCCGACGGCTTTGTGGCCTATCCGCTCGGTCTGAAGGGGGTTGTTGCAGGGCAAGGTGAAACAAGTGATCAGGCTTTGGCCGACGCGAAATCTGCTGTCCGCTTTCATATTGCGACGTTTGGCGCTGGTGAAATCGAGGTGGATTCTCCCCTACTCGATGCTTTTCTTGTGGAAGCGGGGCTGGACGTCTGATGGCCAAGTTTCCCGTGGATGCGCCCAAACGGCGCGTCATCAAGGCACTCCAAAGGCTTGGTTTTTCTCTCATTCGCGAGGAAGAGCACATCGCCCTGCTGCGAGAGAATGCCGACGGATCACGGACTCCACTGACCATCCCAACCACCGGAAGATCAAGGGATCCACACTACGGACTATCTGCACCCAGGCAGGCATCACTCGCGATGAACTTTTGAACGCCTATCGGCAAAAGTGATGTGCGCTCCGTTTGCGAACTCTACGGCCTGACGGATAAAGGGTTTTTCAGGGAATTTAGTGGCTATTGCTGACTGTGGCGATGAAGAAGCCTCATTTCAGCCCCCAGCTTTGTCGGGGGGTTGCCCTCGGGAAAATGTTGCTTTTTGGAAAATGCTCTCGGAGAAAAGTCCTGCTTGGTAGAGATGGTGATCGTTCCGCGACCCCCCGGCAAAGCCGGGGGCTGAGATTGCGGCTTGGTAGTTCTCCTTTTCACACCAAAATCTAGCCACTAAAATTCCTGAAGAACCGGATAAAGAAATCGCCATCGTCGAGACGGCGGCGTCTAAGTCGTAGCTGGATTCGCAAGAATTCAGGCGACCTGGGGTCATCCTCGACGCGGTTGGGTAAAGGAGTTGCGAGTTGCAAGGCGCGAGCTGAGAATGAAGAAAACTTGCGCCTCCCAACTCTTTCACGCCGCCGCGGCACCACCTGTTGGCAGTGTGCGAATGTGCCCGTCGGAACCGACATCTTCGAAACGTACCGAGACGCGTTTCGAGATGCCCGACTCTTGCATCGTGATCCCGTAGAGCGTGTCGGCACAAGCCATGGTTCGTTTGGAATGGGTGACGACGATAAATTGTGTCGATTTCATAAACTGTTTGATGACTTCGACAAACCGGTCGATGTTCGCTTCGTCGAGGGCGGCATCGACTTCGTCCAAAATACAGAAAGGGCTCGGTCGACTACGGAAGATTGCCAGCAGCAGCGCAACGCAGGTGAGCGTCCGTTCGCCGCCTGAGAGAAGCGAGATGCTACGCGGCTGCTTGCCAGGTGGCCGGGCGATGATCTCGATGCCACATTCCAGCACGTCCGCCTCATCGCCGCCATCCATAACGATGTCGGCCTCTCCGCCGGCGAACAGATTGCGAAACAGCTCTTGGAAATGACCACGAATGACTTCGATCGTCGAGACAAACAGTTCGCGGCTGTCGGTGTTGATTTGCACGATAACCTGTTGCAAGCGTTCTTTTGCCTGACATAGGTCATCATACTGTTGTGACAGCGAATGATATCTCTCTTCCAATGCTTCGAGCTCCGACAATGCTTCGAGATTCACCGGGCCAATATGCTGCAATTGTTCGCGCAACTGGTTGATTTCTTGATCGGTGTCGGCCCGTGCATAGGGGTGCAGTGTGGCCGTGTGTTGTGCGGCCGTGTGTTGCGCGGCCGTGTGTTGCGCGGCCGTGTGCTGCGCCGGGGCGGCCGTGTGCTGCGTTGCAGCACGGCTTAGGTCGATTTGGTAGTCTTCTTGCATGCGCTGTGCTAGCGTGTTTTTCTGTTGCGTTAGCTGTTGCGATTGGAGCTGTAGCTGGCCGAGTTGTTGTTGTTGGGCGAGTAGCTCACTGCGAAGCTGCTCGACCGATTGCAAACATTTTTGCCGGCTAAGCCGCAAGCGGTGGTTGCGGGTTTGTAGTTGGTCGATCGTCGCGGTTACTGTCTCGACGGTTCGGTAAAGCTCGGCCAGTTCGGTGGTCAGATCCAGCACCGAGTTTTGCAGTTCGTTTCGCTGCCCATGACACTCGTCAACGCGCTGGCGAGTGTCAGCCAGAGCCCGATCGCGCTCGTCATAATCGCACTTCAACTGATCCATTTGGCGGCGCAGGCCGTCGCGGCGCTGTTCGCTTCGAGCCAAAGCTACCCGTTCGTCCGCCGCGGCACGTTGCAATGTTGCGATCTGCCTTTCAAGCTCGGCCAGTTGCTGGGCGCCTGCCACGAGCGAGTTTTCTAGTTGGGCCAAACTGGCTTGGCATTGTCGCAAGTCGTTTTTTGTATTCTCACTCGCTATTTCCGCAGATTTTGATTGTGCGATAGCCTCGTCGCGACTCGTGCTGACTTCTTCCAATTGTCGCAGGCATGGGTCCAGTCGATCTTGAGCTGAACTGGTTTGCAACCGTGCTTCGCCCAATTGCTTCGTGAGATGCGCATGTTGGGAAGCCAATTGCTGTGTAACCTGCTCGCCACGGGTGATTGCGGTTTCTAGTTCTTGGCAATGCGTGTGGTGCGTTGCATGACTGCGATTCATCTCTTCGATTTCATCCTGCAAAGCGCGAAGTTCGCTCCGACGCGACAGCAGCCCGGTTGCTGCCTGGCGTGGTCCGACAAGCAGCGTTCCATCCGCCTGCAACACTTCGCCGGCAACCGTCACAAAATTCAGACCCCGCCCCATGCCGCCTGCAAGTCGGACCGCGGTAGCTAGCGTATCAACAAACCAAAAACGCCCCAGCAACCGTCGCGTCAGGGTGGCCAAGTCGGACGCCGTTTCGACGAATTGGTCCGCTCGGCCCATGACGCCAGATTCTGCGGAAAGATCAACCCGGTCGACCGCACTGGCGGGTGCCGGCACATCGAGTCGCAAGAACCCGGCCCGGCCCGCGAGTTGCGATGCGTCGGTAAGCAAGTGGTTTAGCAAACCGGACGTTTGTGAGACGACGAGCTGATTGGCTCGATCGCCCAACGCGATTTCTACCAGTGAGGCGGTGTCGACATCGACATGCAGCAGGTCGGCCACCACGCCGCGGACTTCGCCGAACGGCCCGTCCGGCTCTTCGCCAGCCAATCGCAGCACCTCTTTCACACCGGCACTCAGCCCATCGAGTCGTCGCTCTAGTTCTTCCAATACAATCGCCCGCTCGCGCGCACCGGTCAGTCGCCCTTGCAAGTCGGCCAACTGTTTTTGGGTCGCGGCAAGTTGCGACCGGGCTTGTCGAAGCTGTTGCTGTGAAAGTTCAAGATTTTGCGCCGACTGCTCACTGGTCAGCGTAAGTCGCTTGACATCGCTTTGGGCAGATTTCAATTGCTCGGCATACGTACGTCGAGATTGTGCAAGCTCTTCGGTCTGCTCCCGACAACGGTCCGCTGAGGCCTGGGCAGAAGTCTGCTGTGATTTCAAGACCTCGATTCGATGATCGAGCAGCGCGGCATTGCGCACCGCGTCGGTATGTTGCGAACGCCAAGCTTCTACCCGGGAACGAGCCTCGGCTAACTGTTGTTTGTCATGCTGCAGTTCTGTCTGTTGCTGTTGCAGTCGGCCTTGTTGCTCGCCATGCTGCCGCTCGGCCAATTCGAGTTCCGCCGAAGTTTCCGCAACCAGTTGCTGCGAGTCGCCCACGCGTGAGGTCATCGTCAGCAGTTGTCGCTCGAGCCGTTCCGATTCTTGCAGCAGTTCATCGCTGCGGGCAAGTTGGCTGCTACGGGTTGATTCGCACTGGGCAATCCGCTGGCGTACCTCGGATGCTTTGGCGGTGGCCTCTTGGTTTTGCTGTTGCAGCGAATCGGCTTGGTTTTCGGCCTGTTTTAAGTTGGTTTCGTATTCAGCCAGACGGGCTTCTAGCGACTGGCATGTGGTTTGCGCAGCGGCATCGCGCTGGGATATTTTGGCCAGTTTGTCAGACAGCTCTCGCCAATCGACCAAACCTACCTGGGTGCGAAGTTCTCGCAAACGGTCGGAGTGTTCTTTGTACTTTTGTGCTTTGCCCGCCTGCGACCGCACACTCCGCAGACGCGAGCCCAGCTCGTCGACGATGTCGGAGAGTCGCAATAGGTTCTGTTCGACCCGCTCCAGCCGTCGGGCCGATTCGATTCGCTTCTGCTTGAACCGACTCACGCCGGCCGCTTCCTCGAAGATCAGTCGCCGCTGCTGTGGTGTCGATTGCAGTACGGCGTCTACCTTGCCCTGCTCGATGATGCTGTAAGCACCGCTCGCGACGCCGGTTCCTGAAAATAGATCGCGGATATCGCGCAACCGGCATGGCTGTCGGTTGATCAGGTATTCGCCTTCTCCGCTGCGGTAGACGCGTCGTGTGACTTGCACCTCGGGGGCGTCGTAGTCGAGCACCCTGTCCGTGTTATCGAAAATCAGCGACACCTCGGCCGCGCCGGTTTGCCTCCGTCCGCGCGTCCCGCTGAAAATGACATCGGTCATTTCCTTGCCGCGAAGTGCTTTGGCGCTTTGCGTGCCAAGCACCCACTTGATCGCGTCGACCACATTCGACTTCCCCGACCCATTCGGCCCAACGACAACCGTAATGCCGGTCGGAAACTCAAACCGAGTCCGATCGGCAAAGCTCTTGAAGCCATTAAGTTCGAGGGCTTGAAGCATGAGGGGAGTAAGAAGTTGGGGGTCAGAAACCGAAGGTCAGAGGATAGAGAGCAGCCGTTTAGAATGAAGCGTCAATTCGTCAGCCGTGTCGCAACGCGACACACGGTGCGCAGCAACACCACAAAATAGTGGGGGATTCTAGCAAAACGCTCGCCCCAGCGCGAGAGCAGAAAGCCCCGCATTCGCAAGCTGCTAGCACATGCCCCGCGTTGAAGAACTACCATTTCTGTGGCATGCTTGAAGCCGATTGCAAATCGCAAATGAACAGTAGCAATCGCTCGACCCGCTCTTTGTATCAACATAGCCGAGTCCTGAAGTGGGCCACGGACTTGCGTAGAACTACCAAGGTGCAGGGCGAAATTAAATCGGGCGACACCCAACCACACAAAAAAGGCCCCTTGTTCGTGGTGGAACAAGGGGCCTTGACGAATCTTTTTATCTGGCAGAAAGGGGTTCGCCCGCTGCCAGAATTTAATCTCAACCTGAGCAGCTCGGCCGGTGTCTCTGGTATTCTAGCAGAGAGATTCAGAACTTGCCTTGGCCGATCAGTTCACGTCGCAACCGAACTAGTCGGGGCGCGTTCATGTTGAGTAGTCGTGCCGTCGCGCGACCTGTAGGCGTAATCCCGACGATGCCACCTTCCCTAACCACGAAGTGGAAACTCCAGTCGTCCAGACGAGGGTTGAACAGCCCAGCCTGCTGTTTGGTCTCGGGATCAATGCTGACTAGGTTAGGGCCTTTGTGATAGTTGCATTCGCTGCAGGCCCAAGCAAGCGACTGCGGATCGTCCGACACTTCATCAATGTGTTGTTTGGCGATGATGTGATCGACATGAAAGACAAGGTACGGAACGGCGTTTTCAAGAAAACGGCAGTATTCACAACGCTGGCATGCCCTTTCTCGAACAAATTCGCGGGTTCGGGCATCCATGCGCTAGTCATTCGTGCGGGGGTAAAAACGCCTCGCTTTGGCCTGCATGAGGCCGATGACCTCCGCGTCGTCAAGATACGCCCGGTACTCGGCCTTCTCTTCCTCGGTCAGGGCTCCGAGATTGGCCTTGTAACCCAGTTCTTCCACGCGCCGGCGAAGTTCACCATTGACTTTCCAATCGACCAATTTCTGTGCAGAGAGAGGCGTCAGCCACCCTGTGGCAGGATTCAAGAGTTGGTCTAAGGCGCTCGGCGTTGCCATATTCTTCAGTGACCTGACAAATGGATATCGTTGAAACCACCCGTGCTTATGGAATTACTCCTGCCGATCCTATGCCGTAAGCATACCATGCAGACCATTCCCTGGCAACGTGCGCAACCCGCAGCGCGGAAGCCAATCGAGCGGTACGCAGGCACAAAAAAGGCCCCTTGTTCGTGGTGGAACAAGGGGCCTTGACGAATCTTCTTGTCCGGCAGAAAGCGAACAAGCCTACGTGCTTTTTTGTAGGCCGGAACGAGCGGTAGCGCTGTTCCGGCAAGACGCAGATTGATCGCAAAGGAAAATGTCGGAACTCGCAGGGCTCGTTCCGGCCTACGGCTATGCTACAAATTTAGCGGTCGGGGTAACTGACTTCCGTGACGAAAATCAAGCACTCTGACCGTTTGAGCATATCTTCATCTATTCGGTATACAAACAAACAACGATCGACAAGTAACATGCGAACCGTGTAAGTGTATAGGTCGTTTTCTGGCGCGGGTGGGCAGCGATGCGGAAACGTCTTGAGCGTTCGCAGTGCCGATAAGGCTTATTGCAACCATCGCTCAGCATTAAGAGGTGCCTGTTGATCGACAGCGATATAATCAACGAAGCCATCAAGAGCCTCAAAGGCTTCCGGTGAAACAACGAGGCGATAATTCATTGAGAGAGTTTGAAGCCATGTTTGTCAGCGATCAAACGGAAAGTGTCTTCGGCGTCGATACCCCGGCCTGCGTCAATCGATGCATCGGCACGCTCTAACTTAGCCACGTTCTCGGCAACTTCCTCTGGCGTGGGCTGATAGACCAAAGCCCGTACCTGCTCTGTGACGTATCGTTCAACATTATCATATCCCGCCGCCGTAGCCTGCCTAGCGAGAATGTCTTGCTCGGACTGTGGGATTTTGATTTGCATAGCCCCATTCTAACCCAGACCATCATCGAAGACAACAATAGCGAAAAAGGCCCCTTGTTCGCGGTGGAACAAGGGGCCTTGACATATCTTCTTGTCTGGCAGAAAGGGGGCAAGTCTACGGCCAGAATTTAATCTTAACCTAAGCGACCCGACGGCGTTGGTGCCACTCGCTTTGCTGATTGGGTGCCACACGCCTCAACTCACTCGCTCAAGCGATTTCGCCAGTAGCTGGGCTTGCGATTGAGATGAGCGACGGCGGCCCCAATTATTTTTTCATCCCGCTCAATGTAAACCAAGCCGTAAGGATAACGCCTGAGTTTCAAACAGCGAGTACCATGAAAATACGTTCCCCACATTTGGGGAAAACGTGTTACTTGCTGGCGAGCGCGAACCAACTCATCCCAAAAGCTATTGGCCGCTTGCCGGCTGCGCTCCGCATACCACTGGAAAGCAGCACTTGCCTCGAGCATGGCTTCGGGGTGATATTCAAACTGCCGGATGTGGGGCATCGCCGCGCACGATCCTTTCCGCTTCCTCTGCGGGAATTGTCTTCACACGGCCACTATCGATGTCAGCAATCCGCTTGCTAATTTCGTCTTTCCATGTGGCTTCCACTTCCGCCGCCGAGTCTTCCAGCCCGTGGTCGATGCTGGGATCAACCAGACTGGCATGAATTGCATCGAGCAACTCCAGCCGTTTCTCAGTTGGCCACTGAAGCACAGATAGCGTAATTTGCTCAGCTGTTGGCTTAGTACTCATAGAATTACTCCTATACACAAGAGTACCATGCAGAAGATTTTATGGCAATGTGCGCAACCCGCAGCGCGGAAGCCAATCGGGCGGTACGCAGGCACAAAAAAGGCCCCTTGTTCGTGGTGGAACAAGGAGCCTTGACGAATCTTTTTATCCGGCAGAAAGGGGTTAGCCTACTGCCAGAATTTAATCTCAACCTAAGCAGCCCGACGGCGACGCTTGGCGAGCATACCAATCGGTCCCATGCCTGCCAGATCGGGCCTGCTATTATGCTGGCGAAGTTATCACTTTTAGTCCTTCCAGGTATTGGAAGTGCTTTGCATTGTGTGTGACCAAGGAGGCATCGCGGCAAAAGGCCGTGGCGGCTATCCATGCGTCAGCACAATGGAGAACATGGCCTTTCTGTTGTGCCTCATGGGTTAACCTAGCCCAGTGCGTGCATAAATCGTCATCGTAAGGATGAGTCGCAAACTTCTCGTTAAGAAATACGCGAAGTTGATCCTTCCTCGCAGGCCCCCAGTTTCGGACCATGGCCCAATACATAAGCTCAGCGACGGTCATAAATGACAGGACCAGAATCTTTCCTTCGAGATGAGGACGGTAGAATGTGAAGCGGCCATCTTGCTTCGCCGCAAAGGAGACCACATCCGTGTCGACGACCACTGTGCTCATAGGGCGTTATGTGGCACTCTGCTCACGAGGGATTCTTGGGCTGCCCTGTTCGCGTAACCGGCGAATGGCCAAGGTAAGCTCATCCCTATTTTCATCTTCAGGCCAGAAATCGGCAACAAGCTCAACGGCATTGCCCAACGGCCGATTTTCTTTCGATGCGAGTTTTTGTGATTCAGTCAAGGGATTTCTCTTTTTGTCTGAGAGGGCCGCAAGCTGGGCAATCAACTCCGCCTGGTCCTCATTCCCGAGCAGCTTAGCCTGGCTCAATAGTTGGTTGAAATCACCTGTACTCATGGAATTACTCCTGCCAATCCTATTCCGTAAGCATACCATGCAGACCATTTCCTGGCAACATGCGCAACCCGCAGCGAGGAAGCCAATCGGGCGATACGCAGGCACGAAAAAGGCCCCATGTTCGTGGTGGAACAAGGGGCCTTCAAAAAGTTTCTTATCCGACAGAAAGGGGTTTAGCCTACTGCCAGAATTCAATCTCAACCTAAGCAGTCCGACGGCGACGAAGCGCCACCAAACCAATCAGTCCCATGCTAGCCAAAGCAATGGAGCCTGGTTCTGGGATTGCACGGACCTCTCCGGGTGCAGAACCACCTGTTAAGGATTCAAAAAATTGAACGGAAAGATCGCCAATGTCCGTGCCTGGATTCACAATGTTTCCAGCGGGCAAAGCTCCATCAACTGCAATAGGTGGCAAACTAAACCATGTAATTGCATTGGGGACATCTCCATTGTCAACACCGCCACCAAAGTCATTACCATTTAACAAATTGCCGCCCTCAGAGATCAGCAGCAGAACGACAGTAGGGTCACCTATGTCAGACCAGGAAATATTACCTGTCGCGGGGTCATAAGTGGCAGTTGGGACCGCATTTGCAAACTGCGCGGAAGTCACAACAGCGATTGTGACAGCGATAGCAATAATATTTTTCATATTCTTGTTTTTCCTCTTAAAGAAGTATTTCATAGTGACTCGCCCAGCGGCAACAGGGTTACCATAATAGTCCAGGCGAAATTGCTTAAAACGGATGTAAGTCATTGCTTCTTGTCGCAGAGAAACCTAACGTGCCCACAGTCAGCATTTGGCACGTAAAAGCTAACCTCGACTTAATCTTTTTTCACTAGCAATCTAAGCTCCAGGTTCGCCAACTTGCGCTGTGTATCCTCGAATAAACCGAAGCAGCATACAACTACCGCCTCAAAACGAGAAAGAAACAACTAAGCCAATACCTCCTCATATCCGCCAGCCCTCCGATCTGGGGATATAAACACCCCAGACCGGAAGTTTAGAATTCACTACTCATTTACTTTACTCGATTACGAATGCCGATCATTCCTGCGGCAGCCATAAGCAACAGAGCCATACTACCGGGCTCCGGTACAGCACTAACTGCGGGTGGCGTTCCGCCACCACCAATGTTATTGAACGGGCCGAGCAGGTCAGAAAAGAAAGATACTACTCCATTTCCATTGAAGTCGCCATCTGCCCATCCTTGGCCGGTTGCAGGTCCAATATTGTTAAACGGACCAAGCAAATCGGAGAAGAACGAAATTGTCCCATTACGATTACCATCACCAGCAATAAGACCGGAACCTCCAGGTGTTTCAAGGCCGAGTGACTCAAGTGAATCGCCACGGACATTCAGCAAGCCAATCGCATCTACCTGAGGAACATCTGAGCCATCAAAGGCATTCGCGGCGGAGTTGTCGATCCAAGGATTGACCGCTGGGTCAAATTCAGGACGTGCGCCTGTGCTAAATGCACCCGAAGCGAGTACGACAACATCATCCCATGTGCCTGCACCGACATTCTGTGGGTCTAATGGGTCTTGTGCGCGATTGTTGCCATCGGCGGCCGTGCCAATCCCGTTGACGATGGCAGTCAGGTCCTGGCCGTAAACTACATTAACGACCGAGCCGTTGATCGCTGCGCAAGGACTGCCGTCACATAGGATAGCCTGGTTGGGGCCACCGATTGCGATGCCAGTCAGATCGACATTGTCGATGACGGCCGAGAGACCAGAAAGACCACCTGCGGTGTCGGTCTTGGCAACCAACTCCCAGGTTCCGCCCTGCGAAGGGTCGGCCGGATGTGTGTAAGTAAGTTCTAGTGCAACGTCGGTTGTGGCGAAAGCCGCGGTTCCGGCGAAGGCCAGGAGGGCGACTGCACAAAGAGACAAAATAATTCCACGCTTCATAATCATTTCTCCAACTCCCCATCTCAAGGTAAGGTGTGATGCCAAAAAATTACAAGTGTTACAAACAAGTGTCACAAAGTGGCCGGACGAGACGCCTACGTTGCTTGGGGGCAAAATAGTTTTGAGTTTTGTGACCGCCCATCCCCATAAATCATCCTGCTACTGATATTATCCCCACTATTGGGTCATTCTAGTTGCCGGAATCAAAGCTGTCGAGCATTTTGTGGCGAAGCGGCAAGTGATTTGTCGCTAAGCCGCAAGCGGCAGGAGGGGGCACTTCACTCGTGATAAACCAAAAAATAACAATACAAGCTAGAAGTCTGCCCACGAGTTGCGGCTCTGCCTTGCTTTCCCTGAGTTCGAGCCGTCAAAACTTCCGCGGCCTTGCGTGCGGAGAGCGTCTCCGCTGAACAGCACATTTGGCCACCAATCTTTCATTACTTTATCAAGGATTTACAGCTTTGCAACAGTTTTGCAACAATTTCCGAAGTTTTTTTTAAGGAAAGGGGTGCCGATGGGGGGATAAAATCGGGTTACTGCTTGGTACTAAAACACTTACGTCGAGTAGGAATATTTGGGATAGGGGGAAAATTCATCCGGTTTTTCTTGGATTGATCTTGACGCGAGGGGATTTTGGGGAGATTAGCTGCCTGTTGAAAAAGCCGGCATCATAACCCGACGCGTTAGCAAGGGACAAAAAACGCTTGTTTGGGCATTGGGCATCCCTCGCTAACGCGTCGGGTTATGAATTGAGTCAAATGTTAGTTTTTCAACAGGCTGTTAGCGTGGAATTGGGAATTGGGGCTTGCATTCTCTTTGGGTTGCCATGGTTGCTGTTGGAGGGTGGTTGGGGGATGTCTATACTTGGTGCGAGGTTGGTGTTCGGCGATTTGCTAAGCCGCAAGCGGGCCGACTAGGACGAAAAAGATAAAGAGGAGGACAATCACAATTATGCTTATGGTTCATTTGCCGGATGGTAGCCGGCGTGAATATGCTCGGGCGGTTTCGGCGCTGGATGTGGCGGCGGATATTGGGCCGGGGCTTGCTAAGGCGGCTGTGGTGGCTGAGGTGGATGGGGAGTTGCAGGACTTGCGGGTGCCTCTTGTTGGGGGGGGTGCGGCTGTGGTGGGGTCTCCGCCCGCTGAAGCGGGCTCGCCGGGGGTTTCTTTGCGGCTAATAACTAAGCGGGATGCTGAGGCGCTGGGTGTGATGCGGCATAGCTGCGCGCATGTGATGGCCCAGGCGGTGATGCGGCTTTTTGACGGGGTGAGCCTGGCGTTTGGTCCGACGATCGACCATGGCTTTTACTACGACTTCGAGATGGAGCATCCTCTGTCGGAGGAGGATTTTCCAGCCATCGAAGCGGAGATGCGCAAGATTGTTCAAGCCGATGAGCCTTTTGAGCGGCTGGAAATGTCGCGGGCAGAGGCGCTGGTGCTTTGCCGCGAATTGGGCCAGCCGCTGAAGGTCGAGCACCTGGAGACCGGCCTGGGCGACGAGCAGAGTGTTTCGTTCTATCGAGATGGCGAGTTTCTCGACCTTTGCCGTGGCAAGCATGTCCCGGGCACGGGCACCATCGGCAAGGCGTTTAAGCTGCTCAGCGTGGCGGGCGCGTACTGGAAGGGCGACTCCTCGCGGCAGCAATTGCAGCGGCTCTACGCGACCGCCTTTTTCGACAAGAAGGAACTCCAGGGCTATTTGCACCGCTTGGAGGAAGCGAAAAAACGGGATCATCGCGTGCTGGGCAAGCGGCTCGAACTCTTTGCAATCGACGAGAAGGTTGGCTCGGGCCTCGTGCTGTGGAAACCGCGTGGGGCGACTATTCGGCATGAGCTGCAGAATTTCATCATGCAGCACCTCGAGCGGCAGGGTTATAGCCAGGTCTTTACGCCGCACATTGGACGGCTGGAGCTTTATCGCACCAGCGGCCATTTTCCGTATTACCAAGATTCGCAGTTCCCGCCGATCGTCGATCGCGAGCAGATGAAAAAGCTGGCCGACGAGGGCTGTAGCTGTGGCGAATTGGCCAACCGGCTCTCCAAAGGCCAGATCGACGGCTATCTGCTCAAGCCGATGAACTGCCCGCACCATATCCGCATCTATGCCAGCGAGAAGCATAGCTATCGTGATTTGCCGATTCGGCTGGCCGAGTTTGGCACGGTCTACCGGTGGGAACAATCGGGCGAGTTGGGCGGCATGACCCGGGTGCGCGGTTTCACGCAGGATGATGCCCATCTGTTCGTTACCGAGGAGCAGCTTCCTGGCGAAATTGCCAGTTGTTTGGAGCTGGTCAAAATTGTGCTGGGGACGTTGGGGATGGCCGATTATCGGGTGCGGGTTGGGCTGCGTGAATCGGGTGGCGATAAATACGTGGGCGACAAATACGTGGGCGACAAATATGTTGGCGACTGGGAGCAATGGAATCGGGCCGAAGCGGCCTGCCGGCAGGCGGCCGAAGCGTTGGGCACCAAGTACACGCTCGAAGAAGGCGAAGCGGCGTTTTATGGCCCGAAAATCGACTTTGTCGTGCGCGATGTGATTGGCCGGGAGTGGCAATTGGGAACCGTGCAGGTCGACTACCAACTGCCCGAGCGGTTCGACCTTACTTATGTGGGGCCTGATAACAAACCGCATCGACCGGTGATGGTCCATCGTGCGCCCTTCGGTTCGATGGAGCGGTTTATCGGCGTGCTGATTGAGCATTTTGCCGGGGCATTTCCGCTCTGGCTTGCGCCGGAGCAGGTCCGGGTACTGACGGTAAGCGACAAGTCGGAGGCGTATGGCCGACAGATCGAGCAGCAGTTCCGCGAGGCCGGTTTCCGCACGTCGGGCGACTTCCGCGGGCAAAAGCTGGGGGCGAAGATCCGCGAAGCCCAATTGGAGTTGATTCCGTACATGCTGGTAGTAGGCGAAAAAGATGCGGAAAACGAGACGGTGACCATTCGCGACCGCATCGAGGGTGATTTGGGAGCGATGCCCACGGCAGAGGCAGTTGCGAAGCTGCGGGCAGAGGTCGCTGCGAAGACGGTTAGAGAGAGGACAGGGGCTAGGGGTTAGTTTGTAGGCCGGAACGAGCCCCGAGAGTTCCGGCAGCACCCAGATTCGCGTTTTCGGGCATTGCCGGAACTCGCATAGCTCGTTCCGGCCTACGATTTCTGTTTTAGGGCAGACTGCTATGGGCTAGGGGCAGGAGAAATGCAAAGTCAATCCGCATTCTTCTAGTTGACGCCAAGTGGGTTGATGACCAATACTTAAGGACTGAAAAACAAGCCGTTAGCGATTAGCGGTTAGCCAGAGGGAAATCTCGGAGTTTCTGGCACAATCATTCTGGCTAACCGCTAAAAGCTAACTGCTGATCGAATCCCATTAGGAGACTTTCAAGATCGAACGCAAGCAACAACGGATCAACGACCAGATACGCGTCCCCGAGGTCCGAGTGATAACGGACGACGGTACGCAACTCGGCGTGATTACTCGGGACGAGGCATTAGGCAAGGCACGCGAGTCGGGGCTCGACTTGGTGGAGGTTGCTCCGCAGGAGAAGCCGCCCGTCTGCCGCATCATGGACTTTGGCAAGTTCAAGTATCAGCAAAAAAAGCGGCTCAACAAAGGCCACACGCATCAGAGCAAGAACAAAGAAATCCGGTTGCGACCCAAGATTGGCGAGCACGATTTTGTGACCAAACGCGAGCGGGCACGCAAGTTTTTGGGTGACCGGGACAAGGTGATTTGCTCGGTTATCTTTCGAGGCCGGGAAAACGCACATGTCGAAGAAGGCTTCAAGCTGGTCAAGCGGCTGATCGCCGATCTGGAAGACGTATCCAAGGTGGAGCAGCCTGCTGCAATGCATGGGCGTCGAATCGTGCTCATTCTGGCACCGAAATAGCCAAAGCTCCTGTCGATCTGAATTGACGGGCCGATCTGAATTGACGGGATGCCATTGCCGGCTTCTTCCAATCCCGTACCAAACAAGATTGAGCTTGTCCGGCAGTGCTACGTCGTGACAAATGGGCGGGGAATCGGCCTTGTTGAAATGGGAACTACGGCCGGGCGTGAAAATACGGGGTGAAACCACCCATGCCGAACCGTTTTGAGGTCATCTTTGCCAAATTTGTGCGTCCAGGTGATAATGGGGGGTTGACCGCTTGATCGATCTTCTACAGTTACCGGCTACATTTGGCTTGAAGAATGACGTAAGCCGTTTGCTGAACGTGCAAATTGCTGGGATGACGTGGATTCTGTAGTGCCAAAAACTCGTCAAACGCCTCGACTCACTCGGATTCAAGGCAAGTGTCGAATGGAAAGCCGCTTGATCGTCGCTTCTGTTTATTTCCGTAGGAGTTCTTTATTATTCGCGCCGATTCGCGTCATTCGCGGGCGCTTCTTTTTTACTGTTTTTTGTGGCTATCAAAAAGTGTGTCAAGAAAAGCAAGCTTTTACGGGTTTGTTTTACAGGGGGCAGGGAAGAGAGAGATAGATGGCAGGCTCTCGCCTGCAGCTCACTGCTCACTTCACTCTCTTCCGTCCCCTCCCTCTGCTAGCACTTGCGATCGATATTGACGGTCGTGGCTCTGTTTGGGACAAATTCACCACATCATCTCATGCAGAAGCGCAGAGATCGCTGAGGAATAAACCGTTTTCTCGGCGATCTCTGCGCCTCTGCGTGAGAAATTTTTGCTAACCCGTGAACAGTTATCTCAAGTCTACCCCAACCGTTCTTGTTTCCCGTGATCAATGGAGTGAAAAAATGAAACGAGACCTTGATCTTGCGCGGCAATTGCTGCTTGACATTGAAAACCGTGGCGCCGACTGTTCGGTCAGCGTGCTTCGTACAGGCTCCAGCCAGGATTGTGAGGAAGGGATCCGCTATCATCTGCGGCTCTTGATCGACGCGGGCCTGCTGAAGGAAATCGATCGCACCAGTGCCGGCATTCCATGTGTGCGGCTCACCCATGATGGCCATGAGTTTCTGGAAATATGTCGTAGCGACTCACGCTGGCGTGAAGCGAAATTGATTTGCCAAGAGCGCACCGGCGGCCTGTCACTCAAAGTGATCCAAGGACTGCTTACCCGCTGGGCATGGAGATCGGTTGCTCGCGTCCCTCGCAGGCGACGCCCCTACCTGGCCCCCAACCCTCGCTTGGAGGCAGAAATTTACTTCGACGAGTCGGTGTATCAAGATGATCGCACGTATCGCGTCGAGCCCTACGGCTTCGATGATCGAGAAACTTGGGATCGAGAAGCATGGGACGAAGATAGCTCGCGCTATGTGCGAGTGCGTCCCGAAACTCGTGAACGCATGGGACGCAGCGGCATCGACCTCAATGGCGATGGAACGATGGATGCCGAGTTCGCTTCGCGATTACCAGGTTACATCCTGTAGTTAACCAGACCGCCTGTCATTCAGACCCCAAAGGGTGTCGCTTGGCGACGCCCTTTGCATTTTGACAATCGAGTAGTCGGACTATTAAGTGTCGTACCGTAGGACAGGATTGCATCCTTGACAGATTGGAAACCTGTCCTACGACAGTCATTGATGAGTCAGTCCTATGCTAGCAGCCCTATCAATCAGAACTGGCTTCCCAGTATTCTCGAATTTTCTTGAAACGCTCAATCCGAGTGTGAATTTTTGCAATTTCCTTTGGATAGAATTCGAGCATCGTATCACAGAATTCCAACATCCAAGCCTTGCGGGAATATTGTGGATTGATAGTAATGTTATTTGAATTCGCAATCTGAATCTGACCCCATCCAAGCGCACCGATTGTAAGACATCCCCAGTCAAGGAATTTGATCGGCACGAAGGTCACGTTCTCAACGACAGCATTCACATCGTCGATGTTATATGCGACCATCAAAACCACGAAGTAGTTCTTGTGGTCTTCGTAAAAGCGTGAAAGACGCTCAACCGAAGTTAGGTTGGGCATATTGAATTTGGTGCTAAGCCTGTGCGTTTTGACATCAACGACATAGTAAAAGTCATCGTCATCTTCAAACGCCAAATCGGCCATTGCTCGCCGAGCAAACTGAGACGAGTATTTAGTGCATAACTTGCTCCCAAGGATCGACTTGAAATTCTCCGAGAGAATATCTTGAATTGCATCGCCTACGGCACGTGTACTCTTTGCCGTACTGCCCGACAAGAACTGATCCTGACCGTTGAGGAAACTCATGATCTGATTTTGCACCGCGGCATATTGGTCCGTGGAGAACAACTTGCTCTTCATCGTCATTCGGCCTCAAACAGAAGCTGATGCTGGCCGACATTCGAAAGTTTCTTGGTGGCAGGCCTCTTCTGTTCCGGTAGAGAGTTCCGTTCCCAAAAGACTCCTTCATGGTATCCCTGAATACGGTCGCCTTGTTCTGCTTGGGCAAGACGCTTCTCAGCGAGACAACAGTACAATTCGTCGATTTCGATCCCCACAAAGGCGCGACCGAGTTTCCGTGCAACGACTGATGTTGTGCCCGAACCTAAGAATGGATCAAGTACAACATCTCCCGGATTCGAACTGGCAAGCACCAGCTTTGCGATCAGTTTTTCCGGCTTTTGCGTCGGATGTTCAGTGTTTTCTGGCATCGACCAGAAAGGCACCGAGATATCTGCCCACAGATTCGAGGGATGAGTCAAACGAAAACTGCCATTGATCGTTTTGTCCCAGTCTTTGGGTTTTCCATCTCTGGTCCTGTAAGGGGCAATGACCCGACGTTTCAATTTCACGCTGTCGACGTTGAACAAGTAGTCAGAAGAAGCCGTAAAAAACCAAATATCTTCGGAACAATTCTTCCAGTTCCGAAGAGAGCCACGCCCTTTTTCTCGTTCCCAAGTGATCCGGTTCTGGACGGTGAAATACCGCTGGCCGACCAACTGCACTGCAGCCGAACATCGCCAGTCACAGCAAATATAAACAGATGCTGTTGGTTTCAGAACTCGGGACAGAGGCAAAAGTGTTCGGCACGGGAATTGAATAGGTTTTTGTTTTGATTTCCACTGGTCCTGAAGTGCCCGGAATGCCGTCGCTTCGCTCACCTCGGCGGGCTGTCGGATAATGGGGTCGCCCTGATTGGTCGGCGACCGCGCAGCGTGAAGGAACGTAGGAATCTCGAACAGCAGCTCCCCCGCTAGTCTTGTGACTTCAATTTTTCGATGTGCGCCATCAGCTCGTCTTCGTCGGCCATGCCGCAGAAATAGAAGCAAATCATCTCGTACGTGCGAAGCGTTGGCTTCTTCCCAGTCCAAAGTGCGATCAGCATACTCGCGATAATCGCGCAGTACGTCTGTATCGCAATGCCGTTTTGGTCGTGGTTCAGCAGATGCCGGCATCCCAAAATATGCTTGAAAAACCGGAAGAAAGTCTCAATGGCCCACCGTTTGGAAAAAATCAAACCGATCGTTTCGGCCGGGACATCAAGCAGGTTCGTCGCAATTCGCAAGATGCCGTCGCTGTCGACGCCGCTCGAACCGCCACGGTACTTGCCGCGGCTCGTGTGTGGATTGATGCGCACACAGATCACGCGAATCGGGTGGTCCGGCCGACTGCTCGCCGCGCTTTTAGAAAAGCGAACCACCTCATCGCTGATGATTTCGTTGATCTTTGCATCATCGTTACGATATCTTTCCTCGACCGTTTCCCAAACACTATTGTCTCGTAGCCGGCAGACGTAACTGCTTTTCGCAGCAACGATCTTATTGAACAACGTAAACTTCGCGTAGCCACGATCGGCCACATAGAGTCGGTCTCCTTCAAGGACTCTCTCCAGTACGGCCCGTTCATCATGCTCGCCGCCACCGTTGGGGGTCACGTCGATGCGTGTCGGTACTCCGCGAAGGATCTCGAAGTGCGTATGCAGCCGCCATTTCACCATCCCGTTGCCCGTGGCTGCTTTCTGCCAGGAAGCCTCCATAATGCTGGGCAGCGCTGCGATCAGCGAGCCATCGACCAGCGTAATTGTCTGCTGGATGTCGCTGAGCCGTTTATCTCCGGCGAGCGGCTGCAGTTGATCGCCCAGTTCGGTGATGATTTCCTTGAGTCGTTCCGGATCGAAGACACGGGTCGCTTCGGAAAGCGAGCCAAGCGAAGCGCGTGCAGAGCCGAGCTTCTGTTGAACGTTTTTCAGTTCGCTGGCTTGCTGGATGCCTCGGAGCGAGGTGACGATGGGGTTGAAAAGATAGAGCAAAGTCAGCATGCAATATTGGTCGTAGTGCAGTGTGCGATTGCCGGCTCGATCGCGCTGGCAGCCATCGTCGTGGAGGCGATTCAGGAGAGGCGCAAGCTTGTCAAAGAATTTCAGTCCGGTGATATCGGACTCCTCGATCTTTCGCTTCTTCTCGCGCGCTTTGGATGCCATGCTGCAAATTATGCGCGCTATGGGCATGGGGCGCAAGCCTACTTATTCTGCGCAGCTTGACTGTCTTCCGTGGCGCAAATCTCGTGCCGAACACTTTTGGGACAGAGGCGATAGCCAAGAGTCCAGCCAATCTACATAACGGTCATCAGACCGGCTCTTAAAAGTGCTAGAATTAAAAGACTTGTCAAGATTATAGGGTGGGTCGAGGATGAGAAGATCGACGAAATTCAAAGGTAAGTACGGTATTGCCTCCATCAGGTCTTGGCATATTGTCCTACCAACCAACGTTTCAGCACTCACCGAACGATCTAGTTTCAACAGACGCTTGCGAAGCGATTGCTGATCGTCATTTTCAAGAGTGATCGTACGGTTTCGTGGGGCTCGATGTTTCTCATTCATGGCAGGTCTCATTGTGGCATGTTTCGTAGGGCATTCAAGGTGGAATGTCCAACTCGCAATCGACGTGGCTTCTGCCTAATGATCCATCTGTTCGGGGGCCTGAACCGGCGGCCTGCTCCCCAGACCGCGGATATTTCCGGCAAACTCCATGAAATTTTAGCAGCCGCCCATTTCGTCGTATGCTCACCTGTTTGTTGACATTTGGCCCAATCGTCATTAGCCTTACAGATAGTTAGGCGGGTGTGCCTGAGGCGCAACTTCTGGGTTTACATAGACTTCCGTCCATCCTGTCGGCCGGCGTTCAGTGACGGGATTTGCTTTGAGCACCCAAGCGAGTCTGATTGATATCCTTAGTTTTTTGGAACAGAAAAAGCAGCCATGGCCAACTTAGGCGATCATCTTATCAAGAAAGGCATCCTCGGCCCCGAGCAAGTGCAGGAGGCCGAGACGGTCTCGACCTCGCGCAAGCTGAAGTTGCAAGACGCAATCGTCCAGCTGGGATATGCCACGGGCGAGCAGGTGATGCGCGCGCTGGCTGAGCTGCACGACTATGTCTACTACGATCTAAACAACGTGCCAATTCCGCCCGCGGTGGTTGAGCTGGTGCCCGAGTCGGTCGCGCGCGAAAATGCCGTGATCCCGTTCTCGGAAGAAGATGGTAAGTTGAAAGTTTTGGTGAGTGACCCGCTCGATTTTGAAACCTTCGACAAACTACAATTCATTCTGAACCGCAAAGTGGAAATCGGGCTGAGCACCCGCGAGAGTATCCTCGAGGCGATCAATCGCAACTATGGCCAAGTCGATGGCGAGAGTGCCGACTCGATGCTGCAGGAATTCACCGACACGGCCATCGACTTCACAGAGACCGAGGATGAAGATGGGGGCGGGGGCGATGACGAGGTCGTCGACGAAACGAGCGCACCGATAGTCCGCTTGGTGCAACTGATGATCACCGAGGCGGTTCAGCTCCGCGCTTCGGATATCCATGTTGAGCCCTTTGAAGACCGCGTGCGGATTCGTTATCGGATCGACGGTGTACTGATTGAGCGCGATAGCCCGCCGCGACGCCTGTTGGGGGCGTTGATTTCGCGTATCAAAATCCTTGCGAAGATGGATATCGCCGAGCGTCGCCGAACGCAGGATGGTCGTATCAAAATCACCGCAGGTGGCAAGGAACTCGACCTGCGCGTGAGCATGTTGCCCACCTCGCATGGCCAATCGTGCGTGATGCGGCTGTTGGACAAAGACAACATCAAAGTCGGCGTACGTCAGTTGGGCTTATCCGAAGGCGACTTTAAAAAATTTACCAATATCATCCGTCGGCCCAACGGGATCATGCTGGTGACCGGTCCGACGGGATCGGGAAAAACAACGACTCTCTATGCGGCACTCAACGAACTCAACCGGCCTGATCGCAAGATCATCACGGCGGAAGACCCGGTCGAATACTACCTGCCGGGGATTAACCAAGTCGAGGTACGGCATCAAATCGGGCTCGATTTCGGACTGATTATCCGGGCGATGCTCCGCCAGGCCCCTAATATCATCCTCGTGGGTGAGATGCGCGATCACGAGACAGCCTCGATGGGTATCCAGGCGTCGCTCACCGGTCACTTGGTTTTTAGCACGCTGCATACCAACGACGCCCCGGGAGCGGTCACGCGAATGGTCGACATGGGTGTGCCTGCCTATTTGGTTGCCGGCAGCGTGGTAGGTGTGTTGGCACAACGGCTAGTCCGTGTTATTTGCAATAAATGCAAACAACCTCACACACCGTCCGACGCCCAGTTGGAGGTGGCCGGTATCACGCCTGAAATGGCGGGGAGTGCATCGTTTATGAAAGGGGCGGGATGTTCGCATTGTGGCGGCAACGGCTATCGGGGGCGTTTGGGTATTTTCGAGCTGATGACCATGACCGCCAAGGTACGCGAACTTTCATTCGCTGGGGCGTCGACCGCCGATATCCGAAAAGCCGCCATAAAGCAAGGCATGTCAACACTTTATGACGATGGCATCCGGAAAGTGATGGAAGGAACCACGACGATTGAAGAGGTTTTCAAAGCTGCGAAAAGGGAGGAATAAACCTGGCTTTGCCCCAAGTTCGGGGGCTGGAAAATCGCCCCTAGTGGTTAGAATAGAACCAAGGCCCAAGTGCTTTGTCAAAGCTTGATTTTAGGGTGAGCCGCACGGCGCTAGCCGCGGGTTGCGGGGCGAAACGGGTCGCCCTCGGCACCCGACGCTAGCGCGTTCGACTCACACTGGTGGCCCTAATTCTTGGCTGTAGCAGAGCACCAGTCGCTTGAGCTTTTTCATTTTGCGTAAGTATTTTTTTCGATTGACTAGTTAACGTGGAACAGAGGTTTCCTGGTTCTTGGGTTCCATTGCACCTGCTGTTGTGCGTGCAATCGGCGGATTGTCTGCGTGCGCGGATTAGCCGGGTAACCTAAGTAACGGGAAGATGGACATTCATGGGCACGATTCTTATCGACAAACTGCTCTCTGCTCAAGTCAAGCAGGGGGCGAGCGACCTGCACATCACCGTGGGACAACCACCCGTGCTGCGCATGCATGGGCGCATGCAAAAGCTCAAAACCAAGGTCTTGGAACCCACAGACACGATGGGGCTGATGAAGAGCATCACCCCGGACCGCTGCCAACAAGAGTTCCAGGAAACTGGCAGCACCGACTTCGGTTTCGCGTTCGGCGATCAGGCCCGATTCCGTGTCTCCGTCTTCCGCCAAAAAGGCAACGTCGCGATTGTCCTACGGCAAATCCCCCTTGAAATGATGTCGATGGAAGATCTAGGCGTGCCGGAAATCCTCAAAGATCTCATCATGCGGCCTCGTGGATTAATATTGGTAACAGGTCCCACCGGGTCGGGAAAGACGACGACGCTCGCGGCGATGATCGATTTCCTGAACGAAACGATCGATCATCATATCATCACGGTCGAAGACCCGATCGAGTTTTACCACAACCACAAAAAGTCGACGATCAACCAGCGTGAAGTGGGCGTCGATGTCACCTCGTTTGCCGAAGCGATTCGCCGAGCGTTGCGGCAAGATCCCGACGTCATCCTGGTCGGTGAGCTCCGCGACCTGGAAACCATCGAAGCAGCAATCACCGCCGCCGAGACGGGTCACGTGGTTTTTGGCACGCTGCATACTTCCAGCGCCGCAGGTACGATCAATCGCATCATTGATGTTTTTCCCACCAATCAGCAGGAACAGATCCGTACCCAGTTAGCCACCGCGATCATCGGCATTCTCGCACAGCAACTGATCCCACGCATCGGTGGCGGACGCGTGGCGGCATTTGAAACACTCGTTGTCACCCCTGGCATAGCCAACCTGATTCGTGAAAACAAAGTCTTCCGCATCACCTCGGCGATCCAAACCGGCTCGAAGCACGGCATGCAGTTGCTCGATGATCATCTATTCAAGCTTTGGCGGACTGAAGCCGCCGCGAAGGAGGATGTGCTCGCCAAGGCAAATAGCGCAGAGGACCTCGCCAAACGCATTGCCGAAGCCGAGCGAGGGATTTTTGATGATGAAAACGATACGCCGGAAAAATGACGAATATGAAAAGTGAAAAGCCGTTGTAAGGCGCGTCGGCAGTTAAGAACTTACCTTGATAACCCGATGCGTAAGCGAGGGACTGAGAGTAACGGAGTAATTCCCTCGCTTACGCGTCGGGTTAAGATTGGTAAATTCTCATCTGCCGCTCGCCTAAGAGTTAGCCGCTTAAATTTCCACTTTCCGCTTTCCACTTTCCGCCTTTCACTAACCACCAACCACCAACCACCCCACCATGGCCCTACGTCGTATTGGACAAATCCTGGTTGACCTCGGATATGTATCCGACGAACAGCTCGAGTTGCTGGTAGAAGAACAACAGCAGCGCCCTGGGCAGTTGTTCGGGCAGGTCGCCATGGACATGGGCCTGATCAACGACGATCAGCTTGCTCAAGCATTGGCCGAGCAGATGTCGCTCCGCACGGTCTCGGTGGGTGATCTCACGATCAAGCCGGAGGTGCTCGGACTGGTCACCGAGCCGATGGCGCAGATGTATCGTGTTATCCCGGTCATTGAATTCGAGGGCGATACGCTCACCATTGCCATGTGCGACCCTCAGAATCTGGGCACCCAGGACGAACTGCGCACATTCTTGGGCTACAACATCCGTGTCGTGGTCACAACCGAGCCGGCGATTCTGGCCGCCTTAGAACGCTACTACGGTGAAAACACCGAGAGCGTCGAGAGCCTGGTCACCGACATGGAAAACGATGTCGAGCTTGCCGCGGCCGCAGCCGCGGCGGCGGCCAATATGGTCGACCTGACCAGTGTCGAAGCCCTGGCCGATAGCGCCCCGGTTCGCAAGCTGCTGAACATGGTGCTGCTAATGGCGATCAAAGATCACGCAAGCGACTTGCACTTCGAACCATTCGAGGACGAGTTCCGCATCCGCATCAAGGCGGACGGTGTGCTGTATGAAATGGTGCCGCCACCGCGGCACTTAGCCTTTGCCATCACCACGCGCATCAAAGTGATGGCCAATCTCGACATTGCCGAAAGGCGATTGCCACAGGATGGACGGATCGAACTCTCCGTCGGCGGGCACCCGGTCGACTTGCGGGTGAGCGTGTTGCCCACGATGTTCGGCGAAAGCGTCGTCATGCGAGTGCTTGATCGCTCGGTTGTCTCGCTCGATCTGGCCAAAGTCGGCATGAATGATACGCTCGTCGCCACGTTCCGCGACATCATCGCCAAACCCAACGGCATCGTCTTGGTAACAGGCCCCACTGGCTCGGGCAAAACCACCACGCTCTACTCCGCGCTGAACGAACTGAACACAATCGAAGACAAGCTCATCACCACCGAAGACCCGGTCGAGTATGACATGGAAGGAATCATCCAGGTGCCGATCGACGCGTCGATCGGAAACACGTTCGCCCAATGCTTGCGTTCGATCCTGCGACAAGATCCTGATAAAATCCTCGTCGGCGAAATCCGCGACCTGGAAACGGCCGAGATCGCGGTCCAGGCGTCGCTCACCGGCCACATGGTATTCAGCACCCTGCACACAAACGACGCCCCCAGCACGATCACCCGCTTGAGAGACATGGGCATTCCCACGTTTTTGATCACCGCCACCGTCGAGGCGATCTTGGCCCAGCGGCTAGTCCGTCGGGTGTGCAAAGAGTGCCGCGAGGAATACACCCCGTCGCGGGAGGTGACCGAAGACCTGGAGCTTACGGAAGAAGATCTCAAGGGAAACCGATTTTTTCGTGGCGCAGGCTGCGAAACATGCAACAGTACCGGATACAAGGGCCGCGTCGGATTGTTTGAACTGATGATCATGAACAACAAACTCCGCGATATGATCATGCGCAATGCGTCGGCCGATGAACTCCGCGAAGAGGCCCGCGAAAACGGCATGATCACGCTCCGCGACGCGGGCATGAAAGCTTGCTACGAAGGAACCACAACCGCGGAAGAGGTAATCCGCGAAACCATTATTGATGCGTAACTAGTCGCTAGTTGCTAGGCGCTAGTTGCGAGAGCAGAGAACGGTACACCACTTAACTAGCGCCCAGTAACTAGCGCCTAGCGCCCTGTAACTATCGCCCAGGCCCCCCCCATGCCCACTTTTCAATTCAAAGCGATGGATTCGACCGGTACCGAGATCAAAGATGTGATCGACGCCGCCACCGAAGAAGACGCCCAAGCCACCATTCGGCAGATGGGCTACTTCGTGACGGATATCTCCGTCAAAAAAAGTAGGAAAAAATCGGGCCAATCGACCGGGGGGAAAAAACGGGGATTTGTCTTCGGCGGCGTCAGGTCGAAGGAACTCACCGCCTTCACACGCCAACTCTCCATTCTGCAAGATGCCGGTCTGCCGATCCTCCGCAGCTTGCGAATCATGTCCAATCAATCCAGGCCAGGCCGGCTGAAATACTCGCTGGAAGATACGTGCGAAGCAATCGAAGGGGGCGATACCCTCTCCGAAGCAATGGCCAAATGCCCCAAATGCTTCAACCGACTCTACGTCAACATGATCAAAGCGGGCGAAGCAGGCGGGGCACTCGAGGTCATCCTCCAGCGCTTAGCCGAATTTCAAGAGCGAGCCGAATCCCTCAAACGCAAGGTCAAAGGCGCGATGATCTACCCGATCGTCATCGTCTCCGTCGCGGTTGTTATCTTGACGTTTATCATGATTTGGATTGTTCCCTCCTTCGAAAGTATTTTTATCGACTTCGAACTTGCGTTGCCGTTGCCAACGATCTACCTAATGAACTTTTCCAAGTGGTGTGTCAACTACTGGTACTTGATCCCCGGTGTGCCGATCGCCGTTTGGCTCACCGTCAAACTGATTCGCAAGTTCCGCGCCGGTCGCATGGGTTGGGACCAGTTCATCATAAAAATCCCCATCTTCGGGCCGCTGGTCGAGAAGAACGTCATGGCACGCACCTCGCGAACGCTCGGCACATTGATCTCTAGCGGGGTGCCGATTCTCGAAGCACTGAACATCACACGCGAAACCAGCGGCAACGCCGTCTTCGAAAAAATGTTTGGCAAAGTCATCGAGCGAATCCGCCAGGGAGACGCCATGGCCCAGCCGCTTAAAGAATACTCCAAGCTCAGCTTCCATCCCGTCGCCGCCTTCTTCTGGTTCGTTTTCATCGGCGGACCGATCGGCCTACTGATCTACATGCTAAAATACCGTCAACGGGTCGTCGACGACATTGTCGTTAACATGGTCGACGTCGGTGAAGAGACGGGCGAACTCGATACGATGCTCTACAAAGTGGCCGACACCTACGACGAAGAGGTCGCCGTGCTAACCGACGGGCTGACGAAGCTTATGGAACCGCTCTTGATCATCTTCCTCGGCGGGGCGGTCGGATTTATCGTGATCGCCCTGTTCGTCCCGCTGATCGGTTTGATTGAAGGTTTGTCGTAAAAAGAGGCGCGAGTTATGAGGCGCGAGTTTTTGGAATGCCACCCGACAACTAGCCCCTAGCGCCCAACAACTAGTTTTGTAGGCCGGGATAAGAGAGGTGCTAGTTGTTAGGCGCTAGGCGCTAGTTTTTGGAATGCCACCCAACAACTAGCGCCTAGCGCCCAACAACTAGCGCCTATGTACCATTCCACTACAGCAATAACCTTGGTCCGAATGCCCTTTGCGTAAAGCAGACTACCGAACAGCAGGGAAAATCCCATTTCGAGACACGCCGAAGCGTTTTTCCCTGCTTTTCAACTTTTTTCAGAATTTCATCCTCCGTCCAGGCCGCCATGGCCCAATGCGCACGGAATTTGCGTATTTATAGTCGGACGAATACCAGGAGAGCCTATCATGCGAATATATCAAAATGAGACACGCCCCCAGCCGCATTGCAACGCAATGCACGGCGCGGAGAAATATGCCATGCAACCCGTATCCGCACTTCTCCGTGTGCCGCGTTGCGGCACGGCTACTCCGCCTCGCGCCTTCACCCTCACCGAACTATTGGTCGTCATCACGATCATCGCGATTCTCACCAGCCTAATCACCGTCGCGGCAGTCAACGCGTTGCGCACCGCCAAACAAGCACGGATCACGCTGGAGATTCAACAACTGGGCAATGCGATTGAAGATTTCAAGACGGAGTATCAGGCGTATCCGCCGAATGGGATGATTCAGGCAGGCAATAATACCCTGGGGAATTCTATTTCCGCAATCGTGAAAAGCGATATGGAGCGAATGTTCAAAAAAGCGTTTCCGCGTCATCAGGAGCCACCCGCATTAATTGCCGCGCTCTCTGGAAACGGCCCCTCAGGTCCAAATAGAAACCTAGGCAGCGGCATGACGGCCGCTGAGGCACTTGTCTTTTGGCTTGGAGGTTTTAGTAAGGACCCGAAATTCCCACTATCGGGACCAGGTGGCCCTTCGTTTGAAATTGTCAATGGCGACATTCTCGAAGAGCACAACCGCCGCTTTGAATTCGACCTAGGCCGACTTGAGCCTAAAGAAGAGGATGGTACTTTTGATGATGACTCGGATGGCGATGGAGGCAAGGGACGGTTTATTAACTACACAGTGAACATCAACGGCGTGGATCAGGATCGCCGCATCAACTTCTGGCAATACGCCCCCAGCGGCTCAGGGCAACCTCTAGTTTATTTTGACGTTTCGCGTCATAAGCCCGAAAAATACGACATGCATGCCGTGGGAGACGTGTCGTCGGGTGCGCCCATGATTCACGCCATTGAAAAACGACGGGGAGGTCTTTCTGGACTTCCTGGCACTGGTGATTTAGTGTTTGTGAACCAGGGGAAATTTCAGATTCTTCACGCCGGCTTGGACGACGTTTGGGGGGATGCGTTCATGCGAATGAGTCTTTTCATGACGAATAATGCATCTGAAGTGATGACGTTCCCCGAGGGCCCCTTCATCGGAGACATTGCCGATACGCTCTCGAACTTCTCGACCGGTACGCTGGAGGACGAGCAAGAATGACACGGGAAAGCGGAAAGCGGAAAGCGGAAAGCGGGGTAGCCGCGTTGCAACGCAACACACGGCGCGGGGAATATACGCGCACTTCCCCGTGTGCCGCGTTGCGGCACGGCTTATTCCGCAATCCGGCCTTTATCCACAAAAGAAATGGCGCAATCCGCAATGGAGTCACGCTGATCGAACTGCTCGTAACCATGGCAATCATCGCGATCCTTAGCACGGTGATCGTCGGCGCCAGCACCTCCGCCATCGAAGCCGCCCGTCGGGCACGTACCAAAACCATGATCGTCAAACTCCACACGCTGCTCATGGAACGGTATGAGTCGTATCAAACGCGGCGGGTGGATGTCAATACATCGAACATGTCTGGCCAGCAAGCTGCTGACGTTCGACTTCTCGGTGTACGAGAATTGATGAAGCTAGAAATGCCTGATCGCTGGAGTGATGTAATAGCCGACAGTGTTCCAGATGCCAATCCATTATTCGTTGGAGTTATCCCGCCAACCGTACTCGGTTCGTTACCGTCGCTGACTTCTGCATATCGCCGGCGATACTTTAATTTGCGAACCAATGATGGAATTCGCATACGAAGTAACCAAGGGGCGGAATGTCTCTATATGATCATAATGCTCGCCACAGGCGATGGCGAGGCACGCACTTTATTCGGCCAGCAAGACATTGGCGACACCGATGGCGACGGCGCACCAGAATTCCTGGACGGCTGGGGGAATTCGATTCAGTTCATTCGCTGGCCTGCAGGCTTCGTAGACGAGTCTGAACTGATGTCTGGTGATGCGGATGCAGACCATGATCCTTTTGATCCATTCCGGAGAGACCAAGAAGGTACGGGCAGTTCTTCCTTTGAGTTGAGTGATAATAAGCCGGCCTATCGCCTTGTGCCACTTTTGTATTCACGAGGATCGGATGGAGAAACTGATTTAGTCGTCGATACCGGTGCGGTTGTTGAACTTGATCCATACGCTGCTAAATACGGCACGCCAAACACCCAACTTGGCACCGTCCGAGACACTGAAAACGATGGCGAAGGTTGGCACGACAACATCCATAACCACTTGCTTGATTAATCCATGCAGCAGATTGCGGTGTGGGATTGGGGAAGTATTGCGGAACATGAAAAGGCAACACTTTAAGCGAGCGGCAATTGGAAATTCACCTGAATACTAGCACGACGCGCAAGCGAGTGTGTGCTAGACCCACTTGCTTGCGCTGCGTGCTGGTAATTTCGATTCTGCCGCCCGCTTAATAAGGCGAGCGGTGGGAGTTAACCCGCCGTTGGGCGTCGGTTACGCCCGGCCATGTGCCATCGGGCAGCTTACCCAGCCCGCTCGCCAAATAGAGAACAAACAATGAATATCAAACCGCTGAGAACACTGAGGGAAAGTGCATGGCTGCATGCGCTCGCTCTGCGCTCTCTGCGTCCTCTGCGGTTGAATCTTATCGCACTTCCCCGTGTGCCGCGTTGCGGCACGGCTGCTCGCGCCTTAACGCTCATCGAATTACTCGTCGTGATCGTCATTCTTGTGACGCTGGTCGCCGGGGTGATTCCGATCCTTTCGCCAGATAACGACGTACGAAAAATCCGCGAGGCGGCACGCGGGTTGCACACCTACCTGGTCGGCGCCCAGGCCGAAGCCGCCCGCACTGGCAGGCCGCAAGGCGTCGGCTTCCGCGAAAACGCAAGCGGAGGCGGCGTGGCGCTCGAAGCATTTCGGCTGGAAGTGCCCGTGCCATTCGCGGGGTTTAGCGAAGATTCGCGGGTGGAGGTTGACCTAGTTACCTCAGCTCCCACGCTCTACGGCACTACGGGCAGGTTTTCACCTCTCTACAATGGTTATCGACTTTTTAGGATAGCATTTGGCACCGCTACAGGCGGCGTTGACCCGCTCCCACCACGGATGTTTCGTGTTGGTGATGAAATCGATGTTGGTGGAAATCGTTTTTTGATCGTAGATGAAAGCCGAAATACACCTGATCCAAATAACGCAGACTTTCTCGATGCGAATGCAGCTCTGATTTGCATCTGGCTAAACAACACAGGCCAGCAACCTCCGCAAGGAGAAAAACCGTACAAAATTATCCGCCAACCAACAAATTCCTCCGCCTCGCCGTATGTGCTTCCCGCGGGCGTTGCGATTGATTTGCAAGGGTCGGTGCAAGAAGGCGGAACCACCACGGGATTTCCGATTCCCGGTTCTTTTGCCACGAATAACGTACCGCTCGACACCGTCGGCATCATGTTTTCACCCGCGGGCCATGTCAGCAGCCTCATTTTTAATGAGTCAGAGATTACCAGCGCATCGCGAATCATGTTACTGCTGGGGCGCGTTGAAAACGGTTCACCTGATCCGAGCGACTACGATTTTGGTTCTATCACTCAACAACAATTGGAAGATGAAAAGCGCGGGAAAGTCAATTGGCTCAATCTCGATAGCCGGTGGATCGCCATCGCGGCTCGTTCAGGCCGGATCACGGTCAGCGAAAATGCGTTTGTACCGCACTTCAGTACGGAATTCGACGAGAATGGAAACGGTAAACTAGAGGTAGAGGAACAAATCGAAGCTGCGCACGATATTGGCCATGACATGAAGCAGTTGGGGGGACGGTAAAATGAATGCGGAAGGCGGAAGGCGGAAGGCGGAATGTCGAAGTAGCCGTGTTGCAACGCAACACACGGCGCGGGGCGGCAACGGTATGACTCTGTATCGCCTTCGCGCCGTGTGTTGCGTTGCAACACGGCTACTCGCGCCTCGCACCTCGCGCCTCGCGCCTTCCCTCGGCATCTCGCTCATCGAAGTGCTGATGTCGATGTTCGTGTTGCTGTTCGGACTGATGGGCGTGGCGGCGTTGTTTCCGGTGGGGAATTTTTATCTCCAGTCGGGCGAAAAGCACGATCTCGGCTCCTCGCTCGCCCAATCGGCGTTTGAAGACTTGCAAGCACGCGGGTTGCTGCGGCCAGAGAACTGGTTGTATGGCGATTCGGTTCCCGGTACGCCGAACTGGGGGATGCAACAGACCGCACCAAATAAGTTCACACTTCCGATTCCCAGTCCATGGGATGCCGGGGCGGGTCCCGGACACGCGTTTGTCCTCGATCCCTTGGGCGTAACAAATTCGGTTCCGGCGGGATCTGCAGTTCGATTTCCGATGGCCAGTCCTGACAATCCTTGGGGAGCATCCGACAACTTGGCTGGTTTTGATTGGCCTGTGCGTCGGATGACCTTGCCGGTCAATGCGGCCGGCAATGCGATGACGAATGCTATCGCCGAGACAATTTTCCGCTTGCGGGATGACCTAGCGGTTGAGCAGCCGGAGGAAGACGATCGGCCAGCGATTCAGCGGTGGGAGGTCGATAACTCGACCGCGCCCCCAATGCTGGTCGCCCGACAATACCAAGGAAACTACTCCTGGCTGGCGACCGTGGTGCCGACCTCGAGCGAAGCACTCGACGGCCTGCAGCCGAGCGTTGCTTACGATTCTTCCGGCTACGACGTGTCGGTCGTCGTTTTCCGCAAGCGAGATGAAATCCCTTCGGCTGAATCAAAGCGACTGATCGATGCGGAGCTGCTCCTGGGCGGCGAGCTGGCCATTTATGCCAATACGGGCAACCCGACAAACGACAAACAAATCGTCGATGCAGCTGTCGACGGCATCCGCCCGGGCGAGTGGATTTGCGTGATGGGTGTCCACCAATCGACTGGCGTTTTTTTAATGAAATGGTATCGGCTCCTATCGCTGGATGATGAGACCGATACGTCGGACCCCAGCCAGGCGGTCCGTCGAGCCATGCTATCCGGGCCCGATTGGCCAATCAATTCAGTACAAAACCTAAAAGTCGCCCTACTGCCCGATGTGATCAGCGTCGTCACCCGGTCGATGCCGTTGGAATAGAATGAGGAATGTGAGATGTTTGATTGTTGATGTCAGAATGAGAGTGCCTCTTTTTTTAACATCAACAATCAAACATCACACATCGCACATATCGCGGCCGGGGCAAACGGTTCGCTCTGGAGAATAATTATCATGTTAAAACGAAAAAGAGTTATGAGTTGGGAGGCGCGAGGCGCGAGTTGCGTGAAATTCGCGTCTCTTCGATTCCGCAATCCGCAATCCGCAATCCGCAACCGAAACGGCGTTTTGCTGTTGGTGGTGCTCAGCTTGCTGGTGCTCTTTATGATGCTCGGTACGGCCTTTGTCATCACGGCCAAGCAGTCGAGCGAGGCCGCCAAGGCACTCAAGGAAGCGATGGCCAATGCCGCTTCGCCGACCAAACAGGGCGACCTGCTCGATGATGTCGTCAACCAACTGGTCCGCGATACGAACAACCCGAATAGCGCGCTGCGCTACCACAGCCTGCTGCGGGATATGTATGGGAGCGACGGGTTGACGGGTAAGGTGGACGGTGTTCAATGGGCTGGTGGAAATAAAGCAATCACAGGCGGGCAGATCGTTGCATTCGATCTCGGCAATCCGCGAGACTTGGCAGGCAACTTGATCACACTCAGCCCGACCGACAATACCTACAACGGTCTGCTGCTGACCTTCACAAGCGAAGGTGCCTCGGCAAGTGCCCAAGGCCAAAGTGTGCGAATCGTAGGGTTCCGGCCTCCCAATACTTTCCGCGTGATGGCCTTCGAGTTGGCCGACGGATCATCGCTCTCAAGCTTGACAGGCCTGGGCGAACTCGATGTTTCAAAAGTCCTCATCAACGGTCGGCCGTTTAACGGCACGGGCGTTGGGTATAATCCAACCGCTGCGGCAGGCTCAGCTCAACTCAGTACGATTGAACCGTTATCTGTAGGCGGAGTCCCACTCAACCCGCAGGTAGCGTTGACACCTAATGCCGTGTTTTTTGATATCGATCCTGATCCGACAATGTTCAAGGTCGATCCAGCCTATTACGGACTGCCCGGTGCAACTTCGATAGCACTAAGCCGGCGCATCTACACCGGCATTGGCGGCAGCGACGAATCGTACGATGCGGTCGATTTCCAAAACATGGCGCTGGCACTGATGCCGGCCGATCCAGGCGAAACGGTCTTCCCCGATGTTACGGTCGGTCCCGGCCCACTGTCTTTAGGTAATACGATCATTCCTTCATTCCAGCGCCCGGCTCTTCTCAATTATTGGGAACAGCAACTGATCAACGCCGGGGGAACCTTGCTGGCCGACGAGCCCAACCTGCTTCGGAAAATTCTGTTGCGTCCCAACTGGCTCGACCACCCAAATTTCACGGGAAGTAACCCGGAATACCGACTCGCTCTATCAGCCTTCAAAGCCAACTCAACCCTTTCGGAAGATCTGCTCGACCGCATGATCTACGGCCCATGGGATGTGGACAACGACAACGACGGCATCCGCGACAGCGTGTGGGTCGATTTCGGTGCACCGGTCGTCCAACGGCCAGACGGCACAATGGTAAAACCGCTGGCGGCGATTTTGGTGCTCGACATGGATGGGCGGCTGAATCTCAATGCGCATGGGACGTTGGAGCATGTTAAGCAGCCTATCGATTTGCCCCTTGGGCGACAATTAGCGGGAACGACTTCCGACATGCTACCGCGCGGCCAAGGCTATGGCCCGGCGGAGATTAGTTTGGCGTCGGTAGTTGGCAATCAATTTGGCTCTTTGTTGGTCGGCCGTATAAATTACCTAGGTCGATATGGCTCTGGTACGAATGAGCGTCCCGGCATGGCCGGCAACTATGATCTCCGTGCCCAGATGAAAATGCAAGGTGTCCCCAAAGATGCAACCACGCTGAGCGCCTACGCCACCCCGCCCGATATGCTTGGCCGCTACGCATTGGGAATCAACGACTTTGGTCAGCCGATGTATGAAGCGATTGACAATACGGGCGTTCCCGACGCGGTCGATTTAGACATGGATTCGCCCTACGAATTGAACCTGTCGCTCGATGCGGCACGTGGCGAGAGTCCAAATGGAGACGATGCGCCGTTTTCGCTGGCCGAGATGGAGCGTTTGCTTCGGGCATTCGATGTCGATGCGGGCAGCCTGCCATCGCGGCTGTGGGAATTGGCCGATCAGTTTAAGTCGGGCACGCCCCCGTCGATCAATCTCCCAGAACTGAACCAGTGGCGCAATTTGCTAACCACCGACAGCTACGATCTGCCGGTACCCAATGTGCAGGTACCATCGTGGATCAATCCCGCCGATTTTCGTACGCGAATGGGCAAGCCCGCAACGAACCTTACGTTTGCCGATCTTTTGCAATATCGGCTGCGAGTGGAATTGGGAATTCTTGATCCAACAACTATTACACCTGCGCAGCGCACCAATCTCCGACGGTCCATGGCCAAGCTGATGCCGTTCGACTTAGCCGATGGCTTGCGGATGGATATCAATCGCCCGCTGGGAAATGGCCGGGATGATGATGGCAACCTCGTAGTCGATGAACCGGGCGAAAATGAAGGGGCCTATTGGGCCTGGAAAGATGCGGCCGGCAACTTCTTGCCCCAGGATTTAAGCACTCCTAAGGGTATCTTTGCAGGCGCCGATGGCAATATCCGTGACGCGATTGACCGCGATGGGGACGGCAACATCGATCCGATGACGAATCTGGTCGAGCGACACAACTTCCGTCGCCAACTGCTCGCTCGGCATCTTTATGTGATGGCTCTGACACTGGCCGATCCGTTTGATCTCACGACTCTTGAGGGCAAAGCGAAGACGCGGCGACTGGCCCAGTGGGCGATCAACGTCGTCGACTTCCGCGATCCGGACAACAGCATGTCGCCGTTCGAGTATGACGAGAATCCGTTTGATGGTTGGGAGGTCGATGGCGATCTCAGTCAAGCATCAGGGGATAATAATCATCCAGAACGCGGAGTCGTCTGGGGGAGCGAGCGGCCGGAGTTGGTGATGACCGAGACTCTCGCTTGGCACGACCGCCGGACCGAGGACCATACCGACGAAGATCCATTTGCCGGCGATACCGATGGCCCAGGCGACGTCGATTCCGGCAAGGACCCCACCTACGACCAGCTTATGCGCCCTCGCGGCGCATTCTTTCTGGAATTGTACAACCCTTGGCCCGCGAATCCGGCTGCCAACGCCGATGTCCATGCGGTAGATCGCACTACCGATCCGACAAAACCAGAGGATTTGGGGGTCAATCTTGGTGCATTCAACATCGACCCAAATGATAATACCTTTAAATCGCCCGTTTGGCGATTGTCTATTTACAAAGATGGTGGTATGGAACGCGATCCCGACGATCCTGTTCTGGCAAATCGACCGGACACAATTGATCGCAGAGTCTACTTTGCAGGATTCGATCCCGGGTATAATGAAGAAGCTGTACCGGTAACAGCTTTCTACAACGACGTGGTCAAAAACCCGATACGTCCTGTTCGGCCTGGGCGATACATGGTTGTTGGTTCAGGAGATGAGACAACGACTACTTCTGGTGTGTACGAATCGCCGGTAGGTGATCTCGATCCGTCGAAGAGTGGCACAATCGTGCGTCGTATGGTTTTGGAACCAGGCAATTTGTCGCAGCCTTTACGATTTATTGAGCCGGTGGGTACTCCCACGATCCCGCAGCCTGACCCTGATCCAGACTATTCAGATCGCGCGATCTGCGACGTAGCCGTAATCAATACGGTGAGTGTCGCTGGTGCCGACACGCCACGTCGGCTGACATTGTCCGAACCAGCGGATGGCTATACCTCTCGGAAAAGAAACGTCCTATGGGATCCAACTTCCGGCAAGGATGGCCAATATGTCCTCGGCGATGGTTCGGGCACGCCCAAAGCGATTGATATACCACTGGACGACGACCCGGATGAGAATGGCGACCCGCTGCTTGCCGAACCGGGTAGCGTGCCTGGTTATCGCTGGATTTATTTGCAGCGGCTTGCCAATCCGCTGCTGCCTTGGAATCCGGAACAGGGTCGGCCTGGGCATGATACGGCAAAGGCTGTTAATCCTTATCGTACGGTGGACCATATCTCGGCCAATCTCACCGTATTCAACGGGCGCAATTTGAGAGAGTTGGGCAACCGCAACAGCGCAGCACGCCCCGGCTTTATGAGTGTGGAACGGGGTTGGCAGAACGATTTTGCCAACGGAAGGAAAGACACGTTTGCAGAAGTCAATCTTTGGAATACAGAAAATCGGATGGATGTCGACGCGGCAGACATCCCTGCGCGTCCAAGGCCACAACCGGGAGACCTGACGCATTTCTTCACGGCCGTGCCCAAATGCACGTTGGGATTTTTGAACGAGTGCTTTGAGGACACGGCCGCAGGTGGCGTTCAAAAACAACTGAAACCGAAACAACCTTTCCCATGGCTCAACTGGAACAACCGGCCCTATGTCAGCCAGATGGAACTGATGCAGGTGCCGACGGTGCGGTCGTCGCAGTTGTTGCGTGCGTTTTCGATGAGCTTGGGCGAGAAATACGATCAATCACTGAATCCAACCAATCCCGCGACGCCAGAACTAGAAACCGACGGCGCGTTCGGCCATTTGCAAAACTTTTTCCGTCACAAAGAGGCGGCGGGAAGCAAGGGCATCGCTGGACTTTATCGGATATTGGAATATCTGCATGTGCCGAGCCGGTTTGTGGGAACCGAGACTTGGCTCAACCCGGCCAAATTTGGTGGCGGTACGCAGGTCACCAACACAAGCGACCCGCGGATGCACCGCCAGCCGCCGTTCAACCGCATCTCGACCTACCGCGACCCGGGCAAAGTGAATCTTAATACGATTGTCGACGATAGCGTTTATTTCGGTCTAATGCACGGTAATCCTGCAGGCGGTGCGAACAATGTCCATCCCGGGCCATCTTGGATTAACCTGCGCAGTTCACGACGTGGTTACACTCCGTCGAGCGGCGGCATAGGTATGTTGGCATTCAATGACGATATGCCAACGTTTTTCGCTAACCCGTTCCGCTCGCCCGACGCGGGCAACTTGGTGCCACTTGCTGGTACGATGGTCAAGGATGGCGTCCACTGCACACTGTTGCGAGAAGGTAGCACGGCAGGTACCCCTCTCTTTGACGCCAACACGACAGAGGCCTACCGCAATTCCGACCGCAACGCCTATTTCCGCTATCAGCCGATGACACGGCTCGCGAATTTGGTCACCACGCGGTCGAATGTGTATGCCGTCTGGGTGACGATTGGATTCTTCGAGGTGGAGGAAGTGCCAGATTGGAACAAGAATGATCCTTTTCCAACACCCACAAGCACAACTAAAGTTAAGGACATATTCCTGACTAAGGATCTCTACAACAAGGTCTATCCCGACGGCGTCATGTTCGGCAAAGAAGCAGGCAGCCAGACGGGCGACATCCAGCGATTGCGCGAGTTTGCGATTATCGACCGAACAATCCCCGTGGCATTTGAGCCGGGCAAGGATCACAACGTCGAGCGGGCGATTCGATTGCGTAGACGGATTGAGTGATGAGACGCGAGTTGTTAGAAGACTGCAAGGAATACTAGTAACCCGCCGCGTAAGCAAGGGATGGACTGCTGGCTCAGTTTCCCTCGCTTACGCTTCGGGTTATGTTGGTTTCCCTTCGGGTTAGGACGTGTTGATTGTGAAGGACAATCCGATTGGTTTTTTTCTGACGTGGGTAACCTATGGCACATGGTTGCCAGGCGACTGCCGGGGTTGGGTCGAGTACCAGCGTGGTTGGAAACTCCCAGCTCCCGCGCTCGAAGTAGAGGCGACAGCAAGAATGACTGAAGAAGCATGTCGATTAAGTGAGCAGCAGCGGGATGCTGTTGAGTGTCAAATACGTGAAACATGCATCTATCGTGATTGGTATCTTCATGCTGTCAACTGCCGCTCAAATCATGTCCATGTTGTTGTATCCGCAGCGGAAACTCGTCCAAAAAAGATACGCATTGATCTGAAAGCATGGGCAACAAGATGTTTGAAGCAGCAATTTGATGCGAAACGCGAAAATTGGTGGGCGGAACGTGGGAGCATTCGATATCTGTATGATGGTCAGAGTCTTGATGCAGCAATTGTGTACGTGAACGATGGCCAAGACAGATAACCCGCCACGTAAGCAAGGGATGGACTGCTGGCTCAGTTTCCCTCGCTCACGCTTCGGGTTACGAATGAGATCGCGTTTCTCATAGGCGATGTGGAGCGTTTCTGCCGGCAAAGGACTCAGCCTCTCTTTAATAAATCCTCAATAACCTGACAAGAAAGACATTTTCGTTGACACCCATACATCTGCTGGAAATGATAGAATTAGACCTGCTAAATGGGAGATGTACAAGTTTCGTGCGCCCGCAAGCTGTCGCTCTGTTTGACTGTATCTGTGGTTTAACTGTGGTTTGATTATAAACGAAAAGAGGCAACCTAATGAGTCGTTCACCGCAAGCTGTGCTCGGGATTCGTGCTGGGCAAATTCGAGAAATGCTAACGCAACCATTTTCAGGGCGATGTTTCTTGTCGCTGAGTGTGGCTGCTTTTTTTGTCATGGCGGTGCCTCTGGCCCGTGCCGATGTGATTGGCGAGGGAGATGTTTCGCCATCAGGGCCAACGGACCTGCCTATCGCGGGAGGGACCGCGACTGCGGATGTTATTGTGGGTGACACGGGCATCGGGAGATTGACGATTGACGTCCCCGCGTTTACCGATCCTTTGGTTTCTGTCAACGGCATCATAGGAAACACGCCTACCGGCATTGGTGAAGCGACCGTGTCTGGCTTTGCCTCGGACCAATCCGAGTGGAGAGTTGAATCGGTGCTGACCGTAGCGAGTGAGGGCCAAGGCTTCCTCAACATTACCGGGGGGGGGAAAGTGTCGGTTACTGGCGACGGCACAGCTGCCCCGCCGACCGTCGGTGAGATTTTCGTCGGCGACTTGCCTTTTTCGCAAGGGTTCGTGACGGTCGACGGATTTGCCTCAACGCTCGAGACGGTTGATTTTATCTTGGCCGACGAGGGTTTAGGCACCGTGGAGATTCGCAATCGTGGCCAGCTTCGCACGGACACGATTGCGATCGGATTTGATGTCGGATCCATTGGAAGACTGACACTCACAGGTCAAGGAACGCGTTGGACCAATACGGGCGATAGCAACAACGACTTGATCATTGGCGAGGAGGGCAGGGCGACTTTGGAGATCCTCGACGGGGCCTTCGCCACTACCGCGGGAGATGTCCTTATCAGCAATGATGTTGGTTCGCGGGGCGTCGTGCGAGTCAGTGGCCCAGGAACCCTGTGGCAAATCGGAGACGATACGGGAACCGATAATCTGGAAATTGGGGTTCTCGAATCGGGCGAGCTTCACGTCGATGATGGAGGATTGGTTCGCGTGGATGATGCAATCATGGCGTCGAATACCAACAGCTTGATCGAGCTAGACGGCGGGACGATCCATGCCACCTCGCTAGACAGCAACGGAGTTGTCCGGGGCGATGGGCGTATTGAGAGCGTCGTCACCATCTCGCCTTCTGGCGAAATCCGCAATGCGGCCTTGGTAGCCAACCTGCGTGAAAAACTGCTGGTCACCGGCACGGTTACCAACAACGGGACGATCGAATCGCTTGGCGGTGAGATGGAGTTCGAGTCGGCCGTGACGAACAATTTGGAAATTATCGCCCGAGATGCGGTCATACGCTTTTCGGGTGGGCTGACCAACAACGGCACGATCTCGCTGGGTGGCGAGACGATCCTGCATGGCCCGATTACCGGGCCCGGCAATATTCTTGTTCTCACAGGCAGCGAGTCAGAGATTGCCGGCGACTTGACTTTTTCAGGTGGCACATTGACCCTCGCCGTGGGCGATGCCCCCGGCACGCTGGACGTCAGTGGCATGGCCGATTTGGGAAGCACCTTGCTGCTGCTAGATTATTCAGCTGGCGTAGGAGCCCAGGCAGGCGATTCCTACGACATCTTTTCCGCTGGCGGCGGATTGGGAGGTTCCACTTTCTTAAATCCGACGGCTATCGCCGATGGCCTAATCTGGGATATCTCCTATAGCAGCACCACGGTTACCGCAACGGCGATGAGTCTGGCAGTTATCATTGGTCCCGATTTCAACGGCGATGGAATTGTCGATGGCATAGACCTGGCAATATGGCAAGCCAACGCCTTTATTCTCTCGGGCGCTTTGCCTGAGCAAGGCGATTCGGATCTCGATGGCGACGTCGACGGAGCCGATTTCTTGCGCATCCAGCGCCAGTTTGGAATGGCACCCACGCCACTTGTGCCAGCATCCACGGCAGTGCCGGAGCCTTCGGCCATTTTGTTGCTGATCGTTGGGGCGATTGGGTTGATATCCGCAACGTCACACCGCGGTTTTAGGTTTCACGGATAAGTCCAGTAAGCCCAGAAATTTTTTCCACCACGAATAGCGCGAATTACACGAATGAGAGCAGGCAAGATGTATTGCCTTGGGCTTTGATTCGTGTTATTGGTGTGGTTCGTGGTTTTCACTTTTTGCGAAGGACTTCGCCGTGCCGAAATCGATTGACTGGAGTAACCGGCTTGGAATGCTACTGTTGGTCGGAGTCGTGTTGGTATTGGTGCTGCCAGGATTGCGCAGGATCAGTGAGCCGATGCCGGTAGCTGTGGGGGCGTCGTTGCCGCCGCTGGAAGTGGCTGGCTGGTTGAATACGGTCAAAAATCCGACCCAAGCCGGTCTCCAGGGCCGTGTGGTGGTTGTCGATTTCTGGGCAACCTGGTGCCCTCCTTGCCGAGCGGAGATGCCCCATCTGGCGAAAATCGCCCAGCAATATCAGCCGTTGGGAGTTGTCTTCTTGGGGCTTACTCCCGAGCCGGAGTCAGCGAAAAGCGAAATCGCGGGCTTTATTCAAACCGTCGACGGCTTCGATTGGCCCGTCGGCTTTGGGGCCAATTTGATGATCGATTTGCTCAATATTCCCGGCTATCCGACGATGATCGTGTTTGATCCCGAGGGCAAAGCCGTATGGTCGGGAGATAGCACGCAAGGGATGGAGGCCGCGCTGGACAAAATTATGAGGCGCGAGTTGTGAGGCGCGAGTTATTTATTGTTCCAACTCCGCGCCTTCCAACTCACAACTCTTCCCGAATGTAGCGCACCGTGGGCTTCCCGCCGCCAGGTGTGGGCAGGCCCGTGAGATAGTCCGAGGCATAGCGCAAAGTTTTTCTTCCGCGTTCGGGCACGCGGAAATTGTCCCCTTTTTGCAAGATGGTGCGTGTGAGCGGCATCTCGCCAAAGGCCCGTCGGCCGGAAGATTCGCACGGGAACCAGTGGCCTTCGCCCGCGGCGTCTTCCAGATAGAACTCGGGGAAAACATGGCCATGGACCCAAACCGTTCGGGCTGGGATTTTGCTCGTTCGACACATAGCCACAAACAGCGCGCTAATCGCTTGGCAATCGCCCTGGCGATCTTTGAGTACCTGCAAGGCTCTTTTGTCGGGGCCTTCGACGTAGTCAACCTTTGCTTGCACGTAATCATAGATCGCCTCGACGCGCTGCCAATCGGTCGCGTCTTTGGCTAGGTCTTTGACTGCTTCCTCGGCTGCGTTGCGAATTTTGCGATGGCCAACCTCGATGTACGGGCTTTTGCCTAGGAATCGTTTGAGCTGGCGGCCTGGTTTCTTGGGGAGACTCAGATCCGCGGTCTCCTTGGGCGGTAGAATCGGATGGGTGCGGACTTCGAAGGTAACAATCGCATGGGCCTCGTCTCCCGCGGCAAGCTGCGGAATAGAGATTAGCATCTGCCTGGCGCCCCCTTGCAGATCACGATATTCAACATTGTCAACTTGCGCCGAAATATCTTCGTCGACGATCTCCACCTGCTGCTCGTCGCAAGGAAACGGTACCGCGACCATCGCACGGATTTTCAGGACGGCACCCCGTTTGGCAATCACTTTGGCTCCCACGCGGTATCGGCTAACCTGCGGTTCGCCATAGCGGACGCTGCTGGCTGATTGCTCCGACTGCTTGATCTGGGCCGTCGTCGATTGAACCAATACGCACCCCAGCAGGAAAGCTGTCGCCGTCGCCACCAGAGGCAATCGAGATGGTTTGCAGAAGCGAGTCATCGTCGGGATGTCCGAGCATGGGGTTTGAAGCGTCTCTATCTTGATTGTAGTTGAAGATTCAGTACGAACACAAAAAAACCGCCCGGCCGTGTTCAGGATGGCACGACCAAGCGGTTTTACATGGATAACAACGTCCGTGGCATGCCCAGTGGTTGGGTTCTCGGCTTAGCTTCCTGCCGATTCGTTGGACGTTGTCTGTCGAACAAATTTGCGAAGCGGTTTAATTTTTGCCGGCGGAACCTGGGTCGTACCGGTCCGAGGAACTTTGTGGAACGACCGTTGAGGGGGTCGACTCGATGTAAGTACCGTCATAAGTCGTCGCCGGGCCACCGGAACCGCATTCGGCACAGCCACTATCTGCGTAGCCACTGGTGGTCCAACCGTTTTGGCACTCGCTGCACGAGCCACACGAGGAACACACGGGCGCCGACTCGCAGCAGCAACTTTCGCTCGAAGCTACCGGCGATGAAACCACCGGGGTAGCAAACGGCCTACCGATAGCAAGCGGAGCACTTAACAATGCAGGCGCCACAGTCGTTCCGCAGGGGGCTCCACGGTGAAACAGTCTGCGACAGCGACCACATCCAACCGGTGGCAACGTTACCATCGCAACAGCCATTAGAATAAGTAGTTTTCTCATCATTGATTCTCCGCTGAGAACACCTAGTGCAGCGTGCCTGTTGTATTTGCTGGTGAAACCGCCGGCCGCCGGGCTTGCCCCGGCGCTGCACTCACGCGACGGGACAAGCCCGGCGGCTAAACTTTTTCAATGGGCACGATGCACTAGGAAGGATTCTGGCAGGTTATTGGGGGTGGGGGGATTGGTCTCGCTCTTAGGGTTGGCGAGATGGCGGGCCAGACAACTCTACAACACATTCGATGATGTGCAAATGCAACGCGTGATTTTTTTTCGCAACGGCTTCCGACCTTGGTGAATAAAAAATGCTACGCTTACATGCGGACCCACATCTCTCCCGCTTTGATTCCCGCTCTTTTCAAATTGCCCGTTTTTCTAATCACTTATGCATTTTGATCGTTACTCATTCCGCCCAATCAGCAGCCGGCCATGGCAAATCAGTTGGCCATGGCTACTGCTGCGCGCAACACTGCTAACGACGATGCTGGTTGCAGCGACCGAGCAAGCGATTGCTTACGAAGAAGCGGCGCAAATCGAGACGGTGCAACCAGCACTGTTTGCACTACCGGTACAAACGAAAACGTCCGATAATCGTGAGAGGCAAGAAGATGAAATTTTGCTGATTAACACTCGTGAGCTGGGGACCGTCTGCGATCAAGATCAAATGTCGCAGAAACTTCGTTGCGAAAGGTATATTTCGCACGATTCAAACAATCAGTCATGGCTGCCGATAGCTTTGGATGAGGTATTTGCCAAGTGCAAGGATCGAATGCCAACGATTATTTATGTGCATGGCAACCGTGTGGCCCGCGGCGTTGATCGGGCTCATGGGCTAATGGTTTATCATTCGCTCATCAAGCGAGGGCACCCAACCAAGCCGATTCGATTTATCATCTGGTCTTGGCCTTCGACGCAGGTTTCAGGAACTTTACAAGATTATCGCGTTAAAGCGGCACGTACTCGACCGGTAGGGTGGCAGCTCGCTTGGATGGTCGATCGGATGCCAGCCAAAACGCATCTGTCGCTGGTTGGCTATAGCTACGGCGCCCGAGTAGTCAGCGGCGCTTTGCACCTACTGGGCGGCGGACAGCTCAATGGTTTGGAATTGCGCGAGCGAATCCATCCTGACAGGCTTCCCATGAAGGCAATCTACGTTGCGGCTGCGTTCGATGTCCAATGGATGCAGCCGGGCGGATACCATGGTAATGCCCTCTCGCAAATCGATCGACTGATGCTGGTCAACAACCGGCATGACCCAGCCATGCGATTCTTCCACTTCTCGAGCAAGCGACACCGCGTCCGCGCTCTTGGCTGGGCTGGACTATCGAATAAAAGCCGATTGGGGAACATGGCTGGGCGAATCCAATCGTTCGACGTTACCCGACAAGTTGGCCGAACGCATGCTCTCGCCGAATATCTAGCCGCCAGTCGACCCATGAATCAAGTCTGGCAGCAGCTATGCGATGTGCAGCCTCGCGCCGATACCTTGGCGACCTTGCCCATGGTAACCTCACAAGGACCCGTTGCAATTCAGCCAGCCATGGCAGGTCGGGAAGCCATCTCCGATCACCAGTAGTCCCTAGCCTACCCGTCGCGTGCTAATCATGGCATATTGGATAGATGAACGCGCACTCTGAAACAAGAAAACAGCCTCTCGCCTACTGGAACAAAAAGTGGATTGAGGCTACGGCGCTGAGCATCCCTATGGATGATCTCGGTTTTCTGCAAGGCGTCGCCATCGTGGAACGACTCCGTACGTTTCGCCATCAATTGTTTTGCCTGGAGCAACACCTGCAGCGACTCCATCGTTCGCTTGAAATTGTCGGCTGGGATGCCGAAGGTATATGCGACGAAATAGCAAGTACCGTCTGTCAGTTGCTACCAAAAAATAAAGATCTGTTGCACGAAGGCGACGATTGGTCGATCGTCGCGGTAGTCACCCCAGGCAAAACGCCCGACGCGTCGCAGCCCACCCTCTATGTCCATGGGCATCCCCTGCCCTTCGCTGACTGGGCGCACCAATATGAGCAAGGTATCGAAGTGGTCTTGAGCGACGTGCGCCAAGTACCCAATAGCTGCTGGCCTGCCGAACTGAAATGCCGCAGCCGAATGCATTATTATCTGGCCGACCGTCAGGCCAGCCAGTGCAGCCCAGGTGCCCGAGCTATCTTGCCCGACCAAAACGGCAATTTGGGAGAAGCATCGACAGCCAATGTTGTGATCTACAACAAAGACCAAGGGCTAATCACTCCTCGGAAAAAAAATGTTCTGCCAGGTATTAGCTTGCAGGTATTGTTCGAACTTGCCGGCCAGCTGAACATCCCATGTGTTGAAACGGATATTTCGCCTGAGCAATTCGCCCAAGCAGAAGAGGCATTTTTGACTAGCACGTCGGTCTGCTTGTTACCCATCGTTCGTCAAAACGGCAAACAAGTGGGCGCAGGGATACCTGGGCCTGTTTACGGGCGGTTGCTTGGGGCTTGGAGCGAATTGGTCGGTGTGGATATTGGGGAGCAAGCCAGAGCGGGGCAAGCTAGACGCTAAGCCGCAAGCGGCCCCCTGCCCTGCGCTGATTCCCTATTTTCTAGTGCTAGCTAGCTGGGATGACTCGATCTGGCGAGAATCATCAAATTCTTGCTGGGAGAATAGCCGATTGCACACTCTAGGAAGCCTTTGTCGATTGGTAAAGATTTGTCACCCCTAGGCAATAAGTAATCCTCTCGGCTTTTCTCTGCGAGTCATACCACATGTCAAACCAGTCGAACGATGGTTCCATCCTGTCTGCGTCCCAAGAGACCCAAGAAAATCGTGAAACGCGTGTCGACACGGCCCATGCGCTCAATCGGTCGGCGCTTGGCCAAAAACAATGGGGCCAGGTGACATCCGAGGTCATCAAGCAAACATTGACCGAACAAGAGGCTCGCCAACCGCAAGAATCTGCACCCTTGGAGACATCAAGCGAAACATTGACACATCATGCAGCCGACCTTGCTGATCAGTTGCAAGCTCGATTGGCTGAGGTCGACTCTCGTCAGTCGCAACTCAATTCACAAGAAGCCGAGTTCGACACACGCATTCGTAATGCGCGTCTGTGGCTCGAAGAGCGCGAGACCGAACTGGACCAGCGCGATGAAAATCTGGCTGAGCAGGCGGAAGAACTCGATTCGCGCGAAAACCGACTGAACGAGAAATTAAACTCGGCAAACCTGGAAGAGCGAGAGAGGCAACTCAGTTGTTGCGAACAAGAATTCACCGCCAAAGAACTTCGGGTGTGCGAGCTGCAGATTGAACTGGAAGTCGCCCAACGGGAATTTGAGACGAAACTCAACGCGCTGGACATGCAGTCGGCCATGTCCCAATCCAAACAGGAGGAGTTGGACAATTCATGCCGTGAATATGAAGAGCGTCAACGCAAACTCGACAGTCGCGAAGCGGATCTCTACAAACAACAGGAACAAAGCACAGCCCAGCAGATTCGATTGCAACAGCGTGAGGAAGCAAGTACCGAGACAAATGACCAGCTCACCGAGCGTCAAAACCGACTTCGTGAATGGGAACATCAGCTAGGCGAAAAGGCCAGCGAGATCGAATGGCAACGTGCCGAGCTAACACAGACTTCGCAGCGCCAGGATCGACGGGAAGCGCAGCTCGACGATCTTGAGCGACGTTTGCAGTTCCGACAGCGTGAAATCCAAACAGCATTGGAACGCTTCGAACGCTTAGGTGTAACCGAAGCAAAGATGGAGGAGCTTAACGAACGGGCGGCCGAGTTTGATATGCGTGCCACTTATTTAGATCAGGCCGAGTCGCTACTTGCCGAGCAGCAAACAGAGTTGGCCGATGATCGGCGGAAAATTGATGCCGAGCGAACGCAGTTTCAGTCGGAGATGCTTCGCAAGCGTAGCGCACTCGTTGAAGAGTGTCAACAAGCCAAAACGTTGGACAAGCAGCAACAACGGAAATTGCAGCAGCGCGAAGCCGAGCTGGACCAACGCCAGGCCGCTCTGGACCAACTGCAAGAAGAACTCCGCGGCTCGCAGCGCGAGGTATTAGAAATGCGCATCGCCACCGAAGAAACCTGGCTGCAACTGCAAGGGGCGCTCGCCCCGGCGTCGCTAGCCAGATCGGTTTCGCAAATCCGTGCCAAGCTTGCGGATCATTTTCAGTTTTCCGTTGAGGGAGTGAACGCCCGGCGGAGAGAGCTTGAGTCGGTTCGCAACGAATTGGCCGACCAACACGACCTGATCCAACAACGGCGCGAAGAACTCCAGCAATGGCTCGAGCGCCGTGAGAATGATCTGGAGCAGCAGGCTGCCAGGATGATTGCGCGCGAGCAGGAACTCAATCGCCAAGAGCAGCAGTTTGAGTTGGATACAGGGCGCTGGCAATCTGAGCGCAGCAAACTTCAACAGGAAATCCAACGTCTGCTCGCACAGGTCCGCACCAAAGACCGTTGCGCCGCTTAGGAGTCGTCCGGTTCATCCGCCAAACTGCGGGTTGGCTCCTTGCGCTCGATCTTTTGTCCGGCCGTTCGTGCTCGGGCTTCTTGGGCAATGTTCATCGCAGCGCGCATTTCCTGATCGCTGAAATAGGGATGACGCACCAGATTGCGTTTAGTCCCGGTTAGTTTCGCGCTGAGTTCTTCCCAACTGACATCATTATTCAAATGCCAGACAGCAGCCTGAGCGGCACCGCGCGGCAGTTGTCCACGTGCGAATGCTTTGACCACTTCGATCACCGCAGGCCGATCGACGTGATCTTCAATGGGGCGAATCTCATACGGTTTGCTGGAGGAGGGATCCTTCAGCCCATGATCGAGACAGACCAAAGGGAGATCGATTCGGGTGATTTTCTCCGGCGGGATGTTGAAGCCGCCGCCGCCGCGACCACCACCGCCTCGTCCGCCACCACCACCACCGCCGACGCTTTGGTTACCTCCGCCGCCTCCGCCGCCACCCCCGCCGCGACCGCCACCGCCGCCGCCACCGAACTGGGCTAGTGCCGGCACGCCAGCAAATGCATCGGGAAGCCGCACATTCACCGGCTGCTTGGTTTTATTCGTCAGCACCAAGCGCCCCTTGGAACTACTCCGGGCGATAAACTTTGCATCAATCGTGCCATCTTCCATCGCCCGAAAGAGATCGATTGGCAAGGGTTTGGGATCCATTTTTGTTGCTGCATCGGCGGCGTAGAGCGACGCACTTCCGCACATGCTCAACAGCAGGGCGGTTACGAGTAGCCATTTTGTATTTGTCATGATCCTAATTGTTCCGTTGGTTATCTCTCAAGTAGTTGTCGGATTCGATCCACTCCTGAGCCGAACGCGCTAGCGTCGGGCTTCGGAGGGTTTGTGCCGCCACCAGTGTACCCGGGTCTAGCGACGCCCCCCCTCCAGCATAAGCAGTCTGAGTGAAAAAACCAAGAAATTCCTGTTTTTTATGCTGGAGGTCGGCAAGCCCACTTCAGCCCTCGGCTTTGCCGGGGGGTAAGAACACTGCGGTGCTGTTTTGTTGGTGAAAACCGTAGCGGCAGGCGACCCCCCGGCAAAGCCGGGGGCTGAAATAGCGACTATGCCACTCTCTTGCGGGACGAAAATCTTGGCTTTTATCAACGATTGATATGCAATACTTGCCAGTAGGCCCTCAAATCAGCCAGAATCTCGCTGGAGAACCGCTGTGCAATCATCCCAAGCATCCGTCGCCCCAGTTTCCGGTGGCGACACGGAGCCAGCCGTTGCCACGACGTTGCCAAGTCGGCCATGGATTGTCTCGCCCTGGTGGGACTTGTCGTACGTGGTCGTTACGCCTCTGGCCATTGTACCGATTGTGCTGATTTTGTCGCGGCATTGGTTCACACCCGAGCAAATCTCGCTGGCGGCGATTTCGTTTGCCTCGCTGGGGCACCATCTGCCCGGTTTTATGCGGGCGTACGGCGATCGCGAATTGTTCCGCCGTTTTCCATGGCGATTCCTCTTGGTACCGATACTTGTGTTTGCCGTGGCCCTGCTGTTTTCGCCACCTCAGTGGTTGGCCGGCAGACTCGATCTGCCTTGGCGCCATTTGCACGGATTAGAGCTGATCCTACTCTTCTGGGGCACTTGGCATGGGCTGATGCAAACATTCGGCTTCATGCGAATCTATGATGTACGACGAGGGCAAAACAATCCCCATACTGCTCGGCTCGATCATTGGCTCTGCTTCATGATGTTTACCGCGGGCGTGGTGTTTAGCGACGTGCGGATGTTTGGCGTTTCCAATGCCATGTGGCAAACTGGCTTGCCGATTTTCAGCCCACCATGGCTTGAGGCAATACGATGGATTGTTGGGAGCGTCGGCGTTGTCGTGCTACTGCTGTATGCCATGGATTTGTTCCGCATACGGCAACGGGGAGAATCGATCGGCTGGATCAAGCTGTTGCTCGCCGGAACCACCGGCTGGTTCTATTGGTACACGGGCCGACTTTCAACCAACCTTCTTATTGGGTTGGCCATGTTCGAGATTTACCATGCCGTGCAGTACAACGCGATCGTGTGGATTTACAATTGCAAACTGCTGAAGCGGGTGGGCGAGCGATTTGGGCTGCTCGGGTTTTTGTTCCGTGATCGGTGGACGATGCTCGGCGTCTATTTAGCAGCGATTGGCGCATACAGTTCGATTCGCCTTTTAGCCGGCGGTGCCAATGGGCCTGTCTATTTTGCTGCTGGCGGCGATGCTTATCAATGGCTCATGGCACTGTTTGTCACCTCCTCGACGCTCCATTTTTATTTTGACGGGTTTATTTGGAAGGTGAGCGAACAATCCACGCAGCAGAACCTCGTGGAGAATGCGGGTGAGGAAATGAACACCACAGCTCGCGACGAGCATGTCGTCTCCCGTCGGAAACACGCCCTGAAATGGGTTGTACTGCTGGTGTTTGCAGCCGGTTTGCTCTTGGCTGAACGCAATGTCCTGTTCCAATCGGAAGAACGAGAGATCAAGCGAGTCGACGCGCTGATTGCCTTGACGCCATCCGCACCCGAGAGCCGAGCCTTGGCCAGTCATAGGGCGCTCGCACGTGGCGATATAGAGAGCGCGGTCGATGAAGCCCGACGGGCGCTGGCGTTGAGGCCCCGCTCTCATGCCGCGAACGCCGACTTGGCTCTGGCCTTGATCGAGTCTGCTCCGTCTGCCGATTCGGAATCATCCGTCGAGGCACGACAGTTGCTCCGCGAGGCGGTGAAGCTGGCACCCCATGATTGGCGTTATCGCGTCGACTTGGGTTTAGCGTACGAAGAATTTGGCGATCTCAAAAGGGCGGAAACTGAATTCCGTCAAGCGGTCCGGCTGCAACCGCAACTTCAGCAGACGCAACTCCACTTGGTTGAATACTATTTGCGTCAAGGTCAAGCCGATCGAGGACTGTTCCAAGCCGCAGCCCTGGTGGAGCAATACCCCGAATCGTGGCGTAGCCAGTTAGCTTTGGGTGTGGCGCTCAATGCAGATGGGCGCTATCAGGAAGCTATCGAACCACTCCAGCGGGCCATCCAGGTCAGCGACGATGCCTTGCCGCGCTACCAGCTCGGCCTGGCGCGACTGCAATTGGGCGATCCGAGGAATGCAATCAAACCGCTACTGGAAGCAGTTCGTTCTGACCCGAAACATACGGGCGCTTTGCTCCAACTGGGCAACGCATTTTACGCATTGCAAAAGTGGCAACCGGCCATCGATGCTTACGGAAAATGTCGCCAACTGCAACCTGATCGCTCAGAGGTGTACGTCAACCTGGGTGCCGCCCTCGCGCAAGCGGATCGCACAACCGAGGCAGAAAAAACGTACCGCCAAGGACTTAAGCAACGGCCCAAATCGTCCGACTTAAACTACAACCTCGGCATTCTGCTCTGGCAATCGGGCCAAACAGAAAAAGGCCGAGCCCACATTCGCCTCGCACAAGAGTTGGGAATGAAACTGTCGCCCGAGGTGCAAAAGGCATTGGCTAACGACTGAAAACGGAATCAAGATAGAGCGTGTCAGGGCAAATATCTTGGTCATTAGGCCAAATGACGGTGCCTTGCCAAGGTATTACTTGCTTGAAGTACTCCTTGTCCTGCAATTCTTTGAAAACACCGAAATCGAGTAGGTGAGAACAATCATAAACACCTTGTTCACCACTTGTAAAAACAAGCTTCAATTTGTAGTCTTCCGTGGCTGTCACTACGGCAACTCTGGGATTCATCACCTACCTCAGAGGGGCAATCTTATACGGATGCTGACCTGACACCGCAAGATCCCAGTCAGCTACAAGTTCATCCTTGTGCAATTCAATCCATGCTTGTAACAACTTCATTTTTGGTCTGGGAATTTCGCCTTCTAATAGGTTGCCTTCCGGAATCGACACGACTGCCTCATGTTCTTGATATCTGACATGAATGTGCGGAAGATGGTGTTGCTTATTATCGACAAAATACATATTCACGATGATACCGTAGAACATCGAAATTGTCGGCATATTTTGTCTCCCTAAATTGATGCCCTGTAATGTGTGATAGCCAATTTACACCATAACGTGCTCGACACGGCAATTCTACCGAAAACTGTTTGACCTTGAATAGAAAACTTCAGTCAAAGCGATAGGCACTGCCTTGTCAAGCCGGCAATGAGCTGTTCAAACTCCGCTTCGCTAAGCACCACGACTCCAAGCTGCTCGGCTTTGGCTAGTTTACTGCCCGCTTGGTCGCCAGCTACCAGGTAGTCGGTCGATTTAGAAACGCTGCTGGTCGCTCGACCGCCGTGCTGTTGGATGATTGCATGGATTTCGTCACGCGTAAACTTCTGCAGTTTGCCGGTGACTACGAATGATTTTCCGGCTAGTGGTTGCGTGCCGGATGAGCCATCCTCGGTTTCTGGAACCGACTGAACGACACCTGCCTCCAACAAACTTTCGGCCGTACGGCGTCCTTGCGGACTGTTGAGGAAATCGTAAACACTTTGGGCAATAATGGGGCCAATCTCGTCGATCGCGCTAAGTTCTTCGGTCGTAGCGGCTTGGATTTTTTCCAGCGATCTGTAAGTGTTAGCCAAAATGGAAGCGACCCGTGTGCCGACGTGGCGAATCGACATCGCATTGAGCAGCCGGGCAAGCCCTCGAGATTTGCTCGCTTCGATTGTGGAGAGTAAATTTTGAGCCGACTTTTTTCCCATCCGTTCGAGTTTTAGTAAATCAGCTTCCGTGAGATAATAAAGATCGGAAAACCCGCGCACCAAACCGGATGCCACGAGTTGCTCGGCCAATTTGTCGCCCAGCCCCTCAATATCCATGGCCGAGCGGCTGGCGAAGTATTGTAAACGTTCGCACCATTGTGCCGGGCAATCAAAGTTGGGACAACGAATATAAACGCCCCCTTCATCTTTTTCCAGCTTCGTGTCGCACTTGGGGCAATGGGTCGGAAAAGCAAAAGGCATGGCGTCCTTGGGCCGAAGATGCTTTTCAACTCGGACAATGTGCGGGATAATTTTTCCCGCCTTCTCTACGACAACCCTATCGCCTACGCGGACATCCTTGCGGGCAATCTCGTCATCGTTGTGCAAGCTAGCTCGACTGACCGTGGTGCCCGCCAGTTCAACCGGTTCCAACTCAGCCACAGGCGTGATCGTACCGGTCTTGCCAATCTGCACGCGGATTTCGTTGAGCTGCGTTACCGCTTCATACTTCTCAAACTTGTAGGCAATGAGCCAACGCGGACTTTTGCTGGTCGAACCAAGCCGCTCGCGCTGTTCGAAATGGTTGACTTTGAGCACCAAGCCATCCACCTCGAAATCCAGTTCGTGCAACCGTTCGATAAGGGGTTGGCAATGGGAGACCGCCTCGGCAAAGCTGGGGAAGCATTCGACATGCGGCGTGGCAGGCAGCCCCCAGCGTGCCAACCGATCAAGAAAATCAATATGATTGTTCGCCCTCAGCCCCTCGGCTTCACCTACGCCATGGCAAAAGATACGGAGCCGCCGCTCGGCACAGATCCGCGGATCGAGCAACCGAATACTCCCGGCAGTTACGTTGCGAGTGTTGGCATACGGCTCCAGGCTTGCCTTTTCACGTTGCTGGTTCAGCAAAACCAGATCGGGGTTGGTCATGTAAATTTCACCACGAACCTCCAGACGTGATGGAAACCCTTCACCCGAAAGCCGCAAGGGCACCCCCAGCACCGTCCGGACATTGTGGGTAATGTCGTCGCCCGTGAGCCCGTCGCCGCGCGTCGCCCCGCACACAAGTTGCCCGTTTTCATAAGTAAGCGACACAGCCACGCCGTCGATCTTCAACTCAACAACCCACTCGATCGACTCCCCAGGTAACTGTTTGGCAATCCGCTCTCCGTATTGGTTGAGTTCCTCCAGGCTGTAGGTGTTGTCAATCGACATCATCGGTACGCTGTGGAGGACTGATACCAGATGCTCTACGGGCATTTCCCCCACGCGCTGCGTCGGGCTATCCGCCGTGACGAGATCCGGGTGAGCCTTTTCAAGTTGCTTCAACCGTTCCATCAGCCGATCGTAGTCGAGGTCGGAAATCGTCGGCGCAGCGTCGATATAGTACCGTCGATCATGCTCGCGGATTGCGACACGCAGTTCGTTGATTTCTTGTTGAGGAGAAATGGACATTGGTTCGGATGGGTCGCTGTAGACTTAGTTATTGTTTCCGTTGGACTTGCTGTCCCAATATCTGTCGGTTCCCATCGCGGCAACCGTGAGCACGCCGAGCAGGGCCAATTCGACAAGTATCGCCGCGGTGCCATGGGCGTTCAGCCAGACCCAAAGCGGATGGTCCGCGTTGCGAGCAATCTCCGCGGGACTTGCATGGATCGATTGGAAGGCCAAGAAGCCGTAAGCAAATGCCGTGACAACAAACAGGATGCCAACAAGCACCAACAGGAAATAAAACGGATTGCGATACGGTTTTCGTGTCACGGTCTGATGCTTTCATTCGTTCTACTGAAGGTCGCCGAACTACAGATTATACTCACGAAACTTCGCATGTCATCCTATTTAGCCGCCGGGCTTGCCCCGGCGCGGAAGTGCAGCGCTGGGACAAGCCCAGCGGCTAACAAACTAGCGCTGGGACAAGCCTAGCGGCTAACGGTTAACATACCAATGAGCAATTTCAATGGGTTCGATGCACTGGTGCATTGGTAACCCATGGCGTAGGATAAACCGTTTGTCCATGGGCTGCGATAGACTGCCGAGATGACCCAGACCAAGCCACTCGTCCCAAGCCAAACCATCCGCCTCCGCGGCGTGGCAGTCCATAACCTCCAGGATGTGGATCTCGATTTGCCCCATCGTCGACTCATTGCGTTTTGTGGCGTTAGTGGTAGCGGGAAAACAAGCTTAGCTCTCGACACACTCTATGCCGAAGGGCAACGACGGTACATCGAGAGCTTCTCAACCTACACGCGGCAATTCCTGCAGCAACTTGACAAACCCGAGGCAGAAAGCATCGAGGGAATTCCACCCTCGATTGTCGTTTCTCGCAAGAGCGCTGGTCGGTCGAGTCGGGCCACCGTGGGCAGCGCCACTCAAATCAACGAGCACTTGCAACTGCTGTTTGCTCGCATTGGCGAAGTGATTTGCTTTGGATGCGGTAAAAAGGTAGCACAAGATTCTGCCGAGTCGGCAGCCGATGCGATCATGGCTTGTTCGGAGTCTGAAAAATCGGGCGCTGGAAATCTGATGGTTGGCTTCACATCGGAGCGAGGCCAAGATCGCGACAGTAACACATGGTTGGCCGATCTGAAAGTGCTCGGCTATCGCCGCGGAATGCTTGACGGCCGCGCACAGCGACTCGACGATCTTACGGTTGAAAATCTGAATGGCCTCGATTCGATGGATGTCGTACTTGATCGATTGACTTATTCGGCTATCAATGTCGAGCGGCTGCGCGACTCGCTGGAAACCGCTTTGGAATCGGGGCGTGGCACTTGTATCGTTTGGAGCGATGTGCCGATTGATAATTCCTCTCCGGCGACGGGTCGAGTCGCGACGAATGAACAATTCTACCGTCGAGTATTTAGTCGACACTTTCGCTGCGATGCGTGCGATGTCGCCTACCCGCCACCGGAGCCGCAACTGCTCAATTCTGGCAGCCCTCTGGGTGCTTGTCCCCGTTGCGAAGGCTTTGGCAACATCGTCGATATCGACATGCAGCGGGTCGTCCCTAACAAAAACCTATCGCTGCAAGATGGCGCGATTGCACCATGGAACACGCCAGCCTACGCCCACGAATTGGAAGAATTGTTAGCGCTGGCCGGCGACTACCATTTGCCGGTCGATGTGCCGTTTTGCGAGCTGACTCCGGAGCACTTGAGCTTAATCCGCGAGGGGGTACCTGAACGCGACTTTGGTGGGCTTGCCGGGTTCTTCCAATGGCTCGATCGTCACAAGTACAAGATGCACCTACGGGTATTTCTTAGCCGTTGGCGGAAATACTATCCTTGCAACCAGTGCCATGGCGCTCGACTAAAACCTGAATCGCTCGCCGTACGAATTGCTGGAAACAATATCGCCGACATTTGGAAAATGAAAATATCGGATGCGCTCTCGTGGCTGCGCAATGTCTCCTTGCCCGAGTGGCAAAGGGAGGTGAGTCGGTTGCTCTTAGAACAAGTGACTTCACGGCTTGCGTATCTCGACGAGGTGGGCGTGGGGCATCTGTCGCTCGGCCGGACGCTTCGCACCCTGAGCAGCGGCGAAGCACAGCGGGTTGCGCTCACTTCGGCGTTGGGATCGAATCTGGTCGGCATGCTTTATGTGCTCGACGAACCTTCTGTAGGGTTGCATCCGGCCGACGTGCCGCGGTTGGTGAAATCGATTCATGCACTGCGCGATCGCGGCAACACCGTGGCAGTGGTTGAACATGTGCCAGAGGTCATCCGCGCAGCCGACGAAATTGTCGAACTGGGGCCTGGAGCAGGTGAACAGGGTGGCCGAGTGATTTTCCACGGCACGCCAGAGGAAATGCTCGAGTCGCCCGATAGTCGCACGGGCGATTGGCTCGCGGGCCGGCAGAGTTGGGGCGAATCAAGCAAACGACGCAAAACCAACCGCGGCATGATTCGTTTGATCGGTGCTCGAGGAAATAATTTGCGGGATGTCACGGTCGAGTTTCCTTTGGGAGTGCTCTGTCTGGTGACCGGCGTGAGCGGTGCGGGCAAAACGACATTGATCCAGCAAACTTTGTATCCTGCCGTTGCACGTCGCCTGCGGATCGATGCCGAGAAGCCTGCTCCGTTTGAAGACATCCTCGGCGTCAGGCAAATCGAAGACGCGGTACTCATCGACCAAAGCCCAATCGGCCGCACTCCCCGCAGTAATCCCGTAACCTATATCAAGGCGTTCGATCCCATCCGCAAGCTGTTTGCCGGGTCCCCCGAGGCCCAGTCGCGCGGGTTCAAAGCAAGCCACTTCAGTTTCAACGTCGATGGGGGTCGTTGCGAATCTTGCCGGGGCGAGGGTTTTATCCGGGTCGACATGCGTTTTTTGGCAGACGTATTCATGCGATGTGCTGAGTGCCAGGGAAGCCGTTATCGCCGCGAGGTGCTGGAGGTGAAATATCGGAATTGCCATATCGCCGAGGTGCTCGAACTATCGGCTCGCGAGGCATTTGCTTTTTTCCGTGGCCATCGAAAAATTCAGTCACGACTGAAGTGCCTGCTCGACGTGGGGTTGGATTATTTGCAATTGGGCCAACCAGCCAATACGCTTTCGGGCGGTGAGGCGCAGCGTTTGAAATTGGCGACCTATATCGCTGCCGCACGTCGAGGTCGGACGCTCTTCTTGCTTGATGAGCCAACCACAGGACTCCATTTTTCCGACGTCCTAAAGCTGCTCGATTGTTTTGATTCACTGATCTCGATGGGGCATTCGCTTGTGGTCGTCGATCACAATCGGCTACTGCTAAACTCCGCGGACCACATCATCGACCTCGGCCCGGGAGCCGCGGACGAAGGAGGCAACGTGATCGCCGAAGGCACACCGGAGGAAATCGCCAAGAACCGGCAATCGGTAACAGGAAAGTATATTGCGGCGCAGAACGCAGAAACGTAGGAGTCCGTCCTTGCGGATGGAGCTAACGTCTTTGCGATAACAAAATGCTGCGTTACCGTTAGCGCCGTCCGCAAGGACGGACTCGAATAAAACAGGGCGAAATTTCGCCCCCGAAAAATCATACCGCTCCACCGGTCAGTATCATGCCATGAACCCCAACGACACAAAACTCGATCGTTATCGCCGGCAGATTCGCTTTGATCCGCTGGGTGAAAAAGGGCAACGAAAGCTGATGGCAGCCCGGGTGCTGGTTTGCGGGTGCGGAGCGTTGGGGTCGGTCATTGCCGAAACGCTAGTTCGGGCGGGCGTGGGGTTTGTCCGGATTGTTGATCGCGATTTCGTGGAACTCGACAATCTGCACCGACAAGTGCTATTCGACGAGCGCGACGTGGCCAACCATCTGCCCAAATCGATCGCAGCCGCTTGCCGACTTAACAAAATCAACTCGCAAGTTGAGATCGAACCGGTGGTTGCCGATGTGAATTTCAAAAACATCCGCACCATCGCTACGGACGCCGATCTCTTGGTCGATGGAACCGACAACTTCCAAACCCGCTATTTGCTCAACGACTTTTCCCAGGCGACCGGCAAACCGTGGATCTACGGTGGTTGCATCGGTGCGGAAGGGCAGACCATGACCATCCTGCCCGGTGAAACTCCATGCCTGGCCTGTATCATGCCCGAGCCGCCGCCCGCCAGTGCAACCCCAACCTGCGAAACAGCCGGCGTGCTCGGTCCGATCGTCCATGTGATCGCCTCGCTACAAGCGATCGAATCGCTGAAAATTCTCAGCGGCAATTCCGAATCGCGGAATCGGGGGCTCACGGTCGTCGATCTTTGGCGTAATGAGCTGCGCACTGTCGGCCTCTCGGAAATGTCCAATTCGAACAACTGTGTGGTCTGCCAGCAAAAAAATTTCGCGTGGCTCGAAGGACGCCGTGGAGATCATGCAATCTCGCTCTGCGGGCGCAACGCGGTGCAGATTTTGCCCTCCTCAAACAGTCCCATTCAACTCACCGACTTGGCCGCGAAGATGCAAGCAGTTGGCGAAGTGACCAGCAATGATTATCTGGTTCGTGTGGCCACGGGCGATTTTAATATCACCGTGTTTGCCGACGGGCGAGCAATCGTCGCCGGTACCGAGGATGTGACGACTGCTCGGTCTGTGTACGCACGAATCGTCGGCGCATGACCGCAAACCTGGCCAAGATTCTCCAGCTTCACAGCCGCGTGCTAGCAATTACTCTGTTCTTTCTAACAGGTCGAACCGTGCCACAGTTTATCCTGCCGTTTGGCCGATGGACTGACAGAGAGAAAACCTTTTCACGCCGCCTACCGCCGGAAGATTCCCTTCCCGCGGGCAGATCGGCACTCGACCCAACTCGCAAGAAAACAGCAACGCAAGCATGGCCACGATCGAGAATTTTCGCGCCGAGCGCACCGCCCCAGGCAGCCTTATTTCTGCAGCATCGACAAAATCGCAAAAGTCCCCTACAAAGCAAAAGCCCCTTGCAAAACAAAAACTCGTCGGGCGGATTGGCCCTTGGCAACTGGTTCGGCTTGTAAACGAGAGCGATTTGGCGCGAGTCTATATTGCCAGACCGATCGACACCGACTCGGAAAAACCAGATGCCTATGTGCTCAAGGTGCTTCGTAAAGAATGGTGGCGCGATCCGCAGGCGATTGAAATGCAGCGCCGCGCTGCTTGGATCGGACGCACCGTGTCGCATCCGAATCTCTTGCCGGTGCTCTCGGCAGGCGTCGGGCAGCCGCCGTTCTATCTGGCGTCGCCGAGGCTCGAAGGACGAGCACTCGACGGCCTATTGAAAGAAGAAGACAACCTACCTCTGCCAACAAAGCTGTGGATTGTGCGCCAAGTTGCCGAAGGGTTGGCTGCCTTGCATGAAACAGCCGACATGATCCACGCCGACGTGAAGCCTGGCAACGTCATGGTCTCGCCCGAAGGCCACGCGACGTTGATCGACTTGGGTTTCGCCCATTCACCCGACGAAGCGCGTCATTGGTCGTCGCGTCCGGTGATGGGCACCCTGCATTACATTGCCCCCGAGGCGATCACATCGAGCCTGGCTGCCGAGCCGCGAAGTGACATTTACAGCTTAGGGGTGACGCTTTATCAGATGCTCACACAATTTTTACCGTTTCCCACGGATGATGCAACCGAACTGGTCCGTTTGCACCGTGAGCAAGCCCCCGAATGTGTCCGGCATCGGGTCCCCGATTTACCCAAGCCGGTAGCATCACTCGTGCATCGCATGATGGCGAAAAACCCTTTGCGTCGTCCCGATTCGGCCCGTGAGGTAGCGAAGGAACTCACGCGGCTCGAGATCGAATGTTTCGGATTGCGCTAGGTCGCAATTCCCAAAGCCTATTTTCAGATCACATCGACCGGCTCCGGCTCCACCCCATCTAAAAAGCCGACCAATCCTCGGCAGCGGTAGGGCGATTGCAGTTTGCGGACAGCTTTCGACTCGATTTGTCTTACCCGCTCGCGGGTGACCGAAAATATCTTGCCCACCTCTTCGAGCGTGTAGGTATAACCGTCAGCCAGTCCGTAGCGAAGCCGCAGAATTTCTCTTTCGCGGTAACTCAGATCATCCATCACCTTTTCCAGCCGTTCTTTGAGTGCTTCCAAATTGGTATCGTAAAGTGGATCCTCGAAGCGATGCTCTTCGAGAAACTCACCGAAGTGGTTCTCCTCATGATCACCCACCGGCTGATCGAGCGACAGCGGCTGACGTGTCATCTTGCAGACACAACGGGCATCTTCCACCGAGATCCCGGCGATTTCGGCGATCTCTTCAGGGTTCGGCTCTCGGCCATGTTTCTGGACAAAGTCGGCAGTGACCGAGCGAATTTTGCTCATCGTATCGATCATGTGAACCGGCAAGCGAATCGTGCGGCTTTGGTCGGCGATGGCTCTGGTGATCGCCTGACGAATCCACCAGGTTGCATAGGTCGAGAACTTATAGCCCCGGGCATGTTCAAACTTGTCAACCGCTCGCATCAAGCCGGTGTTGCCTTCCTGGATCAGATCCAAAAAATTCATGCCACGGTTACGATACCGCTTAGCGATCGATACAACCAATCGCAGGTTCGCAGCCGAGAGCCGCCGCTTGGCGGAGTCGTACATCGCTTTGCGTGCTTTGGAGCGATGAACTAATCGTTTGAGCGTGGCGGGTGTTTCGAGTGTGATTTTCATCAAATACTGCAATTCACGACGCAAGACAGATTTGTTGCCAGGGTGCATTCGATGCTCGGGATGGAAAAGTTGCTGATTGACTGTGGCCATGCGGTGGGCAATTTCATGCAACCTTTCCATAATAGGGATCAGTCTTGGCAGGCGTAGATTGAATTCTTCGATCAATCGGACCACCTTGTTGCGCCGGCAGATCATGCGTCGCCAGGCGGCATGCCTTCGAGCCTGCGACCGGTGACGATTGGTGGCGATGCGAAAGTCGATTTGGTTCTGAGCCAGCAGATGATGGATCGTCTGGAGATTGGGGCCGATGCGCCGGAGAATTCGTTTTTTTTCCTCGGTGTTGGTAACCGAGATTTCGATCGTCCGATCAAGTCGCAGTTTGCCGGCAGCTACCTTTTCCAGCAACTCAGCCGCACCGTGCAACATGAGATCATTACACAGCATGGTTCGACGGAACCGTGTCCGCGTTATTTCGATGCGTTGGGCTGAACTCACTTCTTCATCGCGCGAGAGCATAGGGATTTCGCCCATCTGCATGAGATACATCCGCACCGGATCGTCGATGGCGGTGCTGCTGCCTGTTTGCGGCTCCTCTTCGCTGACCATGACTTGGCCTGCATTGCCATTGGTGGAAGGGGCCGTTTCTTGCAAAGAGATCGAAGATGCTTGCAAAAACTCCGCTTTCCTTATCGCGATTCCATTCAGAACACTTCCATTGTTTGATGTTTGCTTGCGGGTCACGGTGAGCTTCCTCCAGGCGGTGGGGACGAACTGAGCGGTTCCTGGAGAGATTGCAGAGGACATGCCACGAGGCCGATTGGCGAAACCTTAAATCCCCTAAGTGCTTGATAAAGAAGGGTTTACGTAAATCCTCACGAGAGATGTGCGTCGAAAATACGCACCACGATGTTGCCTCTACGCCTCGTTCGGCCTCGAGCGTGTTGCCTAATGGCAACGGTGGGTGGAAGGCGAAGGGGAATGACGCGAGTTGCGAGGCGCGAGTTGAAGTCGCAAGAATAATGATTAGCCCTCCGCGCAAGCGGTGGGTTTCGTCGCGGCTTCAACCCACCGTTTGCGCGGTGGGCTATTGGCTTTTGGGATTGTCGTCGCTAACCACGATCCTCTGACATCATCAATCTCACATCAAACATCAAACATCAAACATCTCCCCTACCTCGCCGTGCAATGCCGTGGCAACCAATGCCGCATAGCAGCCCGCGCGGGCAAGCGATTGGAGATCGTCGAGAGATCGCACGCCACCTCCAGCAATGATTCGCGCAGAAGGAATGGCACGATGTAGCTTCTCGCACCAGCGGGTGACGGTCACGCCCTGCCCTGTGCCCACGGTTGCTAGATCAATCAGAAAAAAATTGCGGATGCCAAGCTCCCAAATTTCCATCATCGACGGGAGCCAGTTGTTCTCGTTGAGCCAATTGCCCGGAGATCGCGGTATGCCGTTATGAAGATCGAGACTCAACGCGAGCCTGCCGCTTGTCCTGCCGGAGGCGACCGTTCGGATTAGCTCCATGTTGGGACTCGTTTCTGATGCGAGGATCAGATGGGCGTGACGAAGCCCTTTTGTCCATTGCACCACTTCGTCCGCCGAGCGAATCCCCACATCGATCCACATTTCGGCTTCACCATCCAGCTTGCTCAGCAATTCCCCTTGCCATGGGCGACCTTGCAGTGCATCGAGGTCCGCAACATAGAGTTCGCGATGGCCGACCGCAGCCGCTAGCGCTTGAGCCGCCTGGCAAGGGTCGGCCATGGGGCAGAGTGGCGAGTGCCAAGGCCCGTACTGACTCCGATTGCCGGCAACCGCCCTGACAACATGACCAGCCTGGATATCAAGCACGGGAAGAATCTTGATGGGCGACTGACGGGCGAGCGGATGCATGGCAGCAGATGGAAAGCAGTTGATCAAAGAATCAAGGCGTCCTGTCGACAAAGTCCGACTGATACAGGGGCATGTAGCGATAATAAACCTCCAGCGTCATGATCGCCATGGCCGTGGAGTAGAGTCGGCCCCCTTGGGTGCTATGCCGCTCGGCAAAGTACCAACTTCCGCTCTCATGGCCCCCGTTGCCTTGAGTCTCGACCAAATACTTGCGCATCCGCACATTCCACCGCTCCCAATCCTTGCCGCCCAAGTGATGCAGAATGATCGAAGCGTAGTAGTTGAAATACATGTGGTTCTTACGTGGATTTTCTTTGCCAACAATGGCCATGCCCCTGAGCAAAGGACGGTGGTCCCGAGGCCAACCCAACATCATGCGGCTAAATAGTCCAATGGCAGTGATCGAGGTGGTCTTCTTCGTGGGGGTCTGATAGCCATATTGGGATCCCCGATCAAATTGCACTCCATCAAGGAACGCCGAGGCCTTGTGCCAAACTTCATAGGGTATTTTCAGCCTGCCGAGCAAACCGCTTTTTAGTGCGGCAATTTGCCAACCGGTGACGGTCGTATCGCCCGGCGCTTCGGGTTCGTATCGCCAGCCCCCTTTTTCGTGTTGGGCATTGACGATGAAATTGATTGCCTCCTGGGCCGGTCCGGCAAGATTTTCGTCGCGTGTCATGGCATAGGCTTCGGTCAATGCGAGCGTGGCAATCGCATGGGAATACATCGAGTCTTTGCCGCTGGCTAGATCGCGCAAGTCGCCGCCGAACGACGTCAGAATCATCTTCTCAGTTAGGTAATAGAGTCCTTTGGCGACCACTTCCTGATAGGGGCCCTCGTGCTGGGTGTAGCCAGCTCCCAAAAAGCAAAGTAGCGCCAGTCCCGTGGGGGCGGTGGTTGTCGAGTATTTTCCCGAATGGCGGCATTCGCCCTGGCACTGTGGCGTCGCTCCCAGATCGAAGCGCCAGCCGCCATCTTCCCATTGGTGTGCAGCAAGCCAAGCAAGACCCCGTTCGACGGCTGCTTCGCTCGCCGGACTGCCACCGCCCTGCATGGCAAGTTCATGCCGATTGCCCACCATGCGCCCTTGCAAACCCCCGCCATGCGACATCAGCGGTTGGGCGATTGTCTCGGTTGTCGGAGATGCCACAGCCTGTGGTTCGCCGATCCCGCTCCGAGTTTCCAACGTCGGCGGCTCGACGCGGACAACTGACGTCGAACTCGGGCTACCAACGGTCAAAGCACTTGCCGAAGCAGCCGAACTGGACGGGCTCGTCGCCGAGGTGACGAGCATTTCGTTTTCCCAGTCCGGTTCATCATCTAGCACATCAGCAATCGATGCTTCCGCCAGGCTGGCGTCGAGCCAATTCGGTGGGCCTGTTCCATGATGCCGGTAGACAAACAACGACAACACAAGAACGGCGGCGGCATGTACCATCGCGCTGGCAAGCCAAGCCGAAGTCTTTCCCGCGACCGTCCAATGCAACAACATGGAGACCATACCGCCCAGGATACCGCCCTTGGCAACGGCAGGGGAAACCTCTTCGCGAACATCAAGCATGGACGTTTGTTGGGCGTCGTTGCTCATGGATCGCTCTGTCTCCAAGCATTGGCCATCCACTGCCTCGTCATCCAACGTCGGCAATCCCGGCGGCACGTTTGCTATGGTAGACGATCTATTGGAGGAGGGTGTGTTCAAAGCAGAAAGTGGGAATGAGTTTGGTTGTGTAGGCTAGAACAAGCTCTGTAACATGCGCGCACCGTGCGCGCATCATTGTAAGCCCTTGTGAGTTACGGCTTTGTGTCGGGCTCAGGGTTTAGGGTTTAGGGTTCAGGATTTCGGTGTAAGTGTTGATCCAAGGTCCTGAACCCTGAACCCCGAATCCTGAACCCATTCCTCTTTGGTTGCGGCCAACGGTCGCGTTAGGTCTATACGCATATTGAACACAAATAAGCCACATTGAGGCTAGGAAATGTCTTGAATCACCGTATTTCCCCATCTTACGTCCATTCCGCAAGTATAACCCATTCGTGTCGCACAAACGGAATAGGAGAGTAGGTTGGTCCGGCAATCGGTCAGATCGCGGCTAATTTCCCCCTTTCATTCCGAATTCCGCATTCTGCAATCCGCATTCCCCCGCCCCCCTTCCATCCATGCCCAATCCCGCGTAAAATCGGCCGTTTGCACCAACTACGTTCATCTGTTTCGAGCATCCTATCATGGCTAAGAAAAGCGGCGGCAAGCGTAAAAAGAAAGTGGAAACAATTTTCCTCGTCTGCGAGGAAACGGGCGACTACAACTACACAATCCGCAAGAAAGTGGGCGGCGAGAAGCTGAAAATGAAGAAGTATTGCCCTCGGCTCCGGAAGCATACGGTACACGTGCAAAAGAAGAAATAGGCAGTGGGCGTATGGTGCGAGATGCCTTGCCGGGACAATAATGCTTTCTCTTTCGCCTCTTTCCACGTCTTGATCCGTCGTGGCCGACGGCGCAAACACAATCGGATCCCCGGCCATCTCCATGCCTAAACGTTGGCACATTGCTGCATACGACGCCGGGCGCATCGCCGATTTGGAACGAGCAGCCGGTGTGCCCTCGGTGGTTGCCCAACTGCTGCTCTCGCGTGGCATCAACGATCCGCAAGAAGTTCGCCGCTTTCTGGATGCCAAGCTCAGCGGGCTGCGAGATCCCAGTGAGCTTCCCCATGCCACCGCTGCCGCCGAGTTGCTCTACGAAGCAGTCAAGGCGAAGCAGCGCATTACCATCTACGGCGACTACGATGCCGATGGCATGACCGCCACGGCCATCTTGCTCCGTTGCTTGCGGCTGCTTGACGCAGATGTCGACTTCTTCGTGCCACATCGCATTGACGAAGGATATGGGCTGAACGCAGAGGCGCTCGGCAATCTGTCCGAAAAAGGGACCGAAGTAGTCGTCACGGTTGATTGCGGTATCGCCAGCATTGCGGAAGCCGACGTGGCGGCCGAGCTTGGCCTCACGCTCATTATTACCGATCATCACCAGATGGTTGAGTCGCAGCAGGGTGTGTCGCTCCCGGCCGCGGCAGCATTGGTCCATCCGCAACTGCCCGATGCGCCTTATCCATTTCCCGGACTGTGCGGCGCAGCAGTCGCGCTGAAGTTGGCTTGGGCCCTTTGCCAATGCGCATCTCAAAATAAAAAAGTGGACGACCGACATCGCGCATTCCTGATGCAAGCGGTCGGGTTGGCGGCAATTGGCACCGTGGCCGATGTGGTGCCGTTGGTCGACGAAAATCGCATCCTCGTCCGCCATGGCTTGGGCAGCCTATTATCCCATCCCACCGTCGGCATGAATGCGCTGATGCGCGCAGCGGGGATCGATAAAAAAGAACAACTCGAAGGCGACGACATCGGATTCATGCTGGCGCCACGCCTGAATGCGGCCGGTCGCATGGGTCAGGCCGAGATCGGCGTGGAACTGCTCACCACCGAAAGCCGTGAGCGGGCCGACCAGTTGGCCAGCTATATCGACGACCTGAACCAGCAGCGCAAATCGCTCGAACGAAGCATCCAGATCGCAGCCGTCAAACAAATCAAGCAGCAACCCGATGCAGAAAATGCCCCCGCGCTGGTGTTGGCACATCACGACTGGCACCCGGGAGTGATTGGCATTGTGGCAGGCCGACTAGCGGAAAAACACCACCGACCGGTCGTGCTCATCGCTTTGGATAAGCTTGGAGTCCGGCCCGGGGTTGGTTCGGCGCGCAGCGTGCCGGGATTCAATTTGCACAAAGCATTTGCCGAGTGTGACAAGTGGCTAGTCAGCCATGGGGGTCATGCCGCGGCAGCCGGATTGAGGATCGCCGAATCGAACGTCGGTCCGTTCCGCGACGCGTTTTGCTGCATTGCCGCGGAAAAGATATCGGAAGAGATGCGTACGGCCGAGCTGCATGTCGACGCGGAAGCGCCCTTCTCGATGCTCACGTACCAAACGGTCCGGCAAATCGAAAGTCTCGCCCCGTTTGGCAATGGCAACTCGCGTCCCGTGCTCTGTGCCAGCGACGTACGTCTGGCCGGCGAGCCGCGACGTATCGGCAGCGGTGGGCGGCATTTGTCGATGATGTTCGATCAGCACGGCGTAAAAATCAGGGCGGTCGCCTTTGGCGGCGGCGATTGGGAAGAGGAACTCACCCGGGCGGGCGACTCGCTGGCGATCGCCTTTCGCCCCGTAATCAACAACTACCGCGGACGTAGCTCGGTCGAAATTCACCTAGCCGATTGGCACGCCCAGGAGTGAAGAAACAGTTAGCCGCCGGGCTTGCCCCGGTGCGAGAGAACCGCACCGGCACAAGGCCGGCGGCTAAATCGCGTTTGTTACCTATTCTCCAGAGGGAGGTATCTTCTCAACCGCTAGCGGTTGAGAAGATACGGTAAAAGGAGTAAAGAAAAAAGCGTTAACTCAACCTTCTTCTCCACAACAACGCTCCCATGCTAGCCAACGCTCCTAGCAGCAGCGAACTTGGCTCAGGGATACTTGCGACGCGGAACCCCACAGTGCTGCTCTTGCTCGTCGGGCCGCCGTTACCCAGGCCGGAGACGTGCGAGATGCCGGAGTTAACGCTCCAAGAGCCACCGTTAATGCCGCGCCAAGACGAACTAGCGACCGCCTCGTTCCACTCCCAGACGTTGCCCCCTTGATCGAACGTACCGTAGGGACTCGTTGCCAGCGAGTAGGCGCCTACGTCGGTAAGATAATTCTGACCGCTCACAAAACTTATGGACCCGGTCACTGCATAGCCGTCGTCATAGCCGTTGGCGATCCCGTCGTTATTGATGAAGTTCGCAACGTTCGTATCGTCTGGTGTATTCAGGCTACTCGTATTGTCGCTGTAGGGCTCTGTATCGGTGGAGGTGGGATAGCCCCAATAATTCCCTGTTACGCCGTCATTCTTGTGGTAGGCGGCCTTGTACCACTCGTCCCTGCTGGGAAAGGAAAAAGTGGCATTGGGATTGCGAATTTCGTCCACGCCGTTGCCAATCGTGTAGACGCCGGATTCCGTGCCACCCCCTCTCTGCCCGTTCTCCAGCCAGTTCGTGAATCGCATCGCGTCGAAGAACGAGACAAACACCACGGGGTTGTTATCGCGGCCCGACTTGATCTTGTACATCGAGCCATTTGCGCCGAGGGCGTTGAAGTTGATGCCTCCGCGAGCGTCGCTCGACATATTCGGGAAGTAGAGCGACAACGAATTGGCACCCGTCGGGTCGACAGCATTGAGGAACTCGGTGTACTGGGCGTTGGTAACTTCGGTCTTGCTGATGCGATAGGCGTAATCGACGCCGCCGTAACCAGCGCCGTGCGTGTCGTCGGCATTGCCGGCGTTGCCAACCGTGGCCCAATCGAATGTGACGGCGTGGGCCGTTGGAAGAAAGAGGAATAGAAGTGCAAAGTGTGCGAGGGCAGCGGTTCTCGCCTTCATGAGGTTGCTCCTTTCGAGGCTGTACAGAATCAGAGAGTGGGACAGACTGCTGCTCATTGTACCACATAGTAGTAGATTTTTCGGGATTTTTTCTGCAGCGACGAAACCCGACACAGCACGCCCTCGCATCTGTGGAAATGAGGTTTTTGGGATCGGAGAAAACTCTACAGCGGTACAATTTCAACCGCTAGCATCGCATTTAGCTGCTCTCAACCGCTGTTTACGCATTCTGAGATGAGTCGTATTCTGCGGTCCGATCTTGCCGGAACAGCGCTACCGCTCGTTCCGGCCTACGAGTTGCCTCACTCACATCGAATTCGCTATCAAGGAAAAACATGATGTTTGCTCGTCAACATGCCGCAAAAATTGCTTTGATTCTTGGAATTTTGGCCAGTTTGGCCAGCCATGCCACCACCTCGAATGCCCAGTCCCAAGATTTTCGTATTGAAACGAACGTTTACGTTGGTGATGAGCCGGAACCGATCAGCCATACCGTGACGCTCTTTGCCACAGGCGTTGTGTATGACTTTGTCGATGGAGAAACTGCTGACGAGCCGGTTCAAATTGCCCTGTTTCGGCACCCAACGCCCTCCCGACCGGGAGAGTTTATCTTGCTCGACGTAGCTGAAAAGCGGCGCACGGAAATCTCGACCGAGCGAATCGAGCGGCTGATGGAAAAGCTATCGCGTTGGGCCGGCGAGCAGGAGGACCCACTCCTGAAGTTTTCCGCCAAGCCGGAATTTGAGGAATCGTTCGACGAAGAAACAGGCCGGCTCACGCTCACCGACCCCATCTGGAAATATCAAGTCGCCTCGGTCCCCGCCGAAAAGCCATCGGCGCTGGCCCGCTTTCGCGAATTTTCCGATTGGTATGCTAAGCTCAACACGATGATGCATGGTACGCCGCCACCCATGCCTCGGCTGAAGCTCAACGAAGCGCTGGAACGCCATGGCATCATGCCGGTAGAAATTCGCCGCACGGTCTTGACCGAATCGACGGAGTTGCGAGCCACGCACCTTTTCTCCTGGCGACTGTCGCGCGAAGACCGCGCACGGCTCGACGAGGCAAGTCGCTATCTGGCCAGTTTTGAAAAGGTCGAGAACGTGGCATTTCGGGCCGAGCGGTGATCGCTAGTGTTCTACAACTTTAGGCCGATTCCAACAGCTTCTTTTCTAGTGATTGAGGCAAATCGACGCGAGCAAAAAACTCATCGGGATAAAGATAATCTTCCCCCGATTCATCAATCACGCGAAGTTGTCCGTGGCGATGGGCTTCCGCATCGTCAAGTATTTTGTAGATTTTTCGCAACTCAAGCGAGGCCTGATAGCCTTCATTCTTGACACAGACATAGAGAGAGCGATTGCTAGCCATTGTTAGTCCACGTATCGCTTGACTTTGAATTCCACACGACCAATTCTGGTTGCCTCGTACCAATGGATCTCAGCACGACGCAACTCTCCACCGTCTAGTCGGATTCTAGCGATGCCTTTCCGTTTGCGCCATCGAGCTTGGCCGTAGATCCGATGGAGTCTTTATATCTCTCGAATACTCGAACCAATGGCGAACGTCTCAATATCTTCGATTTCGCCGACGATCTCCAATGGCATACTTGTATTCTACCATAATATCGTTGAGCGTACAGACAACATTACGTTCCCTGCCCACTACGCCCGCGCAAGCCGGTGAAACTGCTCTTTCAGATCGCGGGTTATCGGCCCTGGTTTGCCGGTGCCGATCGTGCGGTTGTCGACTTTGACCACGGGGATAATCTCGGCGGCGGTGCCGGTGAGGAAGCATTCATCAGCAATATAAACATCGTGTTGCGTCAGCGGCGTTTCGGCCACCTCGATTCGACTATCGCGAGCTAGCTCGATGACCGCTTGCCGTGTGATGCCTGCCAGGATGCCGGCGTCGAGCGGCGGGGTGAGCAGCTTTCCCTGGCGGACGAGAAAGATATTGTCGCCCGTGCATTCCGCGACTTCGCCCTTGTGGTTGAGCATTAATGTCTCGATGCAACCTGCGCGGATTCCTTCGATCTTGGCCAATATATTGTTGAGATAGTTGAGCGACTTGATCCGAGGATTGAGCGACGACGGCGGGCATCGTGTCACGCTGGTGGTCACAATCTCCAAGCCTTGGTCGTACAGCACTTGCGGATAAAGCTCGATCGTATCGGCAATAATGATCACCTGCGGCTTGCTGCACTTGTTGGGATCAAGCCCCAACGTACCGACGCCACGCGTGACGATCGCACGAATATAGCCATCGACGATCTTATTGGTGCTGAGCGTATGGTTGATCGCATCGCACATTTCGTCGCGCGACATCGGGATCTGCAAGCAGATGGCCTGGGCTGATTCCCACAGTCGTTCAATATGATCGCGCAGCCGGAAGACCTTGCCGCCGTAGCTCCGCAGGCCTTCGAACACACCGTCGCCATAAAGCAGACCATGATCGAAGACGCTGACCGTCGCCTCTTCTTGAGGGACGAGGCGACCGTTGATGTAAACTTGTCGAGACATGGGGAGGCTAGGGTTTAGGGGCTAGGGTTTAGGAATTAGGGGCAGGAAGTCGGAGGGCATGGTTCAGAGTTCATTTACGCCAATAGACGGAACCCTAGTACTACTGCGCAGTGTTGAACCACGAAGGCACGAAGGACACAAAGAAAGAGAAGATAAAAGCAAAGCATGGGAAAAATTGCTCGGATTTTTCAAACATGCTGTTTCATCTGTTTAGGGGTTGTTGGACTTGCATTGCTTTCTTACCGTTTGCAACATCCTACTATCTTTCTTCGTGCTCTTTGTGCCTTGGTGGTTTATTGACTCTGCGCTGTAGTACTAGGTTTTGTCAGAAAACCTCAATGATGCCGTGATGTGAGCCGTAGACGCTAGCCTCGGGCGTTTAGATTCGACGTTTTCGCAGGTTCGCCCGACGCTAGCGCGTTCGGCTCACTGTTTTCTGACAAAGCCTAGACCCTAGCCCCTAATCCCTCGCCCCTATTCTGCCTTCGACCAACTGGACGACCCGGTCGGCCTGCTCGGCGATGTGCGTGTCGTGTGTTACCATGACTATAGTGAGCTTTTGCTGCTGGTTCAACCGACGCAAGATTTGCATGATCTGCTCGCCCGTGGCTCGGTCGAGATTGCCGGTCGGTTCGTCGGCTAAGAGTACCCGAGGCTGGGCAACCAGAGCCCGGGCGATGGCAGCCCGTTGCATCTCGCCGCCCGACATCTCGCGCGGCTTGTGCTTCAATCGGTCACCCAAACCGACCATTTGCAGCAGTTCCGTCGCCCGCTGGCGATACGCTTTGCGCCGGCGCCAGTACCCGAACACCCCCTCGGCAATGAATGCCGGGGTCAGTACGTTTTCCAGTGCCGTTAGCTCCGGCAGCAAGTGATAGAACTGAAAGATCATGCCGATGTGTTTGTTGCGAAGCAGGTCGCGGGCGGCAGTGGGCAGGTTGTCGATTCGATGGCCGTCGAATCGCACCTCGCCGGCATCGGGCGCATCGAGCGTACCGAGCAGGTGCAGCAGGGTGCTTTTTCCACAGCCGCTTTGGCCGATGATCGACAGGAACTCGCCCTCGCCAACCGATAGATCGATGCCTTGCAACACCGGGATGCCGAGGGGGCCTTTGCGGTAGCTTTTCAGTAGGCCGTGGGCAGAGAGTTGTTCTTTTTGCGTCGAGTCAATTTGTGCTGGCGCTGCGCTAAGCGGCAAGCCGCGGGGAACGGGTGCGCGTCGGGGGACGATCGATGGCCCTGGGATTCGTTCGGTTGGGATGCTACTCATAGTTCAATGCTTTCACGGGATGAAGCCTTGCGGCACGCCGCGCTGGCATGATGCTGGCAAGCACCGCAATGCTCACCGCTCCGAAGACAATCCATGCCACGGTCTTCGGATCGACGACCGTTGGGATCTTTTGGAAGTAATACATCGAGGGATCAAACACAGGTCGGCCCGTGATGCGGCCCAGCAGGTCGGCAATGCGATTGATGTTGGCGACAAACGCCAGCCCAATCGCCAACCCCACCCCCGAGCCGACGATTCCCAGGCTCAGCCCATAGCCGAGGAAAATCGCCATGATACCCCGACCCGAGGCGCCTAGCGATTTGAGAATGCCAATGTCGCGTGTCTTTTCAACCACGATCATGTAAAAAATCGCCAGGATGCCAAAGCCGGCCACGGCGATAATCATAAATAGCAGCAAATTCAGCACGTTGGTTTCCATTTCCACCGCCGCGAGTAACGGGCCCTGCTTGTCGCGCCAGGTGCTGACCATGTAGAGTTGGGCGGGAAAGTTGTTTCTCAACAAATCGCGCACCTCGTTGGCGTCGGCGTCGGGGCGGAGTTTGATTTGGATCGACGTAAACCTGCCGATGCGCGTTTCCGGATCGAACATGCCGCGGCTTTCTTGCAACGAGCGGATCGGTACGAACACAACGTTCGCATCGTATTCGCTCATTTTGCTCTCGTAGAAATCGACGATCGTGTAAAACTCGCTAATTGCCTCAGGCGGCATCGACGCCTTCGGGAAGCTCACCTTCACATCGTCCCCAGGCAAGGCCACAAAATGGTCCGTCCCGTCGGTTGAGCGGTAGCTACACAGCCCGATGCCAAGCACGACGCCCGCATGTTGCTCGATGGCGGGGTTGAAATCGCGGCCTTCCTTTTCTTTGTCCGGATTTCCAAAAGGATTGGTTGGTGGTTCAGCTTGCGGCAGTGGATCTTGTTTCGTCTGAGCTTGCTTTGTTTGAATGGGCGGCTGCCTCTGAGCAGCGAGCATTGCCTTGTAGCGCCGATAGGGCCAGCCGGCATCGCGCATCTGCGTGCGCGGTTGGGTCGATTGAGGATCGTCGACCTGATGATCGAACACATCGTACCCACCATCGCGGAGTTGGAAATCGAGCTGCTGGCGATTGTCCGGGTGTTGGAGATATTGGCCAAACTGGCTAACGCTGGCGTAGGTTGCCTCGTCGATACCGACCAGCGTGACCTGCTTGACGAGCGGTCCGCGGCCGCCTACTTCGATGTACATCAGCGACGGCACATGCACCGTCGGCGAGATGCCGACGATCTGTGAACCGGCCAACTGCCGAATCTTGGCCATGTGCCGAGCTGCGTCGGGCACGCCATCCATGCTGCGGCTTTCGACGATCAAATCGCCCAACATGCCGTTGAGCCGCACTTGCATTTCGTTGGTGAACCCGGCCATCACGCTATTGACGACAATCATCGTCGCCACACCAAGCATGACGCTAATGATGCAAACCAACGCAATGTAGCGAGTCCGCAAGTACCGCAAGCAGAGCAGAAGTTTGTACATCGAACCATCCTTGGCATGTAAAATGTGAGATGTTTGATTGTTGATGTCCGAAGGGGACTCGTTAGCCGCCGGGCTTGCCCCGGCGCGGGACGCAGCACCGGGGCAAGCCCGGCGGCTAATTTTTCACCCCCTCACAATTTTACATTTCTGGTCGTAGTAGCGGGAACAAAATCACATCGCGGATCGACTGCGTATCTGTCAGCAGCATGACGAGCCGGTCGATGCCGATGCCTAAGCCGCCCGCCGGGGGCATGCCGTGGCGCAACGCCCGTACAAAATCGGTATCCATCACGGCCATCGAATCTTCTTCCGACATTCCGGCAAGCTGCGTGCGGAATAACTCTTCCTGCAAATCGGGGTCGTTCAACTCCGTGTAGGCATTGGCGACTTCCATCCCTTCGACAAACAGCTCAAACCGCTCGGCAATGGCGGGGTCGTCGGCCTTGCGCTTGGTCAGCGGGCAAATGCTGCTGGGGTAATCGAGCACAAATATCGGCCCCTTCAATTTGTCCTCCACCAATTCCTCGAACAGATCATTCTTAATGACATCTACATGCCGCCCACTCGTCTCGATCCCCAGCGAAGTCGCCAACTCGGCGATGGCCGATTCATCGGCCGGGTCGACTCCCGCATGTTCCTGAAGCAACTCGGCATAGGTCCGACGTTTAAACGGCGGCGAAAAATCAATCGTCGACTTGCCGTAAGTGAGTTGGTAGGCGCTAGGCGCTAGGCGCTGGAAAGGTTCCGACTCACCACATACTAGCGCCTCGCGCCTCGCGCCTAACAACTTCTCTATCGCCTCGCAAATGCACTGCTCCGTGAGATCCATCATCGACCGATAATCGCCATACGCCTGATAAACCTCGAGCATCGTGAACTCGGGATTGTGCTTCTGGTCGATCCCTTCGTTGCGGTAAACGCGGCCCATTTCGTACACGCGTTCGATGCCGCCGACCAGCAGCCGCTTCAGATGCAATTCCAACGCGATCCGCAGGGTGAGATCGATGTCGAGCGCATTGTGGTGCGTCACAAAAGGCCGGGCCGCGGCTCCGCCGGCAATCGAGTGGAGCGTGGGGCCTTCGACCTCGATAAAATCGTGCTTGGCTAGCGTCTCGCGGATCGAACGGACGATCTTCGTACGGTCGAGAAAACGTGGCAGTACGCCCTCGGTATAGGTTAAGTCAAGGTAACGCTGCCGTTGTCGCAACTCAGGATCTTTTAGCCCGCTGTGCTTTTCTGGCGGCGACTCGATCGACTTGGTTAAAAAATAGAGCCGCTCGGCAAAGATCGACAGCTCACCCGTCTTGGTGATTTTGAGCGTTCCGTCGACGCCGATGATATCGCCCAGGTCGAAGCATTGGGCCAATTCCCAATCGTCGCCGACCTGGTTCTTGCCGATGAACAGTTGGATTTGGCCCGTCATATCGCGAATGTCGAGAAAGATCAGTTTTCCTTTGGGGCGTTGCAACACGATGCGTCCCGCCGCACGGACCTGCGGCCCTTCGATCCCGCCAGGTCCTTGATCGGCAAGCCACTGGCGGAAATTGAAATCTTCACCAGCCGCATCAAAATCGGGCAGGGCGACCGCCTTGCCATCTTCGGTGCGAAAGACTATTTCATCCGCCCGTCCGCGGATGGTGCCGACCATCGCGCGATCGTCAAACCTCGACCCCCATGGATCATGGCCCAATTCGACAATCCGCCGCAGTTTTTCCCGGCGTGCCGCTTCGAGTACCGATGTCGTTGTGTTGATTTCTGCCGTCACGCTCATGCTTGCGTTGTTGTTGGGTGGGACGTGAAAAAGGGCCCCTTTTTCACAAAGTGGCAGTAAGGCGAGCGGCAGTTAAGAACTTACCTTGATAACCCGATGCGTAAGCGAGGGACTGGGGATAACGGGGTAATTCCCTCGCTTACGCGTCGGGTTAAGATTGGTAAATTATCAATTGCCGCTCGCCTAACACCTAGAGAGGCGACATTTTAGTGTATGCCCGACGCTAGCTCAACGCCAACTAACCCATCGCAATAGCTGCCAATAGACTCGATGGCGGCCGGTAGGCTCGCCGCAGTGAATCGATTATCATCCATCCATTGATTCGGATTATCCTACGAGGAAAAGCGGAATCCAACCTATCTGCTAGCATCTGCAATGAAGCCCAAGCCACTACTCGATCAAGAAAATGCGGTTGCAATCCGGCAACCGAAGACCGATCGCCTGATCCTGGCTCGATTTCTCCGAGACGCCGGTGCGGACAAACGGCTGGATGTCGAACCAATTGACCAGGCGCACAAGGTCCTGCTGAAGTGGGCTGACCTGGAAACCACGGGCAGGCTCAAAAGTCGGAGAGAAACTCAACTCCAGGGGGAATTCCTTTCCGACGTCTTCGGGGAGGCTTTGGGCTACAGGCTGGTCACCGACACCCAAGAGACATGGCACCTCGAGCGTGAAGTGACCATCGCAGGCCAAACGCCCGACGCGGTACTCGGTTTCTTTCGGCAGGACGAGCCACGCAATCTTCTGGCAGTGATCGAACTGAAAGGCCCGAATGTCCATCTCGACCGCGACCGCTCCCATGGCCGGACCGCCATCGATCAATGTTGGGACTACCTAGTCAACACGCCGCCGGCGTGCCGCTGGGGCATCGTCTCGAACATGGTCAGCTTCCGGCTCTACCAACGCGATTCGAGCAAACGGGCGTACGAGCATTTCACGCTCCAATCGCTCCGCGACTCCGTGGTGTTTCGCCAGTTCTATGCCTTGTTTCACCGCAAGGGGCTGATTGAAGAAACGGCCGGCCAAGCGCCGCGAGCGATCGGATTGCTGGAAAAATCTTCGACCATCCAACGCGAGGTCGGCGACCGACTCTACAAAGAGTATTCCGAGCATCGCCTCCATTTCATTGGCCATTTGCACCATGACTTGGGCCACACCGTGGACGAGTCGATCGAGTTTGCCCAGCGTTTGCTCGACCGGGTTGTTTTCATCGCGTTCTGCGAAGACCGGGGCTTGCTGCCGCCCGGCACGATCAAGAGCGCCTACGAAGAACTCCCCGCGTTTACCGCGATCACAAACCCCCGTTGGCAAAACTTCAAGACCTTGTTCCGCTTTGTCGACCAAGGCAGCCCCCTTGATCCGAACAGCCCCAATGACCGAATCCCGGCCTACAACGGTGGGCTGTTCAAAGCTTCGGCGGCGGACGATCTGGAACTCGATGATCGATGGACCCGTTTCTTCAACAACATCGCCGGCTACGATTTCGCCGACGAAGTAAATCTCGACGTGCTGGGTCACCTGTTCGAGCGGTCGATTACCGAGCTAGAAAAACTGAAAACAACCGGCCTGTTCGGCGACGCGGAAAAGGCGGAAAAATATGCCCAGATGCCTCAGTCGGCCAAGCGCAAGCAACTGGGCATCTATTACACGCCGCCCGAGTTGACCAGCCTGATTGTCGAGTACACGGTCGACGAACTGATCGCCGAACGGTTTGCCGATTTGGCCATTGAGTTTGGGATCGAGAGGGCTGACGCGAAGCGAGGAATTGCGCCGGAGGATGCCGACTATTGGCAGCAATGCTTGACGATTCTCCGCGACCTGCGGATCGTCGACCCGGCATGCGGCTCCGGGGCGTTTTTGTTTCAGGCGTACAACACGCTGGAACAGCGTTATCTGGAAGTTGTCGGCCACTTGCAGCAGGCGGGCACAGGAAACGCGGAGCAGCTCACAGAAAAAGTCCCGCAGTGGATACTCGAAGACAATCTCTATGGCGTCGATTTGTCGCCCGAGGCGGTCGAGATCACGCAACTCGCTCTCTGGATCCGCTCGGCCACGCCGGGACAGACGCTGGCGACGCTGTCGGAAAACATCGTGCATGGCAATTCGCTCGTGCATGACGCGGAGGTCGACTCGGCCGGTTTCGACTGGCGGCAGCGTTTCGCGGAAGTTTTCGAGCGCGAAGCGCATGGTTTCGATTGCGTCGTCGGCAATCCGCCGTGGGAGCGGATCAAGCTGCAGGAACGCGAATTCTTTTCAGTGCCTGCGCCGGAGATCGCCACCGCAACCAACGCAGCCAAAAGGCGCAAGCTCGTCGCCAAGCTCGAATCGGACGACCCGGCCCTGTACGGCCGTTACGAGCAGGCACTCGAAGCGGCCAACGCGCTGCTGACCTATTGCCGCAAGTCGAACGATTATCCGCTCGCCGGCAAGGGAGACATTAACACCTATGCCGTCTTCGCGGAACTGGCGTACCAGCTTGTCGCACCCGATGGCCGCGTGGGCCTGCTCACGCCGTCGGGGATCGCGTCGGACAAGACAACGAAGGATTTCTTCGCGGCAATCGCCGAGTCGAACCGGCTGATTCGGCTATACGATTTTAAAAACAAGAAGATTCACTTCCCCGACGTTCACGCCTCGTTCAAGTTCTGCATTCTCAATTTCGGCGGCGAGGCGACGACAACCGACGAGGCCGACTTTGCGTTCTTTATCCATCATGTCGAGGAGTTGGAGGACAAAAAGCGGCATATTTCCCTTTCGAGCGACGACATCCGGCTATTGAACCCCAACACGCACACCTGCCCCATCTTCCGCACCCGTCGCGACGCAGAGATCACCAAGGCCATCTACCGCCGCGTGCCAATCCTCATCGACCGAAACCGTAAAGGCCCGACCGGAAATTCCTGGGGCATTAAGTTTGGAATCCTCTTCCATCAGGCTAAGGACGCGCCATATTTTACAACTGCAGAAGAGCTAACTGATCAGGGTTTCAAATGTCAGCGCAATATCTGGAAAAAATGCCAGGAGCTTTATTTACCATGTTTTGAAGCCAAGATGGCTCAGCCTTATAATCACCGAGCAGCTGGTGTCAGATTCGAAGCAAACTGGACCAGACAGGGACAACCGACACAGACGTCTTTGGTAAACCTCCAGAATCCTGAGTATCTGCCTCTACCGCGGTGGTGGGCACCACGTGACGCCGTTGTAGATTCAATATCAAAACGCGAAAGCATCTGTCTCTTCTCGTTTCGGAAAGTTACCAGTCCAACCAACACTCGAACACTTCTCACCGCATTTTTACCCATTTATGGCGCGATTGATTCACTGCAATTTGCTTTCTTTGAAGATACAAGTCCAGTAGGACAGTGTTGCTTGATGGCAAACTTCAACGCATTTGTACTAGACTTTGTGCTACGCCAAAAGATGGGCAATGTGAACGCAAGCTATTATCTCGTTGAGCAACTACCTTTTCTAGCGCCCGACACCTACGCCAAGCCGTGCCCCTGGGCCGGCGACACCACGCTCGAAACATGGATCAGCGAGCGTGTGTTGAAACTGACCTGCACGGCGGAGGACATGCTGCCGCTGGCCGAGGCGTGCGAGTTCACGTTGGGCAGTTTTCAGAAAGAGTATGGAGGGCGGCTCAACAAGTGGGATGAGGCCGAGCGGGCACAACTGATGGCCGAGTTGGACGCCGCCTATTTTCACCTCTACGGCTTGAGCCGCGACGATGCGGAGTATATCCTCTCGACGTTCAAAGGCATCCACAATTCAAACTCGCTGCTGCCCGACGGCATGTCGACAGCCGAGCACATTTTGCGGACCTACGATGCGCTGGCGGCCACGCAGTGAACGATTGTGCTACCGTGGCCGTAGTGAATTAATCAGAATCTTTTTTCTACGCTCAACCCAAGGGAGCAACCGATATGCGACGCATCTTTATTATCTGTGTAACGAGTGGACTGGTGGGTGCCGTGATTGGCCAATTACTGTTGCACGTGGAGACCCCGTGGCGGTTTGATTCGGGCCTTGCCGTGGCCGCGCAGCCGCAAGTTGCCGGCAGAGCCGATCTGGCCGGCCAGAGGGATCAAGAGCCTGCCCATTCGGACCGATTGACCACCGAGGAGCAGGTCAATATCAACGTCTACGAAGCGGCGAATCGCAGTGTGGTGCATATCAACACCAAGAGCATTCAGATCGACCACTTCTTCAGGATGGCCCGTCAAGCGAAGGGGACGGGATCGGGTGCCGTCCTCGACAAACGGGGCCACATCATTACCAACTACCATGTGGTCGATGGGGCACGAAACATCGACGTGATCTTGGCCTCCAACGAAACCTACTTTGCCCAGTTGGTGGGCAAGGACAAAGAGCACGATATCGCCATCTTGCGGATCGACGCCCCGGCTGAGGAGCTTTATCCGATCGATCTGGGGACGTCGGACCATTTGCACGTCGGGCAGCGCGTCTATGCGCTTGGCAATCCGTTTGGTTGGGATGGCACACTCACCACGGGGATAATTTCCAGTCTGAATCGCGATCTGCCCAGCCGCGTCGATGGCCGAGTCATGTCGTCACTGATTCAGACCGATGCCGCGATGAATCCTGGCAACTCGGGCGGGCCGTTGCTCGACACCCACTCGCGAATGATCGGCATGTGTGTGGCCATTGCTACCCGCACGGGGCAAAACACGGGCGTCGGGTTCGCCATTCCGATCGACCGGATCAAGCAAATCGTGCCCGAGTTGATACAGCATGGCCGAGTGGTGAAGGCCGACATCGGCATCACGCATGTGCTGGAAACGGGTGCCGATTTGGTGATCGCCCATTTGGCCCCAGATGGCCCGGCCTCCCTGGCAGGCTTGCGCGGCTTCCGCAAAGTGGTTCAGCGCCGACAACAGGGGGCAATCGTCTATGAAACCGAGTCGATCGACCGATCCCACGCCGACCGAATCTTGGCCGTCGATGGCGAGCCAATGCGGACCGTGGGGCGATTTCGCGATAAAATATGGGATTACCAGCCGGGTGACCAAGTTGCGCTAACGATCGTCCGCGATGGAGAGCGAAGCGAGGTGACGATCACGCTGGGGAGCAATTAGCGCATCGCGCCAACCGAATCATGCGTTGGCGAATTAGCCGCCGGGCTTGTCCCGGCGCTGCACTTCCGCACCGGGACAAGCCCGGCGGCTAACTCAAAGTCCGCAGTTCTTCTAGGTTTCGGCGATTAAAATTCCGTCGAAACCGTCGAATCGTTTGAAAATCTGAACGTCATAAGCCCTTGCAGCCGCAGGGTTTCGGGTCATTTGCCGCTCGCAAAGTGAATCGAGATGGCGATTTTTTATTCCGAATTTTTTGCATTGTGTGAGATAGGGCACTTGAAAGCGAAATTACTTCGGATAAGATTCGCCCAAGCTTGCCGACTGGGCAATTTGTAGTGAGTCGCCAGGCAGGCCCATCGAATGTACCTAGCAACTTGATCCCGCCTTAGTTTCCCGCCTCGCCGAAGACCCATCCGTGGTGCAAAGGAAGGTGTCCCATGGGATGCATCTGCTTCGCAACGATTGCCAGGTTCTGCGCTTTGTTTACACCCTGCATGGACTCGCGGATGACACGGCAACTGCTGTTGTAATGTGGTTGCCCAAGAAGCCATCCGCATGGAACGCCCCTCGAAAGGAGCTTGGAAGATGATTAATTCTCTAGCCGCTTTTACTATTACTATGAGCGCCCTGGCTGCCACGCCTCAGCCGTTGCAATGGCAGGCCGACTATGGCAAAGCACTTGCTGCCACACGCAGCGACGACCGTCCGCTGGTGGTGGTGCTTGATGTGCCCAGCGATCCGAAAGTCAGCATGGAAAAAAAGCTTGCCGCCAGTGAAAAGGCTCAGGCTGAGTTGCTCAATTCCTATCAACGTTGCCACATCGACGTGACGACCGAATATGGCAAGAAGGTTGCCAAGGTTTTTGGTGCAACCCAATTCCCCTTCACGGCCATTATCGACAAAACCGGCTCGGTTATTTTGAGCAAGAAGTTGGGTAAGCTCACCGACAGCGAGTGGAAGGAAACGCTAGCAACGTATCAGAAGGGCGAGCGGGTGAACCGTGCGTCGTTGCACACCACGTTTTTCCGCGGCGACGGCACGTCGCCGTCGATCACAAGCCCATCCTACTGCCCATCGTGCCAATTAAGGAGTGGCCGATAAATAACTTCCCGGTTTTCAGTAGGCGGTAGGAATTACGGTGTAATTCCAATCGGGCAATACGTCTTCGAACTGTATGGGATCCAAGTCAAGGAAACGTTCGCTCGCTTTCCGTTTGAGTTGATAATCCTTGTTGAGTACCGCGTAGGTGACTTTCAGCCCGGTGCGAGTCCACACTCGTCGAAGGCATGTTGTGACGATGTCAAGCGTGCGAAACACCACACCGGACCAGGCGCGAGTGACATGAGAAAAAAGACGGTGTTCAATCGGGTTATACTTCGAGCAATGCGGTGGATAATGGGCGACGCGAATTGGAATGTCAATCCGGTTGACCAATCGTTGCAGGTCTTCCTTGAAAATGTGGTGACGACAGTTATTGCTTCCTCCGCCATCGCACAGCAACAGAATCGACTTGGCGTCGGCGTACGTCCGCTCGCCGTGGCGTTGCCACCACACACGGAAGCTGTCGCAAGCAAATTGACTCGTGTCGTGACTGACTCCGAGAGTGAGGTGCCCTGTGTTACGCTTCAGGTCGTACAGCCCGTGCGGGATGACCTTGCCGTCCGCGTAACTGGGAAAGTCGTGATCAAATACGGCATTCGCACCATCGGACCACGACTGCCCGGTACGGAAAAACTCGCCCAAAAGCTCCTTTTTCTTGGTGTCCATGCTAATGATTGGGTTGGGAGAGTCGAGGTATTGTTGCCTCAGTTGGGCAATGTTCTCGAACTGCTCGTTGCGGAAAGGGGTATTTCCCATCGCTTTGGTTTTCTCGGCCTGCCGCTTGTGGAAGCCGAACTCATCGAGCAAGCTTCGCACAGTGTCTGGACAAACGGGCGTTCCCAGCCGATCGAGCTCGTGGGCAATCTCCGTACTCGACAAATAGGTCCACACCACGTCTTCACGCATTGGATCGCCTGCCGTATGGTCAGCAACGACCTGGCGAAGGTTGTTCTCCAGGTCAGGTGCAGCAAAGCTAGCTTTTTTTCGACCCCCCTTTTTTTCGAACCCGTCCTTCGGCGTCATCCACCGGCAATTGGCTCACCTCATGGCGGCCATTCCGAATCGTTTTCTCGTCACAGCCCAGCACAGACGCAACGTACTCGACGCCCCCATGCCCCAGCTTTTCCGATTCTACCGCAGCGTAACGGCGGCGGTCTTTCTCGGACAATGAATCATAAAACGCCTTCATGTGTCCACAAACTACCGACAGATAGGGAACCATGGCTTTCTCCTTCGCCAAGAGAATGGGGGACCGCTCACCCTGGAAGTCTAGCCAATTCGAGAAAAAAAGGGATGTTATTTATCGGGCGGCCCTAAAGGCCCAAGGGTTGCAGTAAATCCCCTTGGTATCGATAGAACCGTATCGATGGGATGACGAAATAATAAAGCGGCTCGGGAATTCCCGGGCCGCTTTTTCTATAGAGAAAAAATGTCTCTCGCAAAGGCGCAAAGGTAAATCAAAACAAAAACACCCGATAGTAAACATTTTCAAGCTCCCAATTACCGTGGGAGCTTCGGCTTCAGGCTTTGTTGTTTTTTCTCTTTCTTTGCACCTTCGCGCCTTTGCGAGAGTATCATCAAATCAGTTGCGAACTGTTCGCTGCAATCCGGACTGAATATCCAGATCAAGCGATTCGAATTGATTGGCACGATAATGCTCGATAGCGATGGCGCCCATGACGGCATTGTCGGTGCATAGTGCAGGCGGCGGGATGTGCAGCTCATAGCCCCGGGCGGCGGTGGCCGTTTCCAATGCCTCTCGCAATCGGGCATTGGCGGCCACGCCGCCCCCGGCGCAAAGGCGCTGAAAACCGGTCTGCTTTAAGGCCCGTAGCGATTTGCCAACGAGACAGTCGACCACCGCCTCTTGGAAACTGGCTGCCATGTCGGCCACCCGTTGTCCGTCGAGCTTGGCTGCTTCCCCCATCTCAGGTCGACCGGTGCCGAAAAGGTGGTAACGCACGGCCGTTTTCAATCCACTGAAGCTGAAGTCGAGCGAATTTTTATCCGCCAACAACGGCCTGGGCAGTTTGTAGCGCCCAGGATCGCCCTGCTCGGCGGCTTTTTGGATGGCGGGCCCGCCGGGAAAACCGAGGCCCAACATGCTGGCTACTTTGTCGAATGCTTCCCCGGCCGCATCGTCGAGGGTCCCGCCCAACGGGGTGAATTCGAGCGGCGTCTCGCAACGGTAGAGATGCGAATGACCGCCGCTGGCAATCAAGCCGACGCAGGGGAACACGTCCCGACCGCTCGCAATTTGGCAAGCATAAACATGGGCCTGCAGATGGTTGATGGCAACGAGTGGTAGATCGTGGACTAGGCAGACCGTCTTGGCAGCCATCAGCCCCACCAGCAGCGACCCAGCCAAGCCAGGCCGATTGGCAACCGCCACCGCATTGAGCTGCTCAAGAGCGACGCCCGCCTGGTCGAGCGCTTCGTCGATCACGGGCAAAATGCGCTCCACATGTGCCCGAGAGGCGATTTCCGGCACCACGCCACCGTAGCGGCGATGCAAATCATCCTGCGATGCGACAACCGACGAAAGGACCTCCAGCGGATCGGCAATCACGGCCGCGGCCGTTTCGTCGCAGGTAGTTTCCAACGTGAGAATGCGAATCATGAGATATTACCGCCTCAAGTTTCCTACTCAAACTGAAAACAAGCAAGAAATTACACCACCGAGAGCCCAGCGCAGCAAAGCCGCAACCAAAATGTCAGATTCTTTTTTATCACCACAGAGAACGCAGAGATCGCAGAGGTCTTTTTTAAGGGATTTTCTCTGCGATCTCTGCGTCCTCTGTGGTTCAAATACATTGTGAGCCTTGCGTAGTGTATCTCTTTGCAGTCAAAGGATTTACATTGACAACACCGATAAAGTCACGCAGGGCGCGAGGATTTGAATCGTTAGTAACACGGAGAACACTGAGTTTCTTTCCCCTGAAAAACAACAAATCATGCCTTTCTTTCGAGGGATGTTTAGGGCTACTTTCTCCGTGTTCTCTGTGACCTCTGTGATTCATCTTCTTTTTACTTTGAGTTTCCCGGTAGTCGCAGATGATGCACCCAGGCGGGTGGTACGTTCGCCAAGATGCACTGGCGATCGACTTGCCAAGCGGAGAATTCCCGCGCAAGAATTGATTCAATCCCCGATAGCCGTCGGCGCTGGGACCTGTTGCACAGAAGCGATTTTGCTTTGCGAAGGGCAATATATTCGAAAAAGCTGAGCATCGCCCCGGCCGCGGCTAATTGGTGGAAATGGCCCAGTATCGCTTCCACCTGTTGGCATGGAAAATTGTTCAGTGGCAGGCCGGAGATGATCACATCGTAAGGCTCCGCTACCGGCAGTTCCTCAATCGGCAGAGGATGCACCCGCACACGCTTGGCCACCTGTTGCCATCGTCGATCTTCCTGAAGGCGTCTCTCGAGCACAGCAACGAATCGCGGGTTAAGCTCGACCAAATCGAGCGTGTCGTCAGGCCCCATCTGTTGGATGATTTGCGACGTGACGGGGCCTGTGCCGGGGCCTACTTCTAGGATCCGTTGTCGTGTGCCGCTTTCTGCGGTGCGTCGTGTGCCGCGTTGCGGCACGGATGGGGCTATGTGCTTTGCCAAGGCTTTGGCGAGCGATTTGCCGCTTGGCGACACGGCCCCGGTACTGGAAAAGGTGTGGCGGAACTCGCGCCAAAAGAGTCGGTAGTCGGCCAATCGCTGTCGCATCTGCTCGATTGTAGTGGTGCCCCAGCCGTGCTGCAACGCAGCACACGGCGCCCTACGCAACGCGAATCGCTCAATACTCGTACCAAAGACCCGCACCGATTTGCTCTTCAAATTCGTCGAAGAACGCGAACTGGTTCGTTTTGCCGTTGAAATAGTGGAAACCAAGACGTAGCTCGTTGTCGCCTCGCCACAACCAACCAGCTTGCAGCACCACATTTCCGCCGTAGTTGTGTTCTTCTCGCAGGTGGCCATTGATCGCGACGAATGGTGTGCCGGCCAGCCCGGTCGGGCCTGGGCGGGCATAGTCGAAGCCAAACTGGAACTCCCATGGCTCCGTTCCTTCGTCCGCATAGAAGGCCCAACCCATTTCCGCGTAAAGCCGGAGCGATGGCATCGGATAATACGAACCGGCCAGTACCAGCGTGTCGCGGCTAAAATTGATTCGTTCGCCCAATTTGCCCGTGCGGACCGCAAACTCGTCCCCCATGTGGGAACTCAAGTGATAGTAGGAAAACTTCAGTTGCCAATTGTCTTGGCCATAGCTGATCGGCAAGCCAAAGCGAAAGTCGACCGCCTCGACATCCCAGTCCTCATCGAGATTGAGTCGCGGAGAGGCGGCCCCTTCGATATCGAATTGCCAGCCCTGCGGCCGACCTGCGCTGGGGTGATCGCCCGTCCCGTAGCGCAAGATGCCAACTCGCCCGCCGAGCGTTACATCCAAAAAGGCGATGCCATTTTCGGCGTCGAAAAACGTCACGCCCGAGATCCGCGGCTCATGCGCGCCTGCCCAATAGGAATGCCAAATCACTTCATCCGGCAGCAGACGCCACTGCCAAACATCCGCATTCCGCTGCACGACCGGCCCATTGCACATTAAACACTCGCCATCAATCAGCGACTCATCCATAACGAATTCGCCCGGAACGCCAGCCTGTTCGTACGGAAGAGGGCGGCGAGCGGTGCGCAACTTGTCGAGCGCCGAGTCGGTAACGGCGTTGTGCGGAACAGGCAGAGGACGCAGATCAGAAATAGATGCCGTTGCTTGCTTCGTCTCACGGTAGGGCGACCAAACGGATGTTCCGTTTACCGTACTCTGAGCCGGGGATGCCAAAACCGAGAGTAGGCCCCATCCGGTGGCCAGTAGACAATAGATTGGTCGTGGTTTCCACATGAGGGGATGGATACACTTTGTTGGTTAGTCGGCTAAGCCGCGCGTCGGCCGCTTGCGGCTTAGCGGGAGAGTATGAAATTCACTTTGCACTGCAAAGTCCAGATATTAAAAAACACCCATTTTCTATGTAATCCAGGTTACGAAAAAATTGCTAGCAACTCGAACTCGACACAGAAGTCTCACCGCTTACAATGGGAATCCGTAGGCCGGAACGAGTCGTGCGAGTTCCGGCATTGCCGGAACAGCGCTACCGCTCGTTCCGGCCTACAAAAAATCACCACGGAGAGAAGCATGAACACATCGGGCGTCGATGCCATTCTAGGTCGCGTGACAAGCGGCATTTATATCCTGACTGCCGGAACGGGTGATCGGGCGACCGGCATGCTGACCAGTTGGGTTATGCAAGCCGGGTTCGATCCGCCGATGGTCACCGTGGCCGTGAAGCAGGGCCGATATATCACCGAGTGGCTGGCGGCAGGCGAGCCGTTTGTGCTGAACGTGGTGAGCGAATCGCAAACCTCGCTCTTCAAGCATTTTGGCAAAGGCTTCGAGCCTGAGGAGCCGGCATTTAAAGGACTCGGCGTGCATACTTGCCCCCGTGGCGTACCGATTCTCGACGATTCGGTCGGGCATCTCGAGTGTGAGCCGGCCGAGCACGTCGACTCAGGCGACCACCGTATTTTCCTCGCCCGAGTGGTCCGTGGCAGTTTCCAGGATGACCAAAAGCCGTACGTCCACGTCCGCAAAAGTGGGACGAACTATTGAAAGCGGAAAGTGGATTCAGCCGTGCTGCAACGCAGCACATGGAGTATTTCGGAATGCGCAATCCGAATTCCTTCGACTTGGTTATCATCGGTGGTGGGATTGTCGGCTTGGCGACGGGCTACCGGTTTCAGCAGCGCTATCCCGACCGGCGAATTGCCATTTTGGAAAAGGAATCGCAGCTTGCCGCTCATCAAACGGGCCACAACTCGGGTGTGTTGCACTCGGGCATCTACTACAAACCGGGTTCGCTGAAGGCCACCAATTGTCGAGAAGGCCGGCAGGCGATGGTTGATTTCTGCGAGCAGGAAGGCATCGACTTCGATATTTGTGGCAAAGTGATTGTCGCCGTGACGGATGGCGAATTGCCCGCGTTGGAAAGAATCTACCAGCGGGGTCAGGCGGGCGGCATCCGCTGCGAAATCGTAAGCCGCCAACGATTGCTCGAACTAGAACCCCATGCCGCGGGCATTCGCGCCATCCATGTACCCGATGCGGGTATCGTCGACTACCGACAAGTTTGCCAACGGCTCGCACGGCGGATTGGCGAGCAAGGTGGCGAGATCAAGCTCGATACGCAGGTCACGCGCATCGAACCGCATAATACCGAAGTCGTTGTCAAAACGACCGCAGGCGAAGTGGTCGCGCAGCAAGTTGTCAACTGTGCCGGATTGCATAGTGATCGGGTGGCAGGGCTTGCTGGCGTGCAGCCACCCGCCAAGATCGTGCCGTTCCGTGGCGAGTACTACGAGTTGCTACCCGAGGCAAAGCATCTTGTCCGAAATCTGATTTATCCAGTACCCAACCCGGCGTTTCCGTTTTTGGGCGTCCATTTCACCCGGATGATCGACGGCAGTGTTGAATGTGGTCCTAACGCAGTGCTCGCCTTTTCACGCGAAGGGTACAAGAAAACGACCATCAATCTGCGCGACCTGGCCGAATCGCTGACCTATCCCGGCTTTCTACGGCTGGCGGCCAGGCACTGGCGCATGGGCGCAGGAGAAATGTGGCGAAGTGTCAGCCGCCGGGCGTTTGTCAAAGCACTGCAAAGGCTGCTGCCCGCAATCCGTTCGCAAGATCTATCACCGGCACCGGCGGGCGTCCGCGCTCAGGCGGTTCGTCGGGATGGCTCGATGGTCGACGATTTCCTGTTCGAGGAAATGGACCGGGTGGTCCATGTCGTGAATGCACCCTCCCCGGCCGCGACCGCGTCGCTGAGCATCGGCCAACTGGTTGTCGAAAGACTTGCATCGCGGTTTGTCTAGTACAAAAGGTGCTCAAGCCCAGGGGTTGCAACCCCTGGGCTTTCAAAACGTCAAACAGCTCGCTCAGGTTTTGAATCAAAACCTAAACCAAACCCGCCATCGAGCTAAGCCCTAGCGGTTCGCGGTTGGTGAAAGGTTCGCCATAGGCGGTACCGATGGTTTTTCCCCAATAGGCGGCCTCGTCGCGGAGTTGGTCGAGGAAGGTTGGCGAGGCGGCTGGCTGGCCGGTGATGAATTGGCTTTCGTAACAGCGGATCGCTGCAAGCTTCTTTTCCCAATGCTCGCTGATGTCCAGCACAAACGCCGGCTGCACGGCCAGCTTCAGATGCACACAGTAGTAGTTGAAAATCCGCTCCGGATGAAATGGTTCACCCGGCATGTCGGTCTTCGACAGTTTCGCCCAAAATCGGGCATCCTCGGCCAGTTTGGTCGCAGCCAAATGGTCGGGATGAGCGTCAACCCAATACGGCGTAAAGAGCCACCGCGGCCTTTGCTGGCGAAAAACGCCGGCCAGCTTCGCGCGGTTTTCCAGCGTCGGCTCCAAGCTACGATTGGGAAGCCCCAAGTTTTCACGCCAGTCGAGCCCCAGAATCTCCGTCGCGGCGGCTGTCTCGCGGGCGCGTATTTCCGGCGACCCGTGCGGCGTCGGCTCGCCGCTGGTCAGGTCCAGCACACCAACGCGCAGCCCTTCCTGCTTGAATTTCAAAATTGCCCCGCCCATGCCAAGCTCGGCATCGTCAGGATGCGGAGCGATTACCAAGATATCAAGCATGGAGGCTCCTTACGGTTCGGCGATAAAGCTCATGTGCAACTCGCTGTGCCGGCAATGCAGTTGATTCCACTGGTCGATGTCCATCGGTCCCATAAATGGGCTTGGCTCGCGATGAGTTTCTTGTTTGAGTCGCCCGACAGCTCGCTGCAAATGTTCCAGTGCCGACTGCACATCGGCTTCATCCGGCACAATTTCCACAGCTGCCGGAGCAGGCAATTTGAAACCGGGCGACATCTTATTGTTAAGTATCCGCTTCTTCATGAACTTGCTCATAAAAAAACGAATCCACCAGGGTGCCTTGGTCTCCATGCCATCGATTGAGCCATCCATAACCCTTGCGATGTGTTCTAAAATTTGTCCCACGGACCAATTACCGGTGGTCGAAGCCCCGGCTGCCACGAGTCGCTCGGCGTCGGCGACGATTTCGTCTAACGCGTGGTAATCAACGTCTCGACGTGGACAGGTTTTGGTGTTAATCATCGCGAACTCCTGAGAAACTTGTTGTCGGCGTAATAGAATCGATCCGTCAAATACGGCGATATGATTTTGCAGAAGTAAAAATTCACCCAATTTTGCAAGGACGGACTCCTACATTTCTGCTTCCTCGGCTTCCGCTCGGGGCTATTATTATAGCCCCACCCAAATTGTGCAATCCGCGCAATCAAACCGTGGCAAGGAACCCTCAGGTGTGTATTATCCGCTTGTTAAGCTTGGTCCCCCCAATCGGACCATCGTCCGCTAAAAAACCTGTTCGGCTCCTACAAAATGCGTGCTTTCTATCCGTACCTCGTGTTACGATGGGGTGAGTTGTTTCATGTAACTAAGACGTATAATTATCACTACAAGCTCAGCTTTTGGCAGTTCACTCTGGCTAACTGCTAAAAGCTAACCGCTTACCATGGATCCCGCACCATTTTTTGTTCGAGGTGATTTTTGATGAACCGAGTAAAGCCTATTTGCCATCTATTCTTGATTGGCCTGTTTCTTTCGCTGACTTCCTCGGCCACCTTCGCCCAACTTCTGCGCGATCCAGAGGCCGAGGCGGCCTACAACCAAGGCTTGGAAAAACTAGAGCAAGAAAGCTACGACGAAGCGATCGATCTTTTTAACGCGGCGATTTCCCTTGATGACACGTATGCCGAGGCCTTCGCTGCCCGGGGCGATGTGATGAAGGAACAGAAGGATTACTCGGCAGCAATCCAAAGCTACCGTCAAGCGATCGACATCGATGCGAACATGGCCTTGGCGTACAACGGTCGAGGGGAATGCTTTCGTGAACTGAAGCAAATCGACATGGCATTCAACGATTTTCAGAATGCCATCGAACTCGACCATCGAGATCCGTCCATCCTTGCCAACCTAGGCATGTTGTACGTTGACAATCGCGATCCGGTTCGAGGGCTGCCTTATCTCGACAAGTCGCTTGAGCAAGACGATCAGAATGCCAAGGCGCTCCGTTCTCGTGGCTTTGGCTCAGCACTGCTACAGCAGTTCGACGAAGCGATAGTCGACTTGGAGAAATCGATCAGCATCGATCCGAAAGATCACGAAACCTACGCCACGCTGGCTAGCGTGCAGGTATTTGCTGAAGATTACGATAAGGCAATCGAGGCAATTACCAGTGCTATCGACAACTATGAACCTGAGGAACGAACCGATCCTGAGACGTTTTTCAACGGCTATCTGCTCCGGGGCCAATGGCGCCTTGAGCTGGCGAAGGAGCGCGACGGCAAGGAAGAAAAAGCCGCCCTCTACGAAGCGGTGATCGCTGATTGCGACACCGTGCTGGAAGAATATTCCGATACCCAGCCTCAATCGGGTCAAGCCTTTTACTCCCGGGGCATCGCCCTGCGGATGCTCAATCGGTTTAGCGAGGCGGTTGTTTCGCTGACCGATGCGATTCAAGCAATCCCGGCCGGGGAACAAACCAATTATTCGGCCGAGGCCTATCTGAAACGGGGAATCTGCTGGCATTACCAGGGACAAGATAGCTTGGCAAGGAAAGATTTTGATCAGGCCTCGGCCATCAGCTATGCGGACCCACTGGGCTATCTTTGGCTGGGATTCACCTACGCCCAGGAGGAGAATTATCGTGAAGCGATTAGGTATTACGGCGAAGCGATCGCCAAAAACCCCAATTTCTCGCTTGCCTATGTCAATCGGGGCATGGCCTATTTGAAATTGAAGGACGCCTCCAAGGCGGTCGACAATTTCAACGAAGCGATTGGCGTCGAACCGAGCAATCCCGAACACTTTTTCATGCGGGGATTTGCCCACTTGAAGCTCGCAAAGTCTCAAAAAGCTGCCGACTTGCAACTCACAGAGTTCCAAAAAGCTGCCGACTCGTTCTCGATCGCCATCTTGAACGACAAGCAGCATCTGAAGTCGTATCGGGGGATGGTCCAAGCACTCAAGGGCTTGGGCCGAGACGAGTTGGCACGTGAGTATGAGAGCCAGGCCGATCAGCTAGAAAAAGCTGTTCAGCCTTAATTTCCCCAGGGCTTTGCATTGTGCCGCTTGTCAGCCACGGGAGCTTCTCTATACTGGACCACCGTAGGGCGTAGGAGACGCACATTTCTGCATTCGGCGCTCGTAGGTTCGGTTTTCGTTTTGATGGCTCAAACCTGTGGGGAATCGCGAGCGTGGACAGCTCCACCCAGCCGTTTCTGGCACGACACGACTTTATCATCCGGCGTCTCCATTCGCTCTCGGGGCTGATCCCCGTGGGGGCTTATATGGTTGTCCATCTGTTGGTCAATGCCAGCGTCGTGGAAAGCCCTGCCGCGTTTCAGAAAAACGTCTATTCCATCCACAGTCTCGGGTCGTTGCTGCCGGTAGTGGAATGGTCCTTTATTTTCCTGCCCATTTTGTTTCATGCGATTATCGGCGTGGTGATTGTCGCGGGGGGCCTTCCCAACACGGGCCAGTATCCTTACGCGTCGAATGTCAGGTACACTTTGCAACGGGCGACCGGCATGATCGCGTTTCTGTTCATTATGGTGCATGTATTCCACATGCATGGATGGTTCCACGCCGATGTGTGGCTAGAAAACGTGGTGAGGCCCTTGGGCGGCGGGCAATTCAAGCCGTTCAGCGCCACCTCGACCGCCGGCGCCGCCTTGCAAGGCTATGCGATGGTTGCGATTTACGTCGTCGGCGTCCTGTCGTGCGTGTACCATTTGGCCAACGGAATTTGGACCATGGGCATTACTTGGGGTGTTTGGACCAGCCCCCAGGCACAAGCGCGTGCGTCGGTCGTTTGCACCGGTTTCGGTTTGTTACTGGCTGTTGTGGGCATGGCTGGGCTATTCGGCATGCGCTCCACCGTCCAAGGCGATGGGATGGAGCAGGCCATTCAAGTGGAAGATCAAATATACCAACACAAGATCGAGTCGGGTGAGCTAGAGCCAAACGAGCATAAGCGGGCGGACAGGAATGATGAACGATGAGTAATGGGTAATGAGTAGCCGCGTTGCAACGCAACGCACGGCAAAATCGAAAGCAAGATAGAGCATGTCAGAACAGCGTGTACTGGTCGTCGGCGGGGGTTTAGCGGGCTTAGCGGCGACGATGCAGTTGGCCGAGCAGGGGATTTCGGTCGATCTGATGAGCCTGACGCCGGTGAAGCGATCGCACAGCGTCTGTGCCCAGGGCGGCATCAACAGCGTCAACGAGATGACGCGCCAACAGGGCGACAGCGAGTGGCTGCACCTGGACGACACGGTCTACGGCGGCGACTTTCTGCAACATCAGCCGCCGGTGAATGAAATGACCAATTGGGCGCCGCGGATCATCAATCTGATGGACCGACTTGGCGTCCCCTTCAACCGGACCGCTGAGGGCAATCGGGATCAACGCCGTTTTGGTGGCACGCTCTACAAACGGACTGCCTTTGCCGGGGCAACGACTGGCCAACAACTGATCTACGCCCTGGACGAGCAGGTTCGTCGCTGGCTTGTGGCCGGTAAGGTGACGATGTACGAAGGCTGGGATTTCCTCAGCCCGGTTCTCGATGATGATGGTCAGTGTCGCGGAGCCATTGCCCAAAACTTGGTGACCATGGAAATCCGCGCCTTCTCGGCCGACGCGGTGGTGATGGCCGTCGGCGGCTGTGGGCTGATCTATGGCCGCAGTACGATGTCGATGGCCTGCACCGGTGGTGCCGTGAGCCGTTGCGTGCAGGCTGGTGCGAAATACGCCAACGGCGAGTTCATCCAGGTTCACCCCACGGCCATTCCCGGAGCGGACAAACTGCGGCTGATGAGCGAATCGGCCCGCGGCGAAGGGGGCCGAGTCTGGGTGCCGCGCAAACCGCACGACCCGCGCGAGCCGAAGCAAATCTCTGACGCCGAGCGATATTACTTCCTCGAAGATCGTTACCCGGCCTACGGCAATCTGGTGCCGCGAGACATCGCCACTCGCGAGATTTTTAATGTTTGTGTAAACGAAGGACTCAGCGTCGAGACGGACCAACAATGTGTTTATCTCGATCTAACACACATCAGCCGCGAAGAACTCGACCGCAAACTGGGCGGCATTTTGAACATCTACGAAAAATTCCAGGGCGTCGATCCTCGCGATGTGCCGATGAAAATTTTTCCCGCGGTTCACTATTCGATGGGCGGCTTGTGGGCCGATTATGAGAAGACCGAAAAGGGTGGACTGATGCCCGGCTCGCCGCGCAATCAGCAAACCAATATCCCCGGCTTATTCGCTATCGGCGAGTGCGACTACCAGTATCACGGTGGCAACCGGTTGGGTGCCAATTCGCTGTTGTCCTGCATCTTCACCGGCCTGTTTGTCGCCCCTTGCATCGAAAACATGCTCAGTTCGCTCGACAATTCGGCCGGCGACGAAAAACATGACAAGCTCTTCCGCGGCCAGCGGGCGGTCAAACAACTGGAGCATGATGCGATGCTCAAACGCGACGGTGGCCATGAGAACCCGTACCTCATCCACCAAGAGCTGGGCGATTTGATGACCAAGGCCGCCACGGTGGTTCGCAACAATGATCAACTCACCGATGCCTTGGGCAAGGTTGCCGATCTGTGCGAGCGGGCCAAGCATTGCTCGCTTTCCGACACGGGCAATTGGACCAATCAAAACGTGCTGTTCACCAAATCGCTCCGCGACATGTTCCCACTGGCCAAGGCCATTTTGAAGGGCGCACTGGCCCGCGACGAATGCCGCGGCGCCCACTACAAGCCGGAGTTCGAGATGCCAGGCATCGAGTCGGACGACCCGGCCGAGCGTCGCCGCCAGGCTGAAAAATGGTGCGACGCCTTCGACGCGAAAAACAAAAAGTGGCTCAAAACAACGATTGCCACCTTCGACAAGTCGGGCGAGCCGGCGCTCAGCTACGAAGAGGTCGACACGTCGCTCATCCCCCCACGCCCACGTCTCTACGGCCTGGTCGGTGCGGAGGTGATCGAAGAGGTTTGGAAAGAACGGCAGGGGAGTTGAATATCTGGTGCGAGTAGCGGCAGCTCGTGACGAACAAGTCGCTTTTTTGTCCCGTAGGGACTTTTGAAAATAGCCCAGCAGTTGACTGCTGGGTTGACGATGTCGAGTATTTCCTAGTCCCGTAGGGACGGCTGAATCACAACAATAGTGATGCAAGCCGGAGCCTGCAAATAGACCTTCAGCCGTCCCTACGGGACTCTCCGGCATATCCCTCCGCCTACCCAGCGATAAATCGCTGGGCTATTTTCAAAAGTCCCTACGGGACGTAACGCTCAGAGCCCCTGTTCCCTGAAAATCTAACCACTAAATTCCCTGACGAACCTCCTGCCTGTTCTTCACCGCCGTATCGCCCGCGAAAAATCATCCCGAGCTGCCAGGCTGAGAGCACGTCGGTTGATATGGGCGGCCATCTTGGTTTCCTCGAACGTGCCATGATGGACAATAAGGCCTTCGTCGTAGGCGAGCTTATCGGAATAGCCGGGCAACAAGATGCGCACGTCGTAGGACAGCCGATTCGGTTTGATTCGATTGATGTGGCGGACGATGTTGGTTGTGCAGTTGTTGGTAATGGTGTCGTAGAACTCGGGCCGACTGGCGAGTTCGTTCACGCGTCCCATCACATCGACGAGCAACCGTCGGCCCTGTTCGGGCGTGGCGGTGGTCCGGTAAAGGTAAACATCTTCTTCCCGATGGTTCGTGCGAAGTTGCACCACGTCGCGTTCGTCGGCCACGACATACATCATCTCATACTGCCGAGCGCTCCCCTTCCAGGCAGCATAGGTTTCGCCCTCTTCCTTACGAGTTTCCACACTCACGACCAGATGCTTTGGCTTGCCTGCCGGCGGTTGAAATTCGAAGCTGAGCATCGTGTGTGCCAGCGACGGCATGCCCTCGAAGGGCACCATGAAAAAATCGACTGCCGTGAGATCGTCCAGATTCAATGTGTCGTCGTAATGATCAACGACATAGGTATCCTCATCGAAGTAGCGGCAATGTCGGATGTTGTGTACGGTGATCTCGCTGCCATGGAATTCAGCATAGGCGAGCAGCGACTGGTCGGGATCCCAATTGCGAACATTCGACGGTGCAGCGATTTTTTGCAATCCCCGGCAACTGGTGGTGCAATATCCCAGCAGCAACAGCATTGCTGCGAATGTAAAACGAGATGAAAGGTTGCAACTTGCCATGGCAACCGCGGCGCAGCTCCATGTCGTCAATCGGCATGGAGCAAGCTACCCGCGTATCAGAGTACAAGATGAGAGAAGGGGGGGGAGTTTAAGTGAAAAACAGACTCGATCACAATAGAACTTCACGTGATCGGCCCGCGTTCTGATAGCATTCGAACTTGTCAAGAATTTTGGTAACAGTTCAGCCAAATGCAGTAATATGATTTTGGGGAAGTGAAGTTTTACACTGTTTTGCACGAATCCGTCCTTGCGGACGGCGCTAACGACAGCGCAACATTTTGTCATCGCAAATACGTTAGCGCCGTCCGCAAGGACGGATTTCCACGCTTCTCATTCTTCCCTAACATCTCACATCAAACGTCCCCTACAGCCGGCAATTCTTGATCGCCGTCTCCAACACGGCCGTGGCACCCAGTTGTTCCAACTGCTCCATGATCTCGATCACGTCGCCCCGCTTGACCATCGCTCGGACGCTGTACCAGTTTTCTTCCTCCAATCGGCCGACGGTGGGCGAGCGGAAGCCGGGAGTCAGTTTTTCTGCTGCGGCCAGCTTATCGGCCGGGATGTTGTACTCCAGCAGTGAATAGGCTCGGGCAATTACCACTCCCTCAAGCCGGCGGACTATGCGGTCGGCTAGCTGGGCGTGTGGCGTTGAGGGGTTTTGCACCAGTATGGTTTCATAGCGGTCGATCTCATCGAGTATTCGCAAACGGTTCGCAGCGAGCGTACTGCCCGTTTCCACCAGATCGACAATTGCGTCGGCCACGCCGAGGGTAATCATCACCTCGACCGAGCCGGTCAGCTCGACCGTGTGTGCCTCGACGTTGTGGCTTTTGAGATATTCCCGAGTGACATGCGGAAAGCTGGTGGCGATATTTTTTGCCGACAAGTCTGCCTGAGTTTTTATTTTGCTCTCCTCGGGGACGCAGACCGCCAGCCGGCAGTTGCCCATGCCCAACGCGAGTCGCGTCGGTAGTTCCACGCCGCTTTCAGCCACCAAGTCGCTACCGGTGATGCCCAAATCAATCGCGCCCTCTTTGCATAGCAACGGTATGTCATCGGTGCGAAGAAACGTGATATCAATCGGCATCTCGCGCACCCGAGCGAACAGGCTCCGATCCTGCCGACGAAAGCGCAGGCCCGCCTCGGCAAGCAGCCCGCTGGAGAGTTCGGCCAATCGGCCCTTGCTGGGAATACCGATACGCAAATTTTGGGACATAGTGAAGTTGGTGGTTGAGGGTTGGTACACTCCTACGAAGACAAACTACTTTCAAGCAGCTTTTCATTCGTCAGGGTGACGCAGTCATGGTGGCTCAAAGTGAAAAGATGAACCACAGAGAGCACGGAGAACCTAGCGCAGCCGTTGGCCACAACCAAAACAAAAAAGGAGAAACCACGGATGAACACTGATAAACGCTGATCTCAAACCTGTTTTTCCCTTACTTTCATCGATTCGTATTATAGCACAGAGTTAAACCACAAAAGCACGAAGGACACAAAGAAAGAAAACATGTAAGTAGGGGGGAAAGCAGTTCCAACCCCTCGAACAAGCAATTGAATCTTCTTGGAGATTGTTGGGCTGGCATGGATTGATTACTTTCTTGTTTTTTTGCGGCATTCCTCTATCATCCTTCGTGCTCTTCGTGCTCTTCGTGCCTTTGTGGTTAAACCCTGCGCTGCAGTATTAGCGTGTATTCGCGTCGATCAGCGGTTTCGACTTCCAAAAAAGTGTGTCAAGAAAACAAGATTTTGCGGGTTTGTTTTACAGAGTTTCTGTCCTTTAGAAAACGACGAACCATGTCATTCGGTTGATAGAATTTCAGAGCTGATTTCTCCGTGCCCTCTGTGGTGAAATTTCTTGCTTGTTTTCAGTTTGAGTAGTACATTGCCTACTGCCCCCGCTTTCTCGACGCCTTTTCCTCTAAACCGGAGACACCCTGACGCCGCTGGAGTTCGGCTTCGACGTCGGCCAGGTGCACCCCTCGCTGGCAAAGCAGCACCAACAGATGATACAGCAAGTCGGCCGCCTCGCGGACCGTGTGCTCACGACCCGCCTCGCCCGGTTCGCTGGCCGCTTCGACCAATTCGGCGGCTTCTTCGGTAATTTTCGCACCGATTTTCTCGATTCCGCCTGCCAGGAGCTGTGCCGTGTACGATTTGCGGGCCGTGCTCTCCTCGGCCAGATCACGGTACCGCCCGGCAATGGTCTGCTCCAATTCGTCCAAAGCGCGTGGCTCGCTTGGAGGAGTGCCTGATGGGGGATTGTCTTCTGTCATGTGTTTGCCGTCTTCCCAGTCAGTGGTTAGGCCATCACAATGGAGTGTATGAAAACAGATAAACCTGTAGTTTAGGCGGCCACGGGCGTCAAAGCAATTCCACAATCTCCCGTGTGCTGCGTTGCAGCACGGCTTTAATCCGCATTCCGAATTCCGCAATCCCCCCGCCATGCCTTCCCCCTCGATCACCGATTGCTGGTTTCTTACCGGGGCGACCGCCGTCGGGAAAACCTGTGTTGGCATCGCGCTGGCTCGGCGACTGGGGGCCGAGATTATCTCGCTCGACTCGATGGCAATCTACCGTGGCATGGACATCGGCACGGCCAAGCCGACCGCCGCCGACCTGGCCCAGGTGCCGCACCATCTGATTGATATTGTCGACCCGGACCAGCACTACAGCATTGCCCAATATCTCGACGCCGCCAAGGCGAAAATTGGCGAACTCCACGGCCGCGGCCGGAAGGTGCTGCTGGTCGGCGGCACGCCGCTCTATCTGAAAGGTTTGCTTCGCGGACTGTTTCAGGGCCCGCCGGCCAATTGGCAGTTTCGGGATGAGATTCAACACGAAATTGCGGAAGTTGGCGTCATGGCCGGCAGCCAAGCACTCTACAGCCGGCTGGAAGGCGTCGACCCGGTCGCCGCGTCGCAAATCCATCCCAACGACACACGCCGGCTAATTCGGGCACTGGAGGTCTATCAGGCCACTGGCCAGCCGATTAGCCATCAGCAATTGCAGTTCGACGAGGGTTCGCCGGCCGACCAGTGCCATGTGTTTGTGCTCAGGCGACCGCGAGAGGAGCAGCACCAGCGGATCAACGCCCGTGTCGACCAGATGATCCAACGGGGATTGGTTGACGAAGTGCGGAAGCTAACCGACGGCGGCAAGCAGCTCGGTCGCACGGCGAGCCAGGCGGTCGGCTATCGCGAAGCGCTGGACTTCCTGGCAGGCAAGTTGGATCAAGAAACGATGATCGAAAAGATAAAAACTCGCACGCGCCGATTCGCCAAACGCCAAGGCACCTGGTTTCGCAGCCTGTCGGAATGCCGTTTTGTCGATGTTACCGGAGAGACGGATGCCGAAGCGATTGCAGATCGCATCGTGAAGAGGCGCGAGTTATGAGGCGCGAGTTTTTTGCTAACCTCTCGTCTTATTTTCTCACGGTTCTCGCAAAAAGTGTCCGCTATGGCCGCCCGATTTTTCCTCCAACTGCACTCGCTCGATCACCATTCCACGGTCAACCGACTTACACATGTCGTAAATCGTCAGTGCCGCGACGCTCGTCGCGGTGAGCGCTTCCATCTCGACGCCCGTCTTGGCCTCGACCTCCACGGTTACCTCGATCCGCAGCCCATCCTCCTCCACAGACTGAAAGTCGATACGAACCGCCTCCAAGCCGAGCGGATGGCATAGCGGGATCAGTTCGCCGGTCTTTTTCGCGGCCATGATGCCCGCCAGTCGAGCCACCTCCAGCACATCGCCCTTGGCCAGCTTGCGGTCGAGAATCTTCGCAAGGGTCGTCGCCGCCATTCGCACCACGCCGCTCGCCCGAGCGATCCGCCGCGTGACCGGCTTGTCGCCCACATCGACCATCCGGCTAGCCCCTTGGGCGTCAAAATGGGTCAACTCGTTCATGGTTGGACTCTCGATTTTATTTATTGGGAGACGCTTTTGGCACTCATGCCCGCAATTGTCCGCCCAGTTCTTTGCCGAGTGCCGCAACGATTTGTTCGCGCACGGCGTCGGCTTGTTCATTAGTCAGTGTGCTATCGGTCGAGCGGAGTTGGATACTGAATAGAAGGCTTTTCTTGTCTGGGCCGAGGCGCTCGGCGTCGCGGTATGTTTCTTGGTAGGCGATGCGTTCCAAATGGTCGCCGCCGTGGGTGCCGGCGAGGCGCTCAACGTCGGACCAACGGACCGATTCGTCGAACACGACGTTCAAATCGCGGTCGACGGGTGGGTAAGGCGAAAGTGGCTCTGCCGTGCGGATTAGCTCGGCTGCTTCGACGAGTGGGGCCAGTTGGAGTTCCGCCACCGTGGTCGAACCTCGCAGTTCAAACTGCTTGAGTCCCCAGGGGCTAACCTCGCCGAGAAATCCTATCACTTGTTTGCCAATCTGCAGTTGGCAACCTCTTCCGGGGACAAACAGCGGGGCTTCATACGGCTCCACTCGTAACCGAACTTGCGGGGCGATGGTGTGCAGCAGCGCTTCGATGGTGCCTTTCACCTCGAAGAAGCCGCCGCCACTGGTTAGCGCCAGCAGCCGGGGTTCCTCGGGCAAGTCGCCACTCTGAGGTAACTCGCGGGGTAAATAGCATTTGGCGATTTCAAACAGCTCAATCCCCCGATTGCTCAGCGTTTCGTTCGTTCGCCGAGCAGCGAGCAAACTGGGCACCAGACTCTGGCGCAGGCAATTCGCCCGCCGAAGCACCGAGGTGCCCGTCTTGAGCGGTTCGGCAGACGTCCAAGGGCGAAAAGCGTTGATCCATTCCGGCTCGACCGTACTGAGGGTCATCGCCTCGTGGAAGCCCGCCGCGGTGATCGTATCGCGGACTATATCGAGCACCTTGTCCTCTCGGCTGCGGGCCGAGGAGGTTAGTCTCACGTTCGCGTCTTCCGGAATCTGGTCATAGCCATGGATGCGGGCCACTTCTTCAATCAGGTCGATTTCACGCGAAAGATCGGCCCTCCAAGTGGGCGGTACAACCTTCACGCAGTGGTCACACGCATGAGTTTCTTCGCCTCCCAGCGAGGTGAGAATCTTGCGTATATCCTCGGCCGGAATCGTGATGCCGAGGACTCGCTCGATTTGGTCGAAGCGGAGCTTGATTGGCTCGCGCGATGGTGGTGGCTTGCCGATGTCAAGGACCCCATCGGCCAATTCGCCGCCGGCCAGTTTCAGAATCAGTTCCGAGCAGCGCCGGCTCGCCCAGTCGATTCCTGGCCAGTCGACTCCCCGCTCGAATCGGAACGACGAAGGGCTGTGCAGGTTGAGCTGCCTTGCCGTGTTGCGAACCGACAGCGGCGCGAAGTCGGCCGCCTCGATCAACAGGTCGATTGTGCCTTCCGACACTTCCGTCTCCGCCCCGCCCATAACGCCTCCCAAAGCGACAGCCCGCTCGCTATCGGCAATCACACAGGTGCCCGCAGCCAATTCGTACTCGCGATGGTCGATGGCCGTGAATTTTTCGCCTGCCTGGGACTCGCGGACGATGATCTTGCCACCCGCGAGTTTGGCAAAGTCGAACGCATGGAGCGGCTGGCCGCATTCCATCATGACGTAGTTGGAAATATCGACCACGTTGTTGATTACCGCGATGCCAAGCGTCTGCAGCCGATCGGCCAACCACGCCGGGCTAGGCCCGATTTTCACGCCCCGAATCACTCGGGCCGTGTAGCGAGGGCAAAGCTCGGGGCACTCGACCGTCACACTAGCGATCTTACCGATGGCTGCCCCCGTTGCTTGCGGTTTCGCGCTGGGGAGCTTCAGCGTCTGATCCCACAGCACGGCAATCTCGCGCGCCACGCCAATATGCCCCAAACAATCGGGCCGATTGCTAGTTACTTCCAAATCGATAGCCCAATCATCGCCAACCCGCTCCAGCCCTTCGAGGTTCAAGCCCGAAATGGTCAGCCGGTCGGTCAACTCTTCGATTGACATCGAGAGCCCGGTGAAATCTTTCAGCCAATTCAGGGAAACAATCATGGGGGTGGGAGGGACTGGGGTTAGAAATTATAGGACTGGGGTTGTGCTAAGCCGCAAGCGGCCGCTTGCGGCTTAGCCCATCAAAACTGCTCCAAAAACCGCACGTCGTTCTGATACAAACTGCGGATGTCGGTGATGCCGTGCTGCCGCATGCAGATCCGCTCGACGCCCAGGCCGAATGCGAAGCCGGTAACCTCTTCGGGATCGTATCCGACCTCCCTCAGCACGTTGGGGTCGACCATGCCGGCACCACCCATTTCCATCCAACTGCTAGTCCCATCGGAATGGTGCCAATTCATGTCGACTTCAACACTCGGCTCGGTGAACGGGAAAAACGACGTTCGGAAACGGACATGCACGTCGTCGCCACCAAAATAGCTCTGGTAAAACAACCGCAAAACGCTTTTTAGGTCGGCCATGGTGACGCCTCGGTCAACCAGCAAGCCTTCGATTTGATGAAACATCGGGTAATGGGTCGCGTCGGCCGTGTCGGGCCGATAGACACGGCCGAGCGAGATGATCCGCACCGGCGGCGTGGTATTCTCCATCACGCGAATCTGCACCGTACTAGTCTGACTACGGAGCAAAAGCGGCGCGGCCGCTGAAGCGGCCTCGCCCCCACTTCTGTGTGATAGATAAAAATTCTCCAGCGGATTGCGGGCCGGGTGCGTAAGGGGAATGTTTAGCGCTTCGAAGTTATGCCAATCGTCCTCGATCTCCGGCCCCTCAACGGCCGAAAACCCCAGCCGCCCCATGATTTCTTTCATCGCGCGGATTGTTTGGGTGATGGGATGCAGCTTACCTAGCCGGAGCGGTTTGCCTGGGAGCGTCGGATCGAAGGCTTCGCCAGCGACAGTTTCCGGCACACTTTCAAGCCTCTGCTGCGCCTCGGCCAAGGCAGCTTCGACGAGCCTTTTCACCTCGTTGAACCGTTTGCCCGCGGCCGGCTTATCGGCTTTGTCAACTTTGCCTAGGCCTTTTTGAATGGCTCGCAACCGGCCACCCTTGGCTCCCAGCAATTCGATCCGTGCTGCCTCGATCGCGCCCGAATCGGCGGCAGCGGCAAAGGCGGCTTGAGCCTGCCCGGCAACCCTATCCAAGCTGGCAAGAAATTCGTCAAGAGCCATGCAACGCGCGCCCCTACGCGATAATGATTTTTTGTAGGCTGGAACAAGCTCCGCGCAGTTCCGACAAGAATTGACCAGGAAATGACTGCATTGCCGGAACTGCGCGGAGCTTGTTCCGGCCTACTTGGCTCGCGGCCAGTGCTGTCGGCTTCATGCGGCGAGCGCTTCTCGCGCCTTTTCCACCACCGCATCGAAGGCGGCCGGGTCGCGAATCGCCATTTCCGAAAGCATTTTGCGATCCAACTCGACGTTGGCCTTTTTCAGACCGCACATCAGCTCGCTATAACGCAAGCCCCGTTCACGTGCGGCCGCATTGACGCGGATGATCCACAGTTTGCGAAACTCGCGTTTGCGAACTCGCCGGTCGCGAAAGGCGTATGCCTCGGCACGGACCAGCGTCTCCTTGGCCGTGCGGAGCAGCGTGCCGCGCCCGCCTACATAGCCCTTGGTTTTTTTGAAGAGACGATTCTTGGCCCGATTCCGGGCACTGCCTTTGGTGGTTCTCATCGATTTGGTTGGTCCCGCGAAAGGGCTGGTTGGTCCCGCAAAAGGGAAAACCCCCCAACCCCTTCACTTCTCAGGTTTTCACGCCCAGGCCCCTTTCTGCTGTCGAAAGAAGTTCCTGCCCGGCGAGTTTGGTTTTGATCCCCGTTCCCGTGCATTGCGTTGCAATGCGGCTAATAGCTATTCCCCGCGAGTGCGATGCGGATGATTTTGGCGTTGCTATCGGTGGTGGTGTCAGTGCCGCGAAGGTTCCGCTTGCGCTTGTGGCTCATCCGCGACGCCAAGTGGCTGGTGCCCGACGAACGGTGCTTCGCCTTGCCTTTGGCGGTCAGACGGAAACGCTTTTTGGTACCTTTGTGGGTTTTTTGCTTAGGCATGGGATCGGCTGCATCTATTAATTTCAGTGGGTCAGAACAAATCCGCAGCCCCACATTGTAGCAAATCTCGCTTGGGAGGAAAGCCTTCTTCGGAAAGGAACTTTTGCCCCGATTTTCAGCGGCATTCCGGCTGATACCTCGCCGTGGATAAAGTCGGCCTGTAGGCTGGAACGAGCTACGCGAGTTTCGGCATAGCCTATTGCAGCGAAAAAGAAGTGCCGGAACTGCATCGCTGTCGCTCCTTGTTACCGGCCTACGACTATTTCAACAGGCTGTTAACTGAGCATGCCGATCAATCCTAGCCCAAGATGTATGCAAATATCGATGTAATTCACGCACTCTGATCCCCTTGGGAGTCCGATACTCAGATTCAAGACGCCGCAACCAAAATGTCCGATTCTTTTTTATCACCGCAGAGAACGCAGAGATCGCAAAGGTCTTTTTTTAGGGATTTTCTCTGCGATCTCCGCGTACTCCGTGGTTCAATTCCTTGAATAGCATGCTTGACCCATCTCTTTTCACTCATGGGACTTACATTCACGGCTCGGTATAAATTTGCGTAAAACGCAAAGATTTGAATCGTTAGTAATACGGAGAGAGTAGGCCGAAACCATCGATTCAGCTGGAATCTACTCGTAGATTCTGGCGAAGAACCAAAAAAAGCCGGGACGAGATTTCCATCTTGACCCGGCTTGAACTCAAACCCCTTCCGAGACTATCGCGAGTCAAAGGGAGGGGGTTTTTGGAACTATAAACAAAAAGTAGCAGACTAGCTGGCCTGTCGACGCATGAGGCACGTTACCCCACCCAGCAAAAGAAGCAGGAGCGATCCCGGCTCCGGAACACCAGTCATAATAACCTGAGGGAATCTCTAATAATTGCCGCATAAGCAGCTAGCAGTGTGTTTGCGCTCGGCATTCACGCAGCTAGCTTTGCCGAAAATTGAATTATTAGAGGTACCCCTGAACGTCCGCCTGAGACTTCACACCGGTGTAGATGCGAATATCATCAATGAATCCATCCCACGCACGTCCAACTAAATCAGAACGACCTCCCCTAAATTTGTGAATGCCGAAAAGAAGCTCCCCGCCGGTTACCGTCTCCGGTATTCTGCCGTTGACAGTAGCAGTCAGAACGCCATCAAGGTAGAACTTCTGAACGCTATTGGCCAAGACAGGATCCACGTCGATCACCACGGCCATGTGATGCCACTCATTGAGGTTGAAAGGGCCGCCACTCAATGCGGCGTTCGGCGTACCACCCAGAACACTCCGCCCGTGATTCATTTCCGTATGCGGCGGATTAGGATTCCTAAGCGGATCTGTCAGGTCCAGATCCGGCACGTCAAACCCCAACCAAGTACGGCTCGTGCCCGAGCCAGCATTGGGACCATTCTGATGATCATGCTGCAGGAGCGAACTCTCGCCCTCGACCGAGACGCTTCTTACCCTTTCCCCAGGCGGCCACCGAGAAGTCCCGAGTGCTCGGGTCCACGCCGACATCAGCTCCCACGAATTGCGCTACAGCATATCCTTCTCCAGTCACTCCCGACGTTTCAAACGAGCCGGAGCCTACTTTGAAGTCTGCCGAAGTAAGGCCAGAGCCCCCAGTCCCCGGTACATGCACTGCATCATCAGTCACGGTCCCATTCGGGGCGTGATCATCAAAATCGTTGTCAAATGGCCAATACGCAACCAAGCCGTCTGTGAGCGGGCCGGCCTGCGCCAGCGTAGCGACCAAGCAGAACATGGCCGTAAGACAAGAACCTACAATCTTCACTCTCATTTTCTCACACTCCTTTTTCATGCAACGCCGAGCCCCACCAGCCCCCCAGCTCGTCTTCCGAGCCGTAACAAGGGACAAAGGGGCACTTGGCCCTCTGCACGAAGATGTATCACTCAGCATAACTGGCCTATTCCATGTGTCAAGTAAATAGCCAGTTTTTTCCATTTTTGCGGACTCATCCAGATTTAGCGTGCTGTGGCTTTGGGAAGCTGTTGAGGATTGTGATTGTCGTAAATTGTGTTCCTCCAACAGGTTGTGTCGATCCCTTTCCGTAGTCGCCTTCGCACCAATCGGTCGTCCTGGTGCCGACGCTTCCCTACAGCCCCGGCTATTGTGGAATGGCGCTGACCGAACAGCAAAAGCTGCTTTCGCTCTTCCATGGCGAAAGCAAAAATAGGAAAACGTAACCGTTCACGGGATGGAAGAAAAATGAACCACGAAGAGCACGAAGGACACAAAGAATAGAATTCTATTTTTCGTGAGGCTATCCAATCAAGTCGATGAGGATGCAAATTTAGCCTATTTAAGGTGAATAGAAGGGAATCACGAAATAGACGAAACAGACGAAAGAGAGGGTTTTGCGAATACTGTTGGGCAAGTCTTTCCGCTTCAAATCCTGCGATCCTACTCCCTCACTTTTTTCGTGGTTTTCGTCTATTTTGTGGTTTTCCACCGAATGGGTTTTCCGTTTGAGTTCGCTGAGAAGCGGGAACAAGCGATTTGTCCTCTGACTTCTTCGTGTCCTTTGTGGTTCAATATTTTTCATTCCGTGAACGGCTACAGGAAAACATAGGCTGGTGATGAATTGACGCCACATAGAGTGGGGCGTTATAGTTCGAGTGTCTCTTTTTTAGTCCTTCAGAAATTTTAGTGGCTAGATTTTGTGGTGGAAAAGGAGAACTACAAAGTCGCAATTTAAGCCCCCGGCTTTGCCGGGGGGTCGTGAAACAGTTCCCATCTCCACTAGGCAGAGCATTTTCCCCAAGAGAACATTCCCCCAAGGACAACCCCCCGGCAAAGCCGGGGGCTTAAATGGGGGTTTTTTATCGCTGCGGTCTGCGGTAGCCACTAAATTTCCTGAAGCCCCCCTTTTTTTCCTCTGAGGACAGTATGGCCACAAGTCTTGACGAAGCCGTATCGAGCGGGTTGTTAGAGTTTCAGACAGAACAGAGCATCTTCGAGATCGGAGGGATTCGAGTTGGCGGATATCCCGGAGCGAATCCCACGGTTCTGATCGGAAGCGCGTTTTACCACGGGCACAAAGTTAACGTGGATGAAGACAGCGGAGAATTCGACGCCGAGGAGGCGGAGAAGCGAATCCGCGCGCAAGATGATTTCTCGGAGTTGACCGGCAATCCATGCATGCTCGACGTCGTTGGTGCGACTCCGCAAGCGATCGAGAAGCATCTGGAGTTTGCCGCACGCGTTACTCAAGCGCCCCTGCTAATCGACGGCACAACGGTCGACGTACGTCTGGCCGGTTTGGAATACGTCGCCAAGGCCGGTCTGGCCGATCGCATCGTCTACAACTCGATCCAACCAGGCATCGGAGACGAAGAACTCACTGCGATCCGCAATGCGGGCGTCGAGAGCGCGATTCTGCTCACCTACTACCTACAGGATTTCACCGGCAAGGGGCGAGTCCAGGCGGTACGGGAGATGCTGCCGCGTCTGCAGGAGGCGGGCATTGGAAAGCTCCTCGTCGACACATGTGTCATGGACTTGGCGACGATGGGGCAAGCGTGCAGCGCGATGTTCGACGTCAAGCAGGAGTTTGGCCTGCCGGTGGGAGGCGGCGTGCATAACGCGGTGTCGATGTGGAAGGGCCTGGAGAACAAGATGGGCAAAGAGGCCGAGAAACCATGCACTGCCTCCGCCCTCGCCTTGGCCGTCGGCGTGGGGGCAGACTTCTTGCTGTATGGACCGGTGGAAGACGCGAAGTATGCTTTTCCGGCGGTGGCGATGGTCGACACGATGTTGAGCCAAATCTTCATCGAGCGGGGCGGCCAGTTGGAGAAGGATCATCCACGTTTTCGCATTGGATGACTCATCCAGAGCGCGCACGAATTACAAACCATTCACGAATGTCATTTAAGTACGGGAGAAACCTATGTCGCAGTCGACGCCTGACCTTGAAAAACTGTACGAAGCGATTTTGACGGGAGACGCCAACATGTCGGTTGAGATCACCAAAGAGGCGATCGCCGCCGATATCGACCCGCAAGATTTGATTACCCAACGAATGATCCCGGCGATGGACGAAGTGGGACGACGCTTTGAAGAGGGAGAGTTCTTCGTTCCCGAACTGCTCATCGCCGGCCGCGCGATGAAGGGGTCGCTCGACTTATTGCGTCCGCTGCTGACGGAGCGCGGCATCGAACCGGCCGGTCGCGTTGTGATCGGCACGGTCAAGGGCGACCTGCACGACATAGGCAAAGGGCTCGTGGCATCGATGCTCGAAGGGGGTGGATTCGAAGTGATCGACCTGGGTGTCGACGTCGCGGCGGAGAAATTTGTGTCCCAAGTACGAGAGGCCAACGCCAACCTGCTCGCGCTCTCCGCGCTGCTGACCACGACGATGCCGGCGATGAAGGACGTGGTTGAAGCCATGCGCGACTCCGGCCTGAGCGACCAATGCAAAACAATCATCGGCGGAGCGCCGATTACGCAGCAATACGCCGATTCCATCGGAGCGGATGGATACAGCAGCAACGCCAATGGCGCGGTCGCGCTGGCCCGTGAACTAACCCCTGCGTAATACTACAGCTAGAGTCAATAAACCACCAAGGCACAATCGGAAAACAGTGAGCCGAACGCGCTAGCGTCGGGCGTCAAGATGAAAACCGGCCACCTAATATCACCCGATGCTAGCGCCTACGGCTCACATTACGGCATCGTTGAGGTTTTCTGACAAAGCCTGGCATTGAGCACGTCGCTTGAGCATTCAAAGCAAGGAGAACATTCGTGAAAGAGATTGGAATAGGCGTGGTCGGATGCGGCTTCGTCGGACGCGGCGCGCATGTGCCGTCGTTCGCTAACATCGAAGGCGCGCGGCTGGTGGCTGTGGCCGACGCCGATGAGAGGCGCAGGAACAAGGCAGCCACGAAACACAAAGTCGAGTCGAGTTACGACGATTACAAGAAGCTGGTCGACGACCCGCGGGTCGATGCCGTGATCGTGGCACTCCCCACGCCGCTGCACGTTCCGGCATCGCTGGCGGCGCTCGAGGCGGGCAAGCACGTTATTTGCGAGATGCCACTTGCTCCGAGCCTGGAAGAGGCCGATCGGCTGATCGACGCGGCCAGTAAAGCGAGCGTCATACTGATGCCAAGCCTTACGTTTCGCTTCACGTCCAACTATGTCAAGGCCAAAGAGATGATCACCCAGGGCGTCTTGGGCAATCCGACCGGCGTGCTTTATCGCGAGTTCATTCCTGCCAGCGACTTGGCGAGCCAGTGGCCGGCCGATAGCTGGATGTGGCAGATCGAAAAGAGCGGCGGACCGCTGTTCACGCTGTCGGTCTGGTCGATCGATCTTATCCGTTGGTTGTTCGACACCGAGATCACGAGCGTCGAGTCTGCGGTCAAGTACACCCCGCTGGAAAAGACCGGCGGAACGCTCGGCTACGACGCCTACGCGACGTTGCGACTAGCCAACGGCATGGTCGCTTGCCTGCAATATAGCGGCTCGGTCAATCACGCGGCCTCGAAATCGAACCTGGAGGTGATCGGCGACTCGACCTGCATGCTTAGCGCGTCGGACAACGATCTGGTCACCCTCTATGGCGAGAGTCCACAGAAGACCGTCTGGAACCTCAAGGAGTCGGGTCCCAGAATGTGGGGCCATCAGCAGCAGAACGAGTACTTCGTCCGTTGCATCCAAGAAGGACGCCAGCCAGACGTCAAACCGGAAGACGGACGTCGAGCGATGGAGATCGCCCTGCAGATCAGCGGAAGCACAGGGTGAAGATACCGTCATGCTGACTGATAGAGGGGCATGCTGGTTCAGCATGACATGGAGTTAGACAACAAGGCTAAAAGGAACGGCCATGAAAGCATCCGATTTGTTCGTCAAGGCCCTTGAGAACGAAGGTGTCGAGTTTATCTTCGGAATCCCAGGCGAAGAGAACCTCGATTTTCTTGATTCGCTGTCACGGTCGAACATTCGGTTGATCCTTACGAGGCATGAGCAAGCCGCCGGGTTCATGGCGGCGACTTACGGGCGATTGACTGGCAAGGCTGGGGTCTGTCTGTCGACACTTGGCCCCGGAGCGACGAACCTCGTCACTTCCGCTGCGTACGCGCAGCTAGGCGGGATGCCTATGTTCATGATCACTGGGCAAAAGCCGGTCAAGACGAGCAAGCAAGGCCAGTTCCAAATTATCAACATCGTCGACATGATGCGTCCGCTGACGAAGTACACAAAGCAACTTGTCAGCGGAGTCAACATTCCGTCGCGAGTCCGTGAGGCAGTTCGTCTGGCACAAGAAGAAAAGCCGGGAGCAGTGCATCTCGAACTACCGGAAGATATCGCCGCCGAGCAAGTCGACGAACAACCGATTCCGGCCAGTCTCGTCCGGCGTCCGATTGCCGAAGAAAAATCGATTCGTGCCGCGGTAGAGATGATTCGAGCTGCGAAGTCGCCCTTGTTGTTAGTCGGGGCCGGTGCGAACCGAAAAATGACATGTAACATGCTGCGAAAATTCGTGGCCAAGTTTGGCATCCCGTTCGTAACTACCCAGATGGGAAAAGGGGTCATTGACGAGCGAGATTCGCTGTTCCTTGGAAACACGGCTCTCTCGGCGGGGGACTATGTCCACCGTGCGGTCGAGGCGGCGGATCTGATCATCAACGTCGGCCATGACGTCGTTGAAAAGCCGCCCTTCTTCATGCATCCGAAAGGTGTCAAGGTTATCCACGTCAACTTTTCGTCGGCGTCTGTCGATCCGGTTTATTTTCCGCAAGTCGAGGTCGTAGGCGATATCGCAAACAGTATCTGGCGGTTGTTGACGGAAATGGAACCACAACCTCACTGGGACTTCTCCCGATTTATGGCCGTTCGCGAGGCGGCCGAGGCAAGCGTAGCCGAAGGTGCCGACGATGATCGCTTTCCCATCTATCCTCAGCGACTGGTTGCCGACGTCAGGCAGGCAATCCAAAAACGGGGAATCATTGCTCTCGACAATGGTGTCTATAAGATATGGTTTGCACGAAACTACAAGGCAACCGCCCCGAACACGGTATTGCTCGACAACGCGTTGGCGACGATGGGAGCCGGTTTGCCATCGGCGATGGCCGCCAAGCTGGTTCATCCGGATCGACAAGCCATGGCGATCTGTGGCGATGGTGGGTTCATGATGAACTCGCAAGAGCTGGAGACGGCCGTGCGGTTGAAGCTCGACCTGGTCGTGCTCGTTTTGCGAGATGATGCCTATGGCATGATCAAGTGGAAGCAGGCCAACATGGGCTTGAAGGACTTTGGGCTCGACTACGGCAGCGTGGATGAGTAAATCAGCAAGCCCTATAAAGGTGTTTCGAGAGTTCAACAAGAAGAACAAAAAGTGAACTTCGGAACGCGTTGTCATGACAGACTTGAAGAATCAAAGGCACCAAGGGAATCGTCCAATATCGTGTTGTCTGCTCGATTGATTGGACTCATCCCCTTTTGCTGTTGATGGCAATCGCGACGCTGCTATCGACACGGTCCGGTACTCGTCGAGATCTTCACGTCATCCAGCCCCACCTCGTAGTGCGTTACTTCGGGATGCACCTCGCGCGAGTAAAAAACAATATGATCGGTGTTGGATTCGTCTCGCAGCACCTTAGCAATGGATTCAGCCCAACGCGTCGAATCTTCGACGTCCGTAACTCGAACAAGAACGTTCAGTCCATCGTCGATCACTTCGAATTCGTAAGTTCGCCCTACCTGAAATCCTCCCTCTATTTTGCCAGTCCTTCGGTCCTTCGAGATCGCTAAGTCGTTGCCGCGAGCAAAGATGCGTGGCCACGGTCTACTCAAACGAAGCATAACCTCAATGCCACTCTCCGCCCGATAGAATTTGAGCCCAGGCTGCGTGGAACAGCGTGTCACGATCGACAGGATGTTGATAGCCTTGTTTTCCTCCCCGTCGGTCGGCACCAGGAACGTCCAGCGACCACTGATTTTGATACCACCAAGTCGAACAGGGTCAAACTCGTCTCGCGTAGACAAGTAACCACGATTGATCAAAATTGCCTGTCCGTTGCGAATACGAACGTCACTGGCCGGCGCCCACAGAAACTTTTTCCACCATTTCGAGTCGAGTGTCGGGGCCTCAAAGTCATCGGAGAGCACCAGGGATGTCGTCAACCGCGTGAACTCCTCATTGCGCATCAGCTTGCGCTCGACGGAACCGGCATTCTGTGCGATGGACGAAACATCGACGCGTACGTTTTCGCCTTCCAGCAATCGGATGCTCTCCAGAAACGCACTGTTCGCGAGTTCGACTGGCGGCTGCGGCACCTCGACATCCACTTCGCCACGGAATACCTGAATTTCCGCTACTCCGTCATCGCCCACATGCATGCCAAACTCCGTACCAATGTCGATGATCGTCGTGGTCGGAGTGTCCACTCGAAAACCGGTCGCCTCCGGTGGAACGCTGGCTACCAGATTGCCCGCTAACAACCGCGCACTGTTGGGTCCTGTCGTTTCGAGTTTCGCCGGTCCGGCTAAGATGGCTCGGGCACCGCTTGTAAACGTTATTTCGGCAAGCCCGGAATCAAGCTGAAGCATTCCGCCGGGAAACAGATTTCCATCGGCTGCAACGCTCGTCGGCGACCAGTTGGCTTCGACGGTGCGCGACACATAGGCTACGGGTGGTACGTCCTTTTGCTGTTCCGCCAAGTCTGTGTTCGCGCGATCTGGCTCCGCATTCGGCCCCCGCCAAATAAAGAGGCCGATCAGAATCAAGGCAGCGGTACATGCTGTAGCGAGCAGCCAGTGGCGTTCGAAAGATCTCGCGACGGCATGCTGACCAAGAGACTGCGAGCCAACAGCAGGCGATGACAAAGCGGGAACTTCCACGCCACTGATCTGCTGTAATAGCAAGTTTGCCTGCGTGCTGTCTTCAACTTTCAGTAATGTCTCGAATAGCTGTGTCTCCAACAGCGACAAACGGAGCAAATCTGCCCGGGCCTCGGGGCTATCTTTTAATCCTTCGATCATCTGGATGACGACTTCCAGCGGAAGCTCGCCAGCCAAGTATCTCTCGAAAAGGCTTTCGTCCGCGTTTTTCATTTCATTTACACTCCCTCTTCCGTCCGAAGCTTACGCTCAACGCATTGGCCTAGCAGCTTGCGTACACGGCTCAGCGCTACTTTTACAGAATCGATCTTCCAGCCCAATGCCTCCGCAATCGCAGTATTCGATTTCCCTTGCTGATATTTTTGCTCAATCACGTCCAAATTGCGGCCGGTAAGTTCCTCGATACATTCTTGCAGCAGTTAGCGCTCTGTGAACCCCGTCATGCCAGGAGCGTAATTCAGATCTTGACAAGCCGACGTCGTGAAGCACGCCTCTGGCGGCGGCGCTGGTTGGCCTGATCAAGTTCGCGCTGGCGATCTTCGCTGCGATGCTCAGGGTGTGCCTTGAGCCATCGGTCAGGTAGCAGCTCGGAGAGCTGTTCACGCTGGTCCCTTGAAAGCGATTCGAACGGGGTTTGGGCGTCGCCCACCCGCAAGTACTCGGGAACGATCTGAGGAAGCCGGACGAGAACATCGTTGAGATACGGGGTGACGTGGACATGATTAGAACGAGCACTCTGGATAAGCGTGTACCAGACGCATGCCGCGCGACCACCCGCATCGCTCCCAAAAAATTGGTAATTTTTTCTTCCAATAACCGAGGGGCGAATGACTCTTTCTGCCATGTTGTTATCGATCGCATAGCGCCCGTCGGTTGCAAATCGCGTCATCGCGTTCCAACGATTGAGCAGGTAGCCGATCGCTTCGGCCAACTTGGTCGAAGGCCGTACCGTCGGCTGCACTTCGGTGAGACGATCGTGCAGAAGGGCAAGAATGGGAACCGACTCGCGCATGCGCACTTGTCGTCGCGTTTCCACATCGGCATCGGCCAGGCGATCCTCGATGTCGTACAGTTGCCAGATCCAAGCGAGCGCCTCGTGCGCAAGTGGCTGCGTTGAGACGGCGCACGCTTCGTCGAACTTCCGCCGCGCATGGGCCCAACAACCCAGATCCAGAAGTCGGCCATCCGATTCCTTGACTAGGGACGTGTAGACACTGTAACCGTCGGTTAATAATCCGCCTTGAAAATCATCAAGTATTTCCCGCGGACCTGCGCGGGATCGATCAAGTCGATAGTCAAATAGTTGGTACGGATGCTGGTCATCGCCAACGTAGGCCCAGAGATAAACCAGCTTGGTCGCCCCAGCCCAGGGACGCAGGACACGGGCCGTGGTCTCGTCGGCCCGTACATAAAAACTATCCAGTACTTGGGTGCGAATCAGATCCCACACCGGCAGCAGACGCTCGCCTGTTCGCACCACGGCGTTGCTCAACACGCTGCGGTTGAACCACATCGTGGTGGTGGAACGAAGCTCTTCCTGGAGACGATACAGGGGCAGGTGACGCTCGAACTTGGCGTGTGCCAGCCAGGCTAACGTGCTGGCCCCAAATATCCCTTTTTCGTTGATATTGGGTGGCTTTTCGCTGGTGACGATCTGCTGGCCATCCCGGCTAACAGGGCAACCGTAGGTAAACCGAACGTGCTCGGCGATGTAGGCGCTAGACTCAACATATTCTAGTTGCCGTGAGATCTGCTCGGAGATCACCGTCCGCTTGCCGCCACATCCACAAGGACAATCGAGTTCTTCCGGCGGCAGTGGGTGTTCAAAACGCTGGACCGGCAAGCACTCGGGGAATTCAAAACGTTTGCGCTTCTTACGGCGTTTCTTGCGTTTCGAAGACGATTCATCGTCTGGCTCTTCTTCGTCGGTCGCCTCGTCATCCTCGCTAATCTCGTTGCCCTCGATCGACTCGGGATCAAAAAGAAGCTTTTGATCGGGAGAAGGGATAAACCGTTCACGCCGTGGAGAAAAGAGTGCCTTACGGAGTAAGGTGATTTGCTCTTGCATCACCTCGATGTGATTCTGCAACGATTCAAGAGTTGCCTGTTGCTCGCTATTAACCCTTTTGAGATGTGCGATCTCGGCGCGCTGCACTTCGATCTCTTTTCGGAGTTTGTCGGATTCCATCGACAACGTTTCGGTCCTTGAAGGTGCGTCACGAAATGGCAAATGATCACACACCGTTGGTGTAGAACACACATGTTTATTTATCGACAATTCACGTTGCGCGTCAAGGTGGTTTCCAAGGCGATTGAGTAATTTGTTTTGCCTGCTCACGACGCCACCACTTGCGACGTTTGACACTCGATAGCTCGATGCCTTCCAGCAACAATCGCAGGTCGTCCACATGCAGTGTCAAGTAATCACCGGGGGATGCAATCGCCCCTCCATGGTCGGCGCCACGTAGTGTCTCGGACGTTCCTCGTTCAAGATGCTTGTAGAGGATGATCGTGCCGTCACCCGTGAAATAGAGTACCTTCAACCGGTTGCGGCGTCGGTTGAAAAACAAGAAAAGATCTCCGTCTTCAATCTGTTTGCCAAGCTCCTTTTCGACGATACCGATTAATCCACAAAAACTTTTACGCATGTCCGTGGGAGCCAACGCGGCGAAGACTTTTATTTGGGATGGCACAATCAACATGACGCCACCTCACGCAACGCCTGCAATACGTCCTTCACTGTCTCACAATCGGTGCCGTGAGGCACATCCACAAAGACTCCCTGCTGCGGCAAGTGAATACGCAGCGTGGACGCAGGTGTCGTCCCCTCGATCCGCACAGGCACCAGTTGGGTGCCCTGGACGGCGTTACGACTGGTTTTAAGAGACTTGGTCGAACGGCTCCCCTGCTCTGGGGAGGCTTGCTGCTCACGGAACTTACGCTGCCAGGCATAATAGCTGGTTTGTGTAATCGAGTTCTGGTGGCAAAACGCCGCGATGCTCAAGCCGCTTGAGGACTGCTGTTTCAGTAGGCCACGCCAGTGGGACTCTTGGGATTTGTTTCGATTGGACATTGTGCTCGTTCCTGGAATAAAGGGAATGGTTCACCTCTATTAGGATAGCGCGCAATTTTGGGACGCTGTTCACAGAACGCTTACGAACACGTTACAATACGGTGCGTCCTCATTGGGCTTTAACACCAGAAGAGGGAGGCGACGTGCTGGTGCTTTTTGAGGTTTACGTCGAGGGCCGAGAGTTCCAGATCTCCAAGTGGCAGAAATGAGCCCGAGCGGCCCAGAAGAAATTGGAGGCGATGATGGTTCAGGTGACGTGGTGACCTCCGCTCGGGCTCGACAAAAGGGGGACGCCCCTTCCTACTCCACCGTCGCATCGGCCGGAAAAGGAGTTGAAGGCCGATACGACGGTGAAGACGGAAGGGGCTCAAGCCAACTCCTGCAAAATTAAAATTAGAACCCGACGAAGTTTCTCACAAAACTGCACAAAAAAATTCCACTTGAACTGCGAGCCAAGACAATCGATGAGACTGTTCAAAGAGATTAAGACCGAACTGGCAAGAAATTTCAGCATTGAGTCGATATCTCACATCGGTATTATTTGCAAGCTGATCAAACCAAAGTCGTGGGGAATCATCTTGATTCGTTTGGCTGCCAGAGGAAATCGTGTGGGGGGTATGTTGTTGCAGATATTCTTTCACTCAGAAGTGTGTCCTAGAGTAAGATTAGGAAGTTCACTGTGGATACCGCATCCGTATGGGATAGTAATGGCAGAGGGAACCGAGATCGGAGACAACTGCGCCATCTATCAAAGGACCACTTTTGCTGAAAAGGGTGGGGTTCACAAAGGGCCAAAGATTGGAAATAACACCGTGGTTGGCACGGGAACCGTGGTTGTAGGAGACATTGTTGTGGGAGACAATGTTAAGATTGGACCGAACAGTGTCGTTATCAAGGATGTGGAGGATAATGTTATTGTGTTCGGAAATCCACTGCAGACGAAGGCCGTTAAAAAGTCTTTGTAGACCTCCTCGTCCCGAGTGATGCAAGCGTGCGATTAACCACGTCGGCAGGTGTTCACTTCGTTTCGAAATTGAGTTTCAAGATTATGCGGCAAAAACGAATCGTCCTGTTTTTTCTGATCGACGCTCTGGGCTGGGAATACGTCAAGGCGAGCGGCCTGCTCAAAAAGTTCCCCGAGTTGTACGGCAATGAGGTCCGTACGATCCTCGGCTACAGTTCGGCTGCCGAGCCGACGATGCTGACCGGGCGCTATCCCGAGGAGCACGGAAGATGGAATTTGCTGCGTTTTTCACCGAAGACGTCTCCTTTCGCGTGGACTCGTTTTTTGAGCTTCGTGCCGGCCAGGATGCTCTCCAACCGCTATGTCCACAAAGCGATTAGTGTCATCTCCAAGCGAATTGCAAAAGCCGAAGGATATTTTTCGACTTATGAAATGCCCGTGCGAGATTTAAGATTGTTCGATATTTGCGAAACTCGCAATATCTACAAACCGTCTGCGTTTGAAGGCAGCAATAGCGTATTCGACTACTTCGTGGATCAAGACATTCCCTACAAGTCTTACTCCTACCACGACGGCGCGGACGAAGCGTTGCTGGAGCAGGCCCGAGAGGACATAAAGACGGGGCCCGAGTCCGTATTCTTTTTGTATCTTGCCGGTTTGGACGCCTACCTGCACAAGCATGGCAAAGACCTGGAACGTGGGTGCCGCCGCGTCGAATGGTACTTTAAACAGCTCCAAAGTCTTGTCGAGGTAGCCACGACACGTGCAAGTGAAGTCCGGTACTTCGTCTTTTCTGACCATGGCATGACACCGGTCACAGAGCATTACGACCTGATAAGTGAACTTCGTGGAAAGGGAATCGGCCCGGAACGCGGCTACCTATCTGTGTTCGACTCCACCATGGCCCGGTTTTGGTTCAAGGACTCTCCACTTCGAGAGGACGTCGCTGCCTTCCTGGAACAATGCCCGGCTGGGCGGATTCTTGACGACACAGAGTTGAAGAAAATGCACATTTTCTTCCCCGACAGCAGGTATGGAGAGTTGATCTTTTTAATGAATCCGGGAACCCTCATTCATCCAAGTTTCTTCGGTAGTTACGCACCAGCGGGAATGCATGGCTACGATCCCGACAATCGACATTCGTCAGCGGCATACCTAAGCAATGTGCCAGATCATACTCCTCGGGAGCTCCGCGACATTTACGATGTCATCATAACAGAAGCCACCCCATACCGCCTTGGATCATCGTGATGAGATTCTGGCTACGGGGCCGCGCGGGTCGCCGATGCGTGACAGAACACTTCAGCCTCGACAGGCAGATTCGGGAATCGAAAAATCTGTATGAAAGCCTGTTTGAGACCACTACCGCCACCAGACTCTATCCAAACCTTTAATGCAGTGAACGTTGTCTGCGACAATGGCTGAAAACGACCTATCCAGCAAACGCGAGCAGACTTCAGCGGGCCCAACATCAGCTGGCAAACGTTTGTTCATTCAGATTACAACGACAAGTTATCTATGCATTCTGTTCTTGGATGTGTGGTTGAGACCTGGACGATCGATATTCTCGCTTGACGACTTCCTGTCGCCGCAAGGCTTTCTGCTTAGCATTATTTTCTTCGGGCTATTTCTATCTGCCCAATTCTTGATTGCCGGTTTTTTAATAGCACTCTCCGTGCGAGTTGGGAAAGATGATCAAGGCTCCCTCGTGACGTTCCAGCAATGGATGTTGGTCTGCTCGCTCGGGCTGGGGCTCCCTCTGTTACTAAGCCTAGCTGAAACGAGCCATGCCCCTAGTGGAGCCTTTGTTTTGCTCTCATTGTGTATTTGCCTGGTTGGCGCATGGGTCGGCTTCAGTACGTTGCGCGGTCGAGCTGCTGTTCGTAAGAGAGTGAAGCTACTGGGGCTGTTGTTGATTGCGGCAGGAGTTGCTTCTGCAATGTTGTTTATGCTGGCCATTGAGCGAAACCCATTGCTATTTGATCCGATCGATGTAACGACTGCAGAAAAGCAGCGATTGGCGGACGTCGTGCGTGGGGGGCAGGTGACTGACGATGGGTACCGATACTTGCGTCTTGCAGAGAAAGACGTCAATCTGCTGGTTGCCATGGTGTTAGCCCAATTGCCAATGGAGGCAAAGGCTCGAGTTCTTCTTGACGACGGGGCTATCGCTAACAATCTATCCGTGAAAATCCCAGGCTCCAGAGCGGGTTATCTGAACTTAAACTCCAAGTGCCAATTGGAGATGAACGGTGGTCATCTTCTGTTCAACTTACAGAAGTGTCGTATTGGCCGGTTGCCAATCCCTTCATGGGCACTGACCCCGATCACGTCGCAGATTAATGCGACCATGAGGAACGATCCTGATTTGCAGCGTCTGTTGGGAGTTTTCGAGACAGTGCGAGTGGACCAATCGGGAATCGAAAGTTGGTCCCGGGCCGGAGCACTGGACGATCAAGTGCTTCCTTCGTTGTTGGCTAGGCTCGGCCGGAAACCTGTGGTATTGTCGAGAGTTCAGCTCCACTTTCGACATTTAGTGAAGTCCGCGGAGCAGTTGCCGAAATCTGAGCGATTGATGGCCATTCTCCAGGTTGCCTTCCGCTATGCACAGCAACGCAGCGTGAAGGAAGATCCTGTGTTGGAAAATCGGGCTGCCATTTTATCTCTAGCTGTTTTGTTGGGGCATTGGCGAGTAGAAACACTGATCGGTCCTGTAACGGATGGACCGATCTGGTTGACCTCAAGACAGATAGGCGAACGAATGGGCATGGTGCATCTGCGGGGCCGAGAGGACTGGCGCAGACATTTTTTTGTCAGTGCTGGTCTTGCTCTGCTTTCGAACGAATCGGTGAGCGACGCTGCCGGGTTGTTGAAGGAGGAAATCGATGCTGGGGAGAGCGTTGGTGATTTTTCATTTTCGGATCTGCTTGCAGACCGCGCGGGCACACTTTTTGCACTCGCGACTACCCGAGATGAAAAGTCGGCACGGTGGTTGCAATCGCGGATTGTAGACGGGTTGAGCGTGGATGATATCTTTCCCCAGGCCAGCGATTTGCCAGAAGGCATTTCTACTCAGCAACTTGAATCTGACTATGGAGGTGTGAAGGGACAGCAGTTCTTGGAAATGATGGGGGAAATCGAACGACGGCTGGCCAAGTGTTCGGCATTGCAATGAGAGGTACTCGACAGTCGTGCGGACGTGGTGATGTTGCAGGAATACAGTGGCCGGTCCAATTTTTCGTTGCCGGAAGGTTGGTTTTCCTGCCAGAAAGATCGGTCACCGACCTTTGTTGGAATGGTGGGAATCCTTTGGGGGGCGAGGATCGATCATATCTTGACTCAAGGCAATTGGCATGCTTTGAGGTGCTGGGTGGGGCCCGATGTGGGTTCGGACCATCGGCCGGTGCTGGCTGATATCTACTGGGAGTAAAAGATATCTGTTGGGGCGGATCTGGCGGGGTTTGCATTGGCACGCAGCTTCTGGGAAGGCTGCAACGCATTGTCCCCGCTCCCGGCACCCTCACCCCAATGCTGTTCGGCCCTGAAGAGGGGGCGAACAAACAGGCCGACAATATCAGATACACGCTAGCAGAGAAGAACTTCACATCGCTTCAACCTGATGGTTCGGCGAGCGGGCCACCTCAGAGGTCCTCACGTGGAACAGCAAGAGAGAGGATTCATGTCGAAAACAGAACCAAAACTGCTGATTAGCGAAGAAGAGATTCGGGCCAAGGTGGACGAACTAGCTTGCCGAATCTCGGACGACTACCACATGGTTGACGATCTAATCATGGTCGGTGTCCTCAAGGGCTCGTTCATTTTCCTTGCCGACCTCTCGCGACGACTAACGATTCCGCGGAGCGTGGACTTCCTGGCGCTCTCGACCTATGGCAATAACACGACGACGAGCGGTGCGGTCCGCATGATTCTCGACCTGCGCAGAAACATTTCGGATAAACACGTTTTGGTCGTGGAAGACATTGTCGATACCGGCTACACGCTGGCGTATCTCTTGGAAACTTTAGCCGCACGAAAGCCGGCGTCGCTCAAAACATGTGCTCTTGTTCACAAGCCGGAACGTTGCAAGGTAGCCCCCCAGATCGACTACCTCGGTTTCGAAATCCCCGACGCCTGGGTTGTAGGCTACGGACTCGACTGGGCGGAGAAGTTCCGAACATTACCCTACATTGGCGTGGTCGAGGCGGCAAATTAGAAGTATCTTGCCCGCCGTTCTATTTCTGCTCGATTACGCCACGTCGCTTTGAACCTGTCTCAGTACCGGAAAATGCATCCCGACTGCTCAAAGAAGCCGGGGTGCCTAGTGCTTTGTCACAGCTTAATTTTAGGGTTAGCCGTTAGGGCGCTAGCCCCGGTTCATGCAGTAATAACCGTGGCTAGCGCCAAAACGGCTAATCTGCTCAATCCTAATTCTTGGCTGTGACAAAGCACTAGATGCGTTCTGGGATAGGCACTTAGCTTCCGTCGGGAAAATATATTGAACGTCTCGGAGTTCCACAGTTCATGCTGTTCAACAGTTATATTTTTTGGATATTCTTTGCCGCAGTCGTTCTGCTGAATCGGCTCTTGTCCCACAAGTGGCAGAATCGAATGCTATTGGTTGCCAGCTACATATTCTACGGAACATGAGACTGGCGATTTCTGTCGCTGATCTGGCTCTCGACGTGCGTCGATTACATCGTTGCACTCCGAGTTGTCAATTCACCGACATCTTCCGCAGCTCAGCGTCGTAGGAAGTGCTGGTTGGCTCTGTCGATTGTCACGAACCTTGGCCTACTTGGATTCTTCAAGTATTACGGCTTCTTCGTTCAGGAGATGGGCGAACTGCTAACTTGGCTCGATTTCTCCGGCCACCTCTCCACACTGCAAGTATTGCTCCCCGTTGGAATTTCATTCTATACGTTCCAAACGATGAGCTACACAATTGACGTGTACCGCGGTCACACGATCCAGTGATGCGCATGGCAACGTGGGATCGGCCGGGTGAAGAAGTTCTCGAGCAGCGACTGGCCAGTCAGCCGACGCAGTCTCGATTAATCGATTGGTTGGCTTCTCCTGAAAACCGCGAGGCGAGTCGCCGATTGAATCCCAGCGAGACGAAGCGAAAGGCACAACGCTTGTCGTGATGTCGAGTGCGGCGTGCGAGGGATGCTCGCACCGCGAAGGATGTCCCGTCCGTCGCGCAAAGAAGGGCAACTACACGTTTCGATTTACCGACAAGCAACGCCGTTTGGATTCGCGCCGTCGCGAGGAAGAGACGGTTGTCTTTCGCGAGCGTTACCGCAAACGGTCGGGTATCGAGGCGACCAACAGCTTGGCAAAACGGGTGACCGGCCTGGGTCGCCTCCGCGTACGAGGCCGCCCGGGCGTTTTCCACTCGATCCTTCTGAAAGTGGCTGGTTGGAACCTCCTTCAAGCAACCCGTGCGCTCGCCATTCGCCGCCGGCGCTCCGCTGCACTTGCCTTGGGATAAACGGGGCAGGCTGCGCTGTTTTGTCACCCATCATCTGCCCGTGAAACAGATTTAACCGGTGCCTATCGGTTCGTTCGCCTTATTCGCCTTCAGGCCCGGACCCAACAGGAATTTATGAAAACTGAAGAGAGGACTTCTGTCGGTGGTGTCTAAAAGCACAAAAAGTCGCTGAGAAAATATATTTTACCACGGATGAAACACGGATTGAACTTGGCGCGGCAGCGCCGCAACCAAAAACCTCACGCAGAGCACGCAGAGGGCCGCTGAGATTTATCAGGGGAATAACAAGGGTACGCTATCACCGACTCGTCTGTCAGACTCAATAGCCCCATTTTTATTGGGAGTGCTCTCGGTGGCGGTCACCAGCGAAAATAGGTCGCCCTACAACTGGCGGCTGGTAGAGCGGGACGTGCAAAAGGTCCATGCCATCGCGGGGAATCTGCAAAACAAAGAGAGGGAACCGACCTTGAAAGCGGCGGCATAGCCGCTTCCAAGTCGAGAGGTGAGTATGCAAGCAACTACAGCAGCGAATTGAACTCGCCATCGGCGAATAGCTCGTCGAGCAATTCTTGGTTCACTGCGTCGTCATCCGCATTGCGGTAGAGTCTGTCATCGCTGTCCTTACTGAAAAAGCCGTGTGTGGCTCTGTTGGCTATCTCGCTTGAGCCTTGCCACTCTGGTTCTTGTGACCACCTTGATGAATGCGATATCCAATCTGTATTGTCTTCATTGAAAAGTACTGGCGAGCCCAAGCGAGATTCAGCTTTCGACCGTGATGCAGGGCCTACGGCAATGGCGGCATCTACTAGGTCGGCATAAAGTGGTTGCGGAGTGTTGGTCGCGGCTTGCGCTTCTGGAGAAGTGGCGGCCAAGGCTTGTGCCGGTCCGCTTGTCGTAGCTGCTGCGACGGCGGGGACAGTATATACTAGGTCAGTTAACAGAGGTGCTATGGTCGGGCCATCTGAGATAGCCTCAATAGCAGCCGTAGCCGGCAGAACAGAGAGCAATGCTACTTCCGCTGCCGAGAGTGCCCTGTCCCAAATCTTGACCTCATCTAGCAGGCCTGGAGTAAAGAGCGGACTACCGCTGTTAAAGTTATCCCACATCGCGTAGAATTCGTGGTCGAACATTGTCAGTTCGGCAGTCAATTGGTTGCTGCTTGCTTCTAGTGTCCCGTCAACATAGAGGTTTATAGCATTGGTGTCGGCATCAAGCGTCACCGCTGCATGATGCCACTGGCCATCGTTGACAGCGGAAGTGCCATCCAACTGAGGAACATTGCCTGATGTTATTTCTCGACCAGCCATGCTCAGCTTACCGTTGTAGATCCAATTGACCCACAGGTCTTGAAAGTATCCTCCATCGTAACTGAGAATCCTACAGGGGCCCGTGTCACAGGTTGATTGGAACCAGTAAGAAAAAGTCTTGCTTCCATTATCCAATGCAGGAAACTGTACGTAATCATCCACTCCATCAAAGCTTCCCGCTTGTCCATCCACGCCTGGTACAAAAGTTACTCCGCCGAATTCGGCGCCATGCTTACCACTCCCACTAGCGTCATCGACATCTCCGTCAAACGGATAGTACGCAATCAACTCGTCGTTGATTCCGAGACTAGTTCCGAATTGGGCTTCCCAGGCGTTGAGGTCGTCACTGTCAACATCTTGGTCGTTGTCTGCGTCGCCTTCGCTCTTGGTTGCGTTGGGCGTTAGTGTCCCAAAACCACGCTGCCATGCAAGGAAGTCAGCACCGTCGGTATCGCCGTCATCATCAAAATCAGCCGAGGGAGTAGAAGGAGTAGGCGTACTGCCGACTGCAAAACTGCTGAACTGGCTTTCCGCACTACCGATAGCATCGGCGGCGGCTGTAATCCAGTAGTAGTAACTGTTCCCTAAAGTTATATTTGTATCCGTGAATTCTATTGCGTCAGTCCATCCAGAAATTGGATTTCGAGTCCCTACGTCAGAATCTGAACGATAGACACGATAAAATGACGCTCCTTCAACAGGATTCCATTGAGTAAGAACCTGAGTCTGCATGTCAGTCGAGGCACTGATTCCCTGAGGTGCGACAATATAATAGGCAGTCAGAAAGTCCGATGCTCTGTTTCCTGACTCGTCCTCTGCTTGCACCTCTAAGAGGTTTGTTCCTGCCGCGAGCGGGATGTTCGCCATCCAATTAGAGGTGCCCGTTGCTATGCCGCTTGTGTTGCCATCGTGGTTATACCAAGAGACTTGAGACAGTGCTTTGGTATCATGAGCATCTCCTTCTAGATGGATTGTGCTGGTATTTGTCCAATACTCTTCTTGGTCGGTGGGCACCTCAATGTCAATCAATGGAGGCGTGGTTTCTATCCTGTAGGTAATCTCTAGTTCAAAGTCTTGATCCTCAAATCGGCGATCATGGGTGGATGAAGTGCCCACGTCTGGTGCCCGCATACGGAACCCATAATTATCATCTCCTGAGTACCATCTATCTACAATTGCGCTAACATTCCATTCTACATGTTCATCTAGACTCACATCTGTTGATGCCTTGTCGTTGCTTATTACGTTCGACTTGTTATTCCAGTTGACTGTACTCTCACTCCACGGCTCTATAACCTGGTTCACGTCGATGGTAAGTGGAGCACTGCCAACGCCGCCATTGTCTTCAGCTATGAACGTTGCACTTTCAATTGTTGAGCCAGCAGGAAGCTGAGGTAAGTCGAATTGGACATAGGCCCATTCGAATCCGCCACCGAGAGTATCGTCCCATCCTACATAGACGTTTTCGCCAGGGAACTCTTGTGTCGGATCGGCTGACCAGACGAACGATTCAATAGGGCCTGTAGCGGTTGCAACTCGTATGTCGGTGCTTCGTTCGACCGAGAAGGTTGTGGTTCCCAGTAGAACAGTTTCACCCGCATCGCCCCAAGACTTGAAAACAAGTGAGTTGATTCCTTCGTCTACATCTATTCGCTCGGACCAACGTGTACTGTTGATATCTTCGCTGCCTGTGTCACCGCTTTGTCCAGTGGAAAGGTTTTCCCAAGTTACATGGTGGTTACCGACGGGAGCTGTACCAGCAAATTGAACTGAGGATTCGCTTGTAATGTAAGGATCTACCGCCGGTCTTTCGATGAGTAGTTCACTCGTAGCCTCTTCTCGGAAGGATACAAAAAGTGAACCTCCAAAATCTATTACAGAGGAGACGATGGCCTGACCATCAAATCCACTCTGATGAACACCGTTGACATACCACTTGTCAACGACATAACCGGTGTCGGAAGTTGCAGTGAATGTGACAGTCGACCCTTCTGGTACCACGATTGGCCCGTTAGGGCTAACTGAGCCATTCGGTCCAGATGATGCCGAAATGGCATGTGTTGTTACCGTGTCAGTTGAGTAGAAGTATCGAATGTTTCCGTTATATGAAGATTGTGCTACGACGTAATAAGTATCTTCTGGCGTACCAACAGGAATGGGTGCCGAAAAACCACTATTTGCGGGTGTGCTTGACGATTTTGAGACACTACCGAGACTGACGCCAATATCGTCGTACGGATTCTGATTTGTGTCGAGATAGAATGAGAAGAGAGCGTTGTTGCCATTTGGAGTGTCATAAAAAAGTCGATATCGACTAATCCACCTGGCAGAGACTCGACATCAAGATAGCCCACGTTGGCCCATTCCGGGGTAGCTGAGGGAACTGGGTCGCGGGATGCGGAACCTCCCAGAAACGAAACCAAACCGGCTGATGGGCGACTATACCCACCAATGCGGCTAAATGCGAAACCAGTATCATCTCTGCCAGTGGGTATTCCACCATCGACAGCTAAGTAAGCTGATGGAGAATACCAGTCGCTAGAAGTGGGTTCGACAATGGTCTTTTCTCCATCACTGAATTCACCGAATGAATCAACGGTTCCGTGATACCAGAGGTGCGTGTCTGCGTGCTCTCCAACAAGATCCGAAAGAAACTGGTAACCGTCACCCTCCAGTAAGTTTTCATTCAGCTCGGTGTTAAACGCACCCGCAACATACTCACCAGTGAAGTCGGGATTATGGTCTCCATCAGTCCGCCAATAATTATCGGCGAACATGATGTTATCCCATACGCTAATAGCACCATCTCCGAAATCGGGTTGTGTGGGAACGAAAGGTTCACGGACGCCATCCACGGGATGAGGGTCTAGTATAGTGAATTGGTCGACCCAGATTCCACTCTCGCCCAATCGCTCTGCAAGCACAGTTATAAGAGACGCGCCACGACTATGACCGACCAAGTGAATTGGGGCCTCGTATAACCATCTTCCTCCTATTTGAGTGGTTTCTAAATAGTTCGCCAACACATTTGCCACATCGCCTGTAGGCGTGCTGTTTAAGGCGTGTATTCCACCATCAAGGTCAGACCAGTCAACTCTGAGAATTATCTCACCTGTTGAATTCTGTGGGCTCCCATATCCCGGTGAACCTCCAACGGGCGAAATATTGCTGACCGTGATATCTCCACCATTATTGTCGACCTGGAGTCTGTATTGGGCAACACTTGAAATTCCAACGCGAGCGGCGACTCCCGACCAACCACAGCACTCCCAAGGCACACCAGCGAGCAAACTCTCGAATGTATCCGAGCGGCGACTCCCGACCAACCACAGCCTATGCGAACGCGACGGCATTTTGCTGCAAGTGGAATTGACAGCGTTGCCATGGCACTCCGGGAAAGACTCCTTTACGAGCCGCCTTGAGACCTTCGTGGGCGTCGCTGGTGATCAACTCCACGCCATGCAGACCTCGCTCGACGAGCGACTGCAAAACGTTAGCGCTCTGTGAACTCCGTCATGCCAGGAGCGTAATTCAGATCTTGACAAGCCGACGTCGTGAAGCACGCCTCTGGCGGCGGCGCTGGTTGGCCTGATCAAGTTCGCGCTGGCGATCTTCGCTGCGATGCTCAGGGTGTGCCTTGAGCCATCGGTCAGGTAGCAGCTCGGAGAGCTGTTCACGCTGGTCCCTTGAAAGCGATTCGAACGGGGTTTGGGCGTCGCCCACCCGCAAGTACTCGGGAACGATCTGAGGAAGCCGGACGAGAACATCGTTGAGATACGGGGTGACGTGGACATGATTAGAACGAGCACTCTGGATAAGCGTGTACCAGACGCATGCCGCGCGACCACCCGCATCGCTCCCAAAAAATTGGTAATTTTTTCTTCCAATAACCGAGGGGCGAATGACTCTTTCTGCCATGTTGTTATCGATCGCATAGCGCCCGTCGGTTGCAAATCGCGTCATCGCGTTCCAACGATTGAGCAGGTAGCCGATCGCTTCGGCCAACTTGGTCGAAGGCCGTACCGTCGGCTGCACTTCGGTGAGACGATCGTGCAGAAGGGCAAGAATGGGAACCGACTCGCGCATGCGCACTTGTCGTCGCGTTTCCACATCGGCATCGGCCAGGCGATCCTCGATGTCGTACAGTTGCCAGATCCAAGCGAGCGCCTCGTGCGCAAGTGGCTGCGTTGAGACGGCGCACGCTTCGTCGAACTTCCGCCGCGCATGGGCCCAACAACCCAGATCCAGAAGTCGGCCATCCGATTCCTTGACTAGGGACGTGTAGACACTGTAACCGTCGGTTAATAATCCGCCTTGAAAATCATCAAGTATTTCCCGCGGACCTGCGCGGGATCGATCAAGTCGATAGTCAAATAGTTGGTACGGATGCTGGTCATCGCCAACGTAGGCCCAGAGATAAACCAGCTTGGTCGCCCCAGCCCCGGGACGCAGGACACGGGCCGTGGTCTCGTCGGCCCGTACATAAAAACTATCCAGTACTTGGGTGCGAATCAGATCCCACACCGGCAGCAGACGCTCGCCCGTTCGCACCACGGCGTTGCTCAACACGCTGCGGTTGAACCACATCGTGGTGGTGGAACGAAGCTCTTCCTGGAGACGATACAGGGGCAGGTGACGCTCGAACTTGGCGTGTGCCAGCCAGGCTAACGTGCTGGCCCCAAATATCCCTTTTTCGTTGATATTGGGTGGCTTTTCGCTGGTGACGATCTGCTGGCCATCCCGGCTAACAGGGCAACCGTAGGTAAACCGAACGTGCTCGGCGATGTAGGCGCTAGACTCAACATATTCTAGTTGCCGTGAGATCTGCTCGGAGATCACCGTCCGCTTGCCGCCACATCCACAAGGACAATCGAGTTCTTCCGGCGGCAGTGGGTGTTCAAAACGCTGGACCGGCAAGCACTCGGGGAATTCAAAACGTTTGCGCTTCTTACGGCGTTTCTTGCGTTTCGAAGACGATTCATCGTCTGGCTCTTCTTCGTCGGTCGCCTCGTCATCCTCGCTAATCTCGTTGCCCTCGATCGACTCGGGATCAAAAAGAAGCTTTTGATCGGGAGAAGGGATAAACCGTTCACGCCGTGGAGAAAAGAGTGCCTTACGGAGTAAGGTGATTTGCTCTTGCATCACCTCGATGTGATTCTGCAACGATTCAAGAGTTGCCTGTTGCTCGCTATTAACCCTTTTGAGATGTGCGATCTCGGCGCGCTGCACTTCGATCTCTTTTCGGAGTTTGTCGGATTCCATCGACAACGTTTCGGTCCTTGAAGGTGCGTCACGAAATGGCAAATGATCACACACCGTTGGTGTAGAACACACATGTTTATTTATCGACAATTCACGTTGCGCGTCAAGGTGGTTTCCAAGGCGATTGAGTAATTTGTTTTGCCTGCTCACGACGCCACCACTTGCGACGTTTGACACTCGATAGCTCGATGCCTTCCAGCAACAATCGCAGGTCGTCCACATGCAGTGTCAAGTAATCACCGGGGGATGCAATCGCCCCTCCATGGTCGGCGCCACGTAGTGTCTCGGACGTTCCTCGTTCAAGATGCTTGTAGAGGATGATCGTGCCGTCACCCGTGAAATAGAGTACCTTCAACCGGTTGCGGCGTCGGTTGAAAAACAAGAAAAGATCTCCGTCTTCAATCTGTTTGCCAAGCTCCTTTTCGACGATACCGATTAATCCACAAAAACTTTTACGCATGTCCGTGGGAGCCAACGCGGCGAAGACTTTTATTTGGGATGGCACAATCAACATGACGCCACCTCACGCAACGCCTGCAATACGTCCTTCACTGTCTCACAATCGGTGCCGTGAGGCACATCCACAAAGACTCCCTGCTGCGGCAAGTGAATACGCAGCGTGGACGCAGGTGTCGTCCCCTCGATCCGCACAGGCACCAGTTGGGTGCCCTGGACGGCGTTACGACTGGTTTTAAGAGACTTGGTCGAACGGCTCCCCTGCTCTGGGGAGGCTTGCTGCTCACGGAACTTACGCTGCCAGGCATAATAGCTGGTTTGTGTAATCGAGTTCTGGTGGCAAAACGCCGCGATGCTCAAGCCGCTTGAGGACTGCTGTTTCAGTAGGCCACGCCAGTGGGACTCTTGGGATTTGTTTCGATTGGACATTGTGCTCGTTCCTGGAATAAAGGGAATGGTTCACCTCTATTAGGATAGCGCGCAATTTTGGGACGCTGTTCACAGAACGCTTACGATGTTCTGAATAGTTTGGTTGGTCGAGGATTCCCCTCTAGAAAATTGCGAACCGCTTCTTGAACAATTCGCGACAGTGACAAATCGCTTTTCTCGGCGATTCTCTGCAGAGCGTTTCTTTCGTTCTCAGTCAGGCTGACCGAGATACGATGACTGCGAAGTTTACGTGACACCTGAGAATCTCATTTATGGCCGGTGCCGCAGATTGCCGCACTTTGCGGCATTTCTCATTTTATACGACATTGAGCCTGGCGATACAAGAGCAACTGAACGGAGCAGAATGCCGATGAGTGTAAGTCGTACTTTACGCTTGGGTGCCACTGCAAGATCACCGAGTCTTGCATCGAACATGGCGATCCCTTGCCGTCGGCCTCGAAGCAGCAATTGAGGTAGATGAGTTTTTGCAGGCTTGATACTCAGAAAATCATCAGCAATCTGCTTGACGGTCTTCAGCAATCGGGTAGAATGCTGATGAGTGTAACCAATCTCTGCCTGTGAATTCTTTTCGTAACAAGAAGAAACATTCGCAGGCAACGCTCTACGGAGCGACCGACCGCAATGCTGCTTTGTCTTCGGATAAGGCTCGTAGGGCGGTCTTTTTTATGCGCCCTGGCAATAGCGGCTCAAAAACTGCCCTGCCCAATATCCGTCAATCTTAGCCTAGCTCGTAATGCAAAAGCCGATTCTCTTGAGACAGGAGACAGGCATCTTCAGGAGGTCTTCTTCCTGGTTGAAATGTCAACCTGACGCTGTAGTATTAGAATCACTACACTTACACACTTTTCAGATACAAGAACTCGTGGAACGCCCATGCTTGTCCGACAACTAATCCGTTTGTTTTTCTTGCTGCTCATTGTCACGGCCAGTTGCCCCGTTTTTAGCCAAGCCGCAACTGGCAAGCGATACATGGTTGCAACGGTCCATCCAGAGGCGACCGATGCCGCGGTGGACGTGTTTCGTGCCGGGGGGAATGCGGTCGATGCGGCCGTGGCGGCTGCATTTACGCTGGGCGTTGTCGACAACCACAACTCCGGCTTGGGGGGCGGCTGTTTCATTATGATTCGACTTGCCGACGGCCAATTGGTGGCGATCGATGGGCGTGAAACAGCCCCGCTAGCGGCGCATCGTGACATGTATCTCCGCAATGGGCAGCCCGAGACGCAACTCAGCCAAACAGGGCCACTGGCGGTGGCTGTGCCCGGTGCGCTGAAGGCCTATGCCACCGCTATCGAGAAATACGGCAATCGCAGTCTGAAGGATTTGATCTTGCCCGCTGCCGAGATCGCGGAAAACGGCTTTGTACTGGGACCCGTGAATGCCCGCGAGTTGAAGTCCAAGGCGGAGCAACTTGCGCGCTTCGAGGGGACTCTCAATGCGCTGTTCAAGCCGGACGGCTCCGTCTACGTGGAAGGCGAAACGCTCAAGCAGCCGAACTTGGCGAGCACGTATCGCCAGATTGCCGAGCAGGGCACCGATTGGTTTTACGGCGGTCCGTTTGCGAAAACCATCGCTAACTGGATGGCAAAAAACGGGGGCGTCCTGACGGTCGAAGATTTTGTCGCTTACGAGGCCAAAACACGGGAACCGGTGGAGAGTCGCTATCGAAATTACTCGATTGTCGGTTTCCCTCCACCCAGTTCGGGCGGCATTCATGTGGCTCAAATCCTGAACATTCTGGAGCATTTTGATTTGCGAGCCATGCGCGAGCGTGATCCCGCCTTGGCAGTGCACATCGTTGCCGAAGCGATGAAGCTCGCCTTTGCCGATCGAGCCTACTGGCTGGGCGACGCCGATTTCGTCAAAGTTCCTCACGGTCTGACCGATCGGAGTTATGCCAAGCGATTGGCTGGGCGTATTCGGAACAACGAAGCTACCAACGTGCCCGAGCATGGGACGCCTCCCGATTGGCAATCGAACGTGTTCGGTCGACATACAACCCACATCGCCGCCGCCGATGCCGAGGGCAATTGGGTGGCGATCACTGCAACCATCAACACGGCGTTCGGCTCGAAGGTGATTGTGCCCGGCACTGGCCTCGTGCTGAATAATGAGATGGATGATTTTTCGATTCATCCCGGCACGCCGAATTCCTTTGGGCTGATGGGCGCGGAAAACAATGCCATCGCGCCGGGCAAGCGACCCCTTTCCAGCATGAGTCCGACGATTGTGCTGGACGAGCGTCGCGAGCCGGTTCTCACCGTTGGGGCCGCGGGCGGCCCTACCATCATTACTCAAGTAGTGTCGATCCTTGTGAATCATTTAGATCTTGGCATGGATCTGCAGGAGGCGGTTTCCGCTCCGCGATTTCATCACCAGTGGTTGCCTGATCAAATCATGGCGGAGTCGTCTATGTCTGCCCCGGTTCTGGAAGGACTTCGACGGCGCGGGCATGAATTGGAAATTGTAGAGCATGTTGCCATTGCCCAGGCGATTGCTCGTACTACCGATGGCACGCTCACGGGCGTGAACGATCCACGCACGCCGGGCCAAGCAGCCGGTTTCTGAATACTTGTCCCATCTCAAACTGAAAACAAGCAAGAGATTTCGCCACAGAGTTGCCCAGGGCTTGCCGACTCGGCCGCTGCATTCCTTGGCTATCTCAAGCCGATAGACTATTATCGGGGCAACCCGGAGCAGCTCCACCAACAGCGTCGTCCAAACTGGCAACTGCCCGACACCAGCGACGCGAAACCAACCTCAAGTTACGGCAACGCACGTTGCCACGGAAAGCCGGAGAGACTGTCCCTTCACGAAGGCCGTATATGTCTCAGTGTGGTTGAAACACTTCAGCAATTTCAGCCCCCGGCTTTGCCGGGGGGGTTACCTGCCGCAGAAGTGTTGTCGCAGTTTTCTCCGGATATTTAGCTCCGAAGCATTCTTACCCCCAGGCAAAGCCGGGAGCTGATATATGAGCTTCAAGACTTTGCAGTTCTCCTGGCCGGGACGAGCTCTGCGAGTTCCGGCGTTCAACGAGAGCTTTCATCTACGTGTCAACCGCATAGACCTGCAGTGCTGCGCTCTTGCCTTTGACATGCTGCGGCGGAAGTGGCGTGAGAGAAATATCATCGGGGAGATGTTGCCGTGTCGCTTCGGTCACCAGCAGATCATGGCGGACTTGCTTGGTCAGCGCTTCGACACGAGCGGCAACGTTGACCGTATCGCCGATGGCGGTAAACTCTTGCCTCTTTGGCGATCCGATACTGCCGACAATTGCGGGGCCCGTGTTGATGCCGATGCCGATCTTCAGTCCGGGCCAGCCGGCTTGTTCCAACTCTTGGGCCGCTTCATTCAAGCAGCAAAGTAGAAGTCGGCCCGTTTCGACTGCGTCGTGTGCATGACTGGTATTCGCAGCCCTGGAGCCGAGCTGAATCGCGCCAAACAGGGCCATGAACCCATCGCCGAGAAATTTGTTGACCATGCCACCATGTGTTTCCACCATTTCGACCGCGTCGCGGAAAAAGATATTCAGGGCCGAGACCACCTCTTCGGGAGAATGATCGGCCGAGTGGGCGGTGAAGTTGCGGACATCGACAAACATGACCGTAATCGTCAGTTGGCTACCGCCAAGCCCATCGCCTTGCTGAAGAATTTGCTCGGCGGCCTCACGCCCAACATGTCGGCCGAAGGTTTCCTGCAACCGTTCGCGCTCGCGCAGTCCTTCGACCATCAGGTTGAACTTTTCGATCAGCGGTCCGAAATCGTCCGCTCGAAGCAGATTCACGCGGACGTTCAGGTCCCCTTCGGAGACACGAATCGCGGCATCCTTCAGCTGGTGTACCGGATCAGCAACCAACCGGCCCAACATCCACGCGGTCATCAGCCCAAACGCCACCGCCACGACTCCCACGGCAACCCCGAACCAGGGTGAAAGTTGCGAAGTATCGGGGGAGATGAGCAACAGAACGAGCGTTACGACTGGCGAAACCACGGCCGAAACAGCCCACATAATCCCTCGGGCCGTGAGCGTCAGTGGCATTGCTCCTGGAGTCTCGGCGGGATTTTCTCGGCGGAAAAATACCGGGAACAGCGTCCGTTGGCTGACCAATTCGACGGCGAAAAAGCTGTGGGTGATGGCAATCAGCCCGCCCGTGACAAAGGCAGTAATCAAATGCCAAACCACATCCATCGACAAGGGTTCATCGATCGCCATCAACGCCGTCAGGAAAACGGGAATACACAACAGCCAGCTAGCGCTTGCAACCACCAGAATCCGCCACGGCAGATTGACCACGGTCCGCTGCGCCCGCGTTAATTTCTCAGCATCGATTTCCTCACCCGCAAGCTGCGCGCGATGCATTGGTTTCAACCAAACGAGTGGGATAACCCATAGAAAAGCTGCCGTCGGATAGATGATCACGTTGAAGACCATCCAGCAGTCGTGAAAGCGATTGAGCTGAGCTTCGCTGAGCATCTGCTCGATTCGAGTGGCGTTGTACCAGATATTGAATGCACTACCGAGCAAATTCGCAGCCATCGGGGCTGCTCCCACCAGAAGCAAAGCATGGCGATGAAAAAAATCCCAATGACGCGGATCGCACTCAAGCTGATTTACTGGTTTAGCCAAGATGTGTGTCCTCAACTGCACTTTCTAAAAAGAAGGTTCTTCAGGGAATTTAGTGGCTACCGTTCGAAGAAAGCATTTAAGCCCCCGGCTTTGCCGGGGGGTCGCCTTCAAGGAAATGTTGCTTTCGGGGAAAATGTCCTTCGTAGAAATGCTCTGCTTGGTGGAAAGCGTGGACTGTTACGCAACCCCCCGGCAAAGCCGGGGGCTGAAATTGTGACTTGGGCATTCTCCTTTCCACTGCAAAATATGGCCATTAAAATTCCTGAAAAACTAAAAACAAGAAGGGCCACGGGTGAAACACGAACAAAACCCAGTGCGAGCTTTGCCCAACAACCCAAATTTGTCGAGGTATTCTTCGCCTTTCGAGCGTAGCGAAAAAGGCGAAGCCGGGCCGGCCCCTCTTGAAAGGGTGGGCCATAGTCGGTCTCTTAACCGTTTGTTTCACGCAAGAGAAAGGAGACCCGCGCATGACCCACCCCAATGAATCTTATAGCGAATCTAACCCTTTTGACGAGATGGTCCAAGTCCTCGACGCCCATAGTTTTGATGACATGGCGGTTTCGAGGGCATGGCTCGGGCGCTACAGATCCTGGTCAACGTTCAGCTGGAGCAAAACAGCGATGAAGATCCAACGGAGCGAAGTGCTCGGAGCAGGGCCTTACGAGCGGGCCAATAAGCGACGCGGCTAGGGGAGAATCTACCTCGATTTCACCAGCGCCAAACGTCGCAATATGAAAGCGGACAGCAGATTTCGCGTCGGCCAAAGCCTGATCACTTGTTTCACCTTGCCCTACAACAACCCCCTTCAGACCGAGCGGATAGGCCACAAAGCCGTCGGCATGTTGTTCAACAATAAACTTGAACTGGGACATGGCTCTCTCTCCAAGGATTGTCAACATCAACGACCGACTCCCGCCCCGTCTATCCTACCGCGCCGTTGCCTCCTCGACGATGGCGATCTCTTTGTTGGTGAGGCCGTAGAGCTGGTAGACTAGCCTGGTCGATCTGCCGGTCCGTCGCGGTGATTTGGCGCTGGAGAGCGGTCGGTTTGCAGGGCAAGTCTGTAGGGTGCGTGAAGCAAGCCGTTCTACCCCGGTGCGTTACGTACGGCAGAGGACTCGATTGCAACGACGAATGTTATGAAAGAGTGGGTTGGTTTGCGTAACGCACCATGCGCAGTCCTGCCGTACTCCACGCACCCTACGAACTCTGTTGCACCCTTGTCATCTGATTCCTTTACTGGAATACTGCTTCTGATTCTTTGATCAAGTCAATGAAGTTCATGCATCGTACGCCCACTTCTTGCAGGGCACAGACAGCGGGGATTTTCATCTTCGCTTTCATCTCGGGCAGGTTAAGTTGTCGAGCCTCCTCAGGCACTAACCTCAAATTCTGAATTAGTGCGGTAGCTATAATCAGGATGTCATTTTCGCCGACGCCTTTCGGATGGTATTTATCGTCCTGAATGCCAAGTAAACTCCTAATTCGCATCGCTGCCTGTATAATATCGTTTGAGACGGTAAGTCGCTGAATATTATTGTCTCTGAGCCACTTTGCGCACTCTGGAGTCTTACCATTAACCTCCTCAAAGGCCACTTTCGGAATCAAAAAAACTTCTCTCTGGATTTGTGAAGCTATCCAATTCCACATCGGTGGAAATTGTTCCACCGGATAGTTATCCCAGGCGTGAATTATAGAGGATGCATCAAAGGCCAGCATAGAAGGCCTCCAACTTATGGACATCCGTGACCTTCAAGTTGTCCAAATAGGTGCTCGCCTTGGCTAAGCTAATATGCTTTTCATGCAATGCATCAAGAACAGTTCTGACAAACGGTTCACCAAAGATATTCTTGGGTTCGCGATGGCGGTACTGCCGACTACCACCCTCTTTCACAGGAAATTCGTGCTGTCGACGCCAATCACGATACGCATCGTACCGTGACTGGTAAAGACGTCCGCTATCCTTGAGCCGCCTCAAAAGCACTTCGCTACTTACCGTCCACTGTTTGCGATACCTGTGGAGCCAGTTATCATATTCATTCACATCACTAGTTCCTGTTTCCCAAATCAGAATATTGTGAAATTCGTCTGGCGGGCCGGTTTTGGTGTAGCAAGAAAAAGACGCATCGTTATCCTATTGAAAACAGAACGAATCAAAGAGCCATTTTACCCAAGGAGAAGCGGGCGATGCGTTTGAAAGCTGAAGCGATTCTCGATTTTGGATGGGCCAACGAGAAGGCCGACAACCAAACGGTACGGGATTATCGTGACGAGTACAAAACGCTCGGCCAGTTGCTGGACAGCCGGCCCGCGATTCTCGATGTGGTCCATCGCGACCTCGAACAGCTCAGCCAGACGACGTCGGCACGCGGCCGAAAGCCGATCTTCACCAGCGAAAACCTGTTTCGCGCGATCCTCGTCTTGCAACGGGAAGGACTCGACTATCGGGAAGCGTCGATCCGGATTGCCGAAAGCGAAACCTTGCAGCGGTTTTGCCGCCTGCTGAAAAAGCCGACCATCGACTTCACGCTGCTGAACAAGGCATTTCGCGCGATTCAGCCCGAGACTTGGGAACGGATCAATCACCTATTGGCCCTCGGCGTCGTCGCCGAAGAAACGGTCTCCCTGGAACATGTGCGAACCGACACGACCGTCACCGAATGCAATATTCACTGGCCGACCGACTCCAGCCTGCTGTGGGACGTCTATCGCGTGGCTGCCCGAGAAATGTCGACTGGTCGAGAACTCGACCCACTCCGTTGTCCTTGGCGATTTCACGCGAAGAAGATCAAAAATCTGCATCTTTTCGTCACGCGTTACTCGAATAGCACGAACAAAAAGCGTCTCCGCCAGGTCCGCCAGAATATGAAGACGCTGATCGTCCGGGTCGAGGAAGCTCTGGAAAAAGCGGAACAATTCGTCGCTTGGGCCGAACGTTCGACGTGTGTCGAGTTGGCGACGATTGCCCAGTCGCTGGCGAACCGTTTGCCGGTGATGCGGCAGGTCGCCGAAGTGGCTCGGCGCCGCGCGTTCGATCGAGAGCAGGTTCCAAATGCCGACAAAGTGTTCAGCATTTTTGAATCTCATGCGGAGTTGATCATGCGTGGACGGCGTGGCAAGCCAGTCGAATTCGGTCACAAGGTGCTGCTCACACAGTCGAAGGAGAAGTTCATTACCGATTACGTTGTGTTGGAGAAGAATGTAAGCGACAGCGAACTCCTGGAGACGGTACTCGAACGACACGAAGAGAAGTACGGTAGCCGGCCCAAAACGGTCGCCGCGGACATGGGCTTCTGTCCGGACGAGGACACCTACGAGGAATTGGAAGAACAGGTCGACTACCTGGGCGTGCCTCGGCGGACGCGAGATTTCGGCGACACGATGATGGGCATTTGGCAGCAGTGGCGCGCCGGAATCGAAGGCACGATCTCGTGCTTAAAGCGAGCATTTCGCCTGGCTCGCTGTTGTTTTCGCGGCTTTAAGAATTTCACGTCCGCCGTTGGCAGCGCCGTGTTCTGTCACAACTTAACGATCCTGGCAAAAACCTCAGGAGGCTGACGCGGAACGGACGCAAAAACCGAAAACAACTCGTAAACGTAAGGCGAGGTACGCGCGCTGCGGCGCAACAACGCCGACCCACCACAGAAAACCGAACAAGCCAACTCCCTCGCCCGCTCGTCGCCCCGCGCCGTTCCCAAAGTCGGTCGGAAAGGGAGTATTATCAACGGGAACTCACTAGGGCATTCGTGGTCTTTGATGTGTTCCAGGAAATCACGGGGCACAAGCAGATGGCCGGCGAAGGCGTTTGCCTCTTGTTCTTTTCCCTGGTACGAATAGAGATCGTCATTCTCGTCAATGAAACTGCTTCGGTGCAATAGCACGTGTCCTAGCTCGTGCATTAACGTAAAGACTTGGCGGCTTTTAGATGCCTTCTTGATCACGATGACTGGGCAGACGGCATCGTATAGCGTAAAGCCACAGATCGGCTCTTCTTTGGCAATTTGCCATTTCCCTATGTACCCACTACACTGGAAAACTAATATCCCTTTGTCTTCAACCGCCGTACGGTAGCTGTTGAAATCGTTCTGTTCAGACAAGCCGAGCCATTGACGGGCAATCTGAGCAGCATTTACCACGTTCTCAGGTTGAAACTTTGGTGGTACAAACTGCGTTTCCTTCCGTTCGCCTAAATCTTCACTGACGCTCAGATAAACCTCACGCTGCCTTTCTGCTCGCTCGATAAGTGCCTTAAGCTTGGCAGATAATTCTGGTTTTTGATTGGCAATCGTGCGGAATTGCGGCGTATGGGCTTGCTCAGCGATTACTGGCCTGGGTTCAAGAAAGAAGAGTGCGCCACGATTTAGGCAGGAAGCCGCCTTGCGAAGCTGATTAAACGTGATACCTCGCTTGCCTTCCATCATGCCATGGAATGCGTCCCACGCTATGCCTGCTTGCTTGGCAAGTTCTTCGAGTGAAATGCCGCGATCATCGCAGCACCACTTAATACGCTCAGCGTTGATCGACTGGATATTTCCCACAGCTTAAACGAGCAAGAGAGGTTTAATAAAGGCCAACTCTGACATATGTCAATTATAGCCGAAAACTCACGGCAGATCATCATCATTTCGTCGCCTCCTCGACAATGGCGATCTCTTTGTCTGTGAGGCCGTAGAGTTCGTAGACCAATTGGTCGATCTGCCGGTCTGTGGCGGCGATTTGACGTTGGAGAGCGGTTTGCTCGTGGGGAGTCTTCGCATTCTTTCCTTTTTCGTTTTGAAACAAAATACCCTCTACTAAACCAACTAACGTAGCAACATCTTCATCTGAAGCCCTAGGGATTAGCAGTTGGCTTTGAGAGCCGGGCGTAGCGTGAATTAATCCCCCACCCAACGAGTGGTCAATAACGTATGTTGCAAAATAGAAACTCTGGAGCCTCGAGTTGAGAATGCCTAGCAGATACTCTAACGGCAATCGCGCAGCCGGTACCTCGTTTGTAACAATTCCATGAGGAACTATGCAAAGAAGGCTCTGCTCTACAAAGTGACCATCCGTATCTAGTGATGCAATCAACTTCATTTTTGAGAGCATTGTCTGAGAAACGATCTTGTTTGCTCTAAAAAGCCCTGGTGTTCGAGGACTATACATTTCTTCCGGAAGATATCTTATGAAATTCCCACTGCTATTGATTCCATATCGTGTAATCTCTCGGCCTTCGAGATATAATTCTGTGTACTTTTGGTTGCGGTTTGTCGTAATAAGGCGATCTTTGCCGCCTTGTCCTTTTCCTTTTGCGCAAGATCGTAGCCCAAAGGTCACATAGCACAATTCGCCTAATTGCCAGCTCTTAGCTTGCAGCTTTTGGCACAAGTCGTGCTTAGGGGAAAGCAAAGCGACTTTCAAGCTAAAGTTGGGGTTTTTGATCGCCTTGTTTCGTGGCCAAGATTTCACGGATTCTTGTAGAAGGTCTTGTTGTGCGAGAGCAAAAACTGTTTGTATTGATTTAGCTGGCTTGTCATGTTCACAGATCAGTATGCAATTTTTTACAAGAGGTCCTTGGAAAACTCGTATCGACGAAAGATCAACTACCTTATGTATCGCAGTCTTATTCAGCAAAAGACGACGCAGACTTTCGCAATTGGGCTGGTGTAATGTCTGAATCGGTACAATGAATGCAAATCGCCCTTTGGTTCGTGTTAAAGAAAGGGCTTTTTCATAGAACAGAAGATAGACATCCCAGACATGCACCGCACATTCATAAGAAGTTTTGAGGTATTCAATTACAGCTTCAGGCACAAAGTCACGCAATACACGCACTCTAACATAAGGCGGGTTCCCCACCACCGCGTCAAACCCTGGGTTTTTTCCGGTGAAGACGTGCGCGAACTCTGTTTGCCAATCAAACACATTAATCCGCAGCCGCTCATCTTCGTCAAAAAGTTCAAGCTGCTGGTTCTCATAAAAATCAGACCCGATCAGGCTGTTGCCGCATTTTATGTTGTTCGCCAAATCGGGCAGCGCCCGCTGTTTTTGGAACAGTTTTAGTTGGCGGTTGAGTGTCTCTTCGGTTTCGCCTTCCAGAACTTTTAGTAGCAGCGAGAGCTTCGTCACCTCGACCGCCTGGAAGTCGATGTCGACGCCGTAGATGTGCGAGAGCAGAATCCGCTTCCGCTCGACTGCGGTTAGCCGCCAGTCGCCGTCGCCTGCCTGGTAGACGCGCGGACTTGCGCCGCGGGCGTGCTTCGCCGGTTTGTCGACCTCCGTGTATTGCTTGAGATACCAGTCGAGAAGATACTGGTAGGCCACGATCAAGAACGAACCGCTACCACACGCCGGGTCGAGTACCGTCAGCGGCCGACCTCTTTTGGAAGGCTGGAACGTCTTGGTCAGCCCGCCGATTTGCTGCGGCGTTTTTCCCTCCAGCAGTTTCCCGACGGTGTTTTCGACGATGTAGTCGACAATGTAGGTCGGCGTGTAGTAGACGCCGCCCGCCTTTTTCACCTCCGGCTTGTCCTCGACCTTCGCCTGATGCCCTTTGGTGAGCCGAATCACCTTGCCCAAAAACTGTTCGTAAACCTGCCCCAAAATGTCGGCCGGAAGGGCGGCGAACTCGTACGGGCTTTCCGGATAGTAGAGGCGACCAACGATATCTTTTAGGACTTTATCGTCGATTTCGAGCGAAGTGGTCAACTCGTCGGGCGGCTCGCGATCTTTTTCTCGCTCGAAATGGAAGAGGCCCGAGTTGTACTTGGCGTCGGCGTCGTAGA
>CBDFMC010000015.1:0-170275 GCA_965249435.1 Lacipirellulaceae bacterium | reverse complement strand
TTGGACAACACTGAGTGGTTGCTTGACCTTGCCTTTTTAACAGACGTCACAGAAAAACTGAACAATTTGAACTGTGAGCTGCAAGGCACAGGTAAGACTGTCACAAATATAAGTGCTGTAAAAGCTTTTAAAGCTAAAATGAACATTTTCTCTGCGCATTTGCAAAGAAAAAGTGCACTTCCCCTCTGTGCAAAAAGTTCTTAGTGACAATGTTTCTGCATCTGTGGCTTTTGATAAAGCTGTAGAAAAATACTGCCAAGTGATTAACAGACTGATGAAAGAGTTTGAGAACAGATTTTGTGATTTTGAGCGAATTGAGCCATGTGTGTCATTCATTTCAAATCCCTTTATGTCAGTGGACATTACAGGCACAGCTGAGAACCTAAGTACAACCTTCACCTTGGATGCAGGGCAGGTGGAAATGGAAATAATAACTTTGCAAAATGACCTGTACCTTAAAGCACATCTGAGTAACCCAAACTTTTGGAACTTAGTGGACATGGAAAAGTACAAATCTATCTGCACAGCAGCTATGAAGGTTGCTTGTCTCTTCGGCTCCACTTATCTCTGTGAATCAGCCTTTTCCAATATGAACTTTATAAAAAATAAACACCGAACACGCCTAACTGATTCACATCTGCAGGAGTCACTGAGAGTGGCAGTGTCAAACTATACACCAGAATACAGCAAACTAGTGGACAAATTGGAATGCCAGGTTTCTCACTAACTGACAGACAAGACTGAACAGTGTTTTAGTAAAACACCATGTTACCTGGTCAATTGATCATTGTTCATTGATTAAATCAGATTCAAAGTTGGAGTTGACACAATCTCATGTATTGGGAAAAAACAATTTGAGTTCTGTTTTTTGTTGAATTAAATTGTGACATGTTGTGCATTTGCACAAAATAAATGTCACTTTGACAATTAAACATAAATACATTAATTTACAAATACTTGTCAAAAAGTTATGAATATAGTTTTTTGTGTGAATATTGTACGCTTTTTTGATTTTTTGATTTGTTTATACATATGTTTTGAGCTGGTAGCCCTCAAGCCATTTGGGAATCTTAAGGTAGCCCTCAGCTTTAAAAAGGTTGGTGACCCCTGGTGTAAAGCGTAGGAATTTCTATCCTTAACTAACCGTTTGTATATATTACTAAAACAAATACTAACGTGCACTTTAGATAGGCGGGTGTGTTTATATTCACGTAACTACTAACACTACTAATTGCCATTCTGTTTCATAGCCGTCTCTTCTTTCTACATATCAGCTGTCGTATCCTAATTACTAATTGCTCGTTAGATTCTTTATTACTCTATCCTAAATGTCCTAAATCTCCGCTCCTTTCCCACTTGGTTGTGTGTAATAGAATGTCATTAATGTTTAGGAGGTGTGCGTGCATATGTCTCCTCAGCCCCAGATAATTCATTGAGGTGAATGTAACCCCAGGTGTTTCCCGTGTGTGTGTTTAGGTGGGCGGCACCTTCCCAATGGGAAAGAGTATTTAGGTTTGTCATTCCCTCTTGTTTGCCGTCAGAGCGTTTGATCCTTTATTCTGTAGCCGATTTCCCATAAGCCAGATTAATAGTGAGATAATTGTATAGACACCCTTTGGATTGATTTGGGTATTGCCTTGCCCTTGATTGTACCGTAGTGACTAGTGTTAACGACCCATTTCTGTTTTGACCATTCTTGTGCCGCGCGGTCGGCCGTGTATTACCGATTTCTCTGGCTTTCGACCCTCGTTTTCGACTCTGCAAATTCCTGGTCTGCTTCTGGTTCCGTCGAGCTACCGTAACAATATTAGTCTAGGATAGAAGTCACTAAGAGCTACATAGTAGAGGAGAGTTAATTACTATGCAGATTAGTATAACAGCGGGAAAACTCCAGCAAACGAGATGCTAAGAAAGCGTTTGGAAAATCCCAAGAATCCGGAAATGACCGAATCGTGAGAGATGCAGACTCGGGGAGTGCTCAGGCTCAGATTTCACAAAAACTGTCAGGGCAAGTAACAGAAACCAATTGCCAGACCAAGTTCAGGGAGAAATCAATCGGTTTATTAGAAAACCACAGAGTAGTCAGACAGTCCAGAAGTCGTTAGCCGGCAAACAGTTGTATCGTGGGAAATCCAAGTCGGGTCCATGGGCAGGCGTAGGTCGTATCCGGGAATCACTGGGCTGAGTTACAGAAACGGCGGGCAGGAATCATGGTCGAGAAACAAGCGAGGGTCAATCCAGGTCCAGACGAAAACACACTGAGGGAGAGGGTACTGGGAGAGACTAAAACAAGAAAAGACGGACGAAGACACGATGACTGTAACAGAGACTGTGGGAATCGGGAACTGTGGAATAACGCTTGAAAGACAGAGGTAAACCAACCAGTACAATCTAGCAAACAAGACTGGGCACATTGGGGCTTTATGCAAATGGAAACGGGGTGTGCCTGATTAAGTGCAGGTGAATCTAATTGAAAGTGTGGGATACACGAGGCAGGGTAATTGACACGTAAACTGTGACTAATTGAAAACAATTAATGTTAACAAGAACAATTGGTGCGGACTTGATTACAACATAAACGGATGTACTTAAAAGTGTGTGCATAAAGTGGAAACTGAAAATAATCGGACAATAACGTCGACAGACTACTAACAATCATATAAACATAAATCGTGAACTGGTGAATGACTGTGGTTAATTAAATCATTACATGCATTAAAGACAAACGATTACTTTAGTGGGAAAGCATGTGGTGATGAGACTGACAGTGATTAAGACAAGACTGAAAACACATGGATCCTGACACACATAGCAGAAGTCTACATGAGCAGGAGACCCTGGGCCTGTAAGCAGTTATATGGTGCTATGTTACATGTCAATTCACATGCTCCAGCCAATCTACATTGTGTGATATGTATTGGCTCACTGGGATTATTGACTGTTTATGCTCATCTCCTATAAAATTAGTACATACTACAGCACTGACCAAAGATCAAAGGGGATATGCAGTAACATATCCCCTTTACTGCAGTAGCAGCTGGAGCATGTGGCATATTTAGCCAGTTTATGGGGAAGTATTTCATATGTGGAATACCTCTGGACATTTGCACTGATACCGCACCCTGACAGCTGTTGCCATATTCCAGTGGCATTTCTCAGAATGTGTGTAGATAGACGAGCATCTTAGGATCACCCCAGCAACAGGCACGCCCAAATATGTTCACCCCGAAAAGGGAACCACTTGGCCAAAATACCTGGGCAGCAAGCAATCCGAAACACAAATGCATGATTATCAGCCTGTAAGTACACATGTATGTACACGTGAGGGTTTGTGTATGTGTGGGTACACATAACAATGTATGCTGTGTTTTCCTTCCCTCCTCTGTAACTTTCCTCTAAAGTACAAGTCTTAGAAGCTGAAAGCAAGGCAGAAAATCAGAATCCAGACTCCATATCATTAGGTTAGCCACATCTTACGGCTTTATATAATAGACTTCTGCCTGATAAATGTGCAGCTTGGCTAGGCATTGCTTCCGTAATGAGTCTCAGCTCCCAAATGTAATCCTTACATTTGACCCAGGGCAACGGAGAGTATCTATTTTATTAGTCTGAGCAGTATGTGATCAGAAACAAAACGCAATTACCTCCCGAGAGTTCTGACTCCAGAATCAGTGCTGGCTCTGATGTGATCCTTACGGATAACTGTGCTTTGTCTTCTGATCCGCTGAGCAGCCATTACAGCTACTGCTACTGAGATTCAGCATGGCGTGTGACTGAGTGATCCAGAGTCAAATTACGTGTGGAGCTGAGACTAGGGATTAAATTCACACACATGGTGCACGTGACATGTGACAAGTGGCATGGCCTGGAGCACAAAGGCACATGCATACAAAGAGCCATGCAGAAATGTGCTTTGTCCACTGATCGCAGCCTCAGAGGTCAGCCATCGGCCTGAAACTACTCAATTCCTGACTTTGCAGTTCTCCTGCGGGCGCCAAACGGGGAAGCCAAGACACCCGACCAAACAACATGCACTTTATGTTAACCCGGAGGGAACTTTTCCGCTTGGCCAAGCGATCGTCCATTTTGTCGGTTAGCGTTTGAGCCAATAACTGGGGCTGCTGATATCGACAAACGTTCGGACGAACCACTTAACCAATCTCCAAATTGGTCGCATGAGAGCGAGATACCAATGCCAAAACATCCGTAGGAATTTCATGTTTTTACTTTTCAAACCTGAGGACCAAAGATTCTACCTGTCCAAAGGAGAGATCCGTTTGCCCGCGTTTAAGCAAATTTTTCGTGATTTCCAACCGGTAGCTACCGACAAAATCATTGGAAAACGCATCGTCATCGTGGACGGTAATTTCAATGGTTTGGCCAGGTTTAGCGCGGACTGACAATTCATCGTACGTATTCAAATATGAATTCTTGACAACGCTTGCCTTGAAACTGTCCCCGCCGAACGTCTTTACTTTGAGTCGAACGATGAGATCAGGAGCCCCCTTTCCGGAGTCCCAATGCTTGCCATTGCTTTTGCGAGCGGCAACATCGATGCTTTCCAGGTAAACCCGATACGCGTTCTTGGCTCTTGCCTTCTTAATTGCCGACACGACCGGTTTAACATTTTCGTCATAGGCTTCAGCAATATCATTGACGTCTTCGGCAAGCTGAATGAATTGATCAACAAGTTGGTCGGCGTTCGACTGCCTACCATTGATAACTGGCTTGGCAGCAACCCGCCTTTCGATAAGGTCATCGGGAACAATTTTTACGATCGTTCCATGGTCAGGGTCATAATAGGCAGGCCAGTAGAGATCTTTGCTTGGATAGGTTTGCTGGTCCACTTTGACCTGATACAGGAACTTGCTGGCATGGATCCTTTTTTTGTCAGACGCGAGATATTTCGACGTTTTGGGAGAAATCGTCCACGTAGCATCTTCTAGATGTTTCTCGCCATTTTCATCGAACCAGTAACCGGGAACTGTGATATCGATCGGCGAGGTTGACTGATTATTGACTTTTACTCCATACAATTTCGCAGTCTGAGCGGGCTTTGCTCCTGCACGCCGGTCGATCGCGGCTAGCTGGGTGCGTTCTCTTTCACAGATCACGCGCAGCTTGCCTCGGTCTTTACCAGTCATACTGTGTAATTGTTGAATCCACTTCGTTCGTTCGCCTGGCCGCGTCATCGACGCAGATCCTGCAATAAGCTGGACCAGCGAAATGGGCTCGGTCCGTTTTTTCGTGGTGTTTTGCCCGTCGGCAGATTCACAGCAGAACAAACTGGCGAAAACTATTGCGGTGACAAACAAGGGCGATAGTGCCGAATTCTTTCCAAGACACCGCACTAACCGGTTAGATAAAACTCTGTTCATGATTCGTGGGCCTTACTATGCAAGAGGAGTACGAAGGCGAAAAGGAGCGAACGAGTACCGACAGATTCAGTGCGGTGATTGGACGAACTTGTTTCGCAAACTCCCGTTTATCAGAAAGCAGAGCGTCTGTCACCTAGCCAATGGAGCAGAAGTTTTGTTTCTTGAGGCCTGCGTGGCAGGTAATGCGCATGAGGCAAATTGGGTTCCAAAACAAGTTCGCTCAAATGAAAACTTTACCGCTTGGGAAAACCACTTAGTTTGTGATGATTGTTCACAACAGCGACACTTCTTTTTTTGGGAACCTCTATTAATTCAATTTTCAACAATGCTAGCTGCGTTAGTCTCGAATAAAAACACAATGCTAGCTGCCAGTACGGCAATTAATAGAGGTACCCTTTTGTATCCTTGGGCTACGTGTGCTCTACGCCCCTATAACGAACAGACCATTTTCACTAGGTTGAGTCTTGCCAGTATTCTCTGGCTTCAGGATTCCGCGTGTGACTTGCTCGACTCTTTGACAAGCATTGCGGCCGATCAGCAAGGCAGCTGACTATTGATCTCAGCCAGTTTGCCGTCTCATTACGGCGATACACCTAGAGGGTTTGCTTGTACTTCGCGGTTCGTGACTGCGTTTCGCTGAATGCTGAATAAGATGTGGAATTCATGGCTTCAGATTCAAATATCTGACAATCGAGGTAGCACTTGGCGTACACATTCGTTGTCTTCTGGGAAGGACAATCTCCATGAGCAAAACCGATGACGAAGGAAAAGTCTTCGCAGTAGTCGTCATGAGCGGACTGCTGATCTGGCTTGCCGTCTGGGCGATCGGTGCGCTCGTCGCCTATACCACTTCCTTCTACGGCTATCTGTCCTCCCTGAGCGGCACACCTTGGTGGCTGGTCCCGGTGGCGACTTTATTGGCTCTAGCCCAAGTTCCACAGTTGTGCTGCGGAAGTGCTTTTTTGAAAAATATTTTGACCTGAAATCATATGCCCTGACGGGTGTATCTTTCCTGGCTTTACGAAAAATGGTTCCTCTTCGGTCGCGACGAAGGCAAATCGCGTTGTCGTGGAAAGATCTGCGTTTGACGAGACACTTTGATTGCCGATAATTCAGGCATGTTCATCAGGCCGTGCTACCGCAAGATCAAGGGAAAACGTCAGGCGTATTGGGCGCTGGTCGAGTCGTATCGAACCGAACGGGGGCCGCGACAGCGGACGGTTGCCTGGCTTGGCAAGCTCAAGGAGTCCGAACGGGCCGGCGTCAGGCGAGCAGCGGCAGGCGAGAAGAAACCGGATTCCGCACAGCTGCAACTCTTCGATGATCAAGGCCAGCTCGAGCCCGAGTGGGTCGAGATCGATACGGCGAATGTGCGTGTCGAAAACCAACTCGAGTTCGGCGGAGCATGGCTCGCGCTGGAGTTGATCCGCCAACTGCAACTCGACAAACTGTTTGAAAACATCATCCCACGCGGCAAGGAAGATATCCCGTGGGCGAAGGTCGCGATGATTCTCGTCATCTGCCGACTCTGCAACCCGTCGAGCGAACTGCATATTGCCGAGCATTATTACAAGAGCACGGCGCTGCCCGAGTTGCTGGGTGTTCCGGCGGAAAAGATCTATGACGAAAGGCTTTACCGGGCGCTGGACAAGCTGCTACCGCACAAGGAGGCTCTGGAAAAACACCTAAAAAACAGGCTCGGCACGCTGTTTGAGCTCGATTATGATCTGCTGCTGTACGATGTGACGAGCACCTACTTCGAGGGCCTTTGTGAAGGAAACCCACAAGCCCAACGCGGTTACTCTCGCGACAAACGGGGTGATTGTAAACAAGTCTGCATCGGTCTGGTCGTCACGCGGGACGGCATCCCGCTTGGCTACGAAGTCTTCGCCGGCAACCGCAACGACATGACGACGTGGCAGGAAATTGTCACGACGATGGAGAAGCGTTACGGTCGCGCCAACCGCATCTGGTGCGGCGATCGCGGGATGATGAGCAAGGCGAACCTCGAATTCATGGAGTCGGGCAATCGGCGTTATATCCTCGGCGCGTCGAAAGGGACGCTCAGGAAGTTCGCGCGCCAGTTGCTCGGCGAAGACTGGCGCGTGATCCGCGAAGGCCTGGAAGTCAAGATGTGCGCTTCGCCCGACGGCGGCAAAGAAACCTACATCTTATGTCGCAGCCGTGATCGCCGTAAAAAGGAAAAGGCGATGCACGAGCGTTTCGAGCAGCGGATCGACGAGGCGCTCGATAAGCTCCGCGCAAGCTGCGAAAAGCGTAAATGGAAAAAGGAAGTGATCGACCGCCGCGTCGGCAAGATCATGGCAAAGAACTCCCGGGCCGCCGGCCTGGGCGACGAACCTCGCCGCATTTTTGAGGAGCTGGGCAAGATCAACCTGGTCGACGTCGTGCTTCCCACTCGCCAAAAGCCCACCCGCCAAAAGCCGGTCGAAACCCGCCGTCGCTGCGTCGCCCGTCCGACCGAGCACCAAGCCATCCTGCTCGACCGCCTCGGTCTGAGCCTGCCCCGTCAATTAAAAGTTGCCCGCCAAATGTAGTGGAAAAATCCCACCACCCAACCTATAAAACAAGAGTCTCCGTGGACACAAGTGTGGAACTTGGGTTAGGGACTAGTCCCTAAACCCTAGCCCCTCAAAATCCCCACGGCTTCGTGTTTTTCCTCCGCATGGGTTTTCCGTTTGAGTTCGCTGAGAAGCGGGAGCAAGCGATTTGTCCTCTGACTTCTTCGTGCTCTTCGTGTCCTTTGTGGTTCAGTATTTTTTATTCCGTGAACGGCTACTAAACTGCAAAGTCTCGATGAACCATTTCAGCCCCCGGCTTTGCCGGGGGGTCAGAATACCGCGGTGCTATGATGCTAGAAAAAACGGATGCTAGAAAAAAACGGATGCTGGAGAAAAACGTAGGGATACTTCCTCGCTAGGCGACCCCCCGGCAGAGCCGGGGGCTGAAATTGAGTCTTCTGACAAGATCGCAAAAAAAAATGATAACGGTCCCGTGCTGATAGTGTAAAATCACGTTTCGTTTTTCAGAAAGAACCGGAATGGCAACTCAATCAAGTCTCTCTACGAATCTCCGCAGCTCTGCGATCTCTGCGTTTCAGTATCGTTCAAGGCCCCACCGATTAGTTTTGCTCCTCGTTCTGTTGCTTCTTGCAGGTTGCCAAAAGCAGGATTCTCGACAGACGATCACGCTGTGGCACCAGATGGTCCCTCGAGAGCGGCTTGTGCTCCGGGAGCAAGTTGCGAAGTTCGAGGCGGCCCATCCCGATCTGCATGTCAATACGCTCTACAAAGAAACGGAAGAACTGCGAAGTGGGTTTCAGGCGGCCGCTTTGGCGGGGACTGGGCCAGAGCTTGTTTATGGGCCTTCCGATCCGCTGGGTACGTTTCAAAAGATGGGTATTCTACAGGACATGGACCCATGGGTGGAAGATTCTTTTGCCGAAGATTTTCGTGAAGGAGCTCTCACTTTTCTCCCGTCAAACAAAGATGCGGGCAAAAAGGAATTGGTGCAGATACCCGATCGGTATGGAAACCATCTGGCCTTGGTCTACAACCGGAAATTCATTGCCAAGCCGCCGGAGACAACCGATGAATTAATCGAAATGGGCAAGGCAAACACGCTCGATAAAGATGGTGATGGGCGTATGGATCGGTATGGACTGGTTTGGACTTACGTAGAACCGTTCTTTGCGATTCCATTTTTAACCGGCCATGGCGCCTGGGTCTTCGACAATTCGGGCCAGCCTGTTCCTGCACTCGATACGCCCGAAAGTGTCGCCGCCTACCAGTTTATTCTCTCGCTCCGAGACAAGCACAAAATCGTACCTCCGAATTGCGATTACGAAACGGCCGATTCGTTGTTCAAAAGCGGCCGAGCGGCGATGATCATCAATGGGGATTGGAGCTGGGCTGACTATCTGGCCACCGAGGGCATCGACGCGGCTGTGGCTCCACTTCCGATAGTCAGTTCCACGGGCAAACCAATGCAGCCGATGGTTGCCCCCAAAGGCTATTCGCTCAATGTCCATGCCAGCCCTCAAAAAGCCGCCGTTGCGATGCAGTTTGTCCATTTTATAACGAGCGAGGATGCACAGCTTGAGTTTATGCAGAGACTGCGCACGCTGCCCTCTCGGAAGTCGTTGTACGAAAGTCCATGGATCGAGGAAGACCCCACATTGAAAGTCTCGCGGCAGCAACTCGAAAAGGGCCGTATCATGCCTGTCGAAACCGAGTTGCGTGCCGTGTGGGATGGCATGAAGCCACACTATCAATCGCTGCTCGGGGGTAATTCCACGCCAGAAGCAGCAGTCCAAGGCCATGCAGCGGGACGCCGAGCGAGCGATCGAACTGATGAATCGTCCCTCGGCGGCGAGTACCGCCACTTGGGTATGGCAGTTGGGAGGAATCTTTCTTTGCGGGGGGCTACTCTTCTGGCAGCGGAAGAGCCTCGCCGCGCTGTTGCCCGATTTTCGCCGGCAGCCGATTGCCTATCTATTCGTCATACCCTCGATGGCTATCATTTTTCTGACCGTTGTTTTTCCTTTCTTTTACAATGTGCTGTTGTCGTTCTCCAATATGTCCTTGTCCAATTTTCAGGATTGGCAAATCACCGGGTGGCAAAACTACACCGATGTGCTGGCCGATCCGGAAGGCACGTTTTACTGGGTCCTGCTGAAAACCGTCTTTTGGACCGCGGTCAATGTATTCCTGCACGTGGCGATTGGACTGATGTTGGCCATGGCGCTCAATGGCCCAATTCGCGGCAAAGCGCTCTACCGCATCATGCTTATCATCCCTTGGGCCGTGCCCGCTTACATCACCGCACTCACGTGGCGCAGCATGTTTCACACCGAATATGGCGCGGTCAATCTGATTGCCAACCAATGGCACCTGTATAGCTTGCTTGGCATCGATCCATCAACTGGTATGGTCAGCCGTCGGCCATGTTTGCTGCCTGCATCGTGACCAATGTTTGGCTAGGCTACCCGTTTATGATGGTCATCGCCCTAGGCGGCTTGCAGGGAATTCCCCGCGAATTGTATGAAGCCGCTCGAATTGATCGGGCGTCGCGTCTGCAACAGTTTGTGCATGTGACGCTGCCGCTGTTGAAACCGGTGCTGCTGCCGGCGATCACGCTCGGAGCAATCTGGACATTCAACAACCTCAACGTCATTTGGCTGGTCTCCAACGGTGGCGAACCTGCCGACCATACGCATATCCTGGTTTCCTATGTCTACAAGGCTGTGTTTAACCTGTACCGATACGGATATGGCGCCGCCCTGTCGATGATTATTTTCCTGCTGCTATTAGCATGTAGTTTGCTGTTTCTGAACCGAACGCGTGCGACTGAGAATGTGTATGGGTTGAAGCGATTAGCAGTTAGCTTTTAGCGATTAGCCAGAAGATATCACAAGTAATTTATATTTCACCTCTGGCTAATCGCTAATCGCTAACCGCTACGAAATGCAAGAACAAAAATCATTTTAATGACACGACACGCTGTGCTGCTGCTTTTTGCAGCGATCAGCATTTATCCAGTGCTGAACGTGCTGTCGATCTCGCTGCGCCCCGGCAATCGGCTGCAGTCGACCGACTTGTCGATTCTGCCGGACAATTGGACTTTTCAATCGTATATTCAACTCTTTACGGAGCAGCCGTTTTTTCGCTGGTTGGGGAATTCGCTTCTGGTCGCTTTGCTCGTCACGTTCACTGGGCGTGGCGCTTGCCGCAATGGGGGGCTATGCCTTGAGCCGCTACCGATTCGTCGGTCGCCAGGCAACGATGTTGGCGATTCTGACCACGCAGATGTTCCCGGCCACGATGTTGCTTTTGCCACTCTATATCCTGATCGCCAAGCTCCATTTGGTGAACACGTTCCTCGGTTTGATGATTTTCTACGTGTCGACCGCCTTGCCATTTTGCGTTTGGCAGATGAAGGGTTTTTACGATACCATCCCTATGTCGCTGGAAGAAGCCGCCCGCATCGATGGCTGCAGCCAAGCGGTGGCATTCTGGCGTGTGATCCTGCCGCTGGCGGTTCCCGGCTTGGTAATCACAGCCCTGTTCAGCTTTATGACGGCGTGGAGCGAGTATATCGTCGCTGCCCAGGTGCTGCAGGATCGCGAGATGTACACGCTGCCGCTGGGTATCAAGAGCTTTCAAGCGAGCATGTCAACCGAATGGGGTCTCTATGCGGCCGCTTCGATTTTGGTCAGCGTGCCGGTGGTTGTGGTATTTTTAGTGCTAAGCAAGTACCTTGTTTCTGGAATGACACTAGGTGCTGTGAAAGAGTAGCGAGTCTTTTCCCTAACCCCTAACCCCTGACCCCCGTCTATCCCATGGCAAGCGTTCAATTCAAAAACATCAATAAAATTTATCCCGGCGGATTCCACGCGGTCCGTGATCTCGATTTGGATATCGCTGATGGCGAGTTTGTCGTGCTCGTGGGGCCCAGCGGGTGCGGGAAGTCGACCACGTTGCGGATGCTTGCCGGATTGGAAGAAGTCAGCAGCGGCGACGTGTTGATCGGCGACCGCCGGGTGAACGACGTCGCCCCGGGCGATCGTGATATCGCGATGGTCTTTCAAAACTATGCCCTTTATCCACACATGACGGTGCGCAAGAATCTGGCGTTTGGCCTGAAGATGCGCCGCACGCCAAAAGCGGAGATCGAACGTCGCACTCGGGAAGTTTCTGAAATCCTGGGCATCGAGTCGCTGCTCGATCGCCGACCACGAGCGCTCTCTGGTGGCCAGCGGCAACGGGTCGCGCTGGGCCGCGCGATTGTCCGCGATCCGCAAGTCTTTCTGTTTGACGAGCCGCTGTCGAATCTCGACGCCAAATTACGCGTGCAAATGCGCACCGAAATCGCCAGCCTGCATCAACGGCTGGGGACGACCATGATCTATGTCACGCACGATCAGGTCGAAGCGATGACCCTCGGCGACCGGATCGTCATCATGAATCATGGACTTATCCAGCAAATGGATGAGCCGCTCGCGCTGTACCAAAATCCCGTCAACCATTTTGTGGCCGGTTTTATTGGCAGCCCGCCGATGAATTTTGTCGATGGTTCGGTCGACGGCGGCATCTTTCAATTCGACGGTGGCCGAGTGGAAGTTGGCCAGGCGATTCCCAATGGGGCGATAAAGTTCGGCGTACGGCCCGAGGATCTGGTCACCGATGGCGACGGCTTGCCACTAGCAACCGCGACGCTGGGCGTCGTGGAACAAATGGGGCATGAATCGATGGCTTATTTCGACTTGGCTGGCCGCCAGCAGGTCGTCCGCTTGCCAGCCAATCAGCATCATCGTCCGGGAGATCAAATCGACCTGAAAATAAAACAGGGCGGTTGGCACCTCTTCGCCGCCGACGAAGTGGGACGGCGATTGAACTGAACTAGGCTTCCTCAATGATGCCGTAACGTGAGCCGTAGGCGCTAGCCTCGGACGTTTAGGTTCGATGTTTTTCGCAGGTTCGCCCGACGCTAGCGCGTTCGGCTCACTGTTTTCTGACAAAGCCTAGGTTTTGCATCTTGGGGAGAAAAAGGGATGAAGATAACTTGCTAACGCCTAGTGCTTTGTCACAGCCAAGAATTAGGATTGAGCAGATTAGCCGTTTTGGCGCTAGCCACGGTTATTACTGCATGAACCGGGGCTAGCGCCCTAACGGCTAACCCTAAAATTAAGCTGTGACAAAGCACTAGTGACCAGAATTCTGTTTCATGCTGAGCCAGTACAGAGCTTGTCAAGCAACCGGTTCCACCTTCACGCCGAACTGAGCGACTGGTGTCCCAGGTTGACGAGCAATCTCTCCGATGCGATATCCGAAACCGGGACCACGGAGCGAGCGAAGATCGAGTTGGCCATCTCGGCGCTGGTAAAGCCCCGGATGCACGGCTGCTTCTGGAGTCGAAGCGCTCGGGTAAAATTGCATGGCATTCGACTCGACCCCCATCATGGTGTCGGCATGCGCAGCCAGTAAGACATGAGGTATTTGCGCCAACATCGGATTGGTCAGGTCTTGAACCATCACCGGCATTCCATGGGCTTTGGCCCAACAGAGCGTCAGTAGCGCACCGGTCTGGGTCTTGCAGGTCTTCAGCGCAACGCCGGTCCAGCCGAGCGAGCGGCCTAGACGCACTAACTCCCAGTGATGGGCACTCTCGTCCATCAGCAGTGGCTTGCGCGAGGAGACGCTTCGGACATCGATCTGGTTGGTTTCCAAATCATAGGGAAACGGCTGTTCCACGTAGAGAATTGCTTCGTGGATTGCCGGTTTCTGATCACGCAGTCGATCAAGGATCGAGTTGACATAATCGGGCTCTTTCACCGTGCAGTTGAAATCGGCCGTTAGCCAAAATGGGCCTTTTCGTTCTGCGATTTGGCTCACTTCGACCAAACGGTTGTAGTCCCACTCGTTGTCATTGCCCCTCAGCTTGACTTTGAGACAGGTGATGCCATCACGCTCGATCCAATCGCCCAGCAACAGAGGCTCGCCATCGTCGGGCTCGCTGCCATTTAAGTCCTCCGCTGACAGCGGGTCTAAGCCGCCCACCAGGTGCCAGACCGGCATACGTTGCACCCGCGGCAGCGTCAGATAATCCTCCGGATACTTGCCGCTGAAACTGATTGCCGTATCTTCCGCCGGTGTCAAGAATTGCGACAAGTCGCGATTCATATACCGTCGGTTGTAGGTTTCGTAAGTAGGAACGCCGTGGGCGATGCCATAGGCGTCGTGCAAAGCCAAATCAAACAGTGAGCAGCATACCAGCGCCGCCAGCAGTGGCATTCGCTCCGCTGGCGGACATTCGCGATTGAAGCCAGCCAGCAGCTCTGGCAATACGGATTGTTGAAAGTCATGCCCGATTTCGATCGGATGGCCAAAGCCCTCGAAATGCGCCCAAGCCTCGGCGAGTTGGCGGCAGAAGTCTTGTAACGCCGAGTGGCGTAAAGAGTAGCTGACATCGCTGGGCCACACCCACTGCACACTCAGGGGCGTTTCCCCCCACCCCTCGGCCAGTTGCCCATGGCAGTCCTCAACGATAATTCGCGCCCGTGCGCAAGTTACCGAGGTGAGCGTCTCAGCGCCAAACTTGAGCGGCACTCGGGTACGAATTGGCAGAAAGTACAATTCCGCACCCTTCAAACAAACGTCGGTACTCTTCGCCTCGGTCGAGTCATTGGAATGTCCTGGCTGTGGATGGTGTGGGGTCAATGCAGGATACTTTCTATCTGGTGAAGTGAACTAGGCTTTGTCAGCAACCCTAATTTTTTGGTTCTTCGGTGGTTCAAGTGGCTATATCGCTGACCGTGGCAACGAAAGATCCTCATCTCAGCCCCCGGCTTTGCCGGGGGGTAGCCTTCAGAGAAACGTTGCCTTCCAGGGGAAATGCTCTGCTTGGTGGAGATGTGGAATGTTACGCGACCCCCCGGCAAAGCCGGGGGCTGAGATTGTGACTTGGTAGTTCTCCTTTCACCTCAAGATCTAGCCACTCAAATTCCTGAGGAACCAATCTTATTGCAGCGACAAAACACCAAACTACCTTCTACCTCGACTTCGGCACTTTCGCAAGCTCTCGAACCTTGATCCGATCGAGGTACTCGGGCTGTACGGTCGTCGAGCAGCCTGCCAGAGCGTCCTTGTAGAAGTCGTACCCTTTGCCGATCCAGTCGATGATGTTGGCGACCTCCAGAGCGGCGTAACTGTTGGTCTCCAGCAGGCCTCGCAAGGTTAGGCGAGCGGTCTCTTGCTCACCGAGCTTCAGCAGCGACCAGGCAGCCATGGCGGCCACTTCGTGGCAGTCGTCTGTAAGCACTTTGTTCAAGGCAGGCTTGGATGGCAAGGCCTCGTCGCCAAGCAGGAACAGACCAACCGTACCCCAGTAGCGGATACCACTGTCCGGGTCCCCTAGCATCTGCTCAAGCGCCCGGCGGTCGCCCGCCCTTCCGTTCAGGGCAAGATTCGAAGCGTCCAACAACCGCTCTAGCGGATACACCTCGACATCGCGGACCATGTCATAGATCGTCATCCCGTGGGCTTCCGCCCGCCGAACCATCTCAGCTTCCGGCAACAGGCCTACGTCACGGACTTGCAACTGCCAGTTGCGAAGCTGGTCGCGCATCCGCTGAAGGATCTCCTGATGGTCGGCACTCTCCGCCAAGTTGTCAACCGAGTAAGGGTCCCTCGCGGCGTCGTACAACTCCTCAACCGGTTTGTTCGTAAAGAACCGGCCCGTCACAGCATCGGTCTTGCCGGCACGATGATACGCTTCCCAAACCTGAGTCGCCCGGGCTCGCCAGAGGTAGCTGAGCTTCTGGCCTCGCGGGACATACGGCATAAAATTGCGGATGTAGAGATATCGGTGATCGCGAACTGCACGCGAGTTGTCACACCGCTCGTCCATTCGGCCGCGAAAAGCGAAATGAAATCCGCGCGATGGATCCGCTTGTGGGCCAAGAAAAATCCGGCCCTGCATTTCGTCGGGAATCGTGGCACCGGCCAGCGCCAGCCAGGTCTTGGGCATGTCGATAAAGCTGACAAGCCGGTTGACCGTGTCGCCCGGCTTGTTGGCCGGATAAAGCTGCTTGAGGCGTTCGGGAATCCGTAGGATCAGCGGGCAGTGGATGCCCGTGTCGACGAGAAATCGCTTGCTTCGAGGCAACACCCCCCCCATGGTCCGAGTTGTAGATCACGATCGTATTGTCGTCGAGTCCCATGCGGCCCAGCTCGTCCAAAAGGGCACCAAGCTTCGTATCCATCCGTTTGACCGCATCTTGATATTTGGCATAGTTCTTACGAATGTCTGGCAGATCGGGGTGATAGGGTGCGAGGGTGACCTTGTCCGGATCATGCTGGGTGCCTTCCACGGACCCGTGCGCTCGACTCTCGTGCGAATCGTTAAGATTCACCACCGCAAAGAACGGCTGCTGCTGTTTGAGCCGGGCGAAATCGATTTTTCCCTTGTCCCAAGGTTCCTTATCGTCGCGGCCGCCTAGGTTATAGTCGGTTTTGCCCGGATTCAAGCTCAGGTATCCCGCTTCGCGCAGGGCGTCCGGGTAATAGCGAATGCGATCGTGTGGGATGTCATAGCGGCACCGCATCGGATGCGTTCCCATAGAAACCGCGTGGATCCCCGTGATCCATGTGCTGCGCTGCGGAGCGCACACCGGTGTGTTGGCAAAGCAATGCGTGTAGCGAAAGCCTTCCCGGGCGAGCGCGTCGATCCGCGGCGTGTCTGCATTGGAGTTGCCATAGCAGCCGACCCATTGAGTCCTCCGAAACAATCCAGAGGATGTTGGGACGCGAATCGTCGGCACCGGTTGCAGTCGCCAGTATTGAAAGCAGCAACAAGGCCAGGAGGAATCTCACGGAGTAGAATGATTTCATGGCATCTCCATTGCAGTCCGTTTCACGACAAGCTTGAACCCGGATATTTCATCCGTCGATTCGATAACAAACTTGGCGCGACTTCCCGAGTCCCACTAAAAGCAGGGGATTGAACCCGGATTATTCACAAGTAACTTGAGAATAGATATAGCGCCATCGCGTAAACTCCTGTATTTTAAGGGTAGAAAAAACATTTCCCCTAAACACCGAAGGATCACGCGATAGGTGAAACACAAAATACTCTTTTTGAACCAGAATTCAACCGTTCAATCAAGGTTCAAACGTTCTCGCAAAAACTCACCTCGCATGCCGGTGCCGTACTGCTGCGGGAAGCAGATCATCAGCTAGGGCTCATCGAATCGCTAGGACAAGAAAAACTGCCATTCTACTTTTTCAAGAGTACTCCGTCTGATAGGATGCTTTGATGCCCAGAACAGCACGAGCGTCGGGGGGAAAGGGGACGCAGCTCATTGGTTTGCACAACCGTTGCGACATCCTTCACTTCGACCAGACGACGAAAACCGAAAACAGGGTCTGACCCTATGCCGTTGCGCATTTTCCAGAATTGTCGCCTGAGATAGACTGCTAGCAGCGGCTTAAGGCCTTTGGAGCGGTTTAAATTGCAGGATAATCAAGGTAATTGTAAGGGAAGCCAAGTCGGAAAGTTAATTCAGGACTACTCCTAACGGTCAAATTCTTTGTTTGGTGCAAAGATTTACAATAGCCACAAAAAACACGAAAAGGAATAGCATTGCTAGCGAATCACGTGGATGTCAATGATTGTCATCCTCTCGATTCATTCGCGCCAATTCGCGTGATTCGCGGGCCATTATTTTTGTGGTTTTCGTGTTTTTTGCGGCTATTTTTTTGGTTGCGGTGTTGTCGCGCTGGGTCCTTCGTGGTTCAATTTTTTCATTCTGTGAACGGTAAGCATTTGCCTATGACCACCCTATCAGACTGCGACCAACCAGACGCGCCCGAAAAAGTCACCATTCCCGAACTCGGTGGCGTCTTTACCGAACGCTGGTCTCTCAGCAAGGTTGGCCGCATGATGGCCATGTTTGGACCGGCGGCCGTCGTCGCGTCGGTCGCCATCGGCGCCGGCGAGACAATCGTGGTGGTACGCGCCGGATCCTGGGCCGGTTATAATCTGATGTGGCTGGTCTTGCTCAGCGTCATCGTCAAAGGCATCTTCGTCACGTACATGGTTGGGCGCTACACAGCCATCAGCGGACAGCTCCTCGGCCATCGTCTGGTCCGCCTTCCAGGCCCCCGCGGCTGGTTTCTGATCGCCATCATCGTGCTCGAGATGCTCGCCGCGCCACCTGTCTGGACTAGCGTCTCCAAACCGTGCGGCGCGCTGCTGTGCCACCTTGCCAGCGGAGCCGCCGCGCTCCTCGGCGCACCCGAGTGGCTACTCGCCTGGACATCGTTTGACAGCACAGCCAACGTCCTGACCACCCTGTTTGTCGCTGCCGCGCTAATCGTTGCACTCAGGCTCTCTTATGAAAAACTCGAAAGACAGCAGCTCATCATCTGCGGACTGCTGGTCGGCGGCACTGCCATCGGCACACTGATGGTTCGACCCGATCTTTGGGAAGCACTTCGCGGCTGTTTCCGCTTCGGCTACGCGACCGAAAACTTCCCGTCCTGGACCAAACCCGAGGTCCGAGAGCACCCCTGGGTTGCAATGGCCACGGCCTTTGGCTACGTAGGTGGCCTTGTGATGGGCTATATCGTCTACGCCAATTGGATCGGCATCCATCACTGGGGGCTGACCGGGCATCCCGATATCGAAGCCATCCGCCGCCGCGCAGCACAACAAGATCGCATCGACTACCTGCCCGACGACCCAGTGCAAGTCCGTCGCCTGCTCCGTTCGCTGGCGCCACTTCGTTGGGATGTTGCGCTCGGTGCCGGCGTGTTGCTGGTAGTCACTACTTCCTTCATGATGGCCGGGGCCGCGGTGCTCTATCCGATGCTTGCCAGCGGCGAACTCTCCAGCAGCTTCGAAGACTGGAGCCTCTTGACCGACCAAGCCCACATTTGGCGCAATATCAGCGAGAAGCTGGTCTGGGTCTACTATGTTTGTGTGGCGGCGGCGCTCTGGGGCACGCTGCAAGCCTTGCCCGAAATCTATGCTCGCGTGATCAAAGAGTTTTGCGACGCCATCGCGCCCAGGAAGCCGTTCGACTACCGCCAGCTACGATCGCTAATCTGCGGCTACATTTTCATCGGTACGACGCTGCTCATCTGGAGCCCGATCAATTTCAACATCATGACACAGGTGGTGGCCTTTCTCTCGACGAACATGGCAGTCTCGCTGGTGATGCTCGCAGCCTTGTATTTGAACGTTACCCTACCGCGCCCCTATCGCCCCGGCCGACTAATGCTGCTCGGCTCGGTCTTGTCGGTCATCGTCCTGTGCATCGTTTCCATCATCAGCGGCTATGGCCTCACCGTTGAACTACTGTCGACGTTCTAGTTGGACAGCGCCACTTTGGACGAAGTTAGCGTAACGAAGTGCTTGCTACCTATTTGTTTGCGTGGTTCTACAAGGAATTTTAGCGGCTAGATTTTGCTGTGGAAAGGAGAACGACCAAGTCGCAATTTCAGTCCCCGGCTTTTCCGGGGGGTTGCGGGACGGTCCCCAGCTCCACCCGGCGATTGACGAACAGATTGATGGATTACATGACCAGGCGAAAAACGGCAGCGAGATGCTGAGTTGGCCCCCTTGTGCTGCGTTTCAGCTAGGAATTAGGGCCAGCCGTCAGCCTTTGACAATGTATGCCACGCCCAAAATTAAGGTGTGACAAATCACTGACGCGGAATGAGGGGGCTATGTTGTGATAGACGCTGCTGCAGGCATGGATGCTCTTCCGGATCAACCCGGAGAGACAAAGTGTGATCCGATTAGTACAATGAAAGGCATGTGAGCTTGACGTGACAAGCACGCGACGAGGCCAACAGCTATCTGGATCGAGCGTGGCGGAAGCCATACCAGTTGCCAGACTTTGTATGAATAGTGATGTGACTACTGTTCACCTGAAATGGTTCCTTCGGGATTTTGGTGGCTAGATTTTGCAGTGGAAAGGAGAATGCCCAAGTCGCAATTTCAGCCCCCGGCTTTGCCGTGGGGGTTGCGCAACAGCCCACCTTTCCACCAAGCAGAGCATTTTCCCGAAGGACATATCCCCCGAAAGCAACGTTTTCCTGAAGGCAACCCCACGGCAAAGCCGAGGGCTAAATACTTTCTTCGAGCGGTTGCCACTAAATTCCCTGAAGAACCTCCTGAATTGAACTTGTCCCCTGGTTGGAGATACCCAGTGCCTCTATTTGGTCGAAAAAAACGCTTAGTTGATTACGCCAGCTGCGCCGGCTGAGCGGGCAAGCTTCCCCAAGAGGGAACCGCACAGGTTGTGCGGGGTTTACCTAAATTTGAAGATGCGGACTTGATCGTCGGAGCTGAGCACTTTAGCGATGCGGGCGTTTATCGTCTGCGCGATGATTTGCTGATCGTGCAGTCGCTCGACTTTTTCCCACCGCTAGTCGACGATCCGTTTTTATTTGGACAGATCGCTGCTGCCAATTCGCTCAGCGATGTTTTCACGATGGGGGCTGCTCCCAAGACGGCGATGAATATCGTCGGGTTTCCCGATGACCAGTTGCCACTCGATCTGCTTAGCGAAATACTTCGAGGCGGCGCCGAAAAAGTTTTGGAGGCTGGGGCGGTCGTCGTTGGCGGTCACACGGTTCGAGACACCGAGGTCAAATATGGGCTATCGGTCACAGGGGTCGTTTCGCCCAACGATCTGCTGACCAACGAGCAGGCGAAACCGGGCGATCTGTTGGTGCTCACCAAGGCGCTTGGCACGGGCTTCATCACCACTGCCTTCAAGGCGGGGCGTTGCGATGAGTCGGTAATCGCCACCGCTGCCGCCAGCATGGCGCAGCTCAACGCGATTGGGCGAGACGCAGCGCTAGCCGTCGGTGCCAAGGCAACGACTGATATTACCGGTTTTGGCCTTGCCGGGCACGCGAGCGAACTGGCCCAGGCAAGTGGTGTGACGTGTCTGCTGGAGATTGATCGTTTGCCGCTACTTCCAGGGGCTCAGGAACTGGCGGCAAGTGGCAATAAGACAAGGGCAAGCGCGTCGAATCGAGCGTTCTCCGCCCGTCAGACACACATCGAGGGAATGCCCGACGCGGTCACTTTGGAATTTGTCTTTGACGCCCAAACGTCTGGTGGAATGCTTATCGCCATCGACGCCGATCGGGCTGACCAATTGGTTCAACACGCCCGAAACGCCGGAGCGGAAGCAACGACGATTGTTGGCTTGGTACGCAAGCAGGAAGAGGTGGCGCTGGTGCTGCAAGGTTGATTGGGCAGGAAAAGAGGGTAGGACCGTAGCAGGAAAAAATCAGATCATTCCCATTGGAGTTCTTCAGGAAATTTAGTGGCTACCGCTCGAAGAAAGCATTTCAAGTTCCCACTACGCTTTCGTCGGATGAACCGAAAATATTCGGATTGACGGCAAGGCCTTGGCCCCATCACAAGACATGTCTCAGTCCTGGCCAACTACGGTGAGAAGTTGGTAGACTTCGTCCCTGCTCGGAGGGGCTGGGGGTCGCGGAGTAATCATTCCGAAGCAGGTTCCAACTCCTTGATCCAGATGTTTCGGAATTGCATCAGGCTGGAAGCCGGTGACAGCGTTCCGTCGCTGCGTCGGCCGCCGTGATGTTGCAGTCCGATCGGCCCACGTTTCGGAACTCCGGGAAGCTTTGCATTTTCCAACACCATCTTGTTGTTGAGCAGTACGGTCAGGCGATCCTTCACCATGATAATGATGAACTGATTCCACTGGCCAACGGGATTGTCCGCATTCACGCGCGGGGTCACTGCGGCCCGAATGTCGGCAGACTTCGCGCTGTTGCGATATCCATACACTTCCCCGGAACCGATCGGCCAACACCAGATGTTAACTTGCGCCTGATGGGATCCTCTCAGTAATACGCCCGAGTCGGCATTCGGCATCTTGATCGTGAGATTCCGGCCAGCCGCGTCATTCAAGTACCTCCCATCCTTCAGCACAATGGGGACATCGTATAATCCGCTGGTGCGTTTGATGCGCCAATCAAGCTTCAAAATAAAGTCGCCGTACTCGGTCTTTGTCCACAGGTCTTTTCGACCGCTCGCCTCCGACTCAGCGTCGTAGTCAATCATGCCGTCCACAACGCGCCAGTGGCCGTTGTCCCCGTCCGGGATATTCCAGTCGCTGAGATCCTTGCCGTTGAAGATCGATGTGAATCCGTCTTCCATTTCCCCCGCGGAGAAAGCCGAGTTGCAAGTGATCAGCGACATGAGTGCGAACAGGCAGCAGTACCTCGTTAATCGGCGTGTAATCATGGTGTTTTCCTTTCGCGTACTTTGACTTTGTTGGAGAACAGCCAGCCGTCAAGCTTGTTGCCGTCTGGATCGTAGAAGGTGAATGCGATGGTAGGGCGGCGCGCTTCGTCGGCGATGTCGACATCGACGCACAGAAAACCGCCGGTTCGGTCCATGTCCACATCATGTAGCACATCGACCAGACCGGAGACATCTTTCTCCGGCCAGAAATTTGCGCGTGCTCCATGCTTGATCGACAGAGAGCCACAGCAGAACTCGTGGAGCCTGGAGACTTTGCCGCGATTGTGATATTTCGAGTGCCTGTCGCCGCAGACGATATACAAGTCCTTGACCTTGCTTGCCTCAACTGCCTCGAAGAGGGCTTTGCGCTCTTCAAGAAAGGGCGGGTAGCCGTGATTGTCGCTGCGGGAACCGGGAGGCGTGTTGTACCCGCCCCCTCCACCGCTGCCGACGATCGGCGAGGAACTGACGATCACTTTGAACAGGGCATCCGATTCGGCCAAAGATTTCACGAGCCAGTCAAACTGCTCGTGCCCCCAGAGCGTCGCCGGTTTGCTTTTCTTGTCGCGAAACTGCCGCCCTTCCAACAGCCAGATTTGCAGGCCCTTGCCCCAACGGACCGTGCGAAAGGTCCGCTCGGGAACCGGGTTTTGCTCGCGAAAAACAATCAAGCCGGGTTCGTAGTGGGTCGACCAATCATCCGTACGGTAGTCGTGGTCGTCCATTTGCCAGTAGCCGGCGTACTTGCCAAAGAACTCGCGCTGAATCGGCAAAGCGTACATGGCATGCCAGTGCTTTCGCAGCCAGAGTACGGCCTGGTCGTCGGTCATCTCATCCAATAACTTCATAACTGCCTTGTAAACTTCCCCATTATTTTTAACACCCGGCGGCCAGAGGCTCTTGGGAATCCCACCAGCCGCACCGTCGTAATAGATCGTGTCGCCGGTCAAGGCGATGAAGTCAATCCCCACTTTGTCGATCCCGTGATAACCAACATGTCCGCGATCGTCATCTCGATTCTCGTATCCCTGACCGGTAATCACGGCGAAACGGACGTTCCGCCGCTGATCGGCTGTGGGAGCCGTCTTAAACGATCTCGTCGGGCCAACCCGATCGCCGCTGACCGTCGCATCCGTAATATGCACGCGATACCAATAATCGCGGCCCGGCTTGAGTTGGGTGACGGTTTGCTTGATGGTGTGATCGTTATCTTTCGTTGCCTCGACCCAGGGTGTCATGCACGAGGTCTTGAATTCTGGCGTCTCAGAAACCTCGAAACGAGCGCGGCCATCCATTCCCGGCACGTCTTGTTCGATCTCCCCTTTTTCCACGGCAGTCAGCCGCGTCAGCAGAATGATCGAATCTTGAGTTGGATCCCCGGCCTTTTCTCCCTGGGCATGGAAGGGAACCTTGGGAACATCGTTTGCGAATGCACCACCACTGGCGAGTCGGCCAGTGGCACAAACGGCAACAACAAAGAGGATGATGAATAGTTTACTGCACGTCCCAGAACCCCTTGGTTGTTCAGACTTTTTCCGCCGCTGGATATCTCCAGTTCGGTTCTGGGATAGGCTCTTAACGTGAGGCATAGAAACTCCTATGATTAATGTCTACATCCAAAACTGATGGATTTTTCTGTAAGTTGTTTTGTGGTTTGTAGTAAGGTTGGCGAGTGTCTTCCTCGGCGGAGCCGCTCGTCGCTCACTTTGCCCTGGCGGCGGGCGGGTCTGTCGAGGAAGACACGGCTTCCTTGGTGGTGAGCTTCGAGCGAATTGGTATTCATTCGATTGCCAGCTCAAAATTGGGGAAGTCGACGAATACCCAGTTCTCTTTCAGTGTGTTGTAAATGATGCCCAAAAACTTCTTCGCCAACGCAATAATCGCTTTGCCTGTTCCACGGCGAGACTTGATCCGCTGGTAGAACTTGTCGAGGTACGGGCTGTAACGCTTGGCGATCAGCGCACATTGCACCAGCGTCGTCCGTCCGAGCTTTGTCCCTCGTTTGGTAATCCGACCACTTCGCTCAGTCTCATTCGAGTTGCTCACCCGCGGCACGATGCCAAAGTAGGCGGCCAGCTTGCCTTCGTTGGCAAAGTCGTTCACGTCGCCGATCACCGACAGTAAGATCGTCGCGCCCAGGTCGCCGATGCCTTTGATGCTCTTGAGGTTCTTGTGACCAGGCAACTTGGCACCTTCCTTTTTGATCGTGCTTTCCAGCTTGGCAACGCTCGTGTTCATCGCTCGAATTTGCTCCACGAGTACCTCCAGTTCAATCTCCATCAGTGGGGTAAACTTCATGCCCAGCACCTCGCGTAACCCTTTTTCGCTGCTCAGCGATTCCTTCTTCAGGTTCACGCCCTGGGACGACAGCAGGTTGTTCACCTTGTTCTTCAGCGCCGTACGCTGCTTGACCAACGCATCGCGGGTCTGCGTCAGGCTGGCAAGCTCCGCGTGTTGTTTGTCTTTCATACGAACCTCGGGCAATAGGTCTTTCGACAGAAACAACGCGATCGCCCGGGCATCATGCTTATCGGTCTTGTTGGTCGACTGGCGGATCACGCGAAACTGGCTCGGGTTGACGACCACAACGCGTTTCACGTGCGGGGCAACTAGGTTGTGAAACAACCGCGTGTTGCCCGTCACTTCCACAGCCACTTCGTCGGTCTTACGCAGTTTGCGTAAAAACCGATCGATATCCTCCAGGCGATATTCGCTCAAGTACTCTCTGCCGTTCTCGGCAAGTAAACAAACGGTAAAACAATTGCGATGCAGATCGACTCCAATAAAGCGTCCCATGACAAACTCCTCCAGGTTAAAAACGTGGTGGAGTAGACATCGTTTTTCGGCGGCTCACCAAACTCCTATCCGAGGTCACCCAAGGGGCCTCATTGTGGCACTCCAGTCGCAGGTCTGACTAATCTCCTTGACGAGGTCAATGCCTCAGCATTCCGATACAGCCTGCAACCCGTCTACTCCGAGAAACCACAGTCTCTCAAAGTAAATCGCCGCTGAAAAACTCAATTCATACCATCTCCTTGATTTCTCTTCGCTAGATCGGCGTTCTAGGCTTTGTCAGAAAACCTGAGCCGAACGCGCTAGCGTCGGGCGAACCTGCGAAAAACATCGAACCTAAACGTCCGAGGCTAGCGCCTACGGCTCACATTACGTCATCATTGAGGTTTTCTGACAAAGCACTAGCCCTTAATCAAGTGAAGGCTGAGTATGATCTTGGCGGTTTTTCGCGGACTCTAAAAGCAAATCTCTCCGGGTTCATCTGAGTATTTGCTCCGAGCCCGACTTGTGCAATCGCCAAACCAAGATCACTTTTTCTTCGCTGCTCTTTTCTTAGTGGTCGACTTCTTCTTAGCGGTCTTTTTCTTTGCCGCTTTTTTTGGCGATTTCTTTTTTGTCTTCCGCTTGACGGGGCCCTGGGAGGCTTTTTCGGCTAGTAGGGATACGGCCTCGTCAAAGGTAATCTCCTCGGGCGTCATTCCTTTGCGGAGCGAGAGGTTGGTTTGGCTGTCGGTGATGTAGGGACCGAAGCGGCCATCAAGGATCTGGATCGGCTTTTCGGTGACCGGCGAAGGATTGTCGTAAACCCTCAGGGGCGGTTTTTTGGCGGCTCCGCGGCCGCGCGTCTTGGGTTGGGCCAATAGGGCGACGGCTTGTTCGAGCGTGACGTCCAATGGCGAAACGTCGGATGGCAGCGAACGGGTCTCTTCGCTGCATTTCACATAGGGGCCATAGCGACCATTGTACGCCATCACGGGTCCAGCCAGGGGCTTTTTCTCAGCCTCTTTCTCTTTTCTTGCCGTGTGCTGCGTTGCAGCACGGCTATCGGGGTGATCGCCCAAATTACGTGGCAGCGTCAGCAGCTTCAGTGCGGTTTTGAGGTCGATTTCCTCGGGGACCATGCCTTTGAGCAGGCTGGCGTTCTGCGGTTTTTCTTCTTCGTTGTCGGTACTGCCGCGCTGGATGTACGGACCGAAGCGGCCTGTCTTTAAGTAAACCGGTTTGTTGGTCTCAGGACAGGTGCCTAGCGGTTCGGCAGCCAGTTGCGCCTGGTCGAGCAGCTTCGTTGCCGCTTCGAGCGTCACTTCGTCGGGCGGCGTTTCGTCGGGTAGCGACGCGGTTCGCTCGCCCTGTTCGACAAACGGCGAATACCGGCCCACGCGAACGAATATCGGCTCTGCGGCACCCTCGGGTGTTCCGATGAGAATGCGGCTAATTCCGCGAGCATCGATCTCGTCGATCTTGTTTTCCAGTTGCGACTTGAGGCCTAGGCAGGTGGCAGGTGGTTGGTGGTTGGTAGATTTCTGGTTTTTCGACGATTCATTTTTCGACGACAAGTCGTCGGATTGGGGGCTTTTCGCCTCGTCGCTACCGAAATAAAATTCCTTTAAGTAGTCGACGTACTCGCGTTCGCCACGGCTGATGGCGTCGAGGTCGTCTTCCATCTGGGCGGTGAACCGGTAATCGACCAAATTACCCAAATGCTCTTCCAGCAATCGCACGACCGCAAACGCCACCCAGGTAGGCACCAAGGCGCCAGCCTTTTTGAACACATAGTTGCGAGCCAGGATCGTGTCGATGATCGAGGCATACGTACTCGGCCGGCCGATGCCCCGTTCCTCGAGTGCTTTGGTGAGCGATGCCTCGCTGAAACGGCCCGGCGGCTGGGTGACGTGCTGTTTGGTTTCCAACTTTTGGCACGATAGGCTTTCGCCCACTTCGACGCTGGGCAACACTTTTTCCTGATCGGCCAACTCCGCGCGCGGATCGTCCGAACCTTCGACATACGCCCGCAGATAGCCGGGAAAGTCGATCGTCTTGCCGCTCACCTGGAAGACGCAGCCTTCGCCCTCGATGGTGATCGTCATACGCCGCCCCCGGGCGTTGGCCATTTGACTAGCGATGGTGCGCTTCCAAATCAAATCGAACAGCCGAAACTCGTCGTGATTCAATTGGGTGCGCATCACGTCGGGCAACTCAAACGGATGGCCGGCCGGACGAATCGCTTCGTGGGCTTCCTGTGCGTTTTTGACTTTCGATTTGTAAGTCCGCGGCTCGGCTGGCAAATAATCCGAACCATAGTTACGCTCAACCAAACCCCGCGCATCCTCGACGGCAACCGAAGCCAGGTTCGTCGAATCGGTACGCATGTAGGTGATGTGTCCGTTTTCATAGAGGCTTTGGGCAACCTGCATCGTACGGCGAGCGGTGAATCCGAGTTTGCGGTTGGCCTCTTGCTGCAACGTGCTGGTGGTGAACGGAGCATACGGCTTGGTCGTATACGGTTTTTCTTCGACGGTCGCGACACGAAATTCGCCCGAGCGGATGCGGTCGGCAAGCGCTTGGGCTGCATCGCCATCCAGCAGTGCTAGACTCTCCGACTTGAGTTTGCCGGTGGCCGAGTCGAAGTCTCGACCGGTGGGGATTTTTTTGCCTTCGACCGAAACGAGCGTGGTTTCGAGTGAGGGTCCGCTAGCGGCTTGCCCCGTTTTGGCGAAGCTGGCAAGCAAATCCCACCACTCGCCGGAGACAAACGCCATCCGATCGCGTTCGCGCTCGACGATTAGCCGCACGGCAACGCTTTGCACTCGCCCTGCCGACAGCCTCGGTCGAACTTTGCGCCAGAGCAAGGGCGACACGCCATAGCCAAACAGTCGGTCGACAATACGACGGGTTTCCTGAGCACGGACCAATCCCTCGTCGATGTCACGCGGGTTGTCCAGTGCCGCTTGGATAGCGTCTTTGGTGATCTCGTGAAAAACCAGCCGATAGACGGGCACCTTGGGTTGGAGCAGCTCCAGCAGGTGCCAACTAATCGCCTCGCCCTCGCGGTCTTCGTCCGTTGCCAGATAAAGGGCGTTGGATTTCTTTAGCTCATCTTTGAGCAACTTGATTTGCTTCGTCTTGCCGGGAGAGACGACATAGATGGGCGTAAAATTGTCGTCGACATTCACGCCCAAGTTCGCCCAGGGCTCACCTTTGTATTTGGCCGGGATCTGCTTCGCCCCCTGTGGCAAATCGCGGACATGGCCGACGCTGGCTTCCACGCGAAACCCTTTGCCCAGGAATTTACCTATGGTACGGGCCTTGGCGGGCGATTCGACAATCACCAGCGCCTGGCCAGCCCCTTGGGCGGCGGATGTGGTTTTTTTCTTTCCCATAACCGTTTCTTACATGCTAAGCCGCCAGCCGCTTGCGGCTTAGCGCTAGAACAACAAACAATAAACAACAACCCGTGCAGTTTATATCCGCCTCAGCCGGAAAGCGGCGTGAGCAAACTCTCGCCAACCCCCCTCTTCGGGTCAAGTGACACAAGCCCAACCGCGGTCTAGCAAGCGAAATTTGGTGTTTTCGAGAACTCGACCACGGCAAAGCTAACGGATTCTTGCAATTTTGAAATGGGCAATTCTTGTAATAGTTCACCAAAATGGTAGCCGGATTCGCAAGAATTCGGAGATTACCCGGCTAAATAGCAATTAGCGGTTAGCGGTTAGCCAGGAAGGATATTAATGTTTCTCGCAATGTCTTTCTGGCTAAATGCCAATAGCTAACGGCTAATTGCTACTTTGCCGTATCGCCCACACTGCTGATTGGGATTGCATTTACGTCAATTCGTAATAGAATTGCTGGCTTCTCGGCCGGTTACAAACCGCCCATCACTGCGTAGGCTCAATCCGTCAATCATTACTGCCCGGATGGGCCGATTGTCAAGTGCCGCAAAATATGGTCCTCACAGAGATTTAGAAGGTATCAGGAAGTTTCATGGCTAGCCCATTTCGCATTTTTCGCAAGCATCAAAAGGTTTTGATAGCCGTCGCGGCCGTATTGTGCATGGTTATTTTTGTCTTCAGCGACGCCCTGATGGGACTGGTAAAAAGTGCCGCGGGGGGTGGGTCTGCCCGCTCGCCCGATGCGCTCGTGGCAAGTTGGGATGGCGGGTCGCTCAATGTCCGCGAACTGGCCATCTTGCGATCGCGAAGGCTGTTTCTCAACGATTTTCTGAGACGACTCCAAATGACCGGGGCACAAAGGGTGATCGCCGACGGTGGTTCTCCTGCCCCGCCGAATATCCCCGTTTTCATGCTGGCGGAAAATACGTCTATCCGCGAAGTGGAGCAAAGTGCTCTTTTGACACGTGTGCTGGCCGAGCTTGCCGTCCAAGCAGGTATTAGCGTGAGCGACGAGGTGATTAACAACTACCTTGGCCAAGCGGGCTTTCATCGGGTTAGCGGAGACGAAATTCTCGGCTTGCTCAAAGGGCTACAATTTGCCGACCGGCAAGCCAACGTCGAGGTGCTGTTCGCCGCGCTGCGCGAGAATTTACTTGCCCACTATTACCAGTGTGGCGATCTCTTCCCTGGCCAATTGACAAGAATGGGCTTCTTGAGCAAGACGATCAGCTACGCGAGCCAAACGATTTTGCCGGAAGAGCGGTGGCAAGATTGGCGGCGGGTCAACAATCGGATCGCACTGGATGCAGCCATTTTGCCGGTGGCTCGGTTTGTTGCCGATGTGCCTGAACCGACCGACGCCCAGATTCAAGCCTTTTACGACCTGCACAAAGACCGCATCGGCGGGCAGATGCTCAACGTGATGGGAGCCGTGTTGCCATCGCCCAACCCGGGCTTCGCCCAGCCGCGCCGCGTCCGACTCCACTACTTGCTGGGGGATGTGTTTCGACTGTCAGAAAAGCTGGCCAGCACCGTGAGCGAAGAGGAAATCGCCGACTATTATGAGCGAAACAAACGGACCCAGTTCGTGCGTGCAGATACCAGTGCGTTTGAGGCAGAAGATGAAAACGAAGACGCCAGTGAATCGACAGACGGCTCTGTTGATAGCGGAACCGGGGTTGATAGTGAAACCGGGGCTGACAGTGAAACCGGGGACAAAGAATCGCCGGAAACCGAAGCAGCCCCCGATGATACTCCCGACGAAACCAGCAATCTTCAGGCACGCAGCCCGTTTCAGTTGACCGCATTTCAAGATGCCGATGCCCCCGCAAGCGAGGCTGAAAGCAGTTCTTCTGCAGCAGAGGAATCGGCTGAAGATGCCGGTAAGAAAGATGCCAGTGAAAAAAATACCGGTGAAAAAGATGCCAGCGCCGACGAAAGCGCCGATGAGGGTTCAAATCCTGAGGAAGACGCCGTCGAATATCAGCCGCTGGAAGAAGTCGAGGACGAGATCCGCCGACTGCTGGCTACCGACAAGGCCGTTTTGGAACTGAAGGCAAAGGTCGACCTGCTCTTCGACAAGCTGCTGATCGCCTACAATCCCTACGGCGAACAAAAGGCAGTCGCCGCAGCCGAGGGAAAAGATCCGCCTCAGGCGCCAAAGCTGCTTGCCGACCTGTCGACCGAGGCGGACGAACAGGGAATGATCTTCGAGAAGACAGCCTTGCTGTCGATTCGGGAATTGGCCTTCGACAGTCTGGTGGGGAAAGCAATCGATGCTCAAACCGGACGGGTCAACGTTGCCCAACTCATGTTTGGCAAGCTCGATCTGTACGAGCCGGCAATGGCTCAGGACATCGACGGCAACTGGTATTTGGCATTCAAGGTGGAAGACAACCCGCAGCATGTTCCCGAGTTGGAAACGATTCGCAACGAAGTGGTCAAAGCTTGGAAACAGCAGGAGGCCGCCAAGCTCGCCCTTGCCAAGGCCGAAGCACTCTCCGCCGAAGCCCAATCGGCCGGCGGTACGCTGAGCGATTTTTTCGCGGGTAAGGATTACGATACAGTGACCACCGACATGTTCAGTTGGTTCTCGTTTGGCACAACGCCGCAAGAGATGCAGCGTGGCCAACGATTGGGCGAAGCGCCGCCACTCGAGTCGGTTGGCCCAAACTTTATGGTCAAGGCATTTCAGCTCAAAGAGGATGAATCGATTGGCCTATTGAACTACGACCAAACCAGCGCCTACGTCATTCGGCTTCACCAGCGCGAGCAGAGCGAAGAAGAACTCCGCAAGCTATTCCTCACCGAAGCCAACAGTTGGTTCGGCCGCCAATTCACGATCATAGGCCATCTGCAACAATTCCAGCAACAAGTCTTTGACAAGCTCACCGATCGCATCGGGCTGAAGTTTGAAGAGGCTTGGAATGAGCCGGGGAGGTAGTCGATTGCATGATTAGCAATGTGCGTGATCTACCCTTATGCACCCGTTCACGGAATGAAAAGTTTGAACCACGAAGGACCCAGCGCAGCCGTTGGCCGCAACCAAACAACCAATTTTGACAGGATTTACAGGATAAACGGGATGAATCCAATGGACCACTATCCTGTTAATCCTGTCGAAAAATCTTTGCGCAATACGAAGAAATTGAACCGCGGGGTACGCAGAGAAAATCCCTAAAAAAAGACCTCTGCGTCCTCTGCGTTCTCTGTGGTGATAAAAAAGAATCTGACATTTTGGTTGCGGCTTTGCTGCGCTGGGTTCTTCGTGGTGCATTTTTCTTCCATCCCGTGAACGGTTACCATTTTGCTTCCAACTACTTTTCGCATGGGAACCGAAATTCTCTTACCAGCCCGGCTACACAACTCTTCGATTTGAAAGATGCCCGATTCGGATATTCAGCCTGTTGATCCTAGCATCGACGAACCGTCGGGTTTGGTAGCATTTTTCTATCACCGTCGGCAACGTCTCTATGCGTCGCCCTTGGATACTTGTCTGGAAATTGGCAGGCAGCGTGAAGGCGAACCGGTGCCTCCGGCGCGCGTCGACCAATCGGATGGTGCTCGGATTATTCTCGCTCCGTTGGATGACGTGGAAATCTCGCGATCGCATTTGCAGATTGCGCCTACGACCGCGGGACACATCCGCATTGCCAATCGGAGCCAAAAGTTGCCGGTTCGGTTGTCGCCTGACAGGGTGCTTGCCCCGGGTGAGTCGGCCGTGGCTGCGCCGCCGCTCTTAATACAGTTCGGGCCGTTTGCCGTCGGTGTTGATCCACCAGAGGATGATGATCTTGCGCTCGCTGCTTTGCCGCATCGGACCATCCCACCAGGCTCTCCCGTGGAAGAGCAGTCGCTTGAGCTTCCGGAGAAATCGAAGCTCGACGATCCGGCATTACTGCGTTGGCTGGAAACGGTGCTGGATGTATTTCAAAGTTGCGCATGCTCGCAGGAATTTCCGGAACAGGCGGCCCGCGCGGTGGTTCGTATTGTGGGACTCGATACGGCGGCGATGATCCAATTTACCGAAGAGGACCGATGGCGCGTGGCAGCCATGCATTCGCTGATTGAAGATCAGGACAAAAACACCTGGGTGCCCAGTCAAACATTGTTGAATCGCGTGCGGAAGGAGCGACGCACGTTTCGGCATGTGCCCTCGACCGATTCGGCCACGCCCCACAGCTTGCAAAACGTGACCGCCTTGGTCGCAGCCCCCATTTTGGACGCCACGGGCAAAGTGACGGGCGCATTATACGGCGATCGCCGTCGAGGCGACTTGCTCGGAACCGCGCCGGACATTAGCCCTTTTGAAGCGAAGCTGGTCGAGCTACTCGCCAGCGGGATTGCCGCGGGATTGGCCCGTATCAAAGAGCAGCAGGCCGCCATCGCAGCCCGAGTGCGATTCGAACAGTTTTTTACACCCCAACTGGCAGCCCAATTAGAATCCGACCCGGAATTGTTGATCGGCCGAGATGCGGAGGTGACGCTGCTGTTTGCCGACATCCGAAGCTTTAGCAAAATTAGCGAACAACTGGGCCCCGAACGTACGATGGCATGGATCCAAGATACGATGGGCGTGTTGTCCGACTGCGTGTTGCAATGCGATGGGGTGTTAGTCGATTATTTGGGCGACGAACTGATGGCGATGTGGGGCGCTCCTGCGGCTCAGTCCGATCATGCTGACCTGGCCTGCGAGGCGGCATCAAAAATGTTGCACACGTTGCCCGCGCTGACGGCTCGTTGGAAAGCGGAGCTGGGGTCGGAGGTGCGGCTGGGCATTGGTATCAATTCGGGCATTGCTCGGGTGGGGAATACCGGCTCGGCGCAAAAATTTAAGTATGGTCCATTGGGCGATACGGTCAACATTGCCAGCCGAGTGCAGGGAGCGACAAAATATCTTGGTGCGGATTGTCTGTTTACTGGCAACACTCGGGCCGCGATGCAGGCGACTTGCGTGACGCGGCGTCTGGCTCGTGTGCGGGTAGTAAATATCAAGCATTCCATCGAGATTTTTGAACTCGCCGCAGAGCCGCCCGACGATTGGCAAGAACATTGCAATCGCTACGAAGAAACGCTGGTTGCCTTAGAAAAGAATGAGGTGACGACCGCCGCAGGTCTCGCCGCTGCCTTGGTTAGGGAGTTTCCGGATGACTTGGCGGCGGAAGCGCTCGCCCGGCGAATCGCCGAGTCGACACATCAAAGCGACCCTGGCAAAACGGCCATCTGGCGATTACCTGGCAAGTAGGATGAGGACAAAATCCGCCACATCAGCCCACGGCTTTGCCGTGGGGTTGCCTGCGTGAAAATGTCACCTTCGGAAAAATGTTGGGTGCAACCGTATAAGGCGAGCGGCAGTTAAGGACTTACCTTGATAACCCGATGCGTAAGCGAGGGACTGAGGATAACGGGGTAATTCCCTCGCTTACGCGTCGGGTTAAGATTGGTAAATTCTCATCTGCCGCTCGCCTAAAGGCACCCAATCCGTCATAACGAACCGTGCCAAACGCTGCGTTGGTCAGGACTTTCGGCGAAAACCGTATCCCCAGTCTTGAGGCCTATCGGAGAGCCGATTTTGGGAGCCTTTCCTGCGTCGGAGTTTCACGCCGACGCGAGTTGGCCAACTGCCGTTCGTGCCGTCGGTCGATGTGCCCGCTGCTAGAGAACGGTGCCAATGGGTGCTTAAATATCCCTCACTAAAATCGCGTGAGCCTGTTTACTTGCTTTGATTTCGAGTCGGTCAGACGTGTCAAACGACAAGATATCGTACACGACGGACGGTTCGGAAAATCGTTCGGATTCTGTCCAGCTCTCGCCTTCGTAATGTAACGAGTCAACACATAACTTTCCGTTCTGCAACGACCATGCTCCGAATATGCCATCGTTGCCGACCTGAAGTATGCGATTTGGGTAGAAGGTGATGTCGTCAAGTTGCTTTGATTCGTCGGGTAAATAGTGATTCCAATTGCCTACAATGCGAGCTTCTTCAATAGTCAGTAGTGATGGTCTGCTTGACCACCAAGAACCGGCGACGAATCCGCCTGCCGATGCAAAGGTTACGATGCACGCTAGTATCACGTGAGAACGTCTTACTTTCATTGCCGTCTCCTTTATGAGAACGCTACCTTGAAAAAGGTAGTTTCGACCTACCTATGAGGGGCACGACCATCCGTCCGCCAGATTATACCATTTCTGCCTTGGGCTGACAAAAGTATGCGTTTCTGCCAGTCGCTAGCTACAGGCGGTGTGACACACCGCCCGCACGAAACGATCCGTCCGAATCTGCCTCGGCTTCATCGACCGAATGCAGTGTCCGGGCCGTACGCGGCACCCTCGATTATCGTGAAAACGAGCGTTTCTACGATAAGAATCCCTCGATGGAAGAGACTGCTTGGTGGAGATGGGAACCGTTCTGCGATCCCCCGGCAAAGCCGGGGGCTGAAATGGCGACTTTGCAGTTCTCCTACTAATCGGCCATAATAGGACAAACTAACCTTTTCGTCAGGAATTAGCCATGTCGACACAACCCATCCCTCATTTGTCGCCGCAGGAGTATCTTGCGGTCGAGCGCGATTCGGAAATACGTCACGAATTCTTTGCCGGGCAGATGTTCGCCATGGGGGGGGGGGGGGCTAGTCGTGAACATAATCTGATCACGCTCAATGTCGGCGCAAAGCTCCATGCACACTTATCGGGCCACCCGTGCGAGGCGTATGTGAACGACATGCGCGTGAAAGTCGACTCGTCCGGTCTTTACACCTATCCCGACATCGTCATCGTCTGCGAAAAACCACAATTTGAGGACGAAGAGGTCGACACGCTGCTCAATCCGCAGGTCATCCTTGAGGTGCTGTCCAAATCGACGGAAAGTTATGATCGAGGCAAGAAATTTGAACACTATCGTCGGCTCCCATCGCTTGAAGAGTACCTGCTTGTCTCGCAGGACGAGCCGCACATCGAGCATTTCGTCAAACAGCCGGACGATCATTGGTTGCTTGGCGAGGCGACCGAGCTCGACGCGGCGATCGAGATTTCTACGGTCGATTGCCGACTGAGTCTTGCGGATGTTTACGCGAAGGTTCAGTTTGGTGAAGAGTAGATTTTTGATAACCGTTCAAGGGATGGAAGAAAAATGAACCACGAAGAGCACGAAGGACACAAAGAATAGAATTCTATTTTTCGTGAGGCTATCCAATCAAGTCCATGAGGATGCAAATTCAGCCTACTTTAAGGTGAATAGAAGAGAACCACGAAACACACGAAAGGGACTAGGGACTAGCCCCTAAACCCTAGCCCCTCAAAATCCCCACGGCTTCGTAGCTTTCGTCTCTTTCGTGGTTTTCCTTTGTGGTTCAATGTTTTTCATTCCGTGAACGGCTACGATTTTTGTTTTGGCGACGGCGTGGCCGCCGCCGCTAACCAATGGTCCCTTCCGGCTTTCCGCTTTCCCTGCTCCGCTTTCCATAATGTTCTTCTCCTCACGCATTCGACTGAAACCGCTGGCGCAGCTTTGCCATCGCTTGGCCACGGCTACCAGTGCCGGGCTTGATGATCGGCGGATTTGGAATGATGAAGCCAAGCGAGGCAGCCGATCGCAGCGTAGCCACTTGAGAATGATTAGCGAACAGTTGGATCGGGGCATCTCGATCAGCGACGCCCTATCCGCCACGGGCGAATTCTTCCCACCACTCTTTCGACAGATGGCGATTGTCGGAGAGACAAGCGGGCAGCATGGTCAAACCTACAAGCGGCTGGCCCAGTACTACGAGCGGACATTGGCTGCCCGTCGGGCATTTTTTGGTAAACTCGCTTGGCCCGCGTTTCAGCTTGGCATGGCACTGGCGGTGATTGGCTTGTTGATCTGGATCATGGGCATGTTGCCGATCAATACGGGTCCCAAAGGAATCCAAGTCGATATGCTCGGCTGGGGACTTGTCGGCACGCGCGGGCTGGTTACCTATGGGAACATCTTGGTTATGATCGGCGTCGGGTTGCTGCTGTTATGGCAAGCCGCCCGGCGACGGATGCGTTGGACCCGCCGACTGCAAAGTGCGGCACTGCGAATCCCGGTGCTTGGCCCTGCGCTGAAAACGCTGGCCCTCTCCCGCTTCACCTGGGCAATGCATCTGGTACTCGATACGCCGATGGACCTCCGCCGCGCGCTGCCACTAGCATTGGAAACCACCGGCAACGACCACTACGCCCGGCATGGTGCGATCGTCGCCCAGCGGATCGAGCAAGGCGAAGAGATCCATACCGCCCTGGCCGCCACCGGCGTCTTCCCCACCGATCTGCTCGACGCGGTCGCCGTCGGCGAGCAAAGCGGCAGCCTGGTCGAATCGATGAGCCGACTCTCCCACGACTATCAAGAGCGAGCTGCGCTGGCAATCGGCGTGTTAGCCCAAATCGCTGGCTACGTCGTCTGGCTGCTGGTCGCTGGCTTCATCATCATGATGATCTTTCGGCTCTTTTCGTTTTACACAGGGCAAATTGAGCAGCTTTTGTAGGCTATCGAATACCCAGAATGAATTGAATTGCGGCTAAACACCAGCGAAAACTACTGGTCGACGTGCGACAGAACATGCTAGAATGCCGGCATCTTGCTAAAAACTAGGCTTTGTCAGATAACCTCAATGATGACGTGATGTGAGCCGTAGGCGCTAGCCTCGGGCGCTTAGGTTCGGGCGCTTAGGTTCGGGCGCTTAGATTCGACGTTTTACGCAGGTTCGCCCGACGCTAGCGCGTTCGGCTCACTGTTTTCTGACAGACCACTAGCCCTCGGCGCAAGCCGTGGGGCTATTATCGATTCAAACTACGGAACCCTCCCAACGATTATCATCCCATCCCAGGCAGGAGGAAATTGCCATGGCTACAGCCACACAGAAAATTGCTCGCCCGCAGGTTCGTCAAACGCAGTGCTTCATCGGCGGAAAATGGTTGCCATCGGCTAGCGGAAAAACGTTTGATACCATCCACCCCGCCACCGAAGAAGTGATCGCAGAGGTTGCCGAGGGCGATACGGAAGATGTCGATCTGGCAGTCGATGCAGCCCGAGCACAGTTCGACGGCGGCGAGTGGTCGAAGATGGACGCCCGCGACCGTGGGCGGCTGATCTACCGGTTGGCCGATTTGATCGAAGCAGAAGCCGACGAATTGGCGGCATTAGAAACGTTGGACAACGGCAAACCGATCAGCGATGCGAAGGGTGCTGACATTCCGCTGGTGATTGATTGCTTGCGCTACTACGCCGGTTGGGCGGATAAAATTCAAGGCAAAACCGTCCCGATCCGCGGCGATTATTTTTGCTACACGCGGCGCGAACCGGTCGGCGTGGTGGGACAAATCATTCCGTGGAATTTTCCCGCACTGATGACCGCCTGGAAATGGGGGCCTGCGCTGGCGGCTGGTTGCACGATCGTCATGAAGCCGGCGGAGCAAACGCCGCTCACTTGCTTGCGGATGGCTCGGCTCGCACAAAAGGCGGGCATTCCCGACGGCGTGATCAACGTGGTTCCCGGCTATGGCCCAACGGCTGGCGGGGCGATTGTCAAACACCCGGGCGTCGACAAGGTGGCGTTCACGGGCGAATTGTCCACGGCCCAAATCATCCAGCGCGAAGCAGCCAGCACGATGAAACGGCTCACATTCGAGCTGGGTGGCAAAAGCCCAAACGTGGTGTTTGCCGACGCCGATCTCGAAGCGGCCGCGGCCGGGGCTCACTTTGCACTCTACTTCAACCAGGGCCAGTGTTGCTGTGCCGGTAGCCGGTTGTTTGTCGAGGACAGCGCCCACGACGAGCTGGTCGATCGGCTGGTCGAAATGAACAAGGACCGCCGAATAGGCGACCCGTTCAATCCCGAAACGGAGCAAGGTCCGCAAATCGACCAGGCCCAGTTCGACAAGATTCTGAAATATGTCGACTATGGCAAAGAAGATGGCGCCAACTGCGTCTCCGGCGGCGAGCGCCACGGCACGGAAGGTTATTTCGTCGAGCCGACGTTGTTTACCGAGGTGACCGACGACATGCGGATCGCCCGCGATGAGATTTTTGGCCCGGTGCTATCGGTGCTGAAGTTTAGCGACCTCGATGAAATCGCCCGTCGCGCAAACGATAGCAACTTCGGTCTGGCCGCGGCTGTGTGGACTCGCGACATTGGCAAGGCACACCGCCTGGCCCACAAGCTTCGAGCGGGAACCGTTTGGGTGAATTGCTACGACGTGTTCGACGCCGGTGCCCCGTTTGGCGGTTTCAAGCAAAGCGGTCTCGGTCGGGAGCTTGGCGAAGCAGGCTTGGAAGCCTACACCGAGTCGAAAACCGTCACCGTGGCGATGGGGTAGCGGAGAGGGCGCGAGTTTTTTGTTTGCCAGCCGCGATCTTACAGATCGTCGATTTTCGCCGCGCTATGCTTTGGCAGCCGTTGGCAACATTTCAATGCTGCTGATATTCATGAGCGTTGCCAGATGCATCGTTTGATTTCCGTTGTTTTCGATGACAATCGCAGCATGGTAATCCGAGACGGTCATGAAGTCGTGGTGGCGAACTTCAAAGGTTTCACCGCCCGTCATCTTGATTCGGAATGGCGACTGCAATGCTTGTCGCTGCAACTGGCGAAGGTCTTCGGATTCCATGGGTGATCTCACTTTAAGCAAGACAGAGTTAGGCGAGCCAACACAGTTAATTCTACCCCATGGACCCGATTCTGTGTAGCCGAAATGCAGCTTATCACTATCGCCGCGAACCAGTAACGCGACTAGCAATCATCATCTGGCCGAAGAAGGTGTCGTTGCCGCGGACGATGTAGAACTTGACCGTGCCTAGCCGGGCAATCGAGTCGGTGCGTCGGAGGATGTTGCGAATGTCCTGCTCCGAGGTCGTTGTCCAGCGGTGCATTTTCACGAGTACGTCTCCCTCGCGGATGCCCTCGATTGCTGCAGAACTACCAGTCCGCACCGATATCACACGCATGCCTCCGGAATAGGCTAGCCCGCGCTGGCGAAACTTGGATCGGGGCTCCGGCTTGAGAATCAACCCGAGCGAATCCCAGGTGGCTTGCTGGAGTGCATCCGAGGGCTTCGGGGTGGTGGGTGGCTTTGTTCGAGATGCTTGAGCCATTCGACCGGTCTTCGCGGTTCGATCAGCAAGGGTCATGACCAATTCGACCGACTCGTTGTTGCGTTGAACCACCAAAGAAACGGGGTCGCCGGTCCGTCGGCCCAACAGGGCCCGTTCGATGTCCATTGGTCGTTGGATCGCCAGTGTACCAATCCGCTGGAGTTGATCCCCTCGTTCCAATCCACCCTTGTCGGCGGGACTATTTCGATCGACTCGGACTACCGAAACAGGTCCATTCCGACCCTCGATCGACACAGTCGTCATGCCGTGCCAATGGTTGTCGACCTGCTCGATGCTGAGCATTTGCGCGGCGATGTCCAGCGCCTTGTCGATCGGTATGGCAAAACCAATGCCCTGAGCCCCTGCTCGCACGGCCACATTCACACCGATCATCTCGCCATCGATATTCAGCAGTGGTCCGCCCGAGTTGCCCGGATTGATGCTCGCGTCGGTCTGGATCAGATCGAGATACCGCTGCGATTCGTTCACCTGCACATTGCGATGCAGCGCGCTGATAATGCCAGTCGTGACCGTATTTTCATAACCAAACGCATTGCCGACGGCAATGACCGTTTCGCCCGTCATCAAATCTTGAGACGTACCAAATTTTATGATAGGTAGCGAACGGGGTGCTCGAATTCGGATGATGGCCAAATCGGTTTCCCGATCGCGAGAAATGATTTTTGCGACGTAGGTTTGACCCGTTTTGAGCGTCACGTTGATTTGTCGAACACCATCGACCACATGATGGTTGGTCAGGATATACCCGCGAGGGTCAACGACGACGCCTGTTCCCATCCCGTTGACTTGTCGTGTCCCACCCTTGCTGCCAGCACCTTTCAAAGACTTTTGGCCCTGGATATTTACCACGGCCGGGCCAGCGTCGTGAACTGCTCGGACGATTGGCGATCGTCGTATTTCGGTGACGGCATGGGTGCAGGCCATCGGCCAAACCGTCAAACCTGCTAGCAATAGCCACGGGAGAATGTGGCGGGCGGGCTGCCTAGAAAAAATGCTGAAATGCGGGTTGGGCATTGTGAGGCTGGTCCAGTGTAAGCGGGAGCAAGCATGGCGGGGCAGATCGGGATGCCGGCACAATGCGAGATTGGGTCGACGCCACTGGGTCAAGATCGGCTTCGCCCTACAAAACGCTTAAACATCACAACCCGTGGGCCGTACACTCCGCCTAGATTCACAGCGATGGGAGGGAAGGAAATGATGAGTGATGAATGATGAATTGGGAGTGCAGATCGGCTCTGACCGCTCATTACTCATCACTTCTCACCTCTTTCCTCAATCTTGGCTGGGGAAATTCAGCTGCGAGCCGCCGAATGGCACCTCGACTTCGCCCCGGCGTGGGGTGGGTGCTTGCATGTTCACCGCCGAAAAAATCGGGCGAGTGGGTACAGGCAGAAATTTTGGTGGCCGGGGCGGTTCGTAAGCGATCACCAGATCGGGCCTGCCAGTAGCAACGCAATCGACACGCTCTTCTGCTGAAGACTTTGGAGATGGTTCTGAAACCACGGTCTCGCAGCCACAAGATGGATCAGGGCAACTGCACGCATCGTAAATCGTCTGTGCAAAAGGGCAATCGTCCAAAGTACAGGCGAAATCATCGGGCAGATTTTGCCAATGAGCGCAGTGGCAACCGCTGGCGGTCACCGCTAAAAAAAAGATGGCTGGGTAGAAAACGATTCGATGCTGCCGCACGCGACTGCCCTGTTTCGATGAAAGCGGATGATGATCGACTTGGCCCTGCTAGCATTGATATCGAGAGAGACCGAGCCGTTGCATGTCTGCCACATCGTCCAGAAAGAAGCAGTATCTTTGATGTAATCGTTAAAATTCTCCCGCTTTACCCATTGCCTGGCTCCATGGATATTCAGCTATTAGCCGCCCGGGCTTGTCCCGGCGCTGCATTCATGCACCGGGACAAGCCCGGCGGCTAACTTTTACCTTCCGGCTTTCCGCTTTGAATAAAGCAGTATTGGTAGCACCTGGATGCCAAGAAACAGGCCAAGCATTAGCAGCAGCGCATGGGGCCAATAGGGGGCGACTGGCAAACCGAGTTTGCCGGCAAGCCATCCGGCCGCGAGCATCAGCGCAGGCAGCACAAGCAACACGCCACAGCCAGTGGCGGACATCATGCCCTTGAATGCCATGTGCTCGGTCAACTGCTGCTGGTGTACGTCGATCATCCGTCCGCGACGCAGGCTTATTTCTATCGTGTCGGTCAGCTCCATGGCCATCAGGGCTTCGCTCCAGGTGGAATCATCAATATCAGCCGGGCGCTCCTCAGACGGGCCTCCCTGAGACGTGCCCAGAGCATCGACCCATGTTGCGATGGCGTCCGATGCAGCATGAAAATCGTCCGGCTCCAATGGCAAGTCAACCGATTGACCGGAGTCCTTGAGAGACAATCGCGTCGGCCGGCCGGCATCATCGACTTCCAGCACCAGTCGACCTTGCTCGCAGACCAGCGACAAGCACAATCCGGGCGAGTCGTCAATCGGGCCCACCGACCATCGAACCGCTCGCTCCAACTTGCCGGTCATCTGCACACTGAGTGCTGCATAGGTTGCGTCGCCGGGGGCGCTACTCTCTGCCGTAGAGCCTATCGCCCCCAGCCGGTCGAGCCCTCCTGCAACGCGAACCAGCCAAAGCACATCGCGCGAAAAATGCCACAGCACATTTTCACGAGATCGCTCTGCCAACGCCCGCTGGCAGACAATTTGCTGCACCGCGCCCACCCGCGGATGGCCATGTTGAATCCAATGGGCCAACTGGGTGGTAATCGGGTGCTTCGCGGTTGGGTGATAATATCGAAACATCGCCCCGGTTTCGCCTCGGGCCATGTCGATTTCAAAATAACTGAGCACCGAAGGCACTACCGGATGGGTGGCTAGCACGGCAGTATCTTGTTTGGCAAGTTGGCATAGCTGCTCGGTACGAAGATCGGGTGGGGCGTTGCCTCGGCCCACAATGACCGCATCGATCTCCGGTAAATCAACCAGCGCCGACCACTCATCGGCGGAAAAAGGAGTCACGGCGGAAAAAGGGGTCAGGAACCATTTGCCGGAACGGCCCGAAGGGTGCTTCGCACAAATGGTTCCTGACCCCTTTTTCCGCCCCAGATCTTCCCAGTCGTCGCCCACTGCCAAATCGCAGGCCCAGGTGATCGAGTGCCCCGCTTCCACCGCAGCCGTGGCCAGGGCAAGGCTTTCGGCATCAGAGCCTAACAGCGCAAAGTTCATCTGTTTGAGAGTAATCGAAGTGCAGCCGTGCTGCAACGCAACACACGGGAGCCAATCGCCCTTGGAGTTGTTGCTTCTATCCGCGAGAATATGGCGATGAGCGAATCGCCAAACGTGCTACAACGCAGTCCGTTCGCCTTAGTAGTCTATCGCAGCTTAGGATTAGGTTTGAGCAAATCAGCCGTTTTGGCGCTAGCCACGGTTTTTTCCGCATCAACCGTGGCTAGCGCCAAAACGGCTAATCCGAAAATTAAGCTGCGACAGAGCCCTAGGCATCATCCGATAGGCTACAATCGAACAGATCATCAAATAGCATCCATTGGCACAACCATGCCGTGTCAACCCCATCAAACCATTCTCTTTCGCTGCATTGCTTCAGGGGCAATGGCTGTTCTGTTTGCGCTGTGTCCGATAGAAAATGCGTATGGCGAGCAGCCCTCTCTTGAGCAAATCGAACAATGGATCGAGGAGCTGGATGACGACCATTATATTGTGCGAGAAACTGCACAGCAGCAACTGACCGCGGCGAACAAACTTGCACTTAGTGCGGTCGCCGCTGCCGCTGCGGACAAAAATGCTTCGTTGGAGAGCACCGTTCGGGCGCTACGAATCCTCACGGACTGGTCCATGTCGAAAGACTTTTCGCTGCGTGTTGACGCACTGGAAGGCATGGCGGCGCTGAAAAATCGTCCTCTCGAAGCGGCACAGGCAACCGAGCTACTTGCCGACGTGCGAGAGCAAGCAGCGATCGAAGCGATCCAGCGTCTTGGGGGAACATGCAAGCCTGACCCCCGAATTGCTGGCAATGCTCAACTAATTCAAGGCCAAGCTCGTATCTTGGTGCAATACAAAGGTCGGTTACCCCTCCGAGTGACGATTGGAGCGAACTGGAAGGGAACGGACGATGATCTCAAAATCATCACCCAGATACGAAGGACCTACATTGTGAGTCTGCACTCGGCCCCTGTCGGCGACGGTGCGCTGAAGCATCTTGCCGACATCCCGAATCTTAAACGAGTAGAAATCTACGGCAAAAACATTTCGCCTGCTGCCATTGCCGCGCTGCGCAAGCAGTTGCCCGAGTCGATAACCATTGAAAAACGCAGTGCTGCGCGACTAGGCATTGCAGGCGACATCAAACTAGGAGGTGCCCATGTGGTTACCGTGCTACCCGGAAGTGCCGCAGCAAATGCAGGACTTAAAAGGGGAGATGTAATCACCCGAATCGAAGGCGAACAAGTCGAAAATTTCGAAATGCTGACCAAGCACATCGCGACGCATCAGCCGGGCGATACCGTGAAGCTTGTAGTCGTGCGTGCCGGGAAAACCATGACGATTCCAGTTACCTTCGATCGTTGGGGCGAAAGCAGCAAGCCAACCAAACAAAAAACGCAGCCCCGATAGTAAAGTATCGGAGCCGCGCTGATGATCTGATCGCAATCGATGTTAGGGACGACCGATAAATAACTTCCCCATTTCCAGGAGAGGGTTTAGGGTTCAGGAAAAAGAGGGGGCAAGGTTCGAGAATTGCATTGCATTTATGTACTGAACCCTGAACCCTACCAGTTGCCGCAGCTATTGATTGAGTGTTCCTTACCAAAACCGGATAGTTGTTTATCTGCCGCCCCTTAGACGGCCAATGCTAAACCGCAAGTGCCGTTTCGATTTGCGTGATTAGCTGAACATTGCATACCTGGTCGGCAAGCAATTCACGTCCTTTGTCGGTCCACACGCCCACGGAGCGCAAAGGACTCTTGGACTGAGGGCAAAGAAAGGTAACCTGTTTGGGAGTGACGGCGTGAATCTCGACGGTATCACCACTGCGGGTAAAACCAACCGAGACAGCAACCTGACGGTTGTTCTCATCATCCTCCCAACTCGCTTCAATTGTCTGCATCGCTTGATCACTCCAAACTAAATGAAAAAATGGAAACCCGACTCACAACTTTCAACTAGATGGCCCGCTTAATTTGATCCGTCGAAGACCATCGCAATTGGCACACACGCGATTCCGTGAGGGGGATAGCACATGCGAAGGAGGGAGTCCAGGCGGGGAACCTTACATGGTAACCAGCTTTTCGACACTCTGCACACCCTAAATTGGGGCATTTCAGCAAAACAGCGAGATTTTCATGCTTTTACAGGCCATTTAAGTCGCCTGGTAGGCCAGGTGTGTCCCAAAGACTTGACGTTGATTAGTCTTAATATCTCAGAGTGAAAACTGTCAGCTATCGGCTATCAGCCAGAAAATGCACCTCGTCCAGCGGTTTTCTTGCTGAAAGTCGACGGCCGACGGCCGACGGCCGACGGCCCATCCGGTGAAAATAGTGTTTTATACCGTTCAGGATCAGCAGTAGTTTTCACTCTGAGTTAAGATGTTATACTCCCAGCGGTCACGAATTGCGTTTTTGCTGTCCGTCACTAGCTATCAGCCGTCGGCTTTCGGCCAGAGAGCCTACTTTTTCTAGCCGATAGCCGACAGCTTTCACTTTGAGTAAGGTATCGCTTGGCGAGACGCCGTCGAAACAAGGGTGTAACTGTTCACGGGATGGAAGAAAAATGAACCACAAAGCGACTGTGTTGAAGGTCAAGTAAGGAATCCTGACCGGATCAGTTTTTTTCGATATTTTTCCAGGGGGTACTGTTTTTGACCATGGTGTTTAGGATGACCAACAACTTTCGGACCTATGAAATTTAGCTTGTGTGAGAAATGAGAGATGGTTTTCCCCCTGCTTTCCAACTCCCCTTTTCTTTGTGTCCTTCGTGCCTTCGTGGTTTAACCCTGCGCTGTAATACCAACTTGACGAACTATTATGAGCAACAACTCACTAAATCGTCGCGACTTGTTTGGGGCTGCCGGGGCAGGCCTAGTGGCGGGAGTCATCGGCTGTGAACGCGCCCCGCAGCCGTTAGCAGAGCAAGGTGCAGGCCCCAAGAGCCAATCGTACGCCCACGAGGAGTATGTATGGATTTCAGCCGCGGCCAACCTTCCCCTGTTTGCTAAACGAGATCACCCTGCGCTGCGGTTGGTCGGAGAAGAACTCGGGGTTCAAGTAACGATCGCCGGACCGAACACCATCGACATTCCTTCGCTTGTTGCTGTGATCGAACAGACCACGGCGAGAAAACCGGCCGGCATGATGGTTGTGGGTTGGGATCCTTCGGCGCTGGTCTTGCCGATCAACCGAGCGATCGATGCCGGCATTCCCGTGGTTTGCATTGGGGATGCAGACGTCGCGGCTAGCAAACGAATCGCCTTCATTGGCACCGACTGGTACGACCTTGGCGTACATCAAGCCAGGGGCATGCTCGATGCGCTGAAAGGGCGAAAGGGCGAAGTTGCCTTGCTGGGTTTGATCGAACAGTCGATCGACCAAGACGCTTTTGCGGGCTTTCGCTCGGTGGCCGAGCCGGCCGGGTTGACGATGCTCTCGCCTCAGCAAGACAAAGGAAGCCAGGTGGAAGCGGCGCGCGTTACGGCCTCAATTATCCAGGCGCATCCCGATTTGGTTGGCGTGGCGGGATTCGATTCCGAAAGCGGGCCGGGTATGGGGCAAGCGATTAAGGAAGCTGGAAGGGTGGGCAAGATTGTGGCTACCTGCGTCGACGATCAGGAGCAACACCTCCGACTGCTCAAGGAAGGCGCGTTGAGCACTTGCGTTGGCCAAAAACGCGAGTTGTTTACCTACATGGGTGTCAAGGCACTGTTCGAAATCAATCACTCCCCGATTAAGTTTACGTCGAACGACCGAGCAGCCGGGATTTATCCGGTTCCCGTGGTCTACAACACAGGCATCTACACCATCACCCAAGAGAACGTCGATCTCTTTCTGGATAAGAGCTAAAGGACCACTTCTGGTAAGAAACCAACGAATAACTCAAACCGTTCACCGCGCCGCTTCGTGATGCTCGGTTGTGGCTTTTGGGCTCGGTACCAATTGGCTGCGTGGCAAGAACTTGATGGGGCTCAGAAGCCAACCCAGGGTGCGCTGCGCGACCTTGGGCTTTGGAGTTCAATACCTTCGGTGTAAAGACACAGGCCAGATTTTCAATTGAAATGCCGACGTTATTTTTGAGCGATTCTTAATCCCCCTCACTACGAATCAACAATTCAACAGAGCGTAAAAACATGACCAACCAAATGCTGGCCGCCGTATGGCATGGTATGAAGGACGTAAGGGTTGAGCAGGTACCGGTGCCGCCTTCGCCCCCCGCAGGACAGGTCAAGATCAAGGTCGCATGCACCGGTATCTGCGGGACCGATTTGCATGAATATGACGAGGGGCCGGTGTTGATCCCGACCAACGAGCCTCATCCAATGACCGGCATTCAAGCTCCCGTTATTCTCGGGCACGAGATTGCTGGCACCGTGGTGGAAACGGGGGCAGACGTCACCCGAGTGAGCGAGGGGGATCGAGTAGCGATCTGCCCTCTTATCGGATGCCAAAAATGCAGATGGTGCCAATCGGGCTTGATGGGCGTCTGTCCAAACCTCGCATCTCTTGGGCTCTCATGGAGCAGCGGGGCGTTCGCCTCGTACATCAATGTCTACGATTATATGTGTTACCAACTGCCGGGCAACGTTTCTGATGAGTGCGGGGCACTCGTCGAACCGTTTGCCGCTACGGTAAGGGCTTTGCGCATAGTGGACGTTCAGCCGGGAGACAACGTCGCGGTGGTGGGCTCGGGGCCCATTGGACTCATGGTGATCCAGGCTGCGCACATCGCCGGTGCAAAACAAATCATTGCCATCGAACCAGCCGACAATCGTCGAAAGTTGGCCAGGACATCTGGCGCAACGTCCGCCATCGACCCCCTAACCCAGGATGCGGTTGAGTCGGTTCAAGAACTCACGGAAGGTGAAGGTGCGGATATTGTCGTCGAATGCGTCGGCAGGCAGGAAACGGGCTTGCTGGCCGGCAGCCTGGCGCGGCGCAAGGGTCGCATTATGATCATGGGCGTGTTCGTGAAGCCCGCACCGATGGACTATACCGACATCGTTTTCTCAGAAAAAACATTCATGGGGTCCATGGGCGGCTACGGCGTGTACGATGACGCGATACAGATGATGGCCGAGGGAAAGTTCAACAGCGACGCGCTAATTACAGGCCGTATACCTTTGGACAAGATCGTCCCCAACGGCTTCGAAGCGTTAATCCATCACAAGGAGGAACACGTCAAAATCCTGGTTACTCCATAGCACACATTTTGGCATCGATTATCACCATCCTCATGGACAACAATCTAAAACGCGGTCCCTTCTCATCAAGCCGGAACGGCACGGGACTCGTTCTAACCTACAGTCCAGAATGAGCCGTAGGCGCTAGCCTCGGGCGCCAAAGGACAGATGCTGATTCCCTGGGACGCCCGACGCTAGCGCGTTGCGGCTCACTCGATTTCAAAACACGTTCTCACTCGCAACGCGTCTAATTCACGGGTGGCCAAAAATAGCGCGTGCAATTCGCCCGGCAATCCGTAAAATGAAACCCGTTGTTTGTGCCTGAGTGGGTGAAGCGACTTACGGTTGGTCGTCTCACATGCTGGCGACAGCGATTGCCGCCAGAGACAGAGCACCGGTTTCCCGGGGACCGGAATGACAGACTGGCTGGGCCGTGAGGTACTCACAAAGGCACGCCCCGATGGGGCCCCATCATTTTTTTCTTTCATTTCTGAGCCGTTGGCGCTAGCCGCGGGCAGTGGAGGTGTGGACAATCGATTGCTTGGCCGCCCGACGCTAGCGCGTTCGGCTCAGCCCTTGCATAAAATTCCAAACCATAAATTTCCACGGGCTGCATGATGTCCAATACGGTTACCTTGCTGTCAGAACTAATCCACGGCCAGGAGGCTGATGTTTTTGTGCTGCTTTCAGCCAAGGAAGAACAGACCACACGGGATGGCAAATCCTACTATCGTGTGGCATTTCGCGATGCGCAGCGTGAAGTAAGCTTCCCCATTTGGGGTGATTCCACCTGGGCCATCGCTTGCCGCGATGAGTGGACCGTGGGTGAGTTTTACAAACTTCGAGCCCAATATCGCGAGTCGAACTATGGTCCGCAGTTGGAGATCCGCAAAATCCGTGTGGCGACGGTGGCGGACCGGGCCGACGGCTTCGACCCGGCGATGTGCATTGCCAGTTCACGGTTTGATCCACAGGAGATGTTCGACTCGCTTGTTGCTCTGGTGCGCGAATCGGTCGCCGACCAGCCGCTGGCCGAATTGGTCGTTGGTATGATGACGCAGTACCAGGATGTGCTACTGGTATTGCCGGCTGCAAAATCGAATCACCATGCCGTGCGTGGCGGTTACTTGGAACATGTGCTCAGCGTCACGCGCACCTGTGTCTACTTGGCTGAAAAGTATGCCACGCTTTACGACGGCATGGTCCCGCCGCTGGACAAAGACCTGGTTATCGCCGGTGGCGTGCTACACGACATTGGCAAAGTCCGCGAGCTGGAAGCAACCTCGACCGGAGCCATCTATACCCCTGCCGGCTCGCTGATTGGACACATTCTGCAAGGTCGCGACATGGTCCGCGAGGCGGTCGAGAAGTTTCCGATTGATGCGGAAAAACTGCTGCGGCTGGAGCACATCATCGTCGCTCATCAGCGTTTGCCGGAATGGGGTTCGCCCAAGCCACCCATGACGCCCGAGGCTCTGATCGTTCACCATGCGGACGACTTGGATGCGAAACTGCAAATGATGGCAAGCATCCTGGCCGACGACGCGAGCAAAGGCCCCATGACCAGTGCGCGGAATGTTTTGCAGACGCGGCTCTATCGGGGTGAGGCGGAGGAATCGTAAAGCCGAGGACGCATTCCCAATGAGCCGCCGGACTCGTTCCGGCGCGTTTGCGTTAGCCGCCGGACTCGTTCCGGCGCGGAGTTGGCGGTTCTCATTTCCTGGACAAAACGCACCGGAACGAGTCCGGCGGCTAACTAAAGCTTATCGCTGCACGAAGCATCGAACTCCAACTGAAGCACGTCCGCCGCGTCGTCGAGCATCGACTTGCCGAACTTCACCGTTGCCTTCACCTCGTCGGTCAGCCCGATCGTCTCGCCTTCGTGGACCTGCTTTTTTTTGTCGAGCAAATAGTGGGCCACGTTGTAGACGAATTCTAATAGTTGCTGTGGCGTGCCGTGGTAGAGGGGGACTTCTAACTCCAATTGCCCCAGTGCTTTTAGGCCCGTGGTGAACATCCGCAACGACTGATCGGCAATTTGCTCAATGCGGAAGTCGATCCATAGATAGAGGGGTAGATTTTCGTGGCTCATTTGCTTTGCTTGATCGACAAATGCCCGTGGTTGGTGTACCAATCGGCCCGGGCCCCAAAAAACGCCAATTGCCGGCGACGCGGAAGCTAAGGCGGAAACGAATTGTGTTAGATAACTGCACTTGTCGACAGCCCGACCCCCTTCGTCGAGGAGAGTCACAAGCAGGTGTGCCTGATGATCGCGGAGCGCACCGGCTGCGTCGGGCCAATACCAGGCCGTCGCACAAGGCCCCTCGAGTTGCGACCATGGTATCGGGGCAGGCACAAGCGTTGCCGCGACCGTCTGCTGGCCCAACAAACAAGTGAGCAGGTTCTCGGTCTGCCCAGCTGCTGTGAGGGGTGGCGCATCGGCAAAGAAGCGGCTCAGTTCGCCAGCCACCTCGTCGAATTCAGGCAGCATCGGCTGGTCCAACGCAATGAGCGCCAGCCAGCGTAACGGATGATTCATGGGGAAATAAGCTTTCAGGTAGCCGTTCACGGAATGAAAAATATTGAACCACGAAGGACACAAAGAGCACGAAGAAGTCAGAGGATAAATCGCTTGCTCCCGCTTCTCAGCGAATTCAAACGGAAAACCCATTCGGAGGAAAACCACGAAAGAGACAAAAACTACGAAAAAAGTGGGGGAGTAGGATCTCAGGATTTGAAGCGGAAGGACTTGCCCAACAGGTTTCGCAAAACCCTCTCTTTCGTGTGTTTCGTCTCTTTCGTGGTTCTCTTCTCTTCACCTTAAATAGGCTAAATTTGCCCCCTCATCGACTTGATTGGATAGCCTCACGAAAAATAGAATTGTATTCTTTGTGTCTTTTCTTTGTGTCCTTCGTGCTCTTCGTGGTTCATTTTTCTTCCATCCCGTGAACGGTTAAGCTTTCAGCTATCAGCGGTCGGCTTTCAGCGTCATCCTGTACTTTTTCTCTGCTGATGGCTGTTTGCTGAAAGCTGATCGCTATTTTTTTTGGGCCTGCACGACGCGCGGGTGCCCAGTCAGATCTTTTTCTGTTTCTTGAAGATCGAAGTCGGGCATCGCCGCAACCAACTGCTCGACGCGTGATGCGATCGCGGGGCCGATCTCCATCAACAACCAACCACCGGCGGTGAGTCGCTCGGCTGCCTGCGGAAGCAATCGCTCGATCACGGTGGTACCGCGTTCTCCTCCGTCGAGTGCAACATGGGGTTCATGTTGCGCAACGCTTGCCGGCAATTGTTCCATCTCCGCTGTCGTTACATAGGGCGGATTGCTCACGATAAAATGGAATCGCTCGGTGTCGGAATAGGAATCAAACAAATCGCTTTGCAAGAAATCGATGCGACCGGCAACCTCGTGCCGAGTGGCATTATCGCGGGCAACCGCCAGCGCTGCCTCGCTCAGATCGATTGCCGTGACGTGGCATTGCGGCAAGTGCTTTGCGCAGCAGACCGCGATATTCCCGCTGCCGGCACCCACGTCGGCAATGCGCAGCGCATCACCCGCGGGCAAAGCTTTTGCCAGATCGAGCAATCGCACGACCAGCAGTTCGGTTTCCGGTCGTGGGATCAGCACGTCGGGTGTCACGCGAAAGGAAAGCGAAAAAAACTCTCGCTGACCAACCAAATAGGCAACCGGCTTGCCCGCGGCACGCTGGCTGACCAACTCGCGAAACGCTTGTCGCAGTGCGTCGGTGGCGACTTCTTCGTAGGCTGTGTAGAGCTCGATCCGTGGGCAATTTCGCACGTGAGCCAGCAGCACCTCGGCGTCTAAGCGAGACGAATCAGAACCTTTGTCGCGCAAGAATTCGGTTGTCCAACTGAGCAACCGGCCAATCGTCCAAGGTTTATCAGGCATATTTGAATGCGGATTGCGGAAGGGGGAATTCGGAATTTGGATTGCAAAATTTGGATTGCGGATTGCGGAAAGGTCTTAAATTCCGCAATCCGCAATCCGAATTCTTTTTTAACTCGCGCCTCCCAACTCGCGCCTCCCAACTCTCTACCCATCCGTTCCAAACGCGTCGCGCAGTTGCTGCCGATCGTAATCGACCAGCGCATCGGTCACCACCTGCATATTGCCAGCAATGATTTGGTCGAGCTTGTACAGCGTAAACCCGATGCGGTGATCGGTCAGGCGGTTCTCGGGGAAATTGTAGGTGCGAATCCGTTGGCTCCGGTCGCCTGAACCGACTAAGGTTTTGCGATGCTCCGAACGCTTTTTTTCTTCTTCTTGTCGACGGGCTTCGTACAGCCGAGTTTTCAGTACACGGATCGCCTTGGCTAGATTCTTGTGTTGGCTTTTTTCGTCTTGGCACTGGACGACGATGCCCGTCTCAAGATGTGTCAGTCGCACGGCCGATTCGGTCCGATTGACATGCTGTCCTCCCGGGCCGCTGGCGGAGAATTTGTCGAGTCGATAATCTTCAGGCTTCAGATTGATTTCCACATCTTCCGGCTCGGGCATCACCGCCACGGTAGCCGCGGAGGTATGGATGCGTCCTTGTGTTTCGGTCTGCGGCACGCGCTGCACCCGATGGCCACCACTTTCATATTGCAACTCACGATAAACGCCTTCGCCCTGAATTCCCAACGAGATTTCCTTGAAGCCGCCCAATTCGGTCGGGCTATGATCGAGAATTTCGACTTTCCACTTTTTGATCACGGCGTGATGCTTGTACATTTCATACAGATCACGAGCAAACAGCGCGGCCTCATCGCCGCCGGTGCCAGCCCGAATTTCCATGACACAGCGCGTGCGATTTGCGTCCTCGCCACCGAGCGTCATACCGAGCAACTCATCCCACAGCTTTTCGCGATCCTCGACCAGCGCGGGCAATTCCGACTCGGCCAATTCGCGCAGCTCGGCGTCCGAGCCAGCGATCATCTCGCGCGTCTCGTTGATCTCGTCGATCAGTTCTCTGAATCGGCGGTACTTGGTCGCCAGTTTGGCCAGCGAACCATGCTCGCGCGCCGTGGCAGCCATGCGAGACGAATTGGAGAGCACTTCGGGATCGACGAGCAGTTTTTCCAACTTCTCAAAGCGGCCGAGCTTTTGTTCCAACAATTCGCGCATGAGGTGGAAGCCTGTTGAATTCGGATTGCGGAATGCGGAATGCGGAATTCAAAACATTCCGCAATCCGAATTCAAACAGCTTTGTTTTTACTTGCCACGTTTTAGACTGGCATAACCGGCTTTGGCAAATTTGTTCTTGAACTTCTCGATCCGACCGGCCGTGTCGACGAATTTTAGCTTACCCGTGTAAAAGGGATGGCATTGATTGCAGATGTCGACCTTCAATTCCTTGCGTGTGCTGCGCGTCGTGAAGGAATTACCGCAGCCACAAGTGACACTGGTGTCGTGGTATTCGGGATGGATGCCTGTTTGCATGACAGCGAACCTTCGTTGAATTCTTGAGATTTGCCCTGAGGAATTTCGAGCGACGCCGACGGGACTCGAACCCGCAACCACTGGATCGACAGTCCAGTACTCTAACCAATTGAGCTACGGCGCCATCATGGGCCTATGCACGTTGAGAACGACTCGACCCGAATCTGGAAGTGTAGCAGTCAAGCAAATACCGGGCAAGTGGGGTCTGGCACGGGTAGCTTTTTTGTCCCGCAGGGGTAGCTTCGCCCAAAGTGGCGCTGTCCAACGAGTGGTCCGTCCACTTTGAATTTGCTAGTAGCTGAACTTGCAAAAGTTCAGATTCTGACCAAAAGCGGCTGAATTCTTGCGAATCCAGCTACCAGTAAATTGGTTCTTCAGGGGATTTAGTGGCTACCGTTCGAAGAAAGTATTTAAGCCCCCGGCTTTGCCGGGGGGTTGCCTTCGAGGAAACATTGCTTTCGGGGAAAATGTCCTTCGGGGAAATGCTCTGCTTGGTGGAAAGGTGGACTGTTGCGCAACCCCCCGGCAAAGCCGTGGGCTGAAATTGTGACTTTGTAGATACCCCGCGGTAGGCGAAAAATTGTTGACAGGCTGGTTCGTTCTGCTATAAAGCAGTCTTGGGGAGCGGATATCCGAGTTTTCTTAAAAACTGGCGATGGGTTCGCTAATCTCGTAGGCAGGGTCTTTCGTAGTCACGGGTCCTTATGCGTTGAGGGGACGCAGTTTTGCGGAACAGGGACTTGGGGTACGTCGTAACGGCAGACATGGTTGCGTTTGCCGTATTTCTGTGGGCAAGATCGCCCGTCATGCACTTCTTTTTGCTCGCTCACATCTCCTGAGCGAGCCAGATTATAGGGGGAATTTCATGAAGAACAGACGATTTTTTGATTTTTTTCTAGCGTGTGCAGTAGCAATACTGTTCGGCTCAGCGCCGGCTGCGTCCTTAGCACAGGTCGGAGTACCTGATGGTATCGGAATTCCGCCCAAGATTCCATCGGTGCCCAAATGGTCCCAGTTGCCAGAGAATCAATTTGGAGAGAATGTCCCTTCCGATTTCGATTGGCGGCTACTGATGGATCCGCCAACGGCACCTCCATTCGCACCCAACTGGGTCGTGGCTGATGACTTTCGCTCCGATGGACGTCCTATTACTTCTGTGCGTTGGTGGGGATCGTATTTCGACTCGGCCGCGGAGCCTGTGCTTAGTCCAGACATCGATTCGTATGTCGCGGTAATCGAAGAAGGATACGTCATCTCGTTCCACGAAGACATTCCAGCCGACGCAACGGGCGCGTTTAGCCGTCCTGGTGCACTGTTAGGGACCTACGTCGCTCCTGAATTCGCCGTGTACAAAAAGCCAACTGGCATGATCGGATGGGACCAGCATCCTGTCTGGGAATACATTGTTGATTTGGAATGGACTCACCTGGAGCACGCGATTCCCGGCTTGTCGGAACCCGATGCCTTTCTGGAGACTGCGGGCACGATTTATTGGATTTCGATTGCAGCCGAGAATGGCCATGAGATATTCGTGGATCCAGCATTTCCCGACGTATGGGTAACAAGCCCTACCAATGATCCGGTGGAAGAAGAGCACTTTTGGGGTTGGCACACGAGTCCCGACCGGTTCAATGACGTACCCGTCGATGGATCTCTCACCATGATCGGGCCACAATGGAATTACGGACAATGGAATCCGATCGAGACATTTCATGGTGACGGCGACATGGCCTTTGAGCTGTTGACTCCGATTCCCGAACCGGCTGGCATGATGCTGCTATTGCTCGGTGTAACAGGCATCGGTTGTCTGCGTCGGCGATGTTAACTTCACTCCATGATTTACATTAACTTTGTCACCATGATTAAAAGGGAGAGTCTTCCGATGAAAGCTAACTTGTTGTCCTATTTCGTGTCGGCCTGCGCGCTACTGGCGGCTTCCGGCGTTTTATTCACCGCAGAAACTGTTTATGCCACGATACCCTACGGCAGTTTGTCGGGTGGCGTCCCTGGGGGAGTGGGGCCCGGTTTTGCATCTCCCACCATTGTGCCGGGCAAAGAGTATTCGCATAACCTCGATATGGACGCGGCTGGCGTCCTCAGCCCCGAACAGGTCATCGCCTGGGACGGCTCCGGCGGTGTGGCCAACGGACTGAATTATGTTGGCACGCGGCCAACATTCACAACGCTCAGCGAAGTCGATGCCACGGCCAATCGCCGGGACCATTTGTACAAGCAGTTGATCAGCTCGCCCGACGCGGCGACCGACACGGCCCATCTGATTTTTTCTGTCGATGACTCCTACACAGGCTACACCGGCGGCGTTCCATTTCCGGGCATCGCACCTTCAGCCGGACCGATACTTTTGCCACTTGGCCCGATCGGCGGAGCGGGCGAGCTTTCCTACGAACTGGCGGGCGCTTTCTTGCCGCCAAGCACCACGGGAACATGGGCCAAGCAAGCCGATATCAACGGCATGCCGTTCCCGATTGATGTCGACGGTGTGGAGGTCTGGGGCCCCGAACCGGCCTTAGTCGCCGACGCAGATAAATACTCGTTGGACATCGATATTCTGAGCTTTGGTGTCGTTCCAGGCGATGCCGTTTCGGTCTGGAACCTTTCCGGCACGCCCTATATCTTGCATAGCACGATTGCTTCGTCAGTGGCTGGGCTGATGGGTTTTCCGCCGGTGGTCGAGCACGAATCGATCAACCTTGACGCCCTCATGGTCCAAGACTTGACGGAAGATCCTAACAAGTTCGAACCCGATCCTACGGGTGGAGATACAGATCATGATTCGATCATCTTCAGCATTCGTCAGATTCCCGATGGGGCAGGCGGATACCATGCGACCGGAAGCGAGCTCTTTGTGCTCACTGCTGCAGGCGGCATCTCCTTCTTGGAGCATGGGGGCCACTTGTGGGACAAGACCTACGCGATGACAGCATTTGATGTTTGGTTTGATGACCAAGACAACTTCGGTGTCCTCGACATCAACGCGATTGAAGCGATTTCCCAAGGCGTGGTACCTGAGCCATCGGGTATCATGTTGCTGTTGCTCGGCTCGGTGGGTATCGGTTGTCGGCGTCGGCGTCGGGCCGGTTGATCGTTGACATTTCGTGAGAGAGTCCGTGGTTTCAAATTCAGCCCCCGGCGCGAGCCGGGGGTTGGGTGCGGGTGGCACCGACAGTCGGCCGGAGTTGACTTGGCCATTGAGTAAACCATATTCGGCCGATTGTCGGTGTGCGTAGCACAGGAGGTATCACCCGATTACGTCCCGGTCAAGCCTCTTGTTGCAAGCAACACCGACACATGTCCGAGCAATGTCCAAATCAGTAGCAGAGCGCTTTGCGGACAAGTGTCGGTGCCACCCTGCGGTGGGTGCCGGAACTCGCGTGGCTCGTTCCGGCATGCGTTTCTACGCCTACAGATTCTCCGGCTCTTGCAGCGGCAATTCGTAGCAGGCGGCTTCTTCGGCGTTGCGCACCAACATAAATCGTCCCGTAAGCACCGGGTTGTTCCAGGTGATTTTGTCCGCGCTGAACACCCGCAGACTGGCTAGCTCCTGATACCGTTCGGGCGAAACCTCAGCAAGAACCACTTCGCCTTGCTCAGTCAGGATGAGGATCACGTCGCCGACCAGCAGAATTTGCCCATGTCCGAAATCGGGTCGGCGGCGCTTCTTCCATTGCTTCTTGCCGGTTTCGATTTCAATACACTCCAGCGTCACGCCGTCCAAACCGTAAACAAATCCATCGCGCACCAGCACATTGCCCATCTTGGTTTTCATCACCGGTTTTACGGCAGGGGACCAGAGCGGTTTGGCGAGAAACTTGCCCTGGGCATCGCGCTCGATTTGCAGAAGGGAAGAACCGATGCCGTAGCCTTTGGACAAAAACAGCCGGTCGCTGTCGAGCGGCACTGGTTGCGAACAGCTGGCTTTGCTGCCGCTGTTACCGGGCCAGGGATGCTCCCAAAGCACTTGGCCGATGGTTGCCCCCTCTTCCTCGGATAGACCCTCTTCCTCGGACATACTGTGAGCGGTGATGAAATCTTCGTTGACCGCGAGAATTTGCCGCACGCCAGCCAGTTCGGTCAGAATGGGTGAGGCATACGACGAGCGGCGATCGCCGGCAGCCCAAGCGACCTCGCCCGTTTCTATGTCATAGGCCACCAGCGATCGGCCATCGCTTGCGCCCACGCTGACAACAACCCAGTTATCGACCACCAGGGGCGAACCGCTTTTTCCCCACATGATGTTGGCGGTCTCGTTTTCAGTCAGCGTATCGTGCGACCAAAGCCGCTTGCCCGAGCGGGCGTCGAGACAATTGACAATGCCGGTGGCGCCTTGCGTGAAGACTCGGTCCCCGTGGATGGTCGGGGTGGCACGCGGTCCGACAAAACCAAGCGCTCCCGTACCGCCTGGGTCGAATCGGACCGGGTCGGCGTGCGTCCAGACAATTTCACCAAGCGGGTTATCCGTCAGCACGCGATAACAGACCACCAATTCTTTTTCACCTCGCTGCTCTTGGGTGATGGCATAGTTTCCGACGACGGCAAAACTCGACCAGCCAGCGCCAATTTTCCGCCGCCAGATTTCCCGGGGTGGGTGCGTCTGCCAGTCGGTTTCCAGCGACACGCCCTGCACCTCAGCCCAGTAACCGGTACCCAAGAAACGGGGATAATCGTGCGGCGTGGTTTGCCAGTCGTTGGCTTGATTGGCGATCTCTGGCACGTCAAGCCGCTGGTCGGGCGCTTGCCCCCAGCGCCACCGCCAACCGACAATTCCCAAGTCGCCGTTGTTGACCAACTCGAACTGCAAAATCCAAGCCCCGATCAGAATCCAAGGCAAAAGTCCAAGGGTCCATCGCAATCGCCGCGGTAGCCCACTGCAACGAAGCGTCCAGATCGTCACGCCCAGCAGCCCCAACAGGAACGCGATCTGCACGACCATGTTCTTGATGTCTTGTGTCGCGTTGGTTTGTTGGTGGATCATGCAGACAACGATGAGCAGCGTGACCCAAACGAGCGGGAACCATCGCCAGTGTGGGTTGCCGGTAGGGTTGGTTTGGTGGTCTGTTGTCATCATCGTCTCTGCTCCTTTTCTTAGTATCACCGATCGTAGCGCAGCGGCGAGCGGTTGACAAGTTGTTTGGTGGGCTGAGGCAGGAGAATTGCAAAGTTGGTGGCGATTCAACTGTCTGAAGTGTTTTTCAGTTTGGCCAACAATGAAACAAGATTGGCATTCAGCGATCAATCCCGAAGGGGTGGCCCTATGTCAGCCCAGGGTGGAGCGACGTGAGCCACAGCGAACATTCGCGCAACCCTGGATAACGAATCACATCAACACAAGAACCCCAAAGGGGTGGCCCTAGATTTCGCAAGCTCCAACCGATTTGTGAGGGCCACCCCTTCAGGGTTATTGCCGGTGTTTTTTATCGTATCCCAGGGTTGCGCAAATGCTCGCCAAGCTCACATTTGCTCCACCCTGGGCTAATTTAGGCTCACCCCTTCGGGGTTGGACAGCCGCTTCCAGGTTTAGGCGCGTCGGCAGTTAAGAACTTACCTTGATAACCCGATGCGTAAGCGAGGGACTTAGGATAACGGGGTAATTCCCTCGCTTACGCGTCGGGTTAAGATTGGTAAATTCTCATCTACCGCTCGCCATTAGGCAACTTGCAGCAAAACGCACGGCCAGCTACAACCAATTTTTATGGCAGACAAAAGTAAATCATCCTTGTCAGGTCGGCAAGCCGTCGTCACGGGCAGTTCCAGCGGCATTGGCCGGGCGATTGCGCTCGAGCTTGCCCAAGCGGGAGCCGATGTCGTGGTGCATGGCCGTTCCAAACCAGAGGCATTGGCAGAGGTCGCGGAAGAAATTCGCGGCCTGGGCCGAAAATGCACCATTCTGTTAAGTGATTTTACCGACACGCTGCAGCAAGAGAGTTTCGTTCCCATGGCTTGGGACCTGGGGCCGATCGACATTTGGATCAATAACGCGGGGGCCGATGTGCTGACCGGCGATGCAGCCGGCTGGTCGTTTGAAGAGAAACTAAGCCATCTTTGGCAGGTCGACGTGCTGGCAACGGTGCGTTTGAGCCGTGCGATTGGCCAGCGAATGCTCGCGCGCGGCAGCGGCGTCCTGCTCAACATGGGCTGGGATCAAGTCGAAACAGGCATGGCAGGCGACAGTGGCGAAATGTTTGCCGCCGCAAAAGGGGCTGTCATGGCTTTCAGCCGCAGTCTGGCTAAGTCGCTTGCACCCACGGTGCGCGTTAATTGCCTCGCGCCTGGTTGGATTCGCACCGCTTGGGGTGAAACCGCCTCGGAGGATTGGCAACATCGGGCCGCCGGCGAGTCGTTGCTTGGCCGTTGGGGAACACCCGAAGACGTGGCCCATACGGCTCGATTCCTCGTGTCGGACGAGGCAGCGTTTATCAACGGACAAGTGATCGCAATCAACGGTGGCCAATTGCTAATTGACATTTAATCCATGCCAAATGAGCATATCCATTTTGTTACCGGCAGACTGGCACAGCATGCCTTGCGCGAAGTGCTTGCGCCGTTGGCGACCGAAGTGGGATTTGCCTATAGCATCGACGTGCTGCCGATTACCGTGGCAGCCTTGATGACGCCCGCGTGGATGGCCGGCAAGGTGAAACCTCACCAAGATGCGACGCGCATCATCATTCCCGGCTACTGCGAGGGCGATCCCGGGCTGCTTGAATCGGCGATTGATTTACCCGTTGAAAAAGGGCCGCGAAACTTGATGCAGTTGCCCAGTTTTTTTTCGACCGAACCACCTCCAACAAACTATGGCGGTTTCGATATTGAAATCATCGCTGAAATCAACCATTGCCCCCAATTGACGCTACAGGAAATCTTGCGACAAGCAGCCCAGCTTTCCCGTGATGGGGCGGACGTGATTGACGTCGGTTGCGATCCTGGGGGGCCATGGGATGGGGTTCATGCCGCGGTAAAAGCGCTGCGTGCCGAGGGCCATCGGGTGTCGATCGACAGCTTTCACCCGCAGGAAGTGGAGCAGGCTGTGTTTGCTGGAGCCGAACTGGTGCTCAGCACGAACAGTACCAATCGCGAGGCGGTCGCCGACCTGTGTACCAACCAAGCCGTGGAAGTCGTGATAGTCCCTGATGATCCAACGACGCTCGCCGGACTCGACGATACGGTCGACTATCTGGAAAGTAGAAATGTGCGATTGCGGATCGATCCTGTGCTGGAACCGATTGGTTTTGGGTTCGCCGCAAGCCTGAGACGGTATCTCGCCATCCGCGAGCGGTATCCGGACGCCGAGATGATGATGGGCATCGGCAACCTAACGGAGCTAACCGACGCCGACTCGGCCGGCATCAATGTGCTTTTGCTAGGATTTTGCCAAGAGCTGGGCATCCGCAGCGTACTCACCACGCAGGTCATCAATTGGGCTCGCACGAGCGTGCGCGAATGCGATCTCGCCCGGCGTTTGATGTTTCATGTCGCCAAAAATCGCGTGCTGCCAAAACACTTGGAGCCGCGGCTGGTGATGCTGCGTGACGAACAAATTGTTGAATCGACGCCAGAATTCTTAGGTCGTCTTGCCGAAGAAGTCCGCGACTCGAGCTACCGCATTCATGCCGTGGCAGGCAAGGTCCACCTGATCGGCCGGCAGCTTCATTTGCAAAATGCCGATCCGTTTGTTCTCATTGATCAACTTCAGCAGACGATTGCCGAGGGCAACTCACGTAAAACGCTAGAACCGGAACATGCCTTTTACTTGGGCTATGAAATGTGCAAAGCGGCCACGGCACTGGCCCTCGGTAAGACCTACCAGCAGGATGAACCACTCGATTGGGGAATGCTCACGCAGCAGGAGAATCGCCACTACTTGCGGTCGAAGGGCGACTAGAATACGTGCGAGCAAGTAGGCCGGAACAAGCTCCGCGCAGTTCCGGCAATGCAGACATTCTTTGCCGGAACTGCGCGGAGCTTGTTCCGGCCTACAACTTGCTCGCGCGTTCCGCCACAAAAACAAATCGCCATCCATGGATGCCACTTCTACAACACACGAATGCAATGCCCGATTTCCCCCTGACCGAACGATTGCCGCCCAATCTGTCCGCGGTCGACACATTCAGACGGCTTGCCTCTTTGCCGCATGGAGTATTTTTTGACAGTGCTCAGCAGGGTGATGAATCGGGTCGCTATTCGTTCGTCGCAGCAGACCCGTTTCGTTGGATAGAACTCTCTGCAAACCGGTGCGATGGGCTCGCCGAAATTGAAAAGACTTGGCAAGTCTATCGCACGGAAACCGATCCCGAGTTGCCACCGTTTCAAGGCGGGTTGGCTGGATTGCTGGGGTATGACTTGGTGCAAAGTCTGGAAGATGTGCCCACGGCGGCCATCGATGATTTACCCGTTCCCGCCCTAGCGATGGGTTGCTACGATGTGGTCTTTGCGTTTGATCACCAGCAGGACCGCGGCTGGATTCTGTCGCAAGGTTTTCCAGAAACCGATCCGCAAGCGCGCCGCGATCGGGCGACCGCACGACTGGCAATGTTTCGACAGCATGTGCTAGGTAAGCCATCTTCGCTGGATCGACTTACGGCGCTGGGTGTTCTGGCAACAGAGGGCCATGCGAAAGATCAACATATTATCCCCGCCGCCAAGCTTGCCGAGCAATTCGACGTTTTTCACAAAGAGGTTAAAAGTAATTTCTCGCCCGAGGCGTATTGCAACATGATCGAGCGGGCGATCGACTACATTCATGCGGGTGATCTGGTTCAGGTGAATCTGGCTCAGCGCCTCTTGTGCCGAGCAACGCTCCCGTCGGTCGAACTCTACTTAAAACTCCGCGAGCACAACCCGGCCCCGTACGCAGGCTATCTCGATTTGGGGAGAACGCAGGTTTGCAGCGCGTCGCCCGAATGTTTCTTGACGGTTCGCAATCGACAAGTAGAAACCCGGCCCATCAAAGGCACGCGTGGCCGATCCGCTTCGCCGGAAGCCGACCTGTTCGCGGGCGACGAATTGCGATGCAGCGAAAAGGACCGAGCCGAGAATATTATGATTGTCGATCTCATGCGGAACGATTTATCGCGTGTTTGCTCGGCCGAGAGCGTCCATGTCGCCCAGCTTTGTCGATTGGAAACCTTTGCATTTGTCAAGCATTTGGTTTCGGTTGTGCGTGGCGAGCTTCGTGAAGGCGCATCGCCCATCGACCTGTTACGGGCTTGCTTCCCCGGCGGATCGATCACCGGTGCCCCAAAAATCCGGGCGATGGAGATCATCGCCGAGTTGGAGCCCACCGCACGCGGCGCCTATTGCGGCTCACTCGGCTACCTGGGCTTTGACGGGCAGATGGACACGAGTATCCTGATAAGAACCATCACCGCAGCGCACGGCTGGTGGCAACTACCTGTCGGCGGCGGCATCGTCGCCCAGTCGGACCCCGAAGACGAATACCGTGAGACTTGGCACAAGGCCCGGGGAATGCTCGACGCCCAAGAGACAGGTTAAACGCAGAGGACGCAAAGGTCTGCGGAGCAATTAAGAAATTCAAACCACGAATGAACACCAATCAACACGAATATCGATATCAAAATTCAGGTGCTGTAAATTCTCCATTACTCAGGAAATAGCCCTTGGCGCAAGCCGTGGGTTTCAGAAAAATCGTGCGCCCCATACAACCCCACGGCTTGCGCCGGGGGCTGAATTTGAAACGGATATGTATTGACGTTACGCTTACAAGATTCGTGTGTATTGGCGTGCATTCGTGGTTCCTTCTTTCCTCTGCGTCTTTGCGATCTCTGCGTTTAATAAATGTTAGCCCACGATGATCTTATTAATCGACAACTACGACAGCTTCGTTCACAATCTGGCCCGGTACTTCGAGCGGCTGGGGCAGGAGACGGTCGTGCTGCGTAACGATGCGATCGATGCGCATGCTGTGCGTCGGCTTGCCCCGCAGGCGATTGTGCTTTCTCCCGGGCCATGCACGCCTGCCGAGGCTGGCAATTCGCTGGACATTGCTCGCCAGTTGCACACCGAAGTGCCCATGCTGGGCGTTTGCCTCGGGCATCAAACCATCGCCGCCGCACTGGGTGGCAAGATCATTCGCGCCCGTCGGCCGATGCATGGCCGCACGTCGCGCTTGCAACACACGGGCCAGCGGCTGTTCGTCGGCCTGCCATCGCCCATGACGGTGTGTCGCTATCATTCGCTGGTGGTTGATCCTCGTTCTGTGCCGGAAACGCTTGAAATCTCTGCTTGGACAGAGGATGAGGCGATGATGGCGTTTGCCCATCGGAAGTTGTCCGTTTTCGGTGTACAATTCCATCCGGAGGCCATTCTTACGGAGCTTGGGTACCCGCTGCTCGCCAATTTTTTGCACTTAGCGGGCTGCGAAACGGCAAGCGAGGTAGAGAAGCTAGCGGCCATGGAGAATCGTTCGCCTCGGCCGACCGAAGTAGAACCGCCTCACCAAGCGGTTACATTTTGAGGTTCTTGGAACATCGTATGGCTGAGCATGATGTGATGCCCCAATTGGGCGATGAAGGGCGCATCCTGGAGGGCGTCGTTACGACCCTCAACGAGGATGGCTCGACGAATATCTCACCGATGGGGCCGATCGTCGACAACCCCATCCAGTGGCTCCAGTTGCGCCCCTTTCGAACGTCGACGACGTTTGCAAACTTGAGCCGCACGGCCCAAGGTGTTTTCCACGTAACCGACGATGTCGAACTGATCGCCCAGGCAGCGGTGGGACGGCCCGAGCTGTGGCCGGAGATGTTTCCGGCAACGAAGGTCGACGGAAAGGTGCTTGCGGGCGCGTGTCGCTGGGTTGCGTTTGAAGTGGAATGGATCGACGACCATGACCGCGACAACAACCGGCCGGCAACCATCCTAGCGCGTGTTGTTGAGCGAGGGAGAATTCGCGATTTTTTCGGTTTCAATCGCGCCAAGCACGCGGTCGTCGAAGCGGCCATTCTTGCCACACGCGTGCATTTGATATCGAGTGACGAGATCCGCGGCGAGTACCAGCGGCTTGGCACCATCGTTGAAAAGACTGGGGCAGCAGCAGAACGCGCCGCGTTTGAATATCTTTCCCGATACATTCAGCAGCATGGCAACGGAAGTCAGTAATATCCTTAAAGTGAAAAGAAGATGAACCACAGAGATCACAGAGAAAGTAATCCCGAATATCCATCAAAAGAACAGTCGGTAGTTCCAGATTTGCGTAACAATAACCTTCCGACTTAGGCAGTCATCGTCACCTACGGCGAAATACTAGCACGAAGCGCAAGCGAGTGGGTAAGCGAGTGGGCAAGCGAGTGGGCAAGCGAGTGGGTAAGCGAGTGGGTAAGCGAGTGGGTAAGCGAGTGGGTAAGCGAGTGGGTAAGCGAGTGGGTAAGCGAGTGGGTAAGCGAGTGGGTAAGCGAGTGGGTAAGCGAGTGGGTAAGCGAGTGGGTAAGCGAGTGGGTAAGCGAGTGGGTAAGCGAGTGGGTAAGCGAGTAGCGTCAAACCCACTCGCTTGCGCTTCGTGCTAGTATTTGCCAAGATTTGAATCAAAGTGGCGATTTCTGGTTATTTAACGCAAATTTGGAACTATTGACAGTATGTTTTTCGTTGTTTTCTAAGGAAAAAAAACTCGGTGTTCTCCGTGCTCTCGATGGTGAAATTTCTTGCTTGTTTTCAGTTTGAGTAATATCCTATGTCGCGTATTGTTCGAGTCACCACACCCAGCCGGTTGCACTTCGGGCTGCTTCGTTTTGAGCAGGCGGAAGGCCCCAGCTTTGGCGGGCTGGGAATGATGATCAACCAACCCCAGGTGATGGTGGAAATTACCCGATCCGATGATTGGAGCGCGGAGGGTGCCGCGGCGGACCGAGCACTTATCTTCGCCCAGCAGGCAATGCAAGCTTGCGGCCCGGCCGACAAGCATCGGCTGCACGTGCGGGTTATCAACATGCCACCGCAGCACACCGGCTTGGGCACCGGCACACAGCTTGCCCTGGCCATCGCGGCAGGGGTTCGCACGGCCTGCGGTTTGCCTCAAGCTCCTCTTGCCGATTTGGTAGCCAGCGTCCATCGCGGAAAACGGAGCGCCATTGGCAGCCATGGATTTTACGGAGGAGGTTTGATTCTTGAGTCAGGGCGATCCGACGTCGATGCACTGGGAAAACTCCAGCAGCGAGTCGACATGCCCGAAGATTGGCCCATCGTGCTGATCACATCGCAAGAAGAACAGGGCCGTCACGGCCGGCAGGAAAGCGATGCGTTTGGCCAGCTTGACTCCGTGCCGACGAAAATTACGGACCAGCTACTGAGACTTGCCTTAGACGAGATCCTTCCCGCAGCCCAGCGCAAAGATGCTGAAACCTTTGATCATGCCATTCACGACTATGGCAAGTTGGCGGGTAACTGCTTTGCCAAGGTGCAAGGCGGGCCACTTGCTTCGCCCGCAATTGCCCGCCGGGTGGAAATTTTGCGGAGCATCAATATCCCGGGCGTAGGCCAATCTTCCTGGGGCCCGACGATCTTTGTCATGGTGAGAAACGAGGCTCCCGAAGCGCTGGTTGCCGAACTAACACCACGGCCCGAATTCGCCAACTGCACCTTCACCGTCACCGCCCCCGACAACTGCGGGGCTGAGATTGCGACTTTGTAGTTCTCCTTTCCACACCAAAATCTAGCCACTAAAATCACTGAAGAACCATGCAAACAAATGTGCAGTAAGCACTTAGTCACGCTAGCATCGTCCGAAGTGGCGCTGTCCAACTAGGCTACGGTGAAAAAGGCCTTCGGCCAACGGAGACCATCACCCGACTTGTGTATCAACAATAGGAGAACCGTCCACCCAACAGGGCTGAATAATCACTCGTCCGCTTACGCGCTGCGCATCGCCGATTCCACGCGGCGGATCGCCTCGTCCATGTTGCATGGCTGGTCGGCGACGATGATTTCGCTGCTCTTTTGCAGCAAGGAATCAACCTTTTTTTGTGCCGCGATGACGGTGCTGTGACTGCGGCGGCCGAAAAAGTCGCTGATTTCGCTCAGCGCCGAACGCGTGTATTTTCGCGCGAGCCACATCGCCAGCATCCGCGGCTGGGCCACGGCCTGCGATTTGCGGCTCGATTTCAAACTCGATGGCTCGACGCCGAATACCTCGCACACCGCCCGCTGAATGTCGGGCAACCGCACGGCAGGCGCATTCTGTCGCATGAAATCGGCCAGCGCTGGTTCGGCCAGTTTGGGCGTGATCGGCTTATCCAGCGCCATGCTGCTGGCCAACAGCCGATTCAGGGCACCGCTCAGATGTCGGGCACTGCCGGTCACCTGGGTGGCAATCATCGAAATCACCTGCTCGTCCAAATCGATCTGCATCCGCAAGGCTAAGTTGCGGACGATGCCTGCTCGCACGTCGTAATCGGGCAAATCGAGTGGCACGGCCAAACCGCTCGATATGCGCGAGACCAACTCGCCGCTGATCGACTGCAAATCGCCAGGAGACCGGTCGCTGGCGAGTACCACTTGGCTACCACGGTCATGGAGCGTGTCGATCGTGTAGAGCATTTCCTCGAGTGTTGCCCGTTTGCCGGCGAGGAATTGGATGTCGTCGATCAAGAGCACGTCCACCGAGCGATATTTTTGCCGAAAGCTGGGCAGTGTGCGGTGATTGAGCGCCTCGAGAAATTGCGTGGTGAACTGCTCGGAGGTTGTCCCGACGACAATGGCCCGGGGTAACTGTCGCCGTACCTGCTGCCGCACCGCGGCCAACAAGTGCGATTTGCCCACGCCCGAGGGGCCATGCAACAGCAGCGGGCAGTAGCGGCCTGGCTGCTGGGCAACGATCGTCGCGGTGTTTTGGGCCAGCCTGTTGGTCTTGCCGACAACAAAGGAGGCAAACGTCGCATGACGGTGTGGCTGATTCGAGCGCTGCTGGATTGCACCGTGCGATCGTGCAAACACCGAAGAGTGTTGCGAATCTAAAGACTGTTGCGAACTCAAAGACTGCTGCGAACTCAAAGACTGCTGCGAGCCGGGGCGTCCCCGCCCCCGGCAGTCGCCCTCTCCCTGTTTCACCAAATCCGTATCAGTGCCATCGGCTGCACCGGTCGTTGTCACCGAATCGACAAAAAATAGGATTTTGACATCCTCCTGCCAAACTTGCCGACAACAAGCATGCAGCGGCTTGTAGAGGCGGCGACGGAGCCATTCCAATTGGAATGAAGTCGGACAGCCCACGTGCAAAGTCGCGGCTGCTCGGTTCTCCCCATCCTCGACCGATAGCGACGTCTGCGAACCAAGGCAAAGCTCATAACGCTCGGCACCAAGATGCTCGGCCAATTTTTTTCGCAATGCGGACAGCCTGTCCATTTCGCCCACCTCCTGCGGATCCCCGGTCACTTTTCATTGCGGAATGTGGAAGGAGGATTCCGCAATCCGAATTCCGCATTCCCTTGTCACCTGATGGCGATGATTCTACGACTGCTAGCACTCGCCAGAAAGGACTTGACTTGGCATAAGAAAGTGTCTCGTTCCGCATGGTTCACAAATCACGAGAAACATGCCCATGAGAGACGCTGATCGGAGAAAAATATTTTTTGCCGGGGGAATTTTGGAGGTGGATAATCTGTTGAACGCAAAAACGCAAAAAAAATTCGCGTTGAATTTCGGCTGTCCCTCGGCGAGCGAGATGCGTTAGATTTGTAGGCCGGAACGAGCCACGCGAGTTCCGGCAATGCCTGAAAACGCGAACAATAGGCGAACATAGGCGAACATAGGCGAACATAGGCGAACATAGGCGAACATAGGCGAACATAGGCGAACATAGGCGAACATAGGCGAACATAGGCGAACATAGGCGAACATAGGCGAACATAGGCGAACATAGGCGAACATAGGCGAACATAGGCGAACATAGACACTGCCGGAACTCGTAGGACTCGTTCCGGCCTACAGAAATGCTTATCCGGCGTAGCCGCCGGCGCTAACACGTAGCACGGGCACTAACTGGGAAACCCGGTATCCTTTTTCCATCGGGCAAACACGCGGCGGTGATTCCAAGCGGTAAAACCTGCTCGGCCGTACATCGCCAGCGCAGGCTCATTGGCCTCATCGACCGCGAGAACTAGCTGCTCCGCTCCACCCTGTCCCGCCTTCCACAGCGCAACCTGTGCAATATGCCCGCCAAAGCCGTTGCCGCGTGCGGCGGGGGTGATGCCCATGTACACCAGTTCCCAATTATTTCCTGGCGAATGTTGGGTAAGGAGTAGCACCCCCACATCTTGGTGCTTATGCCGCACAAAGAACCATCGCTGGGGGTCATAGCAGCCAGCCGCTCGATAACCAGCAAGCACATCCGGCATGGCACGCATGTCATTGATGGCTGGGCAGTCGCGGGTGCCTTGGTAGGTTTGCTCGACGAGGCGGCAGAGTCGGTCTGGTTGCTCGCCAGCGGCAGGCTCGAATTGCAGCGGAGTTTCTGGTGCTTTCTGCGGAAATAACCGCCTGTCGGCAACCAGATACTGCAAATCGACCAGATGCCGGAACCCACTCCTGCTCAGCAGCTTGGCCATTCCTTCTGCTCGTGGTGATAGTAGCACCTGAGCAAGAGAAATCTCTTGTTTGTCTAAGAATTTGCCTGCTTCTAGTAGCAGCACTTGTGATGCCGGGCAATCTACCGGTGGGGGCCAAACAGAGGCCGTTCGGCCGGGAAGTCGCTGTGCCCAAACCACCGCCAGCCCTTCGCCATCAGGGGCAACCAGCAGGCCATCCAAGGCACTCTCGCCGTGGGATCGTATCGAATCGAGCGCCCGCACCAATCCCTCCTGCAGCTCTTCAGGCAAGCCCTCGTGCAGAGCTTTCAGCGCGCGGGTCCGCTGATTAACGGGGCAAGGCACAACAGGCAGCGTCGCAGAGTTCATGCCAACAAAATAGCCCAACTAGTCAAGATAGGGCAGGCCAGTTGGGGCTGTGTGCCTTGCCAGCATATCCCCCAGTCTCCTCGGACTACCCAAAAAGGACGTCAGCCGCAGATATGCCTGGGATTTTTCAAATTAACTAAAGCTCGCAGCGAACTTGGGCGAATTACCAATATAACCCTTAAAGCCCTCCCAGCCTGCCCCTCGGATTTGGGTAGGTCGCCGGGCTGTTACAGGCACCAGACTTGGAAACCTTAACGATGCATGATGAGGCTCACAACACGAGTTGCTACCGGCGTACCGTGGCGTCGGTGTATGTAGGGCTGGGAGGCGTTTGGCTTCTGATTTCCGTTGCCGTCTCCTGTAAGTCGATGAATGACGTTCCTCGCATTGAGCAAGCACGAGTCGACTCAGGCTGGTCAAGGGCTAACGAATCGTGGGAAGCGAAAAAATTGCCTTTGCTAAGGGTCGAGCTGCCGACAATCCCAGACGCAGAGTATGTGAATGACGCTGAGATTTGCGCCGTTTGCCATGATACTCATGCCCATGCGTTTGAAAATAATGTTCACCGAAGAGGGAGTTGCGAAGCATGCCACGGCCCGGCAAGTCGACATCTCGATACACGGGGCAAAGACCCTGACTCCATACTCAGTTTCCACAGGATGTCTCCAGCTCAACGTTCGGAAGTGTGCGCCAAGTGCCATGAGCAAGACGCCTGTGCACCAGGCCACGAGTGGCGTCGCTCGGTTCATGCACACCAGGGAGTTGCTTGCACCGATTGCCATGTCAAGAGCCACTACAACGTCCCACCAGGCACGCCGAAGACAACTCCCACGCCCATTGCCGTCGAATCGTTTCCCAAGGATTGGCGAATTCGGCTTGTGAGTATGCTTTCTGCCAATGAAGAAGAATTGGAACGGAAAAAAGCGTTGCCCTCGCTACGCGGCACGTCGAACAACTTGGGGGCTGTTGCACCGAACGTCTGCTACCAGTGCCACGGCGATAAGCATGAGCTGGAAGAGGTTGCCCATCCTCATCAGATCCACGGGCCCAACAGTTTGAATTGCACCTCATGCCACGATCCTCACGGCAACGTTTTGCCATCTTCGAGAAAAGACCTTTGTCTTCAGTGCCATGAAGGAACCTCGCCCAACGCGGCATGGCACTCTTCGACGCATGATTTGGTGGGAGTCGCCTGTACCGATTGCCACAATCCGCATCCCAACACGAGCGTCCAGCGCGTGGTGAACCTCAGCCATACCTCGGTGAAACGCCCTCGCCGATTGCCGATGTCGGTGAACGAACCTGAGGCGTGCTACAAATGCCATCCAAAAATCCTGGGACTGACGGGGCTGCCTTCTCATCACCCGATCAAGGAAGGAAAAGTCACCTGCTCCGATTGCCACGATGCGCATGGCCAAGCCGAAGGAAATCTCAAAGAGCCAACGCTCAACATGGTTTGCTACAAATGCCACGCAGACAAACAGGGGCCCTTTGTTTACGAACATCCGCCCGTGACGGAGGATTGCTCCATCTGCCACGATCCGCATGGCACCGTTTCGAACAATCTGCTCCGGCAGCCGCCCGCGTTCTTGTGTTTGCGATGCCATGTGGGGCACCGGGACAACCATTTTGGCAATAGGACTGACATTGACAACAATCCCACGCTACGTCCAGCGTTCTATAGCGACTGTACCCAATGCCACGACCAGATCCACGGAAGCGATCATCCATCGCAACACCGAGCTGGCGTATTTTTGAGATAAGAGAAAAATTGGAGTAACGCGGATAAAGAAATGTATTTTGAACCACCGAGGACGCAGGGAGCGCAGAGAACTTCTGTCTGACCGTACTTCCTCTGCGTTCTCTGCGTCCTCTGTGGTAAATAATTAACGGGTTTTTTTTGGGGGGGAAATGGTCCGGAAACAAGCGATATTCGTCGCGATCGCGCTAGCTTTTCTTGCTGGCCTTGCTCGTGCAGAGACACTGCGCCTGTCTGACGCCGAGGACCCGCCACCACAAGAGACCCCTGTTCTGAAACCCATTATCGACCAGTTCGCCTATCCCCCTAGCGACGACTCACAGCAGTCGCCAACAGAGGAGAAAATGGAAAGCTCGCCGCTCTTTTCTCTCGGTTGGCCCAATACTTTTGTTGACACGGGGGAGCCGATAGAAACCTGGATAGGTCGGGTGCTGACGAAGGAATCAGAATGGGTCGGCCCGAACGTCGATCCCGAAGTGCAAGCGGCCGCTTATTGTGCGGAGTGTTCAGAGCCGGGGTACTTTTATTCGGAATCACCGAGGTCATTTCGGGCATGCAATTCGTGCAACCATTCCCCCTATGGTCTGGCGTTTCGAGGAGGTTGGTGGGATGTCCACACGCAAGGGGACAAAACGAAAATCGGCGAGTTTCAGAGCCTTCAATCCTCGGAATTCTGGGATGCGGACGGGCTTTTTACCGATGGACAAAAGACCCTTAATTTCTCCGTCTCTGGGTTAGACTCGGAAGGCACGAACGGCAACTTGCGTTATTTCGGCCCCAATGTTTCGGCGGATGTAGAGTACCATCGGTACTTACGTCGACTCGATCACGACCCGCTGGCGGGAATGACTGATTTCCAACAGCAGCCGGTTGGCGGCGTGCTCGTCATCAAAGAGGATCTCAATACGGGCGAGGACTACGCGATCCGTGTGCAGGAGTTGCGAGCAGACTTCAAGGGCAATCTAACGAAAAATCTCAAATGGCGTCTGGGCGTATGGGGGATGCGAAAACAGGGTGAGCGTCAGGTGAACGCCCAAGGGCATTGCTTCAGCCATCCGAACGGCGAGGATATCAACGGAAATCCCGTGGCTGGAACTACCTGTCATGTGTTGACTCAGCGCCAGAGAATCGATTGGGTCACCACCGAGATCGAGCCGGCGATTGAAGCCAAGCTGGGATCAGCGACGTTCGAATACGCCCGGACGATGCGGGCGTTTGATCAAGATGATCAACTGACAACGCGCCCCTTCGACCGTTTCGGCTTTGCCGGCGACCTGCCCTATGCCGTGGTTCCGGAGAACTTCACCGAAATCGACCGCTTCAAATCGAATATACTGCTATTGCCGAACTGGGATATTTACTCCAGCTATTACACGGGAAACACGAAAAACAAATTCCGCGACACCAACCGCCGGCTGTGGGGCTTCGACGTGCGAACCACCGTACGGCGAGGTGCAAGTGCTTCGCTGACAGGTTTTGCGAAGAAAAATGTTCAAACTGGCCAGATTCCGACGGTCTTGTTGCCGGAAGAAAGCATTGCAGACATACGCGCTCCGATCAACTATGACCAAACCATGGCAGGGATCAAAGGCCGCTGGCGGCCATTCTACGACGACTGCTCGTGGCGGCGTGGACTTAGGCTGTCTGGAGGTTACAAATATCGTGGACTCGCTCGCGAAAACGCAATCTTCACTGAAGACACTGTCACGGTAAACCAATCGCAGACCACGGCTAATCTCGCGCACGTTCGCGCCTCGATGAAGTGGGGCCCTGCTATTGAATCCCATGTCCGCTATCGCCTGGGCTTCGTCGATGATCCACTGTATGGGATCGCCAAGAATGGGGAAACCAACTCATCTCTTCCGACCGAGCAACACCTCGTCGAAATTGGCGGTACTTGGACGCCGGCAGACAATTTTCTGCTGACTGGAACCGTTGGCTTTGAGGATCGATCAAGCACCTCGGCGATCAGTAATTTTCGGGAAGAGGACTATCCGATCGTCATTACGGCCTGGTATGCACCGATGCCTCGCTGGACGTTCTCTGGCGGCTTGGCTTTCTTTTCCAATTCTATCGATCAAGATATTAAGCTCGGCGCGGGAAGCGACACGCTCACTTCACTCTGGAACTATAGGGGTCGAAGTGATGTAATCAACGTCGGCTCGACCTACGCCTGGACCGATTGTTTGACCTTGTCCGGTGGCTTCGAGTTTGTTCGTGGAAGCAACGGGTTTTTGACACCGGGAATTCCGTATAGTTTATCTGAATTCTCTGACGTGTTGGTGGAAACCACGCGCTGGACCGCGGGTCTCGACTACCAGCTTTCCAGCGGCGCGGACCTCTATTTTCGCTACCAGTTTTTCGACTTTGAAGATAAGTCGCAAGGCATCAATAGCGGCACCGCGAATATGTTCCTGACGGGCCTCCAGGCCATTTATTAGTTCGACAGTCGTTCACAGCCTCAGGCCGTGAACGGTTATGTTTTTTGTCCCGTAGGGACTTTTGATAATAGCCCAGCAGTTGACTGCTGGGTTGACGATGTCGAGTATTTCCTAGTCCCGTAGGGACGGCTGAATCACAACAAAAGATGCAAGGCCGGAGCCAGCCAATCAACCTTCAACCATCCCTACGGGACTCTCCGACATATCCCATCGCCAACCCAGCGATAAATCGCTGGGCTATTTTCAAAAGTCCCTACGGGACATGATGCTGCAAAGTCGCAATCTCAGCCTCCGGCTTTGCCGGGGGGGTCGCGTTAGCGATCCCCATCTCTACCAAGCAGGGCTTTTCCCTGAGAGCATTTTCCCGAAGGCAATCCGATAAGTAGGGATGTGCCCAGAAAAAAACACGGCCAGGGATGGCCCCTGGCCGTGCCAAGTCAGCAGACCTAGGAAAGACCGGATGGACTTTCCAGTCTAGATGGTCTTAACGTTGTCGCTTCAGGAAGCAGAGTCCCAATCCGGCCAATCCTAGCAGTGCTAGCGTGCTCGGTTCGGGAACTACTTGCAAGTAGAAGTGCTGATCACCGTAGAACCTGCCGGAACGTCCTAAACCAGGATCGGGATCTCCTAAGCCAGCGACAGCATATTCCAGGTCATACGTATTGAGCGGCGTATTCGCATCGACGGTCAAAGTAAAGGTATGGGGAACCGTTGCGCCGCCCCAGGCATCTCCGGTATCACCGGTACTGGTGAAGTAAGCCGTGCCCCCATCATCTTGGGCTACCCAGCCAGCGTCCGCTCCATAGCCAGTCAGAAAATCCACATCGACTGGACCCAAAACGCCTGCCTTTTCAAAGCGTTTAATCTCCACCGCGAAGACGTCAGACCCGTCGAGAACATTCATGGTCAGGTCGACGGACCCACCAGGCGCTACGGTAAAGAAGGGAATTAATCCTCGTGTGGGATTCGGAACATTCAGGGCACCCAGGTCCAACATCCCTTCCCCAGTCACCTCTAATGCACCCGGGCGACTCACTTCGCCGGCCCCATGGCAACCTTTGCAACTAACCCCCCAACTGGGCTTTGCCTGGGCAACACTTCCCAAGGTAAGCAACAAACCTAACGCCATCATAGAAACTGCCAATGACTTTCTCATCTCAACTAACCCTCCACTTAAGGTGTAAAACAATGCATCATCTATTTGATGCGGATACAAAAAAAACTGACTTGTCCATCACGGGACCGCCCACTTTTGGGCCTTGATCAAAAAATCCTTCTGTGAAATTTACAAATTGAAAACTGGTGCGAGCCACTACTGTGCAACCGTTCGAACTGGTCGTACGCGTTAGTAGAGCAAATTCCATGCCTAATCGCACAAAGTGCAGGCTCCGATGAGTTCCGGCCTTATTCTTTTTTGGGACTCATCTCTGCGAAGGCGCGCCTGCAAAAATAACCGACAGATATCTCCAGAAATTCTGCGGGAAAAACGCAGAACGCCCGCACAACAGTAGGGAGTGACACGGCGCTAGAGCTGGCCAAAGCCAAGAAATAGCTGTCAGGTGATGGAGATTCACTAGCGCTCTAGTGCGTCATCCAGTCTTAATCTTCGGGTAGAGCCGCTTCAATTTTCGGCGAGCATCGTCGATTTTGAATTGCCAATCGACGCCTCGTTGTTTGTCGTTTGTGTTTTGTGACCATGCCGCGATTTCGCTTTGAAGTTTTTCTAGTTCGCCGATTCGTCGGCCCGCGATGCACTGGCTGGTCATGCAACTCAATTCGCACTCAGCAATGTTCAGCCAACTGCCATGCTTGGGCGTGAAAACGAAGTTGATGCGTTTGATATAGGCACGGGCCGTGGCGGGATCAAACGTTTCGTAGAACGCTCCTTTGGTATGGGTGTTGAGATTGTCCAGCACCAAGGTGATTTGTTCACATCTCGCATAACGAGTGTCAAGCAGATGCGCAACTTCCAGAGCCCAATCTTGTTTCGTTCGCTGCGCTCGAGCGGTCGCTTGCCGGAAGCCTGAAAGTGGCTCCGCGAACATGAAAATGCTTGCCGTGCCATTGCGCTCATACTCGTAGTCAACCCGTTTGGCGTGCTCCTTCGTCGCGGCGATCGGCGTCCGCGTTTCGAGCAACAACTGAACTGGCTGCTCATCCATGCAAACGACCGGGTGCTGCGGATCATATGTTTTTTCGTACGTTTCCAGCACTTCTTCCATGCAGGCGACGAACTCGGCATTCTGCTCTGGAGGAATCACCCAGTACTCGATCATGCGCTTCGTCATCTTGTTTTTTTTAGCGTTTTGCGAACCGTCTCCGCGCAGATTCTATCAACAATGTCCAACGTTACCATTTGCTCGGCAAGCAATTGCAGCGTCCATCGACCATAGCCAACCGGTGGCGTCCCCAGTCGCATCGCAATCAGTTTCGCTTCGCCTTGTCCGTCAAGCTTGGGTGGCGTGGGTGAATTCTCGCGTTGCTTGCCGTGGAGCGCCAAGGCAAAACCTTCGACAAGCACTCGTTGGCGAAGATTCTCAATCGTTCGAGTACGACAGTTGAAGGCCGCAGATATCGCGAGATCGGTCCACGCCGGACCATCGGCATCCGACTTCAAAAGAATTTGGGCTCGACGAACCTTTTGAGAACCGCCCTTGAGCTTTTTGACAATTTGCTCGCACTCACCCCGTTCTGCATCCGAGAGTCGGACGATATACTTCTTGTTCATGGGAAACCTCCTTGTTTAAGGAGAATTTCCCCGAACGCCGACTATTCACCAACCCGAATATCTAGTGTGGATGACGCACTAGGGGAAATTGGCTCATTGTCATCCAGGGAAGCTTTGTAAGAACTTGGCGAGCCCCCCAGTACGACTTTCATTGTGGCATACGCCACCATGCCATGCAACTACTTACGACAGAAATAAAAAAAATGGATTACTCCCGATTTTTTACTATCTCGAGGGGCCGTCAAACAGACAAAAGTGTGCCTTTTTGGCGCGCCTAGTGCGCATACGCACGCGGATAAGGGAGGTGTTTCCGACATTGAGTTGCACTGGCTCCAACTCCCTCTTTTTACCCCGGCCGAGCATCGGTACGCTGAAAAGAAGCTCGGCCCCGTTTTCCTAGTCTATTGGCTATTGGAAAAGCTGCCGGACGTTTGTCCGAATGTCCGGCAGCTCGAAGAGATATTTAGGGTTTTCATTTGGAACGCATACCCGGCAGGCCGGCTGCCATCCTAGGTGACAAGCCTGCTAAGGTTACACGTACCAAAACGGCTAGGTGCATCCATGTCGCCTCCTCCTGGCATAAAGCCAGGCTACGGGGACCGCCGAGGCCAACAGCAGGAAGGTTCCGGGCTCCGGAACGGTCGTCGCAAGCGGCGCAGTGACCGTCAGCGTGAAGTCCTTGATTGTGGTCCAACCATTCAGATAGAGCGGGTCGGAAGGCCGACCACCTGACAGCTTAGCTGTCAGATTGTAGACTCCGGGGACCACATCCGTGCCAAGCGTCAACGGGAAGAGCAGCGACGCACTGGGATCGGTCGTGCTCTGAGCGTAATATTGGCCGTTTTGGCCGAAGTAGCGATCGGCGTTATGGCCAGTATGCCAATTCACAAGATCTGTCGGAGTGTACTTCGGCGTCGTGTAAGTGATATCTTCGTAAGCTGGCGGGGGTCCCGCGTCGACGCTAAGAAGATCCAACTTGTCGAGCACCATATACCCTCTTCGATCCGTGCCGAGATTCTGAGAATCCTCGACCAGGTCCGTGATGTCGAACCGAAATGTAACAGCTTCGCCGGCCGCGACCGTGTAGGAAGCCGTGGGACTGCCCGCAAGGTCCAGGATTTCGAAATCACCGGTTAGCGTGCTGGGACCCGGGAAGCTGTGACAGATGGAGCAATCGCCCCCCCGGCTGGGGTAGGCTTGCGCCACGTCGGCTGTCAACGCGCCGGCCATGAGAACCAGTGCGATGGCGGCAGCCCGCTTACGCCACCAACCGCCAAGACAGAACACAGCACTTCCTATAGTCAGCAAGGCCACCGAACCTGGTTCGGGAACGACCCGGAGCTGGAAATCTTCTCCATGACTCCAACCACCGGTCGGTATTTTGCCGGGGGTACTACGATCCGGAAATCCGCCTCCGACGTAAGCCGTCAGATCATACAGCCCGGGAGCCACGCTGAGATCGAGTTCCAGGTGATAGCTGTACGTTGCCGCCGCGGAGGAGGGACCCTGTCCGTAAAACTGCCCTTCCCAGAACAAGTACTGGACACCCGATGAACTCGCCGTTTGCCAAGTGGGATCCGGCGTATAAAGTAGCGGGAGGTATTGGGGAGTCCCTTCGACATCGGTGGCGCCATTAAGGCGATCCAATCCACGAAGGACCATCCTGTGGAACGCTGGCGATCCCGGAGCGGTTACGTCAAAGCCGAGATCGACGGAGCCGCCTGGTTCGACATCGAATACCTTGAGGTCGTCAAGGATATCTGTCTCCCCGATGATCGTCATGGCATCCGGCTGGTCGTTGGAGTGGCAGAAGCGACACTCACCGCCATAATGAGAGCTGGCCTCCGCAAAGTCGGACATGCCTATCCACAGCAGGCAAGCCACAGTTGTTACAATTACTAGGCAAAATAATGTTTTCATGGTCAATAACCTCACTTTCTTGTTGAAAAACTCTCTTTCAGAATTTCTCACTGCAACACCCAACACAATCCACGAACACTTTGACAGCCCAATTCGATTGCAAGTTCTAAACATCTTCTGCCAGCAATCACAAAGCTCATCGCCTCCAGGGCCAATCGTTCACCTCCTTTCCTAAACATTCATGCCAAAGGGCGTGTGGGAAAACTGATGCACAGTCTGAAATCCACATCATCTCATGCCCGAGTTTAATCGCAGCGTCCTAGTCGACTCCTCCGGAGAAAATCGCCAATTTTGCACAAGATAGAGGGGGGATAGTACGTAGAGACTACGTAGAGATCACGTAGAATTCGCGATCAACTGAACTTTAGCAAACCGTGATCGATGGCAAATCGCACCAGTTCTGCGCGGCTCTTCAGATCGAGCTTGCTCAAAAGATTGGTCCGGTGCGTCTCCACCGTGCGTTCAGAGATGAACAGTTTTTCAGCGATTTCGGCGTTGGTATGACCAAAAGCTAGCAATGCGCAAACTTCCTGCTCGCGTGGCGTGAGCAGATCGAGTCTACCATTGACTTTATTAGAGGGAGTGCGCCCCACATAGGTGGAAATCACGTGGCCTGCAAGCGCAGGATCGATAAACTGCTCCCCCCGATGAGCCACCCGATGAGCCACCCGAACCGCTTGAATGAGTTCGGTACCGGTCGACTTTTTTAGCACGAAGGCTCGCGCCCCGATTTTGAAAAGCTCCTGCATGTAGTATTCGTCTTCATGCATGGTGAGCACAACAATTGCCAAGCGGGGCTTTTTTTCCAAGGCAACTTCGGCAACTCGGGCGCCGGGCAGCTTGGGCATGGAGAGGTCCAGCAGCATGACGTCGAGCTTATGCCGGTCCACCGCTTCAATCGCAGCCAATCCATCCCCTGCTTCGGCAACGACTTCTAGGTCCGACTCTTTCTCTAGCAAGGCTTTGAGCCCGCTACGAAAAATTGCGTGGTCGTCTGCAATGAGAATACGGATGGTCACTGCCGAGCCTCCTCCAAGGGGATTTTGACCCGAATTATCGTTCCTCTCTCTAGTATCGATTCTACAGCGCAGCTACCTCCAAGCAAAGCAGCTCGCTCTTCCATTCCCATTAGTCCGAGGCAACCATCGCTGTTGTGTTGTACCGGGCCGATCTTGAATCCACATCCGTTGTCTTCGACCAACAACGTCACTTCGTTCCGCCGCTGGAGTACGATGACACTAGATTGCGTCGCGCCGGCATGGCGGACAATGTTGGCAATCGCCTCTTGGGCAATACGATAGAGGGTTACTTCGATCCGAGTTGGCAGGCGCCCCAATTCGGAAGAGCCGCTGTATTGGTAGTCGATGGTAAGATGAACACGATCGCGGATCTCTTCGACAAGGCGCGACAGCGCCCTATCCAACCCATAGTCATCGAGCACAGAAGGGCGCATTCCCCAAGCAAGAAGCCTCACCTCTTCAATCATTTCGCGAATTTGGAGTTCGATGTTACGTAAAGAATCTTCGGAAACTTGGCTCTCTTTGCTTACCGATTGAACCATGAGCATCAACGCCAAGAGTGACTGCCCCAGTTGATCGTGAAGTTCTCGCGAAATGGTTTTGCGTTCTTCTTCTTGCGTGTGGACAATCTTTTCGATTAGCGCAAGACGGGCCCTTTCCTTTTCGTGAACTTCATGACGAAAATGCTGGAGTCCTTCAGACATCTGATTGAAAGCAACAGCAAGACGTCCGATTTCATCTGCAGAGAAAACATCGGCCCGGGCCTCGAAGTCTCCGCTGCGAATGCGATTCGCCGCCTGGACCAGATGGTGAATAGGGTGGGTCATGATGTAAGTAAGCAGAAGAGCTAAGCCGGCGCCGATCGCGGCGCACAGAGCAAGTGTCCAAAGTAGGGACTGGGTTACCGCGACTAATTGAGTGCGAATCGTCCGATCCGAGATGCCTAGTTGCAGTATTCCCTCCTGGCCGCCGGCGATCGGAGCAGTCACCTCAAAAACGAGCTTCTGGCGATTGAACTCGACCTGAACCTGCCCCTTGACATAGGTCGTTTCTTCCTCTGGAAGACGCAGGGATTCTGCCGGGTTGTTCTCTGGCAGATGGCTTACGATGCGTCCTGCGCCGTCTCGCACCACCAAGTATCGGATATCTGAAAACATTTCCCTTGTCCGGCGCAGTCTTTTTTCCACCGAAGTTATATCTCTTGCGGTCATCGGCGCTTTCAGGCTCATGGCGAGTGCCTGGGCCATGGACTCTGCCCGCTGCTCGGCCACCTGATACAACGCTTGCGATGTGCTGTTCCGAATAGTCAGCAAGGTGACTCCACCAAAAACCGCGGCAACAAGAACCCCGATGCCCATGATCTTAAAGAACAGCGGGACAGAAAACACCCACCAGAAGAGTTGGGATACCTGTCTAGCCAGACGCGAATTGAGATTTATCCTCGACATCTGTTCTGGGCCATGCCATTTTGGGTTTTATTGTATTTCCGATTTTCACGAGTGTGGCTATCAAGCTCTGGGGTTGCAACCCCAGGGCTTCCCAGACTAATTTCGCCATCATCGTAAAATTGAAATGCGATAGAAATACGTTCACAATAACATCCTAGTGCTGCGTCAATCTTAAGAATTGGGGTTGCTGATTCACATTTGTGCTTGATTTGCAGCGGTAACCAATACTGCCAACCCCAAAAGTTAAGCTTGACATAGCACTAGTGCTTTGTCAGCTCTCAATGGATGGGTCACAGGTCCATTATAATCTGCTTGACGGTTTCCCCTTGCTGGAACGCCTTGGTCGAATCACAAAAACAGTGGTACCACAGACAAGTGCGCCCAGAACAGCCAACGCGGCCCAGCGACCATAGACCATCATCGGTACCGGCACTCGGCCAACCTGCAACCGGATCTCATGGCCGGCTGGCAGAGTTGATCCGGAATTGGCAAAGGACACTTCGCCATCGGAGGCTGATCGCACGGTCTCAAGATTGCAGCGGATTTCGTCCGGTTTGCTGGTAAGCACCGTCAACCGCACGTGGGAGCAAGGCAGGTCGACGGCGCGATGCCACTGGGCATAGCTGTTGTTATTGGGCACCACATAGGTGAATTCCAATTGCCGCTCGCCTGGCGGCCAGGGGATGCCGGTTAACAGTTTCCCGTCGATCAACAAGAAACGCCGCCCGAAAAACTCTTTCTCAAAGGTGACTCTCTCAAAGTCAGGCGGAATCGATAGCCGCAGTGTAACAACCCGGTCGGCCACGGTTGTCGCCTGGCCGACATAGCAGAAATTCGACCGATTTTCGATGACCATCGACTCCGTAATTTCCATGGCGCCGGTGCTCGGCCGTACGATGATGTCATGCTGCCGAATCACTAGCGGATTGGGTTCTGGCGATGATTCATAAACGACAATCTTGACGTTGGATGTTGCATTTCCGGGTGTTAGTCTCAACCGAGGACCGGGGTAATGAACTTCACCCCGATTGGCGCCCGGGCTGTACTGGATTTCTGCATCGACAGGTAACTCCTCAAACTGGAACCTGCCAAGCGTGTCGGTAGTCGTCTCTTCGACAACCGTAAGCTCTCCCTGAATTCGAGCTCGCAAAGCGACCTGTACGCCGCCGGTTGGCTTCTGATCGCGGCTACCGTTGACGACGACTCCACGAATGATTCCCGTGTCGGCCATTCCCGGGTTGGCCCACGTCATCCCTACGATAAACAGCAGCCCGCCAATAATCATGGTACGCACGATCGCTAACTCCTCTTATTCTTCCGGCGACGCAATCTTTTCCAAGAGCCTGCGCTGCCGACAGCCCAACCGCACCACGTACAAGGCCACTACCACCCAGAAAATTACATAGGTTGTGACAAACGTGCTCATCAAAAGGCCTCCATGTTACGAACGGTTAAATTCTTTGTTTGGCGCAAAAATTTTCAATAGCCACAAAAGACACGAAAAGAAATCGTATAACTAGCGAATCACGTGAATGTAAATGATGGTCATCCCCTCAATTCATTCGCGCCAATTCGCGTGATTCGCGGGCCATGTTTTTTGTGTTTTTTGTGGCTGTTTTTCCTTTGGTTGCGGCCGGCGGCCACGTTAGTAGGAAAAATCGTTAATCATCCGTGGTTCATTCATCTATCCGTCTTGTTTGCCATGGCGTGAAGCTCGGACTCGCGCATCAACCCTTCGAACAACAGTTGGCTGCGTCGTCGTGCCAACAGCCATCCAAAGAAAACAGTAAAGGCGATCACGTTTAGCAGCAAGGTAGCCTGCATCATCGGTTCCATCTCGGGCGACACGGGATGAATGCCGCGAAACCAGCGTGTTGCCATGATGACCAGTGGCAGATCGAGTAGGCCGAGAACCGCTAGCGTGCTTGCGATTCGAGCTTGATGGTGCGGCTGATCCACGCTTCCGCGAATGACCAGGCAACTCGAATACAACGCCCAGAGCACGAACATCGTTGTCAACCGAGGATCCCACGTCCACCAGGTTCCCCACGCAGAATGTGCCCACAACGAGCCGGTCATCAAAGTCAAACTGCTGCAGAGCCAGCCGATTTCGTTCGCTGCGTGCGACCAGTGATCCCAGGCTAGATTGCGTCGGAATAGATACGCCAGTCCACAGGCCCCCATCACGGCAAATCCTATTAATCCTATCCAGGCGACGGCCACATGGATGTACAGAATCCTCTGCGCCGGTCCCATCGTCTCCTCAGTGGGAGCGAAATAGATCGCCATCCCCTGGGCCGCTAGCAGCAGACAAATCATTACAACTTTTGTGAGGCTGCCGAGCAGTGAGGATGTGCTGTTGTTTTTCACGATATCAATCCTCAATAAGAAAATCAAAAAGTACAATACCGGCGGTAACAAAAACGACGCCAAAAACTCCCAGCAGGCCTACCCATCGCCACCATTCCGGCCCGAGCTGGCTATCCGCCACAAGTCTCGTCGCTTCCGATGCCGCCAAAATGACCGGGGCGATCAGCGGCAATGCCAAACATGCCAGCATGGAGGCGCCCTGACGGCTGCACAACCACAAGCCGCCAAGCAACGTACCGACCGATGAAATCCCGACATTGCCTAGCACGGCAATGGCCAGCATGTGCCATTGATGATCCTGGAGTGGAACGTTCGAGAGAAGCACACACAACGACAGCACAACCGCTTGAAGTGCGGCCAATGCGAGGAAGTTGACGGTGAACTTGGCCATGTAGATCCACGCCGGGCTAATCGGGTAGAGTCGCAGTGCGTCCCAACAACCGTCCACGTGCTCTGCGGTCATCGTACGGTGCAGGGCAAGCATGCCGGCAAAATAGATGGCAAGCCAGACCTGGATCGCCAGCATTCGAGATTTGCCTTCCACGATGGCGTCCAACTGGGCGCTGAACAGAAACGTCACGAAAGCTCCAAGCATCAACATCGCCGGCCAGACTTGTCGAGCCCGGTATTCCGACACGAGGTCCTTGCAAACCATCCAGTAAAGGGTTGTTGCCGTGTGCATTTCGCCGTCTACGCTGCTTGTTGATGTGAGAAAGAAAGTCTAATCGTTGGTTTTTCGTCGGCGAAGGCCTCTTGGAGCTTGCCGCTTTGCAAGAAAAAGACTCGATCGGCACAAAATTGTGCTTGCTTTACGTCATGCGTCGTAAAGCAAATGCTTCGCTTCTTCTTCTGCAAATCTCGCAGCAATTCGGCGAGCCAGACCCGACCTTCACCGTCCAATCCGGAAAAGGGTTCGTCGAGTAAAATAATACGTGGGTGGTGAATGATGCCGCGCGCTACGGAAACGCGCCGGCGCATGCCGTGGGAGACCTGACGAGGCAAGCTTTTTGCGTAGGCCGACAGACCGATCTGATCGAGCCATTTGCGCGCTTGCAGTCGTGGTTGATCGGTCGCGTGCATCCGTGCAGCAAAAAGTAGATTCTCGTGGAGAGTGAGATTGGGGTAGAGCTGGCTTTCGTGCGTCACCATTCCCAGGAGGTGGCGTAGTTTGGGGTCTCTTCTAGCCGTTTCGCCATGCCACCATAGCTGGCCGGCGTCTGGTTGTGTGACCCCTGCGAGGCACCGCAGCAGGGTCGTTTTGCCAGCACCGTTCGCGCCCATCATGGCAATGGACTCTCCCACGGCAACTTTTAGATCGACTTGCCGCAGTACCTGCTGGCCGTCGAATCGCTTCGACAGTCCAATCGCTCGAATTGCATCGGTTGTTATTGCTAGGCCTAGCATTTTATTTTCTCTGCGAATCTGGGCGTCTCCGCGCACTCTGCGTTTAAGCACTTTCTATCAATTGTAATCATTCGTGTTTCATCCGTGTTCAATCCGTGGCGGCATGTTGGTTTACGTTTCGGCCAGAGCGTAATGACAGCCCCCAGCAGCATCGTTGCGCCCCCGAGCCAGAGCCATCGCATCATCGGATTATCGACGAGCGTGAGGCGAACTTGCCCCTCTTCTGTGCTGCCATGCAGAATCACGTAAAAATCCCCGCCCCAATCCGAATGGATGGCGACTTCCGTGGTCCATTCGTTTTGCAGTTGATGCAGGTGTTGGGCTGGGGAGAGAGTGTAGGTCTCGTCGCCGCTGTGAGAGACCTCTAGCTTGGCCTCAGCGATGAGTTTGTCGGGCAGCTTGCGATCGATTACCTCGACAAGTCGGATCGAGCGTCCCGCCCACTCCACCGTTTGGCCTTGCCGGAGATCGACTTCGTGACGCCGAGCTCCCAAGGACGATCCGGTGACCCCCAATGCCAAACCGAAGAAGCCTAAGTGGATTAAAAATCCCGCGTAGAGGCTGCGCTTTTCTTGCAAGCATCGTAGTAAACCTGACCAGTAGCCGTCGGGATAACGTCGCAAGGCGTCTAGGAAAAGGGATCCGACAAGTGCGATCACGGCGAAGAAAACAATCCCTGTCACCGCGACCGAGACGAAGTGCTGGACGCCCCATGCAACGGCACCGAGCGAAGCCAAGCCACCGGCAACGGCAGCCCCGAGCAACATTCGTCTTTCTGCCGCGCTGGGCGAGGATCCCCACCGCAACAGGGGCGCAAGAGCGGTTGCCACGAGCAACAACAGGCCAGTAGGTATGAGAACGTTGTTATAAAACGGTGGGCCCACCGTGATCTTATGCCCCACCAGGGCATCCGAAAGTGCGACACTGAGTGTTCCGAGGCAGGTCACGACCGCCAATAACAGTAGTGCGACAGCAGCCAAAGCAACCATCGCCTCGCGGCTGAAGACTGCTGATATCTGGTTGTCGGCAGCCAGCTCTGTGCGGCGCAGGGTGATCAGAAAACTGCCCGCCAGCGCCAGCACAACCATCAGCGCTAGAAACAGCCAACCGATGGGCGACTGACTAAATGCGTGGAGGCTACTGAAAATGCCACTACGCGTAAGAAACGTTGCGAAGTTGCACATGGCAAACGTGGCGATCGCCAGAGCGACCGCTGTTTTCTTCATCAACCCAAGATGCCGCCAGGTCATCAGTGTGTGCAGGAAGGCGGTACCCATGAGCCAGGGGATCAGCGACCCGTTTTCCACGGGATCCCATCCCCAATAGCCTCCCCAGCCAAGTTCTTCGTAGGCCCACTCGGCACCCAAAAGAATACCGGCGCCAAGCAGAGCCCACGCGAAAATCGCCCAGGGCCTGGCTTGGCGTACCCACTCTGCATCAAGGCGTCCGCGGAGAAGCGCTGCGGTGGCAAGTGCAAAGGGAATTGTCCAAGCAGCATACCCCAGGAAGACAATGGGGGGGTGAATCAGCATTGCCGGATGCTGCAACAGCGGGCTAAGCCCCGCGCCTTCATGGGGAATTCCGACACTGGCTGCCATAGGATCGGCTGCAAACACCATCGTGGCAATGAGAAAACAGTCGTAGGCCATCATCAGTCCAAAAGCTGTCTCACGAAGCGGATCGGCTCGCCTGGGCGGCAGCAGCTGAAATGCCATCGTCATCAGGCCTAGAAACCATGCCCATAACAGCAACGAACCAGCCTGCCCAACCCAGAGCGCTGACAAACCGTAGTACCAGGGCAAAAGTTGGCTGCAGTATTGGGCAACGTACGCAAAGCGAAAGTCCTTAGTGAGCAGTGCCATGGCCAAGCTGAGCGCGACAAAGGTGAGTAGCAAGACGCTGACAACGGCTGCATAACCGGCACTCTTTCCGAGCAGACGACGCTCACTGCCGCAGCCCGCCAAGGCAGCAAACGCCGCAAAGCCTGAGGCGACAAAGGCACCCAGTAAGCAAAACTGACCGAAAACGAGCATAATCTCTCCACATGTGGCTAGGCAGCGTCTTGTGAACGCTATTCGCCCGAGGAGTACTTGCTTGCACAACGTGTAAGCACTTTGTTACCTTGAACCAAGTCCAAACCCTCCAAGCGTCCTTCAACGACAACATCCATTCCCTCAGCAAGATTGTCGGGGATTGTGCCGGAGCATTGTACGCGTAGCTCAGCCGTCGCTCCTTGGAGGACAAAGGACGCCGTTGTGCGATCAGGGGCGATGCGAAGCGAGTTGTGAGCAACCGTGCCGCTGATGCGAACGCGATAGTCGCGATACGACGGTGCACCGGCTACTAATTCGTCGACAGTTAGGTAGAATTGCCAACTGGAAGAGGCACCCAAGTAGGCAAGGTACGCCGTCGCCCCGATGACGACGATCCCTCCTAGGCAAAGTCTACGTGTTGCCGTCATGGTGGATATTAGCTCCTACTCAGGCCGTGACGATTTGGTATGATGAATTGCCGACAGGATGCGAGCGACCCATGGGTCCAGTTCCGGAAATGGTGTCCATGGATAGCAAATCCTTCGTATCAGGTCAAAGCCGCTTGCTCGGAGACCAGGAGAACTGCAAAGTCTCGATGAATCATTGCACCCCCGGCTTTGCGGTTTTCCTGGCTTGGGGGCTAGTGGCTGGCGGAGAGAGGCATACAATTTGCATGGTGTCTCGGGCGAGTCATTACTCGGGGTGTGGCGGAGCACCCTAAATCCTTCTGACTAACAACAAACAAAAAAGGAAAATGTCATGAGTGTAATTTGGCGAAGCAGGAGCGGCAGGACCATTGCTGCCTCTATGGTTGGAATTTCTCTGTTGGTGCTGGCAATCGCGTTGCTAGCAAATCCGGAAGCTGGAGTGGCAGAGGTGGCTGCGACTCCTCCTCCCAACCAAGAGTACGTAGGCCAGAAAAAATGTGCGGCCTGCCACTTTCCCCAGTTCCGCGTTTGGAAACAGGACGGGCACGCCAAGGCGTTTGAGATACTCCCTGCCAAGTACCGCGAAGATGCCGAATGTCTGACGTGTCATACGACCGGCTTTGGAACTCCCACGGGATACAAGGATGCCTCGATGAAGCATTTGGCGGGCGTAACCTGTGAATCATGCCATGGCCCGGGAAGCGAGCATGCGAAACTTGCCCAGAAATTTGTTGAAGAGGAGATCACTCCAGAAGCGGAGAAAAAGGTCCGCGACTCGATCTACAAGATTCAGCCAGGAAACGTCTGCATTAAATGCCATGAGGCCAAGAGGCACAAAGCACATCAGGATTATGACAAAGAGTAATCAGCGGAGGCTCGAAAAAATTGGTTCCTCAGGAATTTTAGTGGCTAGATTTTGGTGTGAAAAGGAGAACTACCAAGCCGCAATCTCAGCCCCCAGCTTTGCCGGGGGGTTGCGTAACAGTCCTCCTTTCCAACAAGCAGAGCATTTCCACGAAGGACATTTTCCCCGAAAGCAACATTTCCTCGAAGGCAACCCCCCGGCAAAGCCGGGGGCTGAAATGGTTCATCGAGACTTTCAGTTCGCCTAGATGGCTAACTGCCAATAGCTCACAACCCCAGTACATCGTTCATGTTGTACAGCCCTGCCGATTTTCCCTTGAGCCATTGGGCGGCGACTAGCGCGCCTTGGGCGTAGCAATCGCGATGGGTCGCGGCGACCCGCAGTTCGATCGTTTCGCCCAACATGCCGAAGACAATGGTATGCTCGCCCGGGTTGTCGCCCGTGCGAACGGCGTGGTAGCCAATTTCATTGCGCGGGCGCTCTCCCGGGCGGCCTTCGCGGCCATGAGTCTGCTCGGTTTGGCCCATCGCGCCCGCAATAATGTGCCCGAATCGTAAGGCTGTGCCGCTAGGGGCATCTTCCTTAAAACGGTGATGCCGCTCGATGATCTCCACGTCAACGCCCGAAGGCAAATCGCAGAGCGCCTTGCCGGCAATCTCCGCAAGTTTCATCACCACGTTGACAGCCAAGCTCATGCTGGGCGCCCAAACGATGGGAATCTGCTTGGTCGACTGTTGAATGATTGCCTGTTGCTCCAAGCTGAAGCCGGTCGTAGCGATCACCAGCGGTGTGGCAGACCTGGCACATTGCTCGAGCAAGGCCATCGCGGCATCGGGGACCGAGAAATCAATCGCCACGTCAACTCCTGCCGGCAAGTCGGCCGAAAGCGGCACGCCGATTTCACTCAGACCCGCTACCGTGCCGGCATCTTGACCGATGGCGGGGTGCTTGGCTGATTCCAGCGCGGCGACCACTTGGAACTTTGTTTCTTCGTTAGCTATCGCAGCATCTTCGCTAGCCAGCGCGATCAGCCGTCGCCCCATGCGACCGGCGGCTCCATGAATGGCGATGCGTGTTGGCATAGTCAGGGGTTAGGGATTAGGGGTTAGGGATTAGGGGTTAGGGATTAGGGGTTAGGGGTTAGGGATTAGGATCGGTATTTCACTAGCCCCTAGCCCCTAATCCCTAACTATTAAGTTGAATGGCACGTACGATTTCATCCAAGTCGTTGGCCACGGCGACCGCGCGGTTGGCATAAGTGGCCCGGCTCACGCCTCGGCTTGCAAGCACTCGGTTGAACTCCTCTTGATCGGTCGTGTGGTAGGCAACCGTGGCGGTGGGGTCTTTCAGTTGGTGGCCGGTGAGAATGCAAACCACGCGATCCGATGGGGCAATTACACCCTCAGCCCGGAGCAACTTTGCCCCGGCAACGCTGGCCGCACTGGCCGGCTCGCAGCCGAGGCCATTCGCCCCTACCTGCGACTTCGCATCGAGAATCTGTTGGTCGTTCACTTCGCGGACCACGCCATCGCACACATCAATCGCTCGTAAGCATTTGCTCAAATTCACGGGTCGATTGATTTCAATCGCACTGGCAATGGTCGAGGCACGTCGCCCCTCGGTGTCGAGCTGATGAAAGTAGCCGTCACTGGTTTTGGCATCGTAACGGCCATCATTCCATCGCAAACCGTGCTGTTCGACCAGTTCGTACAACGTATCAGCCCCTGCGGCATTGATAATCGCCAGCCGCGGCACCCGATCGATCAGCCCCAGTTGGAGTAGTTCCATAAACGCCTTGCCAAACGCGCTGCTGTTACCCAGGTTTCCACCCGGTACCACAATCCAATCGGGCACTTGCCAATCGAGCGATTCGAGCACTCGGTACATGATCGTCTTTTGGCCTTCGAGCCGAAATGGATTGACACTGTTGACCAGATAGATGCCAAGCTGCTCGGTCACCTGGCGAACGCGCATCATGGCATCATCAAAATCGCCGGCAATTTGTACGGTCAGCGCACCGTAGTCGAGCGCTTGCGACAGCTTGCCATAGGAAATTTTCCCCGAACCGATAAAGATCACCGCCTGCATCAACTTGCTCACGCCGCAATAGAGCGCGAGCGAGGCGCTCGTGTTGCCGGTCGACGCACAGGCGGCCCGTTTGGCGCCGATGGTATGGGCATGGGTAAACGCGGCGGTCATGCCGTTGTCTTTGAAGCTGCCCGAGGGATTCATTCCTTCGTATTGCAAGAGCAGACCACCGGCAGGGAGCCCGACATATTTCGCCACGCCGTCGGACGGATGGAGCAGCGTTTGGCCTTCGCCGATGGTGACCACACGCTCGGCCGGTGCGAAGGGAAGCAACTCGTGGAATCGCCAGACACCGCTACGGCAAAGCGGTTCGTTGCGCCGCGCCCACTTCTCCTCAAATTGCCGAAGCGAATTGGGCACCGGCAAGCGGTCCCAATCGTAGGCAACATCAAGCAACTCGCCGCACTGCTTGCAAGCGGTCAGAGCCTCGCCAATGTCATAGGTTGCCTCGCAGTCGGGCGACAGACAGCGCTGAAACGCCTCGTCGGTGTTGATTTGCACCGGAGTAGCCACTAGGTAACTCTCCACAAAAGTTAATGACGAAGAAAAATGCGCAAAATTAAACCAATAGCTAGTGCTTTGTCCCAAAACCTGAGCCGAACGCGCTAGCGTCGGGCGAACCTGCGAAAAACATCGAACCTAAACGCCCGAGGCTAGCGCCTACGGCTCACATCACTGCACATCACCGCCCCATCGAGGTTTTCCGACAAAGCACTAGTCTACTTTAGCGGATCGACTGCTGCAACCGAACCGCATATCCGTTTGACTGCTCGCTGCCGGGAACGTAGAATTACGGGTCTGGCCTCTACTCGGAATAGTTGGCCGAGAGGCTGTTCTTTAGGAGAAACACCATGAAAAAAGAAGATATGAAAGTTTACAAGCAGCGTCTTCTGGAGTTGCGTGCCCGTCTGCGAGGCGATGTTACCTCGATGGCCGATGCGGCTCTTGGGCATGAGGGTACTGAGACCACGAGCATGCCGATCCACATGGCAGAATTGGGGAGCGACAACTTTGAGCAGGAATTTACTCTCAGCCTGATGGCGACCGAAGAAGGCACCTTGGAATTGATCGAGGAGGCATTGGTCCGCATTGAAAATGGTGCCTATGCGGTATGCAAAGGCTGTGAAGACAAAATCCCCAAGACACGCCTGAATGCGATTCCCTACACATCCCTTTGCTTCAAGTGTGCCGAGTCGGGTCAGATTCCTAACTTGCCGCGATAAGCACGGCTTTCTCTTTGAGTGAAAATAGTCACCTACAAAACGCATGGATAGCATTTCGGACCAAGGCGCGTCTGCGAACCATAGTGCCCCTTTGCCGGTAAGCCGCCATCTTCTCTTTTGGACGCCCGCTGCCGTTGGGTGCGCGGTCGATCTGGCAACCAAGCAATGGGTATTCGATGAGCCCAATCTGCGAGGCGGTGCGGTTTGGTGGTTATGGGAAGGCCATGCGGGCTTGCAACAAAGCCTGAACGAAGGCGCACTGTTTGGCATGGGGCAGGGCCAGGTCTGGCTGTTCGCCCTCTTCTCGATAGCGGCAATCACGGCCATCCCCGTGTGGCTGTTTCGCTACCGAGCCGCCCAGGACAAGTGGCTGACGTTCACGCTGGGTTGCATCGTCGGAGGTATTCTGGGGAATCTTTACGATCGCCTGGGGCTGCACGGACTACAGTGGGAGCACTTTGCTGCGAATCGTCGTGGACAAGTCTATGCCGTCAGGGATTGGGTATTGTGGTGTTGGGATTTCAACGCGGGGATTATTTGGCCCAATTTCAATGTGGCAGATGCACTACTCGTCTGCGGGGCGGCATCGCTCATGATTCACGCCTATGCGAAAAAGTAGTCGCTGTAAAGAACACGAAAATGTACAAAAAAATTAGCCGCGGATGAACACAGATAAACACGGATGGGGACAAGCAATCAGCTTTCAGCCAGGAAATCATGGAAAAAAGGAAGCAAAGGCCGAAAGCTGACCGCTGAAAGCTTATCTTTTTCCGTGTTTATCTGTGTTCATCCGTGGCTAATTTCTTTTTTGTAGCCATCTTGAGCATTACAGCACCCCTTCCAAATCGCCCTTCCAGCGGACGAAGCCTTCGATGCCTTCGTATTCGGCAAGGCCCAGGGCGTCGTACAGCCCAGCGGTGGTTTGGTTGCGCTGTTCGGCCCGTTGCCAGAATTCGCGCGGGTCGGGACCAGGAAAGACGGCTCGATCTTTTTGCGATTCGTGCTTGAAGATGGCGGTCCGCTTTCGTTTCAATTCCTGCGGGCTCAGCGGCACAGCCATTTCAATCTGATGTGGTCCCCATTCTTGCCATGCGCCGCGATAGAGCCAGACGACGCATTGTTCGTACCAAGACTGCCCCTTCACTCGATCGCAAGCTTGGAGCACGGCGCTGAGACAGGTTCGGTGCGTGCCGTGGGGGTCGGAAAGATCGCCGGCTGCATAGATTTGGTGGGGTTTGATTTTTTCGAGCAGGTCGACCGTTAGCTGAATGTCTTCCTCGCCGAGCGGTTTTTTTCGCACTCGACCCGTCTCGTAAAATGGCATATCAACGAAATGGAGCCGCTCGGCCGGCACACCGCTGGAGCGCGTGGCTGCTCGCGCTTCGCCGCGGCGGATCATTCCTTTGATCGCTTGCACCACGTCGCTATCGACTTGCCCCGGCTTCTTGTTTTTTAGAAAAGAATCGATATGCGATTCCAGTTCGGCCGTACGATTGGGATCGATCTGGAATGCTTGATTAAATTCGGCGGCAAACTCTGCAAAACGAACCGCATCGTCATCGAATACGGCAATGTTCCCCGAGGTTTGATAGGCCACGTGTACCTCGTGCCCTTGGTCGGCCAAACGGATCAGCGTACCGCCCATCGAAATGACATCATCATCGGGGTGGGGCGAGAAAACAAGAATTCGCTTGGGAAAGATATTGTCGTGCGGTTGCAGTGCGTCGCCCGGTTGTCGCTCGCACTCCGGTTTGCCCCCGGGCCAACCAGTGACGGTCGACTGAAGATGGCGGAAGACGCGCAAGTTGATGTCGTAGGCGGTTCCATAGCTGGCGAGCAAGTCTTGCAACCCATCTTCGTTGTAGTCTTCTTCGGTAAGCTTCAGGATCGGCTTTTTTAGATGCTGCGAGAGCCAGATCACCGCTTTGCGTATCTTCAGTTCATCCCATGGCACAGGACCCAAAATCCAAGGGCAGCGGGTGCGAGTGAGCTTTTCGGCAGCCGCCTCGTCAAGCACAATTTTTGCTTGGGGATGCTCCTGCAAAAAGCTGGCAGTAACGTGCGGGGAAATATCGCCTTCGACCGCTTCAGCAATAATCGGTGCCTTTCCTTCGCCAAAGGCAAGAAGATAAATTTGCCTCGCATCGAGAATTGTGCCGACGCCCATCGTGATCGCACGGCGCGGTACATTCTGCTCGTCGAAGAAATCGCTGGCTGCGTCGCGACGGGTGATCCGGTCGAGCGTGATCAATCGGGTTCGGCTGTCGCGGGATGAACCAGGCTCGTTGAAACCGATGTGCCCCGTGCGGCCAACGCCCAAAAGCTGAATGTCGATGCCTCCGGAATCGCGAATGGACTGTTCATATTGCAGGCAAAAGGCGTCGATCTCGTCTTCTTGCAGCGTCCCATCGGGAATGTGGACATTGTCCACGAGGATGTCGACATGATCGAACAAGTGCTCACGCATAAATCGCACGTAGCTTTGCAGCGACTCGGGCTGCATGTGGTAGTATTCGTCGAGATTGAATGTCACCACGTTCTGAAAGCTGAGTCCTTCCTCCCGGTGCAGGCGGATTAGCTCGTTGTAGATCGAAACGGGCGTACTGCCGGTTGCCAACCCTAAGACACATTTTTCGTTGGTCTTCGCACGCTCGCGGATGAGCTGGGCAATTTGGCTGGCGACATGCGTGCTGGCGTCGCGCGCATGTTTGAAGACTTGGCAGGGGATGCGCTCGCGCTCGGCGAGCGGGTCGGCGTGGGGCGGGTTGGCATCGCCACGATGCGTATTCATATTCCACGGTCTCGGTGGGGTGTGCTCTACTGCAAGGGCCGTTTGTTGCAGTTGCCGAAAAATTAAAACTATTCTCACGCAGAGACGCGGAGATCGCAGAGAAAGAAGTAAAGAATTTTACATTTTCTGTTTTTAACGACGTTCTCAATAAACTACAAAGAATCGATGAAACGAAGTCTTTGACAAATAGGCTCTGCGATCTCTGCGTCTCTGCGTGAGTTGTTTTTGCTAATCCGTGAACGGCTACTGCCATTCAAACTCGCACGGGCCGGCCGCGTCGCAGGCTCTCGGTTTGCTTTTGGCACAGGATGATTGCATCGCGTGCAAGCCCGGAGTTGAGAATATCGGACGGCTTGTTCGTGCGGATACAGCGAGCCACCTCACGGATTTCCGCTTGGAATGCAATCATCGGATCGCCATCGGAAAGCTTGGGCTTTTGCACTTTACCTCGGCTATCGAGCAAGGTGGGCTCGCACAGATAGCGCCCTTCACCACCGATGACCGCGAATTCGAACAGGAGCGTGGCTTTTTCCAGTTGGATTTCGAAGCCATGATTGAACGCTCGGCCCTGCTGATTGGTCGTGCCGCTGGTTGCTCCGACCACGTAGTCGTGATTTGCAAAACTGAATTGGGAATGCCAAAACTCGGCCAGATTGTTTCGCATGCGTCCTTGCGTCGTCACCTTCTCCGGCAACCCGAACAACAGACGAATAAAATGGGCGTCATGTACGTGCAAGTCGAGCATGGGGCCGCCAGCCTGCTCGGCCGACCAATAATGCTTGAGCCAGAGTGGATCGGAAATAACCCGACGAAACGAACCGCCCAACAGTCGACCATATTTGCCGCTCTGAATTGTTTTGATCGCCCAGGCATACTCGGGATTAAAAGGCAACATATGCCCCACGAGCAACTGCCGCTTCGCTTTCTTGGCTGCCGCATCCATTCGGCGGCAATCGCTCGGGGCGAGTGCCATCGGCTTTTCGCAAAATACGTGCTTGCCCGCTCGCAGTGCTTTGATCGCAATCTCGGCATGCAGTGCTGGGGGGAGCGTAATGTCGATCAGGTCGAGCGACTCATCGGCCAGCATGTCGTCGAGCTTGGTGTACGTGGCAATGCCGCGGAGGTCCATTTTCTTCCCAGCAGGGCCGAAATTCCCCTGGATATCTCGCCAGTCGCCCGCCAGACGCTTTTTATCTTGTTCGCATAGGGCGGCCACCTTGACCCCACGTATCTTTTGATACGACAGGTAATGGACCATGCCCATGAAACCGATGCCTGCGATTCCAACGCGAATCATGTTGGATTGCCCTCACTTGCGGAGTTGTTCATTGAGGTGCCATCTCCTTTTTCGTGGAAAAACAATGCGAACAGGATGAGTATGCCTCCTGCCATTGCTGCTGGCACAAGCCAGATAGTGTGCCAGTTGTGAGCAATGGCGGCTCCCTCAGTGGCATATTTTGCAACGACTCGGCCGGAAACGATAGAACCGACAAATAATCCCAGCCCCAGCGTAACAAAGGTCAGAAAGCCCTGGGCGGCGGCGCGTGCTTTGGTCGGCGCTTTGTTGTCAACATAGATTTGGCCTGTCACAAAAAAGAAGTCGTAGCAGATGCCGTGAAGCAGGATGCCAATATAAAGCATCCACATTCCATGTTCTGCATCGCCGTAGGCGAACAGAACATACCGTAATGCCCAGGCAAACATACCCACCAGCAACATCCATTTCACTCCCAGTCGAACCAGGAACAATGGCATGAGAATCATAAACACAATTTCTGACATTTGCCCATAGGTTTGTATGCCAGCGGCATTATTGACATCCAATTCATTCAGGAAAAGATTGGTAAACGTGTAATAGAATTGCAATGGGATACAAATCAGAAACGATCCGGCCATGAACACAAAGAACGATGTCTGTTTCATCAACGCCAGGGCGTCCAATCCAAGAATGTCCCGTATCGAAGGTTTTCCCTCGGGACTGCTCGGGGGGGTGTGAGGGAGTACCAAGCAGTAGAGCCCAAGCAGCAGTTGCGCGGCCGCAGCGATTAGAATGGGCACAGTGGTAGGCTCGATGCTTGCCTCCGCTCCCAGGGCTTGCCCCAGTTTGATATTTAGGGGGATTCCCAAAAGCTGCTCTAATTCAAAGCCGTATTTATTCTGTGCAATGCGCAGTCCACCGACAAGCAAACCGGCAGCGATCCAGCCGATTGTTCCCAATACACGCACCTTGGGGAAATCTTTGCTGGCATCTTCAAGATGGTGAAACGAAAGTGAGTTGGTCAGGGACAACGTCGGCATGTAGCAAAGGAAATAGACGATTAGCGAGGTGTACAAACTCCAGCCACTGGTGGTCGTCGAGACAAAGTAGAGAACGATGGCTCCAACTACGTGTAAGACGGCGAGGATGCGTTCAGTAGAAAAAAATCGGTCCGCGATCAATCCCACAAGAAAGGGTGCGATCATGGCGGCAATGGCTGCCGTTCCATAAGCATCCCCGATCAGAGCGTCGGAGAAAAGCCGACTTCCATCCGAGCCCAGTGCGCTGCCCATGTAGGTCCCCAAAGTCACCCACCATAAACCCCAGACGAAGTACTGGAGGAACATCATCACCGAGAGTCGAGTTTTTATGCTACCCAAGTGTCTGGTTCCTTAAAATTAGTTATGAGTTGGGGGGCGCGAGGCGCGGGTTGAAAAATGTTTCTCCTTTAACTCGCGCCTCGCGCCTCATAACTCGCGCCTCTTTAAGCAAGCACATGTTCTTTCAATTCGTTCAGCAATCCGACCGCGCCGGCGATTTCGGCTTTTTGACGTGCAGGATCCTCGGAAAGTTCTCGCTCGATCGTCAGCGGGCCATCGTAGCCGATGTGGACCAGTGTAAGCAAAAAACGGGCGAAGTCGACGTCGCCCTGGCCGAGTGCCGTTTCTTCTCCCCAAGTTTCGCCCTGTTTGTCGGACCACTTGCCATCTTTGCAATGGACGCTGCGGACTAATTTACCGACTTTTCCCAAGGCTTCGATCGGCTCGCCACAGCCGTAGAGGATCATGTTGGCGGGATCGAAGTTGATGAACAAATTATCTTTCCCCACGTCCTTGATGAACTGTAGCAGCACGTCGGCTGCCTCTTGGCCCGTTTCCAGGTGCAACGCCTGGCCGTTGCTGGCGCAGTGGTCGCAGATTTCTTGAGTGACTTGGATGATCTGGGCATAGTCGGGTGAACTGGTGTCGTGTGGAACGAAACCAATGTGGATACCGACGACGTCGACCTCCAGCATCCGAGCAAAGTCGGCGATTTCCTTCAACTCGATCAGGCGTGCTGCTCGGGTTTCTGCCGGGACGAGGCCTACGGTGCGTTGGGTGGTAGGGATGTCGGCATAACTTTCGCCTTCGAACCCGGCAAAGACGCAGGTGATGGTGATGTCCAGATCACTCAATTTTTTTAGAAATTGCTTGGCATTTTCCGGAGTGCGTGTTTTCTGCTGAGGCGTGTGCAGGTGGATGGTTTTGATACCTAGCTCAGCGACGACATCCAGGGGGACGCCTAAGCCGGCGTCGATGCTGGCGAATACGCCGATGGGCCATTTGGTCATGGGGGTGGTTTCCTGTTTTTGTGCTAAGCCGCAAGCGGCCGACGCGCGGCTTAGCGGGAAGGTAGTTGTTTGATTGCGGCAGGTAAATTTTTGTCGACCAGGCCCCGCCTGCCTCGACCTTCTTCGTCGATGTGTCGGTTGGCAGTATTTTGGATTTTCTCCAGGTCGGCATCCCAATACTTCAACCGTTCTTGCTTGGGGACTTCCTTGGCCGGACGCACGATGCGAAAACCGACATCTTGCGAATCGTCGCTGGCAAACCACCAGGGGCTTTTCGGTACACTCGGATCGTAGCTGAGCCACTCGTCGTCGTTCGACTGCCGTCGTCTTGCCGAGCGGCAATCGATCGCATCACTCTCCCAAGAACCGCCTCGCAACACTCGCGGATAAAGCGCCTTGGGCCAGCAAATCGCGTCGCGGGCATGTGTCGTCTTGCCTTGCAGACCGCTGTACCAGTTGGCTTGAAATTGGTCGAGCACCCATTCTGACGCATTGCCATGCATGTCGTACAGCCCCCAAGCGTTCGGCTTTTTCTGACCCACCGGATGCGTTTCGTAGTCGGAATTATCATAGAACCAGCCATAATCCCCCAACTCGTTTGCCTCTTCGCCAAAACTGTAGGCTGTCTGGCTGCCGGCGCGGCAGGCGTATTCCCACTCCGCCTCGGTCGGCAGACGATAAAAATCGCCCGTCAGCAGACTGAGCCACTTGGTGTATTGCTTGGCGGCGTATTGGCTCATCGTAACAGCCGGCTGCCGGGGATCTTCGCCGCTATCGAACGTGAAGCTGGGGTCGTACAAACTAGATGGGGCGGTGATGGCATCGACAGCGTTTGCTTCGGTGACAGGACGAATGCCGAGGTCGTCAAACTTCTCAAACGTGTCGCACAAGTCCATGTATTGCTTATACTCGGCCCAGGTCACCTCGAACTTGCCGATCCAGAACGGGGCAACTTCGATTTTTACCTGGGGCCCTTCGTCTGCGTTGCGATTCGGTTCCGCATCGGGGCTGCCCATCCTAAACGTGCCACCGGGGATCGGCACCATCTCAAAGACAACCTCGGTACCGGGAATGGGCTGCGTGTAGGGCGTCATCTCCTCGGCCGTTGCACATCCCAAAAGAACAATGGCCACAAAAAAAACAAAAAGACACGAAAAGGATGAAATTCTCAATCAATATCTCCAACTTTGGTTGCGGCTCTGCCTATAGTCCTACAGCGCAGAGTCAATGAACCACAAAGGCACAAAGATCACAAAGAAAAAAAGAGAATGTTGCAAAATGCAAGAAAGCAAATGCAATGCCAATAATCTCAAACAGGTGAAATTGCATGTTTGAGAATTTTGAGCCGCTTTTCCTTTGGTATTTTCTTTCCCTTCTTTGTGCCTTTGTGGTTTAACCCTGCGCTGTTGTACTTACTAGGTTCAAACAAACTCGGTAATCCCAGGAATCGCCACCGATGGCTCAGGCATATCGCCCCACTGGTATTCTGTCGGGCCGAGTCGCTCTTGGCTCTCGATGGCTTGCTCCCAGGTTAGCGTTTGTCCCGTGTAGGTACACATGCGGCCCATGATGGCAATCATTGTACTGTTGCACATGTACTGGCCATTGTTGATGGGACTTCCGTCGCGGATGCTTTTGAACAGTGCCTCATGCTCGACCACATACGGGCTCGGCTTGGGACCATCGTAGCGCCATTTGGTCTCCCCATCGATCTCGTGTTCCAAAATTTTGGCTGTGCCTTTGGTTCCTAAAACCAATTCGTCGACATGGACCGTGCAATTTTTTTGCTGGCGACATGTGAAGTAAACGCGCACGCCGTTGGCATACTCGTAGAAGACCGTGTGATGGTCAAAGATATGGCCATACTTCTTTGCGGTTCGCTGCTGTCGGCCCCCCATGCCCATCGCCCGAACGGGGCTGGCATCGCCTTGGAGCCAAGCGGTTTTGTCCAAGCTGTGGATTGCCTGTTCAACAATATGATCGCCTGAAAGCCATGTGTAATAGATCCAATTACGGACTTGATACTCCATGCGGCTCCAATCGGGCTTGTCACCCCGGTGCCACAGTGTTCTGGCGTTGTACGAAGACTCGATGGAAATGATGTCGCCAATCGCTCCATCTTCGATTTGCTGCATGGTTGCTTTCACACCTTGATCGTAGCGCCAGCCAAGCCCCGAGACGACCGCGAGGTTTTTCCTTTTCGCTTCGGCACAGGTTTCCATCACGCTTTTTACGCCGGGAGCGTCGACGGCGATCGGTTTTTCGACGAAGCAATGCTTGCCCGCGTCGATTGCGTATTTCAGATGCTCAGGCCGGAAGTGAGGGGGCGTGGCGAGGATCACCACGTCGACGTCGCTATCGATCACGCCCTTGTAGGCATCGAAGCCGGTAAAAACATGCTCCGGATCGACGGCAATACGGCTGGCGACCTTTTCAGTTTCCTTGAGTGCTTGTAAACAGGAAGCGGCGCGATCGGAAAACGCTTCGCCCATGGCCACGAGCTGGGCGTTTGGATCGGCTGTCAAGGCGTTGACTACCGCTCCGGTTCCCCGGCCTCCGCAGCCGATAACACCAATACGAAACGTGTCGCTACCAGCGGCATGGACATTTTTGGGAAAGGCCATAACACTCAATGCCGCCGACGCGGCAGCGGAATGCTTGAGGAATTGTCGCCGCGTGTTTTTGTCGCTCATGAATCGTTCTCCATGGTTAAACTCCAACTCACTTGAAGTTGTTGGTCGAATCCTTAGCCGCCGGACTTGTTCCGGCGCGAAAACAGCGCCGGAACAAGTCCGGCGGCTATCACACAACAGTAAAATTAAAGCTGCAAAACCTTATCCACCCGTGCGGCAATATCGGCGAGCCGCTCTCGGCCGCCGCCAGCAACCTCGGCCGTACACCAGCCGGAATATCTGATCTCCGCTAGTGCTTTTTGTACGGCAAGCCAATCGATCGTGCCATCGCCGATTTTGCAGAAGCCATGTTTAGGCATGCCAAGCCCCCAGCCCTTAACATCGAGCTTCACAATCCGACGACCCAAGGTGCGTATCCAGTTCTGGCTCGGAGCAAAATTCTGTGCATTGCCAATATCGAAGTAGGCACCGACCCAAGGGCTATCGATCTCGTCGAGGTAGTCGCGCATCTCATCAGGTGATTCGCAAAAACCATTCCACACATTCTCGATCAGCACCCGAATGCCAAGCCGGCTGGCCAAGGGGAGCACTTTGCGGATTTCCACGATCGAACGCTTCCAAACATGATCGGAGTTCTCATCCGGGCCGGTCACTTTACCTGGAACCAGCAGAACCGTTGAGCCACCAAACGCCTTGCAGTCGCGGATGGCCTGCAGCAAGATTTCTCTGCCCTGGTCGCGCTGTTTCTCGTCCGGCGAGGAGAGCCGTAGCTGCCAGTGCCTCATGTCGACCAACCCATGCACGGGCATTCCGGTGGCAACGGTGGCTGCTTGAATTTCTTCAGCCGTGGCGTCTACCGGGCTGTTCAGTTCCATGCCGTCGTAACCAAGCTCTTGGCATAGCTGAAACTTTTCCAAGACCGTGAGGTTGCCTCGGACCATTCCCCATTTGACCGCTTTGTAGATGTGTCCCCGTCCTGGGTAGGAATGCGAGGGATCCGTTACGGCAGTTTCTCCTTCAGCCGCCAATGCGTGCAATCCGCCAGAAGCAGCGAGACCCCCATAAGCTGCAAGACTCCCAGAAGCAGCAAGACCATAGCCGGCGAAACCGCCTAAAGTGCCAGACATAAACTGGCGGCGGGTAGATGTTCGAGACTCACTCACAGCGATCCTCCCAAGATAGGTTGTTTTTGCAAGGCTTCATTCTACACGCGAGATTGATGCACGAATAGTCTTGAAGGCGGAGAATCGGGAGGACTGCAAAGTCGCAATTTCAGCGCTAGTGCGTCATCCAGTCTTAATCTTCGGGTAGAGCCGCTTCAATTTTCGGCGAGCATCGTCGATTTTGAATTGCCAATCGACGCCTCGTTGTTTGTCGTTTGTGTTTTGTGACCATGCCGCGATTTCGCTTTGAAGTTTTTCTAGTTCGCCGATTCGTCGGCCCGCGATGCACTGGCTGGTCATGCAACTCAATTCGCACTCAGCAATGTTCAGCCAACTGCCATGCTTGGGCGTGAAAACGAAGTTGATGCGTTTGATATAGGCACGGGCCGTGGCGGGATCAAACGTTTCGTAGAACGCTCCTTTGGTATGGGTGTTGAGATTGTCCAGCACCAAGGTGATTTGTTCACATCTCGCATAACGAGTGTCAAGCAGATGCGCAACTTCCAGAGCCCAATCTTGTTTCGTTCGCTGCGCTCGAGCGGTCGCTTGCCGGAAGCCTGAAAGTGGCTCCGCGAACATGAAAATGCTTGCCGTGCCATTGCGCTCATACTCGTAGTCAACCCGTTTGGCGTGCTCCTTCGTCGCGGCGATCGGCGTCCGCGTTTCGAGCAACAACTGAACTGGCTGCTCATCCATGCAAACGACCGGGTGCTGCGGATCATATGTTTTTTCGTACGTTTCCAGCACTTCTTCCATGCAGGCGACGAACTCGGCATTCTGCTCTGGAGGAATCACCCAGTACTCGATCATGCGCTTCGTCATCTTGTTTTTTTTAGCGTTTTGCGAACCGTCTCCGCGCAGATTCTATCAACAATGTCCAACGTTACCATTTGCTCGGCAAGCAATTGCAGCGTCCATCGACCATAGCCAACCGGTGGCGTCCCCAGTCGCATCGCAATCAGTTTCGCTTCGCCTTGTCCGTCAAGCTTGGGTGGCGTGGGTGAATTCTCGCGTTGCTTGCCGTGGAGCGCCAAGGCAAAACCTTCGACAAGCACTCGTTGGCGAAGATTCTCAATCGTTCGAGTACGACAGTTGAAGGCCGCAGATATCGCGAGATCGGTCCACGCCGGACCATCGGCATCCGACTTCAAAAGAATTTGGGCTCGACGAACCTTTTGAGAACCGCCCTTGAGCTTTTTGACAATTTGCTCGCACTCACCCCGTTCTGCATCCGAGAGTCGGACGATATACTTCTTGTTCATGGGAAACCTCCTTGTTTAAGGAGAATTTCCCCGAACGCCGACTATTCACCAACCCGAATATCTAGTGTGGATGACGCACTAGGCTTTGTCAGAAAACAGTGAGCCGAACGCGCTAGCGTCGGGCAAACCTGCGAAAAACATCGAACCTAAACGTCCGAGGCTAGCGCCTACGGCTCACATTTACGGCATCATTGAGGTTTTCTGACAAAGCGCGCTAGCGTGGAAAGGTGAGTTTCAGGTGAGGCAGGAACAGGGCATCGATGAAGTCGTCCTGGAAGGTTGGCTCGGCATTGAGTTCGACAAACGTGAGCTGCTGGACAAGTTGGGCCATCCGTGCCCCGGCATCGCGATCGACCGTGGCGTAGATGGCACCCTTGAGCGACGTGTTGCCGCAAACCGAAATCCTTTGCTCGGCGATGGGCGGAATGACTCCAATATCGATGATGTCCGCGACATGGATCCGACGACCGAAGTTGCCCGCCAGATAAAGCTTGGTCAGATCGCCGATGCCGATTCCCGCAACACGGCAGAGTGTTACGATGCCGGAAAAGACGGCCGCCTTCGCCTGCAGGAAATTGCTGATGTCTGTTTCGCTAACATAGATATCCTCGGCTAACCGATAGACCCGTTCCTGCTCGCCCAGCAATTCGCAAACCTCAACCTTGGGATGCCGTCGAGCGTAGCGTCCCTTCTTCTTGAGGATCCCGGCACGAAAGGCGGCTGCCACGAAGGCGATGATTCCGGAGCCGCAGATGCCGATCGCCGGAAGACCGCCCACCGTCGTATGAACGAGTTGCCCGTTCTCTTCCCACACATGATCGATCGCCCCGGGAATCGCGCTGACGCCGCACGGAAATCCCCCGCCCTCGAACGAAGGCCCTGCCGGTACCGCGGTGCCAAACAGTTCGCCTCCTGCCTTGAGCACCATCTCGGCATTGGTGCCAAGATCCACCAGCAGCGTCCCGTCGTCGGCTGTGGCAAAGTCGAGCAGCGCCAAGCCGCTGATGATATCGCCGCCAAGATAGGCGCTCTTGGCCGGGATAAATTCGATCCGATGTCCGGGAAGGCGAGATTCGGCAGCCGGTCGCGACACCGGGGCGTAGTCCACTCCGTTAAAGGGCCACCCGCCCATGCCGGTCGGATCCAACCCGAGCAAAAGATGGATCATCGTTGCGTTGCCTGCCAGCACGGTCGTAACCACCTCGTCGCTGGGCACCTCAGCCTGTTTCAGCAGCCGGTGGAGCAATGGCCGAAGCGTCCGTTTGAGCACCAAGTCTTGCATTTCCTGCAAAAGATCGGGCGTCGAGCAGAAGGCGATTCGGGCGACCAAATCTTCGGCATACGCATACTGGCCATTCAGCCGACCTTGGCAAGCCACGATCTGCCGTGTCTCGAGATCGACCAGCGCCGCGGCAATCGTCGTCGTTCCGATATCGACAGCAATCGCATACGCTCTACGCCGCCGGTCCGTTACAGGATGCCATAAGATATTGTCAAAGCAGGCAAAATTGACCCTCCCCTCCATCGCGTCGCTCGACACGCCGTCGAAGCAATGGGACGCAATCCGAAGGTCACCCGGCAGCGCTTGCTCAAGCCGCGAACGGTTGGGGATGTTTGGCTGCGATTCGGCCGTTGGTACGTCGATAGTCCGCTCGCTCCAGCGGGGATGGGCTGCGGTTATTCCATGCTCTAGTTCCAGATCGATCTGAATGTTTTCGCTCGACGCAGACGACCTCGGCAAGGAGATCTCGTACGATCCCGGAACGACCCGCGTTTGGCATGAAAGCACCGACTCGCCATCCAAAATCACCCGGCAGGTGCGGCAACTTCCATGCCCGCCGCACGACATCTTCAGCGGAATGCTCTGAGCGCGCAGGTAACTGGCCAGACCGCACTCGCTGTCGATTTGAATCGTCGGCATACGGTGTCCTCAACTTTTATGGGTTATGGGACTTGGTAGGCGTGAGGTTTTACCATATGTCGTGTGAATCCGTCCTTGCGGACGGCGCTAACGACATCGCAACATTCTGCCATCGCCAACACGTTAGCGCCGTCCGCCAGGACGGATTCCTATGCTTTTGCTTCCCCACTGGACTGCTTCTCACTAGGCTGAACGGTCACTACGATTCCGACAGCGGCGCACCATGCAAAAACACCCTCTCTGGTTTCCCCAACTGCGAGGCATCTTGCCAGGGCGGAACCGCGTAGACGGCGAACGATGCCGGATGCCCCACGTCGAGGCGGCCCGTATAGCCGGGATGCCTGCAGGCGTCGGCATTGCCGGCCGTTGCGGTCCGTAGCACGTTGTTCCACGGAATCGTGTGTGCCATGTTTTGAAGCTCGATTATCAACCCGGCACCGATCTCGACGCCGGGGCTTCCCGCATCGGTCCCCGCCAAGAGTCGCATCCCGTCGAGGTGCCCCCGTGCGACCGCGGCGTCATGCTCGGCCAAAATCTGAAACAGCGAGCGGCGCGTCAGCGCATCCCATCCACATTCCTCGTGGACCGACTGCTGATAGACCGGAGCAAACGTCGGCGTCCAGAACTGACCCTGATCGCGCAACCGCGACTGCTGGTCCGGGCGGATTAGATACGCATGTTCGACAAAGTGAACCCCGGCCGCAATGTTGTTGTCGATCCCCTCCTGTCCGGAGCAGTGCGAGGCGACTCGCAGGCCAAGCGACTCGGCATGTTCGACCACGGCACGAAGTTCCTCCGCGGTATATTGGGGCGTTTGCTTTACGCGGCGCGTCGCAAAATCGACGATGCCGGTCGATGTCACTTTGACAAAATCGATCCCCTGCTGCTCGACCAGTTCATCGATCAGCGCATGGATCTCCGGCATGGTCTCACGCGCAACGCCAAGAAATCGCCCATATTTTTTTGGCCGATGGATCGCCGGGCCGGGAACCTGATAGGCCGGGCATGGCGTTGCGTTTGCCAAGGCTCGGCGTTTGACCTCCACGTTGATGCCAAGAGGGTCACCCATGTCGCGGACGAAGCCGACTCCCATCGCCAGCGCACCTTGCAACCGTGCCAGCCCGTTCTGCACCTCGACTTCCCATGCCTCCGATCCGGGCCGCGACCGATTCGAGGGGGCCAGCGGCCACGGGTCCATGAAAACATGGGCATGCGTGTCGGCCAGCAGCGGCAGGAGATATGCCTTTGCGCCAAGGTTGCAAGCGCGAGCGTCGGGCTGCTCGGTCCGTATCTCGGCCAGTTTTCCCTCGGCAATCCGCAACCAGAACGGCCCATGGCGAGGCCGCTCGGAGAAATAGGCGTCACACTGTATCCACATATCCATCGGGTTCGTTTCCGGATTCTACAAAGATCGTCGAATAAAATGGCAATCGTTCAGGGGATGAAACCACGAAATACTCAGCGCGACAACGCCGCTACCAAAGAGAAATAGCCACAAAAAACACGAAAAGGCACGAAAAGAAATTATAGGCCCGCGAATCACGCGAATACACATTAATGTCACTCCTTCAATTTATTCGCATCAATTCGCGGGCCATGATTTTTGTGATTTTGGTGTTTTTTGTGGCTATTTCTCTTTGGTAGTGGCCTGCGGCCACGCCGTGTTCATCCGTGGCTAATTTTTTTTTCTGCTCGCGACTCGCGCAGATACTTCATTCCAAGCTTATCGGTGCCATTGACCGTGTCGGCGGTCAGGATGGCCCACTTCAATGCCGGGTGGGTGATGTCCGTAATCGGCGCGTTCATTCCAAATGCAATCGCGATGGCCAGATAATAGGCATCGAGTTTCTTGCGGTTTGGCATACCGAAGCTGACGTTCGATGCGCCGAGCGTGATGTTGACATTGAGTTCTTTGCGAAGGAGCCGCATCGTCTCCATCGTACAACGACCTGCTCCGACATCGGTAGCTACGCCAATCGCAATGCAGTCGAAAATAAAATCGTCCCGTGTAAAACCATGCTTTTCGCCCGCTTCGAGAATCTTCAGCGCACACTTCAAACGGCCCTCGGGCGTGTAAGGGATCCCATCGTCATCGGCCGTCATGGCAACCATCGCGGCATGGTGCTTCTTGGCGATCGGCATCACCTGATCAAGCTTCTCCTCCTCGGCCGAGATCGAATTGATCAGGCAGCGCCCTTCCGCCTTGGCCAGCGCAACGTCGAGCGCTTCGGGATCGCCAAAGTCGATCGACAGCGGACAGTCGACCCGCGACCGGATTGCCGTGACGGCGATCGGCAGCAGAACCTTTTCGGGAACATCGAGACCGACCATGTTGATATTGATGATTCCTGCGCCGGCTTCGCATTGGGCGACGGCGCGCTCGACGACCTCGTCCCACTCGCCTCGGGCGACCGTCTCGCGGACTTTGCGATAACCGAGTGCGTTGCATCGTTCGCCAATGACGACCGTCCTGCGGTTCGGCGAGATACGAACACGGTGCGACTTGGACGAGACAATCGTGACAGGCAGGCGCATGTGGCTCATCGTGATAAGACTTTCGTAGAAGAAGTTTTTGGAAATGGGGTCCACTTTTGTCCGCGGGCACGGGCCTCGGCAGCCCGGTCTCGAATCTGCAGAAGAAACGCATCAATCAAGTCGGGCGGCATGCCGAAGTTCATCGCATGGACCCCCGCCGCGCCGACTTCGATGACCCCCTCGGAAATGTCGTAAGCCCACTGGAGTGCTCGGCGCGGGAAATCGTCGTGCTCCATCACCTCGTGTAGCGATCGATCGACATAGATGCCGGGCAGTCGGCAAAGAACCTCGAAGGCTCGGCGGCTGCCGACCAGAGGAATCGAGGGGATCGTCAGCTTCGGCGCGGTTTCACGGCCCTCGCGGACCGCATGGTACCACTTTTGGAAAGTCTCGACATGGGTGATCGCCTGAGTCTGACAAAATCGCGCCCCTGCCTCGCGCTTCAGCCGCAACCGGTCAACACAAATCTGCATCGGCGTCGAAAACGGATTCGCTGCCACGCCCAGGTAAGGGACGATACCGAAACGGTCACGAAACGCTTGAAGCCGTTGATTGGCCAAATGGATCATCTGCGAACTATCCATCGGAAACCACGACTGTTGGTTCACCGCTCGTTCCGCATCGGGCAGCCAGTCGCCAGTTAGCAGCAGGAAATTTTTGTACCCCATCTCAACCGCCCGATCCATCTGCGCAAGGAAATCGTCCGGCTCGTGATCGCGACCGCAAAACTGAATGACCGATTCGACTCCATGCGCCATGACAACCTTGGCCGTTTCGGTCGAGTGGAGCGACCGCTTGCCCCCGGCGCTGGTCGTCGTGTTTACCGCGTCGACATGCGGGGCGACCCGGGCCATGATCTTTTCCACTCGGTGCAAACCATCGGCCGTCAGCGGCGATGCGATCTCGAGCGTCACGACGAACTCTCCGCGGCTCATCTTCTCTGCGAGGTCGGAAGAGGCTGGCAAATCGTGCGTGTCGACAAACGGGTGAGGCCGTCGCGTCTGTCGGTCCTTTCCGTTGACAAAGTTGACGTAGCTCGCCGTGTTGAGCAAGTCTTGGTCGAGCGGCAGGTGGATCGCGTACTCCTTGTCGCCCTTCTTCTGCTCGATTCGCGTCCAGGTGCATTCGATCTCGGGGAGAACCTCGCACTTGCCGTCGAGCGTCCCGCCACAAGGACCGTTGCGCAAGCCCTTCGGGCAGTTCATCGGGCAGATCAACTTCGTGTGTGTCAAGATACACTGCCCACAGGTTTGACATCCGAAGGCCTTTTCCTTGAACCATTTTTCCAGCTCGTAGATCATGCCGACAAAACCCCCATCTGCTGCAGATCGGCCAGCGCCTGTTTCGCCACCAGGACCCCATCGGCCGCCGATTCGGCATAGTAGTCGGCTTCGATCTTCTCGCAGAACTTCTGATTGATCGGTGCGCCGCCCACGAGCACCTTGGTTTGCCCGCGCATTCCCGCTTCCTTCAGCGCCGCGACAACGCGTCCCATGTAATTCATCGTGGTGGTCAAGAGCGCCGACATGCCGAGAATGTGGATGTCGTGTTCTTTGATCGCTTCGATAAAACGGTCGACCGGAACATTCACCCCAAGATCGACAATCTCGAAACCGGCCCCTTCGAGCATCATGCCAACCAGATTTTTTCCGATGTCGTGGATGTCGCCCTTGACGGTCCCCAGCAGGACACGCCCCACCGGCTTGATGCCAGTCTGCGCGATCAACGGGCGGAGAATCTTCAGCCCCGCGCTCATCGCCCGAGCACCAATGAGCATCTCCGGAACATAGAGTTCCTTCTTGGCGAAGCGATAGCCAATGATTTCCATCGCCGGGATCATGGCCCGATCGACAATCTCTCCCGGCGGAATCCCATCGCCCAGCGCTTCGTGGACCAGATCGGGCACATCCTCTTCCTCTCCCTCTTCAATCGCTTCGGCCGTTTCGCGAAGGACCGGTTCAAGATCGTCAGGATAGGTAGGTTCCTCGTTGGCAACGAGTGCCTCGATCCCCTCGCGTGTTTGTTGGAATAGTGGACGCCGCGGTTTCCAGTTTTTGTACTCCTTGTCAAGGCACTCCCGGACCGCATCGATGTGCTCGGGTGGGCAGTCGTACGCCGCGACGCCCGTCCCGAGAATAAATCCAGGATGGTCCCAGCACTTGTTCAAGATATTCATCGTAAAGTCCTGAATCTTTTCAACCGGGCCGAGATGCAGGAGCCGTGGGTCGACATTGACGCGCATCGGCAGATTGAACTTTAGGCTCTTTGCCTTGAACAGATCGATGTCGCCCTCGAAGTCGCACAAGATTTGCGTTGTTCCCGTGTCGATTATCGCATCGAGAATCGGAGTGGTGTCGCCACCAATAATCAACGGGATATTTTTGGCGCCCGCCTTTTTCAGTTCCGGCATGAGAATCCTTCGGCAGACCTTCGAGACGATGTCTTGAAAAATCTGTGGTGAACATAAGGGCGGCATCGCACGCGAGTCGAACACGATCGGCTCGATCCCTAGCGCAAGAAATGCCTTACCGAACTCGGCCGCAACCCGCGCGGTAAATTCCATGAGCTTCACCGTGTACTGCGGGTTCTGCATCGTCAGGACGATAAAGTTTTCCGCCCCGATCAGTTCCGAGGCGAGCGAAAACGGGCCAGTTAGCGCCCCACGGATTTTAATCCGATCGCCCAATCGCTTGTGAATCTCGGCAGCCGCCTCCAAGTAAAGCGGCATTCGCCCATCCCGTTTGGGATCGGGGATCGAGAGCCGATCGATATCCGACGGCTCCTTGATCGGATACTCTTCGACTCCTGGGACATCAGGCGAGTCATCGAAGTAGACAATTTTGCAACCAAGCGCCTCCGCCTCGACGTTGTAAACATCGATACCAACGGTTAGAAAGTCGGGATGGTACCGCTCGAATTCGGCCTCTAATCCCTGAACCAACAGCGCCGGATCGCGGCAGATTTCCGAAGGCGTTTTGCCAATCAGAAACCCCTTATGCTCGTAAATCGCCGGGCAAAATGGGATGCGATCTCCCTTTTCCATCCGGAGAACGTGGTTCATCAGTTCCAGTGAATTCATCGTAGGTTCCAATTTCCTGGGGAGTCTTCACAGCTAAGCCGCAAGCGGTTGGCCGCTTGCGGCTTAGCAAACAAACCTTACAGATTCAAGTGAGTTGTGGTACTAGCAGACACGTAATGAACAACCCGGATCGCCACATTCCCAGCAGTGGTCAAGCGGATCAGTCATCACACGCGGTGCAACCTGATGCAAAGTCCTCTTCAAACGAATGATTGCGCTCACACTTGCAAGCGGAGTCATCATCATCGATTCGTTGTCGAATTCGATTCCCACTCGCTCCAACGGAAGAAGCTGCGCCACGTCCCGTTGGAGCATGAAAGGCATGCCACCCGTGCCGGGAGATGCCGTCGTGGTGATCCACTCGGTCGCAAAGCGTCGGGAAAGCGCCTCGCGTGCCTGCACGAGCGTGCCACGCGCCAGCGCTGTCGCCGCGACGCCATACAAATACGCCTTCATCCGATTCGGCTCGGCCGCAGCAAGCGATTCCAACTCGCGGCCTGCCGTTCCGACCATCAGCACACCGTAATCGGCATCGCCGAGGAACGAGCGGAGCCGAGCGAATGGGGTGAACGCATCAAGCAACGACTCGACTTCCCCAATTCGCTGGATGAGCCGCGGCCGAGCGTGCTCGGCGACAACCGGTAACGCTTCGGCAATGTACCGTAAGAGTCGCTTCTTAACGGTCTGGCCCGGAGCAATCCCCATGCTTCGAAGCATCTCGCGCTCGGTGATGATCGGCGAAAGAGGCAACAGTTCCGGTGGAGAGAGCATGGCATATGCACAGATGGAAAGAGGTTCTTCAGGAATTTTGCGGGAAGATCGCAGCGAGCAAACAGTTTTTGTCCCGTAGGGACATCTGAAAATAGCCCAGCGATTCATCGCTGGGTTGCCAATGTACGAGTAATTCTTTAGTCCCGTAGGGACGGTTGAATCGAATAAAAGATGCAAACCAAGCTGGAGCCATGATGCAAATTAACAGTCGTCCCTACGGGACTATCCGACTTACCCCTCCGCTTACCCAGCGATAAATCGCTGGGCTATTTTCAGATGTCCCTACGGGACACGGCGTTCTGGCACACAAACTCGGAAAAACTATCCACAAAAACCCTCGATGAACCTGAAAAGAGGCATGTTATTTCTCACTTCCACTCTAAGCGAGCACCGACCGATTTGCCTTATCTAATCGGGCCAGTTATGATTGCACAATCAGGCTATCAGGATGATTCGTGAGAACAAATAAACACATAACTAGTTGCAGTCAAAGGGATTACCAGTGCATCCCGAGTGTTTCCCCAGGTGAACAATAAGGATTTGTAGGCCGGAACGAGCCCCGCGAGTTCCGGCAGTACCAAAGTTCGTGGATAAAAAGTGCCGGAGCTGCGTCGCTGTTGCTCCTTGTTCAAGCCTACGACTACAACGATTTCGACGGGCTTCGGGGTGGTAACACGATGAGCGATCTATTTCCAAAACGACGTAGCAGCCCGGCCGACGTCGCGATTCCAAACAGCGGAATCTATCTGCTCGAAAGCCACCATGCGGAAACGTTTCACATGGAGATGGGACGTTGGCCATTCCACAAGCTCTGTTGGCTCCCGGTCGGACGCGGGCTGCTCGAGCTGCCCGGTGGCAGCGTGCCGATCGGCCGTGACGACCTGTTGCTCTTGCCGACCAACACCGAGCACCGTTTCGTCGACAACCCATCCGAGCCGTTAACGTTGGTGATTGCTTGCATCTCCGACTTGGCCGTTGCGAACGATGATGCGGTCGCTTCGGTTTTCTGCGATTTATGTCAGCGCTATCCGCCAGGCCGTCCATTGCGTGCGGCCAATGCTTTTCACCGAAGCGCGATTCGAGATGCATTCAAGCACTTATTGCGAGAACAATCGAGTCGCGCTGCTGGACATGACGCGGCAATCCGCGCCGGGCTTGCAAACTTGCTAATCCACATGTTGCGAGGCTGCACCAGTTCGGAATCGGTCACGTCTGGTCACGAGCAGGCGCTGGATGGTGTGCTCGACTTTCTTGAGGTGAATTTCTACAAACCGATCCAACTACGCGACCTGGCCGATCAGTGTGATGTTTCGACGCGACGCTTCACCGACCTGTTCCGAAAGCGGACCGGGACAACGCTCGTCGATTATCTCAATCGCAAGCGGATCGCACAGGCCAAGGAACGCCTTCGAGAGACGGGCCACATCGCCTACGCCTGCTACGAGTCCGGTTTTCAGGACATCGCCTACTTCTACCGCGTCTTCAAGAAATATACGGGCAAAACGCCGGGCGAATATATGAAATCGAGTTACTCAAACTGAAAAGAGGGGACCACGAATTACACTAATCACCCAGCGCGAAATAGCCGCAACCAAAGAAAAATAGCCGCAAAAAACACGAAAACCACAAAAATCATGGCCCGCGGAGTACGCGGAGATCGCTGAGAAAATCCCTTAAAAAAGCCTCTGCAATACAAACCCATAAAAGCTTGTTTTCTTGACACACTTTTTTTGGAAGACGAAACCGCTGATCGACGCTAATGGACGCTAATCAAAACAAACAAATCCAATTATTAGTGTTTATTAGTGTTCATTAGTGGTTCCCTTTTGGTTGCGGCTTTGCTGCGCTGGGTAATTCGTTCTATTCGTGGTTTGTCTTGTTTTCCGTTTGAAGGGTTACTAATGCCGCGGCTCAGGCTATGCTGGCCCCTTCTCCTATCGGGCAGGCGGCTGGCCCGGCATTGGAAGTGAAAAAGGCTGCATGCGCCGCAACCTCTGGAAATGCATCGATGTAATCGCGCCGCCATCGGTCGATAAAGCCATCCGCATCGTCTCTTCGGACCAGCGCCCAAACGCTCCCACCAAAACCTGCTCCAAAAGCCGATGCGGCCGCGGCACCGCGCTGGCGGGCGGACTCTGCCAGAAAAATCGTCTCGGGCACTTGATTGGCTAGAAGCCGGGATCCAATACTTTGTGAGCGTTCGACCAATTCGCCAAAATGTGTCAGGTTCTCGGATGTCAACTTTTCAGGAACCTGGGGAATAATTTGCTGATTCTCGGTGACAAACTGCTCGAGACGATCCAGCAATTGTTCTGAAGTGAATACCCCATGGCATTGCCGCTGAAGTTCTTCGCGAAGACGATCTGCCGCATCGGCACTTGATGAAACGGCTGCTGCCAAATGCGGATCATTCCGGTCTGTAAACTGGTTCCAAACCTCCACAAGACTGCTAGCAAGCATTGAAACGCGGTTGTATTTTTCCAGTGCGGCACCCGTTTTCTCAGCAATCACACCGCTGCTGCCAATTGCAAAGACGAAGTCGGTTGGCAGTTGCACCGACCGTTCCCACTGAACCGGGCAGTATGAAAACTGCTCCAATTGGCCTGATTTTGAGCACAAAACGGCGGTATGGTCTTCGCTTCCACCAAACGTGCCGACCCCACGCTCGCTGGCGAGATCGCCGAACGTCCGGCCGTTTTCCGTGGCCCCGAGATACGATGCTAGATCTTCCGTGCTCTGAATATGTTGCCGATAGTCGTCGCGAGCAGGCAACTCGTTGATGGCGGAAAGCAGCAAGAACACCGATACAACCAGCGCACTGGAACTGCTCATTCCCGACGCTATCGGCAAATCACTCGCCCAGGCAATCTGAGCGCCTTGGAACGAACCGGGAAAGTTGCTGGCCACACGTTTGGCAACGGTCATTGGATAATTCGACCAATGTCCTTGCTTGAGAGCCAGCTTCGCCTCGAACGGAAAACTTGCTTGCCGGCCGGTGATGGCGTCGCAGACCGAAATGTTTGAATCAGTTCGCCGCGCGGCAATCGCGCAGAATCCTCGCTCCACCGCAGCCAGCAGACTTCGTCCGCCGGCGTAGTCGGTATGTTTGCCGAGGACCTCGATTCGCCCGGGAACAAAATAGGCGACCACGTGCGCGTCGCGGCGGACGCCCTGATCCGCCAATGCTGCGGCTGACGTCGCAAAGAGGCGAGACTTTTCCGCAGCCGACTCCTCCGATAGTCCGGCATGGCAAAGCTGGTCCGACACATATTCACTTTCCGAAAGTTGGGCAAGCACCGGTCCATTCACAGTCGCACCTCCACGCCATGGAGCAATTGAGTCACTTTGGCAATGTCATCACGGCTGGACAAATCCAGCACCGGTTCGCTGACGGGAAGCATGGCAAACTGCTCGTGCAATTGGTGCATTGAATAGCGCACCGCGTCGGGAAGCTCATATTCGCCTCGCGGCGAGGGTCCGATCGCACCACATGCGGAAAAGATACTCGATGTGAATCGCCAGCAATTCATGCTCACGCGTATCGGTTCAACCAAACCGGCAAGTTGTTCCGGAGTCGGTTTCTCATGGATGCTCTGCAACCGTTGCTCTGCATCGGACTCGATCAAAGCGTAGCCGGCCATCCGTTCGGCCGAGATGTTGCTCTGATGGAGCAAGCCTTGCCGGTCGAAACCAACGAGCGCATTTCGTTCGGCATGACGCAGTTGTTCTAATACATGGGCTGGGTAAAGATTATCGCTATTGAGGAGAACGAAATCGTCCTCGCCCGCGAAGTCGGCGGCAGCAGCGAGGGCATCTGCCGTGCCGAGTGGTTGTTGCTGAATGGCAAAATCAATCGTTAAACGCTCGCAACGAAGGCTCGTGTAATAATCGCGCAGTGCATCGTGCCGCGGCCCGATGACCAAACAAACATGTCGAAAACCCGCATCGGCAATGTTGGATAAGACGTAATCAAGAAACGGCCGATCGATGGGAATCAAGGCCTTCACACCAGAATCGGCAACGGCCGCCTGCTGATCCGACATTTCAGCCGCGGAGTTATCTCGGACCATCCTCGAACCCCGTCCGGCGGCGAGGATGACCACCTTGATTGTCGACATCGGAAAATCGCTCCATGGATGATGAATTCGGAGGGCCAACGGCTTTTCAGCGATCAGCTTTCAGCCAATAACTTAGCAGAATCGTACTACAACCAGGGCATATAAACCACCTAGGCACAAAGAACCTAGTGCAACCGGCGGCCGCAACAAAAAAGAATAGCCACAAAAAACGCAAAAAGACACAAAAGATGGTTCAGCCACGGATTGAACACAGACAAGCTTAAACGACATCTTCTAACAAAATGGTTCTTCAGGAATTTTAATGGCTAGATTTTGCAGTGGAAAGGAGAATGCTTTTCTCGAACGGTAGCCACTAAATTCCCTGAAGAACCTAAAGGAAGAATGCTGACCGCAGATGACCGAGCACTGCAAAGCCCAGTAAACCACGAATCAAACCCTACTGATTCGCAACGGCATCCATGGCGAAGGAAGCGTCGGGATTGTGTTTGTAGAAGTGCTGCGCGATATGTCCCGCGACTATTTCGACGAACTGCTGTTGAAATTTCTGGATCGGTTTGTCCTGGGCGGGTATGCCGCTATTCTGTGGGAAAAGTAATTGCCCCACGCGACGGTCCCAAACAAGCCGACCGCGATCGGTCATGTCGTAGACCGAGATGGCCACGTCGGCATTGCCTTGGTAGAGCGTTTTTCCTTTGTATAGATCGAAATTGTCCAGTTCGATGTAAACAACACGCGTCGCCTTGACCGAGCGACCTAAGTCTTTGAAATTCTCCCAGTCTTGTTCATCGATCCAATTGTCGACTTCGCGCGGGCTAACCACACCGATTCCATCGACATTCTTTTCCAACATGGCGCTAACGCGTTTGCCAATGTTACGTGCCGCTCCGGCATGGCGATACTCATGCGATGAGGGGGGCCTGCAAACCACGACCACGCGCTGATCTTCCAGCGCATCGCATTCCGCCTTCACAACGTTACCACCCTGCCAAAGGTAGATTCCCGTGGCTAGCAAGGTGTGAATACAGCCGGTCGATGTGGCAACGACAACCGCCAGCAACAATACGCCGGTCGTCTGAAATCGGAGGGTTCGCGAGCGATCCATGCTCATTTTCTCTCTGCTGGTCAGGGGGCAAACATGGGTTGGGTAGACAACATCCCATGCGATGAGGGGGCGAACCATAGCTCATGGCGGCTGGGGTCACAAGGTGAATCGGGAGCGATGCTAGCGGAGGATTGGGTGAGGATGTCAGGAGACGGCGTGGCTGTCGCCGCTAACTTCGATTTCTTCCTCGCGGATGCAAATTCGCTCGATGCTTTCGGCTTTTCCGGTCGCCGGGTTGATGTCGACGATCGTGCCGCAGAGGCGGACATCGCCCGAGGCGACGTCGAACGGCGTGGGATGAGCGGTTAGCTTGGTTTTCATCACGCGGTCGATGCGACGGCCTAGGATACTCTCGAAGGGGCCGGTCATGCCAACGTCGCACTGAAACGCAGTCCCGCCGGGCAACAGACATTCGTCTGCGGTGGGAACATGGGTATGGGTACCTAGCACCGCGGATGTGCGTCCATCGAGATATCGGCCCATCATCTGCGCTTCGCTGGTGGCTTCGGCATGAAAGTCGACAAACCGAATTTTCACGTCTTCGGGAATCTGGGCCAAAACATGATCGGCCATCCGCCAAGGGCAGTCGATCGGCTTCATGAACAATTGGCCTAGCAGGCAGAGAATCGCCACCTGCGTGCCATCGCGAGCGGTCAGCAGGGCCCATTGCCGCCCGACTGCTTCTTCTGGCAAATTGGCGGGGCGGACGATGTTCGACTTATTTTTGAGTGTGGCGTAAATCTCCTTTCGGCGATAAACATGATCGCCCAGTGTGACGCCATCGACCCCTGCTGCAATCAGCGCGTTGTAGATACTAGCTGTTAATCCAGATCCACCCGCCGCGTTCTCTGCATTGGCAACGACCAAATCGAGCTGCCGCTGGGCAATGAGGCTTGGCAAAGCAGCAACGACCATGTCCCGCCCAGGCCGTCCAACAATATCGCCAATAAAGAGCAGTCGCATTGGGAGGGGTTAGGGGTTAGGGGGGTGGGGGTTAGGGAACTGGTGGCGAAGACGCAAGCGTTGTGGAGAAATATTCCGAAATCCGAAATCAAAAATCCGAAATCAATGGGCTGTCTCGGTAATCCGCGTTTCTCGGATCAGTGTCACTTTGATTTCGCCGGGGTAGGTTAATTGTTCCTCAAACGCTTTGGCAATGTCGCGACAGATTTTTGCTACCGATTCATCCGTGGTGTCTTTGGCGCTGGCGATGACTCGCACCTCTCGGCCAGCCTGAATCGCGAAGGCTTGCCTCACGCCGTCGAAACCGGTGGCGATCGCTTCCAGCTCTTGCATCCGCTTGATGTAGCGATCGAGCGTTTCTCGACGCGCCCCGGGCCGCGATGCACTGCAAGCGTCGCCCGCGGCGGTTAGCACCGTGTAGGGCATGTCGGGGCGAATGTCGTCGTGATGTCCGAGTGCCGCATGGACCACTTCAGGCCCTTCGCCGAACCGCTTGAGCAGATCGGCGCCGATTTTCGGATGCCCCCCTTCCAAGTCGTGGCCGGCAGCCTTGCCAATATCGTGCAACAACCCAGCCCGACGTGCTAATTCGGCATCCATGCCCAATTCCTCGGCCAACATACTCGCGATGAACGATACCTCGATGGAGTGACGCAGCACATTCTGACTGTAACTGGTTCGATAGCCTAATCGGCCGAGCAGTTCGATTACCCGATCATGCAAACCAAAAACCTGGGCTTCCTGCATCGCTTCTTCGCCGATTTTGCGAATTTTCAGATCGACCTCTTTTTGGGTCTCGGCAACCAACTCCTCGATTCGAGTGGGATGGATGCGCCCGTCGGCAATCAGCTTGGAGAGCGCAATGCGAGCAATTTCTCGTCGCACGGGGTCGAACGCGCTGACGATTACAACGCCTGGCGTATCGTCGATGATGACATCAACGCCGGTGGCCTTTTCCAGGGCGCGGATATTGCGTCCTTCACGGCCAATGATACGGCCCTTCATTTCATCGTTGGGGATGTCGACGGTGCTAGTGGTCGACTCGGCCGTGTGCGAGGCGGCATAGCGTTGCAACGAGGTAATCAGCATCTCCTTGGCTTTTCCATCGCATTTTTCGGCTGCTTCCTTTTCGTATCGCTGCACCAGCGCGCCTTGCTCGCGGGTTAATTCCTTTTCCAGGCGTTCAAGCAACTTTGCTTCCGCTTCCTCGGGCCCCAAGCCGCTGAGCTGGTGCATGGTCTGTCGCTCTAGGTCGAGCAGGTCGTCGAGTTCCTTTTGGTGACGATCAGCGTCCTCGATTTTTTCAGCGAGCCGCCGCTGGTTGTTTTCGACCATTTTCTCCTGCTTTTGCAGATGATCGTCCCGTTGTTGCAAAGCGTCTTCCACTTTGTCGATTTCGCGTTCGCGTTGGTGCAGTTGATCGCGAATGGAAGTGTTGGCTTCTTCCAGCTTGGCCTTTTCCTTCAGCGCCATTTCCTTTGCTTCGACTTCGGCTTCTTTCCGACGACTGGTCGCTTCGATTTCAGCTCGTTCAATGATGGCTGACGCCTCTTTGTCGGCATCCCGCCTGCGCAGATAGTCGATCAACTTGACCAGACCCATGCCCATCACTGCCGCGATGGCCGACGTGATGACATAGTTCCATGGCTCGGAAAAAGCCAGGATCGATTGAATTGCTGGGTTCATACTCACAACAAGAATCCTTCCGCGGTTATCGAATGCCCAAAAACATCGAGCCTAAAACATTGGGTACGGGCGCATCCCGAACTCATGCTGAAACCAAAATAGCAAGGTCACACCTGAGCCTAATGGCCTCAACCCAAAGTTAAGTTAGCCAAAGGGGCCCGAAGTCAAGAGGCTCGAAGTCAAGCGACTCAAGGGAGCAGACAGAATGGCAGGACCACTCTGGTAGGAGACGTTTGGTATCGAGGATTGAGGGAGTTGCAATAACGACATGGATGCCGTCTTTTACAATCTGCCGTCAATGACAATCTCATGTTTCGCAAGCTAGCAGGCAAGGCAACCGCAAGATCCATGGCGGGTTGCATCCGAGCTTGAACACTTTGCAGGTTTTTGCCAACCAGGGCTCACCCCGTCCAAATTCACCCCGTCCAAATTCACCCCGTCCAAATTCACCCAGCCACGCACTCGCTGCATTTTGGTAGGGTCCACCAGGACCGCCAGCCGCTAAATCTGGCAACAACCACTGTGCGGCGGTTGTCCAAGGACGTGAAAGGTGTCCCCGATTGATCCCCATGCCTTGTCTTTGCACCCCCTGCCAATGGGCCCTTTGCCATTGTACCTTTTGCAAGCGTACTCGACCCGAATACCAGCATTTCATGCCGTACTGCCTAGCTATTGCAGCAAAGCATCGAAATACTTGGAGAATCGAGAATAGTGTGCAGAAGACAATCATGCTGAACAATAACCAGTCTGCTAACATCGAAACAAACGAGCCCTGAAAAGGCTCCTCTTAACCAATCGTGTCACTACGCTCCCCGACCCAGTGCCTCAGCCGTACTATTTTGATCGGGATACGTTGTCTATTATTTGGACTGTATCGTAACAATATCAGGCTGTTTTGCAACCTCGAAACGTATAGAAAAAGACTGGAGACATGCCAAGTCGCAATTTCAGCCCCCGGCTTTGCCGAGGGATCGCGGAACGGTTTCCATCTCCACCAAGCAGGGCATTTCCCCAAAGGTATTTTTCCGAGAAATTTTTCCCAAAGGTAACACCTCCCCGAAGGCAACCCCCCGGCAAAGCCGGGGGCTGAAATGGTTCATCGCGACTTTGCAGTTCTCCTGGCTACCGAAAGAAAGAACACTCCAGAACGGGCATTTGGCGAAACTGCGTAGAAAATAGCGAATTGTCGAGATGCGAGACATCTTGCGGATGGGGACTAAAAACATGCCGGAAAAACACTCGAAACATGACGTCCCCCCAAGTGACAATGCCCCTACTGACAATGCCATGAAACAGATCTGCCAAGCCTGGCCTGCCGAGCAATGGGCCGATGTCCACGTGGTGCTGGCTGTCTCGGGAGGGGCCGACAGCATGGCACTGCTCAGGGCGATGCTTGCCATCAAGGGCGAATTTGGCGGAGCGGGAAAGCTGCATGGGGTCCATATCAACCACCAGCTCCGTCAGGAAGAATCGGGAGCGGATGCCCGATGGATTGCCGAGCAATGCCGGACGCTGGGCGTGCCGATCACCGTTTGTCGGGCCAATGTGCAGCAGTTGGCGGACGACCGGCGAGACGGCCTGGAATCTGCTGCGCGGGAAGAACGATACCGACTGCTGACCCATGAGGCCGAGCAATTGGGCGCTCGGTATGTCGCGACGGGGCATACCTGGGATGATCAAGCCGAGACGGTACTCTTTCGTTTATTGCGAGGATCGGGCCTACGCGGCTTGTCGGGCATGCGGCAGAGTCGGCCCCTTGGCGAATCGGTTACTCTGGTGCGTCCGCTGCTTGGCTGCCGGCGTCAGGACCTGCTCGCCTATTTGCAATCGCTCGACCAATCGTTTCGAGAAGATTTGTCCAACAAGGATATTCGTTTCACGCGCAATCGGATCCGCCAGGAGTTGTTGCCCCGATTGCGGTCGGACTACAACGCCCAGATCGATGCGGCATTGGTACGCTTGGCCGAGCAAGCTTCATCTACACAGCAGTATGTTGAATCGCAAGCCGAAGCACTGCTCAGCAGGTGCTCGTTGGAGAATTATGCAAGTGAATCTAACGAATCGGCTCGAGGTCAGCGAGTGCTAGCTTTCGATGCGACTCCGCTGGCCGGCGAGCCTGAACTGCTAGTGCGCGAAGCATTGCGGCTGGCATGGCGACGTGCCCGTTTATCGGAACAGGCGATGACGCATCGTTGGTGGCACGAGTTGGCTGTCCTGGCTCTATGCCCGGAAGCCTCACCGGCACTAAATTTGCCCGGCAATATCCGGGCTGAGATCAGCAAAAAGCGTTTGACGCTGTCACGGACTGCCACTTGCTAGCAGTTGAGTCTATCTTGCCGCATGCACGCCTCGCTCGTACGATTCGGCTCTCAAGCCGTGACGCCAAAAATGGAATCGCTAATTGCCCGCATTTCTCACACAGAATTCACCACAGAGGACACAGAGATCACAGAGCAGCGATCGGCCAATATCATTCGTTTGCGATCAAAAAGAAATATGTTGTCAAGGGCTATTGAGAAAGTCTTCGCCTCGTCCTTCGATTACCTTGTCTCTGTGAACTCAGTGTTCTCTGTGGTGAAAAATTCAGATTAGCGGTTAGCTAATCAAGGAATCCCGCCATTCTTAGTCGCATGATTAATTCGTGCTGGTTTTTCTTCAAGCTCGGCCTGATGGTCGTGCTCGTCGGTGTGCTGGGGATAGGCGTCTACTTCTACACGCGGATGGATGATGAAATCCGCCAGCATGTGGAGCAGATGCTTGGCGATAGCTTTCCTCAACTGAATGTTAGCGTAGGCGGTGCGCGCCTTGTCAAGGATCGAGGTATCGCGGTTTATGATTTTTCGATCACAGAAACCTCCGCCAGCGGTCGTCAAAACAATCTGTTGGTGGTCGACGAATTGATGATTTTCTGCGATGTGCAGCTTGCCAAGCTGGTCCAAGGCGATCCCAAGATTTACCGAATCGTGGCCAAGCATCCTCAGCTTTGGATCACACGCGAGACGGATCGCAGTTGGAATATTGATGCGATCCTGCCGTTGCCAAAGTGTGGTAGTAGCCGGCCGCAAATCGATATCCAAGATGCCCAGGTGGTCGTTTTCGATCAATCGCGGCCCGAATCGCAGCCATTCGTGCTGCGAGATGTGAATCTTTCCATCATTCCGGATGAAGCTGTCCCGGAAGAAGCGATTCCGGAAGGAGTTGTAGCGGCACAGGGGACACAAGTTTCCGAAACCTCTGGTCGTAGCCAGTACCTTGGCCCTCCGTTTGCCATTCGGGGATCAATGTCGGGCACACATCTCGAGCGTTGCGAGTTTCAAGCCAAGATGGACCTATGCAAACAACAATTTAGTGCTTCAGGCAGAATCGAGGCGTTGAAACTATCGCGTGAACTGCATCCTTGGCTTCGGTTGCTCAGCGAATCGCTCGGCGAGCAAACCATTTTGCAAGGCTTGGTCCATGGCACCTTTGAGGTGGAAAGCAAATCGACCGAAGGGATTCGCTACTCCGCGAAGGTGGGGCTAACCGGCGGACGATTGGAAGACCCACGGCTACCTCGTCCGCTCACCGAATTGTCTTGCCGGCTCCAGTGCAACAACGAAGGCCTCCAGTTGGAACGGCTACGCGCCAAGTGCGGTCCGGCAGGCGTCTCTGCGGCACTGAAACGGATCGGCTGGGCAGCCAAGGCCCCATTGGCACTTGCCATTGCCGTGGAGAGATTGCCGCTCGACGAGCCGCTACGGGGAGTACTTCCACCGTTTTTGAAGGCTCAGTGGCAGAAATTTCTTCCCGCAGGTGAGGTCGACGCCAAAGTCACCGCGACCTTCGATGGCCTGCAGTGGCTGCCTCAGGTAACTCTCACCGGACGCCAACTTACGTTTGAGCACGATCTATTCCGCTACCGAGTCTCAAGCGGCTCCGGCAACATCACATTCAAACGTCGCAACAATTCAACGCCAACGGAGTTGGGTATCAACATCCTGGGATACGCCGGAGGCCAGCCCATTCGGATTGAAGGGCAAGTTTTTGATCCTGGCCCAGAGGCGGCCGGCTCGGTTGTCTTATCGGGTCGCGATCTGGAGATCGAAAAACAGATGATCGCGGCGCTACCGGAGAAAGCACGGCAAGTGATTACCTCAATGCACCCGGAAGGCAAGTTTCATTTCCAATGGCGTGCAAGCCGTAGCCAGCCAGGCCTGACGCCACTGAAAACCTCGCTGCGGTTGGAGCTAGTCGATTGCCGTTTCCTCTACGAAAAATTTCCCTACCCACTGCGTGGAGTCCACGGCCTGATCACCGCCGAAGGCAAGGATTGGACTTTTCATGAACTGCGCTCTGGTGGCACACGGCTCGTTCGCTGCCATGGTAGCTTGCAACCTACTAATACGGGGCAACCTACCAATACAGGGCAGCCTGCTGAGACAGGAACCGAATTAAACCTGCAATTCACCGGCGAGCAGATCCCCCTCGACGAAGATTTAAGACAGGCGGTACCTGGATCGGTGCAGCAAGCATGGGCAGAGTTGCGCCCGCGAGGAGAGGTCGATTTTACGGCCGACGTGCGATACCAATCAGGATTCTCCAAGCCCAACATCAGCGTCCAACTTCGGCCACGCCCCGAAACGGCTTCGATCGAACCAAGATTTTTTCCCTATCTCATCGAGGGACTCGACGGATCGCTCACCTACCAGGAAGGCCATTTACAGCTCGATGAATTACGAGGGCGGCACGGGCTTACAAAAATCCGCACCAATGGCGAAGGTTATTTTGATCCGCGAGGAGGTTGGCAGGTACGATTGGTCGGGTTGTCTGCCGATCGCGTTTCGGCCAGTCGCGATCTGGTCATGGCGATGCCGCTGAAGCTGCGTAAGCTGATTGACCAATTGCATCCCACGGGCACATTTAGCCTGCACGACACGGTGCTTAGTTTCTCCAAAGCCGCTTCCCCCATCGCATCAGTACAATCAAGTTGGGACATGCAACTTGATTGTCATCAGACCGACTTGCAGTTGGGCATTGATTTAACCAATGTCTATGGTAGCGTGCGATTGCGTGGGTCGGGCGACGGGCAACACGCGCGCAGTGCGGGTGAGTTGGCCATCGATTCGGCAACTTTTCAGGGTGTGCAATTCACCGAAATTAGCGGGCCTTTGTGGGTTGATGAGTCGCACTGCTTGCTTGGCCAAGGTGCCAGCAAGATGCAACAACAATCGCCTCGGCGGGTCGAAGCAAAGGTCTATGGCGGGCAATTGGTGGCCGATGCGGGAGTCACCTTCGACGGGATTCCGAAATACGCCGTCACGGGATCGCTGACCACAGCCGATCTGTCGAGAATCATGAACGAACGATTCGGCGGACAACGAGAGTTCCGCGGCACCGTTTCCTCCAACTTCAGCTTGCAAGGCAACGGCCGATCGGAACATAATCTACTCGGCAAAGGTGAGGTGCAAGTTCGGGATGCGAATATCTACGAGCTGCCGCTCTTGCTGGGAATGCTGAAAATGCTCCGCAGCCCTTCGCCCAACACAACCGCGTTCAACCAGAGTGACATCAAGTTCCGGTTGGAAGGCCGACACATCTATCTTGATCAAATCGATTTCCTCGGCGACGCAGTGAGCCTGTATGGCAAGGGATACACGAACTTCGATCAGCAACTGAACATGAATTTTTACGGTGTGTTAGGCCGAAATAATTTCCAGCTTCCCTTGGTGAAAAAAGTTATTGCACGCACCAATGAAAATATCATGCAAATGTACGTCAGTGGCACGCTGTCCGATCCACAGATCCGTACGCAAGCATTTCCTGGCATTAACAAGCTGCTAAAGCGGATTCAGTCGGATCTGAACGCTCCAACGGCAGTTGCCGATCTGAAACAGGTGCAACGTGGCAGTCGCGCAGAAACCGTCGGGCGGCAACGGCAATAAGGAGCCGAAGCATGAGTGTAGGACCAATGGGCGGAGTCGTCGGTAGCGCCGCCGGTGCCCCCTTGTCGCAAACGACAGGCTCGGAAGCGGAACGGTCGCAGAAAGATGCCTCTGCACAGAAGCGGCTCGTCGACAGCCAAGACAAGTCGGAAAAGGCGGCCGGCATCGGCACCACCGAGCAAGACCAGGAGGCCTCGGACCGCGACGCCGACGGCCGGCGGTTGTGGGAAGGTCCAACAGAAGGTAAAGAGGAGAAGGAAAACAATTCATCCCGCGACAAATCATCGCGCAATAGCAAGGATCCCACGGGCATCGCGGGCAATTCACTCGACCTAACAGGTTGATGCCACTTGCGGCTTAGCAACCCCCAACCCTCAATCCTCCAACCCCCAACTCCCATGCGTTTCACAAAAATGCACGGCGCTGGCAACGACTATATCTATGTCGATTGCTTCGATGAGCCAATGCCGAAAAACATTGCCGAGTTGGCACGTGCAGTATCCGATCGCCACACCGGCATCGGTGGAGACGGACTGATATTGATTTGCCCCTCGGATGATTCCAAGGTGGATGCCGATGCGCGAGCTGATGCCGAGATGCGTATGTTCAACGCCGACGGCACGCCCTCGGAAATGTGCGGCAATGGCATTCGCTGTGTAGCCAAGTATCTGTACGACCATGGCATCGCTCGTCGCAACACGCTACGCATCGCATCGGCTGGACAGGTCTATTCACTCGATCTGACGACAACCGACGGGCTTGTCGATCAGGTGCGAGTCGACATGGGGGAACCGGTCTTGCTTGCGGCATCGATACCGACGAAACTCCCGGGCGATCCGGTTGTCGACGTACCACTTTCGGTGGCTGGCCGGCAGCTCACGGTCACCTCTGTTTCGATGGGCAATCCGCATTGTGTGACATTCGTTGAGCAAGCCACGGACGAGTTGGTCCTCGGCTTGGGACCGATGGTTGAAACCGATAGCCATTTCCCTAATCGGACCAATGTAGAATTCGTCGAGGTGCTGGGACGAGGTGAAGTGCGCCAACGCACCTGGGAACGAGGCTCCGGCGAAACGCTCGCCTGCGGCACCGGTGCCTGCGCAGTATGCGTCGCGGGAGTGCTGACAGGCTGTACCGATCGAAGACTCACCGTCCATTTGCCAGGCGGCGACTTGAAGTTGGAGTGGCGCGAAGAAGACAATCATGTTTACATGACCGGCCCAGCGGCCGAAGTTTTTTCCGGTGATTGGCATTGAAAAGCCCCAAGCCGACGACTTGTCGTCGATAGCCGAGAGTCATAATAGCTATGAATATGCAAAATTCGGTCTCCTTTCCAATGCGATGCGGTGGCTTCCTGGCGGCGACGGCGATTCGCAGTTGGATGAGCACGCTCGACTGTCGGGCCGTTTATTATGACCGATCGGTCGACGCACAGCTCGGCAACAGCCAACCGCGTATTTATGTCTTCTGGCACGAGTACATTCTGATGCCGTTGTATCTGCGCGGGCATTGCGATTTGGCGATGTTGCTCAGCCAGCATCGGGATGCCGATATCCTGGCCCGGGTGGCGTACCACTTGGGATTCGATTGCGTACGGGGTTCGACCAACCGCGGCGGCGTGGCGGCACTGCGCGAACTGACCCGTCGTGGCCGAGAGATGCACTTGGTCATCACCCCCGATGGCCCGCGTGGTCCTCGACGTCGATTGGCGCAAGGACCGATTTACTTGGCTTCCAAGCTGCAATTGCCGCTGGTACCGATGGGTTTTGGCTACGATCGGCCATGGCGGGCCAAGAGCTGGGACCGATTTGCCGTGCCGAGGCCCTTTTCCCGTGGTCGCGCTATCGTAGGCCCTGCGATCGAGATCCCGTCCGATCTGAGCCGTGCTGAAACCGAAAATTGTCGCCAACGTGTCGAGCGGTTACTCACCGATTTGACCTGCGAAGCCGAATCGTGGGCCGAGGCAGGCTCGCGCAAAGAGGGCGAAATCGTCGGACGCCGCCAGTCGCGTCTGTTGCAGCCACGTGAGACGGCTCCACCTCCATGCGAGCCAGAATTGCCCGGTATTCTGCCACTCTCCGGCAAGAATTCAAGCGAAACCCAGGCGACTCGTCGCTTGGCCGGATGAATTCTGGCAATAGATAAACGCGTGAAGTTTCTCCGCGGCTTCAAAGCCCGGGGGTTGCAACCCCCGGGCTTTCTAACGCTACAATGCTGCATGTGAATGGAAGCACCTTGCGTATTCAAGAAGCACCTTGCGTATTCAAAATGGATCACCTTATGCCAGCGACATCACCACCGGCCGAGCAGGTGCTCACCGTTTCGCAGCTAACCGCCCAGTTCAAATCGGTGGTCGAGCGCGAATTCCCCTCGGTATGGGTTGCTGGTGAGATTTCCAATTTCTCTCGGCCGCAGTCGGGGCATTGTTATTTCACGCTCAAAGACGACGCCGCCCAGCTGCGCGGCGTGATTTGGCGGGGCACGGCAAGCCGACTGAAGTTTGATCTACACGACGGCCTGGAAGTCGTCTGTCGCGGCCGTCTCGATGTATATCCCCCACGCGGCAGTTATCAGTTGGTCGTCGAGCAAGTGCAGCCGCAGGGCATCGGTGCGTTAGAACTTGCCCTGCGCCGCCTGCGCGAGAAGCTCGAGCAGGAAGGACTTTTCGACCCGGTGCGAAAACGCCCGTTGCCCGCATTCCCGCGTCGCATTGGCATCGTGACCAGCCCGACTGGCGCGGCGATTCACGATTTTCTGGAAGTGCTACGCAGACGTTGGCAAGGCGTGCATGTGCTACTAATCCCCGTCCGAGTACAAGGCGAAGGCGCCGCCGGCGAGATCGCTTCAGCGATCGGTTTGGCAAACCGCCTGCAACCACCGCTCGATGTGCTGGTCGTAGGCCGCGGCGGCGGCAGCCTGGAAGATTTATGGGCGTTCAACGAAGAGCCGGTCGTCCGAGCGATTGTCGCATCGCGCGTGCCGGTCGTTTCGGCGGTAGGTCATGAAATCGACGTCACGCTGGCCGATTTGGCCGCCGACGTTCGCGCGCTCACCCCCAGCGAAGCGGCCGAGCGGGTGGTCCCCTCGGCCCAGGATGTTTCCGCACTGATGCGCGGTTTGCAAACGCGGTTGCAAAGCAATTTGACGATGCGAGCCGCAGCAATACGAGGCCAACTCGATTCCCTAGCGAGTCGGCCCGCATTCCGACGGCCACTCGACGCAGTCCACCTGCTAAGCCGGCAGACCGATGAGTTGGCCGAACGGATGCATCGGACCGCGCGAGTCGAGTTCCGCGATCGCCAAGCCCAAATCGGTGCGATTGCCGGCAAACTCGAATCGCTCAGCCCGCTGGCCGTGCTCCAGCGAGGTTACAGCTTGACGCAAGATAGAAAGAGTGGCCGGCTGATAACCGCCGCGGCACGGCTCAATGTGGGCGAACAAATTCTCACCCGTTTTGCCAGCGGCACGGCCGTCAGCACCATTGATGAAATATTATGAGGCGCGAGTTAAGGTCTTTGTAACCGTTCACGGGATGGAAGAAAAATGAACCACGAAGCACGAAGGACACAAAGAAAAGACACAAAGAATACAATTCTATTTTTCGTGAGGCTATCCAATCAAGTCGATGAGGGGGCAAATTTAGCCTATTTAAGGTGAAGAGAAGAGAACCACGAAATAGACGAAACAGACGAAAGAGAGGGTTTTGCGAATACTGTTGGGCAAGTCCTTCCGCTTCAAATCCTGAGATCCTACTCCCCCACTTTTTTCGTAGTTTTCGTCTCTTTCGTGGTTTTCTCCGAATGGGTTTTCCGTTTGAGTTCGCTGAGAAGCGGGAACAAGCGATTTGTCCTCTGACTTCTTCGTGCTCTTCGTGTCCTTCGTGGTTCAATATTTTTCATTCCGTGAACGGCTACAGGTCTTTATCCTTGGTTCTTCAACCCGCGCCTCGCGTCTTCCAACCCCCAACCCCATCCAAATCCCGTGGCTAAGAAAAAACCTGCAACCACCAAAGAACCATCGTTCGAACAATCGCTCCAAGAACTGGAGTCGGTCGTCAGCAAACTCGAGGGAGGAAAATTGCCCTTGGCTGACTCGTTGGAACAGTACGAATTGGGGGTAAAGCACCTAAAAGCGTGTTACAAAATACTCGCCGATGCGGAGAGGAGAATCGAACTGCTCAGCGGCGTCGATGCTGACGGCAGGCCGTGTACCGAGCCATTCGACGATTCGAGTGGAGGCTCACTGATAGAAAAAAGGGCAGCCCGGGGCAACCGTCGCACGCGCAATACGCCTCAAGAAGAAGTGGACGAAGGTTCCACGCTGTTTTAAGAAGGCTAGCGGCTGGGGCATGAGATACCCAGCGCAGCAAAGCCGCAACCAAAGAAAGAATAGCCACAAAAAACACGAAAACATGGCCCGCGAATCACGCGAATTGGCGCGAATGAATCGGGAGAGATGACAAACAGTTACATTCGGGTGATTCGCTAGCCTTAGGCGATCGGCAGATGAGTATTTACCAAGCACTAGGTGAGCGGCAGACTAAAAATACCAGCACGCAGCGCAAGCAAGTGGGTCTAGCACACACTCGCTTGCGCGTCGTGCTAGTATTCTGGTAAATTCTCTGTTGCCGCTAGCCTTATAGTTTCTTTTCGTGCCTTTTTGTGTTTTTTGTGGCTACTGAAAATCTTTGCACCAAACAAAGAATTTGACCGTTAGTAACACAAAACAATATACATTTTCTTGCCGATAGCCAACAGCCGATAGCCGATAGCCTTTGCTCCGAGTAAGATAGAATCGATGAGCGCAACCCTACCCACCGACACGTCTCCCAGCGACTTGCCCCCTAACGACTTGTCGCTTAGCCAGCAACTGAGCAAACAAATAGATGCCGCGCTGCTGCGCTACACCAAATTCAACGACGATTGTCCCTCGCGGCTGCAAGAAGCAATTTCGTACAGCCTGCTTGCACCCGGCAAACGGTTGCGGCCGCAACTGGTGCTGCTGTCCGCCAGGGCGTGTGGTGGGCGAGAAGAAGATGCTATGTCGGCAGCCGTGGCAGTGGAAATGATCCATGCTTATTCACTGGTACACGACGATTTGCCCGCCATGGATGATGATGATCTGCGCCGCGGTCGGGCGACCTGCCACAAGCAATTCGACGAGGCAACCGCGATCCTGGTTGGCGATGCACTACAGGCTCGGGCTTTTGAGATTCTGGCAGTCGAAATCAGGTCACCCGCATGTGCCGCCAAATGCTGTGGCGAGTTGGCCAGTGCAGCGGGAGCCGAATCGCTGGTCGGCGGGCAGGCGGCTGATCTTGCGGCCGAGTCAAACGAAATTTCGCTAACTGAACTCGAAGCGATCCATCGCAGGAAAACGGGCGCCCTGTTTCGCGTGGCGATGCGACTGGGGGCCCTTGTTGCGGATGCTTCGCCACAAGAGATCCAGCGACTGGGTGACTTTGGCCGCGATCTGGGGTTGGCGTTTCAGATTGTCGACGATTTGCTTGATGTATCCGAAGCAGGTGTTGCCGGCGCCGAACAGCGCGTTGGTAAACGACTCGGCAAAGACCGGCAGCACGGCAAGTCGACCTATCCCGAATTGCTGGGTGTCGAAAAAAGCCGCGGCCAAGTCGAGATCCTCATTGCCGAGGCTTGCCGGGCAATCGAACCGTTTGGCGAAGCGGCCGATCCGCTGCGCAAACTCGCCGAATTTGTCGGGCAGAGAGATCGATGATTTCTCAAACTGAAAACCAACAAGAAATTTTACCGCCGAGAGCACGGAGGACACAGCGAGGCATAGCCGCAACCAAAGAAAAATAGCCGCAAAAAACACGAAAACCACAAAAATCATGGTCCGCGAATCACGCGAATTGGCGCAAATGAATCGGGAGGATGACAATCATTTACATCCACGCGATTCGCTAGCAACGCTATTCCTTTTCGTGCCTTTTTGCGTTTTTTGTGGCTATTCATTTGGTTGCGGCCACGCTGCTTTCTCTGTGCTCTCTGTGGTAAAAACACCTTAGCTACAGCAGATGGCTGAAGTATTACCGAGATCGATGATTGGGGGCCCGGTGATTGGGGAACTGATGAAAAAACAGATACTGCCAACGATCACCAGCCCGCATGATTTGCGCAAGCTTTCGCTGCTTCAGTTGGAGCACTTGGCTGGCGAAATGCGCGAAGTGCTCTGCAATCTGGTTGCCTGTCGCAGTGCCCATTTTGCGTCGAATTTGGGCGTCGTCGAACTCTGCATTGCCCTGCATCAGTCGTTCGACTTTACACACGACCGGCTCATTTGGGACACGGGTCACCAGATCTACCCGCACAAGCTGATCACCGGCCGTTACGACCAGTTCGATTCGATGCGCGCCAAAGGCGGCTTGATGGGTTATCCCAACCCGGCCGAGAGCGAGTACGACCTGATGATGACAGGCCATGCCGGCGCAAGTATTTCCACAGCGTTGGGTTTTGCCAGCGGCGACGCCTTTTTGCGGCCGGAGGAAAATCGCCAAACCGTCGCGGTCATTGGCGATGGGGCGTTTCCCTCGGGCATGGTGTTCGAGGCCATGAACAACGCCCGGCGACAAAGCAAGCGCATGCTCGTGGTGCTCAACGACAACCGCATGTCGATCTGCCCGCGCGTCGGCGGCATGGCTGATTATCTCGACCGCCTGCGCTTGAATCCCGTCTACACCGGGCTGAAAGACGAAGTTGTCAAGATGTTGAACAAGGTGCCGCTATTGGGCGATCCGACCGAGCGGTTTCTTGTGCAGCTCAAAGAGGCAGCCAAGGCGGGACTCAGCGGCGGCATGTTGTTCGAAGACATGGGCTTCCGCTACGTCGGACCGATCGACGGGCATAACATCGCCCTGTTGCGAAAATATCTGAAGATGGCCCAGCGCATCGAGGGGCCCGTGCTCATGCACGTGGTGACCGAGAAGGGCCACGGTTTCCAGCCGGCGGCCGACGACCCGGTGCTGTTCCATGCTCCGCCGCAATTCGAGCGTCGCAAAGAAAAAGTCGTGGCGATGAAAAAAAGCATCGGCAAGGCGTTGACGCATGTCGCCTCCGAGGCAATTTACCAGCAGATGAAAGCCAACCCTTGCGTCACAGTACTCACCGCCGCGATGTGCCAGGGCAACAAGCTGGAGAAAATTCGCGACGAATTGCCCGAGCGTTTTTTCGACACAGGCATCTGCGAATCACATGCCGTGGCCTTCGCCGCCGGGCAAGCCAAGGTCGGCATGAAACCAATTGTCGACATCTACAGCACATTTTTGCAACGAGCGTTCGATCAGATTTTCCAAGAAGTCGCCTTGCAAAACTTGCCGTTAACCTTCATGCTCGACCGCAGCGGCCTGGCCGGCCCCGATGGCCCGACGCATCACGGTGTGTTCGACTTCGGCTATCTGCGTCTGTTTCCCAACATGACCATCCTGGCCCCCGGCGACGCCAGCGAACTGCCCGCCATGCTGGAGTTTGCATTGCAACACGACGGCCCCTGTGCAATCCGCTATCCCAAGGCCGCCGCAACGCACGTCGACCGCAAGTTCGCACCTATCGAGTGGGGCCGCAGCGAGCTAATCCGCGAAGGCTCCGATGGCTGCATCATCGCCTGCGGCGCGTTGCTCCCCCGCTGCCAAGAAGCCGCTCGTCGGCTTAGCGAAGAGGGACTAGAAGTCGGCGTCATCAACGCCCGATTCCTAAAACCACTCGACACCGACGCCATTCTAAGCGCCATCCGCCAGAGCCGTTTCGTCATCACGGTAGAAGAAGCCGCCCTGGCCGGCGGTTTCGGCAGCGCCGTCGTCGAAGCCGCCACCGACGCTCGCATCGACACCAGCCGAGTGAACCGACTCGGCATTCCCGATCACTACATCCAGCACGGCGAGCGCGACGAATTGCTGGCCGACCTGGGACTCGACGTGGCAGGAATCATCGCAACCTGCCGGCAACTGGGGCAAAAAAAGGTGACGCAGCCAAAAGTGTTCGGCATGGGAATTGAGTAGGTCGGAACGAGCGGTAGCGCTGTTCCGGAAAAAACGGATAGACAAGGCATCAAGTCTGCTGCCGGAACTCGCATAGCTCGTTCCGGCCTGCATTACTCTGTGTAAAGCACCCATCTTTTTCGAACGGGAACGTTGATGCCATTCTCCTCGGGCCCCTTTTTCAGAACCCGACTCGCCTTTTCACGGGTGGCCAAAAATAGTGCGTGCAAATGACCGGGAGATTCGTACAATGGGGCTTGTTGTTTGTGCCAGAGTGGGAGAAGCGACTTACGGTTGGTCGTCAGGCGGCGCTGCATGTGTGTCGTACTGACAGAGCACCGGTTTCCCGGGGACCGGAATGACAGACTGGCTGGGCCGTGAGGTATTCACAAAGGTACGCCCCGATGGGGCCCCATTATTTTTTTCTTTGACACGACAAAAGAAGTGCATGAGAAGTAGCCTTTATCAGAAAACAGAAACCATCGACCACGATTGAGCCGTTGGCGCTAGCCTCGGGCAGCGTGAGTGTGGACAATCTATTGTTTGGAAGGTGAAAAGGTATCAGGAACTTTTCCATGATTTCTGCACAAGGTCTGCACTTTCTGAAAAAATGTTGATGCGTTTGCGCTTTCGGAAAAATATCGCTTCCATGGAATTGCCGGATTGATTCGATCTCAAATGGTCAACGGAACCAACCACGAATAGCCCAGCACGACAACGCCGCAACCAAAGAAAAATAGCCACAAAAAACACGAAAACCACAAAAATCATGGCCCGCGAATCACGCGAATTGGCGCGAATGAATCGGGAGGATGACAATCATTTACATTCGCGTGATTCGCTAGCCTTATAATGTCTTTTCGTGCCTTTTTGTGTTTTTTGTGGCTATTGTAAATCTTTGCGCCAAACAAAGAATTTGACCGTTAGTAGCACGAAAGGGTCTAGGATTTAGGGTCTAGTTCCTAACGCGACCGTTGGCCGCAACCAAAGAGGAATGGGTTCAGGATTCGGGGTTCAGGGTTCAGGACCTTGGATCAACACTTACACCGAAATCCTGAACCCTAAACCCTGAGCCCGACACAAAGCCGTAACTCACAAGAGCTTACAATGATGCGCGCACGGTGCGCGCATGTTACAGAGAAAGACTCTAATCTCTAGCCCCTCAAAATCCCCACTTTTTTCGTGGTTTTCCTCCGAATGGGTTTTCCGTTTGAGTTCGCTGAGAAGCGGGAGCAAGCGATTTGTCCTCTGACTTCTTCGTGCTCTTCGTGCTCTTCGTGCCTTTGTGGTTAAACCCTGCGCTGCAGTATTAGCGTGTATTAGCGTCGATCAGCGGTTTCGTCTTTCAAAAAAGTGTGTCATGAAAACAAGATTTTACAGGTTTGTTTTACAGAGGTCGCGGAGGCACATGGAGAAAAATATGAATGTGGTTTGCCATTTTGTTTGCAAAACTCCGTGAACCTCCGCGACCTCTGTGGTAAAATCTCCTCGTGCTAGAATTTCAACAGCAAATCAACGACAATGTTGCCCGAGTCCGTGAACGGATCGATAAGGCTGCGCTGGCTGCGGGACGCTCGGCGGGAGATATCGAGCTGGTTGCCGTCTCGAAGTATGTCGGGCCGGAAGAAGCCGCCGCCCTGCTCGCAGCCGGTTGTCCCGTGCTTGGCGAGAGCCGTCCGCAGCAACTGTTTGAAAAAGTGGCTTCCCCCCTGCTTGCGGGCGCGACATGGCATCTGATCGGACACCTGCAGCGGAACAAAGTGCGACGCACGCTACCGCTAGTTACTCTGATCCACAGCGTCGACAGCCATCGACTGCTCTCGGCCGTCGATCGAGTCGCCCTGGAATTGGGGAGACAAGTTCGTGTTCTGCTGGAAGTCAATTGCTCGGGCGACACCGAGAAGGGCGGATTTACCGAAGAGGGCATGCTGGAACTGCTGCCTCGGTTACCAGAGTTGCTGCACACCGAAGTATGCGGACTGATGACCATGGCGGCTCGTGCAGGTGGCGAAGCGGTTGCGGCTCGCAACTTTGCCAAATTGCGCAAGCTGCGCGACCGGGCAGCCAAGGAATGTCCGTCAGGCGTGCGGCTCCGCGAGCTTTCGATGGGCATGTCGGCCGACTTCGAAGTGGCCATCCGCGAAGGAGCCACGATCGTGCGAATTGGCTCGCTACTATGGGAGGATAGGCGCTAGTTGTTGGGTGCTAGGCGCTAGTTGATGCGTATGCCAACTGGAAACTAGCGCCTAGCAACTAGCGCCTCCCCGCAGCATTGCCAGTGCTCTGTTTCGCATCTATCATGGAATAGTATCCAACATAATCACCCTCCTACTTTTCATTCCAACCAAGTTGCTCGCCTAGGACGATTGCATGAAAGCCCTCACCGAGAAGCTTCTCCACTATTCGACGCTGATCGGTGTGACGGTTATCGCCGCCTGGGTGATGTGGCGGATGACTTCCAAAAACGAGGTCCACAATCAACACGAAAAACTGATCCGCCCAAAGTCGGCGGTGGCCGCTCCTAAAGCTCCGGTCATGATCGAGTCGGTTGAAGTAAAGCAATGCGAAATTACCGCCGCGTATTCTGGCAAAATCCACCCATGGGAAACACATCGGGTTGGCTTTGAAGCAGCAGGCCGTGTGACGGAACTTGGCACCAATTCCAGCGGCCAATCGCTCGATGATGGCGACGAAGTCCGTGCCGGACAGATATTGGCGAAGCTCGACGACCGTGTGTTTCGGGCTCGCAAAAGCGAAACCTCCGCGCGTGTCGAGCAGACCACTTCCGACCTCCGTCGAGCCCAAACGATTCGCCAAACCAATCCGTCGGCCGTCTCCGACTCCGAGCTACACAATCTGGTTACCGAGCTAGCGCTCGCTCGTGCCCAGTATGACATCGCGCTAAAAAATCTGGAAGATGCGACGCTCACTTCGCCCGTCGATGCGACCATCTCTCTTCGGCATATCAATCCGGGAGAATACGTCGGCGGAAACCAGACGGCATTCGAGCTGGTGGAGAACAAGGAAGTGCTGCTGCTGGTCGACGTACCGGAGTCCCAGGTGCGCGACTTGGAAAGCAGAATGCGCACTATCAAGAAAAACATCAAGCAAAACGCGTCACAAGCCTTCCCTGGAATCGAGGATCCGGACCGCACGTTTCGCGCTTATGTCGAATTGGCTGGCCGCGACCGACTCGGCAATGCCTGGCCTCCGCTTCAGGGCGATGTTTACCGTATTGCCGAGGTGGCCGACTCGCGCACCGGATTGTTTGCTGTGGAGATACGCCTGGCCAACGAAGAAAGATTTCTCCGACCCGGCATGGTAGCGACCGCTCGAATCGTGCTCGCGAGAACCGCTGGTTACGAAATTCCCGAAGCGGCAATCATCGTGCGCAAGAATCAAGCCTATCTGTTCAGCGTTGAAAAAGAACCGGCCGACATGGAAGTGCTCTACTGGAACCTCGGCAAGACGAGCGTGCATCGTGCCAAGCGGATCGAACTCGACACGTGGATCGAACAAGGCCCCAATATCATCATTCCGGCAAGTGAAGCAAATATCGAATCCGTCGTAGTCCGCGGCCAACATCGGCTTGCCGACTCGCAACTGGTCCGTGTGATCAACTGGCCAACAAACATCGCGATAGAAACCGCTAAATTTAGTTCAAGCCGGGATAAGCCACTAAAAACGCGTCTCAACCATGCACACCAGACAAAGTGAGAGCAATGACACCTTTCAAGCGATCCTCTGAAATCCAAGCGATCGACCCCGACCTAGCTTTGAAGGCTGCCCGACAGATGGTTGGCATCGCGGAGCGGCATGGGACGAAAGCAGCCATTGCCGGTGGTCTGGCAATGCAAATTTTTGGTTTCACAAGAGCTACGAAAGATGTTGATATCGTCGCTTCCGCAAAACTCGATTTGAAATCGGAAGAAAGTCTGCAATTCGGTGGTAATATTTATCATGTTCAGGTCGAAGGGAAAAGCGTTGAAGTTGATTGGATCGTTCGATCAGACGACAAGAAAATGGTTTACCATGCGGCTCTTGAATCTGCGGAAATGACCGAGCATGGGTTTCCTATCATCACTCCGGAATGGATGGTCATACTGAAGTATCTGGCAGGTCGAGGCAAAGATCACACCGACTTGATTTGGCTGCTTAGCGAGCAAGGTCTGGTGGACAGAAACGCGGTCTTCGGTCACGTCGAAAAGCTAATGGGACCGATGGCGTTTTGGGCTAAGCAAGATATGGGGTCTGCCTTTGCCGAAGCAGATTTTTTGAAAGAGAAAGAGTAAGAGTTAAAGCGGTTAGCGATCAGCTTTCAGCCAGAAGAGTGGCATAAAGTAAAAAAGCTGAATGCTGACCGCTTTTCAAACACCTCAGCGCCAGGCTACTCATCCATGCGACTCAGTTCCCAAGCCATCGATCATCCGCGTTTGGTCGCCATTGCCACGATTATGGTGCTCCTGCTGGCGTTCTACACCGCATGGCTCACGCCCGTGCAGCGGACACCGGCGATCACCAAGGCCGTGGTCTTGGTGATTGTGCCCTATCCCGACTCGCAGCCCGAAGAGGCCGAGAACGAGATTGCCCGCAAGGTGGAAGATACGCTTACCCAACTGCAAAGCGTCGACTTCATCGCCTCGACCAGCATGCGCGGAGCAAGCATTACACAAATCATTTTTCTCGATGGGGTCGATCCCGATCATGCCAAGCGCGAAGTGAAAGACCTGGTCGATCGTATCCGCAACGAGCTGCCTCTGGGCCGGGAGGTGCAGCCCGAGGTGATGAAAATCGACTTTGAAAACATGCCGCTCATGCTGGTCACGCTACAAGGGCCTGCCGGTTTTGACGAGCGAACGCTCAAGCAAATTGCCGAGGAAATTCAAAAACAGATCGACGATGTCGATGGCATCGCCAACAGCCAACTGTTCGGTGGCAAAGAACGCGAAGTCCATGTGAATGTCCATCCCGACCGGATGACCCAGTATGGCCTCACACTGCGACAAGTACGGCAAGCCCTGATTGACTTCCATGCGAAGGTTCCAGGCGGTTCGTTCGACTCAGCGGAGTTCAACCGCAATGTCCGCAATGAAGCAAAGTTTCGTAACTTGGCCGACATCCGCGAAGCGATTGTCAGTAGCACCGATGGCCACATCATTCGCATCGCGGACATCGCGGAGGTGGTTGATAGCCACCACCGTGTGATGAACCTGGCCCAATTCGACGGCCACGACGGGGCGACCATCATCGTCAACAAAGAATCGAACATCAACACGCTCGGCGCCGCCCGAGCTGTCAATGCCTTGGTGGAAGACCTGAAACTCCAATATCCAGACATCCAATTCTCCGTGACTCGCGATACCTCGGGAGAAATCTGGCTGATGTTTCGCGTGCTTGGTTCCAGCGCACTGTTCGGTGCGATGTTGGTGCTAGTGATTCTTGCTTGGTCGATGGGATTGCGGATTTCGGTGCTGGTGCTTGTTGCTATCCCGTTCAGTTCGGCCGTGGCATTGTCCTTTCTCTATTTTTCGGGCATTCCCATTTCGAACATGGTGGTCTTCAGCTTTATCCTGGTGCTGGGCATGGTCATCGACGGTGCGATTATTGTTGCGGAGAATATCCACCGGCACATCGAGAGGGGTGAAGACCCCGTCACTGCCGCCAAGACGGGTATCGACGAAGTTGGCATGCCGGTGATCGCGGCCGATCTAACCACCATTGCCGCGTTTCTGCCGATGCTACTGGTGCCGGGAATCATGGGCGATTTCATGAGCGTGATGCCCAGGGTGGTAAGCGTCGCGCTGCTCGGCTCGGTGTTGGTCGATCATTTTATCATCCCCACACTGGCCGCACGCTGGTATCGCCAGCGCACCGTGGCGAGTGAGCACGTGGCGAGGGACGCTTCAGCGTCCCGGCGAATTGAGACAAGTGACCCTGGCCACGAAACCACTCACGCCCACCTAAGCCATATCCGCCCAAACCTCGGCTTCTCGACGCGAGTCTACGCAGCCCTGCTGCGACTGGCGCTCGCCAACCGCTACGCCGTGATGGTGCTCTGCATGTTGGCTGTCGTCGGTGCCGTGCATCTTTACAAGCAGTTGGGGTTTGTCTTCTTTCCGACGAGCGACCGTGGGCAATTCAGCGTGAAGTATGAACTGCCGCTCGGTTACAGCATCGAAGAGACCCTCGCCGCGTCGAAAGTAATCACCGACCCGCTACAAAAATGGGTCGACCGTGGGTTGGTTCATCATTACACCACGGCAGTCGGATCTGCGGGTGGCTTGGCGACGCGCATTGAAAACGACTCTGCTACCGGGCCCGAGTTTGGCGAGGTGATGGTCGAATTGCTTTCGCCGCTGGATCGCACGATCCACGAACAAGAAATTATCGCCGCGTTGCGCCGCGACATTCGACCGCTCCCTGGCATGAAGTATTCCATCAAAGAGGTCGAAGACGGTCCGCCAGGCGGCTCGGATGTTGCCGTGCGATTGACGGGAAATCAGTTGCAGCAACTGGGCGAACTTGGCCAAACGATTACCGCCCGTTTGGCCAACGTGCATGGCACCGTCGACGCTTCGACCGACTACCGGCCCGACAACCCGGAGCTGGTTGTCGAACCGAAGCCCGAGGTGGTCGGCCTGTTTGGCATGACCGAAGCCCAAGTCGCCCGAGCCGTGCAAATAGCCATTGCAGGCGACTCGCAAATTGAGCTGACCTTGGACGACGAGGATATAACGCTCCGTTTGCAGTTGGCACCCGATTTTCGGCGCGATGCTTCATCGCTGAAGCGGCTGACAATCACCAGCCCCGATGGCCATCGGGCTCCGATCTCCGAATTGGCCGAGTTGCGCCGCGGCACCAATGTTTTCAGCATCAATCGCTACAAACGTGATCGGGCGGTCGTGGCTAAGTGCGACGTAGTTTCGCCCGTGCTGCCGGATGATGTGTTCGACGTGTTGCAGAGTGACATTCTGCCTGGATTGGGGTTCAAGCCTTCCGCAGAAAATTCCATGATCTTCCTAGGCACGCCGACCACACCTTCCGAGGGCGTCAAAGCAACCTTCACCGGCGAAAACGAAGAGCGTGACAAAAATTTTCGTTACCTGGTCTACAGCATGGCGCTAGGCGTTGTGCTGATCTTTGGCATTCTTGTCATGCAGTTCAACAGCTTTCGGCAGAGTTTCATCGTAATGATTACCGTGCCGCTGAGTTTCATCGGCGTCGTGCTTGGCATGTGGGCATGCGGTTTTCCATTCAGCCTGGCAACCTTCATCGGGCTGGTCAGCCTCACAGGCATCGTCGTGAACGACGCGATTGTGCTGGTCGACTTTACCAACCAAGCACGCCGCAGAGGCTTGCCGCTTCGCGAAGCGATCGTCGAAGCGGGCGTCAACCGCCTTCGCCCCGTGCTACTAACCACCGTCACCACGATCGGCGGTTTGCTACCGCTGCTACTGAATCTCTCCGGCGGCGCCGAGTTCTGGCAACCGCTAACCGCCGCGGTGGTATTCGGGCTCGCCTTTGCGACGATGCTAACGCTGGTCGTAATCCCGGTCTGCTACAGCATTGCGTACTCGACCATGCCGGCGATGCGAGCAGGAATGGCGTCGATTGTGCATCTGTTGCCGAGGAAAGTGCTGGTTGCTCGGCGCTAGTTAGTACTACAGCGCGGGGTTAAACCACGAAGGCACAAAGGACACAAAGAAAGGGGATTTGGAAAGCAGGGGAAAAACCACCTCTAATTTCCCACACAAGCTATTTCATATGTCCGAGAGTTGTTGACTCGATATTGATTTCTGGTAGTTTGCAAAAAATGCTTGATTTCTTCGTGTTCTTTGTGCCTTTGTGGTTAATTTACTCTGCGCTGTAGGATTAGTGCGTCACCCCTTTTGACCTGGATGATTAAACGCCATGGCAAAACGAAAAATGGGAAAACGGATTTATCGCGAGCCCATGGTCGATCAGGCTGCGAAATATCGCAAAATTCGTGCAATGATCGCGGCAGAAATCCCGGAAATCAAGCAAGAAGCCAAGACGCTGCGCCAGGGGCGACGCGCCAAGCTTGAGGAAGCGATTCGGTTGCTAAAGGCCGAGCGAGAGTTACGCGGCCTATCACTGGCCGACGTCGGCGAAAAGACCGGCCTGAGCAAGTCGGCGATTTCTAAACTGGAAAACAATGAAGATGCCAACCCAACGGTCAACACGCTGTCCCGATATGCCGAAGCCTTGGGAATGACCCTCGCGGTGATTTTAACGGAGCAAGAGTAATCTGCCTTGTAGGCCGGGATAAGCTCCGCGCAGTTCTACGTACTACCGGAACTGTGAGGAGCTTGTACTGGCCTGTGGGACTGTTATTATGTCGGCAAATTCTGCAATTCTGTTGGCAGAGTTATCTAATTGCGAGTGATGGATATTTCCAGCATGACAGAGCCGTCCTTGATTGGCGAACAGAAAGAATCGAGCGTGAATCCTTCAGATTTCAACTCTGGTGCGTTCTCGTTAGTGAGTATTTTCATTTTATTCTCAGTTAACCAATCACTAAGAACTTCAAAATCCCAAGGTCCAATTTCGTTGAGCAGTTCGAGACCTACGACAACAGGAATTAAATCGGTATCGTTGTCCGTTAACCCTATCATCACAGTGAAGCTACTAAGATTCATTGGACTACCAGAGGCCATGTATCTTAACCAACCGCCACCTGTGTACCTTGCCATATAAGTGATGCCATCTGGTGTGGGGGTGTGAATCGCAATTCGTTCCGGTTTCCAATCTTCTTCTCCCCATAGGTCTACGATGTCGCTCAGCGACCAATCCAGCCCCCTTTTTTTGTCAGCGTATTTCAGCGAATCTGTTTGCTGATATTTGTTATTATTCGAGATAGCCACACTTGGGCGGCCTAGTTTTTTTTGCTTTAATTCTTTCAGTGATTCACGCAATTTATTCTCAGTGGTTTCGGTCTTTTTCAGTTTTTCAAAGGCACGTTTATTGGCTGCAGTAAGATCGGAAACTTCCGACTGGGCGTTGGCAAGCTGGGCCTCGAGATCACTCATCACTTCAACTGGATCGTCGAGTAGCATCACCGTACCTAGGCCGAGTAGAAACCCCAGCGCCAGCCCGGCCACTCCCATTACCCAGACTGCCAAGCCGTTATCATTATTTCTCGTCGACACCATACCTCCCTTGACATTCGTCGCCAAAAGCCAACAAATTGGGCGCAACTGCCCAGGGAGGTAAATCCCCAGGTACGCTGCCGAAAGCAGGGTAGCATCGACACTCGTTCGAAGCAAGCTTTGCCATCTGGTTCTCGTCACCGAGCAAGTCTCGGTGTCGCCATGGCGACAAAATACCCGCAACGAACCCCGAAGGGGTAACCCTATGTCAGCCCAGGGTGGAGTGATGCGAGCCTGAGCGAGCGTCGCGTAACCCTGGGACAGGATTGAAACGCCACCAAAAACCCCGCAGGGGTGGCCCTAACGAACCGGCGGAACCTAGGACCACCCCTGCGGGGTTTATGGAATTGGGGTGATTGGTTACCCAGGGTTGCGCGAAAGTTCGCTGGGGCTCACGTTCGCTTCACCCTGGGCTGATTTAGGGCCGTCCCTTCGGGACTAATTGGAGAGCATCTTATTACGCGCGTTATTGCAGAGTAGCACCGACACACGACCAAAGCAAGCGTTGCCATTTGATTCTTGTCACCGGACGAGCGTCGGGGTCGGCATGGCGTCATGAACGAGAGACATCGCTTCGAGCGGCCGGTTGATCCTTGGGCTTGATCGTTGCGGGCCTAGGTTTGCGCGAGACTACTTTACGACCGCTCTGCTGTTGTATGCGACGAATGTCCTCGCAGATCGCATCAATATCATGATTGAATTGTGCCGCGTATTCCTGACGATGCTTTCGGATTTCTTCGACGATCGGATCACGAAACATGGCTAGCTCTCCAAGAGTTCTTGAGGTGTGCAGATCGTAGGAGGTTCAAATCCATGATCTCGACAGACCGCCTCGATTTGATGCCGTAGTGCAGCATTGGCAATATGCTTGCAATTCCAGGTTAGCAGATAATCGATCCCATGGACAGTTGCAACGGCCACATGCAGTGCATCGATTTCCGCTTTGTCGGGAAGCGGAACGTTGGCAACCAATTTCTTCGCCAGCACTTTTGCATCATCGGTGACGTCAAGTTCGGGAATCTCAGCAATGATTTCGAGGCGTTCATGTGCCGCATCCTGATCACCAGCTTTGCATTCATGGACGACAAATTGCGAGATAAAAAGATCGAAGTCTCCACGATGGTCGTCCCACCATTCGCGCGTCACCTGTTGATTGGCTGCGGTGACAAGCTCTCGACTAATCCGCGACGTAAGATATCCAATAACCGAAGTTTCAAGGTAGATTGAGGGATTCATAGGCAACTCGACGGGCAACCTCAAAGGTGCGCCTGTGTGCTAACCGGATGGTGTAAGGATGAAAAAGGCGTAAGAGCAACTTGATTCGAATTTGCTTCTGCGGTACTTCCACTATTATACAAGCAGAGTAGCACCGACACTCGTCTGGAGCAAGCGTTGCCATTTGATTCTCGTCACCAAACGAGTGCCAGTGTCGCCATGGCGACAAAATACTCGCAACGAACTCCGAAGGGGTAATCCTATGTCAGCCCAGGGTGGAGTGATGCGAGCCTAAGCGAGCGTCGCGCAACCCTGGGACAGGATAGAAACGCCATCAAAAACCCCGCAGGGGTGGCCCTAACGAACCGGCGGAACCTAGGCCCACCCCTGCGGGGTTTATGGAATTGGGGTGATTGGTTACCCAGGGCCTGCGCGAATGTTCGCTGGGGCTCACGTTCGCCGGGGTACCCATTCGGATGGGTCGCCTGGGCTGATTTAGTGCCGTCCCTTCGGGACTACTGGGAGATCATCTTGTTACGCACGTACTTCTGCCTTCGCCATTCTGTGTTATCGTTACCAATTTGGCCAAAGGAACGACTTCTAAAATTCGGTAAGTCTAGGCGAAAGAATGTGAGCCGGTGGCAAGTTTTGTAGGCTGGAACAAGCTCCGCGCAGTTCCGGCAATAGCGAACTGCCGGAACTGCGCGTAGCTTGTTCCAGCCTACGGGCTCAAGACTCTGCATTCAACAATTTCGCGGCGTTTTTGCGAAATACTTTTGCCTCGACTTCCGGTGGCAAATTGAGCTCATCAAACAGCTCGAACTGAGGCACAGCTTGTCCGTCGGCTAGATAGTCGGTGCCGAACAACAACTGATCGGCGTTTCGGATGACGAAATCACGCCCGAACTTCATGTCGCGTCGGATTGCATTCGCACCGCTGCCGGCCGACAAATCGCCGTAGATATTCACATACTTATCCATGAGCCGATCGATCGCTCCACCGGGAGCGACCGGCGTTCGCGGGTAACCGCCCAAGTCGGCTTGCTTCGCATCGCCCGAGATCGACGCCCACCAGCCTGGGGCATGGGCAATGAAAATGCCCTCGGGTACGGCCTGGAGCACCTTCTCCAAGCCGGGCAGACCGGGCTTATCCGTATTGCGTTTATTATCCAGATGAAACAAGATGGGCAACTTGAGTTCAGCACATGCACGAAACAGTTCGATATTGCGGGGGTCGTCGATTGCCCCACCCCACTTGTGCTCGCCAAATCCTCTTGCGCCTGCATCGACGTATCGTTTCAATATATCCAGTGTTCCACGATATCCACCCAGGTTGATGGTACGGGGATCGACGCCACAGAACGGAATGAGTCGATCTCGAAAGGGTTCGGTCTGTTGAAGAACCCATTGCGTTGTGATGGGGTAAAACCATGATTCCGGTGACACGAGAGACAAGACACAGCTGCGGGCAATCTCGTTCGCATCCATCCAACGCAATAGCATCTCGGCAGTCAACGGGCCACGCTTGTTCCATGGTTGGCTCAGATGGACATGGAAGTCTACATATTTCCCAGCCGGCCTTTTTGATGGGTTGGCGCCCGGCTCGGCAAGGGAAACCGTTCCTGCCAAGCCACCGAAAACACCGACCGCTGCCGTTGCGCAGCCACGATGAAATGTACGACGCGAGATGACTCGATTAGGATGGTTCATGCAGTTTCCCTTCGTTTGTAGGGCTTGTCGTTGCAAAATAAAACATTCTATTTCGAAGAACGCAGGTACGCGATCAAGTCGGCCATTGCCTGCGGGTCGACCTCTTTTTCAAATCCCTCGGGCATCAAGCTCATGCCTGTCGATTGCAGGTACTCGATGTCGTCTCGATCTATCGTTTCCGACTTGCCTTCGCCTCGTGTGAGTGTAATACCTGCCGCAGTATCCGACGTGATGATTCCCGATACGCTACGTCCACTGGCGGTAATGATGATGTATTCTAGATATTGTGGGATAACGTCGCGGCTCGGATCGAGAATGCTGATTAACATCGCTTCCGGACCGCGAGTGATAACCGTTTCCAAATCGGGTCCGATCCTTGTCCCAAATCCCTCGCGCTGGTGACAAATGGAACAAAGTTTGCGAAAAATATCGCGACCTCTGTCTTGGCTACCAAGCAAATCAAGCGCATTGCGGTATCCCTCGACGACCTCTTTGGTTTCTTTATTCGCGCGAGTCAGCATGAGCCGCTTGGCGCGATTGCGAACATCCTTGTTTTGGTGGGTTGTCAGTCGCTCGAAGGTAGCCGTGTCAACATCGTTGGCCTGGAGTTGTTCTTCCTCGATTGCATCGACCAACGACTTTGTCCACATGATCCTAGAAATCAGCGTGGCCGATGCTTCCCGTCGTACCGAGGGGCTTAGTCCAATCCAAGCATCGAGAATTAAATCAGCAACGCCTTCCGTGCTGAATTTCGACAACGTGGACAGCGCCGCGAGTTGCACGCTGCGTGGTTGCTGGGGTTCTAGCAACTCGGCAAGAATCGACTCGACATCCTCGAAGCTGCATAGGGTAAGAGATTCGGTGGCTTGCGATCGGGCGGCGTCAGAATCGGCCCCGTTGATGGCGATCTCTTTCGCCGACTGCAATAAGCTCGCCAATATCTGCTCGGTTTGCCCGTTGGTCGCTTTCGCAAGCTGTTCACGGACCGCACTTGCTCGCGGCCCGGCACCCAGCATCAAACTTTCAATCAATCGAGCCACCAGCGGCGGCTGGTCGCTGCCGAGAGAGGTCAAATCGTTTGCCACAGCAGCCAGTTCGTGTTCACTTCCGCGTGCTCCCATTTGTCGGGCAAGCTCGTTGAGAAACTGTTGCCCGCTCGCCGAGTTGCGAAATGCACGATCGATGGACAGATCATGAAAAACATTTTCGCTATCTTGGCCGAGCGAACTATAAATCGCAGCGCAAATATACGGGTCGTCAGCGTCGCGTCGAGCAAGGTTGCCAAACGCTCGAAGCCGATCTGGGTTGTCAAAGGTTCCCAGCGTCCATGCCAACTGGTATCGAGCACGTGGGTCCGGATCGTCGGCGAGTCCAAGTAATTTTTCCCACGCAGGATGAGAAGCATCCAAAATGCCTTCCGCCAAACGGATGGCATGTTCACGAACACGCGGGTGCGGGTCAGCAAAACGTGCAACGACCTCTTCCTCATGCAGGGCGTCCATGCCAGCAAGTGCGTAAAGCGAATGGATGCGACCTTCCGGATGGGTTGCGGAGCGGGAAAGCGATTCGAGCAGCGGCACAGCCCGGTTGTCCTGGTGTTGGTAAAGCAACCGAGACGCCGTCCGCCGGTGCCAACCGTTGGCATGGTCGAGTAGCTCTACGAGTTGGGCTGTTGAGGCCTCGGCAAGCTTCACGGGCAAAGCGGTCTTTCTAGTCGACGCGTTGCTGGAAACCACACGGTAAATTCGCCCGCGATCCCGGCCACTCGTCAGATCGAGATGCTTCTTGATCGTCGGGGGCAAGCTTAGTGGATGCTCGATCACCTCAAGATACATGTCGATGATGTAGAGATTCCCGTCCGGTCCATTGCTGAATTGGACCGGACGAAACCAAATATCCTTCGACGCAATAAACTCGCGACCGGGTGTAGCACGGCGGGCAACATAAGCAACGCCTTCAGGATCGAGCTGCTTGCGATGGACCAGATTGCTGCCCACGTCGCCGATGAAGGCATTCCCCAGAAACTCCTTCGGCCAGGCATCGCCGGTGTAGATTGTGACACCCGTTGCGCTGGTAAAATACCCCGCCGCTCGGCCTCCCCCTTCGATGATTCCTGGTGTAATATTTTTTACTCGCAGCCGAGTACGCACAATCCGCCAAGGTTCGACCGGGCTGATGCGATAAACGTCGGCCGCGGGACCATCCGCAGCAATGCTTTTTCGAACGGCAGGGATTCGAGCAAACCGGTTGCTCGCAAGATATCGATCCTCAATAAAAATCTGCTGGATATGGTCGCTATTGGAACTGGCAAATTTAATTCCCCAACGGTTGAACGACATTCCATGTTGTCCGCCGCCACTGGTTGGCTGGAAAGCAAGAGTCCGAGGATTGAACGCAAAGTCACGACCGTGAAGGACCAGCGGTTTTCCAGTCGGATCGCTTCCCGCCTTCAACTCCGCGCCGCTGCTGCTAACCGCCACATGAATCCGATTATCGAGCCCCCAACGGAACGAATTCATCAGGCCCTGGACATTCGAGCGACCCATGCCCGTGAACACGACGCGACGCACGTCGGCCTTGTTGTCGCCATCGGTGTCTTTCAAGTAGAAAATATCGGGGGCTGCACCGACAAAGACGCCCCCATCGTAGCAGGTGATCGCCGTGGGCCATGAAAGCCCCTCGGCATAGATTGTGCTCTTTTCAAATCGGCCATCTTGATCGGCGTCTTCGAGCAGGCGAATGACTCCCAGATTCTTGTCGCCATCTTCGCTGTAACCACACATCTCTGCGACAAAGAGTCGACCGTTTTCATCGAACTCCATCGCAACGGGCGCAGCCACGAGCGGCTCGGCAGCGGCAAGCTCAACTTGAAAACCAGGCTCCACGACAAAATTCGCGACCGCCTGGTTCGGCTCGGTAGGAGCAATGCGAGGCAGCTCACTCGCATAATCGCGGTCGATCGAATCAATCACGGGAGCCGCAGGAATTGCGGGCGGAGGACTCGGCTCGGCATAGAGTGCTGTGCTGGGAACCATCCAAAATGAAAAAATAAAAGCGAAGCACGGAAATTTATTCAAGGCGATGCTCTTGGAGTAGAGTGACAGTCGATGTTTTCCAGTCATGCTTATCCCGAAATGATGTGATAGACCAACGATTATTGGACAGAGCAAAGGAAATGTTCTGTCACTCCATCCGAGGTCCGTCAGAATGACACCCAACCACCAATGCCAAACAGAACGAAGGATGCCCACCGACTATTTCGATTCAAACATTCGATTCAAACAGCATTCTAATATGAGTGAGTTGGCATCACAAGGTATTTTCCCCACTGCAAATGGACTACAAAGTCGGGATTTCAGCCCCCGACTTTGCCGGAGGGTCGCCTAACGGGAACGTGCCGCAATGGTATTCTCCTGAAAACAACTCCACTACATCACTAACCCCCGGGCAAAGACGAGGGCTGAAAGGATGTATCGAGACTTTGCAGTCCTCTCGAGGTCGAAAGAGAATTATTTGCTATACTCCCTCAACCCTGCTAAAGTAGACACACTACAGGGGCGCAGATTAATTCGCTTGCGCAAAGCCGCTCCACGGAGGGTCCTCACAACGACCTCCGTGAAGGGCCATGCTGTGATCAAACGAACTCTCGAAATCTCCCGAGAACCGGTCCATGTGGCGGTTCGCAACGAACAACTCATGTTGCGCCGCGACGGTAAAACCGTCGGCCAAGTCCCGTGCGAAGACCTCGGTATTCTTCTGGTCGACCATCCGCAGACCACCTATACCCACGGCGCACTGACCAAGTTGGCCGAGTCGGATGCTGCGGTGGTCATCTGCGGCCGAAACCATCTGCCGACGGCCATGCTGCTCCCCTTGTCCGATCATTCGCAAGTGGTTTGGCGATTGCGAGATCAGTTGGATGTCGGCCGGCCGCTTGCCAAACGGTTATGGAAGCAATTGGTCGTCGCCAAAATCCGCGCCCAGGCGGCCAACCTGCCACCTGATCAGCCGGCCCATCGCAAGCTGCTTGCCTTGGCACGCGAGGTTCGTTCCGGCGATCCAAAAAACATCGAAGCCCAAGCAGCCCGAATCTATTGGGTCAATTGGCTTTGGCAAGAGGAATTTCAAACGGAGTTTTACCTAAGAAAACCATTCCGACGCGACACGGCCGGCACCGGCCTGAACAGCTTTTTGAACTATGGCTACGCGATCGTCCGTGCGGCGATTGCACGGGCGATCGTTGGCGCAGGATTATTGCCGAGCCTCGGACTGCATCACCACAATCGGGGTAACGCGTTTTGTCTGGCGGACGATCTCATTGAACCGTTTCGCCCGCTGGTCGACGACCGCGTCCGGGAAATGTACCGCCAAGGTTACGAAGAGTTGAACCAACCCGCCAAGGCTGAATTGCTCGAGTTGCTTACCCAGCGTCTGCGGCTGGGCGAAGAAACCGGCCCACTGATGGTGATGCTGCACCGGATGGTCGCCTCGCTCGTGCGATGCTACGCCGGTGAAGCGAAGCAATTGGAAATCCCGGTCGCGGAGAGACCGCAAGTAAACAAGACAAACCACGAATAGATCGAATGACACGAATAATAGGGAATTCAGATGGATCCCCCACAAGAATGTTTCGTCAGGAGGAACAACCCCAATAGGTCGCTTTCCTATTTGTTTATTCGTGTGATTTGTGGTTCCCTCTTTTCAGTTTGAGTTATCACAATGTTTATCAACGGGTATCGCTGTATGTGGATTCTCACAATGTTCGACTTGCCAACCGACACCAAGCAGGCCCGCCGCGACTACACGCTCTTCCGCAAATCGCTGCTCCAAGACGGCTTTACACAGATGCAGTACTCGGTCTATGCTCGCCATTGCCCGAGCAAAGAAAATGCGGAGGTACACCTAGCGCGAATCGAGCGTCACCTCCCGCCCGACGGCGAAGTGCGTGTGCTGACGATCACCGACAAACAATTCGAGCGAATGCGCATATTTTGGGGAAAAATGCGCAAACCCCCCGAGCCGGCCCCATGCCAGTTAGAGCTTTTTTAAGCCTGAATTCTACGCAACCCGTGTTGCAGCAGCGACTTAGCAGGGAAAGAAGTGTAACCAATCCCTACCTGCAATCAATCCGCAACGTACGAAAATCACCATCGTCTTAATAGTCCAGTGTAACCAATCCCTACCTGCAATCAATCCGCAACCACGCTTGCAGAGTACGGCGGAATTTTCGAGTGTAACCAATCCCTACCTGCAATCAATCCGCAACGAACCGAATCGACTTGCGGCACCGGAACAGAGTGTAACCAATCCCTACCTGCAATCAATCCGCAACGGTAGACAACCCGCCTTTCGTCCTCCGGCAAGTGTAACCAATCCCTACCTGCAATCAATCCGCAACGAGTCGCTTGCGAGCGGCAAATTCAAACATAGTGTAACCAATCCCTACCTGCAATCAATCCGCAACGCTAGAAGATACCTGAAGGATAGTAAAAAGAGTGTAACCAATCCCTACCTGCAATCAATCCGCAACCTAGGTCGTGATCCGAAAGGCGAAGTCTCGAGTGTAACCAATCCCTACCTGCAATCAATCCGCAACTTGAGTAGCTGTAACCTAGAACCACGGTTCAGTGTAACCAATCCCTACCTGCAATCAATCCGCAACCTCGTGATTTGGCTGCGGCAAATACAAGCACGACGCGCAAGCGAGTGGGTTTTTTGCCCTTGCTGTTTTTCAGGCATGTGCGCGTCGTGCTTGTACTTACCCACTTGCTTGCGCGTCGTGCTTGTATTCTTTGCTTGTGTTCTTCTGGCACCATTCCGGTATTCTGTCTGGTGTTTGCTGCTGCGATTAGTATTTGCGATTACATGTCGATGCCCTTGCGATTTTGTGCGTCGTTTACGTAAGCGATCGCAGACTCTAGATCGTCTTCGAGGTTAATCCAACGGCAACTACCTCCTTCGGTCCAGAATCGCTTGCGGTCTTGATGGGATGGTTTAAGATGGCGTGTACACCAAGCTTTGAACTGATCGCGGACGGTCTTTGGGTCGTATCCGAGGGCGCTGACGACGACATGTACGTGGTTCGACCTCGAATTGACAGCATGCAATACCCAAGAGCGGATGTTGCAATGCCGCGCGATGGTTTGTTCGACGATTCTGCGTTCGTCTTGCGAAAGCGTAAACGCGTTTTCTTTCATTTCTGAAGCGGCCATTGCAGCGATCAATTCGTTCGAGGGCTGTAGTTCGCCCTCGGTTCGGCGGTGCCAGCCACGCGCGTCGCCCGGTAGCCAGGTGCCGTAAGTCGTCCAAGTGATAAAATGGGCGATCGGTTCACCAGTATTGAAGGGACGTTCAGCCATTGTGAGTTATTGATTCAAGTCGAAAGCAATATCAGCAGACCTAAAATACAAGCACAAATACAAGCACGACGCGCAAGCGAGTGGGTTTTTTGCCCTTGCTGTTTTTCAGGCATGTGCGCGTCTGTACTCACCCACTCGCTTGCGCGTCGTGCTTGTATTCTTCGGGTGTGCGGCATGACCTCGGTGTGCTAGGAAAGGACGTTGCCTTGGCAAAAAACTTTAATCGCACATCGAATCAATCGTTTCGCGTTTTTTTCAATCATTTGCCCAGCGGATCCGGCCAAGCGGGTCGACGGTTACTTTTCGTGCGGAATATTTCTCGAAAAGCGTATTCCTGTTCGCATTTACTTCTCTGTAGTCTCTGCGCGAGTCCTCCGAAAATTGGAATACCACATTTTTACGTGTAGAAATAGACGTTCGCAACTTGAGTAGCCTTTCAGTGCCATTCACATTTGCCAAAACCATTTCACCGATGCTCAACGACATCACAAACCGTGCCTCGGGCCGTTCGAGATGGATTCGTTGGATTAGAGGAAACGCTTTTGCAATTTTAGAAGCGCGCCTTGCTAATTCCGATTTAAGCTTCTTCCCGGTCAACCCATTCTTAACAAGCTCCTTGCGAATAATGGCCAACTCTTGTTGCTGTTTCTTCAGCCGCTCGGTCGCTTCGAGCATCGTGACAAACACAGCATCCCGTTTTGTCTTGCCCTTTTCTTCCCATTCGAAGATACATAGGTGGTGTGTGCTGCCGGGCTTAACGTAGGCTTCGCCCGGTTGGCCTTCGCGGACCGGACGGATGGTTTGCTCTGGCTTGATGATTCGCACCTTTTTGATCGGTACGCCCGAGGGCATGGTTAGCTTGCTGAGGACCTCTTTCATTTTTTTCTTGTCGGGCTTCTTGCCGCGGCCGAATTCGATGCCGTTTTTACTGATCACATTGGCAACCAGTTTGCGAATTGTTTTGTCGCGGATATGATCGATTTCATTGGAAGACAAATCAGCGAGCGACTTTCGAACCACCCACTCGCCCTCTGTCTTGGTCGGTCCGTAGAGCGTCTCTTCATGCAGCGCCCCACGCACCTTGCGCTCGACGCGATGCGAAACGTTGACCTTTGCAATCCGCTCCATAACATCGTCACGGAAGTTGGGCCAAGGGTCGAATAGGATCTCGCCATGCTTGCGAGCACCTCCTCGCTTGACGATATCCGAAAGTTTCTACAGTCGCGAGCGGTTGGTTAGCGCAATAACCACCGCGTCGATCGCATGGTGACGGTGATCGGTGCGGTTCTTTTCACCGGGACGAATTTTGCCCGCTTTCTCGTCTTGCCAACCGGGACTGTCTGGCAGCTCCTGCAAGACTGTTTCCAGCCCCCAGTGCCAACGCAATTCCGATGTGAGTTGGCCTTTGTGGCCCAATACGTTGTGATCTTTCTCAAACAGACAACGCAGGTATTCCGCGGTGGCCTTCGTGATGTAGCCCGTGTCGGTTAATTGCCGAGCGATGAACTTGTCGAGGTCGAGTTCCTTCTGGATAAACCGGCGGTATTTGGAGTAGGGCATTTTGCCCGCTCGCATCAGCTTGCCTGCACGTTGGCATATTTGTTCGTAATACTCCGGATCGGCATCGGCTTTCCATTCATAGGGTGTTTGATTGCCTTTGTCAGCATTGGCCTCGCGAAGGCAAACGACTTTGTTCCTTTGCGAATCGTCAAGAGTTCGTGATCGAGGCAAGATGTGGTCAACCTCGGTTCCACCTGCTTCACCAAGCAGTTTATGAATGCTGATTGGTTTTCCGGAATAGATGCAGTCGCCCCCCTGTTGTTCCCATAACAGATACTTGAGAATGTTATCGCGGGTAACATGCACGCCATTTTCTCGCAGCTTCTCGACGGCTTTTTCGCGTGTCGCTTCGCGCTCGCGGATCATCTTGCTGTAATCGCTCCGTTTTTGCTTCCCTTGCTGGACATCGCGAGCCATTTCGATATGCACCGCATCGGGCTTGCCGTATTCTCCGATGATGGCGTTGACGACGCGGCGCACTTCGGTGAGCGTGCGCTTGACCACGGGATTGGGAATATCGCCGATGCGGCAGTCGCGCGTGCGAGCCGGATCGGGTAGCTTGTCGAACAACCGCCGCTTGAGTTGATCGCGCCGCAAGTATCCGGCAGCGTGCAAAGCAGAGTTCGACTCATCGTCGGCCATGTAGAGCAACCCGCGTTCGAGGTGCGGGATGAGCTTTTCAATTGCCATTAAACTCAAGTCCCCATATCCGGGCTTAAAATCGACTCCGAGCATCGCGTCTGCTTGCTCAGGCGTCATATCCCATTCGGCTACGGCTCGCTCGATAATTCGGTCGTCATCGCGCTGGTTGTCGAGCAGCACGGCGACGATTTCGGTTTTCTGCTCTTCGTCCCGGTCGTACCATTCTTTGCCGAGCACCTTGGTGGCTGCCAATAGCGCATCGATCGGTACGCCTTGCAGCTTTGTGCGTTTGCCGCCTTCTAAGTTGAACTTCACACTTTCCATGAAACCGAGCGCCTTGCGGATTGCGTCAAACGTCATCTCCTTCGTGCGATTGAGCTTCCCCAGCAGCAACTTGCGTTGTTCGTCCGTGAGTCTTTGCTCAGTATGCGTATCGGGATCGATATATTTCAGATTGTTCACTTCCTGCAGCAAACGGAATCGCTGATAGCGGCGATCCGATTTTGGGCATCGTTTCTGCTTCGGTTCGAGTTCGCACAGGCCAATAACCGACTTGGGCCAGTACATGGGACGTTGAAAAAACAGTAAACCATGCAGGCCGAACAATTCAAGCGGTGAATCATCCTGATCGCGGCGTCGCGGTTTGCATGGATAAGCATGTTTTCCTTGCGTGCCATATTTCAATTTGTCGGTCAACAGTTTCGGGTGATGCTTTGTCTGAGCGGACCAGATTACCTCGAATTCGTCTTCGTATTGCTGCCGAGCTAGGTGGCGATTGCGCACATGGTCATCTTCTTGCCGGTTGGTGTGGTAATCTCTGGCACGCTTGCCTGCTGCAGGAGACTTGTCTGCCAACCAAGCTCCGATTGTTTTGAAGTTTCCATCACGACGTTCTTGTTCATTCTGGTTGATCTCAGCGAGCATCCCTTTCACTTCTGCATCGCCGCGATCCTTCTTGCGGTTGGAAAGAAACCCACGGCGTTGGTTTAGATGAAGCAGAACGCGGCCGATTTCGTGTGGAGTCAGTTTTTCATCCAGCGCACGGGCACGCAATTCATAGGGATCAAGGCCGTACAATTCCGCCTCCGCCGCGTCGCCAGCCGGCCAGAGTTTGGCTTCGATCAGTGCCTCCCGCAAGTACCGCCGCCGTCGCACTCGCCGCAGAATTTGCCGACGCATCCCGCGGGCGATTCGTCGACCTTCGTTCCGCGATTTTTCTTTGCCCGTATCGAAGGCATCAACCCCCTCGGGAAAGACGCGGACTCCTAAATCGACCAATTCAGATTCTGCAGGATTTTCCAGGTCGTCGCGAACGAGCGCCCAGCCAATAGAATTCGGCCCCAAATCGAGCCCCAGGATGAGTTTGGACATGATTCTTGCTCACTCGGAGTACTTCGAGGAATTTCGTCTACAAACAAGCAGACAACAACCAAGAATGCATCATGATCGGTTGTTTTCGGAGAAAACTCAAGGGCCGGGGTTTTGCTCAATCGGCCTTTGGTTGAAGATTGGGTAAAATGAACAGAGTATTCCAAAGCGAGGGGGAAAAGCACCATGACCGCCAACGAAATTCGTGAAGTCTTGAGATAGCAACCGTTGCGGAGAATGCCATGAGCGAAGTTGCCATTCGACTTCAGATTAAACCATTGGCCGAAGGGGGCTACGTCGCCACGAGTCCGGATGTGCCGGGCTTGGTTGCCGAGGGGCGTAGTTTGGTGGAGGTTGCCGAGATTGCCCGTGATGTAGCACGCAAAATCACCGAGTCGTGCATCGAACATGGCGATCCTCTGCCGTCGGCCTCGAACCATACGATCGCCGTCAACAATCTGCTAGGCTACACCAATTGCGTGGCGATGATCAGTCGCAAAGGTCATTCAACGACACCCGAATCGAACGAACAGATTTATCTGTTCTTCGAGCGTTTTCTGAAGTCGAAAGGAGAAAGTGGAGAAGGAGTCGAACGAAGAAGCGTCGTGAGTTTCTGATCTCGTCATCATCTGCCGTAATGGCGTCGTTGGGGTGGCCCAGGCGGACGGCGACGGCGACGGCCACACCTGGTCCAGCCCGTTTCAAATCGCCGACTTCTGGGAGCGCGCGAAACCGGGTGGGTCGTTAATACTTCTGGATGAACGATATACCGGGGACCGGTCGATGATTCGTCCACGGATCGGGTTGAAAGGCGCACCGGGCAAGACAATCACCGTGAAAGCTTTGAACGACGGCCAGATGAAAAACAATGGCGAGAGTCAACGCAGAACGGTGTGCTGGCCGATGAGCCAGCGGATCATCGACGCCATGAAACTGGCCGGCTACGACGATCCCGTGGACGTAACTGAGACAATCTTCAAACTGGGCGGCGGACAGATTGGGAATACAGGTTTAGAGGGAAACCGTCAGTCTTGGGTGATAGGTTGACACGCCGCATCCCGAACGTCCAAGGCCGCCTGAAAGTGACCCTGGAGCAAGTAGCAGACGGCCAACAGACGCGCTGCGTCCGTATCCGGTTGCAGTCGCCAGCGCTGCTGGGCACTCTGGCTTGCTTCGTCATGCCGACCGATACGTAGCAGACGCAGTGTTTCGTCATGCAGTGCGTTTTCCTGTGTCGACATCGCTGCGAGAAGCGACAAATCGCATCGGCAGCGGCGGCAAACCATGGCGGGCGATTGCTTTGCACCGCAGGTGGGACAATGGAAGGAAGTTTCGAGGCGCAAATTACGAGGCGCGAGTTGTAAGTTACTCATGTCTGAGCCCTCAAACCTCCAGCTCCCCACTTCAAGCGTCATCCAGGTAGAACACGATATCTTCAAGTTGTTTTTCAACCCGTGCCATGCGATCGCTGTCGTGTGATGCGGTGGCATTTTGGAATTCGTTGACCAGCTCGCGCATTTCGTTGGCATCCTCATCGGGGGCCTGATGGATTAGTCGGCGCGCCTTGGCGATCAGGGGCGAGGCGTCCTCTCCATTGTCTTCGTACGACTCGCTCCGGGATGCGGCGACAACAGACGGCTCTGTTTTATCGGTGCCTCCAGCAGCGCCTTCGGGAATATCGCCGAAGATCGCCGCCAGTGCCAACTTCGCTTCCGCGTGGCTTCCCGCACGGAAACGCGTGATCGCATTGTCGATTCGTAGCTTTTTCTCCAAACCGGTTTCGCGCTCAACGGCCGTAACCGTGAGGATTCCGTCAAGATTCAGATCGAACCGCACCAGGATTTCGCTCCCTTCGTTGGCGTCTTCGTTCAAGCCTTCGAGCAGAAATTCGCCAACCGACTCGTTGAATCGTATATCTTCGTTCTCGCCTTGCAGTGCTTTAATACGGACCTGTTCCTGGCCTACGCATGAGGTGTAGTAGATTTCCGACCTCGTCGCGGGCAAGGGAGTGTTTCGAGCGATAATCGGGGAGAACGCATTGTCGGTGTATCGGCCATGGACCTCGCCGAGGCACTTGATGCCAAGCGTGTGCGGTGTGATGTCCACGAGCACCGGACCAACGTCGACCCCGGCGATCAACCCCCCTTGCACAGCGGCTCCAAGCGACACGCACAGATCGGGATCGATCTCGGAGTGAAGTTCGCCCGGAAGCTGCTCATTCAGCAGGTGGTGCACCAAAGGCGTGCGTGTGCTGCCCCCAACGAGAATCACGCGATCAAGACTCTCGGCTGTCAATTTGGCGTCGTCAATCGCGGCATCGACACTGATAAGCGTCTTTTTGAGCAGCGGTTCAATCAAGGCTTCATACTCGTCGCGTCGGATCTCCAATTGGAGATGGAGTGGCTTTCCATCTTTCTCGGCGAGAAACTCCTCGGAGATCGTGGTGAACGCCTCGTCAGAAAGCTGCTTCTTGGCCTGCTCCACTGCCTGCAGCATTCGCGACTTGGCCGTGGGGATTTCGCGCAGATCAATGTCGTTTTCCTGGAGAAAGGCATCACACACATGGTCGAGGAGGAGGCGATCAAAATCATCGCCCCCTAGCTGCGTATCGCCATAACTCGCCAACACCTCGACGACGCCTTGTTCGACCTGTACCACCGAGACGTCAAACGTGCCTCCCCCGAGGTCGTAGACTAAAAGCAGTTCGTTCTTTCCAGAACTTGGCTCATACATGAGCGACGCGGCTGTTGGCTCGTTGATAATCCGAACGACCTCTAGCCCGGCTAACTCGCCCGCCTCGCGCGTCGCCTCGCGCTGGTTTTCGTTGAAGAGTGCAGGTACGGTGATTACGGCTTTTGTGAGGGGGCTGCCAAACGCCTTCGAGGCGCGGTCTTTCAGCGTCCGGAGGATCATGGCCGAGATTTCCTGCGGCGAAAACTCGTCGTCTCCCATGCGAATTGTTACATCCTGCCCCATTTTGCGCTTGATTGACCGGACGGTGCGTTCCGGCGCGACGAGCGCCTGGTTGAGAGCCTCCTGGCCAATAAGCACCCGGCCTTCACGATCGAGTCCAACGACCGACGGCAAGACGATCTCTCCCCGATCATCACGCAGGACATGCGGCTTGCCCTTATTGTCTGTCGACACGTCGATTATCGACACGGCGCTGTTGGTCGTTCCTAAATCGATTCCAAGAATGGGATCCATACCACGGTTCTCCTTACTTATAGATTTTTTTATTCACGTCCACTACTAACGGAACGGGAGTTCGCATCCCTTTCCAGTGGGCTAATTTCAAGCATTCTGTTACCATTCCGACTTTTTTCGTGACAATACTCATCGCCGGTTGCCATCCTTCGGTGGCCGCCGACGGCGCGTACCTCGGCGAATCGAATAACTCGGTCTCGCCATTTATAGCCTGGGCGCACTTCCTCAACAACTGTTTCCGGTTCGGCTTCTGGGGAATTGACTAGCTCGACGACATTCATTTCCTCCGGATCGACGTGGCGTCCGACGCTTTTGATGCGGTGAACACCGCGTTCGCGGAGCACGCGTTGGAATCGTCCCTGAATCAATGCATAACCTTCCTTTAAGTGGGCAAAGTCTTCTGTATTGATTCGTTCCATTGTCTTGATGCACCGATGGCGAATCTGCCCATGCAATAAACGGGCGGTCCATCGGTGCCACCAGGGCAAGCCTTGAAACAACTCATCGAGCATTTCCTCCAATCGCTCCGGCGCCGTCTGGGTCGTTGTCTCGAAGGCTCGTGCGCCTCGCAACAGCGCTTCGTCCAGCTCAACAAGCGCCTCAATCAACGGTATCGTGGCCTCCTTCTCCCGCGCCCCTTCCTCTGGCGTTGCTTGGAACTGTCGCATCGCGGCGTCGAGACCAGCGAGTGACGACTGTACGGCGTCGACCACACCGCGGGTGCTCTTGGTCTGTAGCTTGGTTTCATGTCGCATTGCCGTGAACGCCTCGACGAGTTGTCGAAGGCCGATCTCCGGTAGCGGCGCGGCGCTCTCCTTAGGCAACGAGTCGCCAGCCGTGTTAAGTTCATCCTTGGATTGAGCAGTTTTGGGTTGGGCAGGGTGCTCCACCCGGTCGAGCCGGATCGTTTCGTTGAACTGCGTTACATTCTCTGTCCATGCCGCCGGGCTGAGAGCACACGCTGTAAAATTTACAGGCCCCTCATCGTTTTTCACTGCTGTGTCTGTTGCCTCTTGCACCGATACATCGCTTTTCGGTTGTTCTTTCGGCATTTCGTCGGTCGACGTGGGATCGAGCGCATCGACCTCTTCGATCGTTTGCTCCAACCAGTCACGAAACTGCTTGAGGATTGCCTCGTTTTCCTGGATCGTGCGACTCATGATGTTGCCAGCGACAAGAGGACATTGGTAGGAAGGCGGCGATCGTGGACGGACGGTCGGGCCTCTGCAAGCATGCTTTCCAGCGTATGCGACGTATTCAGCTTGAAAAGCCGGTTCTCCAAGCTGACCATCGGATCGCGGAGGTGGTCGTATGCTTCGCGGACTTCGGCGAACCGCTCCGGGTCGCGTTCCGGCGAGTGGCGGCGAACAAGTTCCAGGTAACTGCGGCGAATGGTACTCTCGTCGGCGTCTCGGCCCACGCCCAGGACTTCGTACGGATCAGCCATGACGATGTTCCTTATCGTTTTGCTTTGTTTCGTTTTTGTTGGTACGGTGGCGATGTTCCTCGCCTTGCTCGTCTAACTTGGTCGAATCATTCGTAGTCGTTCACGGAATAAAGAAGAATGAACCACGAAGCTCCTATGCCAACATACAAGGACACCAAGGAATTCAGATGACAAATCGCCTGTCCCCATACCCTACACTATTATGCCTCAACTGGACAGCTTACCAAACAGCCTGCCCGAAAACAAAAATCGCAGGCCGGTGCGAACTACGTGAATTCCAGCAATGCATGAAAACGCAAAAATAGGCAGCGCCGCAACTCGCAAGACTCGTTCCGGCCTGCAGAAATACATTTCCAACAGGCTGCCGGTTCTATTCTTTGAGTCCTCGGTACTCTCGGTGGTTTGTTTTTTCTACCCCGTGAAAGTTGCATAACATTCTAAGGATCGCCTTGCATCTGTTCTTTGATGATTTTGCCCATTAAATCAACAAGGTTCGTCCCCGTTTTTGCCGCAGTGCGTTCGAGCTGCCGTACGAGCGGGCGAGGGAGCGTCTGCTTCATCTCGTCGAGAAACGTCGCGGCATCAAGATCGTCAAGCGATACGCCGCTTGTTTGCATTCTCCCATAATCATCGCAATCGGACTCTTCATCGTCATCGCTGCCAAACAGCGACGACATGACAAATCGGTCTCTGTTATCGCTATCTTTGTCTTCCTCTTCGTCGTCCCAGTAGGGTGGAGCGAACGGGGATGAAAACGGTGAGGCCATCAGCTCCTTTGTGTCGCGAAGAACACCTAATGCGCGCTTCGCCATCTCGACCATTTTTTGATCGGACGAGTCGGCCGATTGGGCTGCTAGTTCCACGACGCGATTCATGTGGCGCTCTGCTCTGTTGATGTTGCACTCGGACGGGCCCCCTTCCAACTCGAGTTGGCCTGCCTCGTAGTGGAGCCGAGCACTGTTGGGGAATTTCTTGACACCCGTTTTGATCATGCGCTCCCGCAACGCCTGATGCTTTGGAGCGAATTCCAAGAACCTGCACACATTGCAGAGGTCTTCTTCATTCCATCGCACACGTTTTGCACGATTTAAGTAGGCGATCACGAGCCGCTCATGCGTCGCTTGCCCGGTATATTTGACATTCGCCACCTTGAATGGAGTAAGAGTCTCGGCAAGGCGACCCGCGGTCTGGCTTGAGGGCTTCTTCTTGATTGCTTCCTTGAATTGGTCGTCAAAGTCTTTCTTGATTTTGCGAGGCAAACTGAAGCGCGCTGCCGCGATGCTTATCCGCATCCAGATGATGGTCGGTTCATCCACAGCACTCAACGCGGCATTGAGATATTGTTGGCCCGACTCTGCACGTTTTGCCTTGAATTCGATGGCGGCGCGCAGGATATCGACTGCGTACGGCTGGATATTCGGGGGCAGTGATTGGGCCGCCCTCTCGAGTTCCTGCCGAGCTGCCTCAAACTTCCGACCCTTGGCTAGAGAACGGGCCATCGCGATGCGCTGGTTCCAGCAGAGCGCGACCGTTTGCGAATCTCGCGGCTTCAAACGCGCCACCGTTTCCACATGCGGTGCTGATTCGTGCGGGTTATCCTCCCCGAGGTAGTAAGTCGCCAGTTTCCATCGAGCAAAGTAGTCGTCCGGTTGCTGTTGCACAAGCCGCTGGAGTACGGCGGCACCCTTCTCGGGCGATTCCATTGTTTCGTGCAACATCGATAGCCCTTGGTAGGCTTCTTCGAGCCGCGGACAGCGTCGAATGCTCTCCTCGAAGAAACGAATCGCACCGGCGAAAAACCGGTCTGCTTCCTCAACTTCTGGCTTGAAGAAGGGAGATGGCTGCAAGACCGCTTCTCCGTACTCAGCAAATCGCTGTCCAAGTCGCGAATACACCATCCCCACAGCGATCGCCCGTTCTTCTTCACGCAACACAGCGAGAGTTTCCACATCATCCGCGTAGGCAGTCCAATAGGATTCGACGAGGCTGCTTTGCGACTGCTCCGGATGCTCCGCCAAGAGTGCGCGTGCGCGGTTCCAATTCGGATCAAGGGCGGGTGCAGGTCCGATGCGGGCCAGTCGATTGATCGCGTCGATATCGTTTTCTCGCACGGCGCGCTTCCACACAAAATCGACAATCTTCTCCAGCAGCGATCTGTGAGTATTCGCAAATCGCAGCCGTAAACGGCGATAGGTGTTGAAAAAACCAGATTGGTCATCCCCTCGCCAGTGCTCCGCAACCTTCTCGAGCAATCCGATTGCCGGGTCGTCTCGCAAGTGCAGTTCTAGCCTGCGCAGCGAACTGGCAACGTCCATCGGTGCGTCCTCGCAACGCAACTCCCCGGACGCGACCAACAGCGTTTGCGCAACGCGATAGGCAGGCCGCGCGGAGTCGAGTCGGTGCCAGTTTTCCCGCATCCGCTCGCTATCCGAATTGTAAAACGCAATGAGTCCCCGGATAAAGAGCTTCCAGTCGCAGAGTGGCGAACTGCGGGGGATGTCGCTCAGCAGGTTGATAGCCCCCGCGTCATCATCGCCCTCGATGGCCGCCAACGCGTCACGGACTTGTTCGACGTGCGACTTGGTTCCGGCAAAATCGGGAACGGCCTCACGCGAATCAAGGACTGCGCGGTCCGTCTGCTCTACCAAGAGAGCGGGATTCTTCTCGAACACCCCGTTTGCATCAACGCTCGAGTCGCCCAAAATGACTTGAAGATGAGGAATTATCTCACGAACTTCAGGTGTCGTCGGATCGATCTCAAGCAATCGGGCGAGCACAAAACGTGCTTCGGACGTCTGTTTCTTCCGATGAAGCTGCTCGACACGTCCTACGTACGCCTCCTCAAGCAACTGCCGGTGGGCCGGACTTGCATCCTCTCGATAGCAGAGCACGGCATTCTTCAGCGCCACCTTGGCGTTTCCCTTGGCCATTTCTCTCTGGGCACTTGCAAACAGGTCCACCCTCTCTGATTGGCTTTTTCGCTTTCGTTTTCGAGACATATTCCTTTACTTCCATGCGTTCAGGTCCTGCGATCAAGAGCAGGGATTCTAACATGCTTCCTGCGAGGATTCGACATGAATTGTCAAATCATCTGTCCGAATTGTCAAATCATCTGGTAGCTCTCCAGGGAGTTGAGTGGCAGCCGTTTGCAAAAAGCACTTCAGCCCCGGGCTTTGCCGGGGGGTAAGGATATCTCTAAGTTACCCTGAAGAAAATCAAGGCAATACTTAGCGGTGGGCAACCCCACGGCAAAGCCGTGGGCTGAAATTACAGGTTTCTGTTGGCCAAAGACCTTTTTCACCGTGGCCTAGGGGAAGCGCAGCGCCGCCCTAGGACCAGTAACTTGCCAAATCGCCAGGTTGGGCTATAATTACCACAGAACCTGGTCTGGTCTGGTTCGCGCCTTTTGGCGAGGGGAAAAGTCTCATGGCTTTGATTATCGACACAATTTCTCAAGCGAAGGCTCAGCTTTCGATGCTGGTTGAAAGGGTCCAGGCGGGGGAGCAGGTGATTATTGGCAAGGCGGGAAAGCCGGTGGCGATTCTTTGTCCCTATGTTGCTGCGACCAAAGAGCGGGTGCCTGGGGCGCTGCGGGGCAAGATTCAGATTGCGGATGACTTCGATTCGTTGCCGCCGGATATTGCCGAGGCCTTTGGGATGGAGCCTGATGAGACGTCCCTATCATGAAGTTGCTACTCGATACGCATGTCCTTTTGTGGTGGCTCGACGACAACCGAGCGCTCACCCAGGGAACGAAGAATCGAATTGCCGATGGTGCGAATCAGGTATTGGTCAGCGCAGCTTCTATCTGGGAAATCGTTATCAAGCGGTCGCTCAACAAGCTTGTCATACCACAGGACTTCTGCAGGCAACTCGATACCTTTCAGAGTCTCGATGTAACACGAGAGCATGCCTTTGCCGTGGGTGGTCTTCCCGCCTATCACAGGGATCCTTTTGATCGACTTCTAATTGCCCAATGTATCGTAGAAGGGTTGGTACTCGTTACCAGCGACACAAACATCAAACGATACGATGTTCCTGTGCTGAATGCGTGAGCACACCATGGTGGGTCGGCGTCGCTGTCGCTCCTGGATCTGTTGTTTGTACACAAGTCTGGGGCATGGCGTTTTGGCCGAAGGCCTGTTTTCACCGTAGCCTTGTGTAGAACAACCAGCGGCAAAGCCGAGGGCTGAAATTGTGACTTGGTCGTTCTCCTTTCCACAGCAAAATATACCCACTAAAATTTCTGAGGAACCCAAAAAATGTTTGGCACGAATCGTGAGGCTTGCTTGATCACATCGAGCAATTCCTCACGCCGTTACCTGATATTACCTGATATTACCTAATAAGTCGTGCGGCCTGGTGACCTTCCAGGATGGCATGTTGCAGGGTGCGTGGTGCGAAGGCGTCGCCGATTGTCTCCACGGCAAAACCCTGTTCTTGCAGTGGTTTGGAAATCTCATCCACGCTTATGCCGCCGTAGGCGTAGACGAAACCGTCGTAAGGCCCAACCTGGTGAAGCTCGCCCGTCCACTGGTTGGCCGCAATGCAGTGTCCCGTTTCTAGCCGTACCGCCTTAAGGTGGTGGAACATCTGGATACCTTGTTTGAACAGACGCGTGAGGAGTGGGGGTCGCGTCGTTGCGCCCAAAAAGTTGCCAATCGTTTCCTGGCTTGTGATGAGGTCGACCTCATGTCCCCGTTCCAGGAGCCATGCGGCGGTGGTAGGGCCTTGAAAACCATATTCTTCGTCGATTACCAAAAGGGTTTTGCCGAGCTGGCCGCATTGGTCTAGCAGCACGTCCCAGGCGCTGAACACCGGATGTCCCGCAGTCTCTTGCAAGTCGTGCGGCCGTGCGGTGGCGCCCGTGGCGACGAAGACATGATCGGGTTGTAGCTGCGCAACCTCGTCGACTCCGGCAGGAGTGTTCAGCCGGATATCGACGCCCAGTTTGTAACATTGTTGACTGGACCAACGTGTTGCGCCATCAAAATCTTGCCGACTCGGCGCTCGCTTTGCGATCAGGGTTTGGCCTCCCAGTTGGTCCGATTTTTCAAACAGCACTACGCGGTGACCTTGCAACGCGGCAACGCGCGCTGCCTCCAGGCCGGCCGGCCCTCCCCCGACGACCACGAGCGTTCTCTTCGACTCGGTCACCGATACGGTTGCCCATTCGGCCTCGCGGCCGATCACCGGGTTCTGCACGCAGGTTACCCCGCGTCCCGTGTAGATGCGATCGATACAACCCTCGTTGTAGCCCATGCATTGTCGAATTTCGTCGAGTTGACCAGCTTGAGCCTTATTGGGCAGGTGGGGGTCGGCGATCAGGGAGCGGTTCATGATGACCATATCCGCCTCGCCGGCGGCAAGCACTTTGTCGGCCTGCACCGGATCGACGATTCGCCCGAAGGCGATGACGGGAACATCAACCACCTGTCGAATGCTGGCCGCCAGATAGGTGTAGAGTCCCAGTTTGAAACTCATGTTGGGCACAGCGGCAGCTTCCCCGAAAAACGTTTCGGGCGATCCGCCAATCACGTTGAAGTAATCGAGCATTTTCAGATCATTCAAGCGTCCACAGATATCTTGCATCTGAGCGTTATCAAGCCCCCGCTCGGTCAAGTCATCTCCCGTAATGCGGGTGCCAACAATGAAGTCGCTGCCGACCTTCTCGCGGACCGCCTCGATCACACGTACGCCAAACTTCATCCGACTCTCGATGCTGTTGGCTCCGTAGGCATCGTCTCGCTTATTCGCATTGGGTGTAAAAAACTGATCAATCAGATGACAATGGCTGGCCATGATCTCGCAGCCGTCGAATCCTCCTTCCTTCAATCGATAGGCCGCGGCTGCGAACGACTCGACAAGCTCGTCGATCATCTCGGGATCGAGCGGGTGCGGGTTTTCCCGATGATTCGGCTCGCGGGCGTCACTCGGACCATACATTCGATTCCACAGATCAATGCTCCGCCCGCGGCGTCCTCGATGGGTGATTTGGCAGCAGACGGGGACGTCGTACTGGTGCATCGTGTCGCTAAATTTTTGGAGGTAGGGGATCACGCGATCATCGAATATCTCGACCCCATTCCAATCGCGAGCGGTGGAGGTCGGATGCACGCTGGCCGAGCCGAAGCACATCATGAAACCGACCCCACCGATTGCCTTTTCTTCGTAGTACCGGCGCTCGCGCTCGCCCGGCATGCCGTCCTCGGCCAGGGCGTCGGCATGCGCCGCACAGCAGATGCGATTCTTGATCGTGCACGGGCCGATCTTGATCGGCGTGAACAAATATTCGAATTCAGCCATCGGTGGAATCTCTGGGGGGTGGGAATGGGACCGGGCCGCGATGGTGCTGGGCCTGCTGCTGGCCGAGAGGTCGTGGACATCGGGCCAGTTTACCCGCAGAGTGGTTGGTCGATAAGGCCGAGGTCGCCGCTGGAGGCCGTGGGTCGGGCCGTCGAGGATGTGCGGAGCACGGATGGGGGCGGTTGCAGGAGTAACCGCCGATTCGGTAGTGGGCGCGTCGGGCACTGCTTGTTTCCGTCGCTGATCGGCGGGCGGTTCGACATGCTGTTTCCCTTCGCGGTCGGCGATGAAACCGTGATGGGCCAGGTAACGCACCAGATGCTGGGCGCACGTTTCCGTATCGGCGGCCACAACGTGCTGCTCATCGTCTCCGTTGGAGTCGCTCAGTCCGAATGTCTCGAACATGCGATTCCAAGCAGCTCCACCCGTCTTGCTGGCCAGATCCGCTGTTTTGGTTCGCAGCCGAACCGGCTCCCAAGCTAACTTTGGACGGGTCGGCGAATCTTGTTCTGACGCCCAGCCTGAGTTTGGTGAAGCGGCCAGTTGTCGGAAGCGTGAAACATACATCGGTTGAGGGGCGTCCTCAGCGATCAGGAGCACCGCCGGGCCGGTCAGCGTGATGATTTCGCGGGCACCCCGTCCCAGATCGCGTTGCACGCAGAGACCGGTCGCGACCTGCTCAATATCCAGCACATCCAGCACCAGAGTGGCTCCACGCGCCTGGGCCAGCTTCGCGGCCGTTAAGTCCCCTTCGATCCCGGCACCCCTCGGCCCATCAGAGTGACATCGGCCGAACATTCGGCCAGCGACGCGACGACCTCTCTGGCACCCGCGCCCAACGCATAACGCAGGGCCAATTCGTCCTGGTGCGGACTGCAGACGACCACGTCGTTGCCAAGCCGTGTCACGGCAAGTGTCGCCGCCGCTCGGTCTGATGCGGGAAGCGTCCCTTCAATACATCCGATAACAACCGCCGTTTTCGGCATCGCTCACCGTACTTCCTCTAGTATGATGGTTCTTCAGAGAATTTATTGGCTACCGCTGACTGCAACAATGAGAAAGCCTCATTTCAGCCCCCGGCTTTGCCGGGGGGTTGCCTCGGAGAGGATGTTGCCATCGGGGAAATGTTGCCTCTGGGAAAATTTCATTGTGGAAATACTCCGCTTAGTGGCGCTGCCCAACTAGGCTTCATTGGAGATTTCATTACACCGGATGGAGAGCCACCGAAGATTGTAACCTATTCCGATGGCTCGCAAGTGCATATCCTAGGGGGAGAGCCATCGACCGATTTTCTAGCGGCACAGGCAAGTGAGGAAGAAAAGGTTCCAGGAATATTTTTGCGATCTAGACAGAAACTGGACCTGTCCCAAAAGTGTTCGGCACGGGAATTGAATAGGTTTTTGTTTTGATTTCCACTGGTCCTGAAGTGCCCGGAATGCCGTCGCTTCGCTCACCTCGGCGGGCTGTCGGATAATGGGGTCGCCCTGATTGGTCGGCGACCGCGCAGCGTGAAGGAACGTAGGAATCTCGAACAGCAGCTCCCCCGCTAGTCTTGTGACTTCAATTTTTCGATGTGCGCCATCAGCTCGTCTTCGTCGGCCATGCCGCAGAAATAGAAGCAAATCATCTCGTACGTGCGAAGCGTTGGCTTCTTCCCAGTCCAAAGTGCGATCAGCATACTCGCGATAATCGCGCAGTACGTCTGTATCGCAATGCCGTTTTGGTCGTGGTTCAGCAGATGCCGGCATCCCAAAATATGCTTGAAAAACCGGAAGAAAGTCTCAATGGCCCACCGTTTGGAAAAAATCAAACCGATCGTTTCGGCCGGGACATCAAGCAGGTTCGTCGCAATTCGCAAGATGCCGTCGCTGTCGACGCCGCTCGAACCGCCACGGTACTTGCCGCGGCTCGTGTGTGGATTGATGCGCACACAGATCACGCGAATCGGGTGGTCCGGCCGACTGCTCGCCGCGCTTTTAGAAAAGCGAACCACCTCATCGCTGATGATTTCGTTGATCTTTGCATCATCGTTACGATATCTTTCCTCGACCGTTTCCCAAACACTATTGTCTCGTAGCCGGCAGACGTAACTGCTTTTCGCAGCAACGATCTTATTGAACAACGTAAACTTCGCGTAGCCACGATCGGCCACATAGAGTCGGTCTCCTTCAAGGACTCTCTCCAGTACGGCCCGTTCATCATGCTCGCCGCCACCGTTGGGGGTCACGTCGATGCGTGTCGGTACTCCGCGAAGGATCTCGAAGTGCGTATGCAGCCGCCATTTCACCATCCCGTTGCCCGTGGCTGCTTTCTGCCAGGAAGCCTCCATAATGCTGGGCAGCGCTGCGATCAGCGAGCCATCGACCAGCGTAATTGTCTGCTGGATGTCGCTGAGCCGTTTATCTCCGGCGAGCGGCTGCAGTTGATCGCCCAGTTCGGTGATGATTTCCTTGAGTCGTTCCGGATCGAAGACACGGGTCGCTTCGGAAAGCGAGCCAAGCGAAGCGCGTGCAGAGCCGAGCTTCTGTTGAACGTTTTTCAGTTCGCTGGCTTGCTGGATGCCTCGGAGCGAGGTGACGATGGGGTTGAAAAGATAGAGCAAAGTCAGCATGCAATATTGGTCGTAGTGCAGTGTGCGATTGCCGGCTCGATCGCGCTGGCAGCCATCGTCGTGGAGGCGATTCAGGAGAGGCGCAAGCTTGTCAAAGAATTTCAGTCCGGTGATATCGGACTCCTCGATCTTTCGCTTCTTCTCGCGCGCTTTGGATGCCATGCTGCAAATTATGCGCGCTATGGGCATGGGGCGCAAGCCTACTTATTCTGCGCAGCTTGACTGTCTTCCGTGGCGCAAATCTCGTGCCGAACACTTTTGGACCTGTCCCCGTTTGTCCCCCGGCGAGGAATGCCAATAACAGCTCTCCTCAGCGCCCGTCCAATTCACTAAGGTCAACGAATCATGATTCTTCTTCGCATAATTGCTTTACTTGCTTTGTTGGTTAGCTGTGGATGCGATGTACCAGAAATTGAATCCGCAGATTCTGATACGGCCCGCACCTCTTCAGAAGGTGAAAACGACTCGATGCCTACTGAAACAATGGCAACTCGAATGCCAAAGACGAGCGAAAACGGCCAGAGCCACAAGGATCAAATTCTTCTGACATCTCATGATTGGGTCTTCAGACCCCGCTTTCACACAGAATATGGCAGCGCAGTAGGAGGCACCTGTTTTTTAGTCGAAGTAGGCGAGGAATATCCCCCCGTTATTATGACCTCCCTCAGTCTGATCGGCCCTGCTGGTGGACTCAAGTTTGATATTCCTACACATGAATTGGGAAATCGCATTCATCGGCTTGAAATCGTAAACAGCCAGGGAACTGAATCAGGCGCATTCTTACCTTGCTCTCCTCTGATCACCTTAAAAGCAGACAAAATTGGTTGGGACTCGGAAGTAGGAGACATAGCTGTTTTTCAACTGCATGGTGACACTGCAATCTCATCAGGACGCCTTGCAAACCAGCCAACCCGTAAAGGCGAGCAAGTCAGATTGGCAGTTTTTGATCAAGATGCCCCTGATACTTTTAAATTCATACCAGCAGAGGTAACTTACTCTCCACCATTGCAGAGCGAGAGTCAGAAGCAACGAGATATTCATAGATCACGACGGGCGATTTCTTCACGTTTTCGTGGAGAACCAACCATTCAATATCACATAAATGATCCATCCGTTAACCAGGTCGGGTTGTGTGGTTCCCCTGTAGTCAACAAGGATGGAGAAGTTGTAGCTATTCATGTTCGTACACGTATAGACAAGAATGACGGTCTGATAGGTTTTGGTAATCCTGTTGAAAGGTTTAGATCGGCTCTTTTTGATTCCTTAAAGGTAGAGCTGCCAAACCAAGAGGTTTTTCATCAAGGTTACACCTTGCTTTTACCACCCGAATACGAGCGAATCTCATCAGAAGACCCTAGAGATGCTGTGTGGACGACCGACGACCAAGACCTTGGCAAGTGTGAAATAAGAATTCGATTGATTCCTAATCAAGGGAACTATGACACATCACGTGGAACAAGAATGACTCTTTTAAGAAAGGCGCTCAGGAGTGCCGCTAAGGGCAGTAGTTATTCAGGTAGCGCTAACGGTGAGTTACTATCACTTCCTGGCCTTGCAGGAATTAAAGGCCATTTTGAAACTTCTGAGATATTTGCTCCAGAAAAGAACTTTGAGCCTATGAAGACTTATGTGAGAAGAGGCTTGATACTGCTGGGAATCAACGACAACCACTTGGTGCAGACTAGCTTCATCGCTGAAACCAAGCCAAGCAATGACTTCAGAAGAAGATTCAACGAACCCAAGCATACTGAAACTAAGATGTACTTGATGGCGGAAAAAGCCCTTAATTCGTTATCTGTTGCGGATTACGATCAGTCACAGTCGAGCCCGTCGGCAACAGGCACAGAAGGCGAGCAAATCTACATCATAGTTCAAAATGTCTCTCCGAATGATTTTGAAACTACTCTACGCGGCTTGCTCGACATACTGGCCAAAAGTGAATACGAATCTCTTTCTGTGAACGCCCTTGGTGATGCGATTAAGATGACTCTAACATCCAAGGTTTCTCAGCAGGTAATCGCCGACAGGATATTGCTTGGCTCTACTCCAACAATTGACGCTCAATCAAGGACAATTACGTTTGACCTTTCTAATCAGAACACTACCAACAGATCATCCACCGATATCGAGACTCCTGACTCAGGAGACGAAATATTAGAACTCTTGGTAGGGCTGGAGGCG
>CBDFMC010000014.1:0-189082 GCA_965249435.1 Lacipirellulaceae bacterium | reverse complement strand
TGCACCTGCTGCGACTCGTGCCCAAGGCATGGCTCAGAACCGATTATGAAACGAGGTTCGAGAACATGCCGACTGAATATGGGCCGGTGAGTCTAAGATTTCAATTGAAATCGGATGGTGAAATTCTCGATGTCTCTTTTGAGAGTGAGTATCACCATCCGCCGCAAGAGGTTGTTCTACACGTGCCGCCGATCAAGGAACTCGTGAAGGTCATCATCAACGGAGAGGCGAAGCAGGCGAGATCGGGAGACATCCTCAGAGTAAAATAACACCGTGTGGTGCAAATAAGTCGCGTCAGCGAAAATGCTATGAATAGGGGTAGTTCCGAGGCACCAACAGCCTCAGGAATTGTCACCATGAGAATCCAATGGTAGCCAGCAACCATTCAAGCCGACCATGTCGTTTTCCCTACCCAAGAGAGCTGTGACGATAATTTTATCGGCAATGGAATTATCCAACAAATAGGCATCGGCGACTGCCGTGAGTGGACCACCCGTATGGATGACTAGTGGATTTTCCGGCGTTGCCTTATTGGCTTCGCTAACGATGAAGTTACTTTCCAGGGTAGTTAATGGGATGGTATCTTCTATCAACCCGGAAGCTGGCTCCTGAAGAGCTCGTGTAGCTCCTGCTACCCTATTCATAACCACTGAGTCAGGGATATTGACCATGCCACTGCGACGTGCCTTGCCAACCATGTCTTGGTAATGAAACGGGGCGACCAACTCCCCAACAATACCCACAAGATTGATATCCCCAGCACTCGCTAGCGACATTGCATACTCAAGGCTGTAGACGTCGATATTACCGTCATTGGTGTGAATGACTGGATTGGTATTATCGTAGGGGAGAGTAACCGCCAGTAGCCTTAAAGGCGCTGGCAATACTACAAAAACGAATAGGAGGGTAAAAAACGCGAATGCTTTGAGTAAAATCATCTCTGCTTCCTCTCTGTTCCTGAAAGCTGTCCTGAGGAATCAACATCATTTGCCTGTTCAACGCTGTTCAGTATAAATGAATAATTCCGTAAAGACAAAACAAGAGAGCTGCAAAGTTGCACTTTTTGGCTATAGCCACTAAAGTTCCTGTAGAATCTCAACTTTATTCCTGTAGAATCTCAAACTCAAGCAAGGAGACTTTCAACTTGGACATGGCAAATGGTCTGATACTTTCTCTTGCCGAGGGTACGCTGCCCGAGGTTGACGGGTGGTACATCGTGCAAATTATTTCTCGTGTGCTGCATCTATTGTCCGCCATGATTATGGTCGGCGGCCTGTTCTACCTGCGCACCGTGCTGGCTCCCGCTGGGACGGAGGCGTGCTTTGCAGGTCGCCGGTCGGTTTGGGCGCGTTGGGTTGGCGCTGCCACGATCTTTCTGCTGACTAGCGGTGCTTACAACCTGACGATCATCCTCGCGCAAAGCAAGGCGACCGAGACAAAACTGCCGCCAACGTATCTTGTGCTCTTGCTGGTCAAGTTTTTGCTCGCCCTGTTTGTGATGTTCGTCATGGCAATCCTAACCGGGAAAACGGATGCGGCAGACCGTTTTTGTGGGCAGATGCAAAAATGGCTCAACATGGCATGGTTGGCGGCGATGGCGATTGTTGTCCTTGCCGCGATCATGCGGACGTTTCATTGAATTACTACTCAACCACGAACAGAACGGAAAGTCACAATGAAAGCCCCCGGCTTTGCCGGGGGGTCGCGGAACGGCCTCAGCACCACCAGGCAGGGCGTTTCCCCGAGAGTATTTTCCAAAAGGTTGCATTTCCCGGAGACAACCCCCCGGCAGAGCCGGGGCTGAAATGGGAACAATTCACGAACACCTTCAGGTACTGGAAAACGATTGGTAAACAAAGAGCATGAACAAAAAAGCAAAGAAAAAAGTCGAGGTTCTCCGCAAACGAATTGAGAAAATGCAGCTCCAACTCAGCGGTGCCAAGCAGCAGTTGGATGACCCCAGCGAAGTAGAGCAGTTGCAGACTGACATCGATCAGGCGAGGGCGGAAATCACTCGGCTCAAAGCGAGTTGAATGCTTCCATGCCCGTCAAGCTGTCACGCATTACGATTTACCCCATCAAGTCGTTCGATGGCCTTGATGTAACCACTGCCAAGGTGCTGGCTAGCGGTGCATTGACTAGTGATCGTCGCTATGCGCTGAAAGACAACTTGGGCCGCTTTGTCAATGGGAAGCAACATGCAGCCATTCAGCGCATTCGCGCCCGATTTTCGGACGACCTAAAAAACCTCACTCTCAGTTACGATGGCCAGACGAAAACATTCGCATTCGATCCGGAGAATGATGCTCTGGCAAATTGGTGCGGCGAAATTTTGGGGTTCAAGTGCCGCTTGGTGGAAGATGTCGACTATGGTTTCCCCGACGATCTCCAGTCGCCTGGCCCAACACTCATCAGCACTGCTTCGCTCTTGGAAGTAACCAACTGGTTCAATGGCATCGATTTGGATGAAGCAAGAAAGCGATTCCGGATGAACCTGGAAGTCGACAGCACCATCCCGTTTTGGGAGGATCGCCTAGTAGCCGAGCGACTCAAGCCGCGCCGTTTTCGAGTCGGCAACATGGTTTGGCAAGGCCGCGGCATTTGCCAACGCTGCGTAGTGCCGACCCGTCGGTCTGATGGCAGCGAAGCGACGCCGGGATTTGTTCGCCATTTTTCCCAGCACAGACAGACCACTCTCCCCGATTGGTCGCCTATCGAGCGGTTTGACCATTTCTACCGATTCGGTGTGAACACCGTGCTCGATTCTGATGAAAGCGGAAACATCCTACATGTGGGCGACGTGGTTGAGCTTCTCGGGTAAACTGCTTATTGTTCCAATTTCATTTCGCAGCCACGGATGGAACCCAGAGCGGCTTGTATACTCCGGCCGCTTCAATGGGGCCGCAGTCATGTGACTGCGGAAAGGTCGGGGCGTCGTCCAAAATGCTATCGATTGAACTAAGGGAGTCGTCCGTAAATAAGTTACCGAATGTTGCCATTTAAGTCCGAAGCACGAAATCCGAAGTATGAATGTCAAAAAAGCTGCAAATCAGCACGGTTTTGACATTTGAGATTCGGATTTCTGATTTGTTTCGCCCTGTCCTAAATAAAAAATGGACGAATTCTGTATCTTCTCAACCGCTAGCAGTAGCCGCGGCTGTTTATTGCGTATAATTGTGGCATGAGCAGTTTAGACATTCGGGAGATACTCAGCGAGATCGAAGACCTTCTGGCCTCGGCGGGAGATCTTCCGCCCGAAGCGGAGTTGGCGGTCGAGAAGTTGCTAAACGTCGTCGAGGCGCTCAGTTCCGATAAGCAATCGCTTGTCGATGAGGTCCAGCGGCTGAAACTACAGCTCGACCAGAAGAAGAAAGCGAAGACGACCGGCAAAGATGGCGACCCCAAGCCCAACTCCGATCACTCGTCGGAAAAACATCGCCGCAAATGTCAAGTCAAAAAACCGCTTTCTGCCCAGGATCGCCATACCTTCAAAGACCTCACGATCCACGAGACGATCAAGTGTCCAGTCGACCCAAAAGAACTTCCTCCTGACGCGGTGCGTTTGGAAGACGAAGAGGTGATCGTCCAGGACATCAAGATCAAACCTCGCAACATTCGCTTTCAGCGAAGTGTCTACTATTCGTCAGCTCAGGAGAAGTATTTTCGCGGAGCGCTCCCCAGCGGTAAGCGTTCTGTGAACAGCGTCCCAAAATTGCGCGCTATCCTAATAGAGGTGAACCATTCCCTTTATTCCAGGAACGAGCACAATGACCAATCGAAACAAATCCCAAGAGTCCCACTGGCGTGGCCTACTGAAACAGCAGTCCTCAAGCGGCTTGAGCATCGCGGCGTTTTGCCACCAGAACTCGATTACACAAACCAGCTATTATGCCTGGCAGCGTAAGTTCCGTGAGCAGCAAGCCTCCCCAGAGCAGGGGAGCCGTTCGACCAAGTCTCTTAAAACCAGTCGTAACGCCGTCCAGGGCACCCAACTGGTGCCTGTGCGGATCGAGGGGACGACACCTGCGTCCACGCTGCGTATTCACTTGCCGCAGCAGGGAGTCTTTGTGGATGTGCCTCACGGCACCGATTGTGAGACAGTGAAGGACGTATTGCAGGCGTTGCGTGAGGTGGCGTCATGTTGATTGTGCCATCCCAAATAAAAGTCTTCGCCGCGTTGGCTCCCACGGACATGCGTAAAAGTTTTTGTGGATTAATCGGTATCGTCGAAAAGGAGCTTGGCAAACAGATTGAAGACGGAGATCTTTTCTTGTTTTTCAACCGACGCCGCAACCGGTTGAAGGTACTCTATTTCACGGGTGACGGCACGATCATCCTCTACAAGCATCTTGAACGAGGAACGTTCGAGACACTACGTGGCGCCGACCATGGAGGGGCGATTGCATCCCCCGGTGATTACTTGACACTGCATGTGGACGACCTGCGATTGTTGCTGGAAGGCATCGAGCTATCGAGTGTCAAACGTCGCAAGTGGTGGCGTCGTGAGCAGGCAAAACAAATTACTCAATCGCCTTGGAAACCACCTTGACGCGCAACGTGAATTGTCGATAAATAAACATGTGTGTTCTACACCAACGGTGTGTGATCATTTGCCATTTCGTGACGCACCTTCAAGGACCGAAACGTTGTCGATGGAATCCGACAAACTCCGAAAAGAGATCGAAGTGCAGCGCGCCGAGATCGCACATCTCAAAAGGGTTAATAGCGAGCAACAGGCAACTCTTGAATCGTTGCAGAATCACATCGAGGTGATGCAAGAGCAAATCACCTTACTCCGTAAGGCACTCTTTTCTCCACGGCGTGAACGGTTTATCCCTTCTCCCGATCAAAAGCTTCTTTTTGATCCCGAGTCGATCGAGGGCAACGAGATTAGCGAGGATGACGAGGCGACCGACGAAGAAGAGCCAGACGATGAATCGTCTTCGAAACGCAAGAAACGCCGTAAGAAGCGCAAACGTTTTGAATTCCCCGAGTGCTTGCCGGTCCAGCGTTTTGAACACCCACTGCCGCCGGAAGAACTCGATTGTCCTTGTGGATGTGGCGGCAAGCGGACGGTGATCTCCGAGCAGATCTCACGGCAACTAGAATATGTTGAGTCTAGCGCCTACATCGCCGAGCACGTTCGGTTTACCTACGGTTGCCCTGTTAGCCGGGATGGCCAGCAGATCGTCACCAGCGAAAAGCCACCCAATATCAACGAAAAAGGGATATTTGGGGCCAGCACGTTAGCCTGGCTGGCACACGCCAAGTTCGAGCGTCACCTGCCCCTGTATCGTCTCCAGGAAGAGCTTCGTTCCACCACCACGATGTGGTTCAACCGCAGCGTGTTGAGCAACGCCGTGGTGCGAACGGGCGAGCGTCTGCTGCCGGTGTGGGATCTGATTCGCACCCAAGTACTGGATAGTTTTTATGTACGGGCCGACGAGACCACGGCCCGTGTCCTGCGTCCCGGGGCTGGGGCGACCAAGCTGGTTTATCTCTGGGTCTACGTTGGCGATGACCAGCATCCGTACCAACTATTTGACTATCGACTTGATCGATCCCGCGCAGGTCCGCGGGAAATACTTGATGATTTTCAAGGCGGATTATTAACCGACGGTTACAGTGTCTACACGTCCCTAGTCAAGGAATCGGATGGCCGACTTCTGGATCTGGGTTGTTGGGCCCATGCGCGGCGGAAGTTCGACGAAGCGTGCGCCGTCTCAACGCAGCCACTTGCGCACGAGGCGCTCGCTTGGATCTGGCAACTGTACGACATCGAGGATCGCCTGGCCGATGCCGATGTGGAAACGCGACGACAAGTGCGCATGCGCGAGTCGGTTCCCATTCTTGACCGTCTGCACGATCGTCTCACCGAAGTGCAGCCGACGGTACGGCCTTCGACCAAGTTGGCCGAAGCGATCGGCTACCTGCTCAATCGTTGGAACGCGATGACGCGATTTGCAACCGACGGGCGCTATGCGATCGATAACAACATGGCAGAAAGAGTCATTCGCCCCTCGGTTATTGGAAGAAAAAATTACCAATTTTTTGGGAGCGATGCGGGTGGTCGCGCGGCATGCGTCTGGTACACGCTTATCCAGAGTGCTCGTTCTAATCATGTCCACGTCACCCCGTATCTCAACGATGTTCTCGTCCGGCTTCCTCAGATCGTTCCCGAGTATTTGCGGGTGGGCGACGCCCAAACCCCGTTCGAATCGCTTTCAAGGGACCAGCGTGAACAGCTCTCCGAGCTGCTACCTGACCGATGGCTCAAGGCACACCCTGAGCATCGCAGCGAAGATCGCCAGCGCGAACTTGATCAGGCCAACCAGCGCCGCCGCCAGAGGCGTGCTTCACGACGTCGGCTTGTCAAGATCTGAATTACGCTCCTGGCATGACGGAGTTCACAGAGCGCTAACGGAACAAGCCCCGCGCAGTTCCGGCACAGCGGACTCAAAGCTCTGCCGGAACAGCGCTACCGCTCGTTCCGGCCTACAAGGCTACGCAACGCCTTCGAGCGATTTTGCCATTCCGTTGTGTCGTCGTGGTTTTATTGTCCTAACGATGGGTCTAAAACCCTCGCCTTCAGGCGAATCCTTTAGGTTTTTCCTCTTAGTAGGGTGGGTAGTTCTGCTGGCGAGTGAGATGTTGACTATCGATTAAGATATTTGCGCCAGCAGGTTTATCCACCTTTTGGGCCAGACCGCAAGGTGGGTGAACCTGTCGGCGGCGGAGTGAACAGAAGTGGTACACTCAATCCGCCGACAGAACCTCCCACCCTACAACATAGTGACTTCCTCGTGAGCGAAGGACTTCAGTCCGTAGCTCACGAAACTTTCAAACCTACCGGCTTCAGCCGGTAGTAGTTGAGTTACTTCGAGGAACGCCCCGAATTGGGCAGTTTTCGCGTTTTTGAAGGCGAAGCGACAGACGTCGAGATTTTGATGGAGTTCAACTCATTGGATTTGATCGGCTTTGGTGCCGTGGGCGACCCGACTGTGGGTTCTGTTAATCCGAGCGTTGCCGTACCCGAACCCAGCACTCTCGCTCTCACCATGCTCGGCATGGCGGGCTTGGGTTGGCGTAGAAGAAGACGAACCTAGATTTGTCCAACCTCGAATGAACGAAAGCCGCTGGGGTACCACCCAGCGGCTTTTTTCGTGTCTGGAATAGAAGCGACAGCCTGCGACACGGTTCGTTACCGCAACGCGGTTTCGTCACCTACCCTGGGTGCCGTGTGCGTCGCCGATCGACTACCCTGAAAGGGTTGCGTCTTTTCAGAGAGCCGCGTCATGCCGTCCGGTGGATATGCCGATTGACGCAACCCCGTTGGGGTAGGTCGCATGGGGTGATCTGCAGACCCAGGGTAGCCGGCTGCGCCGACAACCCCGGGCTATGTGACAGAACGCCGTTGGCGTAACCGACCATAACTTGGCACCTTTTTTTCACGGGAATTATTTCTGGAATAGGAGCGGCAGCCAGCGGCACGGTTTGTTACCGCAACGCGGTTTCGGCTCATAGCCCAGGGTTGGTCGCCCCCGGCGACCTACCCTGGGTGCCGTGTGCGTCGCCGATCGACTACCCTGAAAGGGTTGCGTCTTTTCAAAGAGCCGCGTTATGCCGTCCGGTGGGTATGCCGATTGACGCAACCCCGTTGGGGTAGGTCGCATGGGGTGATCTGCAGACCCAGGGTAGCTCGTTGCGCTCGCAACCCCGGGCTATGTGACAAAACGCCGTTGGCGTAAGAGAGCCGGCCGGAACAAGCCTCTCGCAGTTCCGGCACAGCGGACTCAAAGCCCTGCCGGAACAGCGCTACCGCTCGCTCCGGCAGAAGATTCGATGCTTTGCTACGTGTGAATCAACACGTCCCTCGCGTAGTTCTGGGCGTGCCACACCCTACAATTAAGGTGTGACAAAGCCCTAGCCGGAAGCGGTGGCCGCGGTTATTCTAGTCCGGACCACGGATTCCGCTCGCGGCTACCACGTGCTTCTTTCGACTTTGCCGCGGGTGGCACCGACAGTCGGCCGGAGTTGATTTGGCCATTGAGTAAACCGTATTCGGCCGATTGTCGGTGTGCGTAGCACAGGAGGTATCACCCGATTACGTCCCGGTCAAGCCTCTTGTTGCAAGCAACACCGACACATGTCCGAGCAATGTCCAAATCAGTAGCAGAGCGCTTTGCGGACAAGTGTCGGTGCCACCCTGCGTTTCCCGCTCGCGGTGCTCGGGCAGCGTTTCATCGTCCGGCACGTCGTCGCGGTGGTGCAAGAGTTGATCGACCAGCCCCAACACTTCGCCCGTGTCGGCCGCGACAGCCAGCACATTCTAGCAGATATAGCCGCGGTGAGCCCCTTTGCCGATTTGTCCCAAGTCGCTTATGACAGACAATCCGTTCTTGTTCATCAGGCGGTTTATCGTCCGTTGACCACTCTCCTCGTAGCGGTCGATTCTCACGACGAAGTTTGTCATTCGCTTCGGCCAAAGGATCTTTCCGCTTCGCTTTCCGCCCGCGCCGCTTCGGCGTGAGCCCCGCCAACGAACCTCGTCTCGTTGGCAACGCCAGGTCGTCAAATGGGACGAATAGAGCCCTTCTCGACGAAGCAATTCGCCCACTTCACCAGGACCGGTCAAGCGGTCCGCTTCCTCCAGAATCCGTAACTTGTAGGACGCATCGAACCGACGTCGCCGAGATTTTCCGGGGATTTCCGGGTTCCTACAACCGGTTCCTACTGGAACTTTCTGGGCATGATCCATCTAAGGGACGACCGATAAATAACTTCCCCATTTCCAGGAGAGGGTTTAGGGTTCAGGAAAAAGAGGGGGCAAGGTTCGAGAATTGCATTGCATTTATGTACTGAACCCTGAACCCCGAGCCCTACCAGTTGCCGCAGCTATTGATTGAGTGTTCCTTACCAAACCGGATAGTTATTTATCTGCCGCCCCTAAACATATCTCCTCGCCCTCCACAGTAATGAAATGAGGAGGTAGTTGTCTCAGCTATTCTGGCACAGAGGGCAATGCGGAGATTCTTGGTCATTGGGGCTTGGTCATTTATTGGCTCGCAACACTCAATTGGGACTCTACCGAAGGTCTCCCTTCGAAAGTAAGGCTGGGGAATCTCTAATAATTGCCGCATAAGCAGCTAGCAGTGTGTTTGCGCTCGGCATTCACGCAGCTAGCTTTGCCGAAAATTGAATTATTAGAGGTACCCGCTGGAGTCGGAGAGTAGGTGCGTACATTCATCGTTGAGCGTATCGGCCGAGAGGTGATTCCGAGCCTTCTTGAGGGGCTGATCCTAGCCCATGACACTGTCTATTTCATGAAAAAAACTGCTCCCCCTGCTCAAGCATTTTACCCAGTGAGTGTATTCCTGCACACGACACCACGACAGGGTCGGAGTTGTGGTTGATCGGTAGAACGCTTACGATTCTCGTCCAATGATGGGCCGAAGCCCACAGCTCGCTGCTAGCGAACAGAGAAACACACGAACAACGACTGTTGCAATGCAAGTTTCCGGATTCAGTATCATTCGCGATGGCGTGCGGTTCGGCTTTCCGTTTATCGAAAGCATTCGCTCGCTGTTGCCACTGGTCGACGAGTTTGTACTGGCTGTTGGAAAAAGTCAGGATGAAACACTTAATCGCGCGCGAGCCATCGATTCGCCAAAATTACGGATCATCGAAACCGAGTGGGATGAGAACCTCCGACGCGGTGGCCTGGTGATGGCTCAGCAAACCAACATGGCGCTTGACCGATGTATCGGTGATTGGTGTTTTTACTTGCAAGGCGATGAAGTCATCCACGAGCAGAATTACGATTGTATCCTCCATGCCATGCGCCGCTATCTGCCGCGGCAACGCGTCGAGGGATTAAGTTTCCGTTACCGCCACTTCTACGGCAGCTATCGGCTAGTAAATCCACTGCCGTACCGCAGGCAAATACGCATCGTGCGTCGTGGAATCGGCATTCGCTCGGTCGGCGACGCTTGCGGTTTCGCCATCAACGGTCGGCAACTCTGCACCAAACCAACCGGCGCCAAAATGTATCATTACGGCTGGGTTCGCGACCCGGCAGTCCAAGCCCGAAAGCTGACAAAGTTTTCGCACTTCTACTGGGAGAACGAGCGGAATGTCCACAGGGGTGAGCCACTGCCGGCTGTGGACTCAGCCCCTGACTACCAATTCGACACGGCCGCGTGTTTGCCATTCCGAGGTACGCATCCCCAGGTCATGCAGTCCGTCATTGCCGCGCAAGATTGGCCCGAGCCGGCATACCACTACACGCCGTTTTGGAGAAACGCCAAATGGTGGGATGGGGTTTTCCGAAAAAACTTTCGGAGTATCCATCGGTTGGTTCGAGAGCCACGAATCAAAAAAAGCAACCGTCCACGGGGATGATGTTTGGAAAATCCTCGAAAAGCATCTCGCGGAGGCGCAAAGAATGAGATGAATTTAGGACAAATCCCAAGAAAATGGTTCTTCAGGGAATTTAGTGGCTACCGTTCGAGGAAAGCATTTCAGCCCCCGGCTTTGCCGGGGGGTTGCCTTCGAGGAAATGTTGCTTTCGGGGAAAATGTCCTTCGTGGAAATGCTCTGCCTGATGGAAAGGTGGACTGTTACGCAACCCCCCGGCAAAGCCGGGGGCTGAAATTATGACTTGGGCATTCTCCTTTCCACTGCAAAATCTAGCCATTATAACTCCTGAAGAACCAAGAAAACATATTATGCAAATCGTGTTGCTGAGTTGTGATCTGATGATTGTTTCGCGGGTCAGCGGGGCTGCGGATATGCACGGTCTTTTACTTGCTACGGCTGGTAAATTCTCTATTGCCGCTCGCCTTATTCGTGCAATTAGTGTAATTCGTGGTTTCCTCTTTTCAGTTTGAGTCAGTTAGTCGTTTCATTGCCATCGTTGGCAAGCGTGGTTGGTTGTGGCTCGGTTCCCGGCACTCCACTGGGATCGTCATGCAAGGGTGGTAATGCATCCGCACTTTCTTCGATCGACACCTCATCCATTTCGGTCGAGTCGACCTGTCTCCGCAATAACAGATAGATGCCCACGGCAGCCGACCAGAGATAAGCGGGTGCGTAGGAAGCCACGAGTAGCTGCAACGCCTCCTTCCAAAAACGGATTCCCGCGGCACCGATTGCTGCCATGCCAGTTAGGGTGTTTCCTTCTTGGGAGGTGAGTTCTGCAATGCGCCCTCCGCCAGCGCCCCAGCTCACAGCCCATTCGCCGAGCGCAACGGCTGCTAGGGCAAAATACTCCACGGCCATCTGCCCCAACCATCCCAACGCAGCGGCAATCACCACATAACAGACCAGGTGCAGGGGCCGTTGGTAAACGTAGGCGTAGCAGCGACTCACGCCGTCGAACGCATCAGTCCGTTCGACTCCGATGGTCGCCCACATCAGTGGCCAGCCAACGAACATGCCAACCAAAATGACCGCCAGCAACAAACTCCAAAGAATAACAAAAACCCAGACTAACCCGAGGATCAAAGAAAAAAAATCGAGCCGCGACAGTAGGCCTGCAAACATCAGCGGGATGGCAAGCAGCGCTGATCCGACCAATGGAATGAGGGGTGCTCCTGCCGAGGCGGCCCATTTTTGTGAGGCCTCTTTTAGCGCTGTCAGTGGGCCGAGTGTTTCGAGTCGGGTGAGATGCAAAGCGGCAATGCGAGCAATAGCCCCGCCAAAAAGGGCCCAAACGGCAATCGTCCAAAGAGCACAAAAGCAGAGCGCTAGAGAAAACTTCCACCCGGTCTCTCCACGAATTGACTCGCTACGCGCCATGTGAACAAATGGTTCACTCAGCCAAACCCAAGCTCGCGTAAGCGGCCCCCCCCAATGAATCAATCCGGTGCTGTCGATGGGATTCGACGATTGATCGAGTGGCGACAATTGCGGGGCAGCGGTGGCAAAGATTTGATCGACCAACGACCACCCCCATTGCGTTAGCATAACCCCTGCCATGGCAAGCACTAAAACACGGACCATGACCGACACGCGCAACGCGCGCAACAGAACGAGCGAGGGGCAAACCTCGTTCCACCGGATGTCATACAAAGTGCCTGATGTTTGATTCATGGGAAGCGTAGCCTTCGTCTATCGTATCTGTTCACAAGGATATTACAATCAATGAACCACCGAGAGCCCAGCGAGGCCCATTGCCGCAACCAAAGAAGAAATAGCCACAAAAAACACGAAAATCACAAAATATTTCTTTAGCCACGATTGAACACGGATGAAAAGAATGTTTTTTCTATGACAAAGTTATCAATTTATCTGTGTTCAATCCGTGTTTCATCCGTGGCTAAAGAAATATTTTGTGCCTTTTGGTGTTTTTTGTGGCTATGTTTTTCTTTGGTTGCGGCCAGTGGCCGCGATGAGTTCCTCTCGGTTCTCGGTGTGCTCTGTGGTGAAAAAATTGATTAGACCGGCATGTGAACGTCTATCGGGTTTCCTCGGCCGTGCTGGACGAGCCATTGCCGGAGGGGGTGTTACCAGCAGCCCAATTGTCGTCCGGTATTTCGTCGGCCTCGGGATCGGGCATCGTGGGCAAACTGTGTCTCTCGTCCAACCATCGGCCCAAGTCGACTTCGCGGCACCGCTCACTACAAAACGGCAGTGCTGATGAGAGAGTCGAATCAAAGTCTGTTTGGCAAGTGGGGCAACGCATGGGAGGAAAATGTACGATGTGAGATGGTTGATTGATGATGTGAAAAGGGCTATGTTTGGCCGCGACTCGACGAGTCGCCGGCTTATTTGCCGTCGGTTGTTTTCTTTGAACTCGGCTTATTGGTTGACTTCTCCGACTTCCCTTGAAATGTTTCACCCACACTGAGACATTCTCGTCCTTTGTTAAGCAACACTTGCTCCAGCTTCCAGGGGCAACGTCCGTTGCCGTAACTTCAGGTTCTTTTCCCGTCGCTGGTGCCTGGCCGTGGCCAGTTTTTGGCGACGCTGTTGGTGCAACTGCTTCGGGTTGCCCCGATAATAATCTATCGGTCGCAGGTAAACGAAGGCGAATTGCCAAAGTGTTTTCCGATTCCCGTGATTGGCATGAGGGCGTTCGACAGTCAAGGGAATCCAATGTGGTTTTGAAAGCACGACTTCTACTGATGGACAGAGGACTGACAAATATGCGGGGTACTATAAAAAACCACTAAATATCCCACATTTTTTGGGCAAGCGATATCGCCAAAGATGAGCCGGTTGCTTCATTGTCACTGGCAACTTCAATGACTTTGGTTGCAAGATTTTTGTCTTTTCGAACTTCTCGAAAAAGTTCCTGCCAATCACGCAAGCCTCCTCGCTCCAGTGCAGAGTCAATGGCTTCTTTTGACCAGTGCTGGGTGTTGATGTGACGATGTTGCATTAGTTTTCACCTGACTGAAGAATCAAGACCTCCCCAAATTTCTCTCCATACATCTTACATATTTTTTCAATGTAACTCCACTCGCTCCAAGGAGGCTGGATACCCTTATAGTGCTCCAAATGAATTTCCTCCAAATCCTTTGGCACCGCCTCATGTAAGGCTTTGGAAATTTCAAATGCGACAGACGATTCTTGTAACTCGCCATACCGCTCATCGGAGCGAAGGAGCGTTTGAAGAACTTCTGTTTCTGAAAGCTGTGCGGACAAAGCAGCAAAATCGAGAAAATCTCGTGTCGCACGTCTGCTGTAAACCGAAAACGCCTTCATGCCAAGAATTTCATCGAGAGTCGGAACACGCAGCTTGCCGCCCGGTGTGTCTAGTTCAGTTCTCTCGATTGGCAGCGAGCGGCGTGATTGACGAAAACCAACATCGATTCCATGAAGCGAGCCAAGAATCAATACAGGAGGTTTCGTGCGGTTTGTTCTCCAGCTCGGCGACTCTTCCAGAATTTCCTGCACGTGGTCAAAATCATCTCTTAAATTCATCAATAGGTGGTCGGTATCGATAGAAAAACGGTGCCCGGCGTAGAGTGCGGCAACGGTTCCACCAGCAGCCACCGCTTCTGGAATAAGCTTCTGAGCATCAACGGCGGCTCGTAGAACTTGATGCCACGTTTTCTCGTCAGTGAAGATGTCCATCGAACGAGCGCCGCGAGACACTACGGCTGTGCAGGCTCACGTCGCGACGACGAGCGCTCACGCGAGCTTGGAGTTCGGATGCGTTGTTGTGCAACGGAACACTCGGCACCGATAGTACCGTCAGCAACTCGTCTTCTTTGCCGCCGTCTTCGCAATGCGATCGTCCAATGCGCATCGTAGCCCGTTCGAGTCGAAAACAGTTCGTCGAATTCGAGTCCGCAGCGAGGCCGCCATCTCGTCGCTTGGACCGGCACGATAGCTTGCAACGAACGATAGTAGTCCCAATAGCGATCCGCGAATGAATCAAGCAGTTTCGCGTGACGAGGAACTACGGGCGACAGCTTTCTCGTAATGACGACCCGCATGAATCCAACACAACGCCAACGCTCTCCGTCAGCAACTTGAACTGGCCGGCGTCGTCACACACGATGGTCTCGACGACCGGCACGGAAGTCTGGTGCCGGTAGTACACAATCGCTGCCGCCTGTTCGATGGCGGTTCGCACCTGCCGGTTGCCATGGCCGAACCATTCCTGGAGCAACGCCTGCGAGCGATGTTTTGCCGCACTCCGTCATCGCCAATCGCTTCGATAGCTCGTTGCCATTTCTTGGGATGTCGAACTCGGTCCGCAGCAGACTCCAGTGTTTCCTCCGAACCCCAACTGAAAACGCAAATCGCTCGTGTTTTGCAGGATTTCGAGTACCGTCAGCCGATCTTTTTGCGGTCGGTGTGAAGTAGGCTGCGTAGAACGGATTGCAAAGAATGTGCGTGTGCCAGAACTTCCCAGCGACTCGTGCCGACGTGTCGTCGGTCTGCTGATACGGCGTCGAGGCGAGTCCCGCGCTGACGATGTCGTCGAACTCTTGTCGAACGAGTCGGCTGTCTTCGTCAAAATATTCGAGACACTGCCCGCCGAAACTCGCACATCGAAGTTCTCCAGAAACTCGCGAATCTTTCGGCTCGCTCATGTTGCCGCAATACTTCGCTGGTCCCTTGAAAGCGATTCGAACGGGGTTTGGGCGTCGCCCACCCGCAAGTACTCGGGAACGATCTGAGGAAGCCGGACGAGAACATCGTTGAGATACGGGGTGACGTGGACATGATTAGAACGAGCACTCTGGATAAGCGTGTACCAGACGCATGCCGCGCGACCACCCGCATCGCTCCCAAAAAATTGGTAATTTTTTCTTCCAATAACCGAGGGGCGAATGACTCTTTCTGCCATGTTGTTATCGATCGCATAGCGCCCGTCGGTTGCAAATCGCGTCATCGCGTTCCAACGATTGAGCAGATAGCCGATCGCTTCGGCCAACTTGGTCGAAGGCCGTACCGTCGGCTGCACTTCGGTGAGACGATCGTGCAGACGGTCAAGAATGGGAACCGACTCGCGCATGCGCACTTGTCGTCGCGTTTCCACATCGGCATCGGCCAGGCGATCCTCGATGTCGTACAGTTGCCAGATCCAAGCGAGCGCCTCGTGCGCAAGTGGCTGCGTTGAGACGGCGCACGCTTCGTCGAACTTCCGCCGCGCATGGGCCCAACAACCCAGATCCAGAAGTCGGCCATCCGATTCCTTGACTAGGGACGTGTAGACACTGTAACCGTCGGTTAATAATCCGCCTTGAAAATCATCAAGTATTTCCCGCGGACCTGCGCGGGATCGATCAAGTCGATAGTCAAATAGTTGGTACGGATGCTGGTCATCGCCAACGTAGACCCAGAGATAAACCAGCTTGGTCGCCCCAGCCCCGGGACGCAGGACACGGGCCGTGGTCTCGTCGGCCCGTACATAAAAACTATCCAGTACTTGGGTGCGAATCAGATCCCACACCGGCAGCAGACGCTCGCCCGTTCGCACCACGGCGTTGCTCAACACGCTGCGGTTGAACCACATCGTGGTGGTGGAACGAAGCTCTTCCTGGAGACGATACAGGGGCAGGTGACGCTCGAACTTGGCGTGTGCCAGCCAGGCTAACGTGCTGGCCCCAAATATCCCTTTTTCGTTGATATTGGGTGGCTTTTCGCTGGTGACGATCTGCTGGCCATCCCGGCTAACAGGGCAACCGTAGGTAAACCGAACGTGCTCGGCGATGTAGGCGCTAGACTCAACATATTCTAGTTGCCGTGAGATCTGCTCGGAGATCACCGTCCGCTTGCCGCCACATCCACAAGGACAATCGAGTTCTTCCGGCGGCAGTGGGTGTTCAAAACGCTGGACCGGCAAGCACTCGGGGAATTCAAAACGTTTGCGCTTCTTACGGCGTTTCTTGCGTTTCGAAGACGATTCATCGTCTGGCTCTTCTTCGTCGGTCGCCTCGTCATCCTCGCTAATCTCGTTGCCCTCGATCGACTCGGGATCAAAAAGAAGCTTTTGATCGGGAGAAGGGATAAACCGTTCACGCCGTGGAGAAAAGAGTGCCTTACGGAGTAAGGTGATTTGCTCTTGCATCACCTCGATGTGATTCTGCAACGATTCAAGAGTTGCCTGTTGCTCGCTATTAACCCTTTTGAGATGTGCGATCTCGGCGCGCTGCACTTCGATCTCTTTTCGGAGTTTGTCGGATTCCATCGACAACGTTTCGGTCCTTGAAGGTGCGTCACGAAATGGCAAATGATCACACACCGTTGGTGTAGAACACACATGTTTATTTATCGACAATTCACGTTGCGCGTCAAGGTGGTTTCCAAGGCGATTGAGTAATTTGTTTTGCCTGCTCACGACGCCACCACTTGCGACGTTTGACACTCGATAGCTCGATGCCTTCCAGCAACAATCGCAGGTCGTCCACATGCAGTGTCAAGTAATCACCGGGGGATGCAATCGCCCCTCCATGGTCGGCGCCACGTAGTGTCTCGAACGTTCCTCGTTCAAGATGCTTGTAGAGGATGATCGTGCCGTCACCCGTGAAATAGAGTACCTTCAACCGGTTGCGGCGTCGGTTGAAAAACAAGAAAAGATCTCCGTCTTCAATCTGTTTGCCAAGCTCCTTTTCGACGATACCGATTAATCCACAAAAACTTTTACGCATGTCCGTGGGAGCCAACGCGGCGAAGACTTTTATTTGGGATGGCACAATCAACATGACGCCACCTCACGCAACGCCTGCAATACGTCCTTCACTGTCTCACAATCGGTGCCGTGAGGCACATCCACAAAGACTCCCTGCTGCGGCAAGTGAATACGCAGCGTGGACGCAGGTGTCGTCCCCTCGATCCGCACAGGCACCAGTTGGGTGCCCTGGACGGCGTTACGACTGGTTTTAAGAGACTTGGTCGAACGGCTCCCCTGCTCTGGGGAGGCTTGCTGCTCACGGAACTTACGCTGCCAGGCATAATAGCTGGTTTGTGTAATCGAGTTCTGGTGGCAAAACGCCGCGATGCTCAAGCCGCTTGAGGACTGCTGTTTCAGTAGGCCACGCCAGTGGGACTCTTGGGATTTGTTTCGATTGGACATTGTGCTCGTTCCTGGAATAAAGGGAATGGTTCACCTCTATTAGGATAGCGCGCAATTTTGGGACGCTGTTCACAGAACGCTTACCTTTGAGTGGACGCAACACCGAAGCGAGTTCAGCAATAATCACTACACTCTAGCAATAGCAGCGTATAAGAGATGGCAAAGAAACGTATCGGCTATGCCATATGGCATAGTAGTACGAATCGAAGACCTTGGAGCTACTGTCCCGATTTATTTACCGATTTCTAATGCGATTGACGCACTCATTAATTTGCAGGCCGAGTCAAAAGTCCGCTAAAAGGAATCCCAATATACTTGCGGGTGATCAGACTAGCATGCCACACCTCCAGCATAAGAAATACTTGGGTGTTCGCACACGTCCTCAGACGTTTAGCTTCCCCAGAGCAAGCGATGAACTCGCAAGTCCCGTAGTTGCCATAACACGACGGATTCTCTCAAAGCGTTAGAACGCATCGTCCCGACGCACCTTGGCGTAACTCCTGTCGGCCGATGGGATAAAGGCTTTGGCTTTTTAGAAAACCTCAAGGATGCCGTCATGTGAGCCGTAGGCGCTAGCATCGGACGTTTAGGTTCGATGTTTTTCGCAGGTTCGCCCGACGCTAGCGCGTTCGGCTCACTGTTTTCTGACAAAGCTTAGCGTATTGTCCTATCTTTCCATTGGTCGGCAAACTCTTTCTCAGCTTTGCTTTCCTAGGATCGATCAGCAACGGTCGACGGGAGAAATGCAAAATCGAGGGCCGTTGGTAGCCGCGGGGGGAAGCCGCGGTAGCACCGACGAAACCGCGGCTTCCGCACGTGGCTATCCACAGCGAAGCTTGTGGTGGAGGTTATCGACTGCAATACTGTTATTCAAAAGCGGAAATCTGAAAGTGGAAAACCGAACGAAGCAATTACGGTTGGCCACGACTTCTCCGCTTTCGGCTTTCCATTTTCCGCTTTTTTTCTGTCCTCTGGTTCCGGCGTGGCCGCCGGCGCGAACGATAATACATTCCGCAAGCTGCCGTGTGTTGCGTTGCAACACGGCTATTCCACAATCCGCACTCCGAATTTCTTCCCATGTCTTCCCTTGTTCTGCTGACCTACTACTGCCTGCTTATTTTCGGCGCTTCGATTGCCGGGGGGATGGTCCCGGTCTGGTTTCGGTTGACGCATCGCTGGATGGAAGTGACGGTTAGTTTTGTCGCGGGCGTGATGTTGGGCGTGGGTCTGTTACACATGTTGCCGCATGCGTTGGAAGAAGCGCTAGCCAGTTCGCCTGATACTGCCACCGCGAAGAGTGCCCAGGCTGTCATGCTGTGGGCGCTTGCCGGGATGATGGTGATGTTTTTCATTGAACGGTTTTTTTGTTTTCATCATCATGATGTAGAAAGCAAAAACGCGGCGGCGGGCTGCGATGATCACTCGCACAGCCATGGCGACCACACACATCGTCATGAACACGACATCACCTGGAGCGGGGCTGCCTTGGGGTTAACGCTCCATAGCATCATCGCCGGGGTCGCCTTGGCGGCTGGCGTGGCTCATGGGCACGACGACTTGAAGCTTGCCGGGCTAGGCACCTTTCTGGTGATTCTGCTTCACAAGCCGTTCGACTCGATGACGATTGCCATGCTGATGGCTCGCGGTGGCTGGTCGCTCGGCTGGCGACATGCTGTCAACGGCCTGTTTTCGCTGGCGATTCCGCTAGGCGTGTTTTTCTTTCATGTGGGAATAACGCAGAAGTCTGCCGGCAGTGGAGCGCTGGCGTACGCTTTGGCCTTTTCGGCAGGTACGTTTCTTTGCATTGCGCTGAGCGATCTCTTGCCGGAGTTGCAGTTCCATCGTCATGATCGCGTAAAGCTTTCCGCGGCGCTACTGCTGGGGTTGGCTCTGGCGTATGGGGTGGGAAAGCTAGAAGATTCGGCGCATCAGCACGTAACAGAAACCCGAGAGCCGAAAGCCGTGAGCCGGGCGGTCTTACATCAACCGGTCGGCAGCCCAAGGATAGCGGCGACCCGTTTGGAATTCTTTGTAGTCGCCATCGATCGGCACATGGATCGACTCCGGTTTGAAAGGTGTGTCGAACGATTTCAATATCGGGATGACATCCTCGTCCAGATACCCAAGCCCGCGTAGCTCGAAGAAATCGCCATTCACGTCGAACAGCCGAACCGACTCGGTCGACACGCGGACCATTTGTAAGGCGCGCAGTTCACTGCGCGTGCGGTGAAAAAAAGCGAGGGCCGCTCCAAGTCCACCGTCGGAAAAATCGTGTGTTGCAAGCTGGATGCTCATTTTGACGCTGTCAGTTACCGGCATACAGATTTACTTTGTCGAGAAGTCGCAGGCAACGGTGGACCCTACCGCGATCCCCTCCCTACAGGCCTAGGAAATACTCGACATCATCAACCCAGCAGTAAACTGCTGGGCTATTTCCAAAAGTCTCTACGGGACAAAAAAGCTACTTGTTCGTCACGAGCTGCCACGAAAATTCCTGAAGAGCCCCTTTTTTGTGACCTTGGTCCGTTCCTGGAAATTAAATCCCATGGAACGAATACAGAACTCTGACTACTCAAAAAACACCGAAACTCTTGCCCCGTTCTGTTTTTCATAACCAACAGGCTCTACTTGTCCGACAGCGGAAATATTTTTGATCACCTCGGTTGATTTCTGGAACATCTTAAACGCCACAACCACCATAAAGACGATAAACACCCCGCGTAAAACTTTTCGTGGTAGTTTGTGTGCCAGCTTACCGCCAACAAAACTTCCCATAATGGCTGTTGGAATCAACATCGCAGCCAGTTTTATCGAAGACATCACTTCAATCTGGTGCGACGCCAACGTTGCATTTTTGTACACCGCGCCGAATAGGGACACGCACATAATCATCGTCGCCGAATTCGCAATCGCCCTCCGCAACGGTATCCGTAAAACAATCTGCTGTGCCGGCACACACAGTGCCCCGCCGCCAATCCCCAGTAATCCGGCGATCAGGCCCACCACCACACCCACACTAACAACTTTAATGGATGAATAATCCTGGTCCGGCTCAAAGCCATCACTCAAATTAGTCGAAGTAAAAAGTCGCCAGAGATTGTAGAACACGACATAAACGATAAACAGCGACAACCCCACTCCCAGATACGCGCCCTTTTCTCGGGCAAACAAATCGCAATTGCTCAAAGCCACTCCCGCAATGATTCCCATCAATGCTCCCGGAATCAGTTTGCCCACGACCGAACTCATAATCGCCCCGGCACGTCGATGCGCCAATACCGAAGGCGCCGCCACAAAAAAATTGCACAGCATCGCCGCCGCTTGCAACAGATGTTGCGTCTGCCCGCCGTAGCCATTGGCCGTAGCACTAAGATAAAGAATCAAGCTCGGAATAATGACGAGCGATCCGCCCACGCCCAGCAGGCCACCCAACAGCCCAGCCAACAATCCGATCAAACCCTGCACCGCAATATCCATAAGGGGACCTCTAGTACTACAGCGCTAAGTCATTGGAACCACAACGACACAACGAACATCACGTTATACTACAAAAGCAGGACGAACGATGTGAAATGGATATTTCGTTAAGGGGCGGCAGATAAATAACTAGTTCCTGTTTCCCAAATCAGAATATTGTGAAATTCGTCTGGCGGGCCGGTTTTGGTGTAGCAAGAAAAAGACGCATCGTTATCCTATTGAAAACAGAACGAATCAAAGAGCCATTTTACCCAAGGAGAAGCGGGCGATGCGTTTGAAAGCTGAAGCGATTCTCGATTTTGGATGGGCCAACGAGAAGGTCGACAACCAAACGGTACGGGATTATCGTGACGAGTACAAAACGCTCGGCCAGTTGCTGGACAGCCGGCCCGCGATTCTCGATGTGGTCCATCGCGACCTCGAACAGCTCAGCCAGACGACGTCGGCACGCGGCCGAAAGCCGATCTTCACCAGCGAAAACCTGTTTCGCGCGATCCTCGTCTTGCAACGGGAAGGACTCGACTATCAGGAAGCGTCGATCCGGATTGCCGAAAGCGAAACCTTGCAGCGGTTTTGCCGCCTGCTGAAAAAGCCGACCATCGACTTCACGCTGCTGAACAAGGCATTTCGCGCGATTCAGCCCGAGACTTGGGAACGGATCAATCACCTATTGGCCCTCGGCGTCGTCGCCGAAGAAACGGTCTCCCTGGAACATGTGCGAACCGACACGACCGTCACCGAATGCAATATTCACTGGCCGACCGACTCCAGCCTGCTGTGGGACGTCTATCGCGTGGCTGCCCGAGAAATGTCGACTGGTCGAGAACTCGACCCACTCCGTTGTCCTTGGCGATTTCACGCGAAGAAGATCAAAAATCTGCATCTTTTCGTCACGCGTTACTCGAATAGCACGAACAAAAAGCGTCTCCGCCAGGTCCGCCAGAATATGAAGACGCTGATCGTCCGGGTCGAGGAAGCTCTGGAAAAAGCGGAACAATTCGTCGCTTGGGCCGAACGTTCGACGTGTGTCGAGTTGGCGACGATTGCCCAGTCGCTGGCGAACCGTTTGCCGGTGATGCGGCAGGTCGCCGAAGTGGCTCGGCGCCGCGCGTTCGATCGAGAGCAGGTTCCAAATGCCGACAAAGTGTTCAGCATTTTTGAATCTCATGCGGAGTTGATCATGCGTGGACGGCGTGGCAAGCCAGTCGAATTCGGTCACAAGGTGCTGCTCACACAGTCGAAGGAGAAGTTCATTACCGATTACGTTGTGTTGGAGAAGAATGTAAGCGACAGCGAACTCCTGGAGACGGTACTCGAACGACACGAAGAGAAGTACGGTAGCCGGCCCAAAACGGTCGCCGCGGACATGGGCTTCTGTCCGGACGAGGACACCTACGAGGAATTGGAAGAACAGGTCGACTACCTGGGCGTGCCTCGGCGGACGCGAGATTTCGGCGACACGATGATGGGCATTTGGCAGCAGTGGCGCGCCGGAATCGAAGGCACGATCTCGTGCTTAAAGCGAGCATTTCGCCTGGCTCGCTGTTGTTTTCGCGGCTTTAAGAATTTCACGTCCGCCGTTGGCAGCGCCGTGTTCTGTCACAACTTAACGATCCTGGCAAAAACCTCAGGAGGCTGACGCGGAACGGACGCAAAAACCGAAAACAACTCGTAAACGTAAGGCGAGGTACGCGCGCTGCGGCGCAACAACGCCGACCCACCACAGAAAACCGAACAAGCCAACTCCCTCGCCCGCTCGTCGCCCCGCGCCGTTCCCAAAGTCGGTCGGAAAGGGAGTATTATCAACGGGAACTAACTATCCGGTTTGGTAAGGGAACACTCAATCAATAGCTGCGGCAACTGGTAGGGCTCAGGGTTCAGGGTTCCGTACATAAATGCAATGCAATTCTCGAACCTTGTCCCCTCTTTTTCCTGAACCCTGAACCCTAAACCCTCTCCTGGAAATGGGGAAGTTATTTATCGGTCGTCCCTAAGTATGTATTTTGCAGGAAACAACATGCCAGCCTGTTGATTGAGGCAGAATCCTTGAAAGCCCTGTATCCCTGGTTCCGCTTCGTTGTGCCGTCGTGGTTCAACCTAGCGCATTAGTACTAGGACGTGATTAGTACTAGGACGTGATTAGTACTAGGACGCGAAGGAGGCGAGGATCGCCCATGTTTCTGCGACGCTTTTCCGGAATCACTATCAGTCAGTTGCCGTCCACCGCATCGAACGTTCTGCTGTTTTCTACAAGTTTAAGAGCGATATCAACCGAATACGAAGGCGAGGCGGACAAGGCGACGTTGCCGCCTTGATGTGAGAATTGCGAGTTTGCAAGCACGCTTAGGTCGGCGGGTTTGATCCATTCCGCTTTGTATTCCCCTGCAGGAAGGTCGAGAGTAAGGGCCGCGTTTCTTGGCTGGCTTTTGACGAGATAGCTAGATCCATTCAATGTACTGTGATGCATGTAGATTGCGTATTGTTTCCCAGGTTCACTAATAGCGCGGGCAAATTTTCCCCCATTCGGTACGCCGCTTACAATAACATCATCATCTTTGCTCATCTTGATGAATTCAAAGCCTTCGATAAATTCTTTTAACTTTTGCAAATAACCACGCATCTTAATTCCATCAACACTGTTGCCTGCTTCATCCGAAGTTGTATAAGCAAATGATAGATTGTCATAGACCGCGCCACCGCCAATGATAAACTCCCAAGCTTCTACTCTCCCGCTGACCGAATCATAGATTATCGGGGTTTGAAAGATAGTCGCTCTATCCTTTGGGAGGTCGATGATGTGTGTTTCATCTAGCGAAAGAGGCTTGTTCGACCGATAGTGTCTGTCGAGCAATGGGAAGCGCCCATTCTCTCGCGGCGATCATTGTCGTAATGCGCATTGTAGAGCGACACGGCTGAACTCAAGTTTTTGATATCAAAGTCGCGGCCGATGTTCGCTGCAATCATGTGGTCTGGAGTTGTAGCAACGATCACTTCGATCATATCATTGGTCCAAGGAACGTAGTCTTTGCCAGGCAATCGATGAGCCCATGGTTCATTGGCGACCTCGAAGTAAACATTGTCATAATTCCGAAGCTCACGGGTAATCTTCTCGACAAGATCCCTCTGCCTCCCGTTTAGGGTTGCGTTATCGCGAGTGAGATACCGCGGCGGAGCGGACAACCGGAAATCAATGCCCTGTATGTTGTTGTGGTGGTGAAGCGGAGACTTTTGCCATCGGTCTTGGGTGTATTGGTTGCAGAACAGAACCAATTCAACCACAATTCCTCTGTTGCCTGCCTGTTCTACAAAGTCCTTCAAGCGATCGAAATAGGCGTCGTTCCATGTATCCAGGTCGAACTTTGTGCCGTCATAGCCGCCGCTTGTCTGGCTCCATGCCCACGGCGAGATGAAGTGATCTTTCCCCTGGGGACTAAGTGTGGGCGAGGCATCCTTGCCGCGGAAATCACCTGAAAACGTTCTGGTCAGATTCAGACCGTTGCTTTGCAGCTGATTGAGGTAGGTGACATAGTCGAAATCGAGGTTTACAACGGCGCCGTAGTGCTCTCCCGAGGTGATGAGAACTGTTGGCTTCCCCTTATAAACCAAGTAATGAGGGTTCTGAGGATGGGGGCCGATGGGGTTTGCTGCCCACCCGGCCTTAGGTGCGGCCGTCAATGCTGCCATTCCAGCAATCAATATGACTGAAAAAAAATTAATCCGAAGAACAGCGATATTCATAGTTGTCCCCATAATTGTTTTTGGAGTTTTTTCAAAATCAGTAGTTCCAAATTTACGTTGTAAATATCTTTCGACTTAAACAGTCATCACCATTTTCAGTAAAATACTAGCACGAAGCGCAAGCGAGTGGGCAAGCAACGAGCGTCAAACCCACTCGCTTGCGCTTCGTGCTAGTAGTCTATCGCAGCTTAGGATTAGGTTTGAGCAAATCAGCCGTTTTGGCGCTAGCCACGGTTTTTTCCGCATCAACCGTGGCTAGCGCCAAAACGGCTAATCCGAAAATTAAGCTGCGACAGGGTACTAGTATTTGCCGTGATTTGAATTAATGCGGAGAGTTCTCATCATTTAACGCGAATTTGGAACTCAAAATTTATGGGTTGATTCTACTCGTAACCCAGTCATACGTCTACTGAGTCGTTCCCCACAATATCTTCCTCTTCCGGCAGTTCCAAAAACTGCCCCATGCGGCGAAACTTTTCGTAGCGCTGGGCGAGTAACTCCTCAGTGGGCAGTTTGATCAGTTCGCGAAGCTCTCGGACCAGATAGAGCTTCAGTCGGGCCGCCATTTGGTGATGGTCGCGGTGGGCGGCGCCCAATGGCTCCTCAATGACATCGTCGATGACGCCCAAGTCCTGTAAGTGGCTTGAAGTGATCCGCAGTGCCTTGGCGGCTTGCTCAGCGTAGTCGTGGCTTTTCCAAAGGATGCCGGCGCAACCCTCGGGGCTGATGACCGAATAGTACGCATGTTGGAGCACGGCCACGCGGTCGCCGACGCCGATGCCGAGCGCCCCGCCCGAACCCCCTTCGCCAATCACCACGCAAATAATCGGCGTTTTCAAAGCCGACATCGCCAGCATGCTCTCGGCGATCACTTGGGCCTGACCGCGCTCTTCGGCACCGATGCCGGGATATGCACCAGGCGTGTCGATCATCGTGATGATCGGCAAACCATACTTGGCGGCCAGCCGCATCTTTCCCATCGCTTTGCGATAGCCCTCGGGATGCGCGCAACCAAAGTAGCACTCGTTGCGTTCTTTGAGCGTTTTACCTTTTTGATGCCCGGCAACGAGCACCTTGAACTCGCCCAGCTTGGCAAAACCAGTTCGTAGCGCCCGATCGTCGCCGAAAAATTTGTCGCCGTGCAGTTCGACGAATTCATCGAACACCAAGTCCAAGTAGTCGGTGAACATTGGCCGGTCGGGATGCCGTGCAACGCGGACCGTTTGCCACGGATCGAGATTGCTGTAGATTTTCTTCGTCGTATCGGCCAACTGCTTGCGTAAGGTACGTATGCGATCGCGCAACTCCGACGTCTTCGGCTCGATAGTTTCCAGATCATCAATTTGATCTTGAAGCTCGAAGATCGGCTGTTCAAAGGGTAGACGGAAAACGATGCCGGACATGGGAGGAATGTGTGATGTGAGATTGATGATGTGTTGTTGGTCGGGCTCTGTCGCGGTGCAGCAGCAGTAGGCCGGAACGAGCTACGCGAGTTCCGGCATAGTGTTGCAAGTCTGCCGGAACTCGCTTAGCTCGTTCCGGCCTACATGGTTGGTAGTGGTTGGGTCAGTTTGCTTTGTCTGATTCCTCTTGACCTTTTGGCGGGAGCTTCTTGGGTTTGATGTGGAAGCAGCGGCCTTTTTTCATGTCGAGCAGAAATGTTTTTAGCGATTCTGGGCGATCTGCCGGGTTCTTGGCCAACATGCGATGGACCAAGTCGGCAAATTCGGGCTGGATATTCTTGTTCAACATACAAAGATTCGGCGGCTTGGCCTTCAGGTGCTTGTTCAAGAGATCGCTTGAACTGATGCCGGTGAAAGGAAGTTTGCCGGTAAGCAGTTCGTACACCATGCAGCCAAAGCTGTAAATATCGGCCCGTTCGTCAAGCGTCTGGCCTCGAATTTGCTCGGGCGACATGTAGCTGTAGGTGCCCTGCACTTTTCCCTTCCCGCCGAAAATTTTCGAGAGGCCCTTCTTTATCTTTTGTGTGAGGTTGAAATCAATCAGCCGTACTTTGTTCTCCTCGTTGGCGAGATAGTTGTCGGGCTTGATGTCGCGATGGACCCAGCCCTGGTCGTGCATGTAGTCGAGTGATCGGGCCGCTTCGGCAAGAATTTCTTCCAAACGATAATGCAACCGCTCGGCCCCGTCGTGAATCTGCTGTTTGAGGTTGGGTGTTTTGAACAGCTCCATGATCAAATAGGTACCATCCTTGCCCGTGCCAAAATCGATGGTGTCGATGATCGATGGATGATCGAGTGATTTGCCGACGGCGAATTCATGTTTCAGTTCGGCAGCCGCAGCGCGCGAGTGGTATGCACCAGGCGGAAGCCATTTCATGGCGTAGGGAACGCTCTCCGCCACAGGCTGCACTGCCCAGATTTCAAACAGTGCCCCGGCACGGATGAGATGGAACATCCGATAGGGACCAACAAATTCTCGACCATTAGCCATAGGTGAATGATGCAAATGTGCTTTTGGTGAATTATACAAACTGCGGCTCGCATTTTAGTCTCCCCATTGCAAAGGCGGAAGGCGAAAGAGGGGATGAACCGTAGAATGCCGAATAATGAAGTGAAGAAATTGTAGGCCGGAACGAGCGGTAGCGCTGTTCCGGCAGCCGTGCGTCGCGTTGCGACGCGGCTTACTACCCATAGTCGACGCTGAGTAGCGTCAGTCCTTGTGCCGGTGCTGTTTGACCGGCAGCGGTGCGGTCGTGGGCGGCGAGCACTTCGGCCAACCACGATTCAGACCGGGTCCCCTGCCCTATCCAAACCAACGTGCCGACGATGATCCGAACCATGTTGTGCAGAAATCCCTCGCCCACAACATCGAAGGTTATCTGCTCCGCATCGGCGCCAGCTCCTCTTAGCACATCGATCTTTGACACAGTGCGAACCATCGAGTTGCGTTTCGACTGGGCGGCGGTGAAACTGCAAAAGTCGTGCGTGCCGACCAGTTGCTGTGCGGCTCGGTGCATTGCGGCGATGTCGAGCTGCTGGGGCACATGCCAAACCGTGTGACGGTTAAGCAGAGGCGGCACGCGGCTGTTGTGGATTGTGTAGCGGTAATGCTTGCCCACCGCGTCGTAGGTGGCGTGAAAACCGGCTGCAGTCGGCTCTACTTCTAGGACAATAAGATCCTCGGGCAGCTTGGCGTTGAGGCCGGTGAGTAACTGCGAAGACGCAAGCGAAGTGTTGGATTCGATGCCTACGACTTGCCCCGCGGCGTGGACGCCGGCGTCAGTCCGACCGCTGGCGATAGCGCGGACCGTTTCGCCGGTGATCTCTTGCCAGACCGATTCGAATACCGACTGCACCGTGCGCAACCCGGGTTGCACCTGCCAACCGGCGAAGTGAGTGCCATCGTATGCGACGGTTAGTTTCCAGCAAGGCATCAGGGAGAATTTCCGTGTGTTGCGTTGCAACTCGGCTAATTCCGCATTGCCATGAGCTCAGCGATTTGCACGGCATTGGTTGCCGCTCCTTTGCGGAGGTTGTCGCTGACGCACCAGAAAGCCAAGCCGTTGTCGCTGGAAAGGTCTTCGCGAATTCGGCCGATAAAGACGCTGTTGTCGCCGCTGCAATTAGCCGGCATGGGGTATTGACCCTGGCCCAAGTCGTCGACCACCACGATGCCGGGCGTTGCGGCAAACAGTTCTCGGGCCTCGTTGACTCCGATTTTCTTTTCCGTCTCGATCAACATGCTTTCGCTGTGACAATTCACCACCGGCACCCGAACACAGGTGGGACAAATGCGAATGGATGTATCATCAAAAATCTTGTGCGTTTCATGCACCATTTTCATTTCTTCGCTGGTGTATCCTTCGTGCTTTGGCGAGCCGATTTGTGGGATCAGGTTGAATGCGATCGGGTGGGTAAACGCTTCGCACTCGAACGGCTTGCCATCGAGTGCCGCACGGCTACCCTCTTGCAGATCGCGCTCGCCCACGACGCCCGCGCCGCTGGTCGCTTGGTAGGTACTGACGACTACGCGGCGAATTTTGCCCGCGTCGTGCAGCGGCTTCATCGCTAGGACCATTTGTGTCGTCGAGCAATTCGGGCTGGCGACGATGCCTTGATGATTCTCAATCGCTTCGGGATTCACCTCCGGCACCACCAGCGGCACGTTTGGATCCATGCGCCAATAGCCGCTTTCGTCGACCACGATGCAATTCCGCTCGACCGCCCAGGGGACAAACTCGGCCGCTACCTCGTCGGGCGTGCTGCCGATCGCCAAGTCGATGTCGTCAAACGCCTCGGGGCACAATTCTTGGACTGTATGATCTTCGCCAGCAAAGGTGATCGCGCTGCCAGCCGATCGGGAAGAGGCCAAGAAGGTGATTTTCTGGTACGGAAAGTTTTGCTCTTCGAGCAGTTGGCGAATAAGTCGCCCCACAGCTCCGGTCGCTCCGACAATGGCAATCGACTCGATCACGTTTTGATTCTCCCGACGAATAAATAGAAAAAGTTGTATGGGGCAGTATAGTTTGGATTCAATAGGACAGCAACTTGCTGGGAATTGTTTGGCCGTGTGCTGCGTTGCGAGCCGTGTGCTGCGTTGCAACACGGCTATACTCGTTTGCCGACCAGCATCAGCGAAATGCGGGACGCCAGCGGATCGACCCATGCGCGGACCGTGGCGGGGGAGAGAAACGACAGATTGGCAAAAATCATCGCCAGGCCAAATGTCATCAGCCCCATCGCCAGCGCGATGCCGCCATGCACAAAGATGGCGGTCCATAGGACCAATGGCCGAGTGAAGCGGTTCCAAACGAGGCAACAATAAAACAGCTCCCAGAACAGGGTCAGATGCGTCAAGAGCGCCACCAGCACAGGCCAGCCGGCCAGCCAGGTCATGTCGAGCGATTGGTATTCCAAGTTCGCCACAGCCCACCAGAGGGCAGTTCCGGCTTGCCAATTTTCTCCTCCCAATTTGGCCAGACCGGAGAACAAGTAGATGATGCACAGGTGAATCTGGATGAGACGGATCGCGATGTTTGCCGAAGTGCTGTAAACAACGCTTGCCTGTTCCCCCCGACGCAGCCGTAACAACCGGTCGACCGAATAACGCGCGCCGCAGTGCCCCAGCATAAGATACATGGCGAACATGACGTTCACTTTGTCGAGCCCGAAAAATGCGCCGGGACTGATGCGTTGGGCGTAGCTCACTGCCAGCAAGAAGGCGAGCACCGCGGCCGAGCGGCTAAACAGCCCGATCATCAAACAGAAAAATACCAACAGCGCGAAAACATGCACGCACCACAACAGCCAAGTCGACTTGATCCAAAAGAAAACGCTCCAGACCGACCACTGCTGGCCTTGGACTTCACCCCGTAGGTACTCCACCGGTAGCCAGCCTTCGGGGCCGAGGAAGGCCGACAGGTCGAGCGACCAAATCAGGTGCGTGTAAAACAGCAACGCCCCGGCAAGCACGCGCAGTAGCGAGAGGGTTGCCGGGTCGGTGGGCGTGAACCAAAACTGGTTCCATGCTCGCCATAGGTCGCCGCAGTAGTTGCGCATCGAGCGAATCGAACCGGTCATCGAGCACCTCTTGGAATGGTAATCGAATCGCCTTGAGGCAATGATTCTTGGGGCGTTTGTTCTTGGCTCATTCGTTCCTGGAGAAGCGGAGCGGCGGCGTCCACACTGCCAAGCACCTGATAGGTCGAATTCTCGCCCAGCTTTCTGCCTTCGAGCACTTGCTCCGGCGAGAGCAACAGGTGTATCACCCAATCGATGTGTGCCCGACCACTATGCCGACGGGCCAAGTGCTCGGCGTACCGAAGACCCGAGTTTTCGCCCATGCCGGCGATTTGCTCGGCAAGCATCATGTGCCGATGATAATAAAGCCGGGGCCATTGTGTTTTCAGGTCGGGAAAATGGCCTTCCACTACGGTGCCATCCGATTGGGTGACTCGATATTCCATCAGATGGGTCCCTGCCGGATCGGGTGCGAAGAATTCGTAGCCGTGATTCAAGTAGCCGAGATTTTGGTAGTGGCGAAAGAACCAAGCCAGGCCGCGAATCACGCGTGGCTGTTGCCAAATCGGATCATCGTAGCGCGGCGGAGGTAGCTGCCGTCCCACGGAATCGGTCGGCGGAATGTAGCCGGGCGGCAATGCCGGGGGCGTCGACAAATTCCAAGGGGCGACAAAAACCGCCAGCACGTGCAAAGCGACCAGCACGCTAACCAAAGCCCGAGTCGCGGGATGCCATGGCAACTCGCGAGCCGGCCTCGGGCTCGTTTTAGCGGGTTGCGGATTGGAGGCGGTATCGCCGGGCTGCCTGTTCTCGTATTTCTTTTTGCTCATCGTGGTTTGTGCCAGATCCGCTTCAGATAATCGATTTTGGTTCTTCCGTGATTTTATGGGCTACCGCTCGAAGAAAAAATTTCAGCCCCCGGCTTTGCCGGGGGGTCGCGGAACGACCCACGCAACCACTAGGCAGTGTATTTCTCCAAAGGCAGCATTTCCTCGCAAGCAATCCCCCGACAAAGCCGGGGGCTGAAATGAGGCTTTTTACACGTCGAACTGCGGCACCAGTCTACTCGGTTATCCAGTTTGACCCCAGACGAGCTTTGGGTGAGTTCTGCCTGCAAAAAGAAAAACACCCCCACCTCGGCAGGTGCCAAGGTGGGGGCGTTTCGTAGTTAAAAGCCTAGCAATGGACGCCTATTTCGTCAGCAGCGCTAGTTGGGTATTGGTCGCTACGAAGTCGAATGCTAGCTCGTAGCTTTGGCCACCCTCGACTTGCAATGTTTTCTCCCGGATCAGCGTTTGGCCGTCTTGCTCCAGCTCGACACGGACCGTGTAATCGTTCCACTGCTCGCCCTGGGCGAGTCGGGTTGTCGCATAGTGGCGAACCTTGCCCTGCTGCTCTGTGGATGCGCCGGCCAGGAATACCTTAGCTCCGTTGGGGACTTTCACCGTTACTTCGGTTTTCACGGGTTGGGGAGCGCCTGCCGCTAAAGCGGCCTCGCCTTCGGAATTCTCGCCTTCGGAGCTTTGTGTATTGAAGTCAAGTGCGATGGTGTTGCCCGCTTTTAGTTTGACCACGCGATGCTTTGTGATCGGCTGACCTTCGTGCTCGTATTCCACACGGATGCTGTATGCATAGTTATGCCCAGGCCGTAGACCTCGGGAAACATACTGCCGACTACTGCCAGTGCTCGTGGTCAACTTGTCATTGATATAAACCTTGGCACCGAGAGGAAGTGTTGCTTCGATCGAGGCACTGTCTTCGTTGGGCAAGGGCGGTTCGGCAATGGTTGGTTCCGCGTCGGTCGGCTGGCTGATCGTGCTTTCCACAGGCTCGCCGTAAATCACGGGGCCACCGACAGAACCATCGCAACACCACGTCGAGTCATAGCTGACGGGGTAGGCCACCGCGTAGGTTCCGTACGAACCATAGCAGCCGTACGAACCGTAGCAGCCATAGCAAGCGCGGGCTGCTCGGCGTGCTTGCCGTCGTGCGATTCGCATCTGCCTGCGTGCGGCAATGTTGTTGAGGATGCCGTACGAACCATAGCAGCCATAGCATCCGTACGAGCCATAGCTGCCGTAGGACCCCCAGCCACCATAAGACCATGCCATCGCATCGCCGCTAGTCATGATCAAGGCTACCGCGACTACTGTCAGTTGAAAAAGCTTGGTCGTGCTGAAAATTTTCATGTCGTTGTCTCCCGGTTTGTGGCTCAATTTTCACCGTATTCGATTGGGTCTAGCCGCCGACGATGAGTACCCACTAAGATAACATGCAGCCGTCGTAATTCAAGCAAGATAGGCAGATTTTTCTAAATATGCCAAATATATGGCTGTCAGTGAACAGCCGTCAGCTCTCAGCCAGAATAAAGGCTTTCCGGCTGACTGCTGATCGCTTGGAGCTATGGCAGGGCATCGAGTTCCAGTGCATCGACGTCAAGCTGCCCCACGCCGCCCAGCAATCCCACGCGGACAATCGCCTCACGGGCGGCTAGCGGCACCTCGACCATGTTCTCTCGCACCCGCCAGTCAAAGGTGCCCTCCCACGGGCCAATTCGCCGGCTTTCAATCACCGCCCGACGCTGGTCGTAAAACGTAATGACCATGCCGGACTGCTGTTGGGGCGTTGGGCCTGGTTGCAAATTTTTCCCCCGCGCGGTGATCGAAACACGCAGCCGCGTCACCTGCCGGCCATCAATCGCCATGCCTTGCAGAGCGCGGCAGCCACGCCCCGGCTGCTGGTTCGCAAATCGCAGGAACCGTGTGCCCTTCGGCGCGTCTTCTTTCGAGGTGATGACCTGCGCTTGTCGCAAATAGTGCCATGCGACCGGTCGGTTACTTTCCGGCAACACTTGCTCGAAACTGCCGTTGACGATTCGAGGATGTGCCGGGTCGGGCAGCACCTGGCGGGCATCTTCCGCACGGCCAATCATCGGCACAAACAATGTTGCCCGCAGAGATTCGCGTTTCAGTTTTCCATCCACTTTGGTCAGTCGAAAGAGATTCTGCTGATATCGCTCGCCCACCGGCACGATCATTTGCCCTCCTTCCTTGAGCTGATCGACGAGTGGTTGCGGTACGCTTTCGGGCGAACAAGTAACGATGATCTTGTCGAACGGCGCACGCTCGGGCCAACCCTTGAAACCGTCGCCCGTGCGGACATGCACATTGCGGTAGCCGAGCCGCTGGAGAGTTCGCTCGGCACGTCGGCCCAATCGCTCGACGATCTCGATGGTGTAAACCTCGGCAACCAATGGGCTAAGCACGGCCGCCTGATAGCCACTGCCTGTGCCGATCTCCAGCACACGGTCGGTCGGCTGCGGGTCGAGCTGCTCGGTCATGTACGCAACGACAAAAGGCGGAGAGATGGTTTGTTTCTCGCCAATTGGCAGAGCCGTATCAAAATAGGCATATTTGCGGAAGCCGGCTGGTACAAACGTGTGCCGAGGCGTCGTGCGCATCGCGTCGAGCACGCCCGCATGGGTAATGCCAGCCGCTTCGATTTCCGTGGCAACCATTTGCCGGCGCAGCGCGGTGTAGTCTTGGGTAGCAGAGTCCTGGGCAACGGCGATCAATGGACCGGTCCATAGTAGGGCCGCCATTGGTGCGATAATACTGGTAAACGTGTAATTTACTCGTGCATGTGCTCGCGCTCGTACACGTGAACGAAGGTAGATTTGATGCTGGACCATATTCAGACCAACCTAGTATTATCGAGCACGGGTACGTTCACGGGTACGTGTACGAGCACGTGTACGAGCACGTGTACGAGCACGTGTACGTTCACGGGTTCGGGTACAGGTACGGGTTTGACGATATATCAAACGAGGTCCACTCGCGGTATCATGTAATCGTACCTTATCCTCATCCCCGAATGCCATGATAACCGAAGCGACCATCGCCGAAACTCGACGCCGCCTGCGCGAAGCGATGCCCGTGGCCGAGCGTTGGGCCTATTTCGATCATGCCGCCGTAGCCCCAATCTCAGGGCCGGCCGGTGAAGCATTGCGACTCTGGCTCCAGCAGGCAACCCAAGAGGGCGATACCAAGTGGCCCGAGTGGTCGCGGGCGCTCGAAGCAACGCGCCAGACCGCGTCCGAGTTGATTGGGGCAAAGGAGGATGAAGTCGCCCTGGTGCCCAACACGACCGCCGGGATCAATCTGCTGGCTGAGGGACTTGACTGGCAATCGGGCGATAATGTGGTCACGCTCGATGATGAGTTTCCCTCGAATCTCTATCCCTGGCTGAATCTGGCAGGTCGTGGCGTGGAGACGAGACGACTGCCGACCGAACGTGGAATCGTCGACCTCAACCGTCTGGCCGAAGCGTGCAACGAGCGGACTCGCCTTGTCTCGGTTAGCTGGATCGCCTACGCCAGCGGTTGCCGCCGCGATCTGGCGGCGATTGCTCATGTTGCTCACGATCGTGGGGCTTTGCTGCTGGTCGATGCGATTCAGGGCATCGGGGCGTTTTCATTGGATGTAATAACGGCAGAGATCGATTTCCTCGCCGCCGATGGGCATAAATGGCAGCTTGGGCCCGAAGGAGCAGGCATCGCGTACATCCGCCGCGAACATCTACCGCGACTGCGACCGTTGGGCGTCGGCTGGCAGAGCGTGGTCCATTCGCACGATTTTAGCCGGATCGAACTGCGGCTAAAAGAAAGCGCCTCGCGGTACGAAGGGGGTTCGCACAACATGGCCGGGTTTCTGGCGCTGGGAGCGAGCCTGCGATTGCTCCGGTCGCTCGGCATTGAAAATGTTGCTGCGGCGATTCTCGACTTCACCGAGCAGGCGTGTGAGGCGTTGGAGCAGCAGGGGGCTGTGGTTCTGTCGCCCCGCGAAGACGACAAGCGGTCGGGGATCGTAACCTTTGATCTGCCGGGCCGCGACGCGATGGAGCTGCGAAATCGCTGTCTGGCACAAGGTGTGGTCCTCAGTTGCCGCGGCGGGCACTTGCGGATTAGTCCCCATGCCTACAACAATGCAGAAGACCTCCAGCGGTTGGTTGATGCGCTGGCGTGATATCCGCTTGGTCCCCGTGTGTTGCGTTGCAACACGGCTGGAATTCTCATGACTCGACGTGCTGTTTATACCGGTTCATTCGATCCCATCACGCTGGGGCATCTCAATGTCATCGAGCGCAGTGCCAAGCTGATGGATGAACTGATTGTCGGCGTGGGACTGAACGTCGATAAACCATCGCTCTTCTCGGCCGAGGAGCGGGTCGAACTGATCGGGCGGGCGGCCCAGCATGTGCCCAACATGCGGGTCGAGATGTTCGCTGGTCTTGCCGTGCAATTTGTACGCCAGTGCGATGCAAGGATAATCATTCGCGGTGTGCGATCTTTGTCCGACATGGAAACCGAGTTCACCATGACGATGGCCAACCGCAAACTCGACCCGGGAATCGAAACAATATTTCTGATGGCCGACGAAGATTTTTCGCACGTCTCCAGTTCGCTGATCAAGCAGATCGGTCCGCTTGCAAGCGACGAAGATTTGGCCCGGTTTGTTCCGGCAGTGATTGTGAGCGATCTGCGAGCAAAGCTGTCGCGGTGACTCTCCGTTACAAATCCAGAGCAAATCGGATCGCCCGAGAGACTTCCTGCATCTTTTCGAGCGAGAGCGAGGTGATCAGCTTGCCGACTTTTCCTCGAGAAACCGTTTGGATGTGATCGCAGTTCACCACACTGTCTTGCTGCATCCCCTCTTGTTTGGATAAGAAAACCTCACTGGGGATGTCTCTTATCGTGCTGGTGATTGGTGCGATGGTCACTTCGCCCAGATACTCGATAATGGAGGTTCGAGTCACGACAAGTACCGGACGCTTTTTGTCCGGTTTGGCGAAACGGTACCAACGCACTTCACCCCGTTTCATCCTTCACCCCATACCTGCTCGCCTTCCCAAATGCCGAACTCAGAATCTTTTACGGGCTTGTTTTCGTAACCCGAGCGATGCTTTTGTTCCAGTTGAGCGAGTTGGTGCTTGTTCAGCGCTTCGCGCAGTGCCTCGCGCGTGAAGGCAGATCGAGATGTTTTTAAGCGTTTAACGATCTGGTCGACCGCCGACACCAACTCGTCATCGAGCGTCATCTGAATGGTACGCAAGGGCCACCTCCATAGTGTGGGTATCTATAGCTATAATAATCCACAGAGAGAGCCTGTCAATTCGATTTTCAGCTGATTTTCACCGCGCAGCCCGAAGCACACCCGCAGCAATGGCCAGCATCCCAACCACAGCGAGCACAGTCTTGGCTTGCTCGTACCAGCCGACTCCGGCAAGTTTGCTCCAAGAGCTGGCACTCTCATCGCCTGCGGTTTCGGTATCGAGAGATGCCAGATCATCGTAGGAAGAATCAACGCTAGACGCCTCGGTCCACATTTCACCCAGTTCACGTGACGGTGGCGCCCAATCGCTATGCTCGCGTTTCTGAGGCGTCTGGTTGGGTAAACCCGATTCACTCTGCACGAGCGCATCATCCGCCCGACGGCCGATGTCGGGAGCTAGCGTGGCGAGGAACGATTCCACTCGACCGCCGAAACTGCCGAGCGTGGTCCCCTGCCCTGCCCCGAACAGTACGCCAGCCAGCTCTCCCTGCTTGTTGAATATCGGCCCGCCCGAATCGCCCTGCCTTGCTTCAACATCCAGCTCGACCATCTGCTGTGGCATGTTCAACTTGGGCGCATAGTATTGGGTGCAGCGTCCGGTCGCGGCACGGTACATCCCTTGGCCGTAGCCGCAAATGGTCAGTTGGTCGCCAGGCCGCGGCGCGGTCGTGGCAATTTTCACTGGCTCGACAGGAGGTCGCCAAATCACCAGCGCTGCCAAATCCCAATCGGCGTCGACTTTCAGCGCCCGAGCTTTGCTGCGGAATCCATCGGGAAACAGCACCTCGACCGGGCCATTGGCGTCACGGACGACGTGCCAGTTAGTAATCACCATGCCAAATTGGTCGCGAATATCGACCAGTGTGCCGCTTCCGTACGATATGGCTCCCTCCTCAGGCACAATCACACGGGCCACGGCCCGATGCGCCCGATCGCTACGCAGAGGGACATTTTGAGGAGTGCCGCTGGCGGGTTTCGATTGGTCTAACGCATTGAGTAGTGAACCAATATTCAGCGTTTGTGGGCGGGGGCTGGACCACGAAGTCGATTCCGCCGGCACCGCGACGGCGAGCACAATCCAAACGGCACGGATGCAGCCTAGCAGCGCACGCGTCGATTTGCTGCGCATGGGGTAGATCACAAAGAAAACCAAGCGTTCACCCTTGGGGTTGATTGTGCGTCGGTTGCGATTTGCGCGTCTGTTCGTTGGTAACAATCATCCGAAGCAACCGCGAGCGGAGTTCGCCTGCTGCGGACTCCAAATCGCGTGTGGTCTTGATGTCGTGCCGCCTTGTGGAGGCGTTTTGCAACCAGTCATTCGGTGTCGAAGTGGTCATATTCGTTTGAGATTGGTAGTTGAAGTTTCGTCACCTTAGCCGTCGGGCTTGTCCCGGCGCGTGAATGCAGCGCCGGGACAAGCCCAGCGGCAAACCATATTTTCAATGGGCTATCATTTCAATGAGTCCGATGCCTCAGGCGGCAATGGGACGCCCGCCGCGAAGCTCGCCGTCACGGGGTGGAAAGTCTTGGCCCTTGTTGTAAAGCAATTTGAGCCGCAGCAACTCGGTCCGAAATGCATTCTCGGCAAACCCGGTCAGCGTGAGCCGAGCCGGGTAGCCTGCTAAATAGACGGCTGCATCTCGGGCCTCGTCGAGCAGATCGCGTGGCAAATAGATGGTTGCCCGAACTTTGGGGCCTTTGTTTTGCATGGCATGTTCCTCGAGTGGCTATTGCAGAGGGAAGTTAGGCGAGAGGCAGTTAAGAACTTATCTTGATAACCCGATGCGTAAGCGAGGGACTGAGGATAACGGGGTAATTCCCTCGCTTACGCGTCGGGTTAAGATTGGTAAATTCTCATCTGCCGCTCGCCTTACTCCATTGCATCGGCCCTTTGGCAGACGATGCATCAAACGTCAGACGTTTCGGCGCAAGCTTTGCCCAACCGTCCATGCCACGGCAGCAGTTGCCGCTGTGATAATCGGTAAGGTTTGACAATGGAGAGCGCGGGCTGCGAGTTAACGCCGCCCGCAACGACAGATAAGCAGTCTGGCCAGGCATGTCTTCTCAACCGCTAGCGGTTGAGAAGATACGAGTTCCGAGATATCCCCTTGAAACAATTCGATCCATGATCTGCGGCAACCGGCGTGCCAATCCGCTATACTGATGATGGCTAGCCGCGGCGGCAGTACTGGCATCCCGAGCGGGAACGCGTGGACGACTCGCAACAGGTGCCGATAAAGCTGATCGTCAATGGCTATGCGGCCGAGCAGAAACTGATCCATGCCGACGGCAGCGTTCAAGACATAGCGTTTTAGTCCCCTGCCGAGTACAGCACGCGACCACCCACGATGGTGTAGAGGATCTCTGTGCCGAGGATTGCTTCGTCGGGAACGGTCAGGATGTCGCGGGATAGGACCACCATGTCGGCGAGCTTGCCGGGAGAGAACGCTCCCTTAACCTTGTCCTCGAAAGCTGCATACGCGGCGTCGCGTGTGGTGCTGCGCAGTGCCTGTTCGCGCGTCATGCGTTGCTCCGGATAGAAGGTAACGCCGTTGGGAAGCTCACGTGTAACGCTGGCATAGAAATTCTTGATCGGACTGATTTCTTCAACGGGAGTGTCTGTTCCGTTGATTACGATCGCGCCAGAATCAAGCAGGCTTTGCCAAGCGTATGCGCCGTACTTGGCGCGGCGCTGGCCGAGCCGAGCGATTACAAAGGGTGCGTCGGAAGTGCAGTGGATGCCTTGCATGGATGCAATGATGCCGAGTTGCTGGAAACGCGGAATATCGTCTGGATGCAAATGCTGGGCATGTTCGATCCGCCAGCGAAGATCGTTGGGTCCCTCGTTGAGCGACTCGAATAAGTCGAGTACTTCACGATTCGCCCGGTCGCCGATGGCGTGAACGCACAATTGGAAGTCGTGTTGTCGAGCGAGTTTCGCGGTACGACGAAGCGACTCGATGCTCAACGTGTTGTGTCCCGTGCTGCCTGGCAAGTCGTCATACGACTCCAACAACCACGCCCCATGTGTCCCCAATGCTCCATCGAACATCCGTTTGACCCCACGAACCGTCAGATGATGTTTGCCCGCTCCGATCATCCGATAGTCCGCCATCCGTCGCGCCAGCGCGTCGTTGTCCTCGTTCAACATCACCCACAATCGCAGCTTCAATTCGCCCTTCTCGGCCAGTTCCTGAAAGACATCAACCTCCGCAAACGATGACCCGGCATCTTGAAAGCTCGTTACGCCGTTGGCTAAGCATTCATCGGTGGCAAGTTGAATTGCTTGCATCAGATCATTGCGCATTTGCTGTGCGGATCGGCCCTGTTGGCCGCGGAGGTACGCTCGCTGGATCAGAACACCAGCTGCCTCGCGAAACACGCCGATCGGGTTACCCGAGGCGTCGCGCAACACTTCACCACCATCAACCTCTTTCGTCTCGCGGGTCACGCCAGCCAACTGCATCGCTTTGGCGTTGACGAGCAGCATGTGTCCAGATCGATGCGTCAAAATGATGGGATGATCTGGGGTCACTCGGCTGAGTGCGTGATGCATAGGGTAGCCTTCGACATTCGGCTTTGGCACGCGAGTCCATTTTCCTTGATGCCAGCCTCGTCCCTCAATCCAACGGCCAGCAGGCGTCTCTTTCGCGGCGGCGGCTACAAGTTCAATGATCTCCTCCCACGTCTGTGCCCGAGTCAGATCGAGGATCTTCTTCGAGTTGCCTAGGGAAACGAAATGTCCGTGTCCCTCGACAAAGCCGGGGACCACGAGCTTGCCATCCAGATCAATCACTTGTGTCATGGGGCCGATCAACTGTGAGATTTCCTCACTGCTACCGATAGCAACGATCCGGTCATCACGGGATGCGATTGCCTGAGCGACTGGCCGAGCATCCTCCATCGTGACGATCTTGCCACCACGTACCACGAGATCAGCAGGTTCTGCACTTTCCGAACGAGAAACAAAAATGGTTGTGCTAAACAGCAACACAACGGCGATTAGAAACGTGCGTATCATCGAATCAGGAGTTCCGTAGACAAGATGGTTGAAGTCAAATAGCCGTGCTAAAAGGGTGCGTATTTTTAGAAATTTTGGGCCAAAGCTGTTTCTGTTGATTTGAAGATCCCTAGTAAACTCGAATTGGACAGGCCGCTAGGGTTTGTCTCGAAATCACGGTTCATGCCCGGCTAGTGCTTGGTGGGCTTACCTTGGTTCTCGTCCCAAGGTTCCAACTGCCGTAGGTTCTTGGCTTTCAAGGCATGGTAGCAATCGGGCAGATCGAAGTGAGCAAGAACGTCTGGCAAGAACGTCGATAGGGGCCAATTGTAGTCCTCGTGTTCTGCGATGTCCGCGTACGAGGTAAGAGCGTTCTTCAAGGTGACCTGAGTGATGCGGTCACTCAGCAGCGCGGCGAATGTTGCCGGTAATGCTCCCCAGCCTTTGGCGACGATGTGAATGTCGTTATATTCATAGGATGCAAGCCAATCAAGAACGCGCAGCACGTCGGTGGTTTTCTGCCCGACGTAAGGACGATCGAGCATCAGACTGTGAATCGCATAGAAGAAGTCGCTGCCGTATGGGTTGTCGAACGAGTTTGTTCCGCATGTGTCAGGCCGCGATTCGCCGATCCCTCGGACATCGCATGTGAACAGCGGCGTTTCCGGATCGGCGTTGATGACTTCGCGGATCAGTGGTTCGTCCCGAAGCTCAACGTCGCTCGATCGATGCGAGACGTACAGAATCGCTCGCTTGCCTCCCTTCGGCGGCCGTGAATACCATTGTTCGTTCGTTAACATGTAGACCAACGCGAAGACATCTCGATCGGTCTCGACGGCGTAATCGATGCTGAAGGATGTCGGATAACCACGAGAGGACCGGTTTCGCAGGATGCGGTAGTTGGGTACTTTCGTTTCGATGGGTTGCATCTTCAATACCTGACGAACGGCACGCACGAGTTGTTTGCCTTCGACCTTGCCACGTTTTTTACCCAACGCCTTTGAATGGTCGCGAGTGAAGTTAAACACGGTCTTGGCATCGAGTTCAGCAACCTGACCGTTTGGCGTACACCAAAGTGTTTCATCTTTCTCGATCATGATTTCCGGTTCGGTCACAGCGTCCGATATCTGCGTGACGCCATTGAACCAGCGGTACATCGCCTCACGGTTCTCCTGCGAGTAACCATGTTCGGTTGGACCGGTGAATAGACTCACCTGCTCAGGCTTGCCCATCAGTCCATAGAGCCGTTTGAGTCGGTGATAGGCTTCTTCTGCACCGCGGACGTCAAAAAAATCGCGTTCCTTCGACAGAACAATCACCGGCTTGGGAGCCATCGCGGCAAGGAAATCGGCGAGATCGAGTCCGAGTGCGAGAGCCTTTGGAGGACACTGTTCGGTATCGGCAGCAAGTTCGTTTTCCATGTTGCGTCGAAACGTTGTCACGAAACAACTGGGGGCCGCCATCGACCAACGAGACTCCACGCCACACAGCCAGGTCGTCATTGTGCCGCCGCCCGAATTTCCTGTGACACCGATCTGCTTCGGATCGACTTCCTCCCGAGTCAGCAAATAGTCGATCGCCCGAATACCGTCCCATGCCCGCCACATACCGAAAAACTCGCCGACTAGGAACTGTTGATTTCCGGCGTAAAGGTGTTCGAGAACGGTTCCGCCTAATCGTGGCTTGAGATCATCTCCGACGTACTGATATCGCTCGCCCTGACCGATCGGATCGTAGATCAGACAAACGTAGCCTAGCTTTGCGAGCCCTTGAGCGAACGACTGATATGCTTCGGCGGCTTTTCCATTGCTGGAATGTCCGCATGTGCCGACCACGCCCGGCAGCGGGAATTTGCGTCCCTTCGGTACATAGACGTTCGCAGTTACTGGAAATCCGGGGCGACTGTCAAAGATCAGCTTTTCGATCTTGTACTTGTCTCGTTCAACGACGCCGGTGATACGAGGATTGAGCGGCGTCCGCTCTGGCTCCTCTCCAAAGCACTCGCGAATTTTTGTTCGTACACTTTCGACATACTTCTGAGCATCCTCTGCGGTTGCAACTTGTCCAAGCGTCTGAAGATTGCGTCGTTCCGCCTGTCGTACCTGCTCGACAAAGAACTCATGCACCATTCGGGGAAAGCGATTGAGCGGCTGATCAGGGTCCGCCGCAACCGCTTCCAACGACAACCATGTCGCAAACGGGAATGCCATCGGAATCGCAGCAGACTGCAACAGTCGACGGCGAGACAAGGTAGCACCGGGTTGAGGTGACAAACGGTCTGATGTTCCGCGACTTTTCCTATCAGCGTCGTTCATTGCAGGTCTTTCTGTTTCTGTATCAATCAGCAAATTGCCGGAAGACACGACATGGCGACTAGGTTTTCCTGGAAGCAACAGGTTTTTAGGACGAATGCTGGAGAAAGTGTTCCCGATTCTCGCACATCCGTGAACGTCTTGCAAATCGAAGCTGCCTATTCAGTCATGTCAGCTGCAACGGGTGATTCTGTTGCTTGGCGTCATGCCCATCGCACTACGATTTTGCAGTTCACCTGCGACGTGTCGCACGGCATGTTGACCCATGCCGTGTAGACGCTATGATGCTCGGGCTGCGTTTTAGGTGACCATCGACCATTCCTGAGCCGCACGGCGCTAGCGGCGGGTAGCGGGGGGATGACGGTTCGCCCCCGCAACCCGACGCTAGCGCGCCCGCGGCTCAGGTTTTGAGACAAAGTCTAGCAACCCAGGTTCATCGACAACGATTGAAGGTTCTGTGGATGAAGGTTCTACTGGCCAGCCCACGCGGTTTTTGTGCGGGCGTGAACATGGCGATTGAGGCGTTGGAGTTGGCACGCAAGACGTTGCCACCGCCGATCTACGTCTATCACGAAATTGTGCATAACAAGGTTGTCGTCAACCAATTCCGCAATCAGGGCGTGCTGTTTGTCGAAGATTTGGCGGACGTGCCGATCGGGGCGACGCTCTTGTTTTCCGCGCACGGCGTCTCTCCCGAGATCAGACAATTGGCTAAAAATCGCAACCTGCGAGCGATCGACGCCACCTGCCCACTGGTCACAAAGGTGCACCTGGAAGCAATCAAATACGCCAATCTTGGCTATACCATCTTCCTCATCGGGCATGATGGCCACGACGAAGTGATCGGCACGATGGGTGAAGCGCCCGAGGTGATCGTTCTGATCGAGCACCCCGAAGATATAGATCGATTGCAAGTTGCCGATGAAACAAAACTTGCTTATCTGACTCAAACGACGCTGAGCGTCGACGATGCGAATCGGATAATCGAGCGTCTGCGGAATCGGTTCCCGCAGATTGTCTTTCCTCCGAAAGGAGACATTTGCTATGCCACGCAAAACCGGCAAGAAGCGGTTGGGCTTTTGTCGCCTGAGGCCGATCTGACGCTGGTGCTGGGAAGTAAAAACAGCTCAAATAGCCAACGACTCGCCGAGCTTTCGCGTGAACGGAGCATCCCTGCCAAATTGATTGATGGACCGCAAGATATTGAGATGGCGTGGTTTGAGCAAGTAGAAACAGTGTTGGTCACCGCCGGTGCCAGTGCGCCGGAAGTGGTGGTTGAAGCGGTGCTCGATTTCTTGCGTGAGCAGTTCGGCGCGGAGGTCGAATTGCGAACGCTGCGCGACGAAGATGTCTCGTTTCCGTTGCCGCGTGAATTGCGTGGGGCATAGTAAGCGACCCGGACGCTCCGAGCGTCGACGCTCGGAGCGTCCGGATCGCTGGAGATCATTTATCCCCTCGCACAGTGCTCGATGCGTTGGAACAGATCGCGCCATATTGGTAACAAGTGAAACAGGCCCCATGGCTAAGTGCGTATGGTCTTGAAGCCTCGGCAAGCGTATCGCCCAGGCGAGCATCGGCCGATTCGATGAGAATCGGGCAGACGTAAACACCACGCTCGGTCACAATGCGGCTATGTTCGCAGACCAGTTGCGAGAGGTCGAAATTTTGCATCATGGAATGCGTGATGCGCTCCGTTTCGCGGTAGCCGTGCGAGCGTTCCTCCTCGGCACCCAGATGCAGCGATGGCAATATCTTCAGCCGTGGGTGATCGTAGCCGACCGACTTGAGCATCTGGGAAAATTGTCCTACGACTTGCTGCTCCTCGGCGTCGGGCCAGGTGCGTGTAGCGGTGATGATGGGTAGAAAGCCAAACTCGACCAATTTCTGCACGCCGCGAATCGCCCGATCGAAGGTTCCCTCGCCACGGATCGGATCGTTTGACTCGGCCGAGAAGCCATCGATCGACACGCGAAATTCCAGCGAATAGAGGCTCTGCTGTTCGGCGTCGCGCAGTGCTTCGATCCACGCGTCCTTCAGCACCGTACCGTTGGTCAGCACCGTGGCGGGGCCATAGCGGAGCGTTTCGATCAGGATCGGCACCATGTCGCGGTTGAGAAATGGCTCGCCGCCGGTGAAATAGTATTCCTTGACGCCCAAGTCGACCGACTCTTCCAGCCGACGCTTTACCTCTTCAAGCGTGAGAAATCCGAACGAATCATTTTTCGGGCTGCAACGGATGAAGCAGTGGTGGCAGGTGAGGTTGCACAGCGTGCCCGCCACTTGGAACCACAAATGATCCAATTGCGAAAGCTCGACGGTGGGGACGGGTTGATAATCTGTCGTTGTACTCATTGCATTCCTTCGTCGCATGAACTTGTTCGTTGCGGCATCGTGGCGTACAGATCCAAATCTTCTCGCTCGCCCAGAATTGTAAACAAATCGCGGATTTGCTCGAAACCGAGCGACAGCAAAAACTGGCTCCTTCGGCCGTAGCTCTTTGCACCTAGGATATAAAAATTAGGCTCCGGCGTCAGCAGACTTTTCGGGCCGCAGGACGATTGATCGAGACAATCGGCCGATGCATCGCTGCCGGTCGATTGAGCCATCAGTTGTGCCGCCAGTTTCATGGGTCCGCCGGTGGCGTAACACTCGTGAACTTGCAATTCGGTGTAGATGCGATTATCCGGTCGATAGCCAACATTGGCAACGACACGGTCAGGAGTCAAAAAGGTGTCAGGAACCTTTTGCCGGAACGGCCCAGAGGGTGCTTCGCACAAAAGGTTCCTGACACCTTTTTGACTCTTCAGCGTGATGCTAAACTGGTCGATTGACTCATCATACGCAATCGCACCGATGTTTTGACCAGCCAGGTGGTCTACCGGGCTGGTTGAGTCGGCGGCCAGTGCGTTGGCGCGGACGGCCAATTCGTCTCGATAGGCTAGCCGGTCATTCGAGATACGACGAATCGGACCATCGCTGCTGTTTTCGACATCGGTGCGCGTCAGCCAGATAATGCGAGTTTGCGGATAGTTCGCGGCCAACTCCGCAAGTTGCGCCACGACCGTCGCCGCCGAGTACCCGGCACCGACAACCAACGTGTGACGATCAGCATATCGCTGGCGCTCGGTGCCCAAAACATCGGGCAAACCATACTCGATGTGAGGCTGGGATGCCAGTTCGCCGATTGCCGGTGTTCCAGCGGCTCCCAGCCAATTATGATTTCCATAAGTTCCCGAGCAGTCAATCACCACATCAGCCACTTGTCGCAACTCTGACTTGTCAGACAGTTTTGTGAGCAGTTCCAGTGGAGCTTCGCCTCGCCGCTCGTCGCCGACGCCGTCGCCTTTCAACCAACCCTTGCGCCCCATGGCAAGCACTTCTGTTTCCAGGCAGAGGCTATCGGCCAACAAATCCGTTTGCGAGAGAGGCAATAGATACTGTCTGTAAAATTCCGCCCCGGTCAGTGTCGCATCGGCTGCCGGACATTGCCAGTCAGGATTTTGTGCCCTAATGGCTGCGACTCCCAGCGGCGTTGAATTCATGCCGAACGGGGTGAACAGCCGCACATGCCCCCATTGCCGCACATTGGCCGCCACCGAGTCGCCCCGTTCCAGCAGTTTCACCGCATATCCCAAATACCGCGCATAGAGGGCCGTTTCTAAACCGATCGGCCCAGCGCCAAACACGATCAATTGAAGCGGAGACTCGTGTTGATTCGTGTTCATTCGTGGTTCAACACTTTTCACGTTGAATGATTAACTACTCGCACTGCGATAGCTTAGCAGTGCCCGTTTGAATACCCAGCGGCTTCCCAACAAGCTGAACACCGTCGCCAACAATGCGAACGCTGCCAGGTAGGCATACTCCATCCGTAGCGGCTTGGCCATTATGCGAGCAGGCACATTAATCACGACCAGGATCGGGATCACAAACGTAAAAATCTGTCGCAGTGGTGTTCCCAAGGTGCCGCGGTAGATTTCCATCGGGTAACGGGAAAAATTGGTGATATAGAACCAGAAATTATAGAGCGATTGATTTCGCCCAAGCCAAATGCTCGTCGCGGCGAGCGAGATCATCACGCTGTACATAATCAGCACGCCGGTGGCTAGGTAGACGATATAGATCGCCAAATGCCACCACGCGGGTGAAAATCCCTCAAGCCTTGGTACCGCATAGGCCAGCAACAAAATAGCGACGCCAAAATTTGCCAGCGACGACCAACTAAAACGGCGCAGCGAAATCAAAAACTGGGTGTCAATCGGCTTGAGAAGCGCAAAGTCCAAGTCGCCCGTGCGGATCATCTCGCTAAACTCCTGGGCGTTGGGCATGAAAAAAGCCTGCACCAAACTGTTGATGAACATGGTCGTCGCGATGAACACAAAAAACTGGTACTTATTCCAAGCCGCCCCGCCGGCCGCGTCGGCGCCGATGTGATCGGTGTAATGGAAAATCAACACGTAGAAGCCCAGATTCATCATCATCCAGCCGATCGAAGAGATCGCTTCAATGATGAAGTTCGTGGGAAACATCATGTCGCGGACCAGGCTATTCCGCGCGAATGTCAGGAAAACACGGAGGTAGGAAGGATGCATGGGATTGCGGATTGTGGAATTCGGAATGCGGATTGTAGATCAAGTCAATGTGATTAACCATAATTCCGCAATCCGAATTCCGCAATCCGAATTCGTTCATCCTCCAAAGCCACTATAGTGCCGCACTCCTCGAACAAAGGCAACGCGGCTTAGTACGATAAACAACATCACCCAAATCGCTTGGATCGCTAGCCCTTGCCACATCGCTGCGCCCTCGATTTTTCCCAGGAACACCGCAGCAGGGAAGTAAGTTAGGTATTGGAGCGGAATCCACTGGATCACGGTTGACCAAGGATCGGGCAACATGTCGAGCGGAAACATGTGGCCGGAGAAAAAGAAGCTGAACAACATATAGATAAACAGCAAGGAGCTGACTTCCAAAAACCAAAATCCGATCATTCCGATTGCCGCTTCCAGGAAAAAGCCCAGCATAAATGTCAGAATCAGCGACATGACATAGGCCATCAACACTTCGGGAGAAGGCCATCCGGGGAAATATCCTCGGCAGAGAAAAAAGACCAATGCAAACGGACCGATGGCCACGCCATAGTACACCAGCTTGTGCGCAATCCGCTGCAACAAGAGAAACCCGATCAAATCAATTGGCTGGATGAGGAACTTTTTGATCTCGCCATTGCGGATTTGCAGTGCGATGCCACTCGCCAGTCCCGGCATACTGGAAAATGCCCGGCTTATCATCGTCAACAAATAATAGGCGACAAAATCGTGGTACCGATAGCCCTGGATGCTCGACTCTTCGCCGCTGCCAGCCGCATCGATCGCGGTGAAGACAGCTCCCCACAGAAATATCTGCGTGACAATGGGCAAAAACCGCAGCAGCGTCCCCAGCGCGAAGTCGCCCCGATAGACGAGCCGCTCTTCGATGGCGATTCGTAGGATGGTCCACCAGGTTGCAGTTCGTGCGAGCATGGGTGGGTTGGTCCAGCCGTGCTGCAACGCAGCACACGGGTTAAGAGTTGGGGAGTGGGAATTAGGGGCGCCGTGTGCTGCGTTGCAGCACGGCTGATTCAATAGCCGGGGTCGGCACGCGCTTTTTCAACCGAGTGCGAAAACAGTGCGGCAATCACTTCTTCCAGTGGCGGGTCCTCGACGCTGACATCTTCAATCACATACTCAGCCAACACCGAAGCAAGCACGCTGGCAATCGCATCGCGGTCGACGCGCATTCGCACTTTTGGTTCGGTTACATTCAGGACCTCGCCATAACGGTCGGCAAAACGTCCTAAATCGCCGGGAAACTGGCCATCAGTAAACTGAAGCGTGAGCACTTTGTGACCGCCAAACCGATCGATGATGCCCTCCAGCGAACCATCGTGCATGATCTGCCCTTCGGCAATCACCACCACCCGTTTGCACAGCGCGGCCACATCTTTCATGTAGTGGCTGGTGAGCAAAATAGTGATCTTGCGAACTTCTTGATAATGCTTGAGAAATTTTTGGATATTGCGTTGGGCGACCACGTCGAGCCCGATGGTCGGCTCGTCGAGGAACAGCACTTCGGGCGAATGCAACAGCGCGGCAGTCAGCTCCATCTTCATCCGCTCGCCAAGCGAAAGCTCGCGGACCGGTTGGCTGAGCAATTGGCCCACGTCGAGCAGGTCGACCAACTCGTCACGCGCCCGCTGGAACTCGGCAGGTTCGATGCGGTAAATCTGCTGGTGCAGTCGAAACGATTCCTGGGCTGGCAGATCCCACCAAAGCTGATTCTTTTGGCCCATCACGAGCGCAAATCGACGGCGATAGGCGTTTTCTCGTTCCCAGGGGACATAACCCAGCACGCTCGCCTCGCCCGCCGTGGGATTGATCACGCCCGAAAGCAACTTGAGCGTCGTCGTTTTACCCGCCCCGTTGGGTCCGAGAAAGGCGACAAATTCGCCCTGCTCCACTTCGAGATCAATACCACGGACCGCCTCCACATCACGGAATTCACGATGAAACAGACCGGCAAACGATGCCCACAGGCCCTCTTTCTTCTGATAGACGCGATACGACTTTTGCAGCCGACGTATTTCGATGGCACTCATGGGATAGGTGAGATTATAGGCTGCCAGGGGATGGCCGGACAGTGGTGGGCAGAAGCCGCCCGAGGGCTTAGAATTTCTGTAACCGTCCACGGGGCGAGGATTTAGGAACCACGAAATACTCGAATTACACGAAAAAATATGTCGCTAATCAATCGCCTGGAGCGGAAATTCGGCCGCTGGGGTATCCCCAATGTCACGCTGTTTCTGATCGTCGGTCAGGTGCTTTTATTTGCTCTGGTTATGTTGCGCGCCCGCGACGGTGGCAATCCGCTGGCCAATGTTGCGCTCGATCCGGCCAAGGTTGCCGATGGAGAAGTTTGGCGGCTCGTTACGTTTCTTTTTGTACCCTTCAACATGAGTTTTATCTGGGTCATATTCTCCTGGATACTGTTCTACCTCTTTGGCACATCACTCGAACAGCAATGGGGCACTTTTCGCTACAATGTTTTTTTGCTGATCGGATACGTAGCCAACGTCGCGGCCGCATTTCTGGCTTGGGCCGTGATGGGCCAAAGCATGCCCGCCAGCAATTTGTTTCTCTACGGCACTGTTTTTCTCGCCTTCGCCCGGCTGTTTCCCGATTTCACGATCAATCTTTATTTTGTTCTACCCATTCGCATCAAATGGCTTGCGCTGCTGATGTGGATCGGCTATGGCTACACATTGCTGACTGCCGATTGGTTGGGAAAGCTGTTGGTTATCGCTTCGGTTTTGAATTATCTGCTATTTTTCGGCAAGGAACATTGGCGCGATCTGCGCCAAGGCCAGCGGCAGCGATCGTTTCAAACGAAAGTCAAGCAGTCTACCAAGCGGCTGGTGCATGAGTGTCGCATCTGCGGCAACAACAGCGGAGCGTCGCCCAAGATGCTCTTTCGCTACTGCTCGAAGTGTGCAGGCCAGTGCTGCTATTGCCCGGAGCACATCAGCGACCACGAGCATGTGCAGGCAGAGGAAGCTGAGTAGGCTGGAACAAGCTCCTCGCAGTTCCGGCCTACGGCATTACGCGGCGGATGCCGGCTTGATTGTGGATCGGACCGGCGGCAAGAGCGACTCTAGCAACTGGACCGTGCGAGTCGTTGCACCTTGTTGTGTGGCGACGAACCGGCGGGCACGGTCGCCGAGCTGCTCTCGCCATGGGGCATCTTCGAGCGCTCGGCGGACGAAGGCTGCTAGTTCGCCCTGGTTCCGCACAACCACGGCTGCATCGGCCGCGAGCAGCCCGGCGACGATGTCGCGGAAGTTCCATGTATTGGGGCCGAAACAGGTGGCAACTCCGTAGGCGGCCGGCTCGATCATGTTCTGCCCGCCACGGCTGCCAAAGGTGCCGCCGACAAAACCGATCGTCGCAGTGCCCCACCATGCACCCAATTCGCCAATCGAGTCGACCAGGAGGATCGTGGGCGTAGTTGCCGTGTGCTGCGTTGCAGCACGGCTAGCCGTGTCGCAACGCGACACACGGCGCAGTTCGCTACGTTCCAATTCGCTACGACGTTGCCACGACAGCCCCGAACGATCTAGCATCTGTGCCACCTCGTCAAACCGCTGGGGGTGACGTGGCACCAGCACCAAACGGAGCCGTGGATGCTCGGTCGCAAGCGATTGGAAGATTTCCAATGCGTAGGATTCCTCCGGCTGCTGCGTACTGCCGGCGAGAAATACGCAGTCCTGTTCACCAAATTCAGTCAATTTGCAAAGTTGCACGCTCCTAGGATTATCACGATTGGTTTCTGCGCCGTCGTATTTTAGTGAACCGGTCACTTGCAGAGTGCGCGGCCGAGCTCCCAGCTTGGCAAACCGCTTCGCCGTTTCCTCATTTTGCGAGGCAATCAAATCAACCTGACGCAGCAGTGGAGCAACCAACCAGCGCAGCCGCCGGTAACCGCGAAAGCTGCTGTCGCCCATTCGGCCATTGATCACCGCGACGCACACCGCTTGCGTCTTCGCCGCACGAATAAGATTGGGCCACAGTTCAAGCTCTGCCAGTACAAGAATATCTGGTCGCACCCGACGCATCGCGGCATGCACGGCCCAACTGAAATCAAGGGGACAGTAGAAAACCGTGCGATCGGCATACTTGCGGCGGGCCAAATCGTAGCCCGTTTGGGTCGTCGTAGAAATGACAATTTGCCAATCGGGGTGACGCAAGTTCATCTCGGAAATCAACGTGCCAAGCAAATTCACCTCGCCCACGCTCACCGCATGAAGCCAAACACACGGCCGATCGTCCAAGCGACGCGGCACTCGGCCGAGCAGTTTTTCGGCGAACCCATCGCGGTACTTGCCATGCCGAATCGCTGACCAGAGCAGTAGCGGCGAAGAGGCAAGCAAGAGGCTCAGGTAAACGGCGTTCAAAAGCCATGAATAGAGACGAGACACTTGGGATTCCTTTCCCGGATCGTTGTCAAGCATTGGCTCGCATACAGCAGTTTTTATATTTCTTCCCGCTGCCGCACGGGCAAGGTTGGTTGCGACCGACTTTTTCCTGGCGGTTGCGGATCGGTTCGAGCCTTTGCTCCGATTGCGAGCCGTCGATTGCCGCCTGCTGCTGCTCGGCGATCTCCGAAGTACTCGGGGCATCTTCGTGAACGGCAGACGACTCGACCCATGTGCTGCCGACAAAACCTTCGTCGAGCTGCTCCATCTTGAAAATCAAATCGGTCACGTAGTTGCCCACCGATTGCCACATCGTTTCGAACAGCCGCATCCCCTCACGCTTGTATTCCACCTTGGGGTCAACTTGGGCATAGCCGCGCAGTCCAACACTGCTGCGCAGATGGTCCATCGTTAGCAGATGCTCTTTCCAACCGTTGTCGAGAATCTGGAGCAGCAGGGAGCGTTCCATGCGGCGCATCTCGGGGCGGAATTTGTCTTCCACCAACTGCGAGACCCGCCGACGGGCTGCCTCGTGGTCCAGCTTCTCAAGCTCCTCTTCGGTAAGCTCGCACTCACACGATTTTCGCAACCAACTTGTCAAATCATAAAGTTTGCCATTGTGGCTGGTCGCCTGTCCCAGAGTCACCTCCGGGCCCGACTCGGAAAACAACTCGTCAACACGCTGCTGCGCTTCCATGGCCACTTTGTTAGCACGTGCGTTGTTTTGCTTGCTATGGTCCAGCAGCAAATGCCTGATTTCATCGCGCTGCTTATTCCGTAGATCATCGGCCGAGATATCAACGCCAAACCGCCCGCGGATCCACTCGATTAGCTCATCGCGCTGCAAGCCTTGTTTATGCCCAGCCCGATCACGTACCGAAAAACGTAGTAGCCCAGCTAAGACCGGATACTCCGATTCACGACTGTCGTAAACCTCGCATGCCCGGGCATGCGCCAATTCGACAAATTCGCTCGTCTCCAGCTTGGCCATTTCATCGGGCGCCAGTTCGATGCCGAATTTGTCTTGCAACCAGGCACAAGCCGTATTCACACCAAAGTCCTTCTCCAGGAATCGCTCCAAATCCGACAGCTCGATTTCCTCAATCGCTTTGTTGGCCACGGCAATCAGCTTCTCTCCAAGCTGATCGCGTCCGATATTTTTCAACTCGCGGTCGCGGTAGTTGGTTCCCCAACGGGTGTTGGACCATTTGGCCAGTGCCGTCCAATTCCACTCGGAGGGGTCGTCTTCCTCCGGCAGATTTTCCTCGACCGCGTCGAACACCTGCGACTCTGCCAGGCGATACGCTTCGTCTCGTGCCAGCTTCTCGGCATCTCGGAAAAGCATACTGCGGTAATCGTGTGCTTCCAGCTCGACGCCCAGGATATTGCTCGCCACGGCGGCAAACGTCTCGGCGCCATATTCCGAATCGAGAATGGTTTGCAACTGCTCGTCGATCTGCTGGGCAATCATTTCCATGATCAGATCGCGGCAATTCACGCCGTCGAGAATCCGTTGGCGGTAGCCATAGACCCGCTTGCGTTGCTCGTCCATCACTTCATCGTATTCGAGCAGGTTTTTGCGAATCTCGAAGTTGCGTTCCTCGACTTTCTTTTGGGCGCCTTCCAATCGCCGGGTGACCATCTTGCTCTCAATCGCTTCGCCCTCTTTCATGCCGAAACGGGTAAGAATATTTTTCACCCATTCGCCGGCAAAGATGCGCATCAAGTCGTCTTCCAGCGAAAGAAAAAACCGGCTGCTGCCCGGGTCGCCCTGCCGACCACAGCGGCCACGAAGCTGCAAGTCGATGCGACGCGACTCGTGGCGTTCGGTACCGATGATGTACAGCCCGCCAAGCTCTTTGACTTGCTCACCGTTTTCTTTCATCTTTTCACGGCGTCCGATTTGGGCAACCTGTTGTTCCCATTCTTCGCTGGGCACTTCAAGCCGCGTGGGATACTTGTCTTGCAATTGGGCCCAAGCCATCGTTTCCGGATTGCCGCCAAGGACGATATCGGTACCACGGCCAGCCATATTCGTGGCGATGGTGACCGCCTCCTCCCGGCCAGCCTGGGCGACGATTTCCGCTTCGCGTTTGTGCTGCTTGGCGTTGAGCACCTCGTGCTTCACGCCCCGTTTGTTGAGCAAGTTGGATATCCGCTCACTCTTTTCAATCGAGACGGTCCCCACCAGAATCGGCCGGCCCGGCTTCTCGATTTGCACGACTTTGCTACGGGGTACCGTCTCGGTCTCGCGTCCCTCGTTGTGCGCGATGGTAATTGAGTTCTCGTCTTCTTTTTTTATATTACCGACCAGCAGCGTGCCATCTTTGATCTCGAGTGTGGTATAGCGGTTGATCCGCTCGATTTCATCGGCAATGGCGATGTATTTTTCCTTCTCCGTACGGTAGATGACATCGGGATGTTCTGTCCGCTGCATCGGTCGGTTTGTCGGTACGCCGATAACGTCCAGCTTGTAGATTTTCCAAAACTCGCCCGCTTCGGTCAGTGCCGTGCCCGTCATACCGGCGATTTTTGAGTAGAGCTTGAAAAAGTTTTGCAGGGTAATCGTCGCCAGCGTTTGATTTTCTTCCTTGATCTGCACGCCTTCTTTTGCTTCGACCGCCTGGTGCAAGCCATCGCTCCACTGGCGGCCTTCCATCAATCGGCCGGTGAACTCGTCGACGATCACCACGACGCCCTGCTTGACAACATAGTTTACGTCGAGCTTGTACAGATGGTGGGCTTTTAGCGCGTTGTCGATCAAATGGGGCCACTGCATATTGCCAGCGGTGTAGAAGCTTTCGACGCCAGCCAACCGTTCCGCCTCGCGGACGCCTTCGTCGGTCAGATGGGCGCTGTGCTCTTTTTCCTTGACCTCGAAGTGGGAATCTTTACGCAATTGCCGAGCGATTTTGTCGGCCTTGACATATTTGGTGATGTCATCGCGTGCCGGGCCGGAAATAATCAGCGGCGTTCGCGCTTCGTCGATCAGGATGTTGTCGACTTCGTCGACGATCGCAAAGTTCAATCGGCCCTGCGCTTGCTGCTCTCGTTTGGGATAACGTTCGTCATCCCGGGCTGCGATGCGCATGTTGTCTCGGAGATAGTCGAACCCGAATTCGTTGTTTGTGCCGTAGGTGATGTCGCACGAGTATGCTTTTTGCCGTTCGCCCGATTCCATGCCGCTTTGGATGTTGCCAATCGTCAACCCCAAGTTGGTATAGACGGGTCCCATCCATTCCATGTCGCGTCGGGCCAGGTAGTCGTTCACGGTGATAATATGGACGCCCTTGCCGGAAAGCGCATTGAGATACGCCGGCAATGTGGCCACCAGCGTCTTGCCCTCGCCGGTGACCATCTCGGCAATGTTCCCCTCGTGCAGAATCATGCCGCCCTTAAGCTGCACATCGTAATGCCGCATCGAAAGAAACCGGCGTGCCGCTTCTCGGCAAACAGCAAACACTTCGACCAACAGATCATCGACCGTTTCCCCTGCTTTGAGCCGCTCGCGAAACAGATCGGTCTGGCCTCGCAGTTCTTCGTCGCTGAGTGCCTGATATTTCGACTCGAGGGCATTGATCGCATCGACCTTGGGCTGCAACCGCTTCAGATAACGGGCGTTTGCCGACCCAAACAGCGATGTAATTGCTTTCTCGAACTGGCCGAGAAAGCCGTTGCCGATGCTAGCCAGGATTTCCCAAATGCGTTCTAGTATTTCCATCGTTCGCTCGAAATTTTACTGCCGCGTGATTGGTGGAGTGCAAGAAGGGCAGCCGGTTGTACGCTCGTGTCTACAAACGGGGCGCTGGCCCCCGACAGTTCGAATCGAGGGACACTACTAAAATGGCGCAACGCTAGCGCAGCAAAAAGTTTACAACGATTTGGCAAACTGGTCAAGGTAGGTTGTCCACCGAAACAGGAGAACTGCAAAGTCTTGAAGCTCCTATTTCAGCCCCCGGCTTTGCCGGGGGGTAAGGAATACCTTGGAGCTAAATATCCGGAGAAAACTGCGACAATACTTCTGCGGCAGGCAACCCCCCGGCAAAGCCGGGGGCTGAAATGGCGACTTTGCAACGGTTGGATTATTGCCGGACAAGAAACCGGGCGTCGAGCCAGTTGGCGTAGTCGCGCTGGTCGCCTCGGTCGGCATAGTCGGTAACCAGGGCAATCTGCTCGGCCCCAGCCAAATCGACGGAGATACTCGACGGTGGATCACCACCGCGAACAACACCACTGGCGTAGGCGACTTGCCATACGCCCTGTTGCCACAGGTAAACGCGAAAGACGATGCTGCCGCCCCCGCCAGCCGCATCATCCACGGCGATCTCCGCTGCGAAGCGGTGCCATGATTTGTCGATGTTGTAAGTAAGCCTTGACGCGGTGTGCATGCCGAGACTCTTTGGATACATTTTACCGCCCGCTGAAGCGGACTCGCCCAACACATTGCGGTCCCGGGCGTAAGGCCAAGGAATCTCGAGGTAAGGCACATGGCGGTAATCGGTCGGCTGCAAGTCGGAAAGATAGACGACCCGGTCGCCCAGCGATTGCACGGTGGCGATGTCGCGGGCGCTTCCGCCTTGGATTTCTTGACCCGTACTGAGTATAATTTGCAGGCGTTTTTCATCGGCCACAAGCGATTGGGCAACGAGCCAGCTTCCGTCGCGGAGTCCGACGGCTAATTGGGCTGAGCCGAAGGCGCTAGCCTCGGGTGACGTTGCTTCGGTGCTTTTCGTATCCTCACCCAGGGCTAGCGCCCACGGCTCACGAATTGAGACAAAGCCCAAGGCTATGCCGGCGATTTGCTGGAGTGGTAACTTGATCTGTCCGGCGTCGCTCTGGAATGTAACCCTTGTTTTGGTCGCGTCATTTTGTATTTTCGCATCGTCTTGGTCGATCGCTTCGAGTCGGCCGGTTAGCACATCGCCGCCCGAGAGATGGAGTTGATCGCCCTTGCCTCGCCAAGCGAGCAACCTCTCTCGTAGTTCGTCTTGCCGACCACCTCTGGCAGAAGCGCCGAAGACGATGGCCCGAAGCTGCGACCGGGGCACATTCACCCGGCCAAACTGTGCCGTGGTGCCGACCACTGTGTCCTCGGTCAACATAACCCCGGCCACGCCGGTCCACGAATCGGCTAAAACCAATCGAGAGCCGCCGTCGAGCAGAAGTTCGTCTGCGGGTGGCCGATTGCGCGGCGTCGACCATCGCACCAAGTTTTGCAACGCGATCGTGCGCTGGCCTTGATCCGTATCGAATCGCAACAACATTTCACGAGTTGTGTCGATAGTTGTATCGACTTGGATCAATCGAGCCAGCATGGGATCGCCATCGACAAGCAACAACTGCTGGGCCTGTACGACGACGGAATGGAAACAGGGGGAGCTAACCACGAAAAGCACGAAATAACACGAAGAGGACGGACGGAAATTGTTCATCAATATCCGTTTTATCAACTTTTCGTGTTTTTTGTGGCTATTCATATTTTGGACAACCGGAGATCATTCATCGCTGTAAAATGGGCAGATAATTATTGGGGACCTGCAAGATAATGCAAGCCATCGCGGTGCCATATTCGGGGCATATTGCATCGGGCCAAGAACCGTCGGCCCGTTGCCGGCGGACCAGTTCGTCGCGAATGGCTCGGTACCATGTCTGCCATCGCTCGCCTCCGGCAAACCACATCGCCTGGACCGCATAGTAGTGCCCATAGAAAAAATAGGGGGTATGGCTGGCCTGTTGCATGCCCGGGCGAAACGTGGCGAGGTAATCCAAACCCTTGTTTATTTCAGGCCCGTCGTAAATGCCTGCGTTGTACAAAGCAACCACGCCCGCGGCTGAGCGGGCGAACTGGCTTGGCTGCTGGTTGGGCTGCTGCGGCTGATCTGCCGGTGGCCGTGTGTAGCTGAATCCTCCATCACTATTCTGGCACGCTTTCACATACTCAATCGAGCGGTCGATCGTTTCCTTGGGCACGGCGATGCCCGCGTTCCGTGCAGCGCGCAATGCCATCACTTGGCAAACGGTGACGGAAATATCGGCATCCTGAGGCCGGGGCTGATACCGCCAACCCCCTTCGTCGTTTTGTGTGCGCACGATCAGATCAACCGCCTGGGCAAGCCGCGGGCGCAAGTCGTCTCGCTGGGCCATGCCGTAAGTTTCGCAGAGAAACAGGACGGCAAACCCATGGCCATACATGGGTCCCCGGCTCGTCGTCGAGGGTGCGGCAATGAATCCGCTCTCGCTGATTTCGAGTAGGTAGTCAATCGAGCGATTGATCTCTGCGCCATAGGGACCTCGCCCCGGCGTGCTGCCGCTCGCCAAAAATGCCATGCCCGCCAGTCCACAGACGGCAACATTGCGTCGATAGCCGCTCGTTCCGAATGCCCCATCTTCGAGTTGCTGCTCGGCCAAAAAGGCGAGGCCCCGTTCGGTTGCCGCCTGAGCACCGGCGGTAATCAGCTCCGTCTGCGGTTGCACCGTTTCTGCGGCTTGGCAAGTGGTTGTCACAACCACCAAGAGCAACAAGCATGACAACATGCGTGGTTTAGGAATTGATAACACTTCAGTCGACGGCAGCAATTTGATTTTTGGGAATGTGATAATGGTATTGTCGCATTTTGTGGGAGTCCGCCAGGACGGACTCCCACGCTACTGCTCCCCACTTGTCTGAATTCCTTCCGGCTCGGCCAACGCTCGAAAATAGTGTTCGATCTCGGGCGCGTACTGGGGGAGAAAATCTTCGCTAAGTGGTTGCATGATCCTCTTCCGGTCTCGCTCGGGCAACTGTCCCCATAGATCCTCCACCAATTGGTTCATGGAATCAAGAAGTAGGCGATTCGGCACACCGGTGGTTGTTGTTTTCGGAGCAGAGGCAGCCGGTGATTTCCCCGCTTGGGCACTTTGGTCCGGCTGTCGCTTACGGTGATTGGCTTGCATCTGCTGTTGGGATTTTAGCTTGGCGGTGGTAGCAGGCAACATCTGCGGCTCGGTTCCCTGGGGTACGTTGGGTTGGGTTAGTCGTTCGAGTTGTTTCAGCGCCTGTCGCTGAAACGACATCGTCAGGCCGAGACGTTTTTCTGATAGGTGGTCGGCAGCGGCTTGAAGGGTTGCTTGGATGCGAAGTTTTTTTGCTTGGGCTGCCTGCTGGCTAAGCCGCGAAGCGGTGGGGGGATCTTCGACGGCCAGGTGCTGGGCTGCGGCTTCCATCGACATGACCAGATTGGCAAATCGAGGGGACAGGTTCTGCTGCTTGTGGGCAGCATCTTGCCACACTCGTCGTACTGCACCCTCCGCTGGTTTTTTTTCCTCATTCCATACATGTGGGGCAATCTCCCGTTGGCAGATTGCCAGTAGCCGCCGTTGATCGTTTCGCAGATGGGTCAATTCGTGGGCGATTCGTTCGACGCTGTTCCATCGGGCCAGTGCTGCGAGCGTTTGTTCCAGCACGCCAATCACCTCATCCTGCCTGCGCTGTAGTTCGGCGAGAGGCGGCCGAAGGGGCGGCTGCTGGTCGGAGGAAGCTTCGCGCTCAGCCCGTTTTACGACATCGCTAAGTTGCTGTTCGATCTGAGGCAAATCGCGGCTGGTGAGCCGGATTAAACGCTCGCGAATCGTTATTGCTAAGTCGTAAACGGCAGACGAAGAGGACTGCCGGTTGGTGCGCATCGTTTGCAGAAACCCGTCGATCTGCCCAACGACGGTGCGACCGCTTGCCTGCCCACTTAGACTGGTAAGCATGTCCGCGATTTTCCGTTGCGAGTACAAGACCGGTTGCCCTTCGCTTCGTATGCGCTGGGCCGTAAATTCGTTTGAATCGCTGTGCCAAGCCGCAACGCGGGAGCGGACACTTCGTTGCTGGGCTAGTGCGGAACCAAGCAAGTCGAGGATGCGCGACTGCTGGGCTTCCAAGCGGCGCAATAACTCGTCGTGAGAGATAATCGAGAGCCGCAACTCCCGAGCAGTTTGGCCCGTGTTTGGGTAATGGTCGCTAGCTCGGGCAACGATGGCAAGCGTCTGGCCAAGTTTCAACCCTCTGTCGGTCAGGTCGAGCGTATGGGTAATTTTTCGTCGCAAGGCCAAGCTGCGGGAAGCCGGAGAGGGCAACCCCGTGCCTTGTTCAAGCAAAATAATCTCTTCGTCCGCAAGCGAATTTTTCACCGCTCGATCAACATGCCGGCAAACCAACGACGCATCGCGTATGCCCAGGTCGTCGGTCACGTCGATAACAAAATCAATCCGGGCGCTGGCAACCACGCTTAAATTTTTCGTCGGCTGCAAAAACGCAACACGCGGCGGTCTGTCGGGCACCACATCCAATGAGATTGGATCGAACGCCCGAACGACCAAACCCTCGGGCGTCGTCAACTCGAGCCAAAACTGTCCACTGGCAGCCGGCTTCCACGCCGTTGGCAGAACATGGAACGTCTCGCCGTCGGGCCCGAGATTCGCATCCATTGCCAATCCTGATTGCCCCAAGATTCGCACGCCACTTAACGGTTTGTTCACCTTGCCGACCAACTCCAGAGAGGTTCCCGCAAGCACCCGGTAAGGCGGACCGATGATCTCGGCCGACTTGCCCGTGTAGGGCGGCGGATGGGCGGTGATTTCCAGTGATTCGATGCGTGGTCGTGGCAGCACCTCAACCCGATGCCAGGGCATGGAACGATGATCACCGCCGGTGGCGCGAAACTCAAACGACGTTTGCCCGGCCGATCGGTGAGCAAACATCCTCTCGCCGCGGCGAATCATAGGCTCCGTCTCGATGGTCCGATTTCCTAGGCGTCCTTCCTTTTCAGAAAAACCCTTCTCCAAAGAAAGGGGCCGATAGTGGATTTCGACCGTCTCGGGCAACGTGCCACGTCGGTCACGCAACCGGACTTCAAACGGGTTGCCCGCGGCCAGCAGTGTGGGCGGATCGACGAACACCAAATCGTGCTTTCGCGGCCAATCGACTTGGGTAAGCGGATTGAGTAGCCGTGTGAAGCCAATGCCAAGCGTTTGTGGTGTGATCCATCCCAACAATCCGAGCAGGACCGCCACTCCGATGGCCGCCCCGCCCGCCGCCAACAATGGCCTGCTCGGCACCAGTTGGTCCCAATCGAGATCCTCGACCGCCTGGTCTGCCCGCAGCACGACGGTTCGCCGCAACGTCTCGGAGCCCGCCAAGGGATCGCCCGTCGGTTGCTCGAAAAACTCGACTCCGCTGGCGACCATGTCACGCAACCAGGGATGACGATGCTCGATTTCCAAAGCCACACCCAAACGGGTCACAGGCAACCGGTTTGGCCCCGCCAACCATCGTCGCACGGCCCAGATGCCTGTTGCGGCAAGCAGCGCGGATGCCAACAGGCGGATGCCACGCTCGTCGACGCCCATCGCTCGGTCCACCGCCATCAGCCCCAACGCGGTAACTGCCGTTGCCGCAAAGACCCAGCAGACGCCAACGAGAAGTCGTCGCCGCACCAAGCGACGTCGCACTTGTTCGATTTGAGTGACGAAAGATTGCGACATAGGAAAAGGCTTTCAGCTTTCAGCCAGAAAGGATATTGGGTACTAGGAAATGGTTCAAAAACAACTTTCGTATTTCAATTGGCGATATAGCCCAATCTTTACACCGAAGGTGTTGAACTCCAAAGCTTATGGACCCAGGGTGCGCCGCTGCGCGACGACCCTGGGCTATGGAGTGAAACGCCTTCGGCGTTCAATGCCAAAGTTGTTTTTAAGCCATTCCTAACTCCCCTCATTCTACAGCATTCCACCCCGTCTGCGCAGCAGCCATTCGAGGATCAGGATCGAGCAAAATAGGCCCATCGCGTAGTGGCTACTGGCAATTCGGTACGGCGGCAGGCGCTGGAGCGTCACTGGCCGTGCCGGGGGTAGGTCATTGAGAATCTGAGCGGCTGTTGCGATGGTGTAAGTTTTGCCGTGAGTAATGCGTGCAGCCTCGGCCAACGCGTGGCGATCCACGGCAATGCGTGCCAACTCGCTCGGTGGGGCAATAACCCTAAAACGACAAGTGGCCGATTCTTGAGCACCTTTTATTTCGTAGCTGCCGGGTGGCAAGTTGCGGAGAGTCGTCTCGAAAAGACCCCGATAGCCCAAACGTCGTTGGAGCATGACGGCATGACGCGGCTGTGCGCCGCCCTCGATACGGAGTTCTAACTGATCCGCGGCAGGGGCTTCCCCACGGGCACGAAATTCTGCCCGAATGCATACCGCTTCGCCTGGTCGATAGTCTCGACGATCGGTCGACAGATCGAGTCCTCCACGGCCTGTCGTCAATCGTCCGTGTGCCAATCGACGAACAGCCTGGCCCCAATACCGGGCAAAGTGCCGGTCGTCAGTTCGCCAGCGCCAGCGCCAAGTTTCGTCCGTCAGATGCATCAGCACTTCGCCTGCGCCAACATAATGCCGCAAGACCACCGGCAATCGCTGGGCGCCTGTGCCCGCATCGGTTACGTGTTCGGCAAGAATCCGTGCTCCCGGTTTTACTTGCGGCACGTTCAGCAGCCAAGCGACCGGTGGCAAACTTTTCCACACGGCATCCGACGCCTCGACGGTGCTTGCCAGTTGCATGCTCGGATCACGCCGGCCAAGTGACGTGGGTTGAATCGGAAATACCTCGGTCGATCTCTCCCCGACTCGCAACGGGTTGATCCCCTGAAAACCCGTATCGTTGAGAACGATTGGCATCAGAATATCGAGTGAACGATAACCCTCAAAAGCTCGCGGCATGAACCTCGGCCCGGCGATCAGCGCCAAGCCGCCGCCATGCTCGGAGACAAACCGCAAAAGCATCGGCCAAACCGTTCGCGGTAGCATTCCCGGATCGACATCGCCTAGCAGCACGACATCATACGCCTCCATTTCTTCTTCGCTTAGCGGAAAGCTGCGCACGGCCGTTGGGTCAATCTTGGTAAACTGGCGATCGGCCTCTTGCAATCGCACATGCAATTGGATGGCCGGGTCGCGCTCAAGCATGCTTTTAATGGCCCGATATTCGTAGCTGGGGTTCGATTGCACCAGCAGCACGCGAATCGGCTGGTCACGCACTTCCACGATGTGCCGCACGATGTTGTTTTCGACGTTCGCTTCGCCAGGCAGCGGGGTAACTCGCAGTTCTAGCTCAAGTTGTCCTGGCTTGGTTGGTCGAATGAGCAGGCGAATATTTTGGCCCGCGTCTTGGGAAGAGCCAGCATCCGACGGAAGATTGACCGCTGTTTCCGCAAGCTGGCGTCCTGTTGCCCCGTCGGGGAGAGTCCTATCGTGTAGCGTGATGTTGGCCACTTGACCATCGAAACCGGTTGCCCGGACGGTCGCCTCGATCGACATCACATCGCCGGGGAATACAACATCCTCGGCAATGAGTTCACCAAGGGCTACATCCGGCTGTCGGCGCTCGCTACCAACGGCCACGGTGTAGAGCGGTACTCCTCTGGCACGTGCCCGATTGGCCACTTTGTCGAGCGGTTGGCCTCGCGTGGAGATGCCATCGCTGAAAAGCACCAGCGCCGCCGGTCGGGGGCCGGGCAGCTCGCGCAGTGCAAAGTCGACGGCGTCGCCCAGACGCGTTGCCGCGTCCTTGCCGCGGCCTTGGGCTGCATCGAAGTCCGCGAAGACGCGAAGCGTTTCGGCGAGCGACTCGTTGGCGGTTGAATCTAGCAACGCGAATTGGTCGGCGAAGGGGACCAGGTCGACTTGGAAGGATGCCTGCAGTCGGTCGATGAATGTTGGATCGCCCGTGGTTAGGAACCGCTTCCACTGCTCTTGTCGCGTTTGGTTCCCTCGGCCAGCGATATTCATGCTTGCGGATCGATCAACGAGCAGCACGAGCCGCGGTTTTCCTGTGCGGTTACGTTCGATGGTTGGCTCGGACAACAAAAAACAGAGCAGCGCTACCGCCGTCAACCGCAAGACGACAAGCAATCCTCGGCCGCTGCGCCCAAGGTGCGATTTTTCCTTGGCATAGAAACTCAATACCCAAAAGATCGCGACACCGGCGGCAAGCAGCGAGGCCCAAACGGGCCAATTCCATGTCAACTGGAAGTGCCAGCCCATCATCCCCAACTCCTTCCGATCGACCAGGCAAGCAGCAACTCGGCCAGTAGCAGCGCCAATGCCGCGGCAAACAGAGTACGCTGCAACGCAAGGTCTCCCGCAGCGACAACCTGGGCGGGCTGCAAGCGTTTGTCGACTTTGTTTGGTTGCTTGAGCGAGATGCTTGGTGGTAATTCGCTGGGGAGGATCGTCGACAAATCGCTTTCCCGTGTGTCGAGATTTACCGCGAATCGGGCCAACTCGCTGCCTGAACCGTTGCCGGGGGAATTGTTTATCGCATCGTCCGAATGAAACGAATAGATTCCGCTCTGTGATGTTTCGGCAAATGCGAACGTGCTGTCTTTGGCTCCGTCCGTCATGGTTGGATGCACAAGTTTTCCGCGGGGGGTGCGCACCGAAATGCCTTGTCCGAATAGGGCGTTGGGTGCTAAGCCGACAAGCGGCTGGCTAACAAGCAAGTTGGTTTGGCTCTGCTCTCGATCGCCCACGAGATGCGCAAGCAGCTCGCGCACCAAGGGTAAAAAGCTCGGGTTGATCGCTAGGCTCGACCATGGCGCTCCACCGGCCGTGCGCGTGGCCAGCGAAGCGGGCACGGCGACCACTGCTGCACGGCCCAAGCCGATCGAACCGATGATGATGGCCGGGTCGCCCGTGTGAGCATTATCAGAATTTGTCTCCTCGGAGCGAAACGCTAGGGCTACCTCGGGGGGCTGATCGCTAGGCAGAATTTCTAGCGGGAAATAGTGCGAGACACGCACTGCGAGCAAACCCGCATTTTTCCGACCTCGGAAAACCTCCATCAACGGGTGTTGATATTCGAGTGGATCGAATCGCATTTCGTTGACCTCGATCCTTGGTCGAATGCGGACCGAGAGTTGCAATTGATTGAAAAGCCTTTGATAACTGTCTAGCGCAACGCGATCGCCAAGAAAAAATGCCAATGCCCCACCACCTTGGGCAAAGCGGACAAGCCGCTCGGTGTCGCGTTCGGTTAGTTCGGCGACGTTGCAAAGAAACAGGGCATCGAATTGCGCTAGATCGGTTTCGTCCAGGCGACTGGCGAGGATTGTTTCCACATGAATCGGCCCTGGGACCAGTGCCCGGGTTAAATCCTTGGCTGCTCCCGGCTTGCCGGCGATGCAAGCAACACGCACATGCTCGCGCACGTCGAGCACCATCCAACGCCGGTTGTCCAATGGCAAACAATCCACAGCATCTTCCGACAAGGCTTTCTCAGACGAAGCATTCTCAGCCGAAGCATTCTTCACCAATACGCGAATCGAGTGCTGGCCTGCGCTCGCGAAACGATGTTCGAATCGAACGGTTGTCTCTCCGCCAGTCGGGATTTCATGTTGCTGTCGGTGGACCGTCACGCCGTCGACCGAGAACACCACCTCCTGTGATGACGTCAGAGGATTAGCCCGATTGCCCCATGCACGAATCGTAGCAAGAATGGTGATCCTGTCTTGTGCCATGGCGAGCGGTGGGCTGGCCGTCAGATGGGTTACCGCCAGATTGTTGTGCCGACTACGCCCGCCATCCTCTTCCGTGGCATCCCCTTCCTCGGAATCTCTTCGGTCGACTGAAACAACCAGCAGTTCACTCTCTTTGGCAAGCTGCCGACAGAGCTTTTCCACCTCGGCGGACGAGTCGGCGTCGGGCTGCCAAGTGTTTCGTGCCAAATCGGAGAAAAAAACCGTCCGATGAACGGTGATCTCCGGATGCTGCTTTTTTACTCGGGCAATCGCCTGTTCGGCCGCACGCAGCGCCTTCGCCAAATCAGCCGGCGCATGGGACCATGCCAATTCATCCACCGCTGCCAGCACTTCGGAAGCCTGGAAGGTTGGCAGGCCCAACACATTCTCGGCGACCTGTGACCAGGCAATCACGGTAAACAGGTCGCCCGCGGCTGCCGACTCGATTGTCTGTCGGGCGAGCATTTGAGCGCGATCAAATCGTGTCTTTGACAACTCGCGACAGCTCATCGAGTACGATTGGTCGACAAGAATCAGATGATGCGTTCGGCTCCCACTGGCCGCACCCATCGCCAACGGACGCCACACCGGTTGGGCGGCCGCCAAAGCCACCAACGCCAAGATGGCCGTCCGCACGGCAAGCAACAGCCACTGCTGAAAATGAACACGACGTGTTCGCTGGCGGACTGCCGAGAGCAGCAAATCGATTGCCGCCCAGGGCGTTTTTCGGGGGCGACGATTATTCCACCAATGGATCAACCACGGCGCGATCGCAGCCGCCAGCCAGCCAAGCATCGCCATGCTGCCAAACTCCAGCAGCGCGAGAATCGTTTTGCAGTGGTAAGGCATAAAACGTTGGGAGCCGTTCAGTCCAATGGCAGGCGGAAGTGTCGTAATCCGTCCTGGCGGACGGCGCTAACGCATTGGCGATAACAAAATGTCGCGCTGCCGTTAGCGCCGTCCGCCACGACGGATTCCATGCAACACCGGTTGAACCCTATTCTCGTAAACCTTATCTATTCGCATTTCGTATGCTCAAGCAACTTCTCGATGATCGACTCGGTCGTCACGCCATCGGCCTCGGCGCTGAAGTTTAGCAGTATCCGATGTCGCAACACGGGGTAGGCTACGGATCGGATATCCTCGGCCCCGACGCAGTAGCGCCCATGCAATGCCGCGCGTGCCTTGGCGGCGAGGACCAGATATTGGCTCGCGCGAGGGCCGGCACCCCACTGCACGTACTGGGTAATTAGTTCCCGCAGTTCGCCCTGCCCTACTCCATTCTGCCCTACTCCATTCTGCCCAGCGTCATTCTGCCCAATACGGCGCTGGCCAACGCGGGTTTGCCGAGCGAGTTGCAGCGCGTATCGGGCCAAGTGATCCGCGATCGGAATCCGCCGCACCAGGTGGGTACTCTCCAATATCTCGCCCGCCGAAAGTGCCCGTGTTACTTGCGGCACAAAATCGGCCGTGGTTTGCTTGATGATTTGCAATTCTTCCTCTTCATTGGGATAGTCAATGCGAACCTCAAACATAAACCGATCGAGCTGCGCCTCGGGCAGCGGATAGGTTCCCTCCTGCTCGATGGGATTTTGGGTCGCCAGCACAAAAAATGGCCGGGGCAACTCGTGCCGATTGCCGCTGGCGGTGACCTGTTGCTCTTGCATCGCTTCGAGCAAGGCGGCCTGCGTCTTGGGCGGTGTGCGATTGATCTCATCGGCTAGCACCACGTTGGAAAACACAGGCCCCGGCATGAATCGAAAGCTCCGCTCGCCTGAGGCACGGTCCTCTTGAATGAGATCGGTCCCGGTAATGTCGGTCGGCATCAGGTCGGGCGTGAACTGGATACGGTTGAAGTCGAGCGACAAAGATTGGGCAAGCGTGCGGACCAGCAATGTCTTGGCTAGACCGGGCACCCCGACCAACAGACAATGCCCCCCGGCAAACAGCACCGTTAACAGTTGCTCGATCACCTGATGCTGGCCGACAATCACTTTGCCCAATTCGCGGCAGATTTGGCCATAGGTTTCACTCAACCGATCGACGGCTTGGACGTCTTGCTGTTCAGTCATTTTTGAGTTGGGGGTTGGGGGGCGCGAGGCGCGAGTTGGGAGAAAAAAACCTTTTAACTTAACTCGCACCTCATAACTCGCGCCTATTTCCCATTATCCTCAGTTTGGTTTGCGGGGGAAGCAGCCAACTGAAAAACGGTGATTTTCGACGTCCCTGTTGCGACGAGATACTCTCCGGCGACGACTAAATTCACCCCACCCGGTTCCAGTAAATCGGGTTGCTTTCCCACTATTTTTCCGGTGCTGGAGTCGATGGCCAAAAGATCGCGCTGGGCCGGCCAATAAACCGTCTGGCCGGCGAGCCCCCCCTGCCCTGCCCCATCCGCAGTTTCTCCGTCCACAGTTTCATCGCCCCACTCTGGCACCCGTTCACCCGTGGCCACGTCCAACGCCCAAAGCCGCTTGCGGCTTAGCACCAATTTCCCACCCGTCGCACCCAAAATACGCGCACCGACCTCCGGCACAGGCCGTGACCACGCCAGCGCCCCGCCCGCCGCATCAATCGCAATGATCTCCCCCCTATCGGCCGGCGCAAGCAGTAGCAAACCGTGGTAAAACAACCCAAGTCCTCGCTCCCCAGTTGTTTCCCTTGGGTTCTTTCTAGTGGAAGAGGTCCGCGAATAGGTGCGTATCCACAGCACATGTCCGTCTGTCGCACGCAAAGCTGCCACGGCACCCCGATTAGTATTGCAGTAAACGATTCCCTCGTCGAGCATGAGTTGTATCGGCAGTTGCACTGCTTGCTCACCGCCAGCCGGAACGTCGACTTCACAAATGGCCCGCCGCCAGAGAAGCTTTTGCGACCCGATATGGTAGCAGGCAATCCAAACCCGAGAGCGAACGTCGCGCTCGAGCATCGCCACTAGCACCTGCCCGTCGCCCGTTAGCCCGTCGCCGGTTGGCCCGTCGCCGGTTAGAGAATCATCCACTTTTGGCACCCCGGCAAACGTCCAACGACCGTCGTCGGGCATTCGACGAAAGAAAAGTGCCCCCTCGCGTTTCAAATCAAGCCCCACCAGCGGTAGACGCGCCTCATCGCTTTCCGGTTTCGCAGCGAGAGACTGAAAGGCCCTGTTCTCGAAGGCCCTGTTTTCGGGTGAGAGTGCAACCACAAAAACCCTCGTACCAGCGGCAGAGAAATAAAGCGTCAGAGAAATTTCCGAAGAAGTGTTTCGCTTTGGAACAGCCCGGTTGGGACGGTCTGATGGGGCAAAAGAATAAATAGCCGACTGCTGGCCATACGCAGGCTGGCCGGTCGCCAAGCTGACCGCGTGGACTCGGTTCGCATCGGCGTAAAGCAGGGTGTTGCCCACGGCGATTGGGAATGATATCTGGTTCGTATTCGTCGTATCCAACAACGCTGCCGACGACGCTAACGGATACTCCCATTTCATGGCCCATCGCTGCTGAAGTTTGCCGCCATGCGATTGCTCCGTCTCGTCGATGCGTGATGGCTCCCGACTCGCCTGATTGAGCAGCTCGGTAAGTCGCTGAAAATAAATGGAATCCTTTCCACCCAGGGAACCACGAGCCGTGGGATGCAATTTGCGTAGCCTGTCGATCTCCGCTTGAGCCTTATTGAACTCTCCCTCGCGTATCGAAACCAGCGCCAGCCAAGCTCGCACTTTGGCCAGATCAAGATCAGTTTCGGGATAGGTCAGCCAAGAGATTTTATTGCCATGGGGTGACTGCCCCATGGGGGGCCACAAAGCCGGACTGAGGCGAAGCCATGCGTTGCGAGCCTGCTGATAGTCGGCCCGATCAAGGGCCAACTCGCCCAGGGCAAGGAGCGCATCATCGCCCCAACGGCTGCAAAATGCGCGATCCACCACACGCCGAAGCAACCGCTCGTCGCGGTTGGCGATTCCCTCGGCATACCACGACTCGGCAATCGGATCGGCAAGCCGTCGGTATTTGGCAAGCGACTCCGGCGGCAATTGGGCGATCAAATGATGGCAATAATCACGCAGGCTGGCGTACCTGGAATCATCGACTCGTACCACACCCGGCTCATCGCCATCGATTAGTTTCGAGACCAGCGCGATGGCATCCTGCACATGGCCATGCTGCAGAAGCAACTTGTAACGATCGAGCTCGTTTCGCACTTGGCCACGAATTTCGACAACATGCACGGGCGGGAGCGTTTTTTCATTCGCTGTAACATCACAGCATGTCAACAGTAAGAGGAGCCACGATGCCATAAAGACCCACCACGATACCCTAATATCTATTCACCTGCGCACTGGCCTAATCAGGCTTCCCGCTATATCGCTGCAAACCATAGCCCAACAGAAAAACACAAACCGAGACAAAAAGAAACGACAGCATCTTGCCCGACGAAATGTCGCTACGCAACTGCGACACCATCGCCAGCGGCGGGATAGCGAGTCCAATCACTTGAAGCAAACGAGCCAATTGATGCATGCGATTCACCCTAACTTGCCCCGTAGATTGGGGCAACCCGTTGGATTGAGACAACCCGGCCTGCCGAGTATGATGATCAAAACATGCCCAACAGCACACCAATACCTGAAATTGACCAACCCACCACGGTGACGTTGCTACTGCGTGCCTTGCGGTTGCGTTGCCCTCGGTGCGGGCGGGGGCGATTGTTCCGCGGTTGGTTTGCGATGAACGACCCCTGCGTTCATTGCGGCCGAAAGTTCAATCGGGCTCCCGGTTATCTGCTCGGCTCCATCTATTTCAACTATGGCATCACGTCGCTGCTGGTCGTGGTGATCTATTTCAGTTTGTACTTCGGCACCACGGTTGCGGGCCAACATCTACTCTGGCTGATGGGAACGTTTAGCTTGGTTTTTCCCATCTGGTTTTTTCGATACGCCCGCGCGCTATGGATTGCGTTGGACGAGCGATTCGATCCTTGGCCAAACGAGCAACAAGTGAGCCGTAGGCGCTAGCCTCGGGTCAAGACGTTTTTCTTTTAACCCGCGCCTCGCGCCTTCCAACCCGCGCCTCGCGCCTTCCAACTCGCGCCTCGTCAGCCTTACGGATCGACCGATAGGCAAAGCTGCCAAACGTGCCCAAGATCAGAAAGGGCATCGACATCATAAACAGGATGCTATAGAAGTAGCCCGCAGCCATCGCCTGGCTTGCTGGGTCGTTCAGCCCCTCTTTGCAGGTTGGGCATGCGAGCGCTTCGCTACTCGTCCAAAGCATTAACACTAGCACGGCGACAACAATCGCACAGCGCATCCATTTTGATCGGCTGGTAGTAATTCGGCTGAACATCGAAAATGGTCCTGAGAAACCCGTTTTTTATTCTCCCCTGATTCTACGTCATCATCAAGCCGCGCGCCTAGCTCGTTGGCGGCCACAGATCAGGACAATGCAAAGTCGCAATAAAAGCCCCCGGCTTTGCCGGGGGGTTGCCTAACGGGAAGGTATCACAACGGGTTTCTCCTGAAAACAACTCCTCTGCGCTCCTAACCCCCCGGCAAAGCCGGGGGCTGAAATGTGTTATTCGAGACTTAACAACTCTCCTACGGCCACAGATGATACAGCATCGTGTAAACCACCACACCGGTGATCGACACGTAAAACCAGATCGGAAACGTCCAGCGGGCAAGCCGGCGGTGCTTTCGGCGAAATCGGGCCAAATCGTCGGCTGGCATATCGCTGACCGCTCGCCAACCGGTCGCTTTTAGCCCGAAATAGATCGTCATTAGAGCCAAAAACGGCACGGTCATCGCCAGCAGCACATGCGATGCAAGGATCGCCCAATAAACATACCGGACCGCACCGGGATGAGTGAACTTCACACTCCCGACCATCGCATGGTACGTCAGATAGCTAACCAGAAACAGGCAAGAGACAAAAAACGCCGTCAGCATCACCCGGCCATGCGCTCGCTCTCGGCCACGCCTAATCAACACCAACCCGACCACCAGCAGCAGAGCCGCCAGCGCATTGAGCCCCGCATTCAAATGCACCAGCGGATGGGCCGCGGCAAATAATATCGTTGAATCGCAAATCATTCTGTCGCAATAAAATATCTCACGCAGAGGCGCAGAGACCGCAGAGGTAATCAATTCTTCCTCAGCGATCTCTGCGCCTCTGCGTGAGATGGTTTTTCAAGCCTAACTTCCTGAAGTTGCGTCGCATCTTCCGCTAAGCACTTGAGTAGCAGCGTCCGCAATCGCTCCGATTGGCTGCGGCTGGTGGCGTCGAACATGCCGCGGACTTCGCCTTGGCGATCAACCACCACAGCATAGTCTTGGTGTCCCTTCCAGCCGACGGACAACTTCATGATGTCTATGCCAATGCGTTTTACATAGCTGAGTTCGCCTCGGCAAAAGAGCCAGCGCTCCGAGTCGGCCTGAAACCGGTCGGCATAGTTGCGGAGCACGGGAAGCGTGTCGGTATCTGGATCGACTGTGATGCTAACCCAGACCACATCGTGCAGTTCTTCCAAGCTGTTGAGATGTTTGATATTGGCATTAAGCCGAGGACATGCACCGGGACAGGTGGTGAAGAAAAAGGTGGAGACCCAAACTTTGCCCAACATGTCGCTGGAGCGAAACGGCTGGCCGCTCCGTTCGGTCAGCTCAAAATCGTCGAGCGGTGGGCCAACCCATTCGATGCTGCCATGCTCGGCTTGCCAATGCTCGACCTGCCACCACTTCCAACCGCCATAGCTGGCACCCAACAGTACCAGCAGCGTGAGCCAATAGGGCAAGGTCGATTGGTTCATAGCAAGTCTCCCGTGGTGCGCGTGCCAGCAATCCGCCACGAGAGCACCAGCATCAGCGCCGCGAAGCCGATCGAAACCGTCCAGCATAAGGCCAAACCGGGCTGCCCTGCTAGGTCCGTGGCCCGTGCAGCCGCCCGCTCAGCGCCAAATTGCAGCCCCGTACCAAATTGCAGATAATACCGCAAGCCCATTACCCCGTAGGTAAGAGGATTAAGCCGCACGATCCACGCCAACACGCCCTCGCCACTGCTAGGAAAAAACGCGCCCGAGAGGAGCCACATCGGAAGTAAAAACAGGCTCATGATGGCGTGAAAACCTTGCGTGGAATTCATTCGCCACGCAATCAGAAAACCTAGCCCGGTCAGCGCAACCGCCACCACGGCCATCAACCCGATGACCAGCAGGATATCGAGCACCGAGCTAGACAATCCGAGGGTCAACCAACCAAGCGTCAAAAAAAGGAGTCCCTGCAACAGGGCAATCGCTGCTCCACCGAGCACTTTGCCCAGCACCATCGCCCACTGCGGTGCGGGCGAGACGAGCACCGATTGCAAAAAACCCTCGCAGCGATCCTCGATGATCGAGATCGTGGAGAAGATGGCCGTGAACAACAGAATCATCACCAGCGTACCGGGAAAGAAATGTGTATAGTCCAACCCGCTCGGCTTGAGTCCTTCGCTAAAGAGCAGCCAAAAAATAATCGGCTGGCCCAATGCCCCAAAGACCCGATTCTTCTGCCGAAAAAATCGCACCAACTCGCGCTGGGCAAGCGTAAAGACCACCGGCCACGGTGCAACGGAAAAGTGGTTGGTGGTGGTTTGTGGTGGTTGGTTGGTGGTCATTTGGAAATAGCCCCCGGCGCAAGCCGTGGGGGATTTGGGGATATCGTGCCTCTGTTAAAACCCCACGGCTTGCGCCGGGGGCTATGTTTGGAACTACCGACTTGAACTCGCGCCTCGCGCCTACCAACTCCCAGCTATTTTTTTCTCGCGTCTCATTCACCCATATACCGATGTCCTGTGCGGTCAATAAAAACATCTTCCAGCGTCGGCTTTCCTAGTGTGACCGACTCGATCTCTTGGGGAAAGGCTTCGACCAGTCGGCTGATCCACTGGTGGCCATCGGGCTGCTCGAGCCGCACGCACCCATCGACCACTGCCGCGTCGCACTCCATCTGCGTGCGAATCTGCTTGGCTAGCTGCTCGGGTTGCTCGGTACGAATTGTGATCGAATCGCCGCCGACCGAGGCTTGCAACGCAGCGGGCGAATCGAGCGCGACAAGCTGGCCGTCGTGCATAATGGCAATGCGGTCGGCCCGGTCGGCCTCGTCGAGCAGGTGCGTGGTGAGCACAATCGTTATCCCCTCGCTGATGCGAACTTGTTCTAAGTATTTCCACAGATCGCTCCGCGCACCGGGATCGAGGCCCGTACTCGGTTCGTCCAGCAACAGCAGTCGAGGCCGGTGTAACATGCCTTTGGCCAACTCGACACGTCGACGCAATCCGCCTGAGAGCGTTTCCACACGGTCGCCCGTGCGATCGGCAAGCCCAAGCGTGGTCAATAGTTTCTCCTGTCGCTCGGCCAAGTCTCGTCGTGCTAAGCCATACAAGCGTCCTTGATGGTGGAGATTCTCCGAGACGCTCAGTTTTTTGTCGAGGCTAGGCGATTGGAACACCACGCCAAGCTGAGCACGGATGGCCATCTGGGCCGTGCGCAAATTGTGGCCGAGGATTGTTACGTCGCCCGATTGGAGGGGAATGAGCGTCGAGAGCACGCGGAAGAGGGTTGTTTTTCCGCTGCCGTTGGGGCCTAGAAAAACGAATAGCTCGCCCGGCTCAACTTGCAGCGACAGGTCATCGACGGCCCGCCGCTGGCCATACTGGTGCGACAAGTGCGAAACGGTGATCGCTGGGGTGGATGTCATGTGTAAAGTCGATGCAAATTAAACGCAGAGTTTGCAGAGGCGCAGAGATTCGCAGAGAAAAATAAATGTACTTTTCGTAGTTAGTTGACTGACTATGGATTCTCTTTCACTGTTATTCTACTAAAAATTCTCTGCGGCCCTCTGCGACTCTGCGTGCTCTGCGTGAGGTTTTTGGTTGCGGCCGGCGGCCTCGCTAGGTTTTTCGTGGCTATCTTTCTGTTCATGCTCGGACGGTTCGTGTTTTTCGACCTCCTCGGCAGGCAGTTCTGCGGCGTGGATCATTCGCTCATGCGATGCATTGCGCATCCGCAGGCCAATATCAGGGATCAACACCACCACCAGGACAATCGACATCAGACCGGCTGGCACGGTAAGCACCCATTTCCAATTGGCTTCCCACTTCAGGTGCATGAAAAACAGGATCACGAGCATCCCTTTTGCACAGGCGACGGCAATCATAAAAACCCGTTTGATAAGTGGCGAATCGAGCGTGCTAGGCCACAGGTCGGAGTAGGTCCAAAACGAGCAGGCTGTCAGGATGCACAGTGCGGCAAAGACCGAGAGATAAAGGGCAAGGCTGCCATGCTGCTCGTGCTCGTTGTGGTTATTGGTAAGTGTCGGATCAGACATAATCAATTCTTTCTATTAGGAAAGCAAGCCGGCGATCCGTCGGATCGCGGTTATTTTTTCTCTCTTAAACTACGATTAATTTTTCGGTTCTTCAGGAATTCTAGTGGCTAGATTTTGGTGTGAAAAGGAGAGCTACCAAGCCGCAATAGCCACTAACTTCCCTGAAGAACCACTTTCTCTTTCACAACAACTCGCGTCTCGCGCCTCATAACTCCCAACTTTTTTCTTTCCTCTCGTGTTTAAAAAAGATACAGTAGTGGAAACAGGAAAATCCACACCAAGTCGACGAAGTGCCAATAGAGTCCGATGTTTTCGATCGTACCGGCCATGTTTCGGCCCAAAACTTGGGTGCAAAGGATTGCGAAAACAATGAGCCCAATAATCACATGCAACGCATGAAAACCGGTGAGCAAGAAATAGGTGCTCGCCCACATATTGCCGCCGGGAATCATGATCGGCAGCTTGAGCCAAGGATGCTTGTCGTTGAGTCCGATGGCGTGGCCACCCACGGCACCCGAGGATTCGATCTGGTTGCTGACGAGCATAAACGGTTTCAACCGATTCGATTCTAGGCGATCGGGGGAAGCGGCATGTAGGGTGGCCGAGGCCCCGTTGCCATGCGTGTTGTGTACAAGCATACTAGCACGCGGATAAATCGCATCGGCCATTTTTAGCAATAAAATCCTGCCCCGTGGCGAATCGGGTTCGCTGCGCAATGCTTTTTCTGCCGGTTCGATATGGACTCTCAGAATATCATTGACCTCTTTCAGGTGTTGATCATCGACTTCCGTGCGGTCTTTCTTATTTTGCAACTCCGCCTGCAAAAGGTTCAATCGCAAACGAACTGCCTGGGCGTAGTAAACATCGGCCTTTTCGTAAATCTGACTGTGTGGATGCTGCGGATAGATTCCGTGCGAGAACTTTTGCTGGTATTCGTAGGATTTCACCCCTAGGAACAGACTTCCCAAGGTGAGTGTCAGCAGCATCCAACCCTTCGCCGCGAAGGCATTGTTTCGTTTGGCCGCTTCGAGCGCCAGCACAATGGTCACGCTAGAGCAGATCAGTACAAACGTGTTCAGTGCGCCAGTCGGCTCGCTCAGATGGACATCGTGCGGGCTCGGCCAAGCAATCGCGCCGAAACGGAGTACAATGTACGTGCCGATCAAGGCGGCAAAGAACATGATCTCAGTCGACAAAAACAACCACATGATCACTTTGCCGTTGGGGATCGGCAACGCGGGCTGATAGTCGAAGCTAGTTGGCTGTGTGTGCTGGTCGGTCATTGGAAGTTGGGGGTTGGGGGTAATTAGTTGGGGGTTGGGAGGCGCGTGGCGCGAGTTAGTGATGAGTTGAGGGGCGCAAGGCGCGAGTTCGGGAGATTGTCTTTTAACTCGCGCCTTGCGCCCCCCAACTCATAACTCTCTTTTAACTCGCGCCTCATAACTCCCAACTCCTCTTTTCACATCGTCACCATCAATAGCATGACCATCAGTGCTGGTAAGTAGAGCAGTGTTGCCCGCAACAGGGGCCTTGCTGTTTTATCATTGCGTGCCATGGCGTAGTGGATTGCCAGTGCTAGTTGCGCCATGCCGAGACCAATTGCCCAGAGTCCGTAGACCATGGGGCTACCGCTGGTGGGCGACAGGGCGGGGATCAGGCTAATGGGGATCAAAAACAGCGACCCCAGCACGGCCTGGACCCCGCTACGGACGCCCGAGGGATCGACAACCGGGAGCATCTTGTGTCCGCCGGCCTTGTAATCTGCGCGATAGAGCCAGGCAATCGCCATGAAATGAGGGAACTGCCAGAGGAAAACCACCGCGGCAAGCGAGTAAGCAGTCAGGCTGAGCGGCACGCCGGTCGCCGTCCAACCCATCAGCACCGGAATCGCACCGGCCACGGCGCCGACGGCCGTGTTGAGTGGCGTGCGGGTTTTTAGCGGCGTGTAAATGACCACGTAAACCAGCCAACTCACCATGCCTAGCGCCGCGGTCAAGCCGTTCACTTGCCAAAGCAATAGGCCGAGTCCGAATAGCAGCGTAACGCAAGAAAGAAATAGTGATTCGCCGCTGCTTACCCGGCCAGCGGGAAGCGGCCGCGAGGCGGTTCGTTGCATGAGCCCGTCGCGGTCGCGTTCCAGCCAACCGTTGGCAATGCTCGCGCTGGCTGCGACCAAGGCGGTGCCCGTTAGGGTATAGAGCATGAGCCAAAAACTGAGCGTGTGTGGCATCGCCAAACAGGCGGCGATACCGGCAACGATTAGCTCCATGACCACGATCCGCGGCTTGGTAAGCTCGAAATAATCGAGTAGTCGGACGAGAAGTGTGGGGTAGTGGCGCTCGATCGCCAGGATGGATGTGATCACAGAATCGCCCCCATGGAGAGTTGGGAGTTGGGGGGCGCGAGGCGCGAGTTCGGGAGATTGTCTGTCAACTCGCGCCTCACGCCTTCCAACTCATAACTCTCCTCCAACTCGCGCCTCGCGCCTCGCGCCTCCCAACTTCTTCTTCCCGACTGCAACGCCATGGCGAGTGCTAGGACCATGATCAGTGATCCGATGGCGACATGCGTAGTAATGATCGCAGCCTGCACGGCACCGGTCGAGGTATTGAGGAAGCGAATTTCCCCAACGAGCGCCGTCGCCCAAGCGGGCATGCCATATTTCACCAGCCAAGTGCTCGCCCCAAGGCTAATCTGAACGATCATCAGTGTGGCCAAGCAGGTCGCCCCAAGTTGGTGCGCTTTTGCACGAAAACTACGCCAGACCAGCAGCATGACATAGACCAGCAGCACCGCTGCGATCAGCAGATGAAAATAGACGGCCGATTGAAACGCGGTAGCAGGAAATTGCCCGCCTAGGTTCGGGGCGTGCATGTGTGGGACATGACGCACAACCGCCCCGAGGACCAGTTGCCCATAGGCTAGGCCGGTGCAGATCAGCGTCAGTTGAAAGAATTTCCGCGTACGATTTTTGCCCGTAGTTTCCGAAGCCCCCGTAGTTTTCAAAGACTCAGCTGCTTGCACCGGATCGCGCCATCGGTGCGAAGTGAATACCACCATGGCAACGCAAAGGGCGAAGAACAGAGGGCCCGTGCAGCCATGCACTAGCGCGAGCGTCCGTTCATCGAACACCACGCGCATTCCACCCAGCACACCTTGCAGCACAACGCCTGTGAGGATCACCAAGCTAAAACGTCGCACCCAAGCACGCGGCTCCGTGCGACAAACGACAACCGCCAATATAATGGAAAGCAACCCGACTGAGGCCCCTAACAGCCGGTGCCCATGCTCAACAAACTTGTCACCCGTCGCACTGAGCCAGGGGTAAAGCAGCATGAAATGACCGTCGGAAGTCAACCAATCGCGAAAAGCCATGCCTGCATCGGTCGTGGTGACGAGCCCTCCAACCCAAACGAGCGGAAACGTAGCGCACGCCAGCACCCAAGCCCAGCGATGAGGCCAGGGGGAATGAGGACGGGTGGTGGGGGATGGGGGATTCACGATATGGGGATATTGAATAGGTTGAATGACGAAATTTGTGTACCGAAGAAGCGGGGCATTCTTTATTCCTTACTTAGGCGAGCGACAGATGAGAATTTACCAATCTTAACCCGACGCGTAAGCGAGGGAATTATCCCGTTATCCTCAGTCCCTCGCTTACGCATCGGGTTATCAAGGTAAGTTCTTAACTGCCGCTCGCCTTAAACGAAAAACAAGCAAGAAATTCCACCACAGAGAGCACAGAGAACACCGAGTTTCTTTCCCCTAGAAAACAACGGACCATGCCTTTCTTTCGATGGATATTCAGAGCTACTTTCTCCGTGTTCTCTGGGCCCTCTGTGGTTCATCTTCTTTTCACTTTGAGTTCCTTATCCTTGTCATTTCCCAACTGGCGGTTGCGTTTGCGGGTAATAGTCTTCTTCTACTTCGGGTGAGCCATATTCGTATGGACCGCGGTGGATGACGGGCTGGAAATCAAAGTTGCCATGCCCGGGTGGGCTGGGCGTCTGCCATTCTAGGCCGTTGGCACGCCACGGGTTCCGCGAGGCACGCGGGCCGAAGAACATGCTCCAGAAAAAGTTGACAAAGAAAATCACCTGCAAGCCAACCAGCAGGAAAGCGGCGTAACTCATGAACTGGTTCAAAGGGAGCAGGTTCTGGAATGTTTCGTAACCGTACGGATCGGCCAATCGTCGCGGAAAGCCTTTCATGCCCAAAATGTGCATCGGATAGAAGACACAATTCAGCAGGATAAACGTTACCGTGAAATGGACCTTGCCCCACGCATCGTTCATCATCCGTCCGAACATCTTGGGGAACCAAAAGTAGATCGCTCCGAAAACAGCCATGGCGGTGCCGGCAAATAGTACGTAGTGGAAGTGAGCCACGATGAAATAGGTGTCGTGGATATAAATATTAACCGGCGTTGCCGCCATGAAGATTCCCGAGAGGCCGCCAATGATAAACATCGAGACAAACGAGATGGCAAAGAGCATCGGTGTGGTGAACTCGATTTTTCCTCCCCAAAGCGTGCCGAGCCAGTTGAAGGTTTTGATCGCACTGGGCAGCGCGATCATCATCGTCGAGACCATAAACGTCATCCCCAGGGCGGCATTCATGCCCGAGACGAACATATGGTGCCCCCAGACGATGAAACCGAGGCCCGCAATGCCGCTGATCGAGTAGACCATCGGCTTGTAACCAAAGAGCGGCTTGCGTGCGAAGCAACTGAGGATGTCCGAGACCATGCCCATCGCGGGAAGAATCATAATGTACACGGCCGGGTGGCTGTAGAACCAGAACAAATGCTGCCACAAAAGCGGCTGCCCACCGCCCGAGGCCATCTCCATGTTGTTGGCAGTGGCACCCGGGGAAAGGAAGAAACCGGTTCCGCCGACGCGGTCGAGCAACTGCATGAATCCGGCGGCGGTGAGCACCGGCAGTGCAAAGGCTTGCAAGATGGCGGTGATGAACATGGCCCAAATCGTCATCGGCAGGCGGAACATCGTCATGCCGGGGGCGCGCATTTGGATGATGGTGGTCATGTAGTTGATCGAGCCCATCATCGACGAGATGCCAACGCACGTCAGGCCAAGTAGCCAGAGCGTCTGGCCATTCAAGCTGCCTGGCGAGGCTTCGTTGAGGACCGAGAGGGGCGGATAAGAGGTCCAGCCTCCTTGGGCGGCACCTCCTTCGACAAAAAAGCTGACCCCCATGAAAAAAAACGCCGGCCACATAAACCAATAGCTGAGCATATTGAGCTTCGGAAAAGCCATGTCTTCGGCGCCGATCATCAGTGGGATCAAAAAGTTGCCAAACGCCCCGGCCAAGAGCGGGATGATCACAAAGAAGATCATGATCGATGCATGCATGGTGACAAGCATCGTGTAGTTTTCAGGAGCAATTTGTCCCCCTTCCGGCGACGCCAACCACTCGCCCAACAGGGGCATCGACCGCCAGGGGAAAGCCAACTGCCAGCGGATTCCCAGCGCGAGCATTCCGCCGACAAAAAACCAAATTAGCGTGCTAAACAAAAATTGCAGGCCAATGATTTTATGATCCAACGAAAAGACATACGTCCGCAGAAATCCTGCGGAATGGGCATGCTCATCGTGCGAAGAAATATCGGAAGTAGCGGTACTCATCAATTCAACTCTCCAGCAATCTATCAAATCCGAAACTATTTATAGCCTGATTGAAAAAACCTCACGCAGAGGCGCAGAGATCGCAGAGTTTCATCGTTCAATCTTTCCTCTGCGGTCTCTGCGCCTCTGCGTGAGTCCTTTTCTATTGTTGAGTAAAAGCTAAACCTTTACTCATCATCCGTCACTGCAACGCGCATCGTGTTTTGCTCTTGGCGGAATTCTTCGAGCTTCGCTTCAAATGCGTCGCGCGACACCAGATGCAAACGGCCTTTCATTTTGTAGTGCCCCCAGCCGCATAGCTCGGCACAGACAATGTCGAATTCGCCTTTTTCCTTGGCTTTGAACCACATGCTCTGCTTCATGCCCGGAACCACATCTTGCTTCTGACGCATGTTGGGCAGGAAGAAACTGTGCAGCACGTCGGCGCTAGTGATCCGCAACAATATGTCCTCGTTCACCGGCAAATAAAGCCGGCCATCGGTTCGGACGATGTCGTCGGTGGTGTGAAGTTCGCCGTCGGGGCCTGGGTAGCGGAAGTCCCAATTGAACTGCCGCCCGGTCACCTCAGCAATCGGCGAGCCTTTGGGAGGCCGCATCTTCGCCATCGCCCAAGCCTCCATTTGGTAGATGGCGATGAACAGCAACGTTACCGCGGGCAGGATTGTCCAAACCACCTCCAGCGAGTGACTGCCGTGGGAATACTCCACCGGCTTGCTGTTGGCCTTTGCATTGTATTTCAGCATGAAGTAAACCAGCACCACTTCGGTAACAACAAACACGATCCCTGTTAGCCAAAGGATAAACATAAACAGGCTGTCGATCGTTCGACCATGCTCCGAAACATCGCGAGGCAGCCAGATGTTGTAGTACGGCGCAACGACAAAAGTCGCCACGCCGAAAATCGGCACCAGCAAAAACAAAAAGCTCCAAAATCGGTTCACTTCATATTCCTCGGCTTAAAAGCATGCAACTCAGGATTGAACCACAAAGGCCTAGCGCGGCCGCTGACCGCAATCAAAGAAAATAGCCACAAAAAACACAAAAAGGCACGAAAAGAAGCAGCATGGCTAGCGAATCTCATGAATGTACGTGAATGTAAATGATGGTCATCCCCTCAATTCATTCGCGCCAATTCGCGGGCCAAGATTTTTGTGATTTTCGTGTTTTTTGTGGCTATTTTTCCTTTGGTTGCGGCCAGCGGCCGCGCTGTGCTCTTTGTGGTTAGTTTTCTGTGCGCTATAGGATCAGTGCGTAATCATTTCGATATTTGCCGGCAGCGCCCGTTGTGGTTGGCTCGGTGCCTCGTACGGCAGCGAAAGGACGTAGTCGACCAGATTCCAAATCTCGGCGTCGCTGATGGTTTCCTTGGCTCCGGGGTTGGCTGGCCCGCCGCCGGGCATTGGCGTGCCGGCGATGCCGGTATGGATTTTTCGGTAAAAATCGAGCCGGCGGCGTCCACCCCGATAAATACCCCTCCGCAAATTTCGCGGAATGGCATTCCGTACCGGATAGAGTCGCCCTCCAATTGCTTTGCGCTGGCTCAGCAGGTTGGCGTCCAGCGTATCTGCCAAACGCTCGGTATCGGCAAGAAAAGTTTTGTTTGGCTTGTTCCAAGAGTCCTGGTCGTCGGTTTGCCCGTCTCCAAGCCCCGTCGGGCCATGGCACTTTACGCAGTTTGCCTGCGTGCCATAGAACAACTCCCGGCCCAAGTCGACCGACGCGGCAATTTCCTCTGCCGTGCGATTCTCCTCCGGAATCTGGTCCTCCTCCGGCACAATGACCTGCTCGTTGGCATCGCGCCACTCGTCGGCAATCTCGGTCAGCATATCGGTAACCACTTTACGCTGCTCCGCGTCGCTGGCCGGATCAAGCGGCGGTCGCACGCCATCTTCTTCGCCCAAATCCTCGTACACATAACCGATCAGCGCGGTTTCCATTTGCCCACGCATGCTCAGATACTTCACATACTCGACCAGCGCCTCGACTTCCGAGGGGGGCAACAGTGCAAAGGATGGCATCGCCGTGCTGGGGATGCCATTGCTGAGTACCGTGATCAAGTCGTTGTCGGTCGGTTTCGCAGCGTTGTAGGTCGATTTGAACTTGTAAATTGCCGGCCGATAATCGCGAGGGTAGGGATTGAGAAACCGAGCCGTCGGCCCGCGACCGTCGCCCGTGATGCCGTGGCAATGGGCACAATGTCTGCGGTAGAGGCCATGGGCGGCACTTTGCGCATCACTCCAGACAGGTCCCGCCGCGATGTCTAGCTTGGTTTGGTCGAGTCCCGTCTCCGGCTGCGCATGGGGCTGGTCCGGCGTGCCGAACAGCGCGCCCAAAACGTCGGCAATTTCCTGTTGATACTCGAGCGAGGTTTCCTGGGAAACCATCTGCACCATGTTCAGACGAAACGTAGGCGGCTCGGCCGTCCCGCAACCGACCCATGTCGTAAGTGCAATCGCGGCAATCGCGCTTGGAAATCGGTTCGTTAAAATAAATTGACCCATTGAAAAATCGTCACTAGTCATGTTAGTTGGGAGTTGGGAGGCGCGGGGCGCGAGTTGAAGTAAAAACACTTTTAACTCGCGCCTCGCGCCTCATAACTCGCGCCTCTTTCTCACCCACCCAACGCCGTGCTTGGCACCGTCAAATCGATTTTCTTCACTCCGTCCGGCTCAAGCTGAATTTTGAAACGTCCTTTGCCCGACCATTTGAGCGGCTTCGCCTCGGGCGTCGCGAGCACGAGCGCTCCGCCCGGGCCGGTTGCGCTTTCGTGCCAAACCTGAAATTCCAATTCCTCGCCTGCGGGCAAATTGGGAATCTCAAAGGTGCCATCCGGCGCGGTGATCGCAAAGTAGCCATTCTTTCGCGGCAGGTAGTACGCCACCATCCAAGGGTGAATACTGCACCGGACCGCTTGCGGCACCGCCTCTTCCTTCTGCGGCTTGAAATCGAGCGACGAACCGGCGGGAACCGTCTGATTAAAGCTGTTTTTACCCGAAATGTTCGTGTTATGGCCGACGTTGTCGCTGTTCTTGATTTCCATCGTTTGGCCGATGGTCAGAGGCAACAGATGCGAGAGAAAAACGCAGCTCTTTTGGTCGAACACAATCGAGTCGACCGTTGGCTGGGCCGACTGGTGAACTCGGGCCGTTTTGCGGACGAAAATTGCGATGTTCGCAATGCCGGAGGTGGAGCTGTCGACCAATAGGGTTTCCTGCGGAGGTGCTTTTCCGCCGGGAGCACATATGGCGGCGTCTTTGTTCGCGGCGTAGGGCCGCATCGCAGGCGGCGAGCCGTCGTAGGTAAAACGCCCTTGGAGAGTGCCCCAACCGGTGCCTGTGGAAACAGCCGCGACCGTGCTACCACCCGATGGTTCGCCACCAGTCGAGCCGAATGCTTCGCGGATTTTAGCCGACGCGGCGGAATTGGCCACCGGACCCAACTCCGGCGCCTGCCCACAGCCGCTCCCAATGGTCAGTAGCAACAGAGCGCTACCGATGGCAAGTGACGATCGAGAGCAAGAAAATGGAAGATGATTTGTCATAAGTTCAGCCCCCGGCGCAAGCCGTGGGGTCGGGGGTGGGCATTGTTTTTGCTCGATCCCCACGGCTTGCGCCGGGGGCTATTGGGATTCTTATTTTGGATTCTTGTTACTTGCCCAACACCGAAGCGGCCACCTTGATCTCGCCCAAGTCGATCGTCTCGCCACCGGCAACGGTTAGATTCAAGCGGCCTTTGCGATTGGTCTTGTCGTCGCCGATCTTCAAGTCGCGCAGGTTGCCGACCGCCTCGTGCCAGAAAATAAAATCATGTTTGCCGGCCGGCACATTCTTAATCTCGAAGTTGCCATCCTTGCCTGTCACGGCCATGTACGGATTGGTGCGAATCAGCACATTGGCAGTCATCCAAGGATGAATGTTGCAACCAAACGGCGCGGGTACCGGTTCCGACTTCTCAAACTTGACGATAAATGGCGAATCATTGCTGATTAAGTTGTTGAACCGAGAATTGGCGACTAATGTGGCATTGGTATTGTGGGCAATGCCTTGGTCGTCGTTGTGAATCTCCAACGTATGCTTGGTATAAACCAACAACGCGCGCGGCTCGAATCGGCAGCCTATGTTGTTCAAGACCAGAGGTGTGTCGGCATTTTTATCGTAGTCGGGATGAATGTCGACCGATTTGCCGCGTTTCACATAAAGATAGATAAACGCATTGGCCAAACCGCCATCGTCGCCAACCACGACCGTTTCTTCGACCAGCTTATGGTTACCACAGAATTCTGTGTCTTTGGTAACCTGGATGGGCACGGGAGTGGGCGCATCGCCATCGAGCAGAATACGGCCCTTAATCGTCCCCCAGTCCGCGGCGTGGGCAGCGGTTGCCAATAAAAACGCAGCAGCAACGAAGCCGAATGCGCGGATACCGTCGCTTTGACATTGGAATTTCATGGTTGAGAATTTCATCGTAATACTCACTCCTGTTTAATTGTTGAAACTGTTATGGGTTATAAATTTGCGAACCGCTAATAAACACTAGACTTTGTCGGGAAACAGTGAGCCGAACGCGCTAGCGTCGGGGGAACCTGCGTAAAACGTCGAATCTAAACGCCCGAGGCTAGCGCCTACGGCTCACATCACGACCCCATCGAGGTTTTCCGATCCAAAGTCTGGCGACTTCGGCTACGGCTGGTAAATTCTCTATTGCCGCTCGTCTAAACATTAGCGTTCATCAGCGCAGATTAGCGGTTTCCTTCCTCTGTCTGAGCCGACTCCGCAGTTGGCTTGACCATCAGCCCAATCGAAGTTTGTCGCTGAGTGTAAATATCGAAGTTCATTAGCAAATCCACAAGCCCCTCGACTTGCTGAATGCTGCTGCCTTGGAACAAATCTTGGCTGATACCACCCAAATGGGGGCTTTCCGGCTGGTAGGGTATGTTTACCGGCATTCCGGTGTAGGTGAGAACTCCTTTCGGATTGGCGATCCAGTTGCGAACATACTCCGGTCGAAGCCGGCGGTAGACGTTCGCAAGGTTCGGACCGAGCGTAGTCAACTCGCCTTGTGGCTGAAAATCTGCCACGGCATGGCATTTTACACAATAGTTGCCGTCGGTCACAATGTTCATCGCCTCGTTCATCCGCTGGGGCGAAAGGGCTTCTTGCATGGCCAGATAGCTGGCCCGCTGCTGCCTTTTGTACTCGTACGGGAAGCTGGCACCGCTGCTGGCTGCGAAATAGTTGGCCAACTTGGCCGCATCGCTCGAGTCCATGTGGAAGTTGGGCATCCGCATCATCACCGCCGGCCGAATCGGGAAGGGATCCATCAGGAAACCATGCAACCAATCGGTCTGCACTTTGTCGCCCTCGCCGACGAGCGACGGCGGCAGCCAACCCCAGGCCTCGGCACCCTTCGCTTGCGGATTGGTCTGCTTGACTCGCTCGATCACACGGGGAAATAGATAGCGGGCCAAATCGCCGCCTCGGGCGGCATGCGCGGTTCCGCCTACTGGGCCGTAGCCGTCGAGCTTCGCAGGCACCAACAAATCTTGCACGCCCACGTTCCATGCTTCCCCATTGACCAGCGCATTGCGCCACAACGTAAACATATAATACGGATCAGACTCGTCATCATCATCTTCCAACGGCAAACCATCTTCGTCGTAACGGACTGCCTCGCCTGTCGTTTCATCCATCACAGGCAGGCCATGAAGCGTGGCATGCAACATTCCACGGCTATCCTTTTTCTCGGAAGTAGCAACCAGTTTGTCCGAGAAATGCTTCGACAAGAACGGGAAGTCAACCACTTTCGACGGCGACTCGAATGTTTCCTCGTCGAAATCCAACTCCCATTGCTCCATGTCCAACGTGTGGCAGCCCGCGCAGTTGAACTTATCCAGCACCTGCCGACCCTCGACGATCGCCTTTTGGCGCGCATCGGGATGATAAATAAACTGCTCCGCCGGTGGTTCGCTAACCAAGCCAAGCACAAAGGTGGCGATCGCCTCGCGCTGGTGGTCATCGAGCGGGAACCGGGGCATCCGCAAACGCTCGTTGTAGCCTTTGTTCTTCGTAGTTTTGTAGTCGTAGCTCCGAGGCATCCTGAGCTTTTGCCACAGGAAACCGTCGCGCGAATGGCTGTTGAGCGACTGGATAAAGTAGCTCTTGTCGGGAGACGCAGAATCGGCATCGAAAAAGTCCATCGGATCGAGATGGCCATGGCCGGCATGTTCGTCATCGGGGGCGTGCCCATCCTCAGCAGCATGCGCACCGTGCGAATCGTCTTCCGATGGGTCGATATCGACACCGTCTGTTTCGAGGCCGTGCGTTTCTAGGAATTTGTGGATGTTCCCAAACGCCAGTTTCGAGGTTTCTTTACGACCCCAATCGGCCAAAGCAGTGCCGATCGATTTGGCGTTCTCGAAGCCGGGAATGTCGTGGCAACCAAAGCAACCGTATTTACCAATGGTCTGTCGGGCAACAAACTCCAACTGCCTTGCCACGCGGTTTTCATCGTTGATGCCAATCAGCAATCGCTCGGCCTCTTTCAGCGTGGGCGACAGATGCTCGGGAATGCCCTCCTGCAAAAACTTCTTGGCGCGTGCCGTGGGGATCTTGTCACTTGCAAGCCACTGGATTGCTAGTTCTTCCAACGCACTGACGTCGGCCGCCGACATTTGCCGCGAGGGGATGCCTGTCGGTTGCCAGTCGGTCGGTACACCCAGCAAGAAGGCGGCAATGTCCGCAGCCGGATCGGTCACCACGCCGGTCGGCTGACCGGTGGCATCCTTTTCCGCAATCGGGTCGAGGAACAACTGGGGCATCTTCGTGCGGGCATGGTAGCGATGCGGCTCTTTGATCCACGAGTAGAGCCAGTTGCGCCCTTTTTCCGTGTTGAGCTTCGCACCGATGCGCGACAAGTCAGGACCTTGATCGGCAGTCGGGTCGGGGAAATCTTGGTGCGAGTGACAAGCCAAACAGCCGCGTGACTCGAATAGCCATTTGCCCCGTTCGGCCGATGGCGTTTCGGTAACCTCGGCAGGTGGCGTCAGATACTCGAACGGGTTGCTACTGGCGAGCAGAAATTCGGTGAGGGCGCGGACTTCGATCGGCTCGAATTTTTCTGTGATCGCGAGCTGATCGGGATCGTCCTGGAGATGCTCGTGCTGATGGAAAAACTGAGGCATCCGCGTCGTGGGACGGAAGTCGGATGGCTTGTTAATCCAGCTAGAAAGCCACGAGTAATCGATCTTCGAACGCAAGTAGCGCAGGCTGGGGCCTGCCTTGCGGTATTGGCCTGGAACCTCCACATCCTTTAACCCATCGGCCAAATTATGCGTTGCGCCAGTAAACCGCGACCCAGTAAGCTGCGACTCTGCAAGCCGAGCTTCGTCGCCCTTCGAGATGGCTAAATTCGCATCCTGCTTCAGCGCGGCAAACAGGGCATGGCGCGCATCGCTTGTTCCTGACGCTCGGACCAATTGCTCCGCCCATCCGCGCTCCGCTTCGCTCAGCCCATCGTCTTGCATAATTTGGGCGGCTACCGCATGGTAGTTTGGCTCCACACGCAAATCGGGCCCGAGACGCTTCAGTGGACCATCGAAACCGTTGATCTCGTGACAACCGAAGCAGCCAAACTTTTCGACCAGCGACCAGCCTTCCACCAGCTTCGGTGCCGGCGGATCGGGAAACCGCTCGCTCGCCTGCAGATCGGCTTTTCCGTAGTGGCACTTCATGCAGTTGCTCTCGACGAACCGATTCGGCTTCATCGGGAAAATCCAATGGTGGTTGTCGAACCAGTCATGCTTGTTCCGCCATTTTTCTTGCTGGTCGGCATTGCTGGGCGTGTGCGACGACCATTTGAAATCTGTCCCGCTCCCCTGCCCGTCGTGGCAGACGGTACAGCCAAAAACCTTTTCCGAGTGCGGGCTCATGTCGGTCAGATAAAGATCAAGCCGGGGATGCGACGTGAACGGATGATCGAGTCCGCGACGAACAGTAATCGAAAGGGGCGCACCCCAATGGGCCGTTTCCAGCAGCAAGCCTTCCACTTGCCCCCGCTCGAAGATGGGCGTGCCCGCCACACTGCGGAGAATGTCGCCCGTGGCGAACCCCGCTTGCGAGGCAGGGCTCTCGGGCACCACAAATTGCACGGTCACGTCGGCATAGTTAATCGCACCTTCGCTGGCCAACACCAGTCCGTAGGCACTCTTAAGAGCGGCATCCGCATCAGACTCACCGTTGGGCTTACTACCGGGTGTATCGAGCGAGAGGATCAAGTCGCGCTCGTTGGCGGGGATCGTTGGAAAGTCAGGGTCCGACGCCGTGCCGGCAGCCGTCGTGGAAATTGCCCGATGGCAAGTCTTGCAACGGTCGAACCGCGCCACCTGCGAAAAATTGTAATTGATCGTCAGATCGGGCAGCCAGATTTGATCGATGCGGACGTTGCCATCATAAAGCGCATCGAGCACGGGCCAGCGGGTGATCCATTCGCCTACGTTCGACGTGTTGAGATAAATCTGGTCATCAAGCCGTTTGAGGTCTGTCCTCATCAAGTCAAGTTCTTTGACCAGTGCCACACTCTCGGCATCCATTTCTCCGAGCACCCCTTCCAGGTCGGTGCGATAGGATGAGGCCGTGGCAATTTGCCCGGTGAGTTCGGTCAACCGGGCATCCAACTCGTCGATCTGCTGTTGCGATTTGGCTTGCTCTTTCGCACTGGCGCCACCGCCCACTTGGAGTCCCAACTTGCTCACCGCGGCCGTGCGATCGGCATTGACGAATTTCTTCTCGACGACAAACAGCTTCTCACGACGTTTTGCTTCGGCAATGAACTGGTCCAATGCGGCAAACACTTTTTCACGAGCGGTAATGGCCTCATCCTGTTGAGCACTGGTCTGCTGAGCACTGGTCTGCTGAGCACTGGCCTGGGTAGATTCGCCACCGCCCGGTTCAGGATCAGAATGTGACGCAATCTTGTGAGCCTCGATAACGGTCTCTAAATCGCCAAATTCAGCGGCTTGGAACTCGGCCCCCAGATTTTCCAGGCGAGCATCTTCCTCCCTAACGAGAGCCTGGAATTTTTCAAGCAAAGCAGTCGAAATCGCCTTGCCACGCGCATCGCGAAGGTCGGCGGAAAGTTGAGTCATCCGCGAAGCGGATTGATCCGCGAGGACATCTCGTCGCGCCGCCAGCGTCCAAGCTTCCTTCTTCCGATCCGCCAGTTGCCAGCTCTTCCACTCCCGATTGTGGTCCTTGGCCATCATCCAGAACGTGGCCAATGCCATCACCAACGCACTCACGGCGAAGACAACGTGCAAGACCTTCTGGTTGTACCAAGTTTGTTCCGTAGCGGGCATTAAAAGCTCTTAGCTGTTAGCTATTAGCTGTTAGCTCTTGAAAGTTAGTGGTTGCCATTTCCTCTGGCTGACCGCTAACAGCTAAAAGCTAACTGCTTTTTATTAAAAATTCAAAAAATACTCCGGGATTGCGATCAGGTATTTCAAGTCCCATACCCAACGCAAAACCATTTTTATCGGAAGCGCCGCCATGAGCAGCAGCATATTAGTCATCATCATGTAACGAATGAAACCCATCCGTTTGTAAAAACTGCGAAACAGGGTGAGCGCCATCAACGGCGGCAGGACAATAAAATATCCCAGTACCAACAAGAGGCCTGGCAACTCGCGGAAGATAATCGTGCCGATCTGCGTCAGAAAACTACTCCCCGCAGCGGCGATGGGCAGACTGCTCTTCAGCCAACCCTCCCAGAAATACTCGGACAGGTTTACGTTGGAGAGCGCCTGGACTTTGTGCGTATCCCATTGCTCATACGGCCCGAAAAAATTCCAATTCGGGCCGCGGAGCAAGGTTCCCAGCACAATCAGTGTGATCCACATTTCCAGGAATCCGAACTGGAAAATGATGTAGCTGAACTTGCGCTCTTTGATGGTGTAGTAGCCGTTGCCCGATTTGTTGAAGTCGAGAAACGGAATGGCCATTAGCCCCACGACAATCGTCACCGGCAGCACGATACCCGCCATCCAAGGATCGTAATAGACGAGCATTTCCTGTAGGCCGAGAAAGTACCAAGGGGCTTTCGACGGGTTGGGGGTTTTCACACTGCTGGCTGGTTCTTCGAGCGGGGCCTGCAAGGCGATGGCCCAGAAGATGAGCAGTGCCGTCAGGGCGATCATGCAAATCAACTCGATATAAACCAAGTCGGGCCAAACGAGCACTTTTTCGTTGTCGACCTTCTCCAGCGGCGGCTCGCCCCGCTCCATGCGGTTGTCGTTTTCCACGGCACGTGAGGTGCCCACCCAAGTGAAAAACGCCAACAAAAATGCGAGCATCACAATCGGCACATTGTCCGGCTTGGCGACAATTGCGTAAAAATCGGGGTCGGTCATCGAGAGGCCCAGGAACAAGAACATCAGGTTCCAGATGGTCCAGGCGACGGCCGGCTTGACGAAAAACGATCGAAAAAAAAAGAGAACCACCAACCCAATGGTGGTGCCGATGCTATAAACCACCGGCCCGGTCCCCCGGTTGATTGCCTCTCGCCACGCTTCGGGGAGCGACGGCATCCAATCGCCGTTGCCGCTCGAAGCAAACCCGGCAAGAATCACAAAGAGAGTGCCCACCAATGTCCAAACATGGGCATTGGTGATTTCAATCTTCTTGCCGGCAAAGGCCCACTTCTCTGTCAAATGGGGCAGACGCAGCCAGGTTTTTGTTTGTCCCGTCTGCCAAAGGTAGAGCGCTGCCGCACCGTTCATCAGCGCAAGCATTAGGTAGAATGGCCCCAAGAACGAGGCGACCGCTTCAAAATACTGACCTTCGGTAAGTCCGTGCATATTATTAGCTTTTAGCTATTAGCATTTAGCTGTTAGCCAGATTTCTAAAAAGCGTGTTTGGTTTTTCGTTCGAGTTTCTTCGCTGACAATCAGGAAGCACTACATTCCATACAATCCCCTCTGGCTAATAGCTAATCGCTAAAAGCTAATAGCTTCTACAACGGCCCGCTGATGCCGCCATCTTTTCTTACTCGCCAGAAATGAATCGCCAGTAACAAAGCCACGGCCAACGGGATTGCGATGCAGTGTAATATGTAAAATCGGTTGAGCGTTTCTTCGCCTACCTCGCGCGCAGCGAGCAGCGCAAAGCGCGCATCGGAGGCGTTGGTAATCATGTCGACCCCGCCCACGGTCAGCAATTGCTGCCCCGGGCCCTCATGTCCCAGGAACGGATGCGCCCGAGCCATATTCGAACCGACCGTAATCGCCCAAACCGCCAATTGGTCCCAGGGGAGCAAATAGCCGGTGAACGAGAGCAGCAAAGTCATCAGCAGCAAGAGCACGCCCACGACCCAGTTGAATTCCCGCGGCGGTTTGTAGCTGCCCGTGAGAAACACGCGATACATGTGCAGCCAGACGGTAATGACCATCGCATGGGCGGCCCAGCGATGGATTTCGCGCATGATGCCGAGCGAATGGATGTCGCGGAGCGCTGTGATGTCGGCATACGCCCACTCGATCGTCGGCCGATAATAGAACATCAGCAGCACGCCGGTCACTGTCTCGACCAGAAACAAAAAGAACGTCACCCCGCCCATGCACCAGGTGTAGGAAAGGGCAATGCCTTGCTTTTTGACCGAGACCGGATGCAAATGGAGGAAGAAATTCGTCAGCATGACGACAATCCGATTGCGCCGATCGACGGGCATCGGATGCCGGAAAATGCTTTTCCAAATCTGCGACTCGCGAATGATTTCGCCTAATCCTGGCATTGCTGAGTTTTTTCTTCTCGATGGGTTTTTTTAAGTTGGAAGGCGCGAGTTGCGAGGCGCGAGTTTAAGGTATTTTCCTTCAACTCGCGCCTCCCAACTCATAACTATGGATATGCAAATTCATACTTTGTTCACAGCAATTTGAATAGCCACAAAAACGATCAAACCGATATAAAGCAGGCTGGGTCTTTCCATTGGCCCATCTCTTCCTGAAAGGTTTGGCTCTTGTCGATTTCAACCTGACCATCATCGGCGACACGAACCGCGTAGCGCTCCAGCGGTCGGGGAGCGGGGCCTTCGAAGTTGATTCCATCCTTATAAAAACCGCTGCCGTGGCAGGGGCATTTGAATTTCTGCTCCGCTTCGAGCCAACTGGGTGTGCAGCCTAAATGCGTACAGACCGACTTGAGTGCGACCAACTGTTGCTGGCCTTGGTACGTGGTGCTGGTCACCCACACGCCATATTGGGCTTTGAATTTGGTCTGTACCTGGCCGGTTGGAAAGGCATCGGGGAAACCGACTTTGAACTTGCTAGGCGGCTCGCGGAGGACGTTGGGGAACATGAACCGCACGCTCGCCAGTGTCCACACCAGACAGACCCCCCCCAGCGTCCAGAACCCGGTACTCAAAAACGAGCGGCGATCTTCGCCAGGGTCGCCCTTCGCTTTGGCAGAGAATTTTGCCGTTGGTGCCTGAGCATAGGCCGGCTTGACCGGCATGGGCGGGACGACAATTTTTGGCTTCGCCTTGGCAGGAGCCCCTTTGCCCAAGGTGCTTTTAGCGACCGCCTCGGCTTTGCTCATCGGCCCCGGCTTGTGCGACTTTCGCGCGGCGGCCAGAATACTGGCCGTATCGCGTGGCTCGCTGGGAGCTTGCTTCTTCGCCGCTGCCGCCGGCTTCTTCGCTGGTGCTTGTTTCTTGGCCACCGCCGCTGTAGGAGTCTTCGCGGCTGGCTCTGACACAACCGGCTCTGGCACGCCCCCCCCTGCCCCGTCGGACTTCCTGGCGGCGGCAAGCATCTCGGCCACCGTCATTTTCTGTTTGTCCGCCATGCGGATGCCTTCCCTACAAACCAAGCCCAGCCATAGACGCAACCCATTACACCGTAATAAGTTACAGCGAATCTAAGCCTTGATATCCAAACCGCAACGCATGCTTATGGCATTTTTCCCAGGTAATCGGCTCCAGCATGGCCAAGCGTGCAGTCTATTGTCAACCGCCCTTTCTATCAGATCGCTCTACGTTTACCTAGTACGACTTGGCCAAGAATGTCCGGGAATTGTTTTCATGAAGCCCCCGACTTTGCCGGGGGGTTGCCGAGAATCTAGAGTCCACACTGCTACCACCCCCCCGGCAAAGCCGGGGGCTTTCATTCGTAATTCCCGGACAACCTCACTCAACTTGCGAGTAGCTTCTTCCTCCACTCCGTCAAACCACCTAGAATTATCAACATCAGACGGAGTGCCCAGGCTCCATTTCCGCCTTGTTAGCCGCAACGCGCTAGCGTCGGATGCCGAGGGCAAACGAGTTACGCCCCGCGAGCTAGCGGCTAGCGCCGTGCGGCTCACCCCAAAATTAAGCTGTGGCACAGCACTAGAGTAAAAACCCCAGGAATGCATGGCCATGAAGATTTTGATTGTCGGCGGCGGCGGCCGAGAGCATTCGCTCGCTTGGAAAATTTCACAAAGCCCGAGGGTTGATCGGGTATTTGTCGCTCCCGGCAATGCCGGCACGGAACAAGATGCCGAAAATGTTGACATCGCGGATACAGATATCGCGAAGATCGTCGATTTTTCCCGGCAAAACGAGATCGATCTGGCAGTGATTGGTCCCGAGGCGCCACTGGCCTCGGGCATGGTCGACGCGCTCGGCGAAGCAGGCATCCGTGCGTTTGGGCCGTCGCGGCAGGCGGCCGAACTCGAAGCGAGCAAGGTCTTCTGCAAAAACTTGCTTCGCCATGCCGATGTCGCCAGTGCCGATTTCAAAATATTTTTCAATGCGACCAGTGCCAAGGCATTTCTGACCGAGCGCGAGGATGTGCCTGTGGTGGTCAAAGCGGATGGTTTGGCGGCAGGCAAAGGGGTGATTGTTTGTGACAATTGCCAGCAAGGCCCTGGAGGCGGTCGAGCGGATTGCCGAAGCGAAAGAGTTTGGCGAGGCAGGTAGCCAATTGGTTATCGAGGAACGGCTCGTCGGCCAGGAAGCAAGCGTGCTTGCGGTAACCGATGGCCGGACGATCATCACCATGCCCGCCGCTCAAGACCACAAACGGGCCCACGACGGCGACAAAGGCCCCAACACGGGCGGCATGGGCGCCTACAGCCCGACGCCGCTGGTCACCGACGAAATCATGCGTTCGGTCGAAGAAAAGGTGCTTGTGCCGACCGTGCATCAAATGAAGCGGTCGCGCCGGCCGTTTCGCGGCGTGTTGTATGCCGGGCTGATGATCACCAAGCAAGGTGTGAGGGTGCTGGAGTACAACGTCCGCTTCGGCGACCCGGAGTGTCAACCGCTGATGATGCGGCTCGAAAGCGATTTGGTCGATCTGCTGGAAGCGACGGTCGATGGCGAGCTAGACCAGCTTGCACCGCTGGAGTGGGACCCGCGCCCGTCGGTTTGCGTCGTCATGGCCAGCGAAGGTTACCCCGGCAACTACGAGCGCGGACACGCGATTCGTGGCTTGGACGAAGCGGCCAAGGTGCCCAACGTGAAAGTTTTCCACGCCGGCACCGCCATGAACGATGGCAAGGTGGTCGCCAGTGGCGGCCGCGTCCTGGGCGTCACCGCTATGGGCAACTCCATCCCCGCCGCCAAGCTCCAAGCCTACACGGCCGTGAAGTGCATCCGCTGGGATGGAGCTTGGTGCCGCAAGGATATTTCGGACAAGGCGCAGGTGTTGTAGTCTCCGTTCAAAGGTGGATGGACTATCCGAATTATCGCCGGTTTTCTGCAGTACGGCCTGAAACTGTTTACTTGGCCGTGTTTCAAGGCAATAATCAAGGGTTAGGAGAAGCCAAGCATGTCGACCAAATCCCACGACTTCCATGTCATGCCAACTCCGGTGATCGTGCCGCCGTTGGCTCCCGGCGACCGCATGAATCGCAACGAGTTTGAACGTCGCTGGGAAACCATGCCAAGACTGAAGTGCGCAGAACTTATCGAAGGAGTTGTTCATATGGCCGCTGCTGTACGCTACGAGCAACATGGCAATCCACACGGGCTCATGATGCTTTTGCTAGGAACTTACGCAGTCCATACGCATGGCGTAGAGTTTGCCGACAACACGTCGGTACGCCTCGACTTAGACAACGAACCACAACCCGACGCCATGCTGCGGCTCGCTGCCAACCTTGGTGGTCAATCCGAAGTGGATGAGGAGGGATACCTGGAAGGGGCACCGGAGTTGGTCGCCGAGGTCGCCGCATCATCCAGCAGCTACGATCTGCACGACAAGTTAAATGTCTACCGAAAGCACGGCGTGCGCGAGTACATCGTGTGGCGCGTCTTGGATCGAGAGATCGACTGGTTCGTCCTCCGCGACGGCCGCTTCGATACGATGAAACCCAACGACGACCGTATTTACCGCAGCGAGTTTTTTCCCGGCCTGTGGCTCAATACCGAGGCAATCTTGGCCGGCAACGGCAAACAAGTGCTCGACACCCTGCAGCAAGGCTTGGCGACAGCGGAGCACAGCGTCTATGTGGAAGAGCTGCGGCAGCGGGGTGGGTGAAATGGGCCTCGCAAACCCATGGCTTGCGCCATGGGCTAGGGTGTGTACTTGGTATAGACGACCCTATCGAGCAAACCCTAGCCCTAGGCGCAAGCCTAGGGTTTTAGCATTCCAAGTTCCGCCAACCGACCGTTTCGTACCATTGCAAACCGCGATGTCTTGGCAGGTAGGTCTGCATCAAATAGTCGAAATGCGACGGCTTGTGGACGCGCTTGCGACTGGCCCCCTGAACAAACCACGGCCTGCCGGTTGTGCCGGCACGTCGAGACAGGCTGAGCGACAGCAGATTCTTTATCCTCCCGCACACTTTCGACCAGCGTGTTCCTACATCCTGCCAACTAACCAGTGTGTGCAAGTGCGACGACTCTGTTGCTGTGCCGTGCAAGCGATAGCCATCGCCCATGCAAACCGCAATTAGTTTTTCTATCAAACATTGCAGCATGTCGTGGTTGAATTCGACGGGTGGGTGCGTCATCGCTTCTCGATAGGCGCTTGCCAGTTTGGTATTGGTCGGTTGGATGCCCTGGCCGCGCTGAACAAATCCTTGTGGACGATCTGGAAGCCAACTACCATAGGCGTGGTAGGTGAAAAGGTAGACGGGCATGTTGGCGACTCCCTCGGTTATTGAACCCACGGCTTGCGCCGAGGGCTATTGATAATAGCGGATTGCATTGGTAATCGTGCCGTAACTGAACGTATGTATCTGTCTCTGTCAACCCTCAAAATAAGAAACATAGCCCCTGGCGCAAGCCGTGGGTTTGCCATCATGGGATCATGACCTCGCACCATTTCATCCTGATCAGCCTGTGGCACCATCGGCGTGTGCATCTTGCCGTGGCGGCGGGCGTGGCGGTGGCGACGGCGGTTGTTTGCGGCGCACTGCTCGTTGGTGATTCGGTGCGAGGGAGCCTGCGCGATCTGACGCTCGAACGGCTCGGCCGTATCGACTCGGTGCTCGTGGCTGGGCATCCGTTTCACGAAGCGTTGGCCGATGAAATCCCCAGCGCGGAAGTCGCGCCGCTGCTGCTTACTCAAGGCACGCTCGCGCACAGCCAGGCGAAACAGGGGCAAGAAAAACAATCGCGCCGAGCGACGAGGCTTTCGGTCGTTGGTTGCACCGATGCGTTTTGGAAACTTGGCCGGGGCGGGCCGAGCGAATCTTTGGGTCGCGATGCCGTCGCCATCGGTGGAAATGTGGCTCGGGAACTGGACGCCCGTGTGGGCGACGAGGTGCTGCTGCGCGTGCCGCTGGTGGCCCATGTTTCGGCGGATAGCACGCTGGGCGAAAAGGTCGACACGCTTGCGTCGCGCCGGCTTACGGTTGCCGCTGTGCTGCCGGCTGAGAGGTTAGCCCGGTTCGGCTTGCGGCCCAGCCAGCAGTTGCCGCGTAATGTGTTTGTTTCGCTTGCGACGCTACAGGATCTGTTGGAAATTCCGGGCGAGGCCAATGCGCTGGCCGTTGCGCGCGAAGAGGCAAGCCCTTGGCTTACCGGTCTCTCAGAATCAAGCAGCCTGTCGCCGCGGCTGTCCGACTTTGGGTTAAGTGTTCAACGTGTCTCTTTAGCTGACTGTCAACAGCCAACAGCCGACAGCTTTTATTTGCTTATTAGCTCCGACCGGTTGGTGTTGCCGCCGCATGTGGTCGATATGGTTCGGCAGGAATTCACACAGACGGAAGTGCAGCCGGTGATTACCTACCTGGCCAACACAATCGCGGTAGGAGATCGAAAAATCCCCTATTCCACGGTGACCGGAATCGACTCGTCGGCCGCACTCGGGCCGCTGCTCGGCGAGCGGGGCCAACCGATGGTGCTGGCCGAGGACGAAATCGTGCTGAACGATTGGGCGGCCAAGGAACTAGACGCCAACGTCGGCGACCAGGTCACCCTGAAATTCTACGAGCCCGAAGCCACGCATGGCAAACCAATCGAGCGGCGGCCGCCCCTTCAGCTACGGTTGCGGGCCATCGTCCCACTCCTCAACCAACAAGGTCAACCAACCCTCGCTGCCGATCGCCACCTAACCCCTGAACTCGAAGGCGTGACCGACCAGACATCCATCAGCGATTGGGACTTGCCGTTCGAGCTAGTCGAAACCATTCGCCCCCAAGACGAAACCTATTGGGACCAATACGCCGCCACACCCAAGGCATTCGTTTCTTACGCGCTTGCCGAACAACTGTGGCACACCCGATGGAGCGCCGTCAGCGGGTTACGTTTGCCGACGACCGGTGGCCTCACCGTGGAAAAAGTGCAGCACCGATTGCGACAGACGCTCGATCCTGCACGGTTGGGCATGACATGGCTGCCCGTGAAGCAGCAAGGTCTGCAAGCCGCCAGCGGCACCACGCCGTTTGACAGCCTGTTCCTGGGCTTCAGCTTTTTCCTGATGGCCTCGGCCTTGATGCTTGTTGCGCTGCTGTTCCGGCTGGGCATCGAGCAGCGAGCCAGCGAATTGGGCACGCTGCTGGCTACCGGCATGACAGCCACGCGGCTGCGCCGATTGTGCTTAGCCGAGTCGGTCGTGGTGGCAACTGTCGGCGCGCTCTTCGGGACGGTAGCAGGCGTCGCCTACGCCCGGCTGATGATCCATGGCCTCGGCACATGGTGGATCGCGGCGACCGTGACTCCATTCCTCAAGCTGCATGTCACTTGGACAAGCTTGCTGCTCGGTTTTGCGATCGGCATCGGCGTGGCGTTGGGGACCATCGCATGGTCGTTGCGACGGTTTGTCCGGCTGCCAGTGCGGCAACTGTTGGCTGGCGACTGCGATTTTTTTGCGAGCCCCACAAGTAGGCTGTTCCGGCCTACTACGACAAAAGTTCCAGCAGTAGCGATTGGACTGGCCATGGTGCTGGCCGTGGTGGCGCTGCGTTGGGAAGGCGAAACTCAGGCCGGTGCGTTTTTTGGCAGTGGGTCGCTGGTGCTTTGTGGCCTGCTAATTGCCCTGCGACAAAAGCTGCGGCGACCGCGGCCCGATGCGCCAGCGACCCTCTCGCTTACCAAGCTGGCTGCGCTCAACGGTCGGCGCAACCCGAGCCGCACTATTCTTACCGTCGGGCTGGCAGCGGTTGCCAGTTTTTTGATTGTCGCGCTCGGCGCATTCCGTTTAAGCCCAACCGATCGGGGCACGGGTCGATTCGACCTCATCGCCACGGCCGATCTGCCGCTCCATTTCGACCTCAACACACCCGCCGGCCGTCTGGAGTTGGGGTTCAGCGACCGCGAAGAAGCAAAGCTTGCGGGCGGGCGAATCGAATCGTTTCGCGTGCAACCGGGCGAAGATGCCAGTTGCCTGAATCTGTATCAAACCACGCAACCCCGCGTGCTCGGCGTGCCCCAATCATTTTACGGAACAAGCCACTTTGCCTGGGCTAGCCATGCCGCGTTGGAAAATAAAACCGATGACCCATGGCAACTGCTCCAAACCGATTTAGGTGCCGACCCGTCGGGCCAACCCATTGTGCCGGTGATCCTCGACCGCAACACGGCCTACTACAGTTTGAAGCGGTACCATGTAGGAGCCCAGTACAAGATTCGCGACGCGACAGACCAGCCGGTCACCTGCCAAATTGTCGGCCTGCTTGCAGGCAGCGTGCTGCAAGGCGATCTGCTGATCGGCGAAACCGACTTCCAGCGGCTATTTCCCGACACGGCCGGCACACGGTTTTTCCTAATCGGCGAGAAAAAGGAGGCGGGAACATTATTAGAAACCCGACTGGAAGACTACGGCTTCGACGTCACCGATGCACACGAGCAACTAGCTTGCTTCTTCGCGGTGCAAAACACCTATCTATCGACATTCCAAAGCCTCGGCGGATTGGGGCTGCTGCTGGGTACCATCGGGCTGGCCGTGGTGCAGTTGCGGAGCGTGCAAGAACGCCGCGGCGAATTAGCCCTGTTGGGCTGCGTCGGGTTTCGACGCAACCGGTTGGCTCGGTTGGTGCTGTCCGAAAATGTCGTCCTGCTACTGAGCGGCTTGGGCATCGGCTCGGCCGCAGCTCTGGTGGCCGTCCTGCCCCATTGGCTATTGCAGCAGGCGGCAACTCCCTGGGCTATGCTCGCCGCGATGCTGGTGCTGATTCTCCTGGCGGGCGTCGCCGCCAGTTGGCTCGCTGTGCAGGCCACTCTGCGCGTACCGCTGCTGCCTGCCCTTCGCGGCGACTAGCCGTGTTGCAACGCAACACACGGCGAATTACGAAATGATACGATTGCGGAATTCGGATTGCGGAATTATGGTAAGTTGTGTTGCCATAGTAATGTATTCCCAAATCTGCCGTGTGTTGCGTTGCAACACGGCTATTCCGAAATCTACATTCCATGAAAAGCCTGCTGCTAATTATCGCGTCGTTTGTCGTAACGATTCTCGCTTGGGGGGTGTACGGGCCGGTGCTCCATTGGGGACAGTTGGGCATGACCAACCCGGGTGCCATCGAGCTGGCTCGCTGGCGACCGTTTGTCTGCGTAGGGCTCGCCTATTTCGCCATCGGCGTGATCGTGCCGTCGCTGCTGCTCAAGTGGAAAGGCGAGCAAGGCGACTGGACCTTCAAGGGCGTGCTGCTCAGCCTCGCGGCCGGGGCGCTCGGGGCACTCGGGGCGCTGGGGATCATCCTGGCGTTTAATTTCGGTGGCAGGCCGGTCGTAGTGATGCCGCTAGTCTTCGGCGGGGCACCGGTTGTCAACTCGTTTATCACCATCTACCTGGCCAAACGAATGCGCGAGATCGGGCCGGTCTTCCTCGCCGGACTGGTGATGGTGCTGCTGGGGTCGATCACGGTGATGCTAAGCGCCCCACGGGCTGAAAAACATCCTGCGCCCGAATCGACAACCGCCAGCGAAAAGGTTTCCAACGAAAAAATATCCTCGGACACCGCCCGCAACGAAAACGAAGCGGAAACGTCAAACGGGGCGCAAGACGCAGCAGAAAAACAATCGCTTTCCAATCCACCCGGTGGGTGGTTTTCTCGGTTCATCCTACGGCTTGCCTCGGTAGCTGTCGTGATACTTTGCTGGGGCGCCTATGGCCCGACGCTGCACAAAGGCCAAGCCGCCATGCACCAGAGCCGCCTACGGCCGCTCGTCTGCGTCGGGCTTGCCTACTTTGCGATCGCGGTCATTGTGCCGAATCTGCTGCTAGGTATCACGGCTGAAGCAAGCCAATACCACTTTGTCGGCACCCTCTGGAGCCTCGCCGCCGGGTTGGCCGGGGCCATTGGCGCACTGGGCATCATCCTGGCGTTCAATTTCGGCGGCAAGCCGGTCTACGTGATGCCGCTGGTGTTTGGCGGCGCACCGGTCGTCAACACGATGTTCACCACCACGGCAAGTGGACGCTGGGGCGAAATCGAACCGCTGTTTTTGGCGGGGCTAATTTTGGTCATCGCCGGGGCGGCCATGACGCTGCTATTCGCCCCCAAAGGCAAACCGCCGGATAAAATAGAAACGGAATCGACAACCGGGCCTGCGACTCCACCAGCTCCGCCTCCCTCTGGCTAACCTGGTGAGGAATAAGGTAGGCGGCCATTGGGAATTTACCAGAATACTAGCACGTAGCGCAAGCGAGTGTGTGCCAGACCCACTTGCTTGCGCTGCGTGCTAGTAATTGCTATTCTGCCGCTCGACTAAAATGCCTCCAGCGACCCGGACATTCGACGCCACTCCGGCGACCTAGTTAGATCGCGGCTATTCTTCGTTTTGCATTCCGAATTCCACAATCCGCATTCAATTGATGTCTCCCCAGCAAGCCATGCAACAAATCGATGCGCTGCTCAGCCATGTCTGGATGGTGCGCACGTTTCTCAAGCACAGCGAGGAAATTGAAGAAGACGAAGAACTCGCAAGCGTGCAACGCACGCTGTACGACGCCATGCACTCATTGGGAGCCGTATGGCAAAACCAAGACGCCAATGCCTATGTGCGGCAAATACGAAAAAAAATCGGCAAGCTGCGAAACGCAGCGGATCAGTTCGCTCGGATTCAGCCCGAGGTCTCAACGCATACGAACTTTCAGATGGCCGTGCGTTCGCTTCAAGGGGCGGTCGATGGAATTGAAAGCGTGTTGGGTAAGGTCGATTGATGCGCGCCGTGCGTCGCGTTGCGACGCGGCTATTCCGAATTCAATTCACGTTCCCCGAACCGGCCCAAACCACTCGATCTGTTGCCGGGAGCAGAAGGTCCAACCTCGCTCGTTGCAGAGGGGCTGCAACCATTCGGCCCGCTCTTCCAGCTCTTCCGTCGTGATGCCTTGTGGCATCAACAGAATGCGATCGCGTGCGACCTCCGGAAACTCTGCCAAAAACTGGTCGACTTCGTCCAAGTCGGCGGGCACATCGATGACGAATTTTAGTTGGTAGTCGTACTCGGCCAACAAACGTCTGATGACGTCGGGCCGATGCCGCTCGCGCTGATGCCGACGGCTCCAATGGGCGTGTTTTTCAGGCGATGGGCCACTGCTCGCCAGCTTCGGGCTGATCGACATCAGATCGCACGCCACCGGCAAATAGAGCGTTCCGGCCGTTTCCACCGTGATGTGCCGATCGCGCTGGCGCAACTGCTCGGCCAGCGGCAACAACTCTGCAAACAGCATCGGTTCGCCGCCGGTGAGCACCACATGCGGGCAATCCCATTCTTCGATCTGGGCTATGATTTCGTCGACCGAGTGGTCCTGCCCCTCAGGCTCCCACGACGTATGTGGCGTATCGCAAAACCAACAGCGCAAGTTGCAACCGCTCGTGCGAACAAACACGCTCGGCGTGCCGGTCAGCACTCCTTCGCCCTGCACCGATCGGTAGATTTCCGAAATTTTCATCAGGCAAGTATTCTATACAAAAAGAAGGCGCGAGTTATGAGGCGCGGGGCGCGAGTTAAAGGAACCACACTTTAACTCGCGCCTCCCAACCCATAACTATTTATTCTGATACACAATCGGATCAACCAGCCCTGCCTCGGCAAATCCCTTGCGACGAAGTTGGCATGCATCACATCGGCCGCAGGCAACTCCCAGTTTGTCGGGGGCATAGCAAGTGTGTGTCAGCGAGTAGTCAACGCCCAACTCCATTCCTCGAAGTATTATCTCGGCCTTGGTCATGTCGATGAGCGGCGTGCGGATGCGAAACCGCAGCGAGCCTTCAATGCCCGCCTTGGTTGCCAGGTTGGCAACCTGCTCGAACGCCTCGATAAACTCCGGCCGGCAGTCGGGATAGCCGCTGTAGTCGACCGCGTTGACGCCAATAAACAGGTCGGCTGCACCAAGTACCTCGGCAAACCCCAGTGCCATCGATAGCATGATGGTGTTGCGAGCCGGCACGTAGGTGATCGGGATCCCCTCTTCCATCTGTTTGTCGGTACGCCCTTGCGGGACATCGATCTGAGCGGTCAGCGCACTGCCACCCAAGGAATCCAAATCGATCGTAAGCACCCGATGGCTCGCTACATGCTGTGCTTCGGCCACGCGGACGGCCGACTCGAGTTCAAACCGATGCCGCTGCCCATAGTCGATACTCAGTGCATGGACGGCGAACCCACGGGCGCGCGCAATGGCCGCCGTCGTCGCCGAGTCGAGCCCGCCGGAAAGCAACACGACCGCCGGTTTGGAAGGAGAGGACATTTGCTTCAGCCGTGTCGCAACGCGACACACGGCAAGGGGGAGTAAATGAAAAAAATTCCGCAATTCGCCGTCTGTTGCGTTGCAACACGGCTGGCCTTATCATGCCATAACAGGCGTTTTGTCGAAAGGAGCCCTTTGCGAGAGAAACCAGGCGATGAGTCCCCCCGTGCTGAACAACTTCCGCAGTTTGTTGGAAACCTTTGCCAACCAATTTCCTGAGCGGGATTACCGTATTGAGATTGTTTGCCCCGAATTCACGTCCGTTTGTCCCAAGACGGGCCAACCCGATTTTGGCACCGTCACCATTTCCTACACGCCCGCCGAGAAGTGCGTCGAGCTGAAAAGCCTCAAATTCTATCTGCAGAGCTATCGCAATGAGGGTATTTTCTACGAGAATGTGACCAACGTGATCCTTGACGATCTGGTTGCCACATTGCAACCGCGCAAGATGAAAATCGAAGCCGCATTCAGCGCCCGCGGTGGTATTACGGAAACGGTTATCGCCGAGCACACGGCCTAACCGTTAGCCGCCGGGCTTGTCCCGGCGATGCACTCAAGCGCCGGAACAAGTCCGGCGGCTAATTTTTTACATACGAATTCTAACCCCCAACCACCAACTATGCCCACACGCCCCCAAGTAATTTTATCCGGATTTTCCGACGAAGCAGCGAACCACAAAACGGCCGTCGAACAGTTTGCCGCCTTTGCCGCACTCGGGTTGCAGTATTACAGCCTGCGATTCGTCGATGTTGGTGAGGGCATCAAAAACGTGATGGAACTTACCAAGCCCGAGATCACCAAGCTGCGGCATCTGGAAGACGAATACGGCATGAACGTCGCGTCGATCGGCTCGCCAATCGGCAAAGTCAAACTCTGTGACGTGGACGATGGCACAAGCAACCGCTTTGTGCCGTTCCAAAAATATCTAAAGAACGACGTGCCAAAGGCTTGCGAATTGGCCCATACGTTCGAAACGAAATTGATTCGAGGCTTTTCATTCTATCATCCCAAAGGGTCCGATCCCTGGGAGCATTTGGATCAGGCAACCGAGCAGTTGGGCGAGATCGCCGAAGTATGCCATCGTAGCGATTTGACCTTTGGCCTGGAAATCGAAGCCAACTTGATCGGTCAAACGGGGCAATTGCTGGCCGAGTTGCATCGTCGGGTCAACCATCCCGCCATGGTAACTGTCTTCGACGGCGCGAACATTAGCTGCCAAGGCTACACCACGGCCGAGTGCATCGAGCAATACCATGTGATGAAGCCGAGCATCGGGTGGATGCACATCAAAGATTACTACGATCCGGGCGTGAAGCAGCGGACCGACCACGTCGACGAAGAGATGCTCAAGAACTTTGTCCCGGTCGAAGTGGGTGACAGTGGACACGAGGCGATTTTGCGCGACTTTGCCCGCGAGATTCCCCAGTTGGAAAAGCGACTGAAGCGCCGGGGCATTCCCGGCGTGATTCTCGACTTGGAACCTCATGTGAAGGGTGGCGGGCAGTTTGGCGGTTTTAGCGGGCCCGATGGGATGGGCGTCGCCCTGCGAAGTCTCGTCCAGATGCTCGACTTTGTCGGCATCGGCTACCACCTGCGCGATCTGGATGACGTTCGAGCGGCGCGTGGGTTTTAGTGATGCGGTGAACGGTACACTCCGTAGTTCCAAATTTGCACTAATGTAACACTTTAGCCATCTGCAGTTGCTCAAGGATGATTAACCACAGAGAACACGGAGGAAAATAAATCCTAGATGCCCATCCATTGAAAGGGGTGATAGAACCTCCGTGACCTCTGTGTTCTCTGTGGTGATTTTCTGATTCGCTGCATTTGGCTGAAGTGTTACGCATTAATTAATCTTGAACGTGTCAGGTCAGCAGTCAGCCAGAGAGCTGATCGCTGACAGCTACTTCTTCCTCACAAACTCCGCTCGATAAACGGGCTGTTCGTTGAGCCGCGTACGACGCTCGAAATGGGTGCGATAGTCGAGCGAGTGCTTGGCCGGACGCTGGGCGACTTCAATCGGGCCGTCGAGCGACGTCTGTTCGGCGATTCGTTCCAGCGTGTTATCGAAATACTCTTTCACATCGGTCCAAAAGTGCAACCGACCTTGAAACACGAGAACACGCTGCACGTCGCCAAGAAATTCTTCGGTCAGCACGCGACGCTTATGGTGCCTTTTTTTCCACCAAGGATCAGGGAAGTAAACATGCACCGCCTCGACCGATTCGGCAGGTAGTAGCTCGCGAAACAGCCGTAGACCGTCGCCATGCAAGGCAATGGCATTGGGCAATTTGTGCTTGGCGAGCCTTGCCGCGGTAAACCGGGCGTATTGGCGGCGGACTTCAATGCCCAGGAAATTACGCTCGGGCGACCGCATTGCGGCATTCTGCAGAAAAAGCCCTTTGCCGCTGCCGATTTCTACTTCCAGCGGCCCGTCATTCCCGTACAACCCGGCCGTATCCCACGGCAACGGCAAATCGTCCAGCGTGCGCAGGTGGAACGAGAGATCGAGCGAAGGATCAATCTTGCGAAGTGCGCGACGGCCCATGGTGGCGAGGCTGGAGAGTCAGAGGAGAGAACCACGAATGAACACGAATCGACACGAATTTAATTTGCCACTTCCCAGTGATGCAGACTCACGCGAGCTACACGATTCGTGTCGATTCGTGTTCATTCGTGGTTCGATTTTTCCGGCATAGCTGTTGGCGGCAACAGAACGCCGCGCAACTCGCCTTCGCAAACTAGAGTTGTGCCAACAAACGCCTGAAACAGACAGGTAATCATCCGGCTGCGACGTACCTGCTTTTTTGCACAAGCAATGATCAAGCGATCTCCCGGCCTCACCAAACCGCGAAACCGAACATTGTCCAGCCCGCCAAAGCCAACAATGCCATCGCCTAGCAGGTTGTGCTTATGCGCAAAATACGAACAGAGCTGCGCGGCAATCTCACACATAATCACGCCCGGCATCAATGGCATGCCTGGCATGTGGCCCGCTACCCAAAACTCATGATCGGTGAGGTCTTTGTAGCCAACACAGATTCCTTGCTCCAAATCGTCTACGACAATGGCCGTCAACTGCTCCATCTCGAAGCGTTGCGGATTGTACCGACGAATCTCGTCGATATCTGCGATGACATGGTCGAAATCGATCTCGGCCGGGTTGACGATCAAATCCTTGCCAGCCACATCAACAACCTTTCAGCGAACAGCACAAACAGTGCGGCGTACTCTTACGGGTAAGAAATCTGGCTGCCAAGGGACAGCTTCCACAACGATCAGGTTTTCACTTTTTGTCGACGCTGTTTGCGCGGACGGCTGCAAGCGGGGCGTTTGCCGTGATTGGCTTTCTTTACTTTGCGACCTGGTTTTGCCATGAGATGATCCTTGGAAATAACGGGAGCGGCTTTTTTTAGAGTGCTTTTTTGTAGGCCGGAACAAGCTCCGCGCAGTTCCGGCAAAAAAAAACTGGAATCGCTTGCATTGCCGGAACTGCGCGGAGCTTGTTCCAGCCTACGATCTCTGCGATTCGAGTGGCCGGACAGTATATCATACCGCGGCAAGCAGGAGAACCCAAAATGGGCTTATTTTTTGCGTAGATCCCAGGCATCAACCCAGGTGATTTCCACAGGTACCAGATCGAACCGGGTCGTGAGCCGCTTGTGCATGTCGGACAAGTGGCCCGCCCCGTAGAAGATCCCCAGCTTTTTCTTGCCCGCATCGAGTTGCTCGTCCAGCACGGCAAGCGCCCGCTTGTTGCGCTGGGTAATCAGCGTCGACCCGTCGGGCCCCGAAATGCCAGAGAGCATCGATTCCATCGATTCAAACTGTTTGGCCATGGCGATTTTTAGTTGTCGAGGACGGTCTTGGGCCAGCAAAGCAGAGAAAAAATCGAGGTCACCCGACTCGCCCTTGGCAGCCTGCTGACTCTGCTGGGCAATCGACTTACCCAACATGCGGAAAAACATCTTGGCGAAACCTTCGTCGCGATCCTTCATCGATTGAATAAATTCTTCCGGCGAAAAGTCGGCATGGACAAAGTTGGGCCGTGTGTAGTCGATCTGCTCCAGCTGGTGCTCAATCTCCAGCATCCGTTTCATAAGATTTTGCATGGCACCCAGCGGATGGGTGTTGGACGTGCCACGGCCCTTGGGGACCTGGGTCCCCTTGGGGGCAACCAACTCGTAGAGCAGGGCATCATATTGCCGAAAACGGCGATTGAGTTGACGGTAATACGCTCGATCGCCAATGTGTACCGCCCCGATAAGGTCGACGACAATCTTGGGATCGGCTGCTGTTTGGCGCGATTCATAGCGCACAATGGCTGTCTGCATCGCCAGCGGCTTGCCCCGCTTGTCGTTCAAGATACGGACCCACTGCTGGCCCCATTGCGAATCGTTAGGCTGAGCTTGGTCTTGTAGCGGTTTCTGGGCAGCTTGTTGCAGTTCGGCCGGTGCCGCGGATGCTGAGGCTAGGCCCAGCACGCTTGCCAAGTAAATCAGGCCTCCAACAATCGAGGATTGCGTGATGCGAGCAAGTGATTTCATGTTTATTATCCTAACGATGGGTCTAAAACCCTCGTCTTTAGACGAATCCTTTAGGTTCTTATACTGGAGGTATGGAAAACTATCGAACAGATTCGCACAGTCGTTTTGACCTTAAATATCACTTTGTATGGGTGACCAAGTATCGGCGTAAGGTGTTGACTGGTGAGGTCGGCATTCGGGTCCGTGCTCTCGTGCGAGAGGTATGTCTCGCGAACGAGATCGAGATCCTGCAAGGCTCGGTCTCTGGGGACCATGTGCATGTGCTGCTGTCGTGTCCGCCGACCATGTCGCCTAGTAAGATCATGCAGTATATCAAGGGTAAGAGTTCAAGGAAGCTGATGATGGAGTTCAAGCACATTCAAAAACAGTATTGGGGTCGACATTTTTGGGCACGGGGCTACTTCGTTGCGTCCAGCGGCAACGTGACTGACGAGGCGATAGCCGAGTACATTCGGGGCCAAGACGGTACGGAGCCGAGTGATGGTGACGACAAATTTCAGGTAACCCCCTCGTGAGTGAAGGACTTTAGTCCGTAGCTCACGAAATTCCTTCAACCTACCGGCTTCAGCCGGTAGTAGTTTAGTTTTTTGACTTCGGGAATTTGTCACTGTTCACGGGATGAAAGAAGAATGAACCACGAAGAGCACGAAGGACACAAAGAATGGAGTTGGCTCTCTATCGATTTTAGTGGGTAGATTCTCTGAGGATTAGGGCGGGAGCAAGCGGTTTGTCCTCCAACTCCTTTGTGCTCTTCGTGCCTTCGTGGTTCAATTTTTTTCAATCTGTGAACGGCTACGGGAATTTTCTGCAAAGTCTAATAGGACTTCTCAATCAGTAGAGCGAATGCGTAGGCTGCCCGGTTCCGAGGTGACAATCCTCTGGGCGTATACGAGACAAGCTTGCACATCCTGAGATTCAAGCCAAGGATAACCTTCGAGTATCGTTTCCGCCGAATCACCAGCAGCAAGCATTCCGAGAACATGCTCGACCGCCAAACGGCGACCGCGAATGATCGGCTTTCCACCGAATATTTCCGGGTTGACCGTAATTCGCTCCAACAGCTTGTCTTCCCCCATTTTGCATACCTCCCACTTGCCAATGTCAGTTCCGGTGACTCTAGACAAGCATAACAGAATATAGAGTATCTCGCCAAAGCCAGCGTCGTCTTTCGGGATATTGCTTCCGGGATATTGCTGCTCCCGCCCATGCTAGCGTCCCAGCCGCGAATAATCGGCAAAATCGGCAGTCTCTACCGATCTTACTCAACTGGTGCGAGCCGCACATCCGATACTACCGGCACAGACAGTCCGCGCTTGCCGAAACATGACAGAGCGCAGACCCCTATCGCACCGCACCCAGACAATGGGTGCCCCCAACAGAGGCCCACCAACAAGAGGGTGGTTGGAACCTATGATCGCTCGAATCTCCGTGAAACAAATCAAGTCCCCATGGATTGCCTCCTGTTTACTGGCCGTTGCCCTGGCCCCTGTGGCGCATGCCGTGGAAGAGTTCTACGACCCGGGCGCCCACGATGCGCAGTGGTTTTCGCCCGTCGATCTGGATTTCAATACTCGGCCAATCCGAAAAGATAACGGTTTTTTTTTCCGCTACGACAAACTGAGCTGGGCGGCCACGGGCGAACGTGTGCCCATTGGCGATCCCAATGTGCAAGTTTTCTCAGAAATCATAATCCCTGACGCTCTGGCGCAATCCTTTAGCGCAACCAGTGGACCACTAACAGCTGCCGTTCTGCAGTATCCCATCTTCAACGGTTTGCAAGACGTCGCTCCGACAGCACAGTTTGCTTGGGGGGAACGCTATGAATTCGGACGATTGGATGGCGGCAATGGTTGGCAGGTTTCGATTTTGGATGGCCCTGAAGTCAACTCCTCGAACACATTTGGCAATGGTCCGGAACAATCCGGATTCGGATCGATCCATGTCAACTTTGCAACGCCCGATAACTTTCTGCTTGGCTTTCGTAATTACTGGGGAGGCGGTGTCGAAACAAGCTTTTTCGTTATACCAACGCCGACCCTGAATGGTCCCGGAATTGTTCCAGGTAACGAGACGCCTGCCGACTTTATCGATGATCTGGACGGTGATGGGATTGAGGGCTTCAACTTCATTCTTGGCGATATTGATGGGGATGGAGAGATCGATGACGATGAAGTCATCGGTATCGCAGTTGATCTGGATGATCTGCATGAGTTCAACGTGACTTTCAATCAGGTGAACGTGCGGAATGTTACAGAAACTCAGGGGGTGGAGCTCATGCGGACCCACCAACTCAGCAATAGGCACAAGGAAGTCAAACGACAGCGGAGCCAATGGGAGATTGCCTACGGAGTGCGTTTTTTGCGTCTGCGTGATAGGTTTTCATTCGACGGCACTTCGGACCTGCTCGGAACTGCGGCTTTCACCACTGAGGCGGAAAACCAGATCGTTGGTCCGCAGATTCGCTCCAAATGGACCACTCAGCGTGGTAGATGGAATTTGGGAATTGATGGGCGGTTTCTCTTTGGTTACAACATTACCGATGCCGACCAAACCGGCTCGATTGGACTCGATAACACCGATGCATTTGGGACGGTCGTAAACCCAGGCTTGGTCCCTGGTGGATTCAACCGTTTGATAAGCGGCCAACCGACAGCCTTCTCGTACGGAAGGCAAGATAATGAGTTCTCTCCGACCGCAGAGTTACGAGCGAACCTTAGCTATCAACTCACGAGCGCCGTTGCACTCCGTCTGGGATATACGGCAATCTTTGTCGACAACATTAGTCGAGCTTCACAGATCACTCGCTATTTTCTTCCAGACATGGGACTGCGTCCGGGCGGTCAGCAGGAAATCTTCATCAACGGAGCGAACTTCGGCTTCGAAGTAGTGCATTAAAAAGGCTATCTGCTTTCAGCGTTCAGCCGTGCTGCAACGCAGCACACGGCTAACACAAAAATCAATAGCCCTGGCCGCGAGGCCGGGGTTGTTGCCCACGGCGAAGGTATTGATCGCCGTATTGACGATTGGTAACACTTCAGCCATCTGAAGTGATTTGTAGGATTAGCCGTTTTGGCGCTAGCCACGGTTGGACGACGCAACCGTGGCTAGCGCCAAAACGGCTGATGTCATCGATTTTTTGACAGCTTACTTCAGATGGCTGAACTGTTACGACGATTGTATGAACGCGTGGTATGATTTCATGATGCGTACCACGAAGCGAACCACCGCGAATCTTTCGGAAGACCTGCTTCTCGACGCGCGAAGCGTCACCAAGAAAGGGATCACCGAGACACTGATCTACGGTCTTGAGTTGGTCAAACGTACCGGAGCTTATGGAAAAGCCCAACGGCTACGAGGGAAGCTCTCGCTAGACATCGATCTCAAGAAGAGCCGTGAGCGTGGTGGGGCGTGAGCGTCGTTGTCGTTGATACATCTTCTTGGATCTCCTGTTTTGCCAGTGTCGAGCAGGCCGATATCGGGCTCAGCGAGCTGGATGAGGCTTTGCAGGAAGGCCGCGTGCATTTATCCCCCCTCGTTGCCGCGGAACTGATGAGTGGCTCCCTGACCAAAACCAAAAGGGAGCAACTCGCCGATTTTTTGCAAGATTTACCGCTCTGTGATTCCAATTTGGAACATTGGCTGCGCGTAGGATCTTTGCGAAATCGGTTGGCAAGAAAGGGACTTTCGGTTTCGACACCTGGCGCCCATGTTGCGCAGTGTGCGATTGATCTGGGCGGGTATCTCTTAAGCGAAGATAAAATTTTTCGCCGCCTCATCCGCCATTGTGGGCTTCGACTTCTCTGACCCATGGATAGACTCTCAGTCCGCGGCAGATAAGGACTTACCAGCACGCAGCGCAAGCAAGTGGGTTTCATGCACACACTCGCTTGCGCGTCGTGCTTGTATTCTTGTAAATTATCAACTGCCGCTTGCCTCAGTCCGCGGCAAAGCCGCGGGCTGAGATTGGCCGGAAGCTGTATGGTTTGGGAAAGTTGATTGCAAAAAATCGCTCAAACCGAGCAGGGTATTTTTTCTGTTGCAAAAACAGCGTTCACGGGGCTAGCTCGAATTTGCTTACACTGGATTTGAGTGGTACGGTCTTTTCAGCCCCCGGCTTTGCCGGGGGGTCGCGGAGCGGTCCCCATCTCCAGCAAGCTGGGCGTTTCCTCGAAAACATTTCCCCAAAGGCACCCCCCCGGCGAAGCCGGGGGCTGAAATACTCGGCATTTTATGGACTCAATAGGGAAAAACCTTCTTGCCGGGGGTGCGTTAGCCCGCTTGTCCATTTACAATACAGGGTTCGACTTTGAGGCGAGCGATTTCTTGCACAAGGATCGAACGAGAAAAAACTTGCCTCCTAACTCGCGCCTCGCAATCCGCGCCTTGCGCCTCGTAAACAGGAATTGATAGCGTGCATCTGGATCATCTTCCCGGTTCGTTTTTTGGCCCCTCTACTTTGGTCGAGTTGCTTCAGCATCGGGCTGAGCACCAAGGCGGCGACATCGGCTATCAATTCATGTCCGATGGCGAGCAACTCGACACGATATGGACCTATGCCGATTTAGATCGCAAGGCGAGAGCCATTGCGACTTCACTGCAAATGATGAACATGGAAGGGGAACGGGCCCTGTTGCTTTACCCCTCGGGCCTCGATTTTGTGGCCTCGTTCTTTGGGTGCATGTACGCCGGCGTGACGGCGGTACCCGCGTATCCACCTCGCCGCAATCGCAACATGGCACGGATTGAATCGATCGCCCATGATGCCGAGGCAAAGATCGCGCTGACGACGATCGACGTGCTCGAACGCGTGCAAACGATGATCGGCGAAACGCCCGCCTTGCAACAAATCCACTGGCGAGCCACCGACAAATGGGATGACGAGCAGGCCGACCAGTGGAAGCGTCCCGATGTGCATGGCGAGACGCTTGCTTTCCTGCAGTACACCTCGGGAACCACCGGCAAGCCCAAGGGGGTAATGCTTTCCCATGCCAACCTGATGCACAATTCGGCGATGATTACCTACGCCTTTGAGCATACCCGCTCGGACCGAGCCGGGTTATGGCTTCCTTTGTATCATGACATGGGCCTGATCGGCGGAATTTTGCAGCCGATGTACATGGGCAAGGCAAACGTCCTGCTTTCGCCGGCGCATTTCTTGCAGAAGCCGGTGCGATGGCTGGAAATCATGTCGCAGCATGGCGTAACGATCAGCGGAGGGCCCAATTTCGCCTACGATCTCTGTGCCGAAAAGGTAACGCCCGAACAGAAAACAACGCTCGACCTGAGTCGCTGGGCCTTGGCGTTCAACGGTGCCGAGCCCGTGCGGGCGGAAACAATCGACCGCTTCAGCAAAGCGTTTGCCGAGTGCGGTTTTCGCCGCGAAGCATTCTATCCCTGTTACGGCTTGGCCGAGGCAACGCTCATTGTCGCCGGCGGTTTCAAAGAAAATCTTCCCGACGTGCGGCCTTTTGCAATCGATGACCTGAAAAAGAACCAAGCGATTGAAGTAGAACCAGGGACGGAAAATAGTCGCGAGCTGGTCGGAAGCGGTGGCAATCTGCTCGATCAGCAAATTGTCATTGCCGATCCCGAAACATTCGAACCGCTACCCAATAGCCAGATCGGGGAGATCTGGATTTCCGGCCCCAGCGTGGCACAAGGATATTGGAAACGGGATGATCTAACCGAATCAACATTTCAAGCCCGACTCCAAGATGGCCGAGGGCCTTTTCTTCGGTCGGGCGATTTGGGTTTTTTGAGCCAAGGCGAGTTGTTCGTCACTGGTCGGCTGAAAGACTTGATCATCCTGCGCGGTGTGAATCATTATCCACAAGACATTGAGCAGACCGTCCGAGAGTCGCATGAATTTGGCAGGCTTGGTGCCGAAGCGGCGTTTGTCGTCGGCGACGAAGGAAAGGAACGACTGGTCGTGGTCCAGGAAACCACGCGACGACGCGATCTCGATTTCGAAGGAATCGCCGAGGCGATCCGCAAGCGAATTGCCATACAGCATGACTTGAGCGTCTCGGCCATTGTGCTCATTAAAACGGGTTCCATTCCGAAGACCTCAAGCGGAAAGACGCAGCGGCATGCCTGTCGCGACGGTTTCGTGGCGGGTACGCTGGCCGCGGTTGCTAGTTGGTCGGCAGAGACCGGCAAGGTTGAGATCACACGGGCCGCACGTCGCACGCCCCGCCATTCGTCAAAGGTAGAAATTCCGGAGACTGCCGATGCAAAGAAGCTGGCGGCCCAGGCAGATTCGTCCCAGGCAGACAATGGCGTCGCCACCCCGGTCACGGCGGCCCCCACCGGTCGTACCGCAAAAATTACCCAGATCGTCTTCGAGCATGTCCGCGCCATCGGCCGCGAACGGGCACGCAACCTTACCCTGGAAACAAACATCGTTGAGATGGGGCTTGATTCGCTAGAACGGATGGAAATCGTCGCGGGACTGGAAGAGGCCTTTGGGGGCCGTTTTCCGGAGCATGTGCTGGTCGAAATGGAAACTTGCCAGCAGGTGGTCGACGCCATCGAGCAATTCATGGGTGGCGAGCTTAAGCACCGCGAGCCCAAACCGGCCAAGTACGAAGTGCCGGACGAAGACCATATTTTCACTAAATCGGCCGAGTATTTGCGGCTGCAAGAAAACTTGCAACTCACCCGGAAGGCGGGGCTCTCCAATCCCTTCTTCAACGTGCATGAAGGAGTGACGGGTGATCGAACGACTATCGCCGGCCGCGAGTACATCAACTTCTGCAGTTACAACTATCTTGGCATGTCGGGCGATCCGGTGGTTAGTCGGGCCGCCAGCGACGCAGTTCACAAGTATGGCACGAGCGTCTCGGCCAGCCGGGTAGTTTCGGGCGAGAAGCCGCTGCATCGCCAGCTCGAACAGGCCATTGCCGACTTCATTGGAACGGAAGACTCGATTGTGTTTGTCGGAGGGCATTCAACCAACGAATCAACCATTGGCCATCTGTTCGGCCCGGGCGATTTGATTCTGCATGATGCCTTGTCGCACAATAGCATCCTGCAGGGGGCGATGCTTTCGGGCGCGCGTCGCCGGCCATTCACGCACAACGATTGGCAAACCTGCGGGCGGCTGCTCGAAGAGTTGCGGCACGAATATCGCCGCGTGTTGATTGTCATCGAGGGCGTTTACAGCATGGATGGCGATTATCCCGATCTGCCAAAATTCGTTGACGTCAAAAAACAACACAAAGCGTATCTTATGGTCGACGAAGCGCACTCGCTCGGCACGATGGGCCTGCATGGCCGGGGGATTTCGGAACACTTTGACGTCAATCCACGCGACGTCGACATCTGGATGGGAACGCTCAGCAAATCGTTTGCCAGTTGCGGAGGATTTATTGCCGGCGAGGCACCGCTGATTGAATATCTGAAATACACCGCGCCCGGTTTTGTTTACAGCGTGGGCTTGTCGCCATCGAACACGGCCGCGGCACTGGCGTCGTTGGAATTGCTTCAAGAAGAGCCACAGCGCGTTGCCAGCTTGAACAAGAATTCACGCATGTTTCTCAAGCTTGCCAAGCAAGCGGGGCTCAACACGGGCCTGAGCAACAACACGGCCGTTGTGCCGGTGATCACCGGCAATTCGGAGCACGCTCTGCGGCTGTCGCATCAGTTGTTCCGGCGTGGCATCAACGTGCAACCGATACTCTACCCGGCCGTCGAGGAAAGCGCTGCCCGATTGCGGTTCTTTATCACCAGCACGCATACCGAAGAGCAAATTCGCACCACCGTGGCTGCCACGGCCGAAGAACTTGAGCGGATTGATCCATCCTGCCTGAGCGGTGAGCCTGTGCCGATGGACTCCGTGACCGCAACCATTTCGGACGAGAAGATTTTGCCACCTCGGTAGTTTTCCAAGTTGGCCCCCGCTTTTCATTTCAGGATGGAAGTGGGGGGTAAGATATCAAGGTTGCAGTCGCGGCTATTGCAATACTAAGGAGTGGCCGATAAATAACTTCCCGGTTTTCAGTAGGCGGTAGGAATTACGGTGTAATTCCAATCGGGCAATACGTCTTCGAACTGTATGGGATACAAGTCAAGGAAACGTTCGCTCGCTTTCCGTTTGAGTTGATAATCCTTGTTGAGTACCGCGTAGGTGACTTTCAGCCCGGTGCGAGTCCACACTCTTCGAAGGCATGTTGTGACGATGTCAAGCGTGCGAAACACCACACCGGACCAGGCGCGAGTGACATGAGAAAAAAGACGGTGTTCAATCGGGTTATACTTCGAGCAATGCGGTGGATAATGGGCGACGCGAATTGGAATGTCAATCCGGTTGACCAATCGTTGCAGGTCTTCCTTGAAAATGTGGTGACGACAGTTATTGCTTCCTCCGCCATCGCACAGCAACAGAATCGACTTGGCGTCGGCGTACGTCCGCTCGCCGTGGCGTTGCCACCACACACGGAAGCTGTCGCAAGCAAATTGACTCGTGTCGTGACTGACTCCGAGAGTGAGGTGCCCTGTGTTACGCTTCAGGTCGTACAGCCCGTGCGGAATGACCTTGCCGTCCGCGTAACTGGGAAAGTCGTGATCAAATACGGCATTCGCACCATCGGACCACGACTGCCCAGTACGGAAAAACTCGCCCAAAAGCTCCTTTTTCTTGGTGTCCATGCTAATGATTGGGTTGGGAGAGTCGAGGTATTGTTGCCTCAGTTGGGCAATGTTCTCGAACTGCTCGTTGCGGAAAGGGGTATTTCCCATCGCTTTGGTTTTCTCGGCCTGCCGCTTGTGGAAGCCGAACTCATCGAGCAAGCTTCGCACAGTGTCTGGACAAACGGGCGTTCCCAGCCGATCGAGCTCGTGGGCAATCTCCGTACTCGACAAATAGGTCCACACCACGTCTTCACGCATTGGATCGCCTGCCGTATGGTCAGCAACGACCTGGCGAAGGTTGTTCTCCAGGTCAGGTGCAGCAAAGCTAGCTTTTTTTCGACCCCCCTTTTTTTCGAACCCGTCCTTCGGCGTCATCCACCGGCAATTGGCTCACCTCATGGCGGCCATTCCGAATCGTTTTCTCGTCACAGCCCAGCACAGACGCAACGTACTCGACGCCCCCATGCCCCAGCTTTTCCGATTCTACCGCAGCGTAACGGCGGCGGTCTTTCTCGGACAATGAATCATAAAACGCCTTCATGTGTCCACAAACTACCGACAGATAGGGAACCATGGCTTTCTCCTTCGCCAAGAGAATGGGGGACCGCTCACCCTGGAAGTCTAGCCAATTCGAGAAAAAAAGGGATGTTATTTATCGGGCGGCCCTAAGGAACGGCTCAGTGAAATGTATCAGCCGGAAGTGGGACTTTTGGGTTCAGTTACAAGTGGCGCTGTCCAATTAGTGTAATTCGTATGATTCGTGGTTTTCCCTTTACCATTTGAGTAATGAATGGCAACGGCATATGTGGCGGACTAAAGCAGTCTCTTGCTGAAGGAAAAACAACCCTTGGCCTTTGGGCTACCCTGGAATCTCCTACCATAACGGAAATTGCCACGGTGTGAATCCTCTCCATTTTCACGGATAAACGCAGCGAACTGAGGCAAACCAACAAAGAGGATAAGTGCCACATGCCCAAAAAATGGAAAGTTTGCATGGTGGGGATGGGTTCTATTTCGGATATCCATTTCCAGGCTTGGCAATCTGTTAAAAACGCCGAGATAGTAGCACTTTGTGATTTTGACGAATCGAAGCTCCGGCAGAAATCTGCGCTGCACAATGTCCCGCGAGCCGCTCTCTTCGCATCCTTAGACAAGGCCTTGAGAGAAGTGAAGATTGACGTGGTTGACATCATTACCCGACCTGATTCCCACCTGCCACTGGTGGAAACAGCAGCGAAGGCGCGAAAACATATCTTGTGCCAGAAAACGTTTGCCCCAGACGTCGCACAAGCAAAGAAAATGGTGAAGATTTGCCGGGAACAGGGAGTCACACTCATGGTTTCGGAAGGCTGGCGCTGGATGCCTCAGAATAGGATGATCAAGCAGACGCTCCGTGAAGGGACGCTAGGACAAGTGCATTTTGCAAAGATATGCGGGAAATGGAATTTCACGCCAGGATTTACAAGTCCTGAGAAAATGGATCAACCTTATTTCCTCCAGATGGACAGGCTGCTGCTGTTCGAGATGGGACCGCATTGGATCGACACGTACTTGCATTTCTTTGGTGAGCCCGAGCATGTTTCGGCGACGATAAAGCGAGTAAGTCCCCACATCCTAGGCGACGACCTTGCCATTTTGGTATTCCAACACAAGGACATGATAGGTTTGCTGGAAGCGTCTTGGACATCCAAAGAATTCGTGCAAGGTTCACATACCTGGGAGAATGGCGTTAATCTAATGGACCATATTGTTATCGAGGGTACGGAAGCCACGTTGCGTCTGGACATTCAAGGGAATTTAGATATTATTTATGGCAAAGATCAGATTGAAAAAATTGATTACACTCCCTGTGATTATGCCGATGGTCACAAACTGTTGCACCAACATTTTGTGGACTGTTTGGACAATGGAACGGAGCCTGCTACTTCCGGGGAAAGCAATGTCAAGGTCATGGAAATAATCGAGAACGCCTATTCCTACAGCGCTAAGTTAAATGGCAGCTATTGAAAAAGCCACGGATTTACACGGATGAAACACAGATTACTTCGTAATGGCTAATGTTGATAGCAGTAAGCATGTTGTGAATCGCCAAGGTGAACACAGCGCGGCCCATTGCCGCAACCAAAGAAGAATAGCCACAAAAAACACCAAAAGGCACAAAAAATTTCTTTGGCCACGGATAAATTGATAACTTTGTCGTAGAAAAAACATTCTTTTTATCTGTGTTTCATCCGTGTTCAATCCGTGGCTAAAATACCCTGGACTTAGCGCTGTAGTACGATAACACGGCCGGATAGCCGCGACAGTAAGAATGAGTCTCTCTTTGCTGAACGATCGCAAGACTGCGAAGCTCGATTCAATCGTCCAACATTCCTCACCTAAAAACATCTGACAGGAGAAAAAACCGAGATGATCTATTGTGACGGTCTGAGTGTTCCGGAGGGGCCTGTGGTCTTGAAGGACGGGAGTTGGCTGGTTGTGGAAATGGGTCCCGACCGAGGATGCATTACGCACATCACCGAAGAGGGAAGAAAAAAGCGAGTGGTCGCCAAAACCGGTCGCCCCAATGGCTTGGCGATCGATGCGGATCAAAACATCTGGTGCGCGGAGAGTCGACCTCCCGCACTGCTGAAAGTCTCGCTCGACGGCGAGGTGGAAAAGGTTCTCACGGCGTGCGGCGACGAGCCTTTTCTCTTCCCCAACGATTTGGCGTTCGGGCCGGACGGCAAACTTTACATGACCGATTCCGGCATTTTGTTCGATGATTTCGTTCCTGGTGGCAACATCCGTCCCGACTACGAGACGGTGCCTATCGACGGGCGGGTTTACCGAATCGACGTCGACACCCGAGCAATTGAAAAGCTGGATACCGGCATTCGATTTACCAACGGCATTGCGTTTGGGCCAGACGACGATTTGTATGTCAACGAAACCCTTACAGGCGATGTCTTTCGATACCATTACGATAACGGAGCGATCGGGCCGCGCACCGTTTTTGGCAACGTCATCGCTCCCGACGTACCGGCAAGGCTCAAAGGGCCTGATGGCATGAAATTCGGACAAGATGGTAATCTGTACGTGACGGTTGTCACACAAGGGGATGTCACCGTGCTGAGCCCTGATGGCAACGTCGTCCGGCGAATCAAGACGGCTGGCAATTTCCCAACCAACCTTGCCTTCGGTTTACCGGGAGACCGGCGTATCTACGTCACTGAAGACACCCAAGGAACGCTGGAAGTGTTTGACGTCGACTGCGATGGCTTTCCACTTCACTATGGCTTCTAGTGTTTGTCACAGCTTAGGATTAGGTTTGAGCAAATCAGCCGTTTTGGCGCTAGCCACGGTTTTTTCCGCATCAACCGTGGCTAGCGCCAAAACGGCTAATCCGAAAATTAAGCTGCGACAGAGTACTAGTGTTTGTCACAGCCACAGGAATTTAGTGACTACCGTTCGAAGAAAGCATTTAAGCCCTCGGCTTTGCCGGGGAATAGCCTTCAGGGAAACGTTGCTTCCGAGGAAAATGCTCTTCTGGGAAATGCTCCGCTTGGTGGAAAGGTGGATTGTTGCGCAACCCCCCGGCAAAGCCAGGGGCTGAAATTGTGATTTGGGCATTCTCCTTTCCACTGCAAAATCTAGCCACGATAATCACAGAAGAACCTCTTTTTGGCGTTTTGAGCTTGTTTCGTCTATAATGAAGCGTCAGTCCCATCCCCCGGTCCAGCCGCCCAGTTCAGCCGACAATCCCATCCTTTCTCTCTTTGCGTATCAAGGAACTCCGAGATGTCTGGCAAATCACGTTGCATCCGATTGCTCTCGATCATTCTTATTGGCTTACCGTTTCAAACGGGCATGGTCTCTCTGCCTACGGCCTCAGCCCAAGCGTACATGCAAGGTCAGCCGGTTAGCCCGGAGGACATCAAGCGGCTGCAAGCTGAGCAGATGGCACGCATGCGCGCAAAGAATCCGAGCGCAGGTAACCCTCAGCCGGAGAAACCTTCCAAAGATGCCAAGAAGGATGACAAAAAAAAGAAAGACGAATCAAAAGAAGAAAAAGAGGATGACTCCAAACTGGTTAAGCGTCCGACCGAACCAGACAAGCCGGCCGATCCGGAGGAACTGAAGGTGAAGCCCGACAAAACGGGTCGCGTGCAGTTCAGTTTTCGTGGCCAAGCATGGGTCGATGTGTTGCAGTGGTTTGCCGATGTGGCCAGCTATAGCTTCGATTGGCAGGAACTGCCCGGCGACTTCTTGAATCTGACAACGCAGCGAAAGTATACGTTGCCCGAAACGCGCGACTTGCTCAACCGTCATCTGCTGGCCCGGGGATTTACGCTGATCGTCCAGGGAGAAATTCTCACCGCGGTGAAAATCAGCAAGCTCGATCCGAGCCTGATTCCCCGGGCCGAAGCGGATGATTTGGAAGATTATGCACCGCACGATTTTTTTAAGGTAACCTTTTCGTTGCCACACTCGATGGAACCGGCCAAGGCGGCCGAGGATGTCAAAATTTTGCTCAGCCCCAACGCGAAGGTGACGCCGCTGTTGGCCAGCAAGCGGCTGTTGGTGATCGATGCGGTAGCTAATCTGCGCGATGTGCGAAACCTGCTCTACGCTGAGCAAATGGTGGTGGACCAGATTATCAAGCCTTACGAGCGTCGGTTGAAACATCGCCGGGCCGATTTTGTGGCGGATCAAATCATGGTGGTACTGGGGCTCGACCCGGCAGCCCGAAAAACGCCTCAGGAGCTGCAAATTGAACAACAAAAGATGCAGATGATGACGAAAATGCAGCAAAAAGGCAAAGATGTCTCAAAGCTGCTTCAGAAAGATGGCCCAAAGGTTTTTATTGCGGTCAACCTTCGCCAGAACAGCATTCTAGTCAATGCCCCACCCGATCTGATGCCGACGATCGTGCGAACCATCGATCTATTTGACCGGCCCGACGGAGCGGGCGAAGCGATTTCCTCCGGCCCGTTGTCAATGAAAACCTACAAAACGGTGACTGCCAGCCCGGTCGAAGTGATCAAGTCGCTGCAGGAAATTGGCAGCCTTGATCCGATGACTCAACTGCGGAGCGATTTGTCGAGCAAGTCGATCTACGCCTACGCGACGACTGCCGATCATGCCAAGATCGACAGCATGATCGACAAACTGGACGGCACGGGACGTCGGGCGGAAGTAATTTGGCTGCGCCGGCTGGCTGCGGATCAGGTGGCGGGCACAATTGTTGCACTGCTCGTAGGGGAAGAAAAAAAGGAAGAGCCACGCCAGAGTTTTTGGAGCTACCGCCGTTCCAATGATGAGAAAAAGGAAGTCGGTTTTAAGGCGATAGCCGATGTTGAAAGCAATCGCCTGCTACTCTGGGCGAATGACGCGGAACTGGAAGAAGTGAATAAGCTCCTCGTACAGCTTGGAGAAATCCCTTCCGACGAAAGTCGCAACCCAAATACCGTGCGAGTGATCCCGTCACATGACCCGGAAACTACAGCCGGGCTGTTACGGCAGTTAGAACAAACCTGGTCGGGCAAGAATCGACTGCAAATCCACACGCCCCCCGCAGGCACACAGGATAAGAAGCCTGAGCAAAAGGAAAAAACACCCGTTAAGCCCGTGGCGAAGGAAGATACGCTCACGCAGCACCGGGTGCAGCGATTGGAGTTGCCGGCAAGTCGTCTTGGGCTAGCACAGTTTGCGGGATATGAAACCGCTTCGGATGAAAAGAAAAGTAGGCCGGAGCAAGCCCCGCGCAGTTCCGGCAAAACGGAATCATCTCCTGCTGCCGCCGATGCCAATCCCGATGCCAAGGCCGCTTCGCCTATCGATATTTTTGTTACGAAAGATGGTCGCATCGTCTTGCGGAGCGACGATCCGGCCGCTCTGGATGAACTCGAGGATCTGCTCGGCGAATTGTCGCCGCCGCAGGATGAGTTTCAAATTTTTCACTTGCACAATGCCTCGGCGTACTGGGTGGTCGATTATCTTGAGCAGTATTTTGAAGATGAACTGTTGGGCGGAACCGAGGCAAGATTCAACATCTGGGGTGACTACCGGGGGCAAAAGAAAAAAAAGCCGGGGGCAGCGACATTGTCCAAACGGCGCTTGCTCCGCTTCATCCATGATGTTGATACCAATACGATTCTTGTGCAAAACACCAGCCCGACCCAGTTGCGGATCATCAAGCAGTTGATCAAAGTCTACGATCAGCCGATGTCCGAAGATGCCGTGTCGACACGTCACACCGAGGCGATCAAGATTAAGTATTCCCGCGCCGCCGATATTGCCACCTCGCTGAAAGAGGCCTACCGCGACCTGTTGAGTTCTAAGGACAAAGAATTTCAGGGCAAAGAAAAAGGAGAAAAGTCTCGCAACGAGACTTCATATCGATTTTCCTATGGCCCTCCAGAGGACGAGAAGAAGAGCAAGAAGCCGGATGCCGTGAAAATTGCATTTGAAGGTGCACTCTCGGTGGGCGTTGATGAAATATCGAATTCAATCATCATTTCCGCTCAGGAGGAGGTTTGGGAAAGCGTTCGCCAAATCGTCCTGCAATTGGATGAAGCCGCCAAACCCAATACGATCATCCACGTACACGAAGTGAGTCGATTGGTCCCGACCAGCACGCTACAAAAGGCACTGGCCAGTGCGCTGGGCGAACCTTGGCCCGGTGGCAAACCGCCGAAGGGAAAATCCTCGAAAGGTGGAAAAGGTGCGGGAAAGGATGAAGGCGATGACGCAAAGGATGGCGGGGCCAATAAGAAATAGTAAGGCGTTGCGCGTTCGCGCCGTCGGCCGTGGACTGCGTTGCAGTCCGGCTGGGGTGTTTATTGCTTGAGGGCACGGTCGATGCGCGCTAGCGTCTTTTCGCGGCCGAGGATGGCGAGTGTGTCGAAGACGCCGAAGCCGACCATTTTGCCAGTTGTTGCGACACGGACCGCATGGACAATTTGGCCGATTTTTATTTCCCGCTGCTCGACAAATTGATGCATGAACTGGTCGATCGCTGCGGCGTCGAACGGTTCGACGCTGGCCAGTCCTTCGCGGAATGCGGCTAGCAGTTCTTTCGCATCGGCTGGCTTGCGGAGTCGCTTTTCCACCGCCTTTTCATCGTACGGCAATTGGTCGTCGGGCAGAAAAAAATCGGCGTAGTCGAGAATGTCGCCTGCCACTTTGATGCGGTCGCCTGCGGCCTCGACGATCTGCGTGAGTACCGGGCCCACGTTGCACGGTGGTGGATCGTCGACCAAACCGGCCCGCTGCAAGTAGGGGAGCGCCATGGCAACCTTTCGCTTCGTCGGCAGCCGTAGCATAGCCCGATCTTGAAAAGCCATCAATTTTTTCGGATCGAAGCTGGCCGGTGCCCGGTTGACGCGCTCCAGCGAAAAATGCTCGATCATTTCGTCGCGCGTAAAATCCTCGGTCTGATCGTCGAGCGACCAACCCAAGAGCAGTAGATAGTTCAGCACCGCGTCGGGCAAAAAACCGATTTGCTCATAGAAATCGACAATCACCGGGTTGAATGTTTCGGCATCGGTTTGCATCCCCAACCGATCGGCAATCTGCTGGCCATGCGTTTTCAGTTGGGCAAAGTCGCGGTGCTTCAGATATTTTTCCAGCTTGCGTTTGCTCAACTTGTTTTTGCTACCAGGCTCCGCCACGTACGGCAAATGGGCGAACTGCGGCAACGGGTAGCCCAGCTGTTGGGCGATAAAAATTTGCCGGGGCGTGTTCGACAGGTGTTCTTCCGCACGGATAACATGCGAAATTTGCATGGCATGGTCGTCTACCACCGAGGCCAAGTGGTAAAGACACGAGCCATCGGCCCGCTGAATCACATGATCTTGCTCGCGGGCCCATTGGAAGCTAACGTTGCCGCGAATCTGGTCGTTGATTACCAGCTCGCCCTCGCGCGGCATCTTGAGTCTGAGCACGCTCGGACGTCCCTCGGCTTCAAGTCGGGTAACGTCGGCCGCGGTTTCCGCCATCCAGCGGCGGCTGTAGGTGAAGGCGCCGCCTGCTTGCTGGGCCGCTTCGCGTTCGGATTGTATTTCCTCGCTTCGGGCGAAATCGCGGTAGGCGGCGCCCGAGTCGAGTAGTTGCTGCGCGGCAGCCTGATATCGGTCGCTCCGCTGCGATTGGTAATAAGGCCCGTGCGCTCCGCCTATCTGCGGACCTTCGTCCCAATCAATCCCAAGCCAGCGGAAGCCATTCAGGATGGGTTCTAGCGCCGCCTCAACATTTCTGCTCGCATCGGTGTCATCAACCCGCAGCAGAAACTGCCCACCGTGGCTGCGTGCAAAGAGCCAATTGAACAGGGCCGTGCGAACCCCGCCGATGTGGAGATAACCGGTAGGACTGGGAGCAAATCGAGTGCGGACGAACATGGGGATCGGGGGTCAAAGGTCGGAGGTCAGAGGCCAGAGCAATGGCATCACTATCCACTACGAACTACTCACTGTCCACTGCCTCCTGTCCCGCGCCGTGTGTTGCGTTGCAAGACGGCTGATCCCTACGCAGCATGACGTGCCTTTTGCTTTCGCAACTGCTTTCGCTCCGATTTACTGAGCCGATGTTTTTTGTCATGGGCAAAGTCCGATTCGGAGTCAATACCGTCAATCGACTCGTCGGCTGCCGAAGGGGGCGACGATTCGGCCGCTTGCGGCTTAGCAACCCCCATGCGAGATTTCTGCCGGCGGGACGGAATGAGTCCCTGCACGTCGAGCACCACATAGCGGGCGTTGAGCATCACGGCCGAAAGCATCAGAAGATGACCGAAAAACGGCAGCGAACGTCCCGGCAAACCTGACCAGGCTCCCAGCCATTCGGGAGACCATGGCACGGCAGAAGCAACGCCGGCAGTCATGTAGCATGTGATCGCCAGCATCACAATGGCCAACGCGGCGCGGCACTCAGCCATGTCGAGTACGAGCCGCACCAGCAGCCATCCACCCAGCAGAACGGCCGCAGCAAGCCACCACCCCGAGTGCCCGACCAGCAGTTGCCAGCCGGTCCATTCCCCGAGCGCCCGGGAAATCGGCCCGTGGAGTCCAACCACGGCGTTCAGACTCAGTGCCAAAGCCATCCAAGCCGCCAGTCGCCACACGCGATATCGGCCTCGGTAATCGTCTACCCGATGCCGCCGCAACATGAAAGTTATCCTGACAAATGCCGCGACCGCCAACAACACCACGGCCGAACCCCACGCCACCAACCGATTAGCCAGTCCATGGGCGATTTCCAGCGTTGTGAGTGACGGCAACCATGCACTCAATTCACCCGCATAGCGATCCAAGGATTCAGCCGCCGCCGCGATCAACAAACCGGCCAGCACTGTAAGCAGCACAACGCGATTTCGTCGAGGCACGAAGTCCGTAACTTGAGGATGATTCTCAATATTGGCTTGTTCACCATACCGGGGCGAGTCGATCGTCGATTCGCTAAACGAATGCGATACCGAGAGACTTCCCGCAGCGCGAATTTCTTCATTCAAAACACGACGACGACGATCGGCTCTTGCCATACTTAAAAAACCTGCTTTTAGAGAATTGAATCGGGATAAAACACCTTGTGGATCACCTAGAATGGATCTCGGCTAATGCCTAGGTTCCACATAATCCGATTCGGCATTTTTATTTACCCTGCACATACAAAGCAGCTCAGGCAGCGGTTGTAACGCCTGGGTAAATTACGACCACAGGTGCTATCGCGTCTTCAAGTCTAGGAATTGGGGTTATTGATGTGAGCCGCAACGCGCAAGCGTCGGGCGAACCTGCGAAAAACATCGAACCGAAACGTCCGAGGCTAGCGCCTACGGTTCACATGACGGCATCATGGTGGTTTTCTGACAAAGCCTAGAAGACGCGCTAGCACCTGTGGTTAAATCGTGGTGAGAAATGCGACCAGTTCACATTGTCTGAGGTCGCTCGTTGGCTAGCTCGTAGCGACGGATTTTTCGGTCCAGCGTAGACCGCTCGATGCCCAGAATGGCAGCTGCTTTGCTCTTGTTCCAACCGGTCGAGTTGAGTGTTCGAAGGATATGTGCCCGTTCCATGTCGGACAATGAAACGGGCTTCATATCGGTGCCGGAATCTTCCCCTTCCATGTCAATTTCGGTATCCCCCGCGGTCTTCAGTCTGGTGAGAACCAAGTCGTCATGGTCAATATATTCTCCACGGGCTAGCACCACGGCCCGTTCGATCACGTTTTTCAGTTCACGCACGTTTCCCGGCCAGCGGTATTGGAGCAACTCTTCCATTGCCCTGGGAGTGAAGCCCTCCAGTTTTCGGCCGGTTTCTTCATTAAACCGATGCAAGAAATACTCGGCCAATTCAGGAATGTCCTCGGGCCTTTTGCGCAGGCCGGGAACTTTGATTTCCAGCACATGCAAACGGAAATAGAGATCGCGTCGGAAAGTGCCCTCGGCGACATCTTTCTCCAAATCGCGATTCGTCGCGGCAATAACGCGGACGTCGACCTTGATCTGTTGGCTGCCTCCCACTCGTTCGAACGGATGCCCTTCGAGCGCCCGTAAGAATTTTGCCTGAACCGAGGGAGACATCTCTCCAATTTCATCCAGCATGAGCGTTCCCTCGTCGGCCGCTTCAAATTTTCCGATCTTGCGTTCGGTCGCTCCCGTAAAGGCGCCTTTTTCGTGGCCAAACAGTTCGCTTTCCAGCAGTGTCTCAGACAAGGCTGCACAGTTAAGACAAACAAACGACTTTTTGCTGCGAGGACTGGAAAAATGGACGGCGCGTGCCACGAGCTCCTTGCCCACGCCACTTTCACCACGGATTAGCACCGTGGTTCGGCTGGGTGCCACTCGGGCAATTTGCTGAGCCACGCGTCGCATGACCTCGCCGCCACCAATAATCTCACTCTGGACGCCAAGCTGCTCGCGGAGCTGGACATTTTCTGAACGGATGAGATTGAGGTTTTCCGCCAGTTCTTGCCGCTTATTCAAGTTTTCCAGAGCGACACCCAAAGTATCGGCCACGGCCAGCGTGTATTCCAAATCCTCCGGATCGGTATGACGATCGACTTCCGTGGAATAGAGATGCACAAGCCCCAGCACCTCGCCTTCCAAGCGTACGGGAGCACAGATCACGCTAGTTGCCAAGATTTCGCCTTGGCTGTCTCGATTCCCAAGCTGGCTATCATCCATCACATTGCGAGCCATGACAGCTTGCCCTTCTCGCAACACGGTCGAGGCGAGGAAAGCGGAAACGCGGTGATAGGAATGCTCGCTATCGCTTCGCGAAGCGACTACTTCCAATTTTTCTTTCCGACGAGCGCCACTGGCATCGCGACCTCGCAGCAAGATCGCCCCGGCATCAATGTGCGTGCTTTCGAACAAACCGGTCAAAGCGACGTTGGCAAGTGTTACGACGTCGGTCGACTTGGCTAAGTCGAAAGCCAAGCGGCAAAGTTTCGCAGCCGCGCGACCTATTTGGGGAATCGGTTCCTCGGTATCTTCCAACGGCAAGGAATCAAGGTAGCGGCTTTGCTCTTTTCGGTGGGTGATGGTTGCCGGTTCGCCAACGTCAAAGACGCTATCATCATCCGTGCCCAGCGACAGTAGTCCGGAAGACTCGCCATCCACTGGTTGCGAACCCTTCAACAGCGTGCTTGAATCGGGAAACGCTTCGGCCAGTTCGTGGACAAACGCAAGTTGCGAGTCGCCAATTTGGATCACTTCGCCAGGCTGCAACGTGTGATCGCCATGCAACCGCACATCATCGATGAACGAGCCATTACGACTATCCAGATCTCGCAACAGCCACTTCCCTTGCGCGTGAAATACCTCGGCATGACCGCGGCTGCAACGTTCGTCTTTGACGACAATGGTGTTGGTTGGCGCACGGCCGATGGTCACCGACTCGCCTGGCACCAGGCGTACAACATCGGTCCACGTGGAACCTTCTCGGATGATCAGATAACCGTTCATGGGAAATTCGGAATGCGGAATGGTCCGTGGTGGTAGCCTCGCTTCGGAAGCCGCGGCTGGGATTCTCAGTTTGTGGACAAGGCCAGCCTATCTACACCTTATTCCGCGGATAGTCGGCCTATCAAGCCGGTTCTGATGGAAGTTGTTAATCTTACGGACTTTATGGCCGATGGAAGGCCTTTTAGGCGGCTATGGGGGGTCATCACGCCTCGCCTGAGGGCTAATATGCATTGTTACAGTACCATACACCTACTCTCCGGCGTAACTCTGCCTGCCCAAAAGGATTGAATATCATGGAGCTAGTAAGTACGCTGGAGGTATTGAGGGGCTATTGTAAAGTCGAACGGAGCGGCTGCGCAGCCGTGTGCGGAAGCCACGGTGGTGCGGAAGATATCGTAGGCCGGAACGAGCGACACGAGTTCCGGCAATACATGAAAACGCGAAAACAGGCCGTGCCGGAACTGCGCGGAGCTTGTTCCGGCCTATCCTATCCAGCCATGAATTTTATGCCTCGGCGACCGTATGCTTCTGGCAATTTAATATCCGGATGAGGAGAAGAGAGATGACCAGCACTTTTCATAGGTTGAAGACCACGGGCTGCCGCTGGGCCGTTTGCTGGTTGTTGCTGGGCATTGCAGCGCCCGTGCATGGCCAGAATTTTGGAAACAACAGCGCTGTTGGTGGCGTTGCCATCGACCCGGACGGCGTGCTTTCGGCGCCGACGGCGGAAGACGAGCGCAATTGGGAGCAAATCCGGCGAACTGCCATGGCCGAGGTGCCGGCCGATCTGGAAGCATTTTCAGAACTACGCGCTGTTTCGCTCAAGCAGCTCGAAGAGACGATCGCCCAGCATCGCGCGGCCGGGACGCCGCTGCCAGAGGCGGTGGTTTATCTGGCTGGTCTGCAGCGTGTGCAATACGTGCTTGTTTATCCAGAACGGGGTGACATCGTGCTGGCAGGCCCCGCGGAAGGGTGGCGGATCGATGCGCTGGGTAACGTGGTTGGCACGACGACCGGCCGGCCTGTTCTGCTGCTGGACGATTTGATGGTCGCCCTGCGCTCGCGCCAGTCTTCGCGGCTGGAACCACTCAGTTGCTCGATTGATCCAACGCCGGAAGGACTGCAACGGCTGCAAGCAGTGGCAAGCCACATGCGAACCATTGGCAATCCTCGAGAAACTGCAAGGCGATTCGAGGAGGCGATGGGACCGCAGGTTGTTTCCGTCTCGGGCGTGCCCGCTACCAGCCACTTTGCTCGTGTGATGGTCGCGGCCGATTTTCGCATGAAACGATTGGCAATGAATATGCAAACGGCACCGATCGCCGGGATGCCGAGCTATTTGCAAATGATGAAGGCCGGCAGCCGGGGGATGCATAGCATGACGCCGCGCTGGTGGCTGGCGCCGAAGTACGATCCCATCGCGACCGATGCCGACGGGCTGACATGGGAATTGCGCGGGCAAGGTGTGCAGTGCATGACCGAAGCGGACTACGTGAATTCGCAGGGCCAGATCGAACACAGCGGCAAATCGGGCAAAGTGGCCGCCCGTTGGGCCCAGACGCTGACCGAGCGATTCGAAGAGCTTTGCGACCACGACTCGGCATTTGGCCAATTGCGAAACATCATGGACTTGGCAGTCATGGCAGCGCTGGTCGAGCGGCAAGGGCTAATTGACCGGACAGAACTTGAGTTGCCCCATATTCTGGCCGAAGAATCGTTGGTCCGTTTTAACGCGCCGAGCCAAGTAGCCACCACAGCCAGCCTTCTGAAAAAGGGCAAGAACTGGGTCATCAGCGCCTCGGGCGGCGTGCAAATTTTGCCGTGGCAAATCGCTCAGCAGACCGAGCAGACTGATTCGTTAGGCGGAGTCCGCGAGCAATTGTCGACCAGCGGCGAGCGGTGGTGGCGGGAATAGCAAGGCGGGAATGATAATGGTTGCTGTCAATGCGCCGTGTGTTGCGTTGCAACACGGCTAAAAGAAAACAGGCCGCGAAACACCGATGGGGCATCTCGCGGCCTGAGTATTGATACGTCAGACTATCTTCTACGTCTTGTTACGCCGCAGGGCCAGCAGAGCGATTCCCGCTAGCGTGGCCAGGGCCATACTCGCAGGCTCCGGAACCGTTGGCTCTTCCCATACGGTGACCGTAATAGGTAAACCGGGTGTTAGAACGGTAGGACCGTTGAAGACGAGCTCCTTGTGAATCCACATATCGATCAGACCCAACGAGGGACTGGTACTGGTGATGGGATCGAAATTGATCTCCGATCCATCGGGGGAAACATCCCCTGGCACCGTTTCTCCCGTGTTGTGAATGATCAAGCTACCGCCCGGTCCCCAACCGAACGGCTGGTTGAACGAAGCCCCATGGATCACTTCATGCCAATCGGTTGGGACCAAGCCGGTCGGGCCTGGATCGACCGTAATATGTTCCCAAATGGGAAAGACCTGACCTGGAACGATGGTAATCCCACCAGGGATGACAAAACTTTTTTCCCAAGGTGGCAAGGACGGATCGATGAAGATCGTTGCATCTAAATCGAACATCCACACACCCGGTTCTGTCGGACTTTCCACAGCCTCAACGACTGTCGGAGCGGTGCCGACGCCTCCAACCCCTGACGGAATCCCGCCTGCTACCGATGGCAAGGCCAAGGATGCTGCAATCAGCATCGCCATCGGAGCCACCCAACACTTCAGTTGTTCAATCATGAGACATACCCCCAATAAAAGAGAAACAGGATGGAAAAGAAAAAAAGTTACACGAGGAGCTTTCTGCAAACCGCGCAGAGAGACCCGCCGGGCATTGTACCCCCGTCGGATACCTCAATGCAACTATTTTTGCCAAATATACACAGAAAAAGGGTGACTTTGCCGTTCTCCTACCCCAAATGCACGTATTCTGCAACGCAGCACACGGAAATTTACGACTTTTTCCAACACCGCGGCCGAACAACATCCTTTACCAGTCCAACTCGCTCCATCATGCGGATGGTCTGCCAAGTGAGATCAAATTCCCACCAGCGGTGGCCGTGCGAGGCGGCCCGTTGGTCGGCGTGGTGATTGTTGTGCCATCCTTCGCCGTTGCTCCAGAGACCGACGAGGATGTTGTTTCGGCTATTCTCGCCCGTGTTGTAGTTTTGGTAGCCCCAGAAATGGGTCACGGAATTGACCGACCAGGTGATGTGCCACGTCAGCACCGTGCGCAAGAAAACACCCCAAACCAACAGACTCAGCCCGAACTGCAAACCGGCCATCGCCGAACCGCCTGTGATTGGGTCATTCGTCATCCAGCCAATTGCAAACCCAACGGAAAAGAAGAGTACGGCATGGGCCGCGTAGATGAAGGTCCAAAAGCTGTTGCGTTCCAGTCGCAAATAAAACGGATCGCGTAGCAGATCTCGCACAAACCGTTCGTAGTAGTTCACGTTGCGAAAATCGCGGTTGACGAACATCAGCCATCCACAGTGGCCCCAAAAAAAATTCACCCAGGGGCTATGCGGGTCGGGCTGCGTATCGGAATACTTGTGATGCATTCGGTGCATGGCAACCCAACAGGCGGGCGTATCTTGTAGCGTGCAAACTCCCAGCAGCGCCAGCCCATGCTCTAGCCATTTTGGGGCGACCATGCCTTGGTGCGTCAGCAAGCGGTGGTAACAGAGATTGATCCCCAGCGTGCCAAACAGGTAGAGGCCCAGAACACAGAGCACCACGCCGGTCCAACTAAAGAGCCACGGCACGAAAACCAAACAAGCCAACAGGTGAATCAAAGGGATGCTAATCGCATACCGCCAGCGGATCCGCACCGGGTTGACCGCAGTTTCCGGCCAAGAAAGAGGATCCTGGAATCTGGTATCGGAAGGATCGTCTTCCTCGGAACAGGAGCTCGTCGCCATTTGAGTGCCAGAGATGGATTCCTCGGTCAAGGATTCACAGTCTGGAACATCCAGAGCCGATGGTTCTTTGGACAGGTTATCAGGTGCCATTGAAAAAATTCCAGCAAGCAAAAAAAGGAAAGATTGCCACTGCAACGGACCTCAATCAAATCGAGCACGTTGTCCAGCCTTCGCCAGTATACTGGCGTCCTGTTGAAAAGCCAGTAGGCTGGCGTCATGGAGCGCAGGAGAACTGCAAAGCCGCGATGAACCATTTAAGCCCCCGGCTTTCATTCGTAATGCCGGAGCAGCGTTACCGCTCGTTCCAGTCTACAAACTCAAATAACTCCCATCCCTCAATCCAAATATCCGTTATCCTAGTTGGCAATGATTAACCGACTGACAACCTTTGTCGTTCTCTATCGCAAAACGGTTCTCGTCGCGATCTGCGTATTGACGCTTGTGGCAGCAAGATATTCCGCGCAGCTTCAATTCGACTTTACTCCCCAGGCCTTATTCGCGGGACAGCACGATCTGGTCGAGTTTAGCGAAAAAACGAAACAGACATTTGGCCACTCGGACAATATGTTGCTTGTCGTGCAAACCGCTACCGGCAAAGACGATTTGCTGACGCCCACCGCGCTCGATTGGCACGTGCAACTCTGCCGTCGTTTGGCTCAGTTCCCGGAGATCGAACGTATCGACGCACTGGCGACGTTGCGAGTACCTCGGGCCCGATTTTTTTGGGGGTCGTCGCTGAAACTTATCCCCGTGATTCGCACGGCTGCTATCGATTCAGAAGAGGCTGCGCTCGTGCGACTCAAAGTCAACGACCAACCACTGCTCGAAGGTTCGTTGATCAGTGCCGACCGGCGCGCCATGGCCATCGTGCTGCAGTTGGATCCCAGTCGCAAAGATTTCGACTATCTCGGTAAGTTGTCTGAGAAGATAAAGCAAGTGCTCTTCGAAATACCTGCGCCCATAGGCTACGAATCATTCTTCGGCGGTTTGCCCGCGTTGCGTGTCGAAATCGTCAATAACCTGAAGAAAGATCAGCTTCAGATTATTCCATTCTGTATCCTCGCATTCGCGTTGATCGAGGCTGTGATCTTTCGATGTTGGGCTGGGGTGGTTATCCCCGCGGCTGCCGTGGGCGTGGGGCTAGCCTGGACCTTGGCGGCACTGGTGTGGCTTGGCGAACCGTTGACGATTATTTCGAACATCCTGCCCGTGTTGCTCATGATCGTTGGCGTCTCGAGCTGTGTTCATTTCCTGAGCTGCTTTGCCGAGCAAGCGGAATGCTATCCGCTCGATCACCGGCGCGCCGTGATCGAGACGGTGCGTCATATGGCACTGGCTTGCTTTTTGACCAGCTTAACGACCGCCCTGGGATTTCTCAGCCTGATGTTTGCCCGATCCAAGCTCCTTGGCGCGCTGGGTTGGCAAGCGGCCATGGGCATCGGTTTGTTCTATCTCGCCACAATGCTTGTGTGCGCCGTGCTGGCGCCTTCGTTCCGTGCTCCTCGAACACGTGATCGTCAGCCCAATCTTCAGCAAACTTCGGTGCTAGCCCATGGGGCCTGGATGGTCGGTCGATGGGCAACGCGATTTCCTCGCACAACCATCCTGATAGGACTACTGCTGATCGGAGGCTCCATTGCGGTTGGCCGAAACACAAGCATCAATTCCGATTTGACCGAAACATTTAACGAGGATCATCCCCTCGTGGCCCAAATGCACCTGATCGAGAATCAGTTGGGTGGATTCATGCCGATGGAAATCATTCTCACTGCCGATTCGCCACGCCGATTTCAGCAAGGCGATACATGGCACCGTATGATTGAATTCGACCAATTTGCTCGAACCCAGCCTGAAGTACTCCTCACGCGGTCTGTCGTGAATCTCTACCAGCAAGTCGACCGACTCCTACCCGGCGGGCCTCAATTGGATAAACTTCAGTCCGATCGGCTGACCAAAAGGCTTTTAGAAATCCATCGGATACTTGCCCAACAAAGGACCCGCCAAAAGGCAAACAATGCGTATCATCGTTTCCTCACGTCGGATGGCCGACAGGCACGGCTACTTTTGCGTCTGCGTGATGATGGCACGAAACAAGACAAGGTGCTCGCCGGTCTGTTGGAGCAACAATTAGCTCGGTTATTCCCGGCATGCAGCGGCATCGAATATCTCATCACGGGGGAAGCCTATGTCTCAGCGGTGGCGCTCGACCGCCTTGTCTACGATCTCATTTACTCCTTAGCGGGCGTTACTATCTTTATTTTTCTGGTCATCGGTGGACTCATGCGATCACTGCGGCTCGGATTGATTTCGATTTTGCCGAACATTGCACCTCTTGTGCTCACCCTGGGCTACATTGGCTTGCGTGGCTATTCGCTCAGCATGAGCAACGTGATTGTCTTTGCGATCAGCCTGGGTATCGCCGTCGACGACACGATCCATTTCCTGGCCCGTTTTCGCGAAGAGATTCAGAATGAATCCGATGTGGTTGAGGCGATCCGTCGTACATGCCTGGGGACGGGTAGGGCCATTGTGATGACCACGATTCTGATCGTTTGTGGGCTAGCGATATTGCTGCTATCAGCATTTGTACCAACGCGGCGGTTTGCCGAGTTAGCTTCGGTAACGATGGTCTCTGCATTGTTAGGCGATTTGCTGCTGCTGCCGGCCAGTTTGCGATTGTTCTGGAAAAGCAAAACGGTTAGCAGTCGGGCTTGTCACAGCGAGGAAGTGCAGCGCCGGGACAAGCCCGACGGCTAACTCCGCAAGTTAACCATTCGCACCGGCGGCAACTCTCTCGCAAGACGCGGTAACATCTGATCCACGTACCCCTCCGCTGCCAGCGCTGCCAAATCGCTATCCGCGATGGTGCTCGCGTTCGATTTTAGAAGCACCAACTCCTCGGCTGCCAGGGTGACCGCAAGCCGTCCCGCAATCGCGTCGCTGGTCACATCCCAATTGCGCTGGAGCGCGACACCCGGCAAGGCAGGCTCGGGGTCTCGCAGCCACTTGGCCGCATCAAAGATCGTCGCCCCAGGCTTTCCGAGTCGCCCACACAACTGGCGATCATCATCGGTCAGCGTCAATTCGGGCAGCCACGACCGAAGTAGGCGAGCGGTGGCACTCATCAGATCGACACACAGCCAATGGGCCGCTTCTTCGTCCAATGGGTGTCGGTCGTGCCACTTGCGAACCTGATTGCACAATGACCCGCCGCCGGCTAGGAGCACATGATGTGCAGGCGACTGCGCGGCCAGCCACGACCGGAGACGACCGGGCAGGTCGGGCAGATCAAGCAGACTGCCACCCACTTTTACCACACGAACCATGGAACGATTATTCATAGCATGTATTTTTAGAATGCGTTCTCGCGGGCGAGTGCCGCCAGTGCATGGGCTGGCCCGCACCGGCTGATTTTCACGCCCAACTGCTCTTCCAACGAAACAATTTCCGCAGCGACTTGTAGCTTAGCCAACAGTTGTCGAGCCAAAAACTCGCCATGCCCGCTCAGTACGACGCGTTGCGCAGGTCCGTCGAGTCGTGCCAACACGCGCCCGGCGGCTTTCGCCAATAGCTCCAACTGCCGATCTCTCACCGCGCCGGCCGCCCGCTTTGCATCTTCGCGGGAAACCATAGTCACATCAGCGCAAATGGCCCGCGCCAGCCTCGCATGGGCATACGGCTTGGTGCGCGGACGCCCATCGGCCGTTGCAAGATCCTCGGCATCCTCCGGCAAATCCTCTAACAACACATAGGCGTCAGCCGTGGTGGAGAATAGCTCCTGGGCGACGGGGCACATGCTTGTGCGCCAAGGCAGCTCACGGACAACGCCACACAGCGGGCTGCGCCCGATGCCCGTGTAAACCAACTCACCGGCGACCAGCCGCTCGGGATCCGTGTGGCCAATAGCAATTGGTTTTTCGCCATCGAGCGGAATGATGTCGCAAGTGGTCGACCCGATGTCGATTAGCAATCCACGTTGGCCTTTGCAAAATCGGCAGGCATATTGGGCCAAAGCGTGCCAGTTGCTCGCCGCGGCTAACAGCGGCTGCTGCCGAGCCACTTCGACGGCGACCAGTCGGCCATCGGTTTGGTACACGGAGAGAACTGGTGAATTGGCCACCTGCTCAACCGCGTCCAAAATTGCTCGTACTCCTTCGGTCTTGGTCGCAAAACAGTCGGCCAGTTCGCCGGTCATCGTGATGGCGAGTTGCTGGTGGGGTGGCGAAGAGGCAAGCATTTCGCCGATCACTTCTGTCAATCGCTTGCGGTTTCGCCACAGCGGAAAAGGCATCGAGCGCGCGTAGCCCCGCCCATCTGCCGCTTTGATATTCGCTCCGCCGATGTCGAGTGCTAACCAGGTCACGTCAGGGGGCATGAGTCAGGGGACGGAGCGGTAGGCCGGAACAAGCTCTGCGCAGTTCCGGCAAGCAACACTTGGCCGTTGGCCGTGAATTCTAGCGGCTGATCGCGAAACGACAAACTCGCCTCGCAGCCTGTCGCTACGTCGATCATCGCCTGAGCCAAATTCCCTACGGCCGCGGCTCGTAGGCCGACGTAGGAAGTCGTCACTCGCGGGTTGATTTCAATCACCACGTCCTCGGCACCGTTGGGATCATTCCCCAGCACCAAGTCAACGCCCAAATAACCATGCGGCGAGATCAGAGTGTCGATCGCCTGACGCGCCAGTGCCGTCGCTCGGCGGGCTAGGGCTGGCTCGTTGATCAGCGAGCCGCCCATGTAGGTGAATCGACCATCGCGTGTGAGATGCTGCCGGCATGGCGGCAACGCACGAACGCCCATTGGTCCACAGAGAAACGCCACGCTGGCTGGCACACCAGGGCAGAACTTCTCCAACCGCCTCGGCCAGGGAAAAGCGGGCGGCTCGTCGCTCGACCCCGCCACGAGCAGCGTATGTTGCGAACCGGCCCCATGGATCGGTTTGAGCACGGCCGGGTAGGAAAAATCGGCCGGCAGTTTTTCCTGGTCGGCTTCGAGTCGCACCGACATCGGCACCGGCACGCCTGCCGCGGCGAGTCGCTCGGCGGTGCGCTGTTTGTCGGCGGCAAGCTCTACCAAATCCGCACCCGCCGAGAGGAGCCTCCCGCCCTGGCTGGCAACCAATCGGGCGGTGGTGAGCAGCAGGTCGTCAAACTCGGGAGCAATGAGAAGTGTGTAATCCGATTTGCCGGCCAGACGTCCGATTTCATCTTCGTGCTGCGCGGCAGAATGGATGTCGAGAATCTCGCACTCCGGCAGGGGAAGATCGTCCAGACGGATGTCGCGTAGCATCGTCACTCGGCAATCGTCGATTGCCGCGAAGTCGGCCGCCAGTGTCGACACCATGGCAGTTCCTTCGGCAAGCATCGACTCGGGCAGCGACCTAAGCTCCTCGACCAGCCCCCCGCCGGTGATCCACTCGTAGAGAAAAATGTGCATGGGAGGGGTAAAAAAAGATTGAAATAGCCGCGATGCAACGCATCGCACGGGAATTCCCTGCCGTGTGTTGTGTTGCAACACGGCTAGAAAATCCCCAATTGGTCTTTGGCGTCTTCGGTCATGCGGTCGGGTGTCCAGGGTGGGTCCATCACTAGCCGCACGTCGACTTCGCCAACTTCTTCCATTTGGCTGACGAACTGTTTCGACTGGCCCAAGAGCTGCGGCCCGGCGGGGCAGGCGGGGCTGGTCATCGTCATGTCAACCTGCACGTCCGACTTGCCCTCGTCGGCTTCTTTGATTTTGATTTCGTAGATCAGCCCCAGGTCGACGATGTTGACGAACAACTCGGGATCAATCACCAGTTTCAGCGCTTCGCGTACTTTGTCTTCGGCTACTGGCATAACGGTTTCTCCCAACCCATTCTATACACTATTCAACCGGACGAAAACCTGTCTCTCTTCAACCTTCACTTCGTGCGAAACGGTCGCTTTGGTGGCGGGCATCGAAACGGCGGCACCCGATTTCAGATCGAATTTTGCTCCGTGCCGCGGGCAGGCGATGTTGCCACTCGCCGCATCGACCGGCCCATCGCTCAGCGGTCCGCCATCGTGAGTGCAGACATCGTCCAACGCATAAAAATGCCCTGCGGCATGAATCAGCACGATCAGCCGCTCGTCGACTTCGACCAACAGCGAACCGGGGTCGGAAATTTCGGAAGTTTTTGCTACTGGAATATATTCGGACATGGCCGTGTGTTGCGTTGCAACACGGCTCCTTAGATATTTCTGACACGCCGACCAATCGCCTCGCCCAATGCTTCGCGAACGCTTTCGATGGTGATTCGGTCGAACACCTGCTGAAAGAAACCAGCCACAATCATCCGCACCGCCTCCTGACGCGTATAGCCACGGCTCATCGCATAGTAGACTTGGCTAGCGTCCACCCGACCCGAAGTGCTGCCATGCGTGCAGCGGACATCATCCGCCTCGATTTCCAGGCCAGGGATCGAATCAGCCCGGGCATCGGTTGATAACATCAGATTATCGTTGCGCTGATAGGCGTCCGTTCGCTGGGCCTCTTCATCGACCTGGATCATGCCACGCCAAACGGTCCGCGAGCGATCCTGCAAAGCTGTTTTGTAAAGCAAATCGCTGCGGCAATAGGGCGCCTTGTGGTGCTGGTGTGTGTTGTAGCAGAGGTGCTGTCGGCCTTGGGTAAACATCACACCATTGACCTGGGCCTCGGCATCGGGGCCGGTGAGGGCGACCCGCTGGTTCACCTTTGCCAACCGACTGCCCAGTGCGCCGATGGTCCATTGCAGTCTGCCCTGCTCAGCCACCTCAGCCCGTTGATGGGCGAAATGCCACACCTCGTCGTTCCAGTTCTGCAGATTCACGTAGCGGAGCTTGGCCTCCTTTTCGACAACTAGCTCAATCGAGCCGCAGTGCAAACCGCTACCTTCGTCGTCGGTGCTTTCTGTTTCCGCAAGCAGCGTTGCCTCGGCACCTTCTTCGAGAATCACCAGCGTACGGCCCAAGTCTGCGCGGCCCGCCGACAGGAGCGAGAGAGAATGTAGCGGCTCGTCCACCTGAACGCCCTTGGGAACAAACAACAGCGTCCCACCACTCCAGCACGCAGCGTTGAGCGCGGAAAACTTATCGTAATCTGGATCGACTATCTGCCGCTCGAAGTAGGGACGCAGCAGGTCGCCATGCTCGGCCACCAGCGAGTCGAGGCTGCCAAACAGCACGCCACGGGCTGCCCACTTCTCGGATAAATGCCCTTGCTGCCAATGGCCATCTGCGGACGTTGTCTGCCCACCCAACTCGACCCCCGCCGCCAATAATCCACCATCGCCGCTGACAGCCGCGGTCGATTCATCAGGCAGACCGAACCGATCGAGCTTAAATAGCCGAATGTCGGTCCGCATCCACTCCTCATCTCGTGACGAAGGCATCGGCAATTCGAGAAAATGCGACCAGGCCGTTTTGCGCATCGCAACCAGCCAATCAGGCTCGTCGCGAGAGGCGAGGAAGGCGTCGAAGGCTTCTTGGGAGAAGCCGGTAGATATAAGCGTGCTTATCATCGATCAAATAGTTCCGATACAGCAAATGTCCATCCGGGCACCGCAGGCTCAGCTTCGGCAGAATCACCTTTGCGATAGATGGTTGGCTCGTCTGGCGAATCAGCTCGGTAGACTCGCACGATGTCGTCGCCCTGGAGATCAACATCCCACACCACTTTGGTCCCTGCTTCAAAGTAATCAGCCCGCTTAGCTGCCATTTTTAATTCGGCCGCAGGGCCGTAGTCACCTTTGCTACGCACTTCGACCGCGAAATCTGGCGATCGGTCAAGAAATTCCATGCCGGTAGAGGGACCCGTGTGGAAAGAAGCATCTGGACAAAATGACTTGCGATTGGGTAGATCAACAAGGAAACCCACGTTGTCACCATAAGCCACCCCGTCGACTTTCCGTTCGTACTCCATCAAGGAAAATGTAATTGCCAATGCAGCACGCCCATGGAGAGGTCCTGTTGGACTCATCATCACAATCCTTCCGCCAATAATTTCCGCCTTGCCGTCGATCTTGTACAATTCGGCAACCAGTTGGTCGGTACTCGAACTTGATACAATACTCATCGGTTTTATCTCCCAAGCGATGGTTGACCGTTACCCCACCGAGCCTTCCATCTGCAATTCGATCAGCCGATTCATCTCAATGGCGTATTCCATTGGTAGCTCTTTGATCAGCGGCTCAATAAACCCGCTGACGATCATCGAACTGGCCTCCGCTTCGCTCAGACCGCGACTCATCAGGTAGAACAACTGCTCTTCGCCAATCCGCGAGACGCTCGCCTCGTGTTCCACCTGCACGTCTTGCTCTTCGACTTCGATGTAGGGATAGGTGTCGCTGCGGCTTTCGGCGTCGAGAATCAACGCATCGCACACGACGCTGCTCTTCGAGCCAACCGCGCCGTCTTCCACCTTGCACAGGCCGCGGTAGCTGCTACGGCCACCGTTTTTGCTGATGCTCTTGCTGATGATGCGGCTTTTGGTATTGGGAGCACAATGCACCACCTTCGCACCGGCGTCTTGGTGCTGGCCTTTGGAAGCAAACGCGATTGAGAGAATTTCTCCCCGGGCCCCAGGCTCCATCATGTAGACCGCCGGGTATTTCATCGTCAGCCCGCTGCCCAGGTTGCCGTCGATCCATTCCATCAGGGCATTTTCGTAGGCCAAGGCCCGTTTGGTCACCAGATTGTAGATGTTGTTCGCCCAGTTCTGAATGGTCGTGTAACGGCATCGGGCGTTTTTCTTGACGATGATTTCCACCACGGCCGAGTGCAGGCTCTCGCTGCTGTACATCGGGGCGGTACAGCCCTCGATATAGTGAACCTCGGCCCCTTCGTCGACGATAATAAGTGTCCGCTCGAACTGGCCCATCTGTTCGGCGTTGATACGGAAATAGGCCTGTAGCGGAAATTCGATCTTCACGCCCGGCGGCACGTAGATAAACGAACCACCCGACCAAACGGCCGAGTTCAACGCGGCAAACTTGTTGTCCGTCGAAGAGATGATCTGGCCGAAATACTCTTTTAGCAGGTCGCTATGCTCGCGGACGGCCGTGTCGGTATCGGTAAAGATAACCCCCTGCTTAGCCAGGCTTTCTTCCAACGAACCGTAGACCACCTCGCTCTCGAACTGGGCCTTGACGCCTGCCAGATATTTCCGCTCGGCTTCGGGGATGCCAAGTTTCTCGAACGTCTCCTTGATCTCATCGGGCACATCGTCCCAGGTTCTGCCTTGGCCTTCGGTCGGCTTCAGATAGTAGTAGATATCCTGAAAGTCGAGGCCAATCTCGCCACCCCACTTGGGCATCGGCTTTGATTCGAAGATTTTCAGCGCATCGAGCCGATAATCTCGCATCCAGGCTGGCTCGTCCTTCATCTCCGAGATCTGAGCCACGATCTCCGCATCAAGTCCTTTGCGCGCACGGAACACGCCTTTGGTCTTGGTGACAAAGTTGTATTTGTTGATCTCGCCGTCAAGCACGGCAACGTCGGTCGATAGGTCAATGGCCATCGGTTTCTCGATTCTTCTCTCTATTCGGAGTGAAAGAAAATAAACCACAGAGACACAGGGAACACAGAGTGAAATTTTGAAGGGTGCAGCAGGATTGACAGAGTGCGATTGTAAGGATGCGCAACAAACACGCAAATCTTTGTTCATTTCGTTGACTCTGTCAGAAAAATCCTCTCGGCGTTCTCTGTGTCTCTGCGGTATATTTTTTCCTCGTTTTAGTTTGTATTGCTACACGGCAGCCGTTTGTTCCATGGCGGCTGCCTCGGGGTAGTCGGTGCGGACGCGGTCGTAGCCGTCGGTGTACAGTTCACGTGCCAGTTCCAGCCCGCCCGTCTCGACGATGCGTCCGCCGAGCATCACGTGCGTGAAATCAGGCTCGTTGCGATCCAGCAGCTTGTCGTGGTGGGTGATGATGAGAATGCCCATCCGCTTCCCATCGCCACCTTCACCGCCGAGCTGCTCTTTTCCAATTTGAGCGATGCTCTCGCTGGCAAGCTTTACCGCGTCGACATCCAACCCACTGTCCGTTTCGTCCAAAATGGCAAACTTGGGTCGGAGCATGGCTAGCTGCAAAATCTCGGCCCGTTTCATCTCGCCGCCGGAAAAACCGTCGTTCACATACCGTCGGGCAAACTCGACATCCATCCGCAGATGGTCCATTTTTTCGGTCAGCTCTTTGCGAAATTGCCGCATGGGAATCAGCTCTTCGCCCTCTTTGCGATCAGGATTGCGGACATTGGTCGCCGCATGGCGAAGAAAATCGGCCATCTTCACGCCCGGGATCGCCATCGGCCGTTGAAATGCCATGAAGATCCCCGCCCGAGCACGCTCGGAGGCATCCCACTCCAGCACATTTTCGTCGTCGAGTTCAATCGCCCCGCCGGTTACTTCATAGGCTGGGTGACCCATGATCGCATTGCCGAGCGTGCTTTTCCCTGAGCCGTTGGGGCCCATCAGCGCATGGGTCTCGCCGCGGCGAATCGTCAGATTCACCCCACGCAAAATGGGCTTCCCCTCAATGGCAACGTGCAGATCAGTGATTTTTAATGTTTCAGCCATAGAACGAATACGGAACTTGCCCCGTCTCTAGTGGAAAAAGGTCGGAATGTGGAATTATTTGTTTGTCGTATTTTAACGGCGTGTTAGCCGCGATCTGATAGATCGCCGGTTCCGTTTGGTTCACTCTGCAGCGATTCGATTAACTTTTCCACGCTCACCACATGATGTGGCGTGCATGTTGCCATCCGACTTGAATCGTCATAAAGAATTGCCAATGTGTTCTTTCCAACCGCCATATTGTCTCGGTGGCGAACTTGATGAATATCGCCGTTGGAAAGCCTAACCTCGAATGGCTCAAATGGCTCGGCATTCAGGAAATGTCTCAGTGAATCTAAGTTCATTACTTCAACCCGTTACCTTCTGATGATCGTAAACCAACTCACCATCGGCAGGCGCGGCAACGTAACCCGAGTGGTGTGGCAGCGGCAGCTCATCCTCTAGCTTAGCGCCCAGTTGACCAAACGCGGAACTCCCCTGGCGCTTCGCAATTTTGTGCCCTTTGATCTTGTCTTGGATTCGCATCAAGCCTTCCAAGAGCGCCTCGGGACGCGGCGGGCAACCTGGCACGTACACGTCGACCGGCACGACCAAGTCGACGCCTTTGACAACATGGTAGCCATACTTGAAGTACGGCCCGCCGCCAACGGTGCAGGCGCCCATCGCAATGACAAACTTCGGATCGGCCATCTGGTTGTACAGTCTGCGAACACGGCTCGCCATTTTGTAGGTAACCGTGCCGGCAACGATCATCAAGTCGGCCTGCCGCGGCGTGGCGCGAAATGCCCCTGCGCCGAAGCGGTCCATGTCAAAGCGACTCGCCCCGGCCGCCATCATCTCGATCGCACAGCAAGCAAGCCCAAAAGTCATTGGCCAAATACTCGACTGGCGAGCCCAATTGATCGCTTGCTCGATCGTGGTGGTAATGACGTTTTCTTCAAATCGCCCTTCAATCCATGGCTGTGTCATCGCTAATCCCTAATTGAAATGTAGGTAAAAAGTTTGGTAATGCTATGCGTTGTTGCTCTCAGTGGCAGACAATAATGGTTTGCATCCGTCCTAGCGGACGGCGCTAACGACAGCGTCATTATAATGTTTACACTCATGTTAGCGCCGTACGCAAGGACGGAATCGGCACGGCTTCTGAACTTGCTTCAAACGTACAGCAATTACCTCCATCCAATCGACAAGTGGTCAGCCGTAGCTTCGTGTCGAGCATCTCGGAGAACAACATCTTTTCCAAGGCACATATCATCCGATCTTGTTCTGCCAAGTCGGGATAGGGACAGGCGAGCGCCGTTAACACGGGCAACGATTGCAGTGGTTGGGCACCCGTCTCTTTTTCCTCGACCTCGAACAGCACATTTCGGTCATCCATCAGCGCCACTAGCCCATCCATTCGCTCGCGTAGCGTGGCTCCCTCGACCTTTCCACGGTAAATTTCCGTCAGCCGGCCAACGATGCGACGCAGCAAACCACGTCGCACTTCCGTATCTTGGACAGCTCGAATTTCCGACCACAATACGTCCGCCAAATCTTCGTAATTTGAGCCGCCACTTTGCCGGCCCTTGCGTGTGAGCGAGTAACGATGCTGGGGTCTCCCTCTCCCCGCGACTTCTGCCACCCGCTCTACCCAACCCGCCTTCATCAACCGGGCCAGCCGATGACGTACGGCAGTGGCCGTTACCCTAGTAAAATCCACTAGATCAGTGATACTGGCTCGGTCATGTCGACGCAGGAAGTCGATGACCGAGGTATCTGATATTTCGTGGGAAACCGGCATATCGGGCGTTTCGCGATAAAAACAAAGGGCTTTTCTTGAAATGGCCCGTTTGGAACAGGCCCGTCATCAATCATCATAACGGCTTGGCTATTAAAAACAACCACATGTTTGAAAAATCAGCCTCTTTGCCATGGCAATTGTCGTAACATGTTGACAGTAAACAACTTATGCGATAGAAGTGCCTTGAAATAATCATGCTTGGCAGGATGACTGTAACGCACTGGACGGTAACAATTTGCCTCTTCCCGTGCTAGCACGTTATCTTTGGTGATCCTTGGATTGAAGGATCGACTGTACTGGTCGCAGGTGGAAGTGGGTTCTCACCCTGTTTCGTAGGAGTCCGTCCTTGCGGACGGCGCTAACGATAACGCATCATTTTGCTATCGCAAACACGTTAGCGCCGTCCGCAAGGACGGACTCCTACACTTCTGCTTTCCATTTGGCTGATACGGTTACAAAAAAACAAACACCATTTTGGGGGGGACAAATTCTATGGGCTGCCGCAAACTCATTCTCACCGTGATACTGGCCTATTGTTCGGTTGCGTTGAATCTTGCCTATGGGCAGACATCAACCGACTCTTCAAACAGTCCCTCGACGACGAACGCTTCCCAGGTCGAATCGGGAGACGCTAGCTCCAGACAGGAAACCGAGGAACCATCGTTCGGCGACCGATGGCACGCACTGTGGGATGATGCAGAAAAGGCGACCGCTGAAAAACTGCAAGGCGGCATTAACCTCTGCTTCGATGTCTTGGTGAGCAGGCTTGATGCCGTACTTTTTTACAAAATACCGACGGGCTTTGACAATAAAGCGATACCACTAATTGTGTTGGTTCTGCTTTGCGGCGGGCTGTTTTTCACTTTGCGCTATGGATTTGTCAATGTCCGCATGTTTCGGCATTGCATTCAGGTTATCCGTGGCAAATACGATCGGCCGGAGGATAAGGGTGAAGTTTCTCATTTCCAAGCGCTCACATCAGCTCTCGCTGCAACGGTGGGCTTAGGTAACATCGCTGGCGTGGCAGTCGCAATTTCAATGGGTGGCGCTGGAGCCGTTTTTTGGATGTGGGTGGTCGCGTTTCTTGGGATGAGCATGAAGTTTACCAGTTGTACGTTGGCTCAATACTATCGTCGTATCAAGCCAGATGGCACGGTCTTGGGCGGACCCATGATCTACATGGAGGATGGTATCCGCGAAAGATTTCCTTCGTTGGCACCTTTGGGCAAACTACTGGCAGTCGTCTATGCCGTGCTAACCATCCTGTCCGCCTTTGGCGGCGGGAACATGTTTCAAGGCAACCAAACCTTTAGCATCATCCACAAGCAGTTCGGTATTCCGAACCAACACGCCTGGGTGGTTGGTGTCATTCTCGCTTTTCTGGTGGGCATCGTGATTATTGGCGGTATCCGTCGGGTTGGGGAGGTGACCAGCAAGCTGGTTCCACTCATGTGCGCTTTTTATTGCCTGGTCTGTTTGACCATCGTCGCAATCAACATCGCACAGGTACCCAGCACCTTCACCAGCATCTTTGCCGAAGCTTTCTCCAGCGAATCGATTTACGGTGGTTTCTTCGGCGCGCTTTTGATCGGCGCAAGACGAGCCGGTTTTTCTAACGAAGCCGGCATGGGGTCCGCGGCAATCGCCCATGCTGCCGCGAAAACAGAGGAACCAGTGCGCGAAGGCATCGTCGCAATGATCGGCCCCTTTATCGATACGATCGTTGTCTGCACCATGACGGCTCTGGCAATCTTGATTACCGGATCACATCTCGATCCCGCCACCGGTGCCGCCTACGCCGCCGGCACTGCCAAACCCGAGGGAGTAGAACTTACGGCCCAAGCATTTGCCAGCCTCGGTTCGGTGCTCCCCTATTTCCTCTGTCTGGCAGTGTTTGTCTTTGCCTACTCCACGATGATCTCATGGAGCTACTACGGCGAGAGGGCCGTTGAGTATCTCGTTGGGCAGCGTGGCATCCCAGCCTATCGGGTTATCTACCTAATATTTGTGATTTTAGGCCCCATCTTGAGCCTGCAAGCGGTGATCGATTTCTCCGACATGCTGTTGCTTAGCATGTCGTTCCCGAACATTATCGGTATGGGGCTGTTGTCCGGACTGGTAGCCAAACATGGTCGAGACTATATCAGCCGTTTGAAGTCAGGCGCAATGCGGCCGGAGAGGTAGAAAGAAAGCGGAAATCCGTCCTGGCGGACGGCGCTAACGGTGAAAGGGTTGGGGGACGTGAGTTGGGGGTGCGCAAGTTGTGCGCTTTTTAACTCGCGCCTCACAACTCGCGCCTCTTTCCATCAGCCGTTTCATGTCGCGGACCGCTTGCTCCAGGCCGACCATGATCGCGCGGGCGATGATGCTGTGGCCGATGTTTAGTTCGCGCATGCCTTCGATCGCTGCAACCGGTTGCACGTTGCGGTAGGTAAGCCCATGGCCGGCGTGCAGGGTGAGCCCCGCAGTGCAGACATGCTGGCCGGCCGCGATGAGCGTATCGAGTTCTGCTTGAGCGTTGTGGCTTGCCGACGCATGGGCGTACGCGCCGGTGTGCAGCTCGATCGCGTTCGCGCCCGCTTCGGCTCCGGCATCGAGTTGGGCCGGGTCGGGATCGAGGAACAGGCTCGCTACAATGCCTGCATCCTTCAGCCGGGTGATGACATCGATTACTTTGGCCCGATTACCCACCACGTCGAGCCCTCCTTCGGTGGTTACTTCCTCACGCCGCTCGGGCACCAAGGTCGCCTGATGTGGCCTAGCCTCGCACGCAATGCGAACCATTTCGTCAACGCAAGCCAACTCCAGATTGACCGGCACCGCCACCGTTTCCATGAGCAGCCGTAGATCGCGGTCCTGGATATGCCGGCGATCTTCGCGGAGGTGGATGGTGATGCCATCCGCCCCGCCCAGCTCGGCGAGCGTAGCCGCCCAAACAGGGTCGGGCTCGTTGGTCTTACGTGCCTCGCGCACGGTGGCTACATGATCGATATTAACGCCGAGCGAGGGCATGGTTTGTTTTCCAATGGGGTGGTTACAGAGGCTGTTTGTTAGGGATACGCCGCTTCTGCGGGGAAGAGCGAACTGCGAGCACCGAAGTTTGCCAAAGGGGCACATTGCCCGTAACTCATGGTATAGAAGCTGTTTAACTCGACAAGCCCCCACCCGGTGAACGTAAGCTAGACTTATGGTGAATACAAGAATTGCCGCAGCACAAGAGTGACCCTTCAAGGGCACTTAACGCCGGCTTTTCATAGCGGCAGCAACATGTTCACTGCGGGAATCACCGTTTTCACAACCTGCCCATCATCGGACGAGCAACCCTGGACACACGACAAGAGACCCATCCGATGAAATGTCAAGAGCTTGCCGAACGAATCCAGGTGCTCCAACCCGACGCATCCACTCAAGACATCGCTCGGCTTTGCCTTCTACTGGCGAACAACGCCGATGCGATAGGAAATCTGAGCGATGAAACCGAGCTAAAACTCGCTTGGCAGCAGATGGGCTTAAAGCTACAAGCCGCCACGGACCAGCACGCAGCCATGACGCAAGAGCTGGAAGACTTGGCCAACAGCGACCCCGAGCAGTTCACTCGCGACCAAATCTGGGTTCTCATCCGGGCAATCAAAGTGCAGAGCCAGGTGCTGCAGTTGTATGTCGGGCAGCCGCTGCTGGATGTTTAGAGTCGCGCTAGAGTCGCGTGCTTCCCCGTGTGCTGCGTTGCAGCACGGCTAGCCGCGTCGCAACGCACAACTCACCACAAATCTTTCAGCAGCATCCGGGCAACGTTCATGTAAATGACGATCCCCACGATGTCGATGATACCGGCGACGAACGGGGTGCTCATCAAGGCGGGATCCCAGCCGAGCCGTTTGAACAGCAGCGGCAATAGCGAACCAAAAAGCGTGCCGCAGACGACGACCAACACCAGCGTGATGGGGATCACCATCGCATCGATGGGATTTTCCATTCCCACAAAAAAAACGGCGGCCACGTAGCCCACCGCGCCGAGCGACAGGCCTAGCAATAGACCAATCACCAGTTCTCGCCACATAATGGTGCGCCAGTCGGTCGGCAAAATGTCTTTGGTTGTTAATGCTCGAATGATGAGCGTGGCCGATTGACTTCCGCTGTTGCCGCCGGTGGAGATCACCAGCACCAAAAATAGTGCGAGCCAACTGACCTTTTCCAGCTTCGCCTGATGCGATTCGAGAACCAGGGCTGTTACCAGCGCCGCAGCAAATAGCACGGCAAGCCAGCCCGCTCGAAGGCGCGCAAGCGTTAGCAACGGCGTTGCCAGATAGCTTTCCTCCAGCGGCTCAACGGCACCTGCTCGATGGGCGTCTTCGGTCGCCTCTTCCTCAAGCACGTCGATGATGTCGTCGTGGGTGATGATGCCGACCAGATGTTGCTCGGCGTCGACCACTGGGATCGCAATGAAATTGTAGTCGGCCACCTTCTCGGCCACGATTTCCTGATCGTCGGTAGCCAGCACCGTCACTAAATCGCGTTCCATCAACTCGGCCAGCTTTGTCTCGGGTTTGCCAAGTTGCGTTACCAACTGACGGGCCGAAACAATCCCGCGTAAATGGTTTTCATCATCGACCAGGTAGACATAGTAAATCGTCTCCAAGTCACCCGTCTGGCGGGCCAATTCTTTGAGTGCTTCGCGTACGGTGAGCGATTCGGAGAGTCGAGCTACCTCGGTGGTCATGACGGCGCCGGCGGTCCCCTCGGGATACGCCCGCAAACGGAGGATGTCGCGCCGCTCTTCGGTCGGCACCAGCGGGAGCATTGTTTCGACAACGGCGGGATCGACTCGCTTGAGCAAATCGACCCGATCGTCCGGCGGCATGTCGGTGATCAGCTCGCTCAGTTCCTGCGGATCGCCCGTTTCGAGAATGGCATCTTGAAGTTCTTCTTCGAGATAAGAAAAAATCTCGACGCGTGTTTCGGGTTCGGTCGATAGCAGAACCGCCCAAGCTTCCGAGGGGGTCAGCCCTGCCATGAACTCCGCCGTGCGCGCCGGGTAGAGCGCGGTGCAAAATTCGCGCAAGCTGTCCAAGTCGCTGGCGGCTAGCATCTCGCGTAGTTCCGGTAGATAGAGCGTATTGATCATGACATCAAGCGCGGCTTGTAAGTGACCGACTCAAAACGCATTGAGCGGCCTGACCTGGATAATCTATCCGCTGAAGGCCCTTTGTGGCAGGTGTATCCTTGAGGAACTGTAAGGTCGAAATTTCAGCCCCCGGCTTTGCCGGGGGGTCGCCTAACAGGAAACAATCGCAATGGTGCTCTCCTGAAGCAAATCCCCGGCTCTACCCCCCGGCAAAGCCGGGGGCTGAAAATAGGCGCTTCGAGACTTTGCAGTTCTCCCCGTTTCCATGGCCAACGTTCCCATGGCCAACATTGACATGGATCGACTGCTAGGCTAGCCTAAGGGTATTAAACAAAAAGGATGGCAAGGCGAGTCGTTGCGACTTTTTTGACAGACACCTGAGACTTCGCCTTCGACCGAGTCTCGTGGCCCGTATTTCGATTTTTTATGAGTTCCAACTCCCACAGCAAAAGCTTACCCGGCCATGGTGATGTCCCTGCCAACCAGGAAAGAGCGACGCATCTAGTGCTAGGGGCCCGAGCAGATCTTGATTCCTGTCAGGAGCTTATCGGCTATCGATTTCAGAATATAGAATTTCTGGAGGCGGCACTCCGTCATGCTTCGGGCGTTTCGCATCGTCTGGCTTCCAACGAACGGATGGAGTTCCTCGGCGACGCGATTTTAGGTTTTGTCGTTTGCGAGCGGCTGTACGAGCTTTATCCCAAAGACCTGGAGGGGGATCTCACCAAGATCAAATCGGTGGTTGTCAGCCGGGATACGTGTGCTCGAATGAGTGATGTTCTAAGGCTTCAAGATTTTCTGATTCTCGGCAAAGGGATGGCTGCGGATCCGGAAATTCCCAGATCGGTTGTCGCAGCCGCTTTTGAATCACTGATCGCGGCAATCCATTTGGATGGTGGGATGCCAGCGGCTAAGGTATTTATTCTCAGGCAAGTCGACCTGGAAATCGAGCAGACCGTCTCGGGCCAAACTGGCGACAACTTCAAATCGCTGCTTCAACAGCACGCCCAACGAGAGCATGGCGTGACGCCCTGCTATCAACTGCTAGACGAAAAAGGTCCCGATCACAGCAAGTGCTTTAAGATCTCCGCCGAAGTCGGAGCACGTCGCTTTCCCCCAGCCTGGGGACGCAGCAAGAAAGAATCGGAACAACGGGCAGCACACAATGCGATCAGCGACCTGCACAACGAACCGATTCCTCATTCTTCGGAAGAAATGAATCCTTAGCTGCGTGTTGAAATAGTCGTAGGCCGGTAACAAGGAGCGACAGCGACGCAGTTCCGGCACTTCTTTTCGCTGCAAATAGGCTATGCCGGAACTCGCGTAGCTTGTTCCGGTCTACAAATCTGTTGCCGTTGGCAGCTAGGGGAAATGTAGGCTGAAAGCTGACAGCCTAGGCTTTGTCAGAAAACAGTGAGCCGAACGCGCTAGCGTCGGGCGAACCTGCGTAAAACGTCGAATCTAAACGCCCGAGGCTAGCGTCTACGGCTCACATCACGGCATCATTGAGGTTTTCTGACAAAGCCTACTATTTAACGACCGCTTCCTTTTTTTCCTCGGATGCTGGTTTTTTGGCGGTTCGCGGCTCGACGATCAGGCCGCGTCGGATATCAACCACAGCAGGGCCTCGCACGGTATCGAGCGGACCAAATCGCTCGGCACATTGCTTGAGGCGTTCGAGCTTGGTTTGAAAGTCGGCCTCACCCGAGGATCCCGCAGGGGCGATTGCCCCCCAAACTATACGTGTCCCACCGCGAGTGATTAGGTTGAACACATAATACCGGTGCTCGGAATGGATTTCCGGTCGAGCCGAAGGCAAAATGTTGGCCAAATGGTACGTTTGCCATACAGCAGACAAACGGTTGGCTAGATCGGCAGCACCGGCGACACGTGGATCATCCCACCTCTGCCCCGTGGGAGGCTGGCCAACAATGCCGCTAATCCGTGGCAAACTGTTTCGCCGGATCGCTGGCACATCGTTCGCGGGAAGGTGGATCCCGTTTTTGTCTGCGGGCAGCAGCAAAGCCCCTTCTCGACTGGCGATTTCCACGACCGCCACCGGGCGACGGTACGTCAGATCGAGGTGTACCGCCGGTGGAGAACTTTTGGTAATTCGGTCGACCGACTCGACCCATGGGTGCAGACGAAAAGAGTTTTCCAAAGCATGCACCAAGCCATCTTCCAAAATCGAGAGTCGGCCCTCCAGGCCCGCATCCCGAACCACTTGGCCCCGTACATCGCCAGTAATCCACTCGGGGGGGGGGGGTGATCGTTATCCGATCACCGGGTAATCGATAGCGTTCACGTTGAATGACCGTGGGCCCGTAGTGCTGCCAAAGCGAGTGGAACCCAACCCCTAGCAATCCCACGACACCAATCGCCAACATCAGCTTGGCTCGAGAGATGATAAGACGCCTCGTGCGATGCAACACGCCATCTTGCCGAGGTTTTTTCGTTGGGCGTTTCGTCGTTTTAACTTTTACCATGGCAACACCTCCGTGTGTTGAAAGCATTTAGCTATTAGCATTTAGTTGTTAGCCAGAAGAACTTTGCAAAAAGCTCCAACATTTCCCTCTGGCTAAAAGCTAAAAGCTAACTGCTAATCGCTTCTTTACCAGATTTCCAGTTCTGTTTCCATCTCGACACCCAATCGCTCGGCAACCCGGCTTCGTACCAAGTCGATCAGCCGCAGCACATCCTGGCTGGTGGCATCGTTGTGTGCGATGATAAAATTGGCATGACGTTGGCTCACTTCGACCCCCCCGACACGGGTCCCCTTCAGGCCTGCTTGCTCGATGAGCATCCCGGCACTCATCCCTCGAGGGTTTTTGAACACGCTGGCAACATTGAGATGCGAGAGAGGTTGCCCTGCCTTTTTGATGATCCACAGTTTTTGCATCCGCTTGGTAAGCTGTACGGGATCGTCTTCTTCTAGCTGGAATTCCGCATTGAGGATAACCAATTCGTCGAGGCTGCTATGCCGGTAAGCAAAGACAAGATCTTCGCGGTTGCGCTGCTTGATTTCTCCCGTCCGCGTCATGACCGTGGCCCGACAGGCCCATTGACCGACGTCGCCGCCGCGGCTGCCGGAATTGCCATGCAATGCACCACCCATGGTACCGGGAATGCCCACCAGTGGTTCCAACCCAGCCAGACCGGCGCGGACCGTTTCGCTGATAGCATGAGCCAATCGTGCGCCGCCGCCGGCTGTGACTCGGCCCTTGCGGATTTCGATATTAGAAAAAGTCGGCGATGTAAGACTAATGACCATGCCGGAGACGCCATCGTCCCGAATCAGCAGATTGGAAGCGCCGCCCATCACTCGGATAGGCACCTCTTCCTCGCAGCACCGGCGCACCAATGCCGCAAGTTCATCGACCGAATTTGGCTCGGCGAAGAACTGGGCAGGACCACCCAGTTTGAGCCAGGTGCGCTCCGCTAGCGGTTCCTGCTTGCGGACTATTTTTTCAAAGCCACTAACGATGGTCATCACAACAATCCCTCGAGAACAGGCTCCTATGGTGACTTGTCAACGGCTCGCCGTCAATTCACCCCTCCGTTTTTCCCTAGTATTCCCGCCTTTTTCGACGCTGCTCCAAGGAAAGGCAAGGTGAAAGGCTGATGCGTGCCCACCGCAAATCGCATCGAGGACCTTCCAAACAGTCTACAGCAACGGTAATATCATCGGATCATGGTCCAATTTCGATCAGCCTACGGATAAATCGGCGGTTCCTACGGCATGCCTTGCAAAGGAAAGGCAGAAAAAGCCTCTGGCTTTACCGAGATTTGCTCAAGATTCGTCGCATCCCGCGTTGCGACAGGTGAGAGCTGCAAAGTCGAAATTTCAGCCCCCGGCTTTGCCGGGGGGTCGCGTAGCAGTCCTCTCTTTCCAACAAACAGAGCATTTCCACGAAGGATATTTTCCTCGAAAGCAACATTTCCTCGAAGGCAACCCCCCGGCAAAGCCGGGGGCTTAAATGCTTTCTTCGAACGGTAGCCACTAAATTCCCTGAAGAACCAATTTTTGAGAGAAAGAATCTTTATCGTGAAACATCGCATCGCTTTTTCCCTTCCGAGGGCTCTCCTACTCGCCGTAGCAGCGCTGGCCATGCAGCCGTCGGCCAAGGCGGCTGATATCTTGGCGGCAAATGAAAACCTGCAATGGCGCCGCGGAAATATGCATACCCATTCGCATTGGAGCGATGGCGACGATTACCTGGAAATGATCGCCCTTTGGTACCGTAAGCATGACTACAACTTTCTCGTCTTTACCGATCACAATGTGCTGGCCAACACCGAGCGCTGGATTCACGTCGCCAAGAGCAAAGGGGGAGCGACGGCGTATGGAAAGCTGAAAGTTCGCTTCCTACATTCGGTACAGGAGCGGATCACGCGTGAAGGGGAACGAGATGTGCTCGAGGTGCGACTGAGCACGTTTCAGCAAGTGGCTGAGCAGTTCAACAATCCTGGAAAATTCCTGCTCATCCAGGGAGAAGAAATTAGCGACCGCTTCGATAACCTTCCAATCCATCTCAACGTCAGCAACATCGTCGATGTTATTCCACCCATGACGGGAACCAGCGTCTACGACACCATCCAGAACAATGTCCGAGCCGCTCATGCCCAACGCAAGCAGACCGGGCAACCGATGATCATTCACCTGAACCACCCGAATTTCTACTACGCTGTCACGGCTGAAGATTTGGCGCGCGTAGTCGGTGAGCGGTTTTTTGAGGTCTACAACGGCCACCCGAATGTGCATAACTCGGGAGATAAGAGCCATGTCAGCGCAGATCGCATCTGGGACATTGTCCTGACGCGACGGCTTGCCGAACTGCATCTGCCCCTGATGTACGGTCTGGCAACCGACGATGGGCACCATTATCACAACATCCCCAGCCGAGGAAGCGAGCCGGGGCGTGGCTGGGTGATGGTCCTCTCCAACCAACTGTCGGCAGACTCGCTGATCGAAGCACTTGAGGCTGGCCGATTTTATGCGTCCAGCGGCGTGACCTTGAAACGAGTCGAAACATCATCCGAAGCCTATTTGGTTGAGGTCGAGCCGGTCGATGGCGAAACCTACACCATCGAATTTATCGGCACACGCAAAGGATACGACGCATCAAGCCAACCAATCTTGGATAAAGAAGGCGAGGAAGTCCACGCCACTCGACGTTACAGCCCCGACGTTGGCGAAACATTCGCCAAGGTCGAGGGCATCCAAGGTGTCTATCGATTTGAAGGCAACGAGATTTATGTGCGAGCGCGGGTTACTTCCTCCGCGAAGCATCCTAACCCCTCGGAACTCGGCGACCCGCAACGCGCCTGGTGTCAGCCGGTGATCGGCCCGGCCGGAGAATCGCTTCCGTAGAGCATCTCTGTATTTACCGCGTTGCACAGAATTCCGGCCCTCATAATCGTTAATCACGAGCAAGCCCTGCCAGCGTCTGATAAGATAGATACTCAACTCCATCATGTAGACAGGAACCATGAAACCCGTATTCCGATGACCGCTAAATCACTCGACACCAAGCTTGCCCGAATTCTAGCCGATCCCACCTGCAACGATTTTATTATTGCCGATGCGAAGGATGCCGACATGGCTGGCGGGATGGCTGCGCCTGGGAAAAGTCCCGAGCACCATTCCCGCGAAGGCCATTTTCGCACGCTGCAAGAATACCGAGAACTCATCCGGCAAAATGTTGCGCAGGGGCTGATCGATATCATGCTCATGAGTGCAAGCTCTAGCGAAGTACTTGCCCTCGGCGAGCGGCTGTTCGATTCGAGCCATGTCACGCCAGCCATTCGTGCGAACGACACAACCGACATCTGGCTGGCGGCAGGAGGCAACTATCCGACCGAGCCTGCGCAACCTTTTCGCACCGCGACGATCGATCATGCCATGTGTGGCAAGGTCGACTGCGATGCGAGCGAACGACGGCTCGGTGTCGATCTGGGGCTCTATTCGGTCACCTATAACAACGACGTGACGCAAGATACTAGAACACTGAATGCCTACAACAAATTTCGAGTCGAGGCCGAGCGGAAAGGCTTCCGCCATTTTCTCGAAGTCTTCGACCCAAACTGTCCAAGCACACCCGTGACGGACCTTGGCCGTTTTATCAATGACAACATCGCGCGGACCTTGGCGGGAGTTGTGAGCCAAGGGCGTCCGCTTTTCCTCAAAGTCGCCTATCATGGGCCAGCCGCGATGGAGCAATTAGTAAGCTACGATCGCTCGTTGATCGTTGGAATTCTGGGCGGTTCTTCCGGCACCACGTTCGATGCCTTTCATCAGCTGTGGGAAGCAAAGAAGTATGGCGCCCGCGTCGCATTGTATGGCCGAATGATTAACAACAGCGAGCACCAACCCACTTTCATCCAGCATCTGCGATGGATTGCCGACGGCGATCTCGACGACCCGGCCGAGGCGGTCCGCTCGTACCATGCGGCAATCGAAAAACTGGGGCTTGTGCCCTATCGAGCCTTGGAAGAAGACCTGCGGGAAACACGCCGCGAGGCAGCCTATAGCGGAAATGGAGATAACCGAACCGTAAAACCGGTTTTTGGCAGCAAGAAGACGCCCGCAATTGGAACGGCAAGTAGCCCCGACTTTTCCAAAATGACAACCGTAGAAAAACTCGCATGGAACCAGGAGCGTCTGGACCGTATGCTTGGCAAGTATCGGTAGTTGAGTTGGGAGTTGGGGGGCGCGAGTTAAAAGAAAATCGCTATTAACTCGCGCCTCCCAACTCGCGCCTCATAACTCCCAACCCCCAACTCTTACTTAGCCGATGTCCGCAAAAATAATTGTCGCAGGCCATATCTGCCTTGATATCATCCCGACTTTTTTGGCAAACGAGGGTGATCCATCCGCCAGAATTGAGCCAGGGCAGATCTATTTGATGGGGCCGGCCGTTTGTGCTACGGGTGGGGCTGTCTCGAACACAGGTCTCGCCCTGCACCAGCTCGGCATTCCTACCACGCTGATGGGCAAAGTTGCCGACGACCCGTTTGGCAGCGAAGTGCTCAATATCTTGCGGCGATATGGTTCGGAACTTGCCGACAGTATGATTGTCACCAACGATGGCAACACGAGCTACTCGATTGTTATCAGCCCTCCCAATGTGGATCGGGCTTTTCTACACTGTCCCGGAACAAACGATACCTTTAGCTCGGACGACGTCGACTTGGAGCGTCTTGAGGGCGCAAAGCTTTTTCATTTCGGCTACCCAACGCTGATGCAGCAATTCTATTTGGATGGGGGGCGGCAGATGGGCCAGCTGCTGGGCCGTGTGAAGGAACATGGCCTGACGACTTCACTCGACATGGCACTGCCAGACCCCCAGTCGGCTGCCGGCCAGATCGATTGGCGCAGTTGGCTGGAGCAAGTTTTGCCCGCAGTTGACCTGTTTCTTCCCAGCATCGAAGAGACCATGTTCATGCTCGACAGCAAGAAGTTGGAAGGTGCGAGACGCGAGTTGTTGGAGTGCCCACCGACAACTCGCGTCTCCCAACCCCCAACTCCCAACTCTTTAGCCTTCGACACAAAATTACTTGCCAAACTGGCTGACGAATTGCTGGCGATGGGCACCGGTGGGGTCGTTTTGAAACTGGGGGAACAGGGACTTTATCTACGCACGGGGGAGGACGGGTGCAAGCTGGCATTTGGCCGAGAAAATCCGGATCGCGACCAAGGAGCATGGAAACACCGCGAACTGCTTGCCCCCTGCTTTGAGGTGGAAGTCGCGGGCACAACCGGCGCAGGCGACTCAGCGATTGCCGGGTTTCTTGCTGCACTGATCAGCGGGTATAAGCCGGAAGAGGCGTTGGTTCAAGCGGTGGGCGTCGGCGCATGCAGCGTGGAATCAGCCGACGCCACCAGCGGGATATGCTCGGTAGGTGAAGTGCAAAATCGCATCGCTGCGAATTGGAAGCGACGCCAGGTGGCATTAAAGCTCGACGATTGGACTTGGGACAAAGCCGAGGGGGTTTGGCGAAGTCCGCGCGATGGAAACGCATTGTGAGACCGGTTAGCGCAGCGCCCCAATGAAATCGCGCATTAGCCGCCGGGCTTGTCCCGGTGCGTGAATGCCGCACCGGGACAAGCCCGGCGGCTAAAAGTTCAACCAACCAATTTAGACTTCCTCACTCGTACAGCCATTTGAGCGCCCATGGATCGCCCGTCTCGTGCTGAAAAGCTTTCAATTTTTCGATATAGCGCGAGAGCACGTCGACATACTGCGGATTCTCAGCAAGGTTTTCTCTTCCTTCTGGATCCTTCTGCATGTCAAACAACTCGAACTTTGGGTGCTTCATCATCGTGCGAACAGTTCGGAATCCGTAGGGTGTCTCAGGGCCCTGGCGGTACTGGGTTTGCCAAGTGGGTGCCGTCCACAGATCCGATGCAAACGGGTATGGCAATTGGTGGGCAATGTTCCAGATTAGCTTGTATTTTCGATCACGATAGACCCGCATGGGATAGTACATCTGAATCTCGTGAAATGTGTGCGATGCAGTGATCGAATCCCAGCCAGACGTGCTGCTTCGGCCGAGAGTTGGCAAAATCGATCGGCCATGAAACCTATAGGGCACCCACTCCATTTTCCCTACTCCACTACGCTGAAACTTCTCATCGTCGGGTGAATAGGTTTTCCACTGCCACATCTTTTTTTGTAGACCTCGGATGCGGCCCGTGTCGCGATCCACTCCACCGGCAAAATCGACGAGTGTCGGCGTGATGTCCAAAAGGCTTACCAAGGCATCGCTTCGCACCGTTTCCTTCAACGGCTGATACGGATTTCGCACCAAGAAGGGAACCCGTAGCCCCGCCTCGTAAACGGACGTCTTCGCGCCGGGAAAGGCCATGCCATGATCCGAGGTAAACAGAAACAGCGTATTGTCCCAGTGCCCCGTCGACTTGAGGATATCGATCAATCGGCCGACGCCCCGATCGATTCGGGAGACTGCTTGGCAGTACTGCGCCAACTCCGCTCGACACTCGAGCGTATCAGGCAAGAACGAGGGCACGACGACCTCACTCGAATCGTACTCCACTTTGTCGAGGCTAGCTCTCCTTGCCTTCGAGTTGCCGAATCGGTTGGGTTGGCCAGGCAGTTCCGTGGCAATGCTGCCGCCACGGTGAGGTTCGCTCGTAGCGAAGTAGAGAAAAAATGGCGAGTCGGAGTCGGCCTGGAGAAATTCTCGGCAATTCTCCGCCATGGCCTCCGGGTTGTGACGTGCTACAGAGATCTCCTGGTCGAATGCAAACACCGATTTTGGCCCGACATGGAATTTGCCGATATTCGCGGTCCGATAGCCCCGGCGCCGGAGTAGCACCGGCAAGCTTTGCACCCAAGGTTGCGCGCTAAACTTATGGTAATTGTGCAGATGGCCGTATTGGCCATTGGCGTGGTTATGCAGCCCGGAGAGAATTACCGATCGGCTCGCGCTGCAGCTTGCGGTGGTGGCAAAGGCGTGTTTGTAAAGGGTCGACTCGCTCGCCAGTAGGTCGATTCTCGGCGTTTTGATGACGCGATTGCCGTAACAACCCAAATCGGGGCTCAGGTCGTCAGTGACAAACAGAACAATGTTCCGCTCGGCCCCCAGTCCGATTGTCCCCAGTCCAATCGCCCCAAAAAAGGGAAGAAAAACCAAACCGACGACAATCTTCTTCAGATGGATCATAGTATTCTCGTTGTTTGCACAATTGGATCATTATGTTGCGTTGCCATCCATGCTACGAACGGCAAAAGTTTTGCTTTCCTATGCACAGATTATAACGCCTTGAGAGGGAGGATAAAGGCAAAATGTGTGAGAAACGCATTACAGATTTTTTTGCCTACTTTGAGGCTCCTCATCACAATCCGTGGATACTTCCGGCAAAGAGAAGCACAGGAGAACTGCAAAGTCAGGAATTGAGTAGTTTCAGGCCGATGGCTGGGCTCCAGGCGATGTAGTCTGCCGCGGCTCGGACGGGTAGATCGGGGTCGGATCGTAGCCGATGGATTGAGAGGGCGGCGTTGTTGATCGCCGCCATGCAAGCAGAGAGACCAGGCCGACGGGTGTGGTGACGATCCTCGTCCCACCAGCGGTCTTTCAAGAAGTGCAAGCTGTTTTCAATTCGCCAGTGCTGACGAACATGCCGCAAGAGATCGGCGGCGGTTACCTGATCAGGATCGAGGCTACTCACATAGTAGCGCGTATCGTGCAGCACGATTTCACCATCGTCAGCACGCAACTCGCGATCCACGCGCAGCGCAATTTGGCAACCGGGCAGATCCAGCGTCTCGCGAATATAATCTGCGTTGTCTAGATCCACCCATACACGACGGGTTTCCTGGAGCGCCCTTTTTTTTCGGTCGTTTCGGCTGCTGGCGGGCGTTCGGCGGATTGGGCGAAGCAGTGCTCTAAAGCATCGAGCGTATCACCCTGGTTGGCCTTAATTTGCAACAGATAATCGCGATTCTTTGCCTGCATCAATTCGACCAGTGGGCGCTGGGCAAAGATGGCGTCCCCGGTAATCAGTCGCAACATCGGGTAGGTGTCGAGCAATGCTTGCAGATGACGACGCAGCAAGGTGGGCTCGTTGGTTTTCTCCGCTCCGGTCGACCATTGGCCAACAACCGGTTAGCGCTCTGTGAACTCCGTCATGCCAGGAGCGTAATTCAGATCTTGACAAGCCGACGTCGTGAAGCACGCCTCTGGCGGCGGCGCTGGTTGGCCTGATCAAGTTCGCGCTGGCGATCTTCGCTGCGATGCTCAGGGTGTGCCTTGAGCCATCGGTCAGGTAGCAGCTCGGAGAGCTGTTCACGCTGGTCCCTTGAAAGCGATTCGAACGGGGTTTGGGCGTCGCCCACCCGCAAGTACTCGGGAACGATCTGAGGAAGCCGGACGAGAACATCGTTGAGATACGGGGTGACGTGGACATGATTAGAACGAGCACTCTGGATAAGCGTGTACCAGACGCATGCCGCGCGACCACCCGCATCGCTCCCAAAAAATTGGTAATTTTTTCTTCCAATAACCGAGGGGCGAATGACTCTTTCTGCCATGTTGTTATCGATCGCATAGCGCCCGTCGGTTGCAAATCGCGTCATCGCGTTCCAACGATTGAGCAGGTAGCCGATCGCTTCGGCCAACTTGGTCGAAGGCCGTACCGTCGGCTGCACTTCGGTGAGACGATCGTGCAGAAGGGCAAGAATGGGAACCGACTCGCGCATGCGCACTTGTCGTCGCGTTTCCACATCGGCATCGGCCAGGCGATCCTCGATGTCGTACAGTTGCCAGATCCAAGCGAGCGCCTCGTGCGCAAGTGGCTGCGTTGAGACGGCGCACGCTTCGTCGAACTTCCGCCGCGCATGGGCCCAACAACCCAGATCCAGAAGTCGGCCATCCGATTCCTTGACTAGGGACGTGTAGACACTGTAACCGTCGGTTAATAATCCGCCTTGAAAATCATCAAGTATTTCCCGCGGACCTGCGCGGGATCGATCAAGTCGATAGTCAAATAGTTGGTACGGATGCTGGTCATCGCCAACGTAGACCCAGAGATAAACCAGCTTGGTCGCCCCAGCCCCGGGACGCAGGACACGGGCCGTGGTCTCGTCGGCCCGTACATAAAAACTATCCAGTACTTGGGTGCGAATCAGATCCCACACCGGCAGCAGACGCTCGCCCGTTCGCACCACGGCGTTGCTCAGCACGCTACGGTTGAACCACATCGTGGTGGTGGAACGAAGCTCTTCCTGGAGACGATACAGGGGCAGGTGACGCTCGAACTTGGCGTGTGCCAGCCAGGCTAACGTGCTGGCCCCAAATATCCCTTTTTCGTTGATATTGGGTGGCTTTTCGCTGGTGACGATCTGCTGGCCATCCCGGCTAACAGGGCAACCGTAGGTAAACCGAACGTGCTCGGCGATGTAGGCGCTAGACTCAACATATTCTAGTTGCCGTGAGATCTGCTCGGAGATCACCGTCCGCTTGCCGCCACATCCACAAGGACAATCGAGTTCTTCCGGCGGCAGTGGGTGTTCAAAACGCTGGACCGGCAAGCACTCGGGGAATTCAAAACGTTTGCGCTTCTTACGGCGTTTCTTGCGTTTCGAAGACGATTCATCGTCTGGCTCTTCTTCGTCGGTCGCCTCGTCATCCTCGCTAATCTCGTTGCCCTCGATCGACTCGGGATCAAAAAGAAGCTTTTGATCGGGAGAAGGGATAAACCGTTCACGCCGTGGAGAAAAGAGTGCCTTACGGAGTAAGGTGATTTGCTCTTGCATCACCTCGATGTGATTCTGCAACGATTCAAGAGTTGCCTGTTGCTCGCTATTAACCCTTTTGAGATGTGCGATCTCGGCGCGCTGCACTTCGATCTCTTTTCGGAGTTTGTCGGATTCCATCGACAACGTTTCGGTCCTTGAAGGTGCGTCACGAAATGGCAAATGATCACACACCGTTGGTGTAGAACACACATGTTTATTTATCGACAATTCACGTTGCGCGTCAAGGTGGTTTCCAAGGCGATTGAGTAATTTGTTTTGCCTGCTCACGACGCCACCACTTGCGACGTTTGACACTCGATAGCTCGATGCCTTCCAGCAACAATCGCAGGTCGTCCACATGCAGTGTCAAGTAATCACCGGGGGATGCAATCGCCCCTCCATGGTCGGCGCCACGTAGTGTCTCGAACGTTCCTCGTTCAAGATGCTTGTAGAGGATGATCGTGCCGTCACCCGTGAAATAGAGTACCTTCAACCGGTTGCGGCGTCGGTTGAAAAACAAGAAAAGATCTCCGTCTTCAATCTGTTTGCCAAGCTCCTTTTCGACGATACCGATTAATCCACAAAAACTTTTACGCATGTCCGTGGGAGCCAACGCGGCGAAGACTTTTATTTGGGATGGCACAATCAACATGACGCCACCTCACGCAACGCCTGCAATACGTCCTTCACTGTCTCACAATCGGTGCCGTGAGGCACATCCACAAAGACTCCCTGCTGCGGCAAGTGAATACGCAGCGTGGACGCAGGTGTCGTCCCCTCGATCCGCACAGGCACCAGTTGGGTGCCCTGGACGGCGTTACGACTGGTTTTAAGAGACTTGGTCGAACGGCTCCCCTGCTCTGGGGAGGCTTGCTGCTCACGGAACTTACGCTGCCAGGCATAATAGCTGGTTTGTGTAATCGAGTTCTGGTGGCAAAACGCCGCGATGCTCAAGCCGCTTGAGGACTGCTGTTTCAGTAGGCCACGCCAGTGGGACTCTTGGGATTTGTTTCGATTGGACATTGTGCTCGTTCCTGGAATAAAGGGAATGGTTCACCTCTATTAGGATAGCGCGCAATTTTGGGACGCTGTTCACAGAACGCTTACAACAACCGCCTGTAGGTCATGCACAAACGCGTTGAGCATATGCAGTGGGCGACCGTTGTCGTCGAGTCCCTGCTTGGCCGTTTTCCCATCTACGGCAACCACTCCTTCGCTGGGTGTTTCCGCTAAACAGTTCCGCAACCAGATGTCCAACGCTGTCTGAAACTCGGACACGCTACATTGGGCTAGCGTGCGGCTAATCGTGGTGGCGCAAGGCGGCTCATCCCGGTCAAAGCCCAGTGGCCCCTGGAGCTGGTCCCAATGAACAGCCGCCCACCGGACGAGCACTTCCATTTCGCGAATGCGTGCCATCATTCCCAGCAACATCAGCACGACTATGCCAGCAAACGGATGTCGCACACCGCGGCGACTACGGGGGTCTTCCAGTTGAGAAAATGCGCCGAGAAGAGTTTCAGTATGCATCGGACAGGCTCCTTCCAGGAAAAGAGCCCCCCTGGTGTGCCTCTCTACGGTGCGAATAAGGCCAGAGTTCGAAGAAAAAGACTTTGCAGTTCTCCTGAAAGAGAAGCACCAATGCTTTGTCACAGCTAAAGAATTAGGGTAAGTTGTTGTCAAGCAGTATCTTAACGTTCTCAAGCTTCTATTTGGAGATGCCGCGAATGCATCATCACAACCTTACGCAGTTTCACGCTCTCGTTCCAACCCTAGCAACATCGGGTTTACACACCTATCATCAACTTAAGCCAAAACGGTCAGCCATGTTCCGACTTAGGGCCGCCCGATAAATAACATCCCTTTTTTTTCTCGAATTGGCTAGACTTCCAGGGTGAGCGGTCCCCCATTCTCTTGGCGAAGGAGAAAGCCATGGTTCCCTATCTGTCGGTAGTTTGTGGACACATGAAGGCGTTTTATGATTCATTGTCCGAGAAAGACCGCCGCCGTTACGCTGCGGTAGAATCGGAAAAGCTGGGCATGGGGGCGTCGAGTACGTTGCGTCTGTGCTGGGCTGTGACGAGAAAACGATTCGGAATGGCCGCCATGAGGTGAGCCAATTGCCGGTGGATGACGCCGAAGGACGGGTTCGAAAAAAAGGGGGGTCGAAAAAAAGCTAGCTTTGCTGCACCTGACCTGGAGAACAACCTTCGCCAGGTCGTTGCTGACCATACGGCAGGCGATCCAATGCGTGAAGACGTGGTGTGGACCTATTTGTCGAGTACGGAGATTGCCCACGAGCTCGATCGGCTGGGAACGCCCGTTTGTCCAGACACTGTGCGAAGCTTGCTCGATGAGTTCGGCTTCCACAAGCGGCAGGCCGAGAAAACCAAAGCGATGGGAAATACCCCTTTCCGCAACGAGCAGTTCGAGAACATTGCCCAACTGAGGCAACAATACCTCGACTCTCCCAACCCAATCATTAGCATGGACACCAAGAAAAAGGAGCTTTTGGGCGAGTTTTTCCGTACTGGGCAGTCGTGGTCCGATGGTGCGAATGCCGTATTTGATCACGACTTTCCCAGTTACGCGGACGGCAAGGTCATTCCGCACGGGCTGTACGACCTGAAGCGTAACACAGGGCACCTCACTCTCGGAGTCAGTCACGACACGAGTCAATTTGCTTGCGACAGCTTCCGTGTGTGGTGGCAACGCCACGGCGAGCGGACGTACGCCGACGCCAAGTCGATTCTGTTGCTGTGCGATGGCGGAGGAAGCAATAACTGTCGTCACCACATTTTCAAGGAAGACCTGCAACGATTGGTCAACCGGATTGACATTCCAATTCGCGTCGCCCATTATCCACCGCATTGCTCGAAGTATAACCCGATTGAACACCGTCTTTTTTCTCATGTCACTCGCGCCTGGTCCGGTGTGGTGTTTCGCACGCTTGACATCGTCACAACATGCCTTCGAAGAGTGTGGACTCGCACCGGGCTGAAAGTCACCTACGCGGTACTCAACAAGGATTATCAACTCAAACGGAAAGCGAGCGAACGTTTCCTTGACTTGTATCCCATACAGTTCGAAGACGTATTGCCCGATTGGAATTACACCGTAATTCCTACCGCCTACTGAAAACCGGGAAGTTATTTATCGGCCACTCCTTAACATATTATCGATTTTCACCGCAGCAGGAATTCTTGTCATGGTATTGATGGACTCATCCATTTCAGATGCTGCAGAATCTGACGTTACGCAACAGCCTTTCGGAAAGACGGCAGACGGCACACCCGTCGATCTCTACACGCTTAAAAATGCCAATGGAATGACGACAACGATCACCAATTACGGTGGCATTGTCGTCTCTTGCGTGGTCCCCGATCGGGATGGAAATATGGGCGATGTGGTGCTTGGGTACGACCAATTGGAGGATTACTTAGGGCCGCCCGATAAATAACATCCCTTTTTTTTCTCGAATTGGCTAGACTTCCAGGGTGAGCGGTCCCCCATTCTCTTGGCGAAGGAGAAAGCCATGGTTCCCTATCTGTCGGTAGTTTGTGGACACATGAAGGCGTTTTATGATTCATTGTCCGAGAAAGACCGCCGCCGTTACGCTGCGGTAGAATCGGAAAAGCTGGGGCATGGGGGCGTCGAGTACGTTGCGTCTGTGCTGGGCTGTGACGAGAAAACGATTCGGAATGGCCGCCATGAGGTGAGCCAATTGCCGGTGGATGACGCCGAAGGACGGGTTCGAAAAAAAGGGGGGTCGAAAAAAAGCTAGCTTTGCTGCACCTGACCTGGAGAACAACCTTCGCCAGGTCGTTGCTGACCATACGGCAGGCGATCCAATGCGTGAAGACGTGGTGTGGACCTATTTGTCGAGTACGGAGATTGCCCACGAGCTCGATCGGCTGGGAACGCCCGTTTGTCCAGACACTGTGCGAAGCTTGCTCGATGAGTTCGGCTTCCACAAGCGGCAGGCCGAGAAAACCAAAGCGATGGGAAATACCCCTTTCCGCAACGAGCAGTTCGAGAACATTGCCCAACTGAGGCAACAATACCTCGACTCTCCCAACCCAATCATTAGCATGGACACCAAGAAAAAGGAGCTTTTGGGCGAGTTTTTCCGTACTGGGCAGTCGTGGTCCGATGGTGCGAATGCCGTATTTGATCACGACTTTCCCAGTTACGCGGACGGCAAGGTCATTCCGCACGGGCTGTACGACCTGAAGCGTAACACAGGGCACCTCACTCTCGGAGTCAGTCACGACACGAGTCAATTTGCTTGCGACAGCTTCCGTGTGTGGTGGCAACGCCACGGCGAGCGGACGTACGCCGACGCCAAGTCGATTCTGTTGCTGTGCGATGGCGGAGGAAGCAATAACTGTCGTCACCACATTTTCAAGGAAGACCTGCAACGATTGGTCAACCGGATTGACATTCCAATTCGCGTCGCCCATTATCCACCGCATTGCTCGAAGTATAACCCGATTGAACACCGTCTTTTTTCTCATGTCACTCGCGCCTGGTCCGGTGTGGTGTTTCGCACGCTTGACATCGTCACAACATGCCTTCGACGAGTGTGGACTCGCACCGGGCTGAAAGTCACCTACGCGGTACTCAACAAGGATTATCAACTCAAACGGAAAGCGAGCGAACGTTTCCTTGACTTGGATCCCATACAGTTCGAAGACGTATTGCCCGATTGGAATTACACCGTAATTCCTACCGCCTACTGAAAACCGGGAAGTTATTTATCGGCCACTCCTTAGTCGAGCATCCGTACTTTGGCACGATCGTCGGTCGATATAGCAATCGGATTGCCAACGGCCGTTTTCAACTGGGTGGCAAGGAATACCGCCTAGCGACCAACTATGGTGAGAATCATCTGCATGGCGGATTGAAAGGATTCGACAAGGTGGTTTGGGAAGCTGCCATCGGCCAAAAACCTGAGCCGAGTCTCGAACTTAAATACCTCAGCAAAGATGGCGAAGAGGGATATCCAGGAAACCTGGAAGTTGTTGTGATTTACACCTTAACAGACCAGAACGAACTCAGAATCGAGTATCGCGCAACAACCGACAAGCCCACGCCGGTGAATCTGACGAACCATTCCTATTTCAATTTGGCTGGACAGGGTCAAGGCGATATTCTTGGTCACCAATTGATGCTCCACGCCGATCGGTTTACCCCGGTGGACAAGGGCGTGATTCCTACCGGGGAACTACGCAGTGTGGAGGGCACGCCGATGGACTTCCGTGAACCCACGGGCATAGGATCGCGAATCAAGCAGCAGGACGAGCAACTTGTATTCGGTGGTGGGTACGATCACAATTTTGTTCTGAACAAAAGTCAAGCAGGCGAGTTGGAACTCGCGGCTAGAGTCTACGAACACAAGTCCGGTCGTGTGCTGGAGGTACTCACCACCGAGCCGGGTATGCAATTCTACTCAGGCAACTTTCTCGATGGTACGAACATCGGCAAAGGAAAGAAAATCTACCAGCATCGCTATGGTTTTTGCCTGGAAACCCAGCATTTCCCCGACTCACCCAACAAGCCGGAGTTTCCTTCGACAATCCTCAAGCCGGGTGAAGTCTACCGGTCGACGACGATCTATCGGTTTTCGGCGAAATAGATAGACGATGGTGTCCGGGACTTATTATCCACTGAAGCCCCCGGCTTTGCCGGGCTTTTCATAGATGCGTGTGGAGCCATTCGCGCTGCGATGCATGACAAGCGAGCATCTCGGTCTTGCGATCGATATAGCAGGAAACGTCTACGCAAACAGTTGTGTTTTGCCTCAGTTGGATGGGCCTTCTCGCCTGTGTACGGATTCACGCCATCTACGCCTGGAGCCCCGCTCTTGCAAGTGAGGCGAACGGCTTCTCTCAGCCAGTCGATATCGAGGAGGTGATTCAGCGACGTATAAAACCCAACTCCGGCGACTGCTCGGCTAGCCTTGCTATCCGTCGCCGCCAGCTTTCACTCTGAGTCAGTACTATCAGGACGCTGTGACTCCCTGGCACCCGTCTCGCTTCACTTCATTTCCTTCGATCCGCGATACCCCTTGCAGCACACGCCCTTGGTTTCACTCCCGATGCCGACGTGTGCGTTCGCTGCATCGAGCCTGGAGCTTGTTGACCCGGCTAATCCGTCCCGGAATAATGCTCGTGGAGACGTCAGGGCCTCCCAAGTTCCCGTGGAGCCTTCTTTTGTCCGTTTGCCCATGTTCACGCGACCCCGGCTGCTGGGCAGGCTTTACCGGACGGGATTTTCACCCGTAGAGGCTCCGCTGAAAGGTTTCAATCTCAACTTCTCCTCGATTTCCTCCTTTCACGAGCTTCTTGGCGAAATGAACGGTTACGTTTCCGTCTCTTTCGTGGTTTTCCTCCGAATGGGTTTTCAGTCTGAGTCAAGAAATCATTATGTTTTTATTCGCGCCGATTCGCGTCATTCGCGGGCTGTCTTCCTTGGGTTGCGTCTTTGCTGCGCTGGGGTTAGTCCCGTAGAGAGGGTACCATTTCTAGCCTTCCCAGCAGAGACTCGGGACGCCACCGCTTTTTTCGGCCGGCGCTACTTCGAATGGATTGCTTGCCGCCGTCGTCGACGCTTTCCTCCGCCTGCTCGGCCATCCACTCTACCCGTTGTAGGTTTTCCGCTTCCACTGGTAGACCGGCCACCCTTTGTTGCCGAACTTTTGGCAGAACCCTTGCTCGCTCCGGTACCCGGCTTTGCCTGCTTTCCTTTTTGCCAACGGGGTTTTTGCCCGCCTCGGCGAAACGATTTCCCAGGCGCGGCCGTTGGCTCTGGCGCGATGTCGCTCGTCAAATCAGGATGATCCAGTGCAACATCAATGGTGCGTCGGGTCAGTCGCTCGATGCCCCGTAGGTGGCAAACTTCGTCCGATGTACAAAACGACACAGCTCGCCCCATCGCTCCCGCTCGCCCCGTGCGACCAATCCGATGGACATAGGTTTCCGGCGTCTCGGGCAAATCGTAGTTAATCACATGCTCGACGCCTTTGATATCCAATCCCCGAGCGGCAATATCGGTTGCGATTAAGACCGGCGGAGACTTCGACTTAAATTGATCCAGCGTTCGCTTGCGCGCCGACTGACTCTTGTTGCCATGAATGGCTGCCGCGCGAATCTTACCTTTTTGTAGGTGCCGTACGATCTTGTCCGCGCCGTGTTTCGTGCGCGAAAACACAAGTGTTCGTTCACCAGTTCTGTTCAGCAAGAACTGCTCCAGCAAACGGACCTTCTTCCGACGATCGACAAAGTAGACCGCCTGCTTGATCTCCACAGGGGCTGATGTCCTCGACGTCTGCACGTTCACCGGACGATCCAACCACTCCCCTGCCAGTTTGCGAATCTCTGCTGGCATGGTCGCCGAAAACATCAACGTCTGCCGACTCGACGGCACATGCGACTCGATCCGACGCAAATCGGGAAGAAAGCCCATGTCAAGCATCTGATCTGCTTCATCGAAAATAAATATTTCGACGTGGCTTAAATCGACATGCCCCTGGCCAATCAAATCGAGCAATCGCCCAGGCGTGGCGATCAGCGTGTCGACTCCGCCCCGCAATTTGCGCACCTGCGGCACTTGCGAGACACCGCCATAAATCACGGCATGACGCAATTTGGTGTATCGCCCATAGGCAGAAAAACTCTCACCAATTTGGGCCGCCAACTCTCGGGTGGGAGCCAAGACCAGTGCCCGGATTTGCCGTTGCCCGTTTGCCGAGGAGTTTTGTTTCCCCTCGGTTAGCAAACGATGCAACGTCGGCAACGCAAACGCTGCCGTTTTGCCAGTACCTGTCTGAGCACATCCGACCAAATCTCTCCCCTCGACCACCCGAGGAATTGCATCGACCTGGATCGGCGTTGCTACTTCGTATCCCTTGGCTTCCAACGCGCGAAGCAGAGGCTTGGCTAAATGAAAATCTGTAAAATTCGACAATGAAAAACTCTTTCTTGGCGCTATTGCGCACATCTAGGAAAAACCGCGCCGACATTCTCGCCCTATTAACGAGTGCCAGACTACGGACGTATTTGTATGGAGCCTCGGCCAACATTTGCCTGGCGATTCATCGATCGCTTGGCAAGTAAGACGGGACTGTCCAATGCGGAGCTAGCCTTAAATTTGCTGCTCGCATCAGTTTTTGCCGGGGGGGCAAGAAAAATCAGTCGCGGTCGCCAGCAAGATACCCGGAAGAAATGCGCACGTGTCAAAAGACTTGTTGGCAGCAAACTCTATGCCCGGTGACCGCTAATGCCGAAGTTGAATGATCCGACCATGCCACGACGGCAGGGGGTCGGTCTCGCACCTGTGGTAAGCCCAAATTATACCCACTCCTAACCACAGGTCAAGACCCCTGTGTGTGGAAAAATCAAGCGGATAAGCACCCATCGAGCAAAATCAAGCCGCGCTATGCACCTCATGGCACAGCGCGCGCCATGACTCCAAGTGGGCATTGAGCCCCAGTTTTTTGAGGTAGATCATGTCAAACTCGGCTGAGGGGTTGCGCTGGTCGCCGGCTTGTTCGGTTAGCACTAGCGCATTGGCGGTGTGGACGAAGGCCAGTGGCGATGGCTTTTCGTTGGAGCTGGCGGTGGGATCGTGGTGATAGGCAACGGCCTCTAAAATGTCCTGGGGCAAACCCCACAGGCCGAGCAAGTAGCCTCCCACCGTGGCGTGCGTGGCACCGTACCGTTCGACCTCGGCCACACGGAGCGGCATGCCAAGTTCCGTGGCCGTTTGACCAAGCGAAACATATTCCTCGCCAAAGTTGTCGGCCAGCACCAGCTTGCCCACGTCGTGCAGCACCCCGGCAATCATGGCATTGTCGGCCAAATCGCTGTCGCTGGTTGCCGACTCGGCCAACTGGCGTGCCAAAAAGCCGACCGCCATGCTGTGTTCCATCGTGCGTTGCAACATGTTTAGTGGCACACGCGAATTTTCCAGTTGGCGAAAGATTCCAGCCGCAAGTACCAGCGGCTTGAGCATGTTCAAACCGAGCAAGGCTGCGGCATGGGATGCATCGCTAACATGCACCGGCAACCCAAAGTACGATGAATTGACCAGTTGCAGTATTTTGGCTGTCATACCAACGTCGCGGGCAATGAGCGCCCCGATCCGGTCGACCGAAGCATTGCTGCCGCGAAGCTCTTCCATCAGTTCGAGATAAATACTCGGTAGGGTGGGCAATGATTCCAAGTCCGAAGCCAACGCTTGCAGTCGCGGACTGCCTAACCGTGCAGCCAGCCGCGTGGCACGGGAGATCGAGTGATAGAGCAACTCGGGATTGCAAGGCTTGGCTAGAAACTGATGTGCCGGTCCAACCGAGCAGAGCATCTGTTCAAGCTCTGCGCGCTGACTCATGGCGATACGAATCGCCTGCGGGTAAAGCTGCTTGACCACCGAGAGCAACTGGGTGCCATCCATGCCGGGCATGTTGATGTCGGAGACCACCACATCGTACGGCTCGTCGGCCAAATGTTCCAGCGCCTGCTCCGCTCCTTCGCAGAACATCATCGTCCAATCCTGACGATACGATCGCATTGCTTTTCGCAAGCTGGAAAGCACCTGAGGCTGATCGTCGACAAACAGTACACGTGTCATATGTCTATTTCCTTCAAGTGTAAAGGAGTGGCTGGTGGTTGGGGGCAGGTGACGAACTACCTCTAATACTACAGCGCTAAGTCATAGGAACCACAACGACACAACGAACATCACGTCATACTACAAAAGCAGGACGAACGATGTGAAATGGACATTTTGTCAAGTATGTATTTTGCAGGAAACAACATGCCAGCCTGTTGATTGAGGCAGAATCCTTGAAAGCTCTGTATTCTTAGTTCCGTATTCTTAGTTCCGTTTCGTTGTGCCGTCGTGGTTCAACCTAGCGCAGTAGTAAGACCCCGACCGCCAGGCTCAAACCACCACTTTCAAGCATAGGTTACCGAGCGTTGATTTGCCCCTGGGCGGGAGAGAATTGTCTTCTGTATCGTTACAACCCGATATGCGATGCTGCAAAAAAACACCATTCACACTTGGCGAGCATGAAAAGGGGCGCGAATAGCCATTAGCTGTTAGCAGGAATGATTTTGTGTGAAAGCTTGACATTCTCCTCTGGCTAAGTGCTAAAAGATGGTTTGTAACAATCACGTCAACTTTTCTGTCGTCAGGTCGTTCCGGATATGCTTCTTAGACACGTCAGGTAGTCACTCCGGCAACACTTGTTTGGATTCGGTTTTGACTACGTTCAAGGACGAAAGAACTAAAGGAAGACAAGACGCTATACGCCTGAAAAACACGAATCAGAGTGTCAAAAAATAATGGCAAGGGAATACCTTGGACCGGCTCACTTAAATAACAAGAAAGGGATGGCACGGATGTCCTACTCAAAATTCCACCTACTGACCTTGACAGCGATTGCCCTAGTAGCCCGACCGATCACGGTTCAGGCAGCAGTCGACGATTCGGTTTCACCGAATTGGCCCGAAACGTTTGCCAAGGAAAGTCTTGACACAATTCAGCAACCGGGTTCGATCCTTTCCGGCAGAGCAATGACTAGCGATGCTGTGGTCGTTGCCTCCTGCTTCCGCAACGATACCGGCTGCGGCGATGGCTGTGATGACGTTGGCTGTGGATCTGGCTGCTGCTGTGACAAGCGGCTTTTGGGGCTCTTTGCCAAAAGCGATCATTGCTTCGACAGCTTTATCAGCCCGATGACCAATCCGGTCTTTTTCGAGGATCCCCGCACGTTAACCGAAGTCCGTACGTTCTTTATCTATCAGAACGTTCCGGGAGCAGTTGGGGGTGGCAGCGTTCGGCTGATTGCCGCCCAGATGCGCGCCGCCTTGACCGATCGGCTGTCGATCGTCGCGGCCAAGGATGGATTCATCATGTCGTCCAATCCACTGGTCGACGACGGCTGGGCCGATGTCTCGGTCGGTTTGAAGTACAACCTGTTGAAAAATTATCAGGATCAGCGGATTGTCAGCGCTGGACTGTCGTACGAGGCACCCTGGGGTACTCCCCGGGCATTGCAAGGAAACGGCGATGGCGAGTTCCACATCTATCTGACCGGTGGCACGCAACTGGGCGACAACTGGCACTGGATCAGCGCCAGCGGTTTCCGAATTCCCGCCGATCATAATGTCGAAAGCCAAATGTGGTATTGGTCCAACCACTTGGATTATCGGTTGACCGACATGCTCTACCTCGTCTCGGAGTTGAACCTGTATCACTGGAATCGCTCAGGCGGGATTCCCGCGTTGGCGGGCGTCGAAGGGGGCGACCTGATCAACCTGGGTTCGACTGCGGTGGGGGGCAACGACATCGTAACCCAAGCGATCGGTGCCAAGCTCAAGCCAAGCGGCAACACCGAGATCGGCTTTGCATGGGAATTCCCACTAACGGATCGTCGCGACCTGTTGGAAAACCGGCTGATGGTTGACTTCATCCTGCGATATTAATACTACTGCGCTAGGTTGAACCACGACGGCACAACGAAACGGAACTAGGAATACAGGGCTTTCAAGGATTCTTCCTTAATCAACAGGCTGGAATGTTGTTTCCAATATAATACTCAGAGTGAAAACTACGGCTGACCCTGAACGGTATAAAACACTATTTTCACCGGATGGGCTGTCGGCTATCGGCCGTCGGTTTTCAGCAAGAAAACCGCTGGACGAGGCGCATTTTCTGGCTGATAGCTGACAGCCGACAGCTTCCACTCCGAGTTTTTTATCACCGCGGAGAGCGCTGAGAAAATCCCTGAAAAAAGACCTCTGCGCTCTCTGCGTTCTCTGTGGTGATAAAAAAGAATCTGATATTTTGGTTGCGGCTTTGCTGCGCCGTGCTCTTCGTGGTTCATTTTTCTTCCATCTCGTGAACGATTACGAACCAATTTTAAGAATTCCCTGCCCATGAAACTGCACCCGATCGACATTGCTGTTCTCGTGCTGTACCTGGCAACGATGGTCGTCGTTGGATTTGCCGTGGAGAAACGCGCGCGTGGTGGACTCGGCCATTACTTTTTGGGCGGTAACAAAATGCCCTGGTGGGTGCTTAGCATGTCGAATGCCGCTTCGATGTTCGACATCTCCGGGACGATCTGGCTCGTTTCGCTCCTTTATGTTTACGGCCTAAAAAGCGTTTTTATTCCGTGGCTCTGGCCGGTGTTCAACCAGATTTTTCTGATGGTTTATCTCTCCTCGTGGTTGCGTCGTTCGGGGGCGATGACTGGCGCGGAGTGGATCACGTTGCGGTTCGGACAGGGTCGGGGGGCTGAAGTGTCGCGCATGAGCGTTGTCCTCTTCGCTCTGGTCAGCGTGGTTGCCTTCACCGCCTACGCATTTGTGGGAATCGCGAAATTCTCGGAGATTTTTCTTCCGGAAACAATGTCGGCAAATACCTATGCCCTCATGATTGTCGGCATCACGACACTCTACACCGTGGTAGGTGGGCTCTATAGCGTAGTGCTTACCGACTTGATCCAGTTTGCCATGATGATTGTCTGCAGCGTGGCTCTCGGCATGATCGCCATGTGGCAAGTGTCACCCGAAATGCTTCAAGCAGCCGTGCCCAAGGGTTGGAGCGACATCCGTTTTTCCTGGGTACTGGAACTCGACTGGGCCGACATCATGCCCGCCGCGATGCTGAAAATGGAAAATGATGGCTACACAATGTTTGGCGCGTTTTTCTTGATGATGGTGTTCAAGGGGGTGTTGGTTAGCGCGGCGGGACCCGCTCCGAACTACGACATGCAGCGCATCCTGGCCGCTAAGAACCCCAAAGAAGCATCCATGATGAGCGGACTGGTGACGGTCGTCCTGTTCTTTCCTCGCTATTTTATGGTTGCGGGGATTACCGTGCTCGCTCTGGCGTTACTGCGTACCGAGGTAAGCCAAGGTGATGCGATCGATCTCGAACAGGTGTTGCCGATTGTGATTCGCGATTTCCTGCCGGTCGGCTTGGCCGGACTGCTGATCGCCGGGCTGCTGGCGGCGTTTATGTCGACCTTTGCCGGCACGATCAACGCGGCTGCCGCCTATTTGGTCAATGATGTCTACAAGAGATATTTCAAACCGGATGCCGACCAGCGCACCGCTGTCCGCGCCAGCTATATTTCGTCGGTGGCGGTCGTCGTCGTGGGCTGTGCCATGGGGTATCTCGTTTCCTCGGTCGAAGAGGCAACGCTATGGATTGTCTCGGCGTTGTGGGGTGGATACGCCGCGACGAATGTCTTGAAATGGCACTGGTGGAGGCTGAACGGGCATGGATATTTTTGGGGGATGATGGCTGGAATTGCCGGGGCGATCTTTCTGGCTACGATTCCGGACGTCAACCTTCTGTTCGCATTTCCTGCTTTATTGGCAATCTCTACGACGGTTTCCGTGGTGGCGAGTTTGCTGACGCCGCCGGAAGACATGAACGTTTTGTGCAATTTCTACATGCGCACTCGGCCATGGGGTTGGTGGGGACCTATCCATCAACTGGCCATGCGAAAAAATCCGAACTTCGTGGGTAACACAAACTTCCGCCGGGACATGGCAAACGTCTCGGTTGGCATCCTCTGGCAAACGGCCCTCGTAGCGTTACCGATTTACATCGTGATCCAAGAATGGAACATGGCATGCGGTGCGCTGGCACTAGCGGCTTTGACCAGTGTGATTTTGAAATACTCCTGGTACGATCGTCTCGAAACGGCATGAATAGCAACGCGATCCCCGCTTCAAATCACCGGTTCTTCAGGACTTTTAGTGGCTAGATTTTGCAGTGGAAAGGAGAATGCCCAAGTCACAATTTCAGCCCCCGGCTTTGCCGGGGGGTTGCATAACAGTCCACTTTTCCACCAAGCAGAGCATTTCCCCGAAGAACATTTCCTTCGAAAACAACGTTTCCCTGAAGACAACCCCCCGGCAAAGCCGGGGGCTTAAATGCTTTCTTCGATCGGTAGCCGCTAAATTCCCTGAAGAACCAAATCACCGATAGCAGCGCATCGGTAGCGAGCGAGCCGAACAGGGAGTGCCGATTGGCGACCAGACCTGTGCGTTCGTGGTTGATCGGCAAGAAAATGCTAGCTAAGTGATATGCTGGTTAGCGTTTTTGCCCCACCCTTTATTGTATTGTCCTCGGAATTGGCTCCAAAATTGCATTTCTCCCGCCCCAAATTCGGAGCGGGCTTGCGTGTTTGTCCCAGAAAAGGTACTTACTCCCCACCCGCTGATAGGGTGCTTGCGCTAGCCCTGCAAACCGTACCTCCGAGCCTATCCCTGAGTGAGTTCTATTTGGGCTGACCGAGCCATCGGCGGCGGTGTTGCCCGCAAAAAGTAAGTCGCAGGATATGCTGGCTGCGGACTGCCCAATCCATGCCTACTCGGATGCGCACCTGTCCAATTCAAGACTGCCACTGAAAACTGTAAGCTATGCAACACATTTTTTGGAAAATCGATGCGATGCGATTTTGCAGCGAGGCTTCTCAAACGGAACGAATTGAAGGTCAATGCCGCCTCGCGCTGGCATGTTTGCTTCTGATGATCGGCGGGACGACTGGGTGCCAAAGTGGTGCGATTCGTGCCGCCAATCTCCCGCCGGAATTTAGAACGTCCTCGGTTGCTAATGGGTCGAAAATCAACATGGCTCGGTTGTCGAGTTCTGGCTTAGGCAACTCGCAACTTGCCCCTGGCGATCTTTTGGAAGTCACGATAGCAAGCGGCCTGAACGACAAAAAATTGGTGCCCGAGCTTACGCGTGTTTCCAGTGATGGCAACGTCGAGCTCTCTTCGATTGGCTTGGTCCCCGTCGCAGGTCTTGAGCCTTATGATGCGAGTCGGAACATTGCAGCCGCCAGCGTAGAACGTGGTATTTATCTTAAACCTCATGTGACACTCGATATAAAATCCAAAGCGGTAAACCATATTACCGTCATGGGCGAGGTCGAGGAGCCGGGCATTCATGAGATCCCGCGCAATGCAAGCAATCTTCTCAACGCTTTGGGGATTGCCGGCGGGATGACGGAAGATGCGAGCATGTCGATTGAAATTGTTCGTCATGCCCCAACGCTGCTTGCCACAGACAGTCAGGATCAACCCAATTCAAACAGCCTGGCGAAACCGGGTGCGACGAGCGAAGCAGAGGCAGAGGTGCAATTGGCAAGCTACTCCAATTTGAGTGCTTTGGCATCGCCTTCCGCCACAAACGCCCTACCCGCCAATCGATCGCCCAATAGTTTGCGGATCGATTTGGCCGCCGCGCATCCACGTGCGACCGATGATTATCATTTGCAAGATGGCGATATGGTGATGGTCCATCGGCGCGATCCACGTCTGATCCATGTCGCAGGGCTTGTGCAAAAACCGGGCCAGTTTGATTTGCCCTCAGATCAGGATGTCCACTTGCTCGACGCCGTTGCGCTTGCCGGCGGACTCAGCTCTCCCGTCGCGGACAAAGTATTCATTATCCGGCATTTAGAAAACAATCCGCAACCATTGGTTATCCAAGCCAGTTTGAATGCGGCAAAGCATCATGGCGATGAGAACATCCGTCTCGCTGCCGGAGATACGATCAGCATTGAACGGACTCCAACCACGGTTGCGGTCGATACCTTCTCCAAGATATTTCGTGTGGCGTTTGGCGTGTCAACCGGTGTGACAGCATTTTAGCATCAGTCAAACAATGACTGCTGCATTTGGAGTTGAGGGTTGGGAGGCGCGAGTTGTTTTTTCTTTTACTCGCGCCCCGCGCCTCCCAACCCCCAACTAGTTTAAGACAACCAATAGCCAAATTCATTGCCGCTGGGTAACTCCATGATCCACGATCAGGAAAATCATCAAGCACTCGAACCCGACATTGCGACAGGCAGCGAGTTGTCTACCGCGATCATACGGTTTATGCGCGTTGTCCAATATCGGAAAAATGTCATCCTGGGCACTGTCTGCTTGTTCATTCTCATGGGTGTCGCCTATTTCGCTCTGGCCACACGTCTCTATCAGTCGACGGCAAAATTGCTGATCATCCGGCAAAATCAAAATCAAGATCAAGTCACTACCGTTGGCGACAATAATAGTTCCGACAATACGATGGCAACGCATCGCGAACTGGCAAGAAGCCCCATTGTGCTCCAACGGGCGATCAATCTCTTGAGGCCGGAACACCGCATTGATCTCCAGGGCGTGCCCCAACGCGACTGGATTGATACGATTGGGGATAATCTCTCTACAAAAACTACGCGCAAGACAAACTTTATTGAAGTCAGCTTCCGCTCGAAATCTCCCGAAGCGGCAACGGCTGTCGTCAATGCCATCATCCAGTCCTACCTGCAATTCGTCGAAGAAACGCACAAAGGCACCGCGGGCGATGTCATCTCCACCCTCACCAAAGAACGAGACGAATTGCAGAATTCATTAGCGTCCAAACAAACCAGATTGCAGAAGTTCCGACAAGATGTTGGTTACATTGCGGTTGACTCCAAGGATGGCATTGTCGAACCGGTCATCCAGAGGGCGATCCATTTCAATGATTCGCTGCTCGAAGTCCAAGAAAAAAGGCTTGAACTACAGGCCGCGTTGGCCTCGATCAACATGGCGATTGCCAGTGGCGAAAGCATCCAACAGCATCTGGCTGGAATCGAAGCGATGGTCGGGCGGCAGATGCTACTCGCAACGCTCGGACTGAGCCAACAAGATATGGAGCTTATCGGCACCCAGGAAAAAGAACTCCTCGATGCGCAAGCGGAGTTGCAGGACCAATCCGAGTTCCTGGGGCCCAATCATCCGCGGATAGTAAAACTACGGAACCAAATTCAAAACATTCGTCAATACTTGAAAAACTACCATGCCAACCTCGGTGAGAGATTTAGCTCGCTGGGTAACTCGGAGCTTGGTCCCATTGTCCAGCGGATGATGCAGCAAACGGTACGGCAAACAGAACAAAAAGAAAGACAACTGCTCGCTGCGTTTGAGCAAGCCCGTCAAGAGGCAGCAGCCCATAGTAGCGATCTGGTACAGCTTCAAATGTTGGAACGCGAAGTTGCAAGACTCGAATCGCTGCACGATGTACTTTTCGAGAAGATTGCCGCCGTAGACATTCTACAAGTTCAATCGCCTATTCAAGCAACCGTTGTTCGAGAGCCAATCCCCAATCGTAAACCGGTTTCACCCCAACTGCGGTTTGTCGTTGTGTTCTGCTTGGTTGGCGGCATGGCTTGCGGTGGGGCAATTGTCTATGTCCAAGATGTTCTGGACGACCGTTTCACCTCGCCCGAGGATATGTCCGCTCAGCTTGGCGTGCCGATCCTGGCTGTGGTGCGAGAGCTGACACCCATTCAAGGGGAAGGCCTCGACTGTGTCCATATCAAGGCCAATCCTCATAGTGTTGAAACCGAGGCGTTCCGGACGTTGCGCACCGCACTGACACTGAGTGCCGAAGTGGCCGACCGCATCCTGATCTCCAGTTCCGAGCCAAGCGACGGCAAAACGACCATCTCGGCCAATCTGGCAGTCGCGTTTGCCCAATCGGGGAAGCGGACGTTGGTGATCGATGCCGACCTGCGCAAACCGGGCATGTCGTCGTTGCTCGGTCTAAAGGGTCAGCAAGGCGTGGCAGACGTACTTTCATCGGCAGAGCCGGTAAGCCAAACAGCACCGCCACTGATCGAGACGACGGAGGTCGAGGGCCTGGATATATTGCCCGTCGGCTTGCGACGCCCCAACCCGGCCGAGTTGCTTAGCAGCAATAACTTCACCGAACTCCTCGCCTGGGCTGATTCGAAATACGATCAAGTGTTGGTCGATTGCCCGCCGGTGCTGGCTGTGAGCGACGCCCTGATCGTGGGTCAGTTGGTCGATGGCGCCATTATCGTTGTCCGGCCGGAGAAAAATCATCGTCGGGTCGTCATGCGATCTGTAGAAAGCTTTCAAGATACTGGGTGCAACGTCTTTGGCATTGTGGTCAACGGCGTTTCGGAAGATTCGGGCAACTATGGCTATGGATACGGGTACGGTTATGGCTACGGTCACGAAGACGACAGCGAGCTAGATCAGGTGGCAGGGGCTCAAGTTGAAGGCGTTCATGCAGAAGATGCCAACGTACAGGCAAGCATCCAACCCCGTCGAGCTGCGTAGCACCTGACGGCGATTGATATTGTACATTCGTTTGTTAGCCGTCGGGCTTGCCCCAGCGCTGCACGCGCCGGGACAAGCCGCACGCGCCGGGACAAGCCCGGCGGCTAACCACTTAATCAACAAATTCAATTCCATCCAAATGTCAAATTGGCATCACTCTAGTAATCGGCACAGGAAAAAAGGGTCTCTCCGTACAGGGTCTCTCCGCACGGCGCATGAGCCCCCGGTTGCCCAAGCGTGTCTGCGCGTGGTCGATGCCGGTTTCTGTGGCATCCTCTTTATTGCACCACTGTTTTTCGGTGGGCGACACGATTTGGGACGCTTTGTCTTCGTGGTTTTGTCATGCACCATCGCGCTGGCTTGGTGCTGTAGGCAAGTTGCACTGGGGGGCGGGAAATGGACTCGAAGTACCATAGCCTATGGGCTTATTGCTGCGGCCGTTGCCATGGTTGCGCTGCAACTGACCCCGCTGCCCGAACGTTGGCTTGAGATTCTCACGCCTCGAACAGGCCAGCTACTGCCGCTATGGTCGGCCAACAGCAGTGAGGGTTCAACCCTTGGAAACTGGCAAACCATCTCGCTCACACCAAGTGCCACGCGACTCGCACTGGTCATGCTACTGGGGTATAGCCTGCTGTTTATCACCGCAATTCAGCGTCTTCGAGAAGTAAGCGACATCGAGAGATTGCTCAATGGGATCGCCCTTGCGTCGGTTTGCATGGGGGTTTTCGGCCTCGTGCATTATTTTTTCTCCAACGGGCTCTTTTTCTGGTTCTATCAGCATCCCTACCGCGCGGCGAGTGGACAAATTACAGGGAGCTTTACCAACCGAAATCACTTCGCCCATTTCCTGGTCCTTGGCGTGGGACCTTTGCTGGCGTGGATTGTACGTCGGCAGCAGAGCCAACACACGTCGAAAAGCAGAGGCATGGCCCCTACGCCGTCCCGTATTCTCTCCGCATCAACGTGGCTTTACGGCGGGGTGATCATCCTGCTCATGGCCGTGCTGCTTTCGCTTTCTCGAGGTGGCACGCTCGCTTTGGGTGTTGCCTTGTTTACAGCGATTCTCCTGTTCTATCGCGCCGGGCAGGTGACCTCTCGCACGCTGCTTGTCGCCTGTGGCATGACGCTGTTGGTCACTGGAATCTTATCGATTTACGGTTACGAAAAAGTATCTGCGCGACTCGATGATTTTACTGCCGGCTCGCTTGAGGAAATCGATGTCCATTCCGGACGTCGCAATATATGGTCAGCCAATGTTGCCGCGATTCAATCGGGAGGGATCTTTGGTTCCGGAGCGGGCTCGCACCGTGATATCTATCGTATCTTTTTAGATAAGCCTTACGACAAGGAATACACACACGCCGAGAATGGATATCTTCAGATCCCGACCGAAAATGGTATGCTCGGTGGGATATTATTGATTTGTGCTTTGGCTTTTTTAGGGGCCTTATGCTTTCGCACGCTCCGCCGACCGGCATCATCTCGGATTGCGGCCAGCACCATCGCCGTGACTGCCTGCCTTGTCGCGAGTGTTGTTCACGCCATCGTCGACTTTGTCTGGTTCATTCCCGCCTGCATGTCGCTTACCCTTCTGCTTGTGGCTTGCTTAATCAATTTGTCGCGACTAAGCCGTTCCAGCGAAAGCAGCAAAGAGATTCGTTCCTCGGCATCCGTTCTTGCACCATTGACCAGGTTGCGCTGGATTGAATTGGCTTGCATCGTGCTTGTCGTGACAGGCTGGATGATCACCGTCTTTGCAGGACCGGCAGTCGCATCGATTTACTACGATCGTTACCTTCTGGCCTCCAAGGAATTCACGCTGCTTGAACAACGTCAAATAGCTTCCCAGAAAGAAGAAACAGTCAGCGATGCCCAGACGCGGGATGCGTATGTCCATTCCATGGTCGAGCAACTTCAAAAAGTTGTGCAATGGCATCCCGACTCGGCGCGAGCGCATCTGCGATTGGCCAGCCAGCACCTTAGCCAGTTTGAGCGGGTACAGCAACAAAATGCGAACGCCATGACAAGAGGGCAAATTCGTGATGCCGCGATGGCTTCCGGTTTTACCTCGGCTCAGGAACTTCGCGAGTGGCTTTCACGCGCGTTTGGTCCGAACGTCGAGCACCTTTATCGAGCCTATGGTCACACAAGGCATGCACTTCGGCTTAACCCACTGCAAGGCTTCGCTTATCTGAATCTAGCGGACCTTTGCTTCCTTGAGGGAAAAAAGTCTGAAGATATCGAGGCCTATCTCAAGCAAAGCCTGTGTGTTCGTCCACAGGATTGCGATGTGCTGTTTGAGGTTGGTAGGCAGTATTTATTGATGGGACAGCAGGACAAGGTGAGCAGCTACTGGACCAAGGCGTTTCGCAACCGAGGTAAACATCAGTTGCGGATTGTCCAGTGGATGGCGGGACGCATTTCCGCCGAAGATTTTATCGAAAACTTCCAACCGACTTGGGACATGCTAGGAGTCTTGTGGAGACGATATCACAAGGTCGGGCAAGAAGCCGATTTACAGAACCTCGCCCACTACGCGGCTAGGGTTGCGATGAAAGACAGCAAAGACAAACCGCTGGCAACGCAAACGAATATCTGGCTTACCCTAGCAGGAATGCAATCGCACTTGAATGAGAATGATCAGGCGCTCGCCAGTTTGAAGCAGGCCTGTCGGATAGCACCCAGTAGTTATCCTGCCCGACGTGCTCTAAGCAAGGCCTTGCTCAAAGGGGGCCAATTTCATTCTGCCGAGCCTCATCTGCGATGGTGTCTGGCAAGACGGGCGGATGATCATTCGGTGCGAAGGGACTTAGTGCTTGCCAATAAAGAAATGCTGACGAAAACAAGATAGGAGATAGGAGGTAGAAGTTATGAGTTGGGGGGCGCGAGGCGCGAGTTAAAAAATTCATAACTCGCGCCTCATAACTTCCAACTTTTTTTTCAACTCGCGCCTCGCGCCTCCCAACCCCCAACTCTTCCATGCCAAAACATCAACTATTTCGACGTTTTCTTCACAGCACGGCCATCTTCGTGCCTCTCGCTGCGCTTGCCTATGTTATTGCATTCCTACTGAGGTTCGCGGGAAGTCTCAGCATTGAGAATCAGTCGGTACTACTGAATTCGTTAGGTTGGGTTGTGCTGATCAAATTTTCCGCGATGACCTGGTTCCGTCTGCATCAAGAATGGACTCGCTATCTCACGTTTCACGATTTGTCGCTGCTCGTGCGGATTGTTACCTATAGTTCCATTGGAATTGTCGTTGTGGACGCGCTCTTTTGGACACATGCGACCATTCCTCGTAGTGTTATTTTGCTCGATTGGGGGACGACTGTCGGGCTATTGGCTACCGCGCGGGCAATTCCCCGACTCATTCGCGACTTCGGCTGGCTTCAGCAACGCAAGTCCCAAGATCACCCACGCGCCTTGATTGTCGGTGCGAACGATTCGGGCGAAGCCCTTTTACGTGCCATTCGTCGTAGTGCCATGTTAAAATACTCGCCGGTCGGTTTTATCGACGACCGACTTGAAGCACAGGGCCGCCGGATTGGGGGTGTGCCCGTGTTAGGCAACCACAATCAGATCGGCGATCTCGTGGATAAACATCGGATTGAAGAAGTTTTGATCATGTCGGGCGAGCTACCTGGCAAACAAGTTCGCCGGCTGGTCGAGAATGCCCGTGAACACAACTTTCGAGTAAAAGTGCTCCCTAGTTACGAGCAGATTCTCAACGAACATGTTGCCATGCAGCCCCGATCGGTCGCCATCAACGATCTGCTCCGACGCCCCTCGGTCGATATCGATATCGATAGTATTAGCCAATGGATTGATGGCCGAGTGCTGATGGTTACTGGTAGCGCGGGCAGCATTGGTTCGGAAATTTGCCGGCAGCTTGTCAAGCTCTCGCCCGCCAAGTTGCTGCTTTTAGATCGTTCTGAAACGGGCCAGTTCTTCATCGATCGCGAGTTAAAACGGCTGGCCCCGCAAACCAACATCGAAGTGGTGATGGCCGACATCACCGACGGCGAGCGGATGCGTGCCGTGTTCGAGCAGTTGCGTCCAGAAATCATCTTTCACGCTGCCGCCTACAAGCATGTGCCCCTGATGGAAACGCACCCGGGCGAAGCGGTCAAGAACATCGTGTTGGCAACCCGCAGGTTGGTCGACTTGGCCGATGAGTTTCAGGCCAAGGGATTTGTCATGATTTCGACCGACAAGGCTGTCAATCCCACGAGCATCATGGGCAGTTGCAAGCGACTTGCCGAGAAATATGTGCAGGCGAAATCGCAAGCCTCCTCGTGCCGGCTGGTGACCGTCCGGTTTGGCAACGTGCTCGACTCGGCGGGCAGCGTGGTACCGATCTTCCGTCAGCAAATCGCACGCGGCGGGCCAGTGACCGTGACGCACAAGGAGATGATTCGTTATTTCATGATGATTCCCGAGGCAGCCCAACTGGTGATCCAAGCCGGTGCCATGGGACAAGGGGGCGAAATCTACGTCCTCGACATGGGCGAGCCGGTGCGCATCATGAATCTTGCCCAAGACATGATACGTCTCTCCGGGCTGCGCGTCGGCGAAGACATCGAAATCGAGGTCACCGGACTTCGACCGGGCGAAAAGTTGTACGAAGAACTTTACAGCGACCAAGAGCAGCACCGACAAACCGAGCACAAAAAAATCATGGTCGCCGCGAGCGAGGGGAACAATTTGCTTGAGGTGATCCACGACATCGGCCGGTTGCAGGCCGTCGTGGACGAACCGAGCGATGTCGTCCGCCGCCGGCTGGATGAAATCATCCCGAGGCAGACAACGCCAAGCATCGGAGTTGCCAAGGCGGCATAGGGTAATAACGCAAACTGAAAAGAGGGAACCACGAATTGCACTAATCACACGAATAAACAAGTAGGAAAGCGACCTATTGAGGTTGCTCCACCTGACGAAACATTCTTGTGGGGGATCCATCTGAATCCCCTACTTATTTGTGTAATTCGTTTTATTCGTGGTTCATCTTCTTTTTACTTTGAGTAATAAAATGAGCTTTTTCAGCTTGAAACGCCCTCGGCTTACGGATGAGCAGTACGTCGATCGGGCGCGCAAACAGATCGATTTGCTGGATAAATATCGATTCTGGATCCTACTCTCTCGGGCATCCTTAATCGGTCTCTACTTTTGGTTTTTCTCCAAAGTGATGCAAGTGGCTATGAGATTTGCCCAAGGCCAGAATGTCCCAATTGCCGTCATGGGATTTAGTACTGGTGCGATCTTAGCCCAAGTTCCACACTTGTGTCCACGGAGACTCTTGTTTTATAGGTTGGGTGGTGGGATTTTTCCACTATATTTGGCGGGCAACTTTTAATTGACGGGGCAGGCTCAGACCGAGGCGGTCGAGCAGGATGGCTTGGTGCTCGGTCGGACGGGCGACGCAGCGACGGCGGATTTCGACCGGCTTTTGGCGGGTGGGCTTTTGGCGAGTGGGAAGCACGACGTCGACCAGGTTGATCTTGCCCAGCTCCTCAAAAATGCGGCGAGGTTCGTCGCCCAGGCCGGCGGCCCGGGAGTTCTTTGCCATGATCTTGCCGACGCGGCGGTCGATCACTTCCTTTTTCCATTTACGCTTTTCGCAGCTTGCGCGGAGCTTCTCGAGCGCCTCGTCGATCCGCTGCTCGAAACGCTCGTGCATCGCCTTTTCCTTTTCACGGCGATCACGGCTGCGACATAAGATGTAGGTTTCTTTGCCGCCGTCGGGCGAAGCGCACATCTTGACTTCCAGGCCTTCGCGGATCACGCGCCAGTCTTCGCCGAGCAACTGGCGCGCGAACTTCCTGAGCGTCCCTTTCGACGCGCCGAGGATATAACACCGATTGCCCGACTCCATGAATTCGAGGTTCGCCTTGCTCATCATCCCGCGATCGCCGCACCAGATGCGGTTGGCGCGACCGTAGCGCTTCTCCATCGTCGTGACAATTTCCTGCCACGTCGTCATGTCGTTGCGGTTGCCGGCGAAGACTTCGTAGCCAAGCGGGATGCCGTCCCGCGTGACGACCAGACCGATGCAGACTTGTTTACAATCACCCCGTTTGTCGCGAGAGTAACCGCGTTGGGCTTGTGGGTTTCCTTCACAAAGGCCCTCGAAGTAGGTGCTCGTCACATCGTACAGCAGCAGATCATAATCGAGCTCAAACAGCGTGCCGAGCCTGTTTTTCAGGTGTTTTTCCAGAGCCTCCTTGTGCGGTAGCAGCTTGTCCAGCGCCCGGTAAAGCCTTTCGTCATAGATCTTTTCCGCCGGAACACCCAGCAACTCGGGCAGCGCCGTGCTCTTGTAATAATGCTCGGCAATATGCAGTTCGCTCGACGGGTTGCAGAGTCGGCAGATGACGAGAATCATCGCGACCTTCGCCCACGGGATATCTTCCTTGCCGCGTGGGATGATGTTTTCAAACAGTTTGTCGAGTTGCAGTTGGCGGATCAACTCCAGCGCGAGCCATGCTCCGCCGAACTCGAGTTGGTTTTCGACACGCACATTCGCCGTATCGATCTCGACCCACTCGGGCTCGAGCTGGCCTTGATCATCGAAGAGTTGCAGCTGTGCGGAATCCGGTTTCTTCTCGCCTGCCGCTGCTCGCCTGACGCCGGCCCGTTCGGACTCCTTGAGCTTGCCAAGCCAGGCAACCGTCCGCTGTCGCGGCCCCCGTTCGGTTCGATACGACTCGACCAGCGCCCAATACGCCTGACGTTTTCCCTTGATCTTGCGGTAGCACGGCCTGATGAACATGCCCGAATTATCGGCAATCAAAGTGTCTCGTCAAACGCAGATCTTTCCACGACAACGCGATTTGCCTTCGTCGCGACCGAAGAGGAACCATTTTTCGTAAAGCCAGGAAAGATACACCCGTCAGGGCATATGATTTCAGGTCAAAATATTTTTCAAAAAAGCACTTCCGCAGCACAACTGTGGAACTTGGGTTAGGACTAACATCTGGTTGGATGTTGGCCGGGCTTGTGCACAGCTTCTCCATGCTCCTAGCGGGTTTACGGAGCGAGCGTTTACTGCTGAAGTATTATGTCCAACTCCACTGCATTGATGAGAGTAGAACGGAATAATGAGGTCCGTCAGCAACGAATCATTCTTGGCTTTCACATACTACTTCTCAAAGCACAAGTGGCAGGAGAACTGCAATGTCGTAATTTCAGCCCACGGCTTTGCCGTGGGGTTGCCTGCCGTGAAGTATTGCGGCGATTTTTCCCATGTCATCGCACTGCGGTATCACGACCCCCCGGCAAAGCCGGGGGCTGAGATTCCAACTTTGCAATCGTCCTGCTACAGGTGGCTTGATCGTTGCACTCTGCACGAGACCCATGTAGATTACAGCGAGTGAATTCCAGGCCAATGGCATTGAAATTGGCCGAAACGGTAACTTTCCTTGGACAGATAAGGCTGATTGGATGAGTGAACAAGCAGAAAGAAAAGTCGTCCTGAGTTTCTTAGCCCATCCGGATGATGCTGAGATGCTATGCACAGGAACCTTGATGCGGCTGGCTGAGGCTGGTTGGGAGGTTCACATTGCCACGGCAACCGCGGGCGATTGCGGGACGATGACGTTGCCTGCGAAGGAAATCGCTGATATTCGACGCAAGGAAGGTGCCGCCGCAGCGGAAGTGATCGGAGCCACGTATCACTGCCTGGAGGAAGGCGACTTGCGAGTGATTCTCGACAAGCCGACCATCCAAAAAACAATCGACCTGTTTCGACAAATCGCCCCTTCGCTGGTCTTCACGCATCCCCGTTTCGACTACATGCTTGATCATGAGCAGGTCCATTTACTCGCGCGTTGCGCAACCTTTGCCTATCCAATTCCCAATGCATCTTTCCTCCCACTCGTCGAAGGCTCGGCCGTGCCTTGGCTCTATTACTGCGATCCCGTGGACGGCATCAATCCTTACACGGGCGAGCTGGTTCGTCCAACTGTTTGCGTAGACGTTTCCCACCATATCGATCGCAAGATCGAGATGCTCGCTTGTCATGCATCCCAGCGCGAATGGCTCCGCTCGCATCATGGCATCGACGAATATATCGAAACGATGAAACGGAATAACGCGATGCGTGGCCACGAGCTCAATGTTTCCTATGCCGAAGCATTTGCTCAGCACCCGGGGCATCCTTATCCTCAGACCGATGTTCTGCACGAGCTGTTTACGGACTAATTCCGTGGCTTGCAGCCGCATCGCAACGCGATGCACGGCGCATGTGCCATCGTCTATCTATTTCGCCGAAAACCGATAGGTCGTCATCGACCGGTACACTTCGCCCGGCTTGAGGATTGTCGAAGGAAACTCCGGCTTGTTGGGTGAGTCGGGGAAATGCTGGGTTTCCAGGCAGAAACCGTAACGACGCACATCGCTAGTGCTTTGTCACAGCTTAATTTTGGGGTGAGTCGCACGGCGCTAGCCACTAGCTCGCGGGGCGTAACGGGTTGCCCTCGGCACCCGACGCTGGCGCGTTGCGGCTCACTCCAAAATTAAGACTTTCAAGACGCACAAGCCGGGGCACACGGCACTAGGGATAGGTTGAGACCGGGAAGAAGGCTTGCATCAGATTGTGCCATCATTTGTCAGAAAATGCCAATTGTGACAACCCAATGTTGCCCTTAAAATGCACTTATCTTTGAAGTTCAAAAATTACTGTGCTACAAGGAAATTTCTGGATTAATCGCGGAGTGCTTTCCTCAGAAAGTTGCTTGCTGGAAATCTGCTTTTTGTCTTGAGTCCTCAATTCGAATTTCAGAACACTTCTGATGCACAGTGGGTGCCAGAAGGTCAAGTCGGTCTTGTCTAAGGGTACACGGTGATCATGAGAAAGCTGCTCCATGTTGCCCTGTTGATCGAGACTTCGAACTCC